>NZ_AJSX01000030.1 GCF_000262245.1 Pasteurella bettyae CCUG 2042
GGTTTTAACTGCAACACTTGTAGCGACAGTATCAGCGCTGTTACTATTTATAGCATTGGATTTTTTACTGTTTGGGATGTAATTATTTAAATTACGAGTTAAAGCATCAATTAAATCTTTAATAATTTTAATCGCTTTAGGTGTTGCCGCCTCTGATTCACTATTGCTATTAGTGGAACTGTTGAGTTTAGTTATTCCTTTTTGTGATGTTGTGGCATCTGTTGCCGTCCATTTACCATTGGCAGTCTGTTGTGCATTATCAGCTGCAGTTTTAGCTGTTTTGGCAGCGTCAAAGGCTGTTTTAACCGCTTTAGGTGTTGCCGCCTCTGATTCGCTGTTGCTATCCGTGGAGCTATTGAGTTTAGTTATCCCTTTTAGTGACGTTGTGGCTTTTTCAATAAAATGTGAATGTCCTGTTTCGTCGTAACCATTTTGACTATTATCATTAATAGTTTTAGGAGTAAATTGCTGGCGAGTGATAAAAATAACACTATCATCCACAGTCAAAGTTACATTATCAGATGAGCTGAATAGCAATATCATGCGTAATATTTGGATTTTGCCACTACCATTGTCCAATTGTGGTTTGTAGCTTTCAGGGCAGTTTGCTATTGCTACTAACTTATTTTTATTGTCAAAAATCCCCATTTCTCTAACGTAATAACCTCCTGATGACTCAGGGATTGTTAGTTCAAATATGATTTGTTTTGGATTTTTTGGATCTTGCTGAATGGCACTGATAGTATTACGATAAACTTCATGCGTTAATTTTGTTGCAGTATCAGTAGGTGTAATGGCTTTACCGTTGCCATCACCTACAGCCATATGTGTGATTTGTAACGGTTGTTTATTGGCTGTCGCTTGTGCTATGGCATTTTGTCCATATTCGGTAATGACGGCATAATAGTTTTTTGTCATGTTAATTATCCGTAAATGTTAATAATTTCACCTGTATTTTGACCGATAAAAAGATTTGCCATGCCTACAGGTGAGATGGCGATGGCTAGTTGAGTGAGATGTCTAGATACGGGTTTTACATCATCTATTAATCGAGTAAGTTCTTTATAGGTTTGTTCGTTTAGTCCTGATTCTGGCACTTCAACGGTAATTTCAAACGTGCCAGGTGTTGCAGGTGGGGTAGCATTAAACCACTCTTTTAATTCAATGAGATAACCAATAGGTTCGATGACTCTTTTTATTGCACTGATGGTCCCTTTATGCCTATGGATTAGATAGGCTTGTTTAATTGCATTACGTTTTGCTTGTTCTGCCCAGTTTTCATCCCATTTATCAACAGAGAATGCCCAAGCTAAATAGGGTAGTAATTTCTCTGGGCAACTATTAGGGTTGATTAAATCTTTAATTATAATAGGGTTGTCTGTGGCTATTTTTAAACATTCTGCAGCACGTATTTCTAATTTGCTTGAGCCTATTGGTAATAAAGTTTTATTGATCATCAGATATTTTTACCTCAATATTTAGTGCGGTACATTTCGTCGCTTTGGTATCATCTAATAGAATATCTTTGGTTGGATTTAATAATTCAACTCGTTGTACACCTTCGGTATGTATCACCGCATAAATACTTGATAGCGTAATATCTCGTCCTAATCTTCGACGTTCTTTCACATACTTATTAAGACGAGATAATATTTGATTTTTAATTGGTTCTGCTTCGGGTCCTTTATATAAGTAAACTTTGGCATTAATTTGATATTCTGTTATTGAGGCACTTTGCACTAACACACGATCGGCAATAGGACGCACAGAATCATCATTCAATGCTTTTGCGACAGTATTTAATAATTCTTTACTGGCAACACCATCATCATTACGTGACAGCACTGTTACTGTGACATTAGCAGGGCTTGGCGATATCACTGAGACATCAGCAACATCAGCATGTGCAGACAGCGCATGAAAAATATAAGATGCTCGTGGACCAGCAGTAGATAATCCCTCAAAAGCCAGTTGACAGCGTAGGCGAAGCTCTTCATCGCTTTCTAAAATTTCTGATATCGCAGGTGTAACGGCATTATCCGCTGGCTGAATAACTAAACGTTTAACATTAAAATTAGCGGCAATGACATCCAAGTCTGAGCCAGTGGCATAGGCAAGCATTGTAGCTTTAGCAGCTTCATTAATTCGTTGTCTTTCTTGTAACTGCATGTAGCAATTTTCTTCTAATAGCTTAACAATCGGTTCGCTTTCAAGCGATAACCGTTTAGTCCAAAATGCCTTTTCATTATCAGGATAAAGTGATATAAATCTTGCCTTACGCTCTTCGAGTAATTGCTCAAAATCTAAATCTTCTAGCACGTTAGGAGCATCTAGTTTTGATAAATCGACAATTTCACTCATGTTTATGTCCTATAAAAATATCGTTGAAATCAATTGTTTTTATTTGATTACCTCTTGTTGCTAGTATATTGGCGGTTATTTTTCCATTAGCAAAGATTGGCTTGAATTGGCGTATTTTTATTCTTTTCTCCCATTTTCTTAAGGCGGTAACGGCACAACTTGCCAGTTGTAGCATGAGTATTCTATTAATCGGGTGGTCAATTAATTTTGGGATATTCGACCCATAATCTCTGCGTTGTAGGCGTGTGCCAATTTGCGTTGTGAGAATGTCTGTAATTGATTGCTTAATATGTTCATTTTCATCTGATAATGTTTCGCCTGTATATCTATTCATTAGCTCGGTTTTCCTGTTTTTCCGCCACTGTCGCCTGTGTGCGTGTGGTTCATGGTTGAAATTCCGCCTGCTATTTGGTCGCCACCTGAATTAATTTTTCCATTTACTTGTAGATTGCCAGTTATATTGACTTGTGGTGTTTCCAAGGTGATAGATGTGCTAGCTTGGATATGTGTGGTTTTAATACCTGTGACCCTTAATGTGCCTGTAGTGTGGTTGTATACCATGCGTGCACCATCTGGGAATTCAATCACGGTTTCATCAGAGGATTGACTCGGTGCGTTTTGAGTGTAAAGCCCAACGAATACTGCAGCAGTGGTAAGTTCTCCACTGGCGGCTAAAATTGTGCATTGTTCGCCTACGCTTGGTGGACACCATGTTTTCACATTACCCGTGCGGAACGTGTGGAATGGCAACCAATCAGTGATAATTCCGCCTGATTTCACTTTGGCTTTAGTATTAACAAAATCCACTTCGGCAATAGTGCCAAAGCGGACAATATTTTCAATTCTGCGGTTTAAATCTGCGTTCATAAGCCAAAAGTGCGGTTAAGTTTTTTGGCATTTTGGCAAGGTTAGCTATTCTGTGCGAGTGGTTGGGCGTGTGGTATTGGAGATAACAAAAAAGGGCTTTCGCCCTTTGTGTTTAATCTCTATCTCGCAAACTGTTGCGTGCTTTGATTTGTGATTGTTGTTGCAGCTGTGCAATTTGTCGTGCGACTTCTTTTGCTATGGCATTGGCATCTTGTCCTGGTGTGGCGTTGACATGGATGGTGATATTCATCGGCTGACTGACTTGCACAGGTTGCGTCTGTATTGAGCGCAGTGGTGCACGGTCGTCCACTTTGATAGGCTGTGCTATAGCAACACTCATACCTAAACCTGTAGCAAGCATGGCAGTTTTACCGTAATTCAGGGCGTTAAGCAATGGTGTGCCAAGGCGTGATGTTGCCGCTTTGGTCATCACATATTCGCCACCGTGTACAATGCCTTTTGGTTCGTATTTATCACCGTCGCCTGTGTAGCCGCCACTGGCGTAGCCTTTGACGAGTCCCCCAATCCAATGTTCAGGTAAAGGCGAATTAGTTAATTGCCCATTACTAGTGATAGCGACTTTAGCAATCTCATTTGTAGCATTAGTAAATTGGGTTGTAGTATTCATTTTTTGAGTTTGGTTGCCTGCATTGACGATTTTGTTATTGGTTTTATCCACATCATCGCCAAGTCCTAAGAAATCAAGCACTTTGTTATAAGCACCTGTCACTGAGCTGGTGACACTATCCCAAAGCCCTATAATGCTATTTACAGTTTCGTTAAATTTATTTTTCACTGCGCCCGTGATTTGGTCAACGACCGCGCCCCATTCTTGCATTTTTGCCATGATCGCACCCCAAACTTCGGCGCATTTGGCTTTGATTTTGTCCCAATTTTTATATAGCAACACCCCAATGGCAATGACGGCAGCAATACCCATGACAATCCAACCAAGTGGGGTGGTTAACATCATAATGCCTGCCTTGACAAAGGCGGTTCCTAAAAACATCACCGCTTTGGCAGCAAGGGAAAATACAGTAGGCAAAGCCATAAGCACTGTTTTTATGACGGCGAAAGCTTTTCCGAAGTGACCTAAAAATAGAATAACCCTAAGAATTGGATAAAGTAAGAAACTCAATGTTAGGCTTAAGCCACCAAATAAGGTTAATAGTCCTGCGCCAATAGCAACGACTTTGGCAATAGTCGCCGCTAATTGTGGATTAGTTTTTACCCAATCATTTGCTTTACGCAAAACCCCTGTGAAACTTTGCGCTAACTCTCTTAGTTGCCCAGAAACGGTATCATAAACAGAAATTCCTAAGGCTTCTTGAGCGGACTGCAAACCTTTAATATCACCTGCTAAATTATCAGTCATTGTTTGACTAACTTTATTCACGGTGCCTGCAGCGTCTTTAATCATATTTTCATAGTTTTGCAAAGCACCGTCGGCTTGGCTAATTAATTCCATAGCACCTGCAACAGGAATTTTTCCAAAAATATTTTTAATAGTATCTGACCGTTTAGCAGATCCCATTTTATCAGTTTTCTTTTTAATGTCGGCGAGAATTTCAGGAATTTGACGCATATTCCCTTTGGCATCTTGAACTTTAATACCAAGTTTCTTTAAGTGTTTATTGCCAATCATATTCAAACCGATATTTTTTAATGCAGTACCAGCATTTGTGCCTTTAATACCTACATTACCTAATAATCCACTCATTGCAGCAGTGCTTTCCATTGATTGACCAAGGCTGGTCATAATTGGAGCACCTTCTTTCATTGTTTCATATAGTGTTTCTAAGCTGGTATTTGATGTCGTGAAAGTTAATGTTAAAACATCGGCAACTCGTCCCATTTGGTCGGCTGGAATTTTAAAACCTGATGAAATATCTGATGCAACATCAGACACTCTTGCGAGATCTGTCCCTGATGCAAGAGACATGTTCAGGACTGATTGCATTGATGCTTGAATTTGTTTTGCATTAAAACCAGCCATTGCCAAATAGCCTTGTGCATCAGCAACTTCCGAAGATGTAAATGCCGTTGTTGCACCAAGATTAATTGCCTGATCTCTCAATGCTTTAATTGTTTCTGCGTCTTTAACTTTATCTAGGCGTGTTAATGCTTGAACTTTTGAAAAACTTTGTTCAAAGTCCACGGCAGGCTTCAGCATTAAACCACCTAAACCGAAAGTAGCAACGCCTGCACCAAGTGATTTTTGACCGATATTTTGTGCGCTATCGGACAAACTTTTTACCTTATTCACTCTGTTTTGATAGCGTTGATTGCGCTTTTGGGATTGATTTAATTTATCAAGAGCCATTTTTTGAGAATTAATTGATTTAGTGGTTTGCTCAATCCGTTGTTTTAATCTCATTTCTGCATTAGCAAAACCACTGTTTTTTACTCGCTCTTGAGCTTTTTTTAATTGATTCAGTGTTCTTTGGTTATTTTTAATTGAAGTCGAAAGCTTTTGTACTTTTGATGATGCACTCAAGAATGTATTTGATAACTTATCCACTGCCGCCAGTTTGACTTGGAGAAATAGATTTTTACTCATTTTTAGTCCTTAATGTTAGAAAATTATTGACAGGGTATTTAAAAAAGTTCAAATTGTATAAAAAGACAAGGGAGTGAATTATGGAAATTATTGCTTGGATAGTTCTAGGGTTACTAGCTCTTATGTTTGGTGCATTTTTTCTCTCTGGAATTGCTTATGCCCTTATGTGCGCAGGTTATATAATTATGGGGGTAGGGTTTATATTAGAAATTCTCTTTACCCCTATTGTTGATTTATATAAGTTAATCACACGCTATCACTCAACGCCTTAATCACATAATTCTCAATCATTTCAACATCTTCATCTGTAAAGCCCAGCAATTCGCGCTGGGCGTATTTAACCTTAAATGCTAGCCGATCACTTATGCGACTTTTTAAGCCATGTTGGTGTACGTTTGCGATTGCAGCATCACCGCCAGAAAAACCAAGTGTTAAGCCGTCATCATTGCGTTTGAGTTTTAAATGTGATGGGCTTGTGATTTTCTTAAACATCTTATTTTTCACCCGATTTTTCGGCTTTTTCGACCGCACTTTGTTTTGTTTACGTGGTTCGTAGGCGGTGCCGTCTGGGTTTTGTTGCGCTTTAATGCGTCGCCGTTGACTGCGTGCGAGTTCGCGCCCGATTTGTTGGTATAACAAGCGTCGGCGTGGTTTGCTGATATTTGCTAATAACTGTGAAAAGGCAGTTTTGACTTGTAAAATATTGTCGCTCATTTTGTTTTTTCACTATCAAACACTAAATTTTCTTCATCCCAACTTTCAAAATAGACACGGACTCGTTCGTTATCCCAGACTGGTTCAGGTTTGTAGTCAATGATCACGCTGTCGTCTTTTTTATCCGTCACCAAAACGCGTTCAGTCATGTGGCTGATTTCAAAGTGAATATCGGCGGTGTTGTTATTGTTAAAATCAGGCGTAAATTTGACCGCACTTTCGCGCAAGTTGGTGTTTTGAAACAGCTCAGGTTGGTTGATTTGTAGATAGGACAAAATCGGCACGGTGAGCGTGGCGATGTCTTCGGGATAATCAGTCACTACAATATTGAGTTTGTACTCAAAATAAAAGCTCAAATTTTCTGTGCCTGTGCGAATGACTTTGCCGTCATCAATCCATAGTTGCAATTTGTCAGGGTTTTTCACAAAAAATGGGTTGCTTTTTTCAAAAACATTTCTGATTTGGTTGAGTTTTTTCATTTATCGTTGTCCGTTGTTGTGCACCCAATAGTCTTGCCATATTGGTTTAACTCTGGAGTAATGTATCCGTTGTCACTGACTAAATAGATCGTGCCACGGATGCAGATTTCTTTGATTACAACAGGGGGGTAATTGCTGAGAGTACCAAATGAGCCATTGCTCATTTTTATTACGTATTCGTTAGCAATCGCACTTGTTGAGATCAGCATTAATAAAAATAATATTGATTTCATCGGCGAAACCCTTTTAAGCGTTGTTCATAGACTTGTTGGCAATCTACGCAACGTGTACAACCTTGTACCATCTTTCTGCGTTGTTCGGGGATGGGTTCGCCACAGTCTTGACATTCTTGTAAACTTATTCTGTGTACCGCTTTAAAGCGGTTTTGTAGAGAGAGCTCTCGTTGTTTTTCTTCAATCGCTTGAGCGCGGTCAAATATATCAGTCATTTATTAGTTGTTCCTGTGTTTTTATTAAAGTCTCTAATGCAGGTTTTTAATGCGGTGTTTTCGGTGATACATAATTCTGTCATATTGAGTGATGCATCTAGTGCATTGGCTAAGTCTGCATTAGTTTTTATATTGATGTTGATCTGCTTACAAGTGGTGCTTGCAGTTGGGCATAAAATTGGTGGCTTAATGGGCGTTTTTTCGCTGGTTGAACAGGCGACTAATGTCATCAGGCACATTGTTATTGCTCCAATTTTCATTTTTTTGTAATGCATTTTTTAGCTCCGATGTTCGTTTTTCTTGGTTAGCTTGCAGTTGATTAATGCTTTGGGTAAGCGCTTCGGTGCGTTTGTTAAATTCGTTTACCGAATCCGCCAGTTGGGCATATTGGCTTTCCCACTGCCGTTTTAATTGTTCTTCTTTTATTGCTTCTGCTCGCCAGTGGCTCGCTTGCCAGCCCTGAAATAAAATGATGCAGACCAACACAATAGGACCAATCAGCAAAATACTTTTTTCTTTTAGCGTTAAAAATCCAAACATAAATCTGTCTCCTGCTGTCTGCGTTTGACTAATCCTTGCAGTACTTTACCGTTAGCATAAATCCAACGGTTAAACTGACTGCACATAGCTTTGATATTGCCTTGTTGTGCATATTTAAATAGGGTTGATTTGCGCATTGTGGTACAACCTACATTAAATGTAATGGATACTGCTGCTTCAAATGCGCCTTGTGGCAGTTGTTTACCGTTGGCATATTGATTAACGCAGTCTTCTGCATGCTTGATATTTCGTTTCAGGCTTTCAGCAATTTCTGTGTCTGTGTAAATTTTGCCTTTTATGATTTTTTCACCGCTAGTTTCTGCCGTGCCGATACCGTAGGTGAGATAACCCGCAGGGCATTTATATGGCGTGCGAATACAACTTTCTGCATTGCCAATGATTTTCAAGCCGCGTTCTGTGGTGCGGATTTGATTGCCATGTTTAGCAAGCACTAATGCAATAATAACGGTGACGGCACAGATATATTTAGTTGCTGTCTTTTTCATGCACTAACTCTTTTTCAATGGCTAATTTTTTCAATTCATACTCTTTTTGTTTGTAATACCAGCCAATTAACAAGGTGGCTAGCCCAAATAAGATGCCAAAAATTGAGGCTAAATCTGACCATGATAAACCAGACAAAAAAGTGATAAATGCACCAAAATAAGAGAGTTGTTCTGAGTTTTTATTCATTTTTATTATGTCCAAAGTTGTAGAGTATCTGCTTTGATAGCATTGGTATTTATCTCTTCTGGCAAGAGCACTTCAGTGCCGATATCAAGTATTGCGGAGACACTTAAATGAGGATTTAATGACATGGTTTCCTCTAGGAGTCCGTTGCTTCTGCCAAAATAGCGGTAAATGATGGCATCTAAGTTATCATCTTGTTGGGCATAGACTTTTATGCTCATAATAGTTCCACGTTGATACGATTTTTACTAATAAGATCAGTGATGGCAAAACGTGCGTCACGACGCAGTTGATTAATGCTTTCTTGTAACATATCCATTTTCTTTTCACCGTCGGCTGTGGTGTCATAGCTGGCGTAGCGCTCATAGAGATTTGCCGTAGCTAGACAATGTACTGCACGTTTATAGCGATACGCCAAGACGCTTTCGCCATTGATTTTAGAGCTTGCCATGGCTGAAAGTGCGGGCGAATTTGCGTTTATTTTAAAAGTAGTGAGTTCGTCATTGACTGTTGCTATGGCTTCAATGAGGGCATCTTTAGCTCTAGCAGTGGTGACTGTGCCGTCAATACGTGAGCTGTTGCGAAACTCTGCAATAGAGATGTCAGGATAAAATCCATCATTTGAGATGATGTCATCACTCGTTTCTTGCTCGTCCACTTTGGATTGCAAGTAGTCCATTTCTAAGTTTGGTGCGAGCTTGACGGATATTGAGCCATCTTTCATTTTCTTTCCTTTAAAAAGCGGGGTGAGGACAATTTAAATAAGCTTGTGCTATTTTTTGTCCGCCCCGCTGGCGTGGTGCGCTTTGGCTCGGTGATAACGGCAGGGTATCAGGAGACAGGGCCCACCGTCATAATTTATTCATTGGTTTTATTTTAATCAGGCTTGTTGAGCTGTTTGCGCAGTTTTCTTACTTCGCCTTTAACACCAATGTTTTTATCTAATGCTAATGCTCGCTCAAGTGTGGCAAGGGCATTTTTAGGATCAGTATCCATTTTTAATAAGCCTAATTCTCTGTAAAGACGTGCACGGCTTTCATCTGGCATGTCTTCGTCTTTAACTAAATAAGCGACTCGTTCAAGGTAGCTGATTTCAAAATTTTTATTTGCCAGTTGAGCAACTTTAGCATGGTCTGCAAATTCTTCTGCCAGCATAGTGCCTAACGTGCGGGTAAATGGCTCAGGGAGCTTTAATTGTTGATGTAAGGCATATTCCGCAATTTGTAATGCAAGATGATATTCCTCGCAGTCGATTGCCCAAACTTGCCAAGTCATCAATACATTATCTTGTGAGCCATTTCCGCTTGATAACGCCCCTTCAATCCATGGTAGATAGTCTACGATAATGCGTTTTTTATATGCTGCTTTTAGCTCCATGGACTGGATTTTTTTCAAGTCCTTTTTATGCCGAGTTAAAAGGTAGAGCATTTTTTCGTATTCTGTACTATTTGCCAGTAATTCACATTCTTTACTATGAGCTAGTTGTGCAGATACTTTACGCATATGGCGTTGAGCAGGCGTTAAGCGTTCCATTATGCTCCTGGCTGGCTAGCCACTTTTTCGGCATCTTCGAGTACAATATTTTCGATTAATGCTGCACAGCCATACTCTTCGACTTTATAGTCAATATTTTCAGATAAAAAATCTTCAATACGGTTGCGTTTTGGATTGTTAATAATAAAACGACGTGTTGTACCTTCCTGCATATAAATAGACAGGTTATCAAGACGAGTAATTAACATGGCATTTTTCGGCATGTATGGCACACGAATTGCGCGTAAACCGCCAAGTTGTTTTTGCGAAATTAATACTTGGCTTGCTAATTCATCTTGAGCAGACATGTCTTTATTAACGATGTTAAAGTATTTATCGTTTAATAAGCCACGGCCACAAATTACAACTAATTCGGTATCGTCTGCATAGACTTCATCAATTAAGTTATCAACGGCATCCATCACTAAAGCATCAAGATTTTTATATTCTTGACCTTTACCTACTTTAATTTTATTGTCAGTATCTTTGCCATTCATCACTTGGGTTGGGACATCATCACGTAATTGTTGTAACCAACCTTTTTTAACATCTTGCAATAGTGGGTTTTGGCTTAAATTTGATGTTTCAACGCGTTTAATGCCGTTAAATGCCATCATAATTAAGTTCAGTGCAATGGTTTTTTGTGTTTGATTTGCAATTTTTTGTTGGAAATCAGGGAATTGACTCCACGCATCTAAACGAGCCCAAGGAACATGCGTATCAAAGTCAACTTGTTCACAACGATATTTACGACCAGCTAATTTTGTAATGTCTTTAGTTTGACGGTCTGCTTTTTCTGTGTTTGTTGTGCTTGCGATAGCAGACGCAACGGATAAACCAACCATTTCGCCTTCTAGTCTGTCTGTATTGATGACATTAATCCATTGTAAAAAATCAGAATTTAGTAATACTTTCTCTTTCAATTTTTGTTCAACACTTGGCTCAACAGAAAATCCTTCTTTGACGTCTTCCACAGTGACATTATTTAATTGAGCAATGCGAGCAACATAAGCATTAAAGAGTTGTTTAGTTTTGTTTTTCATTGATGCATTCCTTAATTAGCAATCAGTTTCAATATTTTCTAATTCGCCGCCAGTCGTTTTTGGGCGAGGGGTGAAATTTTGGCTTGGTTGATTTTCAATAGTTGATAATTTTTCGGTAATGACCGCATTTTCTTTGGTAATTTCTGTAAATTGTTCTTGCAATGCAGTATGTGCCGTTTGCAGTGAGGTCAAATTTTCAGTTATTTCTTTGAGATGGTCCGAAAGCAATAACACTGCATTATCAACATCAGCAAAACGTTCTTCATTTGAGCGTTCTTTTTTGTTAAACATCTCTTTAATGCGAACAAATAAAGACGGTTTTTCATCTTCAATTTCATCAAATTCTAAAGTTGTTTCGATTGATGCTGTAAATAAGTTTTCAGGTTTTTCTTTGCGGTCGGCAAATGGGTTAACTTTTGCACCTGCAGAAAAAGCCAAGATATCAGTGCCTAAGCTTGCGGGGCTATCTGTTACGGCTAATCCAACTAAATAAGCTTCGCCTGTGTCAGCAAAATTCGGGTCGCATTCGATAGATGTGTAGATTTTTTGACGGTTTTTATTTAAGGCAATTAGTTCATCAGTTGGGTCAATTTGCGCCAATAACTGCAATTTACCTTCTGCATTTTCTTCAGCTTTTAATGCAGTGACATCACCATAACATTTTGAATGTGCTTCATCACTCCAAAAATATCGAAATTTGATGTGTTCAATATTTACACGGGCGCCATATTTTTTTAAGTCGTAATTCGCCGCCATTTGTTCAATCCAAGCGCGATTGATTGTACGTCCGTCAGTGGTTGCACCTTCCGTCGCAACAACAAACCATTTTGATGTTTTTGCCATGGGTATTCCTTGTTTTAAGGTCAGTTTTAAAATTGCCTTTATGTTGGACGTAAAAACAAGTGCATTCAAAGGGTTGGTTTTGTGGTTTTAGTGTTGACAATTTAGGCGTGATGAATGAGAGCAATAATCATCAGACAATGCGGTTATTCAAATAGGGATAACCGATGACAGAGACGCAAACAGAAAAAATTATTGAAAATGCGACCGCACTTTTAACGATTAATACGCAACGTGACGCAAAACTTAAATATTTTGCTGGCTATTCGATTTCGGAAATTGCACGCTTGCTTAATGTACCTGTATCTACAGTCGCAAGCTGGAAAAAGCGCGAAAAATGGGACGATGCAGACGTGTTTGAGCGAGTGAGTGGCTCCCTTGAAATGCGCTATTGTCAGTTAATTCAGAAAGATGTGAAAACAGGTTCCGACTTGAAAGAGTTGGATTTTTTAATGCGCCAAATGAAAGATGCTGCACGCATTCAGAAATATCAAGACGATAAAAAAGAAAGCACGTTGAATCCTAAATTAGGAAACCGTCATAAAGGCGAACGTAAACCGAAAGAGCAAAACCCGATTTCTGCGGAACAGGAAGAATTGCTTATTAATAGCTTTTTTGACGATATTTTTAAATATCAGCGCAAATGGTACGACGCAGGACAAAAATACCGCATTCGTGAAATTTTGAAAAGCCGTCAGATTGGGGCGACGTGGTATTTTTCGCGCGAAGCCTTAATTGATGCCTTAAAAACGGGAAATAATCAGATTTTTCTTTCGGCAAGCAAAAAACAGGCGTTGCAGTTTAAATCTTATATTAAGGCTTACGCCAAACAGACCGCCGAAGTGGATTTAAAGGGCGACACTATTTTATTGCCAAATGATGCGGAATTAATTTTTTTAGGTACGAATGCAGCAACTGCACAGAGTTATCATGGCAATCTTTACTTTGATGAATATTTTTGGGTGCCAAAATTTTCCGAAATGCGTAAAGTGGCGGCAGCAATGGCATCACAAAAACAATATCGCCAAACTTATTTTTCCACACCAACAACCACTAGTTCTGATGCGTATCAGTTTTGGTCGGGTAAGTCATTTAATCGCCGTCGCTCCGCAGAAGAAAAGGCAGAATTTGATATTAGCCACGAAAATTTAAAAGATGGCAAATTTATGGCAGACCGACATTGGAAGCAGATTGTTAATATTTATGATGCGGAAATTGGTGGTTGCGATTTGTTCGATATCGACGAATTGCGCTTTGAAAACAGCGTGGAAGAATTTGAGCAGTTGTATTTGTGCCAATTTGCCGACGATAAAACTAGTGTATTTAAGTTCGCCGATTTGCAGTTGTGCCAACTCGACAGCTACGAAGAATGGCACGATTTTAAACCGCACTTATTGCGTCCGTTTGGCAATCGTGAAGTATGGCTTGGTTATGACCCTGCTTATACTGGAGACCGAGCCGCACTTGTATTGATTGCACCGCCTCGTGTGGACGGTGGCGATTTCCGTCTGTTACACCACGAAACTTTTCACGGTTTAGATTTCGCCACACAAGCGGAGAAAATTCGCCAATATACTCAAAGTTATCATATTACGCGCATGGCGATTGATAAAACAGGGATGGGGACTGGCGTATATCAGTTGGTTAAACGGTTTTTTCCGTCCGTAGTTGGTTTGGATTATGACGTAAATTTAAAAAATGAAATGGTGTTAAAAATGCTCAATCTTGTGCAAAAACGCCGTTTTAAATACGACCTCGGCGATAAGGACGTGACGGCAAGTTTTATGACAATCAAGCGTCAAGCTACACGCTCTGGCAGACAGATGACCTATGTGTCAGATAGATCAGAAGAAGCCAGCCATGGTGATATTGCTTGGGCGATTATGTCAACAATTATCAATGAGCCGTTTGGCGGAGCCAGTGGACAAAATAGTACTGTTTTAATATCTTTTTAGTGAGTAAACAATGAGCAAAGAAAACAATCAAAATATACAAGCCTTTAGTTTTGGTGACCCCGAACCCGTGCTAGATCGTGCGGATATTTTAAATTATTTTGAAACGGTAGTAATGTATGAAAAATATTATTATCCACCGATTGATTTTGCAGGATTAGCTCGAGCATTGCAGTCATCTGCGCATCATCAAAGTGCAATAACGGTTAAGGCAAATATTCTGCTTTCAACCTGTAAAACAACTGCACTTTTGCCAAATTCTGAATTAGAGAAATTTATTAAAAATTATCTGATTTTTGGCAATGCTTATTTTTATGTTATCCGTAATGCGTTCGGCATCCCAATTCGCCTTGAAACACCACTGTCAAAATATATGCGTGTTGGCGTGGAAGATGGCGTTTATTATCAGCTTGTAAATGGTGTGTATGAGGATCATAAATTTGCAAAAGGCATGATTTTCCACCTGATGAATTCGGATATCAATCAAGAAGTGTATGGCATGCCTGATTATCTTGGCGCATTGCAGTCGGCTTTACTTAATGAAAGTGCAACGTTGTTCCGTCGAAAATATTATCTCAATGGAGCGCATGCAGGTAGTATTATTTATATGACAGACCCAATGGTTGGAGAAAGGAATGCCGAAGCAATTAAGGAGCAGTTAAAACAAGCCAAAGGGCGTGGCAACTTTAAGAATTTATTCTTGTATGCTCCCGATGGAAAAAAAGATGGTTTACAAGTTATTCCTTTGTCTGATGTCACAGCCAAAGCCAAGGACGAATTTTTAAATATTAAAAATGCGAGCCGTGATGACGTGCTAGCCGCTCACCGTGTACCACCGCAATTAATGGGGATAATCCCAACCAATACGGGCGGTTTTGGTGATGTGGATAAAGCAGCACGCGTATTTTTTATCAACGAAATTATGCCATTGCAAAACCGATTGAAAGAATTGAATGAATGGTTAGGGCAAGAAGTGATAAAATTTGAGCCGTACAAACTCTTAGACAATTGACCGCCCTTTGAATGACTAAGCACGCTATAACAGCGTGCTTTTTTGTTGTTCGTTAATCAAAATTTTATAAAAAAATCAAGGATATTTGTGCCTAAATTAATAATAATTACCTAAGTTTATTATATCACTGACTAAAATAGTGCAAAGTTGAAAACTTTATTTTTTCACTATTTTCCTGAAAAATTCACGCATGAAAAATCGCGGACAAAGCCTCGCCTCGCCCGCACAGTAAATAGGTGTGTTTTTACGCAAACTTCGAAAGCCGATCCAACCAAGCAAGATCTAACACTAAACGGATCTTTCAAACGTGATCTTTTTATGCAAATTTACGCAAGATTACGCAAATTTATAATTGATTTAGATCATTAAAATTGTATTTAAATCCATTTTTTATTTTATTTAAATTAGTGCGTTTTATTTGTTCTATAGATAAATCAACTAATTGATTTTAAATAAAATGTATTGCCGACCCTAGGCACCACTAGTAAAATTTATAAAAATGATAAGCCGCTTTTAAAGCGGCTTTTTTATTTGCGGTTTTTAAACGTCTCCGTGTAAGCTAATTGGTCGCCGTCCCATAGGTATTGGAATTTTAGGCATTGTTGCGGACAGGCTTTTGATATCCACCGTCCAAGAGCGTCATATTGATAATACCACACATCGCCTTTGTTGTTGGTAATGCTGGTCAGTTGATTGCTGGCATTTCAGCGATAAGCGTAAATAAGTGCCTTCGAAAGTCGCAATTTTAATGTGTTGTCCGTTGTCGGATACTTCAGCATATTCGGAGAAGTTATCCGTCCAGAAACGTACGCATACCCCGTCGGCTTGTTGTTGGTCCTTATGGCGAGAGCAAGTGCGAATGAATGATAAAGGGATAGTTTGCCCAAGAGTGAAATCAACCCGTTGTTCAACGAGTTGACCGGTTAGTACATCAATAGGGTCGCCTTTAATAAACTTTTTTGTCGCTTCGGTAAAGCGTTTGAAGCCAGTATTATCGGTAAATGCACATTTAAAAAGGATCATTTACTACCACTTTAATGGACCTTTATGAATATTAGAGAAAAACTGAGTATATTTATCAGTAGCAGGTTCATAGCCACAATAGTAATTCTTTGCTAATATTGTTTTATTCCATTCAAAAATAGCCCTTTTTATTATGTCTAAATCTATTTTGAATAATTCATTGCTATCAAAATTCATATTTAGTTCTAGTTCTTTTTTATAGATTATTAAATTGATAAAAATCTCTTTTAAGTTTATACCAAAAATATTTACATTACTTAATTTAAAATAAATAGCTCCATCTTCAATAGATGATTCACTTAAAATGGATTGAATGTTATCGTTGCTAGATGATAATTCTATGCTTTCTGCATTTAAATTGTTTATCATATTGATAATGTTTTTTAAGTTTACTCTTTCTATTTCATCAAATGTTATTTCTAAAATATTCATTTTCTTTTATCCTGTTAGTCAATAAATCCTTTAAATGTCCAATCCTGATTTAATCTCATTCCTCTTCCATCAGGTAATCTTTTTTCAATAAACTCAATTTCTTTTTTAGAAATTGTTTGCTCAAATTTTCCTGGGGCATTTAATATGTCATCAAAATGTTTTATTCCCTGCTCATTCCAAGTCGTCATATTACCTTTAATCTTTCCACCCCATATTTCAGGTTTTCTTCCTGCATGTTGACTTAATGCATGTCCAATTTTAGTACTCCCTTTATATGATTCTTGAGCTGAACCTCTGGCTATTTTAGCAACATTTCTAAATAGTGGAGCAAGCCTTGAGCGTTTAAAGCGATTAGTTAGCATTGCCCCAATATAAGCACCGTGAGTCGCCACGCATTTCCCCGCTTGAGCAACAGCTTTTCCAATCCCTTTACTAAATAACGCTGTTGGAGGCACAATAAATTCAACACCAATTAACAATGCCCGTTGAAAACCGTTAAATTCAGGTTGCATTTCAACATAATTGCCTTGTCCTGAGCCGATAAAAACATTTTGGGAACCTTCGGCAATGATTGCACTACACTCAGTTTTATCGCCTTTACGTGCGACGGCTTTGTTATTTGCAAAGACAGTTTCGCTACCTTGAGCAATTTTAGGGGGTGGAGAATGACGAGTACAACCAACACTTAATGGCAAATCAGCTATTGCTAACGGTTTGTTATTTACCAATACATTCGGAGAGCCTAGAATAATTGGACCACTTGGTTCTCCTCCAATGGCTTCATCGACAAAACTTGTTACTGCATTAGTGATTTTTTCTATTCCTCCGGAGAGAGCATAAGTTGCAATAGCACCAATTGCCATTGAAGCTAAGCCACCGGTTGCCGCAAACGCTACTCCTGCCAGTGCAAAAATTCCAGCTGTAACACAGGCCCCAACCACAGCACCAGCTAATGCTGACCAAAAGCTAGTATGATTGATAATATCCCCGACACGTGCAGCTGGAGTAACAACGTTAAGGGGCGTGCTGAGTTGCACAGTGGAACGAGGAAAGGCGTTAATGCGTTGGGTGATGCGTTGAACGATGTCAAATGATTCAGCCATAAATAAAGTTCTCTCTTTGGGTAAGAAAAATACTTGTAAAATGGTTATGCGTTGGTTTTATCTCTAGTGGCGTTAAAACTATAAAGGACTTCTAGCATAGCTTGCCGTTGCTTTTTAGTAAAGGGGCTATTTGCAGTATAGGTAAAAGTTAGTAACAGATTATGGCGAATTTGCAATACCGTGCATTGATACATAATGTTTTCTTCAGATAGCACTCGTTATTAGTGAGTGTTGAAAATAGATATAAAAAGAGGTTCGTTATAGACGAACACTATCAGGGAAAAACTGAAAAATATATTGTAAATTTGCAAAAAAGACTGATAGAAAATTTTTATGAATTATTAAATAATAAAATTGTTCAATAATTTATAAAAATTTAAAGATAGTAAAATTTGTATGGTTCCATTGTCTGTGAAATCGGATAAATAGAGCATATTTTTGTATTGAACTGTATTATCAAGGGTGACTAATGGATTAAATTCTTCAATAGGTAATACTACAAACTGTGGATTACCTTTTATATCGTTAATGTTATTGTAACTTCATCTTTTTTATTTAAAAGGGCCTTTTTACTATGTTTTTGATATTCTGAGTTTAACCATTTGGATATTAATTATTGTTGGTTCACATGGATTATTATCGAATAAAACTCTATAATTTACAATGGAAGACGGATTAGGAATAATAAGATGCGGTGTTATTATTTGAATGTCGGTGAATCATGATTAACTATAAAAACTGCACCTTAATCAGTTTGTTTTAGCCTCAAACTTTTGGGATGCAGTATTAATTTATAAAAATTAATGTTCTCTTGTTTTAAAGAATGTTACATCAGGATAACGTTCTTGAGCAAGATTTAAGTTTACCATTGTAGGCGCAATATAAGTGAGATTATCTCCGCCATCTAGGGCTAAATTCTGTTCATTTTTACGTTTAAACTCTTCAAATTTTTTACTATCAGTACATTCAACCCAACGTGCGGTTGCCACATTGATATTTTCATAAATAGCTTCTACGTTATATTCGGATTTTAAACGAGAGACTACCACATCAAATTGAAGAACCCCTACAGCGCCAACAATCAGATCATTGTTCATGAGTGGGCGAAATACTTGAACAGCACCTTCTTCAGAAAGTTGAACAAGGCCTTTTAATAATTGTTTTTGTTTTAGTGGATCTTTTAAACGAATGCGACGAAATAATTCAGGTGCAAAGTTTGGAATACCTGTGAATTTGAGGGCTTCTCCTTGGGTAAAAGTATCACCAATTTGAATAGTACCATGGTTATGTAAACCAATAATATCCCCCGCATAGGCTTCTTCTGCATGGGAACGATCTCCAGCCATAAAGGTCAATGCATCTGAGATGACGACATCTTTGCCAATACGCACATGGTGGAATTTCATGCCTTTTTCATATTTGCCAGAAACAACCCGCATAAAGGCGACACGGTCACGGTGTTTAGGATCCATATTCGCTTGGATTTTGAATACAAAGCCAGTTAGTTTGTCTTCTGAGCTTTCTACTAAACGAGTATCTGCTTGGCGAGCCTGTGGTGCTGGTGCCCATTCTGTTAAACCATCAAGGAAATGATCTACACCGAAGTTACCTAAAGCGGTACCAAAAAAGACTGGCGTTAATTCACCTGCAATAAACATATCATGGTCAAATTCATTTGATGCACCTTTCACTAATTCCAGTTCATCACGTAATTGTTGTGCTAAATCTTCACCCACAGCAGTATCTAATTGCGGATTATCTAAACCTTTAACAATACGAACTTCTTGAATAGTTGAACCTTTCCCTGTTTGATATAAATAGGTTTCATCTTTATATAAATGATATACACCTTTGAATAATTTACCGCAACCAATTGGCCAAGTAATCGGGGCACAGTGAATTTTTAAGACGCTTTCAACCTCATCTAACAATTCCATTGGATCACGAATATCACGGTCTAATTTATTCATAAAAGTGATGATTGGTGTATCACGTAGGCGAGTTACTTCCATTAATTTAATGGTACGTTCCTCAACCCCTTTTGCACTGTCGATTACCATCAAACAGCTATCCACCGCAGTTAAAGTACGGTAAGTATCTTCAGAGAAATCTTCGTGCCCTGGTGTATCTAATAAATTTACTAAGCAATCATTATAAGGAAACTGCATGACTGAGGTGGTAATAGAGATACCACGTTGTTTTTCCATTTCCATCCAGTCTGATTTTGCATGGGCTTGAGAACCTTTGCCTTTCACTGAGCCTGCAGTTTGAATGGCATTTCCGTATAAAAGTACTTTTTCGGTAATTGTGGTTTTACCCGCATCGGGGTGAGAAATAATCGCAAAGGTGCGACGTTTATTCACTTCGGCTAATGGATATGTCATTACTCTTTCTTCTATTGTTTTAAAATGGATAAAAAATGTGGGTTATTTTCGCTTATATCATCTAGATTCTCAAATAAATTATACATTTTTACTAAAATTTATTAAGAGTAGACCACTTATTTAGTTATTTTTTACTGTCTTTTTCAGAAAAAGAAAAACGAGAATACTATATGCAAACGTTTGCTATTGGGTTATAATTATGCCCCACAAATTTCTACTTATCATAAAAGGTAAATGCGATGGCAGAACTTAGTCTTAAAAAAATCTATTCAGGTAAGGTACGAGATCTTTATGAAATTGATGATAAACGTATGTTAATGGTCGCAAGTGACCGCTTATCTGCATTTGATGTTATTTTAGATGATCCTATTCCTAGTAAGGGCGAAATTTTGACTCAAATTTCAAATTTCTGGTTCAAAAAATTGGCTCATATTATGCCTAATCATTTTACTGGCGACAGTGTATATGACGTATTACCAAAAGCAGAAGCAGACTTAATTAAAGATCGCGCAGTGGTTTGTAAGCGTTTACAACCAATTAAAATTGAATCTATTGTTCGTGGTTATTTGACAGGCAGTGGCTTAAAAGACTATAAACAAACAGGTACAATTTGCGGTTTAGAATTACCAAAAGGTTTAGTCGAAGCAAGTAAATTACCTGAACCAATTTTTACTCCTTCAAGTAAAGAAGCCGTAGGCGATCACGATATCAATATTAGTTATGCAGAATGTGAACATAAAATTGGTAAACAATTAGCGGCACAAGTTCGTGATGCGGCGATTGCTCTTTATAAAGAAGCTGCTGCTTATGCATTGACGAAAGGTATTATTATTTGTGATACTAAATTTGAATTTGGTCTGGATGAAAATGGCACATTAACATTAATGGATGAAGTATTGACTCCTGACTCAAGTCGTTTTTGGTCTGTTGATACTTATCAAGAAGGTATAAATCCACCATCATTTGATAAGCAGTTTGTGCGTGATTGGCTTGAAAACAGTGGCTGGAATAAGCAGCCTCCAGCACCTAAAGTTCCTGCTGATGTGATACAAAAAACAGCAGCTAAGTATCAGGAAGTACTGGATTTATTAACAAAGTAATATGAACACAAAGTGCGGTATAATTTAGAAAATTTTCACCGCACTTTTTATATCTTTAAATAACAGGAAGGTTATGAACTCAGTTTCAATTGTTGGTTTAGGGTGGTTAGGCTATCCACTCGCAAAATATTTACAACGGTTAGGGTGGGAAGTCAAAGGGAGCAAAAGAACCCATGAAGGGGCAGAACAAATGCGTTTAAATCGTATTGAAAGTTATGCTCTAGAATTAACTCCCGAGTTGAATGTGGATCCTGATGATCTCACCGCCTTACTTTCTGTCGATGCTTTAATTATCAATATTCCTCCTAGTGATTATTTTTTCAATATAGAGACTTATGTACAATCTGTACAAAATTTAGTAAACGAAGCTCTTCTTTATGGCATAACCCATATTATCTTTATTAGCTCAACTTCAGTTTTCCCCGATATATCGGGAAATTTTTCTGAAAATTCTCTTCCTCAGCCAACATCACAAATGGGAAAAGCATTATTAGAAGTAGAACAAGGTCTTTTCAATCTTAAAGATATTGATGTAGATATTATTCGTTTTGCTGGATTAGTAGGATATGAACGTCATCCAGTGTATTCTTTGGCTGGACGGGAAAATCTCAGCGGAGGTAATATGCCAGTTAATTTAGTTCATTTTGATGATTGCGTACGGGCTATTCAGTTATTACTAGAAACACCAAGTAATAAAAGGTTATATCATCTTGCAACACCATTACATCCGAAAAAAGCAGAATATTATCCTAAAATGGCAGAAAAATTTGGGGTAAAAGCACCGCACTTTATTTGTTCAGAACAAGATCCTCAACGAATTATTTTAGCCAATAAAATTTGTGATGAATTGGACTTTGTTTATCAGTACCTTGATCCCGAGGAATTTAATACCGATTCATTAGTAAATTTTCTTTAACTAATTAAAAGTGCGGTTGAAAACCATAAAATTTTTGTTGATAATAATAAATTTTTACAATCACAATAAACAATGATCTAATAAATTAAATAAATAGGAAAACATATGTCAAACACAATTCTACAAAATATTCCTAAAGGACAACGGGTTGGAATCGCTTTCTCTGGTGGTTTGGATACTTCTGCTGCATTATTATGGATGCGTCAAAAAGGTGCGATACCTTATGCATATACAGCAAATTTAGGGCAACCTGATGAGGACGATTATAATGCTATCCCTAAAAAGGCTATGGCTTATGGGGCAGAAAATGCTCGTTTGATTGACTGCCGTAAACAGTTAGCGCAAGAAGGTATTGCCGCTATTCAATGTGGTGCATTTCATATTTCAACAGGTGGAGTAACCTATTTTAATACCACACCATTGGGTCGAGCGGTAACGGGAACTATGCTTGTTGCTGCGATGAAAGAAGATGATGTGAATATTTGGGGTGATGGTTCTACCTTCAAAGGTAACGATATTGAGCGTTTTTATCGTTATGGTTTATTAACAAATTCTGCACTTAAAATTTATAAACCTTGGTTAGATGATCAATTTATCAAAGAGTTGGGCGGGCGTTTTGAAATGTCTCAATTCTTAATTGCTAACGGTTTTGACTATAAAATGTCGGTAGAAAAAGCTTATTCAACTGACTCAAATATGTTAGGTGCAACTCATGAAGCAAAAGACTTAGAAAGTTTAAGCACGGGAATCAAAATTGTAAAACCTATTATGGGCGTCGCATTTTGGGATGAAAAGGTTGAAATTAAACCTGAAGTGGTGAGTGTGAGTTTTAAAGAAGGTGTGCCTGTTGCATTAAATGGTAAGCATTTTGATGATATTGTTGAATTATTTATGGAGGCTAATCGCATTGGTGGCCGTCATGGATTAGGTATGTCAGACCAAATTGAAAACCGTATCATTGAAGCAAAATCTCGTGGTATTTATGAAGCACCAGGAATGGCATTGTTCCACATTGCTTATGAACGTTTAGTGACGGGTATTCATAATGAAGATACTATTGAACAATATCGTATTAATGGTTTACGTTTAGGACGTTTGCTTTATCAAGGTCGTTGGTTTGATCCTCAAGCTTTAATGTTGCGTGAAAGTTCACAGCGTTGGGTTGCTACAGCGATTACTGGTGAGGTGAAATTAGAATTACGCCGTGGTAATGATTACTCTATTTTGGATACATTATCGCCAAATTTAACTTACGAAGCTGAACGTTTAAGTATGGAAAAAGTAGAAAATGCGCCATTTGACCCAGTAGATCGTATTGGGCAACTCACTATGCGTAATTTAGATGTGTCAGATACTCGTCATAAATTGAGCATTTATGCTAAAACAGGGTTATTAACTTCAGCTAAGGATTCTGTTGTGCCACAATTAGGCAAAAAATAATTCAAATATTTATACTTCGGAAAATAGCTACAGGAAATGATTGTAGCTATTTTTTTATAAAATTAACATTTTTATTGAGAAGTAAAATAAGAGGTATTATACTGGAATCCCTTATAAATCATCTGGAGGATGTTTATGAAAAATTTCTTTAAATCAACCGCACTTTTATTAGCGCTCTCAACTTCCTTTGCCGTTCAAGCTGAAGATCAATCCATCAATACACAAATCAGTTTTAGTGGTTCATCTACCTTAGCACCTGTGATTGCTAAAATCTCAACGGACTTCATTGAAAAACATGTCACTTGGGATAAAGTTGATCCCACATTACCAAATAAAAACATTACTATTTTTGTTTCAGCTGGTGGCTCAGGAGCAGGTGTAAAAGCTGTACTCGACAAAGTCGCAAACTTTGGTATGTTGGCTCGTGAGATCAAAGAAAGTGAAAAACAAAAAGTAAAAGATCTAGAGGCTTATACTCTAGGTATTGATGCTTTAACTATTGCTGTTAATCCAGAAAATCAAGTGGTAAAAGCCAAAAATAGCAATTTAACCAAAGATGAAATTATTAAAATTTTTTCTGGTGAATATAAAAAATGGAGCGATTTAGATAAGAGTTTGCCAAGTGAAGATATTGTGGTTGTGACACGTGATTTTGGCGGTGGTGCACATGAGGTTTTCCAAACTAAAGTAATGAAAGATGTAAAAGTGACTAAAGATGTCATTCAAGCACCATCAATGGGGGCTTTAGTCGCAAAAATTATTGAAAATAAAAATGCTATTGGTTATGCCTCTTTTGGCGTGTCAAACCAAAATAAAGGAAAATTAACCGCACTTAAAGTAGATAATATTGAGCCTTCTGCTGAGAATATTATTAGTGGTAAATACTATATTTCTCGTCCATTAATTATTATGAAAAGTGGTAAGTTAAGTAAAACTGAACAAATTTTCCTTAATGATCTTTATTCTGAAAAGGGTAAAGCCACCATTGAAAAAATGGGTTTTATTCCAACGGCTAAATAAATCAATTTAACTTTTGTTGATTGAGATGAAAGGTCAATATTTTAAATTTGGGGTTCACTTTTTTACATTCCTAAGCGTTTGTATTCTGTTTACGCTTGTGGCTTTTTTATTTACTGAGTCTAGTACATTCTTTAGCCAAAATCGCTTGAGCGATTTTTTATGGAATACAGACTGGGATGTAAGTAGTGAACCTTTTAGTTTTGGTATTTTCTATATCTTACTAGCAAATTTTCTAGTGGCTTTTCTTGCCTGTATAATCTCTTCTGTAATTGCTTTTGGTGTGACGCTATTTATTTGTTTCTATGCTAAAACTAAATATCAAAAATTGCTGATTAAACTGATTAAAATTTTAGCTGGGATTCCTTCTATTATTTACGGATTTTTTGCATTATTTGTGATTGTAAAATTACTGGAAAACGTATTATCTATTTCTTCTGGTGAATCATTATTAGCAGGTAGTTTTATTCTTTCTATTATGATTTTGCCATTTTTTACTTCTCATATGATTGAGAGTATGGAGTTGGTAAAAAAACAATATCAACAAGATTCTGATGCCTTGGGAATATCCATAGAATTTTTTATTCAAAAAGTTGTTTTTCCCACCTGTCTTAAAGCGAGTGTGGCAGGATTTATTTTGGCTTTTTCACGGGCAATAGGAGAGACGATGGCAACTATGATGGCGATTGGTAACACTCCATTATTTCCTTATTTACTCTCAAAAATTCAAACGATACCTTCATTAATTGCATTAGAAATGGGGACGAGTGAAGTGGGAAGTCAACATTATTATGCCTTAATTGCCAGTGGTAGCACCTTGTTTTGTATCGTCTTTATTTTGAATATTATTTTATTTCAGTTAGAGCGGAAAAATGGAAAATAGTCGAAGTTTTCTCATTAAAGCTTATGCTGTATTTTCGGCTATCTTTGTGCTTGTAATAATTGCAGCTCTTTTTTATTTTGTCTTTTCTCGTGGTATTAGCCATATTAATTTATCTTTTCTTTTAGAAAATCCTAGTGGCATGATTCTTGGAGAAGAGGGTGGTATTAGAAATGCCATTCTTGGTTCATTTTTATTAATGAGCTTTGCCATGTTATTTTCAGGACTATTAGGTATCAGCTGTGCAATTTATCTAAAAATTTATTGTGAAATGCCGTGGTGTCAAATGGCATTAAAATTTGTAATACGTAGTATGGCATCCATTCCCTCTATTTTGTTAGGTTTATTTGTTTACGGATTTTTTATTGTTAATTTAGATATTCCACGTAGTTTACTCACAGCCAGCTTTACTTTAGCCTTAATGGTATTTCCTTTTGTGGAGATTAGTACAGAAAAAGTTATTAGTGAATTGGATACCGCACTTTTTCGAGACAGCTTTGCTTTGGGTGTAGATAAAAATTATATGTGTCAGCATCTTGTCTTACCAACTATTCGTAAAAATATCTTGTCTATTTTAATTTTAGCAGGTAGTTATGCGATTGGTGCCACAGCGCCTTTATTACTGACAGGTGTGGTGTTTATGGCAAGTCCAGATAGTTTATTATCACCTGTCATGGCATTACCTTTTCATTTACATATGCTTTTGAATCAGTCTGTAGGAATTGGCAACGCATATGGTACGGCATTGGTGTTAATCCTTATTTTGATTTTATTACATCTGCTTTCTAGCCTTATTTTAAATAATGTAGGAGTTAAAATTGTCCGCTATTTTAACCATCAAAAATCTTAATATTTATTATCAAGATAAGAAAATTTTAGAAAATTTGAATTTAGCTATTCAACCTCATGAGATTATTTGTTTTATGGGAAAATCAGGTAGTGGTAAATCCACCCTTTTATCTTCATTAAATGGCTTTTTAAATGAAAAGTGCGGTCATTTTGAAGGAAAAATTTTATTTAAAGGAGAAGATATTCAAAAGAAAGATCCAATTTGGTTAAAGCGAAAAATGGCGACTTTATTTCAAGATTCCAAGCCTTTTCCCTTTAGTGTAGAAAAAAACCTTACTTATGCAATGGAATTTTACGAGCGTAACATCATCAATAAGAAAGCAAAAGTTGAAGGATTACTAAAAAGTGTGAATTTATGGGATGAGATTGGGGGAAACTTGAGTATTTCTCCTGAACAGTTATCTGGTGGACAAAAACAACGTTTATGTATTGCTCGTATGTTGACAACAGAACCAGAAATACTCATTTTGGATGAACCTTGTTCTTCCTTAGATTTACATAATATGTTAGTAATCGAGGATTTAATTAAGCAACTTGCTAAAAAATATACGATATTAATTGCAACACATAATTTTGAACAGGCAAAAAGACTGACTAACCGAATAATCACTATTGAAAATAAAACAATTATGGAACCTCATTAATGATAAAGCATTAATTGAGGTACTTTATTGTTAAAATTTACCATTTATAATGGCAATTCAGTTGTATTTTTGACAGTTTTAAGACAAATTTCAGATTTTATGTTTTTAATACCAAGTTCTTTTGTTAAATATTTTTTACGGCAAGTATAAAATTCATCTAGATCAGCTACTTGTAGTTTAAGAATAAAATCATAATCTCCCATCATGAGATGGCATTCTGTCACTTGAGGAATTAATTTCATTTCATACATAAAGCGTTCTCGTTGAGCTACATCTTCATCTAAGAAACAACCTAGTGCATAAACAGTCAAGTTACAATTAATTTTTTGTGGGTCTAAAATCGCGGTATATTTATGAATAATACCTTTTTCTTCTAAAATATTTACTCTTCTTAAACATGCAGAATTAGATAATCCAATTTCATTGGCCAATTCATTATTTTGTAATTTACCATTTCTTTGAAGTGCCCTTAAAATTCTCGTATCAATATTATCTAATATTTTATGCGTCATAGAATTCCTTTTTTGATTTGACAACGTAATCGTTTTCATTTTAAAAGTAATGTATAAAATTACAAGGAATCAACAATAAAAATGTGATCTAAGCAACCTTTTTCTTTTATGAAATGATTAATTTCTTAAACAAAATATATTCTATAAATTGGTGTTCATAAGGCAGTACCTTATGAACACACTTTTTATGCTAGAACATTGACCTTTGATTTTCCACTTAGGTATATAATTGGACTTGAACGATGAGTAATATTGAGCCAATGGTTAGTAATACACCTATCATCGGTAGAACAAATTTCACCCAGCGATCAAATGGGATATGTAACATTTGTAGTGTTACTAATACGAGTCCTGTTGGTGCAAGGAATAGCATCGCATATTGCCCCCAGTTATAGGCAGATACTACCATATGTCTAGGAATACCTACAGCATCTGCAAGTGGCGCCATAATTGGCATAGAAAGCACAGCAAGACCAGAAGATGATGGAACGAAGAGCCCTAGAATAATGAAAACGCCTAATTGTGCAAGAATAAAGGCAGTAATTGGCATGCCAGAAACAAGATCAGACATATAAGCAAGAATCGTATCTGAAATCATGCTTTCATCAAGCACTAAGTTAACGCCACGTGCTAAACCAATGATGAGTGAAACACCCACTAATTCTGATGCACCATGAGTGAAAGCATCAATAATTTCTTGTTCTCCTAGACGAGAAATAAACATAATTAGTATTGTTAAAGTGAGGAAGGATGCCGCCATTTGAGGGAACCACCAACCACCTGCCATGACACCCCAAATCATAATTGGGAAGGCAATACAGAAAATGCTTAAAATAATCTTTCTGCGAGTATTAAATGCTAATTCAGTGGTTGGATCGTAATTAGTCATATAGCGGTTAAAGAATTCTTCTCTACTGTCATAAGTATAGGAGAAACTTGGTTGTGCTTTAATTTTTTTACAATACCAATAGAGATAAGCGATTACACAAGCAGAGCCGAGTACAAGCCCAATAGTTCTAAATACAATACCTTCTGTAAATTGAATACCCGCCGCATTAGAGGCAATAACTACAGAGAAGGGATTGATAGTAGAGAAGGCGGTCCCCATTGATGAGGCAAGAAATATCGCACCAACGCAGACTATAGCATCATAACCCAAGGCGAGAAAAACAGGTACAAGAATTGGATAAAAGGCAACTGCCTCTTCTTCAATACCACAGGTGGTTCCGCCGATTGCCATTAACACACATACACTGAACACGACAAAGAATTCATTACCTTTAGTTCGTTTTGCTAATGCTGATAGCCCAGCATTAAATGCTCCAGTTCGGTTGATAACCCCAATCATCCCACCAAGAACAAAGATAAAGACCATAACATCGGCAGCTTCAATAGTACCTTTCACCATGCTGATAGCAATATCTTGAGGTTGTTTAGGATTTTGTTCGACACGTTGATAGGAACCTGGAATAGCAATAGGTTTTCGAATAGTTCCTTCGGTGAAGTTATTTAAGTCAATTTTAATATTTAATTGTTCAAGTGACTCTTTGGTTGCTGGAAGATATTGATCTTCTTTCTGGTATGTTTTTACGACAAATTGATTGGCTGCTGAATTGTAAACTAATTTAGAATAAGATCCCGCAGGGATGATCCAAGTGAGTACAACTGCAAGAATTAGGATAATAAAGAGAATAGAAAATGCACTTGGAAACTTAAAGCTTTTTTTCTCGCTCATAAAAGAACTCCTTATCGCACGAGTTATTAATAAGGATGTATCTTTATTCGTTAAGATACATCCTTAATTATTTATATTTATGCGTAATATTCAATATCAGATACTTTTGTTGTAATACGAGTACCTGCTTTGCCCTCAACAATATCAATAATGTCTGATAATGAGCCAATTACTGCATCTTTTCCTGATTGTTTAACGAAATTAATGGCAGCTTGAACTTTTGGTCCCATTGAACCTGCCGCAAAGCCCATTTTACTAATGACATCAGGATGAGCTTTTGCAATTGCTTTTTGGGTTGGTTTACCCCAATCAACAAAAGTCGCGGAAACATCAGTTGCAATAATAAATAGATCAGCATTTAGATTTTCAGCAAGTAGAGCAGAGCAGAGATCTTTATCAATCACAGCTTCAACACCATGTAAGTTACCTTGCTCATCGTAATAAGTTGGAATACCGCCACCGCCAGCACAAATTACGATACTGCCTTTTTCAAGTAACCATTTTACAGGACGAATTTCAAAAATTCGTTTTGGTAATGGACTTGGCACAACACGTCTATATTTATCGCCATCTTGAGCAATTGACCAACCTTTTTCAGCAGAAAGTTTCTCTGCTTCTTCTTTGGTATAAACTGGTCCAATAGGTTTGGTTGGATTTTGGAAAGCAGGATCATTTGGATCGACTTCCACTTGGGAAAGTAATGTCGCAAATGGCACTTCAAATGGGACTAAATTTCCTAATTCTTGTTGAATCATATAACCAATCATTCCCACAGATTCTGCACCTAAGACATCTAATGGATAAGTGGATACATCTTTATAAGCGGCACCTTGTAATGCTAATAAACCGACTTGAGGACCATTCCCATGAGTCACCACTAATTCATTATGTGGATACACTTTGGCTATTTGTTCGCAAGCAATTCTAACATTTTGGCGTTGATTTTCCGCAGATAACGGTTCTCCACGACGTAATAAGGCATTTCCGCCTAATGCAATAACAATTCTCATATTTTACTCCTTAGGCAAGGCTTGCAACCATCACAGCTTTAATAGTGTGCATACGGTTTTCAGCTTGTTCAAATGCTACATTCATTGGAGATTCAAACACATCTTCAGTGACTTCTATACCATTGGCAAGTTGTGGATATTTTTCGGCAATTTGTTTACCCACTTTGGTTTCACTATTATGGAATGCTGGTAGACAATGCATAAATTTAACTTTTGGATTACCAGAACGTTTCATTAATTCAGGAGTTACTTGATAAGGCATTAATAGTTCGATACGTTTTCCCCAAGTTTCTAAAGGTTCACCCATAGAAACCCAAACATCGGTATGCACAAAATCAACACCTTTGATAGCTTTATCAATATCTTCTGTAACTGTAATTCTTGCTCCACTTTGTGCTGCAAATTTTTTGCACATTTTGATTAATTCATCATCAGGAAGTAATGCTTTTGGTGCACAAATACGAACATCCATACCAAGTTTTGCACCAATTAATAATAATGAGTTACCCATGTTATTGCGGGCATCACCAATATACATATAACTGATTTCTGATAATGGCTTATCACAGTTTTCAATCATAGTAAGTACATCAGCTAACATTTGTGTTGGATGAAATTCATCGGTTAAACCATTAAATACAGGCACCCCTGCATATTCAGCTAATTCATCAACAATGCTTTGTTTAAAACCGCGATATTCAATAGCATCATACATGCGACCAAGTACACGGGCGGTATCTTTCATACTTTCTTTATGACCAATTTGAGAGGAGGTAGGATCAATATAAGTCACTTGTGCCCCTTGATCATAAGCAGCGACTTCAAACGCACAACGAGTACGAGTAGAGGTTTTCTCGAAAATAAGTGCAATATTTTTACCTTTTAGTTTTTGTTGTTCTGTACCTGCATATTTGGCTCGTTTTAAATCTCGAGAAAGGTCTAGTAAATAGTTGATTTCACGTTGGCTATGATTGACTAAGCTAAGTAAGTGTCTATTTTTAATGTTAAATGCCATGATAAATTCTCCTATAATATTTGAGTTACATATAGTGGAAAATTCAGAACAACGTCCACTATTGACGGAATTAATAATAAAAGATTCTAAAGTGAATAGGGTTGCTTTTTTAATAAACCCAATGTAAAGATTTCGAATAAAATTCAAAAAATTATAGGTGATAAGCAATGATATTTCATTAGCTATATCGCATAACTTTTTATTAAAAAATATGTTTGAGAGTAATTAGGAAAAATAGATCGGATCAGTATGATTATTTAAGAGTAATTATTAATTTACTCTCAATATCTTTATAAAATAGCGTAGCTAGAATCAACATTTTTTGTGATAATAATATTCCAGTATCATTTTTAGCTTTTATTTATTGACTGAGATAGTCAATTTCAATGTAATTAATCAAAGGGTAATCATTTATAATGGATTATAAAGATCATTTCCAATTTCCTTTATTTAAGGAAATGTATCCTAACATTAAAAAATCTTCTTATCTCAAACAAACTCGTGAATTTTTACGTTATCAAGCAAAGACTTTAGTCTATCGAAAACAATGTAAAATGTTGGCTAACTATCTGAGTACACAGCCATTATGGCGTTCTATTTTTGAACAAGATCCTTATCGTGTAGATGCCTTATTAACTAAGTATTGTAATCGTCGTTTTTCAGTTTTTCAGCGCCTGAATTATATTAAGAAAAATTTTGAAGTGATGAATACAATTTTGGGTAATGATTTATGTGAAAAGTTAGTCAAACATGGTTTTATATCATTAGCAGAACTTCCAGATAATTTATCCTTACGATTAAATATCAATCAGATTGATCCATTTGAAGGATTTTTCTCAATTAATTTACAAGATAATCAACGTAATATCAGTATTTACGATGCTTCCTTTACTTTTTTAAATGAAAAACAGCTTTTGGTGGCTTCCATGCAGGGTTCTCACCATGAAAACGCATTGGATTTGATTAAACAAAGTACTAAATCGCTTTATGGTATTCGTCCAATGTACATGTTAGTTAATTGTTTTAAATTGATGTGCCAACATTGGCAATGTGAGTTATTGGCAATTTCACATAAGCAGCAAGCAAAATATCGTTTTAATGATCATTCAAGATTATTATTTAATTATGATGTATTTTGGCAATCCAATGGTGGCAGATTGATAAACCATTATTGGCATTTACCTTTATCTATTGAAATTAAATCTATGGAGCAAATTGCCAGTAAAAAGCGAGCTTTATATCGTAAGCGTTATGCCATGTTAGAAGATGTTGAACAGCAAGTAAAAAATAGCTTAACTAGTTTGGCATAAATTTTTTTAAAAATAGACCGCACTTTTATTTGAAAAGGCGGTCTTGTTTTAATCTATGGTTTTAAAATTGAAACAAATCGAGCTTTTGGTGCTAAAGCTTGTTTAGCAAGTTTATCCATATTTGCTTTTGAGGCAATATTGGATAAATCTTGATATAAATAAATAGCTTCTGGGCTGCCTGTATTCCAGTAACTTTCCTCAATAATGCTAACAATGGAGACTAACGAATCAAATTGATATTTAATTTGAGTGCGTTTTTCATCAATTTTCTTTTGTAATAAATCTGGATCAATGCCTTTTGCCATTATCTCATCTAACACATGATGTGTTTGCTTAATAAGATAATCTGCACGTTCGGGAGCACAACTAAATTCGATTTTACCTTCTAACTGGGGCATTTCCTTAGCTTGTGAAAACCAACTATTGACAGAGTAAATGCCTGATTCTTTTTCACGTAATACCAAACGCAATTTTTCTTGCAGAATATCGCCGAGTAAATCAAGTTGATATTGTTGCTCTGGAGACCATTGATGATCTGTGGTCAGATAAATTTCAACATCTGCTCGAGGTTCATTTAAATTATGCATTACAAAGGTATGCTTTGGTATTTCAGATTTTACTTGATAATTCACCGCACTTTTATGCTTTACAGGCAAGTTAGAAAGATATTTTTTGACTAATTCTTCCACTTTATCCTGTTTTATATCTCCGATAATAAAATAAGTAAAATCTGTTTTTGCTAAAATTTGTGATTGATATATTTCACTAAGTTGTGCTTCGCTAAAGCTTAATAGTTGGCGCTCATTGCTATCATATACTGTTGGTGTGGTTGGATAGCGTAAACGAGAAACGGCTTGCATGAATCTAGTTTCTTGATCGAGTTCTTTGAAATAATCACGGGTTTCATGTCGATATTTACTTAAAGCCTGCTGAGAAACAGGGCTTTGTTGTAATTTTAACTGGAATAATTTTAATAAATCTTCTAGTTGATAGGATTTACCAACAAGAGTAAAACCTTGTTTGTTATCATCAATAATAGTGGCAAATGCAATTGGGTTTTGGTTGAATAATTCATTAACATTGGCTAGAGGAAGATTACCAACTCCCGTATCGTCTACAAGCGTGACTGCGGTTCTTAATAAATGATAATCAGAACTTGGAACAGATCTTAATCCACCAGAAGTAACCGTTTTAAGATAAACTTGGTTAGGGGTTTTATCAGAATAGTGATAAATTAATTTATTGCCGTTTCCTAATTTGTATTCTGTAATATCCCCTTGCTGCCAATATTTTGTTTTATAAAGTTGTCCTATTTGTGCAGCGAGTTCAGGCATTTCCACATGAAGCTGTTGTTGTTGCCAAAGCGATTGTGGCTGGCTTAGATTTTCAGACCATAATTGTTCAATGTTTTTTTCATTAAAAGGTAATTTTTTATCTGGGTATGGCTGAGTTATCATTAACAGTTTTGCTGGAATCTGAATAATACGACGTACTTCTTGATTAATTTCTGTCAAGCTGAATTGGTTTAAAAACTGTTTATTTAAACGGTAGCGATCTTGCATGCCAACTGGGATTTGTTTATTTGCAGCAATAGGAATTAAATCATCTGCAATCTTCAAACTCCCAGATTTGATGCTTTTTTGTTTTTCATTCAATTGTAATAAACGAGCAATTTCTGTTTTGACTTCTGTCTCGCTGAAACCTTGTTGCTGTATTTGTGCAATGAACATAAATAATGATTTAACTGTTGTTAAATAATCTGTTTTAAGTGGCTGGATAAGAAAAATATTTTGAATAGTTTCTTTGCCTAAATGACTCCGATAGAAATTTGCTGAATCAATATTTTCACTATGATTTGCCTCCCATGTTTGCAAACGTAAATTGATTAATTTGACAATAATTTGGTGCATGAGATCTTGTTTGTATTCTGTGAGTGTATTTTTTTCTTTTGCTTCTTCAAAGAAACTTAATTCAATACTTGGAATCATAATGCCTGATTCAGATACGGTTGCGACTCGCCAATGATTTACCAAAGGAATATTGTAATTAATTTTTTCTAAAGCAGACCGCACTTTTGTTGGTTTTTCATCAAGTTTTGATGAGATTAAATTTAATACTTGTGAAGCATTAATATCTCCTACAATAATTAAAGACATATTGTCAGGGCGATACCATTTGCTATAAAAATCTTTCACGCGCTGAGAAGAAATATTGCGAATAATATTCATATCGCCGATAGGATCTCGTAATACATAACGAGAGCCAACCATTTCTATTGCACTTTTTTTATCACCAAGACGTAGCATTGGGCTTAAACGACGTCGCCATTCTTCTTCAACAATACCTCGTTCATTATCTACATCTTGGGGTAAGATGGTGAGATTATTCATCCATTCATTTACCACATCAAAAGCTAAACTGAGACTTTGATTATCTGTTTTATCCAAATTGAGTGTATAGACTGTATTTTCAAAATCGGTAAATGCATTAATATCTCGAGCAAATTTCATGCCTAACTGTTCAAGTGCATTAATAATTTGATTTTCAGGAAATTTCTTGGAACCATTGAATGCCATATGTTCCACTAAATGAGCAATCCCTTTTTGATCATCATCTTCATTCATTGAGCCAGCATTGACCACTAGGCGAATATAAGCTCGTTTTGCAGGTTCATTATTAGGTACAATAAAATAGTTTAATCCATTATGTAGTTGCCCATGTTGAATCATGGGATCAAAAGGCAATAGATTATTTTCCTGTTTTGTTGTATGACAACTTATGAGGAAGGGAAGTAAGATTAAAAGTGCGGTTCTATTTAAGAAAATTCTAAAGCGTAGAGTAAACATATTGATTCCGAAAGTACAAAATCCATACTGCAGAAACAGTATGGATTAATTGGTTAAAATACAAGATTAATTAGAATTGATAGCCTACTTCAAGCCAGAATTCTCGTCCTGGTGTGTAGATGCTATATTCACTATTTGTTGACAGTGATTTTAATTTATTGATTTTTCTTGTTTTATTTAATACATTTAAAACATCTACCTGAAAATAGATAGAATGTTCACCAGAGATGGTTGGTTGCCAACGTAAACTGGTATCCCATTGTGTATGTGAACCATAATCATAACTACGGAAACGTGCAATTTCATCAAGGCTATTTCCATCAATTTCTTCATAGCCTTTAATTGGGGCTTTCATATACACTTTATTTGACCAAGTAATATTATAGTCAGGGATTGCCATATCAATCCCTAAACGAGCAATCCAATCTTCGTTACTGCTGTTTACTTTTTGTTGCATGGCTTTTCGTGTCATTTTTTTACCATCTAAATAAACATTTTCATTAGGATCAAATTGGTTATTTAGATCAGCACGTTGGGTGTTTAACCAGTCAAAGCCAAGTGAGGTATTCCAATAAGTCTTCCCAATTTGCCAAGGCTGTTTGTTATTTACTTCAAAGGTGTAAATATCAACGCCAAAATCATTACCATTGGCATAATATTTAGCATATTCAGGATCGCCACTTGGACGTAATCCAATCTGCTTACGTTTTAAAATGATACGATCTCGGTTATCGCGATGAATATAGCCAACTTTAAATTGCATATTTTTATAACCTTGTTCTAAGGTTATGCTAAGTTCATCAGCATGTGGCGTTTTTAATCTATTTGCATCTTGAAAATCACGAATATTAGTAGTATCTCTATTTAATTTCAAAATTTCATTTGTTAATTTTAATGAAGCAAAAGAGCGACCATAATAACGATTAAGCCCAACCGAAAAGGCTGTTTCATCCCAAGGTTGGTATTTTGTCACAAATCGAGGTGCGATATTATTATTTTTAAGATAATCATCTCGTTCGATTCTGATACCTGGGCGGAATTCGAGATGATTCCATTTAATTAAATCTTCACCATAAATAACTATATTTTGATAATCTGTTTTGACCTTTCCTTTTGGCGTTGAAGATGAATTTAAAGGCATAAGATTATCTTTTTCTCCAAACCAAAGACTTGAATGGACATCTTGCTCACGATCAAATTTATAATAGGTGGCTTGATAAATTGCACCAATGGAAACAGAATGATTAGTGACGCCTAAATCAAATGGTTTAATGGCCAATTCAGTAGAATAATGAATATTCTCTTGTGACATTTTACTATTTCCATATCCACCTTCTTCATAGTCATAAAGAGGATCATAATTTTCATCAACCACATTAACGATTTTCACGTTAGCACTGCCAGATTTTCGCTTATCTTCAAAATGATCATAAGCTAGCGTATTTGTCCATGTACTTGAATCAAAATCATGAATCCAAGCAATAGTTGCACCATAGGCAGTATGGTAATCTTTAACATTATTATCGTAATTAGTTGGGAAATATTTTTGTTCTTTATAATTAGAATAACGTGTACTTAACTCAATACGATTATTATCATTCATTGCCCAGTTAAAATTTAATAAAGCATTTTCAGATAAACGTTTGTGATTTTGTTTTGCAAGTTGAGCTTTATCTGAAAAACCAATTAATCGGTATTGCTCAATGGTTGAATAACGGCGACTAAAACCAACTACCATACCGAGGTTATCGCTCAAACCTTTTTCTGCCATAATACTAAAATTATGTTTATTATATTTAGGTTGTAAATCTGCGGAACCGTCTAAACCAGGCATAACCTTATTTAGAATTTGACTGGAATTTCCATCTTCATTCATTTTTGCCCAAGATGAATTTGTTGTACGGTATTTTAGATGAACATGGTCTTGACCTGAATATTGTTTGGTTTTTGCTACAACAGCGCCCCCCATAAAACCGCCTAAACTGGCAGAAATATTATGATCTTGGACTTCAACTTTTGAAAGCATGTTAGCATCAAAAAAATAGCCTTGAGTACTACTAATACCCGGAACTACTTGCATTGCACCATCAAGAATTTCACTATCAATACTCAGATCATTATTTACATTGACGTTATCAACAAAATAAGCAGTCTGATTACTGTCAGCCCCATTAATTGAAATATTTTCAGGTTTGATTTCACCTCGTTGTAAACCATTTTGATCGCTATGTTCATAGCGTACATGCGGATTTGAACGGAGATAATCTGTGATATTACCATTTGATACAGGTGTTTTATGCATATCCTGTTGTGTAATATCTTGACTTGATGTAAGCGATTTATTGCTATTTCCATATACTACAATTTCAGGCAACATATTACTATTAGATGGCTGTTGTGATTCAGCTTGTGCATGAATTGAAGCGCAAATAAGTACCCCAAGAAGGGATTTTTTACAGTTAAATGAAGTCATAGGTTTCCTTACAAAATAAAGTAAAATTGGTGTTATTTATTATGATAATTATTATCATTATATGATAGCTAAGTTTATTTTTTATGTAAATGTTAAGATGGGCACAAAACAAATAATTAAAAAGGAAAATCTAGGATATTTTGTTATACATATGAAGCAATTGCTTTTATAATTCAACAATTATTAGTAGTGGATAAAAAGAGAATAATATGGAAAATATTATTATTACCGTGGATGGACCGAGTGGGGCAGGTAAAGGCACTTTATGCTATGCATTAGCAGAAAAATTGGGTTTTAACTTATTGGATAGTGGTGCTATTTACCGCGTTACAGCATTGGCAGCATTGCAACATAAAGTGGATTTAACCAATGAAATGGAATTAGCTGAATTAGCACGTCATTTAGATATCCAGTTTTTACCTACTTGTGGTGAAGTGAAAGTCATGCTTAATCATGTGGACGTGAGCCAATTGGTTCGTACCCAAGAAGTGGCTGAAGCAGCTTCAAAAGTTGCAATATTTTCGCAAGTTCGTACCGCACTTTTGCAAAGACAACGAGACTTTGCCATTGATCAAAATTTAATTGCAGATGGTCGTGATATGGGAACTGTCGTATTTCCTGATGCACAAGTTAAGCTTTTTTTAGATGCTAGTGCGGAAGAAAGAGCAAAAAGACGTTTGAAACAGTTGCAAAATAAGGGAATTAATGGTAACTTTGACCAGATTTTAGCCGAGATTAAAGAGCGTGACTTCAGAGACCGAAATCGTCCTGTTGCTCCTTTAAAACCTGCGGATGATGCTTTGTTGTTAGATAGTACATCACTCAGTATTGATGAGGTGATTAAACAAGCCCTTACTTATATTGAGCAGAAGGTAAAAATCTAGGTGAATCTCGTTTGTTTATTCATGGATGAATGGACTTTTATTATCAGCCCCACTTTATATGGATTATTAAGTGGACGTTATTAACTATTTTAGAAGATTAATTTATGTCAGAATCTTTTGCTCAACTATTTGAAGAATCATTAAAAAACCTTGAAACTCAACGTTTAGGTTCAATCATCAACGGTACTGTAGTCGCTATTGAAAAAGGCTTTGTATATGTCGATGCTGGCTTAAAATCTGAAGCTCGTATTCCTGCTGAAGAATTCACTAATGCACAAGGTGAAGTTGACGTTAAAGTTGGCGACGTTGTAAACGTTGCATTAGACGCTGTTGAAGATGGTTACGGTGAAACTAAACTTTCACGTGAAAAAGCAGTTCGTCACGAATCTTGGATTGAATTAGAAAAAGCATACGAAGAACAAGCTACTGTTATTGGTTTAATCAACGGTAAAGTTAAAGGTGGTTTCACAGTTGAGTTAAACGGTGTTCGTGCATTCTTACCTGGTTCATTAGTGGATACTCGTCCAGTACGTGATACACTTCACCTTGAAGGTAAAGAATTAGAATTTAAAGTTATCAAATTAGATCAAAAACGTAATAATGTTGTGGTTTCTCGCCGTGCGGTTATTGAGTCAGAAAGCAACCAAGATCGTGATGAAGTATTAGCGAATTTAGCAGAAGGCACAGAAGTTAAAGGTACAGTTAAGAATTTAACTGACTATGGTGCATTTGTGGACTTAGGCGGTGTTGATGGTTTATTACATATCACAGATATGGCTTGGAAACGTGTTAAACACCCAAGTGAAATTGTCAATGTTGGCGATGAAATTACAGTTAAAGTATTAAAATTTGATAAAGATCGCACACGTGTTTCTTTAGGCTTAAAACAATTAGGTCAAGATCCATGGGTTGCAATTGCTCAAAATCATCCAGTTGGTAGCAAATTAACTGGTAAAGTAACAAATTTAACTGATTATGGTTGTTTCGTTGAAATTTTAGATGGCGTAGAAGGATTAGTTCACGTATCTGAAATGGATTGGACAAACAAAAACATCCACCCATCTAAAGTGGTTAGTTTAGGTGATGTTGTTGAAGTAATGGTATTAGAAATTGATGAAGAACGTCGTCGTATTTCTTTAGGCTTAAAACAATGTAAAGCTAACCCATGGAATCAATTCGCTGAAACTCACAATAAAGGCGACAAAGTTGAAGGTAAAATCAAATCAATCACTGATTTCGGTATCTTCATTGGCCTTGAAGGTGGTATCGATGGTTTAGTTCATTTATCTGATATTTCTTGGAATGTTGCTGGCGAAGAAGCTGTTCGTAACTACAAAAAAGGTGACGATGTTGCTGCAGTAGTATTGCAAGTAGATGCAGTTAAAGAACGCATTTCTTTAGGTATTAAACAACTTGAAGAAGATCCATTCAACAACTTCTCAGCAGTAAACAAAAAAGGTGCTGTAGTTTCAGCAACTGTCGTTGAATCTGATGCTAAAGGTGCTAAAGTTGATGTAAACGGTGTTGAAGGTTATATCCGTGCGGCAGACTTAGTTGATGAAGTTAAAGCGGGTGATGTTGTTGAAGCTAAATTCACAGGCGTTGATCGTAAAGCTCGTATTATTCATTTATCAGTACGTGCTAAAGACCAAGCTGAAGAAGCAGCAGCGGTTGCAAGCGTGAACAACAAACAAGAAGATGTTGCTATGCCAAATGCATTTGCTGAAGCATTTAAAGCCGCTAAAGGTGAATAATAAGTTTTGACTTATTAGTAAGTATTAAGCTGGTGTGCAAACCGCACACCAGTTTTCTTCCTCAAGCATTATACTGAGTAAAACAACATAATCATTTATCATATTGAATGATTATGTTGTTTTACTAAAACGAAAGGATAACATTATGACTAAATCAGAACTTATCGAAAGTTTAATGGAGAAAAACCATTCTATTTCTGTGAAAACTGTAGAAAATGCAGTGAAAGAAATTCTTGAACATATGTCTAAGTCGTTAGAAGAGGGAAATCGTATTGAGATTCGTGGTTTTGGTAGTTTCTCCTTACATTTTCGTCAACCACGTATTGGTCGTAATCCTAAAACGGGTGAACAAGTTAAATTAGAATCTAAATGCGTTCCTCATTTTAAAGCAGGAAAAGAATTAAGAGAGCGTGTTGATATTAGCGCATAAATTTATTAATAATATTTAAAAATAACGACACGTTAAGTGTCGTTTTTTGTATTGTTTTTTGGCATAATGGAAAAAATTATATTAAGGAAAATCCTATGATTAAATATATTTTTGGTTTCATTATTATTATTGCTATTCTCTTAGTGGCAATTACCGTGGGTGCAAATAACGACCAAGTTATTACATTTAATTATATTGTTGCTCAAAGTGAATTACAGCTTTCAACTTTAGTTGCAATTTTATTTGGTTTAGGTTTAATTTTAGGTTGGTTAATTACAGGTATTTTTTATCTAAAACTAAAATTAAAAAATATGGCATTGCTTCGTCAAGTTAAGCGTCAAACTCAACAAATTAGTGAACTAACCACCAGTCGAGATAAGGCTGTCCAATAATGCTTGAATTACTCTTTCTACTCCTTCCTATTGCCGCTGCCTATGGGTGGTATATGGGGCATCGGAGCGCTAAGAAAGATCAAGAAGATGTTAGTAATAAATTATCCCGTGACTATGTGACGGGGGTAAATTTTCTTTTATCCAACCAAACTGATAAAGCTGTCGATTTATTTTTAGATATGCTACAAAAGCAGGAAGCTGAGAATGAAATCGAAAGTAACTCCCAATTTGAAGCAGAATTAACTCTCGGTAACCTTTTTCGTTCTCGTGGAGAAGTAGATCGTGCTTTGAGAATCCACCAAAATCTTGATCGTAGCCAACATTATAGTTTTGAGCAAAAGCTCTTAGCAAAGCAACAATTAGCTAAAGATTTTATGGTTATGGGTTTTTTTGATCGGGCTGAATCAATTTATATTATGTTAGTGGATGAACCTGATTTTGCAGAAAGTGCTCTACAGCAATTAGCGGTTATTTATCAAAAAACAAAAGATTGGAAGAAGGCAATTAATGTTGCAGAGAAATTAGCAAAAATAGCTCCTCGTGAAGATAATATTGAATTAGCACAATATTATTGTGAATATGCAAAAGCTTTACACAAAGAAAATAAAGATACTAAAGAACAACAGCCAAAGGCACTTTTAAAACAAGCATTACATGTTTTACCTAGATGTGTGAGAGCCTCAATTCTTTTAGGTGATATTTTGATTAAAGAGCAACATTATCAAGAGGCTATTGTTGTATTAGAAAATGTTTTAGCACAAGATGCAACATATCTTGGTGAAGTAGTAACAAGATTAAAAGATTGTTATCATCATCTTGATCAATTAGATAATTTTGAAATATTTTTGATTAGAGCAAATCAGGAATGTCAATATAACAGTACAGTTGCTTTAGCATTGGCAGATTTAATTGAAGAAAAACATGGTCGTGCAGCGGCGCAAAATAAGATATATCAACAATTGACACATAATCCAAGTTTATTCTTATTTTATCGATTTGTAGAATATCAAGTCGAGGAAGCCGAAGATGGAAGAGGTAAAGAAAGTTTAATTTTATTACGGAATCTTGTCGGCGAACGAATTAAGCGGAATTTTGATTATCGTTGTTCGAAATGTGGTTATCAGTCTCATAAATTAATATGGTGTTGTCCATCTTGTCGCCAGTGGGAAACTATTAAACCTATTCGAGGAATAGAAAGCCAAATTTAAATAGAATTTAGGCTAAGAGAAGGAAGTTAAACATGAATAATAAAATTATCGTAGCGTTGGATTACGAAACAGAACATGAAGCTTTATATTTAGTAGATCAAATCGATCCAAGTTTGTGCCGTGTTAAGGTCGGTAAAGAAATGTTTACTACCTTAGGAACTACCTTTGTAAAACAATTACAAACTCGAGGTTTTGATGTATTTCTTGATTTGAAATTTCATGATATTCCTAATACCGTTGCACGAGCAGTTCGTTCCGCTGCTGATTTAGGTGTGTGGATGGTTGATCTCCATGCAATTGGTGGATTACGTATGATGGAAGAAGCAAAGAAAATTTTGGAACCTTATGGTCAAGATGCTCCTTTATTAATTGGCGTAACGGTATTAACTAGCATGGAAGATTTAGATTTGCTGCAAATTGGTATCAATGCATCACCGATGGAACAAGTTATTCGTTTAGCTCATTTGACTCAACGAGCTGGTTTAGATGGCGTGGTATGCTCACCACAAGAAGTTGAAATCTTGCGTAGTCATTTGGGCAAAGACTTTAAATTAGTGACCCCAGGTATTCGTCCTTCAGGCAGTGATTTTGGCGATCAACGACGAGTGATGACGCCTACAGATGCAATCAAATCAGGTTCAGATTATTTAGTGATTGGTCGTCCAATTACTCAAGCGGATAATCCAGCTGAAGTATTACGTTCAATTAATGCTTCTATTGCTAATTTAGGTGAGTAATGAGCGAAAGTAATTTAGTTTATTCCACGGAAGTGGGGCGTATTAAGCCAGAAAAAATCAAAGCTGAGAGACCTAAAGGTGATGGTGTAGTAAGAATTCAACGCCAAGTAAGCGGTCGTAAAGGTAATGGTGTTAATGTAATTACTGGTTTAGATTTGAGTGATGATGAATTGAAAAAGCTAGCGGCAGAGCTTAAGAAACGTTGTGGATGTGGTGGTTCCGTAAAAGATGGAACTATTGAAATTCAAGGTGATAAACGAGAATTACTCAAATCACTGTTAGAGCAGAAAGGCTTTACTGTGAAATTAGCTGGTGGCTAGAGATAAAAATACCGCATTAAAGTGCGGTATTTTTTTATAAAATTTTAGTGAGAATAGCCTATGAATATTGCTCCTAAGAATGCACAGATAGCAAGTATTAAGAATAAACTATTTGGTGCTGTGGCATTTTTATGGAAATATTTTGCTGCAAAAATGGCATAGACAATTAATAATATCACTTTAGCAATGATCCATAATTGTAATGAATAACCAAAAGCAAAAACTAATCCAATTCCACTTAATACTAAAATAGTGTCAGCTAAGTGCGGTAAGATTTTAAGAAGTTTAATTGTACGCCAATCTTTACCTTGCCATTGCATGAGGCCTCGGATCACTAATAAAGTGAGGCTCAAAAAAGCAAAAGTAATATGAGTATGAAGCAGACCTGTTAACATAAAATAATCACTCTCGTAAAATGAAATGATTATAACGGCTTTTTATCATGTTTGATACAAATACTATCTAATTATTAAGAGGTAAAAGTGCGGTATTTTTCTGAAAAATTTACCGCACTTTAAATAGCTTAAATAACTTAAATAACGCTACCAATGAGACTACGGGTTTCAAGTTTCACTTCAGTTAATTGAATTTTGATAATATCTCCGATTTTATATTTACGCTCTCCTTTAATATAAAATGCGAGCTCATCAGAATTCACTTCGATTTCTTCTTTTTTATCGTGTAAAGTGGCTGCTGGAATGAAAATACTTGCCCCATTTTCTAATAATTGAACTCGTAAACCACCACGCATACAATCTTGAACTTCTGCTTCAAATTCAGGTTTATCCGCAACTTTATCGGCAAGATAACGACAGTATAACCAATCTGCGATATCACGTTCTACTAACCGATTTTGACGACGTGCTTCTTGTAAACGCGTAAGTATATCATCAGTTGGCTTGTCACAAGTTTGGTTAGCAATGCAAGCTTTAATTAAATGATGATTCACCATATCAGAATATTTACGGATAGGTGATGTCCAGGTAGCGTAACCTGTTAAACCTAAGCCAAAGTGCGGTGCTAATTCAGATTTAAATTCAGCGAAAGTAAGAAAACGACGTAAGCGAAATTCCATATAATCACCTTCAATAGGTTCGATATCATGACGCATACGGCAGTAGCCTTCTAATGTCGCTAAATTTTCTACAGAATAGCGTTGTTCTAATTCAGCTTTGTTTTCATCATTGCTTAAGTTAGCCATTAAGAAGTTATGCACATTTGGTAAGAATTTAGCATCAAATCCTTTATGAGTATTGAAAATACCCGTGTGGGCATGTTCTGCTAAATAATGGGCACAACAAATATTGGCGATAATCATTGATTCTTCAACGATTTGATTGGCTATACGGCGATATTCTGCTTTGATCTCAAGAATATGTCCTTTGTCATCCACAACAAAGTGATAATCAGGTTTCTCTTTAAATAATAAACCATGAGATTGACGCCAATTAATTCTCGTTAGAGCAAATTGGTGTAACCAATGAATTTGTTGTTTAGTGGCTTCATCTTGCGGTTGCCATGCATTTTCCCGTTGTTCTAAGTAATCTGAAACATGGTTATAAGCTAATTTTGCTTTAGATTGAACTTTTGCTTGAACGAAATATGGGCTACCAATAATTTCACCCTGTAAATTGGTTTCAAGGTAACAAACTAATGCTGCACGGGTTTCATTTTCTACTAAAGAACAAAGCTCATCAGAGAGTTCACGTGGTAACATTGGAATATTGAAACCAGGTAAATAGTTAGTGAAACAGCGTTGGCGAGCATCTTTTTCGATTTGTGAATCTTTAGCAATATAAGCAGTTGGATCGGCAATCGCAACGACTAATTTCCAACCCGTTTGTTCGCCATTATTTTCCACAGGTTCGATGTAGAGTGCATCATCCATGTCTTTAGTCGTTTCGCTATCAATAGTGACAAAATGTAATGCCGTGAGATCTTCACGTGAGGCGGTATCAAGCATTTGATAACTATCTTGACCTTTTACTGGATAGCGAGATTGTTGATGACGAGCAAGCGTTACCCACCAAGGCGCATATTCATCTTCAGATGAACAGATAAATTCAATAATTTGAGCAAAGAAAAAACGATCATCACGTAATGGGTGCGTTTTCAAGGTTGCCACGACCCAGTCACCTTCTTTTAATTCTTCTTTGACTGATTTAGCCTGGTTTGCACCAATAGGTTGGTTAATGTTTGGATGATCCACTAAAACTTGGAGTTTTTTATCTTTATTGAAACGCACTTTGGCAATAAAGCGAGTAAGCATAGGCTCTATTAATGCTTCTGGTTCGGCTTGTTGTTTATCACCGAGAGTTTCAATTGTCGCTTTAATTTTATCTCCATGCATAACTTTTTTCATCGCTGGTGGAGCGATAAAGTAGGTTTCTTTTTCAGTCTCTAAAAAACCGTAAGCTTTATCAGTTCCTTTGACCACGCCCTCTACATGAGGTTTATTATCGTGGAGTTGCTGTTTTAGTTGTGAGAGTAGTGGATTATCTTGAAACATGTTGATTTATTATAAAAAGTAAAGGTGGACAGAAAGCCCACCGTATCAATAAAAATGGAGGGATGATTAGCCCACCTTACGAGATAAGTTGCGATTATTCTTCGCCTAATTCACCCATTGCCATTACGCTAAAACCAGCATCAACGTGTAATACTTCACCAGTAACACCTGAAGCTAAGTTTGAGCATAAGTATGCGGCTGAATTACCAACATCTTCGATCGTTACTGTACGACGTAATGCGGCAGTTTTTTCAAATGCACCAAGCATTTTTTTGAAGTTTTTAATGCCTGATGCGGCTAATGTACGAATTGGACCAGCAGATATAGCATTAACACGAATGCCATCTTTACCTAAGTCAGCTGCCATGACACGAGTTGCCGCTTCTAATGAAGCTTTTGCTAAACACATAACGTTGTAGTTAGGAATAGCTCGTTCAGCACCTAAATAAGTTAAGGTTAATAAAGCTGAATTTGGGTTTAAGTATGGACGTGCCGCTTGAGCCATTGCTACAAAACTGTAAGCACTGATATCATGAGCAATACGGTAACCTTCACGAGTCGCTGCATTGACATAATCACCATCTAATTGATCGCCTGGTGCAAATGCGATTGCGTGCACAAAACCATCAAATTTATCCCAACGTTTGCTTAATTCTGTGAAGCAACTAGAAATGCTTTCATCTGTTGCAACATCTAACGGAAGAACAATATCAGAACCGAATTCTTTAGCAAATTCTTCAACTCGTGGTTGTAATTTATCATTTAAATAAGTGAATGCTAATTCTGCACCTTGTTCTTTCATTGATTTTGCAATACCGTATGCAATCGAACGGTTACTTGCAAGACCAGTGACTAAAATACGTTTGCCAGTTAAGATACCCATAGTGTTTCCTTATTATATTAGTATAAACAAAAGATTGTTTGTGTTCGAAAATTGGGGCGATTATACCTTTTTCAGGGAAATTGAGCAATTAAACAATTAGCTAGCTTCCCTTTGTTGGACCAGTGAGATTCACTTAAGCAGGATTATTAATATCCTTAAATATTACCTCAAAGCCATATTCTTCTGCTAACCATTCTCCTAAGGCTTTAATTCCATAGCGTTCTGTTGCATGATGTCCACAACCAAAGTAGTGAATACCTTGTTCCCTAGCAGAATGAGTTGTTTGTTCTGAAATTTCACCTGAAATAAAAGCATCACAGCCTTGAGCTGCTGCAAGATCAATGTAACTCTGACCACCACCAGTACATATACCCACTTTTTGAATCAAGTGCGGTTCATTTTGCAAAAATTCTTCCGAATTACATACGATTGGCGTTTTATCTAATACATGGATAATGCGTTGCGTAAACTCGGCTAATGTGGTTGGTTCTTTTAACATTCCCCATATTGGAATACTTACTGCGCCTTGTTCTAATGGTTGTCGTTCTTCAATGCCAAGTCGTTTGGCAAGAAGAGCATTATTGCCTAATTCAGCATGTACATCTAAAGGCAGATGATAACCGTATAAATTGATATCATTCACAAGTAAGGTCTTGATGCGTTTACCTTTCATTCCTCGAATGCAGGGATTTTCATTTTTCCAAAAATATCCATGGTGTACCAAGATTGCATCAGCTTTTTGTTCTACAGCATAGTCAATCAATGCTTGTGTAGCTGTTACGCCTGTAATTATTTTTTTTATTTCAGATTTACCTTCTACTTGTAAGCCGTTTGGGGCGTAGTCTGAAATAGCTTGTGTATTGAGTTTTTGATTAATAATTTGTTCTAGTTTGAGATTATTCATAATAGAAAAAATGTGAGTGAATTATGTTGATATGATAAAGGATTTATTCAGGATTAAGAATAAAAAAATGGCTAGCAAAGTTGATCGTGGGGATCAGGGGGATTTACTAGCCAAAAATTTACTACACGAGTTTTGAGTGATTAGTATAATTATTAGAATGTGAATTCATTATATACTTATATATATAATGATCAACAAAAATTTTAATGTTATATTTGAAAATAAAATAACTTAAAAAGGAATATTATTATGGCTATTAGTGCAAGAAATCAGTTGGCAGCAACAGTAAAATCAATTAAAACAGGTGCAACTAACGATGCGATTGAATTAACCCTTAAAGGTGGCGAAACTTTGGTAGCAACCATTACTTGTGAAAGTACAAAAAACTTAGGTTTGGTAGCGGGAAAAGAGGTCGTTGCAATTTTTAAAGCGCCTTCAGTGATTTTATCTACTGATAATGATTTAATTTTTTCTTCACGTAATCAATTTAAAGGTACTGTAGAAAAAGTGATAGACGGTGCTGTAAATGCAGAAATTCTGGTTAAAACAGTTGGTGGGATGGATTTGACCGCTATTATTACAGAAGCCAGTGTTAAAAATTTAGGCTTATCAAAAGGAACTGAAGTGACAGCTTTAATAAAAGCCTCTCATGTCATTTTAGGGGTAAAGCGTAATTAAATAAATTAACCAAAACTGCGGTAACATACTGCAGTTTTTTTATCTCTTTTTAATTTATTTTCATAAGTATCTTGATTCCTTGTTTCATCGGTTTATGATCTCTATCAATAAAGTATTTTTAATTTGTGATATTCTTGTTAAAAATTTCTATTTGAAGGGGATTAAATATGTGTACAACTTGTGGCTGTGGTCATCCAGATCAAGTAAGAATTGGCGAGTTACAACATACTCATGAACATAAAGAGTCAAAAAGTGCGGTTAAATTACCTAATTTTTCTCATTCAACTTTCCATACGGCAGCCCATAGCCATGCACATTCTCATCATTCTGCTCAGATGCAACAGAGCGAAGGAAATATGCAAAAACGCTTATTAAAGATTGAGCAAGATGTACTAGGGAAAAATAATCAGATTGCTGACTCTAATCGTAACTTATTCAAATACTTAAACTTAACAGCATTAAACCTCGTTTCCAGTCCTGGCTCAGGTAAAACGACTTTATTGACAACAACATTAAATGCATTAAAAACCGCTCATCGCTGTTATGTCATTGAAGGTGATCAACAAACTGAAAATGATGCTGATCGTATTCGTGAAACAGGGGTGCCTGCTATTCAAGTTAATACGGGTAAAGGCTGTCATCTAGATGCACAAATGATTGCTGATGCGATGATGAAATTACGTCCTCAAGAAAACAGTTTCTTATTTATTGAAAACGTTGGGAACCTTGTTTGTCCATCTGAATTTGATTTAGGTGAGAAAGCAAAAGTAGTTATTTTATCAGTGACGGAAGGTGAAGATAAACCACTTAAATATCCGCATATGTTTGCAGCATCAAAATTGATGATTTTAAATAAAGTCGATTTACTTCCTTACTTAAAATTTGATGTAGAAAAATGTATTGAAAATGCAAAACGAGTTAACCCAGAGATTGAAGTCATTAAACTTTCTGCCACTACTGGCGAAGGTTTGCAAGATTGGTTAGCTTGGTTACAAAAATAAGTTTTTTAATTTTTTGTAGTGGGATGATTTATCCCACTTTTTCTTTGAAGTGATTATCAGGTTGAGCGAGAGCTCAATTTTACAGGGGAAACAGGATGCAATTTGTTGATGAGTTTCGAGATCCCAAATTAGCGAAAAGTTTAATTGAACGCTTAAATCATTTGATGGATAAATTGCCACAATATAATGAGAAGAATCCATTATATTTAATGGAAGTTTGTGGCGGGCATACCCATACTATTTATAAATTTGGTTTAGATCGTCTATTACCAAAGAGTATTGAATTTATCCATGGACCAGGTTGCCCAGTTTGTGTTTTACCTATGGGACGTATTGACGTTTGTATTGAAATAGCTGAAAAACCAGATGTGATTTTCTGTACTTTTGGCGATGCAATGCGAGTAAAAGGTCGTCGTGGTTCTTTATTAGAAGCCAAAGCAAAAGGTTGTGATGTACGTATAGTTTATTCTCCTATTGATGCACTGAGTATTGCACAGCATAATCCTGATAAAAAAGTTGTGTTTTTCTCCCTCGGGTTTGAAACGACTATGCCGAGTGCAGCGGTAACTTTACAACAAGCTAAACGCCAAAATGTGAAAAACTTTTGGATTGTGTGCCAAAATATTACGATTATTCCAACTTTGCGTAGCCTGTTATCACAAGATCAAGTGAAGATTGATGGTTTTATTGCACCAGGTCATGTGAGTATGGTAATTGGTTCCGAGCCTTATGAAGGGCTCTGTGAGAAATATCATAAACCTTTTGTGATTACAGGTTTTGAACCTCTTGATATTTTGCAATCAATAGTTATGTTAGTAGAGCAGTTTGTGGATGGACGTTATAAAATTGAAAATCAATATAAGCGTATTGTGCATGATCATGGCAATCAATTAGCTCAAAAAGCAATGACTGAAGTATTCCAGTTGAAAGCTTCTAGTGAATGGCGTGGTTTAGGTGAAATTGAGGAATCTGGTGTGGAGTTAACGCCTGAATATCATCAATTTGATGCAGAAACTTATTTCAATAGTACACAACAGAAAGTTGCTGATGATCCTAATTCACGTTGTGGAGATGTGTTAACAGGTAAATGTAAACCATCAGATTGTCCATTATTTGCTAAACAGTGCAATCCAGATAATGCTTATGGTGCATTAATGGTTTCTTCTGAAGGGGCCTGTGCCGCTTATTATCAATATCGTAGAGACTAAAATAAAAGGAATCATATGACAGATTTTATTACAATGGCACACGGCAATGGTGGTGCAGCCATGCAAAAATTGATTCAAGATTATTTCTTCGAAGCCTTTAATAATCCTATTCTTGCACAAGGTGAGGATCAGGCTCGTATTCCTTTAGATGAGCTTTCAAAGTGCGGTCAAAAATTAGCATTTTCTACAGATAGTTTTGTCATTGATCCTATCTTTTTCCCTGGTGGCAATATTGGTAAATTAGCCGTTTGTGGTACAGCTAATGATGTGGCAGTAAGCGGAGCAATACCAAAATATCTGTCTTGTGGTTTTATTTTAGAAGAAGGTCTTTCGCTTTCTGAACTTAAAGAAATTATTCAAGCGATGGCAGATACTTGTAAAAAAGCAGGTATTCAGGTGGTGACAGGGGATACTAAAGTGGTACAAAAAGGTGCTGTGGATAAAGTCTTTATTAATACTAGTGGTATCGGAGTCATTCCATCGGACTTAGATTGGGGAGCACATAAAATTGAAGCTGGTGATAAAATTATTGTAAGTGGAACCTTAGGTGATCATGGTGCGACTATTTTGAATCTTCGTGAAAACTTAGGTATTAAAACTGATCTGCATAGTGACTGTGCTGTATTAACTCCATTAATTGAATTATTACGTCCAATAGAAGGGGTTAAGGCAGTACGTGATGCTACTCGAGGTGGCGTCAATGCCGTATTACATGAGTATGCTCAAGCACAGCAACTCGGTATGAAAATCAACGAAGATGATTTACCGCTTCGCACAGAAGTCCGTGGTATTTGTGAATTACTGGGGTTAGAGGCATTAAATTTTGCTAATGAAGGTAAATTAGTGATTATTGTTAAAGAGGATAAAGCTCAACAAGTAATAGATACCTTACATACTCACGAGTTAGGTAAAAATGCGGCTATTATTGGTGAGGTCACTGAAGATAAAAAAGTTCGTTTAGTGGGCATCTTTGGTCAATCAAGATTACTGGATTTACCAACCAACGAACCCTTGCCAAGAATTTGTTGATCACCATTTAAATTTTGTCAAGAGGGCTAAGTTAGCCCTTCTTTTCATTTATCTTTCTGCTGCAATTATTGCCTGTCCTAAACTCAAACCACCATCACCCATTGGAAATTGATGTGCACTCAGTACATTAAATTCAGCTAAATTTTCTTTGATGAGTTTACGCAATAATTGGTTATGCATTACTCCCCCAGAAAGTACAATAATTTTACATTGATGTTGTAAGGCTTGTTGTCTTGCCATTTGCGCAAAACCAGAGGCAAGGGCAAAGTGAAAGGCAAAGGCTTTGTCTGCTTTTGAAGCAGGGTAATCCAACCACGTTTGCCAAAAAGTCGATAGGTCAAGTTTATTTTCTTTGATTGGCATTATCACAGGTAAAATTTTTGAAATTTCTACCGCACTTTGATGGGATAAATTGGATTGCATTGCTAGTACTTCAAGTTGACAAGCTGCTTCACCTTCCCAACTGAGTTTTTCAGGGCTAATATTTAGTCCATAAGCGATGGCATCAAATAAACGCCCAGCAGAAGAAATCGTCGGTGAATTAATACCTCGTTCAATCGCTTTTGCCAATAGTTGCCAATCGTAATTAGCACAGGTTTGTGTGGCAATCATTTGCCAGTTCGGCACAAATTGTTGTAAATGCGCCAGCCAGTTTCGCCAAGGTTGAGTCGCAGCTAAATCCCCTCCAGGAAGTGCCACTGAAGGCAGTCCACCTAGGTATTGATAAGTTTGACGATTGGCTAATAAGCATTCACCGCCCCATAGCTGATTATTTTCTCCCATTCCAATACCATCTAAAGCAAGTCCAATAACATTTTCATCAAGATGATGCTCAGCCATAACGGAGGCAATATGAGCATGATGGTGGAGGACCTCTATAATAGGCAAGTTGAGTCGTTTTGCTAGGTTTTTACCCGTTGCGGAACTGAAATAACCTTGATGGGCATCCACCGCAATAAGTTCAGGTTTAAATTGGTAAATATGTTGGAATAGTTCAAGATTATTTTCTAATTGAGACCGCACTTTTTCATTGGAGGTATCGCCAATATGCTGGCTCACTACGGCTTTATTTCCTTTTAATAAACAAAAGGTATTTTTTAAATCTGAGCCTATAGCTAAGATATTTTTCTTATTTTTTGTTGCTAATAAGGTTTCATCAGGCACATAGCCACGAGCTCGGCGTAAGGTTTCTAAACCATCAAATGCGACTCGTACTAGGCTATCATCAGCACGTTGCAAAATATCTCGATTATGATAGAGATAGTAATCAGCTAAATTTCCTAAAAATTGTACCGCACTTTGATTATCTAAAACGGGCGGTTGACCGCTTGGATTGGCAGAGGTCATCACAAGTGGTTTATTGATGGCTCGTAATAATAAATGTTGCAAGGGATTGCTTGGTAACATTACGCCAATTTCATTTAAATGAGGTGCAATAAGATCTACGACAGCTGGCACCTTATATTTTTTCAGTAACACAATAGGTGCAGCAGTACTTTTCAAAATTTTGATTTCTTCTTGGCTAAGATCAATTAAATGCTCAAGGCTTGGGACCATAATGGCTAATGGCTTAGTTGGACGATGTTTGCGTTCACGTAATAATTGTACTGATGCCGAATTTGTTGCATCGCAAGCTAAATGGAAGCCTCCAACACCTTTTATAGCAACGATTTTTCCCAGTATAAGTAAATCGACAGTTTGGTTTAGGGCATTTTCATGAGTCGATAACGTTTCAAAGGCGGTTTGTAACCAAATATGAGGGCCACAATCTGCACAAGCATTAGGCTGGGCATGGAAACGGCGATCTGCGGGATTCTTATATTCTTGTTCGCAATCAGCACAGAATGGAAAGCTTACCATTGAGGTATTTTTGCGATCATAAGGAATTGCTTTAATAATGGTGAATCTTGGACCACAATGTGTGCAGTTAGTAAAAGGGTAGTGAAAGCGTCGATTGTTTGGATTAAAGAGATCTTCAATACAAGCGGGACAAGTCGCTGCATCTGGAACAATTTGGGTATCCATTGCATTATTTTCACTTTCACGAATTATAAATTCATCAAAGTGCGGTAGATTTTCCCAAAATTTTTCTGTTTGTTGAATCTCTGTAATCAGTGCTAGAGGTGGTAATTTAGTTTGTAAGTCGGTTAGAAAATGTGAAAGTGCGGTATTTTCAGGCTCTATAAAACGAATTAACACGCCTTGTCCATCGTTGTTAACATCTCCTTTTAATTGGTATTGATTTGCTAATAACCATACAAAAGGACGAAAACCAACGCCTTGTACTTTACCTTTTATACGTAACTCAACTCCGTTCATATTTTCCCTTCAACATAACTAAAAAATAGCACTAATGTGTATTTATCTTAGCAGTTAAGCACTAAAAAGCTATCTTTTTTGCTGTATAAAATATATGCAAAAATGAGAACTATTTTTATCTTAAACATAAATTAAACATTGATAACAAATTGTTAACTTGTTGATATATAAGTATATTTTTCTTATAAAAAATTTAAAAATTTCATGATCTGAATCAATAAATTTTTCAGTGAACTATTTTTTCATTTTTTTGAGAAGAGTATCCTTACAATCAGAGTGGTTATGAAGAAATAACTTTTTTATTAATCGGGGGGAAAAACTATGAACCGTTTTGTTATTGGTGATCCCAAAGACTGTATTGGTTGCAATACGTGCATGGCTGCATGTAGTGAAACCCACAAAGCCTTCGGATTACAACCTTTTCCACGTCTTCAAGTGATGCGTAATGATGATGTAACTGTACCGATTCTGTGCCGTCACTGTGATGATTCGCCTTGTGCAACTGTATGTCCAGTGCATGCTATTACACATCAGGCTGACACAATTCAACTCAATGAGAGTCTTTGTATTGGTTGCAAACTTTGTGGTATTGCTTGTCCATTTGGGACAATCACTCAACATGGTAGCACCGCAATTGATGCTCCAACTTACTATGAACATTTCACTTTCCAAGATGCAGTTGCCCGTGATATTCGTACTGCACCAAATAATACCAATGTACATAATATGTTGGCTTGGCAACCAGGTGTAAAAGCGATTGCGATTAAATGCGATCTTTGCTATTTCCGACCAGAAGGTCCAGCTTGTGTACAAACTTGTCCAACGAAAACCTTATTTTTGATTAGTGACGAAAGTATTGAACAAGCTAACCGAGAAAAACGTGAAAAAGCAATGATGAATTCACCTGTGGTATTCGGCTAACTTAAAGTAGATTTTAAATAATCAATGGAGTGAAATTATGAGTTCAATCACCTTACTCATCACTGCCTTGTTGATTTATGTCGTCGGTGCGTTCATTTCTCTTTGCGTTAGCAAAAATGAACAGCTTTCAATCAATATATCTGGCGTGACCAGTGTACTTGGCGGAATATTAGGAATCATTTCCTGCGCCCCCGTTCTTATCAGCAATGAGACGGTCTATGACCTTTTCCAAACACCTTTTGAGTTTGCTCAATTCTCTATCAGAATTGATGGATTAGCGGCTTTCATGGTGTGTGTTATTTCTTTATTAGTTGTGATTACTGCAATTTATTCTTTCTCTTATGTCCAGGAGTATAAAGGGAAAGGGGCAGGCACAATGGGATTTTTTATGAATCTCTTTATCGCTTCTATGATTGCATTGGTCACTTCAGATAATGCATTTTATTTTCTTGTTTTCTTTGAGATGATGTCTTTATCATCTTATTTCCTCGTACTAACCGAACAAGATGAGAATGCGACTAAAGCTGGCTTGCTTTATTTCTTTATCGCTCATGCTGGTTCAGTTTTAATTATGATTGCTTTCTATATTTTCTACTGCCATGCAGGTAGTTTTGAATTTGAAGCATTCCGTCAAACACAATTATCCACACCATTGGCGTTTACTGTATTTATGCTTGCCTTTTTAGGTTTTGGTGCAAAAGCAGGGATGATTCCATTACATGGTTGGTTACCTAAAGCTCACCCAGCTGCACCTTCTCATGCTTCTGCGTTAATGTCTGGCGTGATGGTTAAAATTGGTATCTTCGGAATTATTAAAGTTGGTATTGATTTACTTGGTGCTACTAATATTTGGTTCGGTGTGATTGTATTAGGTTTCGGTGCAGTATCTTCTGTACTCGGAGTACTTTATGCATTAGCAGAGCATGATATTAAACGCTTATTGGCTTACCATACCGTAGAAAACATTGGTATTATTATGATGGGCGTTGGTGTTGGTATGATTGGTATTGCAATTAAGCAACCGATTCTTGCTACAGTAGGTTTACTTGGTGGGTTATATCACTTACTTAACCATGCCGTCTTTAAAGGATTATTATTCCTTGGTGCAGGTTCCATTATGTATCGCTTAGATACCAAAGATATGGATTTAATGGGTGGTTTAAGTAAATTAATGCCATATACTGCATTAACCTTCTTAATTGGTACAATGGCAATTTCTGCATTGCCTCCATTTAATGGTTTTGTCAGTGAATGGTTTACTTACCAATCTCTCTTTACGTTAAGTCAAAATTCAGACATCGTTTTAAAAATTGCAGGTCCAGTTGCGATTATTATGTTGGCGTTAACAGGGGCATTAGCTGCACTTTGTTTCGTTAAAGTATATGGTATCAGTTTTGGTGGTGCTCCTCGTAGTGAAAAAGCAGCTAATGCACGTGAAGTTCCAATGCCAATGATTGTTGCTATGGCAATATTGGCGATTCTTTGTATTTTATTAGGAATAGGGGCTTCAGAGGTATCACCAGTAATTACCCGTGTTGCCAACTCTTTAGCACAACTACAAAATACTTTCCCTATTGCTGAGAATGGTACAGTCGTAGCACATTCAGAACCTAATACGGCACTTTCTACGCCGATGGTTGCAATTATGTTGGTCGCCTTCTTCTTTATACCATTTGCTTACTATGCAATGACTAAATCTAGTCGTTTATCAGACAGTGCAAAAGGTAATCCTTGGGCTTGTGGTTATGCTTATGAACCTGATATGGCATCTTCAGCAGGTGGTTTTACTCGTCCATTACGTACGATGTTTAAACCGCTTTATACTATTCGTAAAACTTTCGATCCTTCACCAATGACCTATAAAGCTATTGATCAAGTGATTAAAGGTTCAACGAAAGTAGAACCATTCTGGGAAGAAAAAGTCACGATGCCAATTGCTCATTTTATTCCATGGATTTCAAATAAAATCCGTTGGTTACAAGTTGGCGATTTCCGTGTGTATTGCATATATTTCGTCGTGGCTTTAGTTATGTTACTTGCTGTTGCAGCAACGATGTAGGAGGTGTGAGATGATTAATTTACCTTCAGAAATTGCAACATCAGTCGGTATGTTTGCTTTAGGTCTTGTTCAAGCGCTGATTCTCTTATTGTTAGCGCCATTATTCTCAGGTATTTCTCGTATGATTCGTGCGAGAGTTCAATCTCGCCGTGGACCTGGAATATTACAAGATTACCGTGATATTTTTAAATTAATGAAACGCCAAAACATTTTGCCAGATAATTCTGGGGCAGTATCAAAAACCATGCCCTACGTATTAATTAGCACAGTGTTAGTAATTGCAATGAGCTTACCAATGTTTACTTTAGCCTCACCATTTGGTACAGCAGGGGATTTAATTACAGCGATTTATCTTTTTGCATTATTCCGTTTCTTCTTTTCTATTGCTGGATTGGATAGTAATAGTACTTTCTCAAGTTTAGGTGCAAGCCGCGAAGTGACATTAGGTGTACTTGTTGAACCTACCTTAATGCTTTCTTTATTAATTATTGCATTAATTGCTGGATCAACAAATTTTGGTCTAATTAGTACCGCACTTGCTACAAAATCTTGGGTCGCTCCTGTTGCAACTATTGTGGCATTAATTGCCTGTGGTTTTGCCGTATTTATTGAAATGGGTAAAATTCCTTTCGATTTAGCAGAAGCAGAACAAGAGTTACAAGAAGGTCCATTAACTGAATATTCTGGCCCTGCTTTAGCTTTAATTAAAGTTGGCATAAGTTTAAAAGCCGTGATTGTGGCTTCCATTTTTGTTGGTGTGTTATTGCCATTCGGTGCGGCACAAGAGTTAACCCTAAGTGCGGTCATTTTCGGCGCAATTTGTTTCTTTATCAAATTGTTGATTGTATTTGTACTTGCTTGTGTATTTGAAAATACCTTATCTCGTACACGTTTTATGATGACAGGTCGTATTACCGTGATAGGTTTCGGTATTTCAGTGTTAGCTTTTGTATTTTACTTAATCGGATTGTAAGGAGAAGAAAATGGAAAATTTAGCTCTAATTACAATCATCTTACCATTTGTTGGTGCATTTTTAGTTGGATTGATTAAAAATCAAAACACCTTTCCTAAACTGGCGACCTTTTTTGCTGTGCTTGCAACTTTAGGTACGTTAGCTTTAGCACAACAGTGGTATATGAGTGGCGAAGCAACCGTTACTTATGATGTTGTACGTTTTGGTGATACGACTATTTTGGGCATTACTTTAGATGCCGTAAGCACATTAATTGCCTTTGCTGTTGTTGGTTTAGGTTTTTTAATTAGCTTATATTCTTGCGGCTATTTAACTGATAAGAATAAAGAACATTCGCATCCACCTCTACCTCGTTTCTATGCCTTTTTACTGATCTTTATTGGTGCCATGGCAGGTTTAGTATTGTCTTCAACTTTAGTGGGACAATTACTATTCTTCGAAATTACAGGGGCTTGTTCTTGGTCATTAATTAGTTATTACCAAACACCTAAAGCTCAGTCAGCAGCAATGAAAGCTTTAATTATTACTCATATTGGTTCATTAGGCTTATATGTGGCTGCTGCATATTTATTTAGTAAATCAGGCACTTTCTCTATTGCTGCATTAGACGCATTAGATCCAACGTCAAAAACCATCGTGCTCTTTGGGGTGATGTTTGCTGCATGGGGTAAATCAGCACAAATTCCAATGCAAATTTGGTTACCAAATGCGATGGAAGCACCAACACCCGTGAGTGCGTATTTGCACGCAGCATCAATGGTTAAAGTTGGCGTATACATCTTTGCAAGATCTGTTATGTCAGCAGGTAATATTCCTGAAATTGTCGGTGAAGTTGGTTTAATCATGGCAATGATTACCTTGATTTATGGCTTCTTAATGTACTTACCTCAAACGGATTTAAAACGTTTGTTGGCATACTCGACTATTACACAATTGGCCTATATTTTCATTGGGCTTTCATTAGCAGCCTTTGGCTCTAAACTTGCCTTTGTTGCGGCTATTTCTTATATCTTTAACCATGCTTTCGCAAAAAGTTTATTCTTCTTAGTTGCGGGTTCCTTAGCTTATTCAACAGGTACACGTTCAATGCCTCGCTTGAAAGGTATCATTAAAACGATGCCGTTAGTTGGTACTGGTTTTGGCGTTGGTGCATTAGCCATTGCCGGGGTTCCACCATTCAATGGTTTCTTCAGTAAATTCCCATTATTTGCAGCAGGCTTTGAATTAGGTGCTGAGCATCCTTGGATTACCACCTTGATGGTCATTGCTTTAATTGAAAGTGTAGCAACCTTTGTGTGGTTACTTTATAAATTTGGGCAATGTGTCCTCGGAGAAGCTTCTGAAGAAGTTAACAATGCACAACCTATTACCTTATCAATGAGTATTGTACTTGTTGTATTAATGGTGATGTCAGTTTGCTCAAGCTTTATTGCTGCATACTGGTTGAATATGTCGTGGTTAGGTTAGGAGGTCGTTATGTTAATGATTAATATCCTTGCAGGCTTGCTTATCCTAACTTCACTTCTTGTGATTATGGGAAAAACAGCAAGAAAATCTGCGTTATTTTATGCCTTGCAGTCATTAGTTTTAGTGGGATTATTTGTTTGCCTAGCAGGTGAGCTTAAATCACATTCATTATATATGTGGTCAATCAGTGCATTTATCACGAAAGTGATTTTAGTACCTGCAATTTTAATTTATGCCACTAAAAAAATTGATGAAAGTGCGGTACCAAAAAGCTTAAATTCTTCTTGGTTAATTCCAATTACCGCTATCATTGTGGTGGTATGTTATTTAGTCGTGAGTCCAATTAAACTTCCATTAGAAGAACATTTGAACTTAGTGTTATCTGTATCATTAAGCCATTTCTTACTTGGTATTTTATGTATTGTGTCTCAACGCAATATTTTGAAACAAGTTTTTGGTTATTGCTTAATGGAAAATGGTTCACATCTAACACTTGCCTTACTTGCAAGTAATGCACCAGAGTTAGTTGAAATCGGTATTGCAACAGATGCGTTCTTTGCAGTGATCATTTTGGTCGTTTTAGTGAATAAAATTTACCGCACTTTGAACACATTAGATGCAAAAGAATTAACGGAATTGAAGGGGTAATACGCTATGACAGAATGGATTTATGCGTTATTAATCGCACCTTTGGCAGTTTCCGTAGTGAGTTTTTTACTAGCAAAAAGTAAAAATCAAACATTAGTAACCGCACTTCATGTGACAGGTTTGATTTTGATGTTTGTTTTCTCATTAAAAGTGATTGCTGAAGTTTTAGAACAAGGTTCTATTTTAGCATTAGATAATTGGATTTATGTGGATAGCTTATCAGCCATCTTCATTGGTTTAATTGGTGTTGTTGGTGCTTTAGCAGGAATGTATTCAATTGGTTATATGAATACTGAATTGTCAGAAGTCCATATTGATTTCAAAACTTATACCTATTATCACGGCTTCTTACATTTGTTCTTCTTTACTATGTTAGTTTCAGTCACAACTAATAATCTCATTCTAATGTGGGTTGGTATTGAAGCAACAACATTAAGTTCCGCATTCTTAGTAGGAACCTATAAGCATAAAACTTCACTTGAAGCAGCTTGGAAGTACATCATTATTTGTTCTGTTGGAGTAGCCTTTGGTTTATACGGAACAATTTTGGTATTTAGCGGTGCAAATTCAATGTTACAAGATCCAAGCCAAGCAATTTTCTGGTCTGCAGTGAATGCTCAAGCTCAAAATTTAGATCCTTCATTACTTTATATTGCATTTGCTTTTATCCTAGTTGGCTTTGGTACTAAATGTGGTTTATTCCCAATGCATACTTGGTTATCAGATGCACATAGTGAGGCACCAAGCCCAGTGAGTGCAATTTTATCAGCTGTATTATTAAATTGTGCAATGTTAGTGGTGCTACGTTATTACACCATTATTTCTAAAGCTATTGGTGCAGAATATTTACAAACTTTATTCCTATGGTTTGGTTTAATTTCAGTGGGTATCGCTGCCTTATTCATTATTGTTCAAGCAGATATTAAACGTTTACTTGCTTATTCAAGTATTGAAAATATGGGATTAATTACCTTTGCATTTGGTTTAGGCGGTCCATTAGGAATGTTTGCTGGTTTATTACACACCATTAACCACAGTTTGGCGAAAACCTTATTATTCTGTGCATCAGGTAATATTTTATTAAAGTATAAAACCAGAGATATGAACCAAGTACGTGGTTTATGGAAAGTTGCACCTGTTACTGCGGTATTATTTGCTGGTGGTGGCTTAGCATTAGGTGGCGTGCCTCCATTTAACGTATTTGTGAGTGAATTTAGTGTGGCAGTTGCTGGTATTACAGCGGGTAAAACTTGGCTAGTGATTATCTGTTTATTGCTTCTTACTGTTGTACTTGCTGGTCTTGCAATGATGTTATTAAAAACGGTTTTAGGTAAACCAACTGATAATATCGAAACAGGTGAAGTGAGTAAAATTTCAGTATTAGCAATGGCAATCTTATTGTTATTAATGTTGATGATGGGTTTACATATCGCAGATCCAATTATGCAACTTCTTAAAAATTCAGTGGGAATTATTCTTGGTCAAGATAATGTTTCCTTTGGTGATATGTTGTTATTGCCTTGGCAAAGCTTAGGTAAATAGGTCAACAGGAGGAATATATGGAATTAACAAAAAATACATCAGTGGATCAAGCAAAAGCGCGTGGTAAAAATTACCTTGAAGCGATTAATGCGAAATTTCCAAATACAATTCTTGATGAAGAATGGTCAACTGAAAATCAAGTGACCATCACTATTAAAACCAATATGCTACCTGATGTAGTTGAGTATTTATATTATCAACATTACGGTTGGCTACCAGTTGCATTTGCTAATGATGAACGCAGTATTAATGGTCATTATGCAGTTTATTATGTGCTTTCAATGGAAGGTGAAGTGAAATCCTTTGTCACCGTAAAAGCCTTAGTGGATGCTGTTTCACTTGAATTTCCATCCGTAACACCTCGAGTTAAAGCAGCGGTATGGGCAGAACGTGAAATGTACGATATGTATGGTCTGAAAGCCGTAGGGTTGCCAGATCAACGACGTTTAGTGTTACCAGATGACTGGCCAGATGAAGTATTTCCACTTCGTAAAGATGCTATGGATTATCGTTTGCGTCCAGATCCAACAAGTGCAGTTGAGACTTATGAATTCATCAATGAAAAAGGTGAAGCTCGTATTGTGCCAATTGGTCCATTGCATATTACTTCCGATGAACCAGGACATTTCCGTTTATTTGTGGATGGTGAGGACATCGTCGATGCCGATTACCGTTTATTCTATGTTCACCGTGGTATGGAAAAGCTAGCAGAAACTCGTATGGATTATGACCAAGTGACATTCTTGGCTGACCGTGTATGTGGTATCTGTGGTTTTACCCATAGCGTCGCTTATTCAAATGCAGTAGAAAATGCATTGGGTATTCAAATTCCACAACGAGCTGAATGGATCCGTGCAATTTTACTTGAAGTCGAACGTTTACATAGCCACCTATTGAATTTAGGTTTGGCAAGCCACTTTACTGGCTTCGATACAGGCTTTATGCAATTCTTCCGTGTTCGTGAAAAATCCATGACTTTAGCGGAAGTTTTAACTGGTGCACGTAAAACTTATGGAATTAATCTAATTGGTGGTGTTCGCCGTGATATGTTAAAACACCAACGTGAACAATGCCGTAAGATTATTGCTGAAATGCGTGAAGAATTAATCACTTTAAGCGATATTTTAATGAATACGCCTAATATGGAACAACGTACCGTGGGTGTCGGGATCTTAGATCGTCAAGTTGCTCGTGATTTCAGCCCAGTAGGCCCTATGGTTCGTGCCAGTGGCTTTGACCGTGATGTTCGTTCGGTTCATCCATTCTCAGGTTATGGAGACATTCCATTTAATATTCATGTAGAACAAAACGGTGATGTATTATCTCGTTTGAAAGTTCGTATTAATGAAGTTTTTGAATCCATGAATATTATTGATTATATGGTGGATAATTTACCAAAAGGTGAATTATTAGTTGAAGGGTTTAATTATACCCCGGGTCGTTTTGCATTAGGCATTACAGAAGCCCCTCGAGGTGAAGATATTCACTGGGCAATGCTAGGTAATAACCAAAAATTATTCCGTTGGCGTTGTCGTGCTGCGACCTATGCAAACTGGCCAACATTACGTTATATGCTTCGTGGAAATACCGTTTCTGATGCGGCATTAATCATTGGTAGCCTTGACCCATGTTATTCTTGTACTGACCGTGTTACGGTGGTAGATGTGAATAAACGTAAGGCTAAAAATGTAGCTTATAAAGAAATTGAACGTTATGGTATTGAGCGTAAAAACTCACCATTGAAATAAGGAAGTGGTCTATGTTTAAGTTATTAAAGACAGTTTTTAAAGCTGGGGATGTAACCACAAAATATCCCTTCAAACCTTATGAAGTGGATCCTGATTTTCGTGGTAGACCAGAATTAAATTCAGATCAATGTATTGTGTGCGGTGCCTGTACAATTGCTTGTCCAGCCAATGCATTAACCTTGAATACTAATGCTGAACAAGGTGATCGTACATGGTCATTATTTTTAGGACGTTGTATTTTCTGTGGTCGATGTGAAGAAGTGTGTCCAACGAAAGCGATTCGTTTAACACAAGACTTCGAGCTTTCAGTGAAAAATAAGCAAGATTTATATCAAGAAACTACATTTAAAACAGCTAGTTGCCAACAATGTGGTACGCCATTTATTTCTTATAAAGAATTAAATTATGCGGTAGATCTTCTTAAACAACAAGCTTATGACCCTGAAGATGTCAATAAAAAGCTCGCTGTATTACATACTTGTCCAGATTGTAAACGCCAAAATAGTTTGAATAAAACGGCTAGAATGGAAGATAAAATGCAACTTCCATTGAGTGATTTCAGTATTGAAAAAATTGAAACCGTTGCAAAAGAGCTTGAATATGTTGGGGGAGAAATAAGATGAATACACAAATTCCTATGCCCGTAAATGGCGTATCTACGCCGTTTACGATAGATGAAAGCATTGCCAAAATGAAACAAACCTTACTCAAGGATATTCAACGTTCAGCTTATGTATATCGTGTAGACTGTGGTGGTTGTAATGGTTGTGAAATTGAAATTTTTGGCACCATTACTCCAGCATTTGACGCAGAACGTTTTGGTATTAAGGTTGTCGCCTCTCCTCGCCATGCAGATATTTTGCTATTTACAGGCTCTGTGACTCGTGCAATGCGTACCCCTGCCATGCGTGCCTATCAAGCTGCACCAGATCCTAAAATTTGTATTTCTTATGGTGCTTGTGGTTGTGGTGGCGGTATTTTCCACGATCTTTACTGTGTATGGGGCGGAACAGATCAAATTGTTCCTGTTGATGTCTATATTCCAGGTTGTCCACCAACACCCGCAGCAACTATTTATGGTTTTGCGATGGCATTAGGCTTATTGGATCAAAAATTAAAAGGAAAACAAGAGATTGCAGATTCCACTGCAGCAGCAAAAGTTCGTTTTCCTAAGATTCCTCATGATCTTCGTATTACGCTTGAACGTGAAGCTCGTCGTTTAGCAGGTTATCGCCAAGGTGGAGATATTGCGGATAAATTTATGAGTATGATGTGCGAAAATCAAGAAGAGCCTTTTGCAGTACGTCTTGGTGAATTTTTAGAGCGAGAATCCGATCCTCGTTTAAGTGAGATTGTGACAAGATTGCATCGAATTAGCCAACCATTCTCAGGTTAGCTCATAGAAAGTGCGGTCTATTTTGAAAAAATTTTATCAAAATGAACCGCACTTTGATTAGTCAATAAGGATTATTCAATGACAACACAAGTTATCTTTTACCTTCTTAATCAACGATTTATGGAAAAAGAAGAACGTGATGATATTCCAGAAGAAGCAAAGCAAGTCGTATATTACTCTTTAGCGATTGGGCATCATGTGGGGATTGTTGATTGCTTTAAGAAATTAATTGTTTGTGATTATGATGAATATCAAAAATTTGTAGAAAGTTTTCCAGAGGGGGAGGCACGACGTAAGTTTGCTGGATTAATTAAATTTGGTGAAATTGTTATTGATGTTAGTCATGTCAATTTATTAGCGAAAGCACTAGATGACAATAAGGGAAATTTCTCTCTGCTTCATCAACAATGGGCAGAAACTTTATTGGATACATTAGCATCAATACAACGTGAGCCAGTTATGTATATTATGGTTAAACGTCGAGATAACAAGGAATAGAAGCGCTTATGACAACTGAAAATGTAATGCTTGCAGTAGGCAATTCAATGATGGGCGATGATGGTGCAGGTCCTTTACTTGCGGAAATGATGGAGGCGAATCCTATCCCTAATTGGACAGTGGTAGATGGCGGTTCGGCACCTGAAAATTATTCTCATACTGTACGTGCACTACGCCCGAAACGTTTATTAATTGTTGATGCCTCAGATATGCAACAAGATATTGGATCTTTAAGAATTATTGATAAAGATTTGATTGCCGAAATGTTGTTTATGAGTACGCATAATATGCCACTTAACTATTTAATTGAGCAACTTGAAGAAGATATTGAAGAAATTATTTTTGTGGGAATTCAGCCTGATTTAGTGTCGTTTGGTTTTCCTATGACAGAAAAAGTGAAAGCTGCTGTCGAGCACCTTTATTCGCTAATTAAAGATAATAGAATTAACGATATTCAGGCGTTATAACATTTCACTAAAGCAAAGTGAAAATTAATAAAAAATATGTTTTAAATCAATAAATACTCATTTTTTATAGGGGATTGTTGATTAATTGAGCGTATTATAGAAGAGAACAAATTAACCATTCTGAGTGATTAGTTTGAGATTTATTATTAACTGAAGGACATTCATTATGAAAAAAGTGATTACTGTCTGTCCGTATTGCGCATCAGGTTGTAAGATCAATTTATTGGTTGAAAACAACAAAATTGTGGGTGCTGAAGGCGCAAACGGAAAAACCAATGAGGGAGAACTCTGCCTCAAAGGGTATTTTGGATGGGATTTCGTCCATGATACTCGTATCCTAACTCCTCGGCTTACTCAGCCAATGATTCGCTATAAAAGAGGCGAAGCATTCACACCAGTAAGTTGGGATGAAGCCATTTCTTATACTGCAAGACGTCTTTCTGAAATTAAAGAAAAGTATGGTAATGAATCTATCATGGTAACGGGGTCATCTCGTGGTCCAGGTAATGAAGTTAACTATGTGATGCAAAAATTTGCACGTGCAGTATTACGAAACAACAATGTTGACTGTTGTGCGCGCGTTTGACACGGTCCTTCTGTAACAGGTCTGCTCAAATCGGTCGGAAACGGCGCAATGTCTAACTCAATCGTAGAGATTGAAGACACCAAATGTGTATTTATTTTTGGCTATAATGCATCGACATCTCACCCAATTGTGGCGAGACGAATTAATCATGCCAAAGCGAAGGGTGCAAAAATCATTGTTTGTGATCCTCGTAAAATCGAGACAGCACGTATTGCAGATATTTATGCACCATTAAATAACGCAAGTAATGTCGCATTTCTTAATGCGATGATGAACGTCATCCTAGAAGAAGGTCTGCAAGATCAAGCATTTATTGATGCTCATACAGAGAACTTTGAGCAATTCTATGAGATTATCAAGTCTTATACGCCAGAATCTACTCAACATATTACAGGTATTGAACCAGAAATGTTGCGTGAAATTGCTCGTACCTATGCCAAAGCGGAAACTGCAACCATTTTATGGGGTATGGGGGTTTGTCAATTTAGACAAGGGGTTGAAACTGTACGAGCTTTAGCCAGTTTAGCAATGCTTACAGGTAATCTTGGTAAACCAAATGTTGGGGTAAACCCTGTACGTGGTCAAAATAACGTACAAGGTGCTTGTGACATGGGGGCTTTATTTAATACCTTGCCAGGCTACCAACGTTTAAATGACCCTGTAGCCATGGCAAAATTTGCGAAAGCTTATGGTATTCCTGAAATGAATCCAAAACCAGGTGTACCGTTAAGTGAAGTGCCAGAAGCCATAATGGAAGATAAAATTAAAGCTTTCTACATTATGGGGGAAGATACTTTACAAACAGAGCCAGATATCAATGCAGTTAAAAAAGCTTTTGAAAAAGTAGAATTTTTAATTGTTCAAGATATTTTTATGACACAAACTGCAGCAGAAGCTGATGTTTTATTACCAGCAACTTCTTGTGCTGAGCATGAAGGGGTATATAGTGCGGCGGACCGTGGTTTCCAACGTTTTTATAAAGCAGTTGAACCAGTAGGCGATGTTAAAGATGACTGGCAAATTATTAGTGAAATTGCAACTGCAATGGGTTACCCAATGCATTACAATAATACTAAAGAAATTTGGGATGAATTACGTTCATTATGTGATCTTTACAAAGGTGCAACTTACGAAAAAATGGAAGGATTGGGTTATATCCAATGGCCTTGTACTGATGAAGGTCCTGAAGATCAAGGTACCAGCTTTTTGTATAAAAACCAAGTCTTTGACCGTCCAAATGGTAAGGCAGAGTTCTTTGCTTGCGACTGGGAACCACCAATGGAAACATTGACAGATGAATTCCCATTAGTCTTATCTACCGTACGTGAAGTTGGACATTATTCATGTCGTTCAATGACAGGTAACTGCCGAGCATTGGCAGCACTTGCAGATGAACCAGGATATGTTCAAATGAACGATGAAGATGCAAAAGCATTAGGCATTAAGAATAATGATCTTGTGTGGATTGCTTCACCTCGTGGTAAAGTTATTTCACGTGCCGATGTCAGCAGCCGTACCAATAAAGGTGCTTGCTACATGACATATCAATGGTGGATTGGTAAATGTAATGAACTTACAGCAGAACACTTAAATCCTGGTTCTAGAACACCAGAATATAAGTATAGTGCGGTCCGTATTGATAAAATAGAAGATCAACGTTGGGCTGAGCATTATGTTGTAACGGAATACACTAAACTCAAACAACGTTTAAAAGATACCGCACTTGTGGCGTAATTATTGAAAATTGAATGGAAAAGGCACATTTAGTGCCTTTTTTATTGGCTTTTTTTAGTGATTTTAGGTTGATTAATAAACATATTTTTTCTTGACTCTAAAGTTACTTCATAGTTTAAGATGAGTATGAATTTTTAACAAGGAGAGCTAAAAAATGAAAAAAACTACCTTATTTCTAACCGCACTTTTTGCTTTTTCAGCTAATGCACATAATGTTTGGTTAGAGCCAGATACGGGAAATCACTTAGGATATGTGATGAAGTTTGGCCATGAAGAAACGGAAACTTATCCTGAACATAAAGTCAAAGAGATTAAGCTATTGAATCAGAAAGGGCAACTATCTGATGCAAAATATAATTTTGAGAAAGGTGAAGCTCATTTCTTAGCTGATAATGCTTCCATGGTATTTTTAAAATTTGATAACGGTGTTTGGTCTAAATTACCAAATGGTAAATATGTAGAAAAAACAAAAGCTCAAGAACCTACCGCAGAATCGACTTCTAACCCTGTAAAATTAGGTAAAGCTATTTTACATTGGGATGAACAAGCAATGAAAAATCATAATATGGAATATGAACTTATTCCTCAACAAAAGCCTGAAGTAGGAACACCGCTTCCAATCTTAGTTTTGCATCAAGGTAAGCCTGTTGAAGGTATTAAGGTAGGCATTGATGGTGATGATGCTTCTTTTAAAGCAACTAATCAGAAAGGAATTGTTGAATATACTCCAGTAAAAGGAACTAATAAAATATTAGCTAAATTTGCTGAAAAAGTGGTGGGCAATCCAGATTATTCAGATCGTAAAATTTCATATATGTTAACATTTGATGCGAAATAATGAAAATATTACAAATTCTTACCGTACTTTTTACTTTGGTTACAGGCTTGTTCTGTAGCCAAAGTTGCTTTGCGCATAGTCTTTATATTTTTGCTCAATATGATGGACAAGCCATTACTGGAAAATCTTATTATTCAGATATGACGCCTGCAGCTGAAACTTATGTGGAAGCTTTTCGAGAAGGTGAATCAAGCCCCGCGGTTTCAGGAAAAACAGATAAAAAAGGTTTATTTCATTTACCTATAACAGGCGAAGCAAATTTTAAAGTGGTAATTGAAGGTGAAGAAGGACATCGTGCAACGGTGATGGCAGACAGAATTTCATCCTCAAATGCCGATAATGGTGCATTAATGCTTATTCGAGAGGATATTAATCGTCTTAAAGATAAAATCTATCTTCATGATATTTTAGGTGGAATTGGATATATCTTTGGGATTATTGGGCTTCTCGCTTGGTTTAAAAATTATTCTAATCGCAAGAATAAAAGGGAGAATGTGTAGCCATGCATCTATCAGAAGGTGTATTGCATAGCCAAACACTTATCGCTGGTGCTGTATTTGCCGTAATAGGTTTAAGCATTGGCATTCGGAAAATGGATTATCAAAAATTACCCCTAACAGCACTTTTTGCCTCGGCTTTTTTTGTTGCAGGAACAATTCATGTACCAGTGGGTATCAGTAGTGTACATTTGATTTTGAATGGAATGGCAGGTTTGTTTCTTGGCTGGGCAGTATTCCCAGCGTTTTGTATCGCATTATTATTGCAGGTGATTTTATTTTCTTTCGGTGGATTTACCGTATTAGGTGTGAATTTATGTGTAATGGCATTACCCGCAGTGTTAATTCATTATATGTTTCGCCGTATTTTACAAGAGCATTCTAGCGTATTGACTAAAGTTTTAGTGGGCGCGAGTGCTGGTTTTTTGGGCGTTGGATTAGCCGCATTGTTTGCTTCACTTGTATTAGCTTTTGATGGTGGAAGTCGTTATCAGGATCTGATTTTATTGTTAATCCTTAGCCATCTGCCTATTTTTATTGTAGATTCAGTGATCAGTGCGATTGTGATTGTCATTTTAGGTAAAATGTATCCAAGCTTATTGAATTTACGTACATGATGAAATTGGCTTTTTTTACCCCGCATTTTCGACTACTTTATGCTTTTGGTATAGGTCTTATCATTAGTGCGATCACGGATATTCCAACTTTAGCATGGCTAACATGCATCGCTTATATCGCTTTGTTGCTTTTTTTATATTTTAACCAGCAATCTATTATCCCTTATGTTAAACGTTGGTTATCTCTTAATGTATTTACCTTATTATTATGGTTAACTTTAAGTTGGCAAGTCAGTAATTCTGGGATTGATTTTTCTCCTCTAGGTATTCACACTGCATTGTTAATTACATTTAGAATGAACTTGATCTTTTGTAGTTTTTGCCTTCTATTGTATGACATTAATGATGTACGCTTAGTACAGGCAATTAGCCAACTACCATTACCCAATAAGTTTATTCAATTATTTATTCTAACAGTGCGTTATATCAGTTTGCTAGCTGAAGAAAACCGACGCATTAGTATTGCTATGCAGGCGAGGGGATTTCAAGCTAAATGTAATTGGCGTACCTTTGAAGTGTTAGCTCAGCGAGTAGCATTATTATTAGTAAGAGCTTTGATTAAAGTGGAAGTGGTAGAAATGGCTCTTAGAGCAAGAGGATTTAAGTTCCAATCACAGTCTAGTTTATTAGAAAAACCATGGTGGAAATATGTGGAAATTTTTACCGCACTTTTTGCCATCGCATGGATAATTAAATGATGGTATTAGAGATTAAAGAACTTTCAGTATCACGCTACAGTAAACCTGTTTTACAAAATATCAGTTTTCAATTACATGAAGATGAACGCTTGTTTTTACAAGGAGAGATTGGTTGTGGTAAAACCACATTGTTACATACCTTGCTAGGTTTTATACCATTCCAACAAGGAAATATACGATTATTTGGTCAATCTTGCCGCACTGAAAAGGATTTTATGCCATATCGTGGTAAAATTGGTCTATGTTTTCAGTCTCCTGATGATCAGCTTTTTGGTCCGACAGTCTTGGAAGATGTAGCATTTGGCTTAATTAATCAAGGTATTAATAACCAAACAGCAAAAGAAATGGCATTACAACAACTAGAAATACTTGGCGTAGAAGCATTAAAAGATCGTCCAATCCATGTGTTATCAGGTGGAGAGAAAAATATGGTGGCATTAGCAGGGGTGTTAGTCATGCAACCTAAACTGCTTTTCTTGGATGAGCCAACTAATGGATTGGATCAAAAAAATATAAAAAAACTGACCGCACTTTTGAAAGCATTAAACCTTCCTATGCTGATTGCTTCCCATGATCTTGCCTTTTCTCAACAAATGGCAGACTCTGTACTTTGGCTAGATAAATAATTCATCATAAAATGGTAATTAGTTAGACAATATTTTACTCTACGGCAATTTCTTTAATTCTGAGTTCATCGCCACTTTGACGTTGTAGATGAATGCTTCCACATTCTGGACAAGCATCTTGATGTGCTTTAATTTCTACTAGCTTTTCACAATGCCAACAGTAAGCTTGTGCGGGAATAGGGATAAAGTGTAGCTTACAATTTTCCATTAGGGTATCTTTACTACAAACATCAAAGCAAAATTCAATAGCATCAGGTTCAATACAAGATAGCGGACCAATCTCTAGCCAAAGATCTGTCACTTTAGACACATTATTCTTACGACACTGTTCTTCAACAATTTCCATAATATTCTGAGTGAGCGACATTTCATGCATAATTTATCCTTAAAAGTACGGTAGAAAAGTAGAAAATTTTGATAAAAAATTGGGTATCCTAAGATACCCAAATTTCATCAATTAAACTTTATGTTTCATTGCTGGGAATAGAATAACATCACGAATAGAAGGCGCGTTTGCATATAACATTGCCAAACGATCGATTCCTAGACCTTCACCCGCAGTTGGAGGAAGACCATGTTCAAGCGCGGTAACAAAATCATCGTCTTTGAACATTGCTTCATCATCACCAGCATCTTTTGCTGCGACTTGTGCATCAAAACGTTCTGCTTGGTCTTCAGCATCATTTAATTCTGAGAAACCGTTACCGATTTCACGACCGCCGATAAATAATTCAAAACGATCAGTTACTTCTGGATTTTCATCATTACGACGAGCCAATGGTGAAATTTCAGCAGGATGAGCCATTAAGAAAGTTGGTTGAATAAGATGGTGTTCCGCCACTTCTTCAAAAATTGCATTTACAAGAGAACCTAAGCCCCAAGATTTTTGAATCGCAATACCTAATTTAGTAGCTACTGCCTTAGCACGATCTAAATCATATAAATCTTCTTTAACGATGCCTTTTGCTGCACCATATTTAATAACGGCATCGTGCATAGTGATACGTTCAAATGGTTTACCAAAATCAAATTCATATTCACCATAAGGGACGATAGTAGTGCCTAAAATATCTAATGCTAATTTACGTAGCAATTCTTCAGTGTTATCCATTAAATCATGATAATCTGCATAAGCTTGATAGTATTCGATCATCGTAAATTCAGGATTGTGACGAACAGAAACCCCTTCGTTACGGAAGTTACGGTTTAATTCGAATACTCGTTCAAAACCGCCTACGACTAAACGTTTTAAGTAAAGTTCAGGGGCAATACGTAAATACATATCAATGTCTAACGCATTATGATGAGTCACAAATGGACGAGCTGCCGCACCGCCTGGAATCACTTGTAACATAGGTGTTTCAACTTCAATAAAACCTTTGCCAATAAAGTATTCACGAATACCAGCAATAACTTTTGAACGAATTACAAATGTGCGACGTGATTCATCATTAGAAATTAAATCTAAATAACGTTGACGATAACGAATTTCCTGATCGCTTAAACCATGGAATTTATCTGGTAATGGGCGAAGTGCTTTGGTTAATAATTGAACTTCATGAGCTTTAACTGTTAGTTCATTGGTTTTTGTTTTGAATAAGCTGCCTTTAATACCAACAATATCACCTAAATCCCAACTTTTGACATATTCTGCGTAAACACCTTCAGGTAAATTATCACGAGCAACATATAGTTGAATACGTCCACTCATATCTTGAATTGTGATGAAAGTTGCTTTACCCATGGTACGACGAGTCATAATACGACCAGCAACTGAAACTGAAATATCCTTTTCGCTTAATTCTTCACCTTCAAGAGCATCATATTGATGATGTAAATCTTCCGTTAATGCATCACGGCGAAATGTATTTGGGAATGCGTTACCTTTGGCACGCAAAGCAGCAAGTTTTTCACGACGCACAGCCATTTCACCATGAAAATCTAATTCTGGGGTTTGTTGTTCTGACATTTTATTTTACCTTTATGTAGGGTGGATGTTTGCCACCATGTAAACTTTATATTTGAATTTTTAAATTTTAGAATGATGTTGCTGAGCTAATTAGCCCAGCTTACAATTTACAAACCAGCTTTCAAGCTAGCTTCAATAAACTTATCTAAATCACCGTCTAATACGGCTTGTGTATTACGATTCTCAACACCTGTACGTAAATCTTTAATGCGTGCATCATCTAGAACATAAGAGCGAATTTGACTGCCCCAACCAATATCAGATTTGGAATCTTCCAATGCTTGTTTGTCTGCATTTTTCTTTTGTAATTCCATTTCATAGAGCTTAGCCTTCAACTGCTTCATACATTGATCTTTGTTTTTATGTTGCGAACGATCGTTTTGGCATTGCACCACAATTCCACTTGGAATATGGGTAATACGTACCGCACTTTCTGTACGATTAACATGTTGACCACCAGCACCTGAAGCTCGATAAACATCGATACGCAGATCCGCTGGATTAATTTCGATATCAATATCATCATCAATTTCAGGATAAATGAAAGCAGCTGCAAATGATGTATGGCGACGATTATTGCTATCGAAAGGGCTTTTACGCACTAAACGGTGAATTCCAGTTTCTGTCCGTAGCCAGCCAAAAGCATATTCACCAGAAACACGAATTGTTGCTGATTTTAAACCTGCAACATCACCATCTGAGACTTCCATAAGTTCTGTTTTAAAGCCTTTGCTTTCTGCCCAACGTAAATACATTCGAAGTAGCATTTCCGTCCAGTCTTGCGCTTCAGTACCGCCAGATCCTGCTTGCAGATCCACATAACAATCGCAAGCATCATGTTCACCACTAAACATACGACGAAATTCAAGAATTTCTAATTGTTTTTCTAAATCTTCTAGTTCAGCCACAGCTTCATTAAAGGTTTCTTCATCTTCACCTTCGATGGCTAATTCCAGTAAACCATCAACATCTTCTAAACCTTGATCGAGTTTTTTAATGGTGTTCACTACAATTTCTAATGCAGAACGTTCTTTCCCTAATGCTTGTGCTTTTTCAGGGTTATTCCATACATCTGGTTGTTCAAGTTCAGCATTCACTTCTTCTAAACGTTCAAGTTTAGATTCAAAGTCAAAGATACCCCCTAAGGATATTGGTTCGTTCAGTAAGATCTGAGATTTTATTTTTAATCGGATTAATTTCAAACATATAAAATAAGATAATTATTTACAATAAATAAAGTGCTAATTATAGGCTATTTTGATGATGTTGGATAGTGGGCTATTAGGCGTGATAAAAAGAAATGTAGGGTTTTTATTGAGTAAATATTGTTATTATTTCTTGCACAATTTCTTAATCTTTCTATAATTCATCACTTATCCATTAATTTAGGAATGCTAAAAATGAAAAAAATGCTAACCGCACTTTCTTTAATGTTTATTACAACTGTTACTTTAGCTGATGATGCACAAATTAAAGCACAATTAAACAAATTAGGTGCAACTGACATTGAAGTCAAAGAATCTCCTATTAAAGGAATGAAAACTGTTGTTACAAATGAGGGTGTTTTGTATACAACAGAAGATGGAAAATATGCGATTCAAGGTAAGCTTTTTGAATTAACGGATAAAGGTGCGGTAGATGTGAGTGGTAAGGCACTATATAGTACTTTAGAAAGTTATAAAGATGAAATGATAGTTTACCCTGCAAAAAATGAGAAATATGTGGTGACCATTTTCATGGATATTACTTGTGCATATTGTCAAAAATTACATAATGAAGTGAAAGAATATAATGACTTAGGCATTACTTTACGCTATTTGGCTTTTCCTCGTGGTGGATTAGATACTAATACAGCAAAACAAATGGAAACCATCTTTACCGCATCAGATAAAGCTTTTGCATTGACTGAAGCACAAAATGGTCATTTACCAAAAGAATTGAAAACACCCAATATTGTTAAGAAACATTATAAGTTAGGTATTCAATACGGAGTCCGTGGTACGCCAAGTATTATTACTAGTTCTGGTGAATTAATAGGCGGTTATGTGCCAGCAAAAGATTTATTACGCATGCTAGAAGGATAGTCTTGTTAGCCTTAAAGGCTAAGGTGCATCTGGCTTAAGTTAATATTGCTCTACAATATCTATTTCCTATTCAATAAATAATGAATAAACTTATTCAACGTCGTTCTGTTCCTTATGGTGCATCGGTTTGCGAGCACCCTTTGTTAGATCGTTTGTATCGTTCTCGTCATATCGAAAATTCTCAACAATTAGACCGCACTTTGCAAGCGATGTTAGCTCCTCAGCTTTTACAAGGTATTGATGAGGCTGTAAATTTATTGCTTAAAGCACGAGATCAACAGCAAAATATAGTGATTGTTGGTGACTTTGATGCTGATGGTGCAACGAGTACTGCATTAGCTGTTACTGCATTACGCCAGCTAGGATTTAATTCTGTAAATTATTTAATTCCTAATCGTTTTGATCAGGGCTATGGATTAAGTGTTGCAGTTGCTAAAATTGCCTGTGAACAGCAAGCCGAGTTGCTTATTACGGTGGATAATGGTGTGTCTTCTTTTGAAGGTGTCGCTTTTTTAAAAGAGCATGGGGTAAATGTTTTAATTACCGATCATCATTTACCACCAGAAACATTGCCTAATGCAGATGCGATTGTTAACCCGAATTTGACAACATGCGAGTTTCCATCAAAAGCTTTAGCGGGTGTAGGTGTCATCTTTTATTTAATGCTGGCATTGCGTGCAAAATTACGTGAGCTAGGTATATTTGATGCTAAAACACAGCCTAATTTTACAGAATTATTAGATCTAGTTGCATTAGGTACGATTGCTGATGTTGTACCTCTTGATCAAAATAATCGAATACTCGCTTATCAGGGGCTTGCACGAATTCGTGCTGGGCGTTGTCGACATGGTATTCGAGCTTTAATAGAAGTTACGAATAAAGATATTCATCAATTAAGTGCCAGTGATCTTGGCTTCTCGATTGCTCCTCGTTTGAATGCCGCAGGTCGTTTAGATAGCATGTCAGTTGGAGTGGAATTGCTTTTAGCTGATTCAATGGAAGTCGCTAGAGGACTTGCTTTAGAACTTGATAGTTTAAATCAAACACGTAAAGAGATTGAGCAAGGAATGAAAATGGAGGCATTAGAAATTTGCCGAAATTTGACCGCACTTAAATCTGATTTACCTATGGGAATTGCCCTTTATCAAGCTGACTGGCACCAAGGAGTGCTTGGAATTTTAGCTGCACGAATTAAAGATCAATTTCATCGTCCTGTAGTGGCGTTTACGCAGGAGCAAGAGGGAATTTTGAAGGGCTCTGCCCGTTCTATTGAGGGATTGCATATACGTGATGTTTTAGCACATATGAATACCTTATATCCAAATATGATCTTAAAATTTGGTGGGCATGCAATGGCTGCGGGCTTAACCATTCATGAAGCATCATATGCGGAATTCCAACATCTCTTTAACCAAGTGGTCACCGAATGGCTTGATATGGATGGTTTACAGGGCATTGTGTGGACTGATGGAGAATTATCTTTAGAGCTGATGACACTTGATACAGCTGAATTATTGAAACAATCTGGGCCCTGGGGACAAGCTTTTCCAGAGCCGATATTTGATGGCGAGTTTAAAATTTTACAACAACGTTTAGTAGGGGAACACCATTTAAAAATGTTAGTGGAGCCTATAAAGGGCGGACCTCTTATGGATGCCATTGCTTTTAATATTGATACCCGCTATTATCCTGACTTATCTATTCGTACAGCAGTATTAGCGTATAAATTAGATATAAATGAATTTCGAGGTAATCGAGATATTCAATTATTAGTGGATTATATCCAACCTATTAGTTAATTTTTATACAATTTTAAGTGTTTAGATGTAAAATTTAGCATCTGTTTATTGGGTTTTATGATAAGTATTGGTAATCAATGAAAATTTGTCGTTATCTACCTATGCTATTAGGTGTTCATTCTGTCTTTGCACAAGACAATTCGGTCACACCAAGTATGCCTCAAGATATCTCAGTAGCTGAAACTCGAGTTGCTGAGAATCAATTTGAGGATGGTCGAGATTATTTCTCTTATAATTCACCGATTAAAGGTGAAAATCCTATTGATCACAAAATTTTGATTCAATCTTTTTTTGATTATGATTGCCGTGTTTGTGTTAATACACAAGATATTTTAGAACTTTATAGCCGTATTAATCCGAATAAAGTAGTCATTGTTGAACATCCTATTGCTACGAAAGAAACCCCCTATACTGCAAGAGTTTATTATAGCCTTAAACGTTTAAATCATTCCGATATTGCAGATGCCTTATTGTTTGAAACAGCAGATCCTGAACGTTATCAAGCCTTAACAAATTTAGACAATTTGGTAGCTTATTTGCAAGAACAACAAGTTGATGGTCAAGCGTTTATGGATACTTATAATTCTACAGAGATTCAAAAACAGGTGAATGAAGCTATCTATCGAACAGAAAAATATGGCGTATTTACCTATCCTTTTGTAGTGATTCAAGGGCGATATGTATTAACTAATAGTACGTTATATAATGATGATTATACTTTTGCTGTATTAGATTATTTAGTAGGCAAATTATCTAAAAATGAAAATTTACAATAAGGAAATTTTATGAAAATTGGTATTGTTGGTGCCATGGCGCAGGAAGTTGAAATTTTAGCCAACTTAATGGAAGATAAAAAAATCACACAGATAGCAAGTAGTACTATCTATGAAGGTAGTATTCATGGTAAACAAATTGCATTACTTCAATCGGGGATTGGTAAAGTAGCGGCTGCAGTAGGAACAACGCTGTTAATTCAGCTTACTAAACCTGATATGATATTAAATACTGGTTCTGCAGGTGGAGTTGCACAAGGACTAAAAGTAGGAGATATCGTAATTTCCACTGAAACCGCTTATCATGATGCTGATGTCACTGCATTTGGATATGTCAAAGGTCAACTTCCGGCTTGTCCTGCAACCTTTATTTCTGATAAAAAACTTACCGCACTTGCAGAACAAGTAGCCCGAGAGCAAGGCCACCATGTAAAGCATGGATTGATTTGTTCTGGTGATAGTTTTATTGCTGGTAGTGAATCTTTAGCTCAAATTCAAGCGGATTTTCCACAAGTTACAGCAGTAGAAATGGAAGCCGCAGCGATTGCGCAAGTGTGTCATGTATTTAATATTCCTTTCCTCGTGGTACGTGCAATTTCTGATGCGGGGGATGGAGAAGCAAGTATGTCCTTTGAAGAATTTCTTCCGATTGCAGCAAAACAATCTTCACAAATGATAGTGGGAATGATTGATAAATTATCATAAAAATTGATTATAAATGAGAATATTTCAGGAGAGATTCCTTATTCTTTCGATAATCAAAATAATAAAATTTTCTAAAAAAATACCGCAGTTTTTATGTCACCTATTCAAAACTACTCTCAGTTCTAAAGTTTTGTATGAGATAAATAAAAAACCACAATCTAGGTTGTGGTTTTTTATTTTTAGTGCGTTAACGAATCAATTATTCTTCAAACATCGCAGAGATAGATTCTTCATTACTGATGCGGCGGATTGCTTCAGCAAGCATAGCTGATAAGGTTAGCGTACGTACTTTACCTAATGCTTTAATTTCTTTTGTGAGTGGGATAGTATCTGTGACAACCACTTCATCTAATGCAGGATTAGCAATATTTTGTAATGCTGAACCAGAGAATACAGCGTGAGTTGCATAAGCAAATACTCGTTTTGCGCCACGCTCTTTTAATGCTTCTGCGGCTTTTACTAAAGTACCACCCGTATCGATCATATCATCAACTAAGATACAATCACGATCTGCAACTTCACCAATAATATGCATAACTTGAGAGACATTCGCTTTAGGACGGCGTTTATCAATGATAGCCATATCAGTATCATTTAATAATTTAGCAACTGCACGAGCACGAACAACCCCACCAATATCAGGTGAAACAACAATTGGGTTATCGAGATCGGTTTTCTTCATAATATCATCTAGCAGTACAGGAGAACCAAACACGTTATCTACTGGAACATCGAAGAAACCTTGAATTTGTTCTGCATGTAAGTCGCATGTTAATACACGGTCAACACCAACACTTGATAAGAAGTCAGCGACAACTTTTGCGGTGATTGGAACACGAGCTGAACGCACACGGCGGTCTTGGCGAGCATAACCAAAATAAGGAATGACAGCCGTAATACGACCTGCTGAAGCACGGCGTAAGGCATCAACCATTACAATCAACTCCATTAGGTTGTCATTGGTTGGTGCACAAGTTGATTGAATGATAAATACGTCACAACCACGTACATTTTCATTAATTTGAACTTGAATTTCGCCATCGCTAAAACGACCTACGGTAGCATCGCCTAGAGAAATATATAGGCGTTCTGAAATTCGTTTTGCTAATTCTGGCGTTGCATTACCAGCAAAGAGTTTAATGTCAGGCATTTTTAATAACCTCAGGTTTTAGATTGTAATTAAGGGTTTAGGAAATAAATTAATATTTACGGTTTTGTTATTATAGCTGTTTCAGCATTTGGTGTAATGGAGAAACGTTTAAGCCTTTAGCAACAAAACCAGAAAATTCTTTTGCTTTTAAATTCAATACCGCTTGTGCCGCTTGTTCGTTTTCAAATTCAGCAAATACGCAAGCACCGCTCCCCGTCAATCTTGACGGTGAATATTGTACCAACCAGTTGAGAAGTTGTTCAACCTCTGGATATTGTTTTCTTACAATTCTTTCACAGTCGTTTTTGTATTCTTGTTGTAATAACTGTTGGAGTGATTTTTTCGGTGTATCACGTGTTAGTTCTGGTGCTGAGAAAACTTTTGCGGTCGAAATAGATACATTGGGTTTAATAACTAAATACCATTTTTCAGGAACTTCACAATAAGTGATTTTTTCACCAACACCTTCTGCAAAAGAGGCCTTGCCATGTATAAATATAGGCACATCTGCACCAAGTTGAAGCCCCAGTTCTGCCAGTTCTTCAATCGTTAAATTAGTTTTCCAAAGATAATTTAAAGCGAGTAGTGTAGTCGCCGCATTAGATGAGCCACCACCAACACCACCACCTATTGGTAATACTTTATCAAGATGCATTTCTGCACCTAATTTACATTTTGTTTTTTGTTGTAATAAGCGGGCAGCTCGATAAATGAGATTATCTTGTATTTTTAAATTTGGAATAGTGGGAGTTAGTAATATTTGATCATCATTATGACGGACTTTGATAGTTAACCAATCACCATAATCTAAAAATTGAAATAGCGTTTGTAATTCGTGGTAGCCATCAGCACGACGGCCATTAATATATAAGAATAAGTTGAGTTTTGCAGGGCAAGGGAAGCTGATAGCCTCCCCTTGCTTATAATCTGTTGAAAGTGCGCTAGAAAATTGATGATTTTTCATTGATTAGAATTTCCAATTATCTACGCGAATTTTTAAAGTTTGGTTGTCATTTTTAAGCAAGATATCTTTAGGTAATGCTGGTGTCTGATCTGCGTGATAATTTAAATAATCCGCAGTCCAAAGGGTTCCATCAACAGGATAAGTAAAACTTGCTAAATAATGGTTTTCACCTACTTGATAATTGGCTTTTTCATCGGGTTGCCCTTTTAACCAGTAAGCAAATTGTTCGAGGGGAACATCCATTCCTACGATTTCACGTACTAACATTTTCGCATCAGCCTCAGAACGTTGATGACCTTTATTATCAGAAATTGTCATTCCAGTTTTATGCATTTGCATTAATAGGCTACTGGAACTCACGGTGGAATAGAGTTTTAAGGTGTAATTGGTGGCACTATTATAATTCCATTCAAAACGACTAGAAAAACGTTCTTTATTACTAATATAGCCAATTTGACCTTGGTTACTATAATGTTGGATCTGTTTAATTTGTTTTAGATGTTGTTGCCATTGCGCATCTGATTTATCAATAGTTTTGACATCAGTTGGGCGTGTATCACGAATATCAAGTGATGAACACGCACTTAAAAATGTACTAACAAAGAGAACAGTAAGAAAAGATTTTAAGTTTTTCATATCAATGAGATGGGTTTTTAACTCATCAGTTTAAATGGATTATTGGGATTAGATTGTTCATCTTTAAAAACAAGGATATTGTACGAATTTATACAGAATTAGTAAAGCATTGTTGTTAAAGTGCGGTTAGTTTTGTAAAAATTTTGCAAATTAAGAAGGAACAAATTGCGCTAGAATTTCTGCTTTTTTAGCTTTGATTGCTAATGTTCTACGTTTGTTTAATTCCTCTCTGATTCCTTGTTTTTCAAAACCATCATCAATAACTTGTTGAACCTGCACCATTAATGCCGCTTGATAAAGTGCCCAAATGTAATCTTGTTGAGGGTAAGTTTGCTGCTCAAAGCCTGTTCTACCACGTGTATCAGCAATACAGACTAGTATTAATTCTTGGAATCGTTGTGGTTTACGCCAAATATCTAATCGATTAAATAATTTCATGACTGTTGTTGGCTTCAATTCAAAAATTTTGTGAATATGAGAGTGGTATTCGCAACAGAATTCAGCCAGTTCTTTATAATAGGTCGGAACTTTTAAACGATTACATAAATTTTTTGTCGGCAGAATACCTCTTTGTTCGTGCTGATAATGGCGAGGTAAAATATCTTTAGGCGTTAATGCTTTACCTAAATCATGGCAAATTGCAGCAAAGCGTACCGCAGTTTTATTAAAATGAGAATTTTCTGTGAGTTGTACGGCCTGTTGCAATACTAGCATTGTATGTACAAAACTATCTATTTCTGGATGATATTGTGCGGGATTAGGTATGCCAGACAAGGCATCTATTTCAGGCAACAAAAAAGCTAATGCGCCTACTTTACGTAAGGTTTCAAAATAGACTTCAGGATTTTTTTCACTTAATGCTTTTTCGGTTTCGAGCCAAACTCGTTCAGTGGTAAGGTGTTGTAATTCACCCGCTTGAGTAATTTGTTGCATTAATTCAAAGGTTTCATTTGCAATGGTAAAACCTAATTGATGATAACGAGCAGCAAATCTTGCGACACGTAATACTCGTAAAGGATCTTCAGCAAAAGCAGGGGAAATATGACGTAAAGTGCGGTTGTTTAAATCAGAAATTCCACCATAAGGATCATAAAGTTTACCAGTGTTATCTTGAGCGATAGCATTGATAGTAAGATCACGACGAATAAGATCTTGCTCTAAGGTAATATCAGGAGAAAAATCACAAATAAAGCCTGTATAACCTGCACCTGATTTTCTTTCTGTACGAGCAAGAGCATATTCTTCTTTTGTTTGCGGATTGAGAAAAACAGGAAAGTCTCTACCCACTTGCTGATAGCCTTTAGCAATAAGTTGCTCTGGTGTTGAGCCTACAACAACCCAATCTCGATCTTTGACGGGAAGATTGAGAAGCTGATCACGGATAGCACCACCGACGAGGTAGATTTGCATATTGAATACACCTGTTCTATGACATAAAAAGGCGGATTAATCCACCTTTTTATTTATTATGCCCAGCCGCTGTTACGACGACGTTTAGGTAAAATGAGTGGAATAATTAAGCCAAGTAATAAACCTACACCTAATACAGAACCACCGTAAATAAACCATTGAATTGCAATTTCACGTTTGCCAGCATCCAGCATTGCCTCTAAATCACGATTTTTATTTTTAGTTATTTCTAATTCACGTTTAAGCTGTGAATTTTCTTCTAATAATTGGCTACTTTTTTGATCGGCATCTTTAGCACGACGTTGCATTTCTGTTGTTCGTTGTTGCCAGTCTGTATCTAAACGATTTAGTTTAGTGGTTAATTCTTGTACCTGTGCTTTTAAACGAGGGGTTTCTTCTTTGCTACTTGGCGTATTGGTTAATTCTGAATTTAAAATCCATGCTTCACGATTTTTTCCATCTCTAATCAAGGTATATTTTTCTTTGCGATCTAATACCGTAACGGCTTCGCCAGCTTGAATAGCACCTGCAATTTTGAAATTATCACCCGCACCTTTACGTAAATAAGTATTTAAGTTTTCTGTTACATACTGTGTTTCAGCATGAACAACTTGGATGGATAATCCAAGAATTGTGCTTGAAAGGATGATATTAATAAATTTTTGCATAATTGAAACCTTGAATGTCATTGAAAAATAATTATTTTATGTAACAAAATATTATAAATAAAACTATCCTGAGATAACGATAAAGTGCGGAATAATTACCGCACTTTTTAATATATTTGATAGCTATCTAAAAATTGCATCTAAACAATAGTATATGATAATTGCAAAGAATGCTCCTGCAGGCAAGGTGACTACCCAAGAAACAACGATATTGCGAATAACATTTAGGTTTAGAGCAGCGATACCTCGTGCAAATCCAATACCTAAAACAGCACCGACTAGTGTTTGAGTTGTTGATATTGGCAGACCTGTACCTGATGCTACCACAACAGTTGCAGCTGTGGCAAATTGTGCGGCAAACCCACGGCTAGGTGTTAAATCGGTGATACCTGTACCAATAGTCGCCATCACTTTATAACCCATTACAATTAAGCCCAATGCTATACCAGCGGCTCCTAAAGGCAGTACCCACCATGCATTAGGTGTAACAGCAGAAATATTACCACCATTTTCTATAATCGTAACCACTGAGGCTAGAGGACCAATTGCATTTGCTACGTCATTTGAACCATGAGCAAATGCCATAGCACAAGCTGTCATTAACATTAAAATGCTAAATATATGTTCTACACCACCAAAAGCACCTTTGCGCACTTTGTTAATAAAGTTTTTACTGCGAAAATAGAAATGGCTGATAATGCCTGAAATTATGCTTAAAGTTAAGGAAATGGCGAGAGTTTGTTGTAAGGTTAAGTTTAATCCAACGTGTTTTAACCCTTTAGATACAGTCACAATTGCTACAATAAATACAGTTAATCCCATAAAATAAGGACCATATTTTTGAGCGTTACGTAATGGAGATTCTGTATCAAAGATCAGTTTTTGAGTAATGTAGAAAATGAGATAGGCAAGAATACCTGCGATAAAAGGGGTAATAAACCAACTTCCTACAATACCTGTAATTGCTCCCCATTTTACAGCACCACCACCTGCTGTAATGCAAGCAAAACCAATAATAGCGCCCACGATAGAATGGGTAGTTGATACTGGCCACCCCCAACGAGAGGCAATAAGTAGCCAACAACCAGAAGCAAACAGAGAAGCCATCATGCCGAATACTAATGTTTCGGGTTCAGTAATAAAGTCAGTTGGATTAATAATTCCACTTTTTATTGTTTCAGTTACTTCTCCACCAGCGAGATAAGCACCAGAAGCTTCGAAAATTAAAGCAATAATAATTGCTTGTTTAGCTGTAATTGTCCCCGAGCCAACAGAAGTTCCCATTGCATTTGAAACATCGTTAGCACCCACTCCAAAAGCCATGAAAAAGGCGAAAACAGCAGTAATTACGATAAGTATTGTGCCGTAATTTTGTAATAATTCCATAGTAAATTCCCTATGTTATAGTTATTATGAACGAGCAAGCATTAACTCAATACGGGAGCCTACTCGTTGGGCTTGGTCAGCCAAGACGCCAATCCATTCAAAAATTTTATATAAGGACATCACATCAATTGGATTATATTGCCCTTCAATTTGGCGTAGCATTAAGCGTAATTTTATTTGTATTTGATCTGTATCGTCCTCAATTTGATCTAATTCAGTAATCATATTATTTACTAAGATTAATTCACGCCCTTTAAATCCAGTTTCTAACAGAGAATCCATTTCTTCAATAACTCTATGGGCTTGAACTGTTGCATCTAAGCTACGGCAAACAAATTTCATAAACTCAGTTTGTAATGCTGGTGGAATAGTAAATTGACGACCAATTAGTCGCCCTGCAATATCCTTTGCATAGTTTGCTAATTTGTCTTGTTGTGTGACTAATTCAAGTAAATCACGACGATCAATTGGTAAAAATAGACCACGGGGAAGTTTCAAACGAATTTCACGTTTTATTGCATCAGCTTGACGTTCCGTTTCTGAAATTTGTAAACGAATTTGTTCTGCTAGTTTCCAATCGCTTTCAAAAACAGCTTCAACGAATGGGACTAATAGGCTACAAGCTTCCGTGACTTTATCTGAATGTCGTTGTAGAGGTTTTAAAGGCGAATGTGCAAATAATCCTAAGATATTGTTTATTGCCATAAATTAACTCCGAAAAAAATCAGTTGTTGATTAAAATTTTCAGCATATTACCCTATGTTAGGTAAAAATTCACGGTTTAAATTAAAAAAGATTTATAATCTGTTAAGAATATATGCTAAGTTAATCAATACAATAGATTAACAAATTGATAATCAAGGATTTTTATATGAGTAATGAAATAGAACTTAAATTGGCAGTGAATCAGCAATTTGCAGAAGTTTTTGCTCAAGAAATTACTAATTTTCATATCATTGAGCATAAAAAAGTTTTTTTAGGTAATTGCTATTATGATAGTTCCGATCGTTACTTTGCTCAGCGAAAAATGGGATTACGTGTTCGTACTGAAGATGATAAATTTACCATGACTTTAAAAACTGATGGTAAAGTCACAGGGGGATTACATATTCGTCCTGAGTATAATATTGAATTAGACTCAATGCAGCCAGATTTAACAAAATTATCAGCATGTTGTGATGAATTATCTGATTTACCTAAAGATCTTCAAGTTCAGCCTATTTTTAGTACGGATTTTGAACGACAATTTTGGTTAGTAGAATGCGGACATAATTCAGAAGTGGAGATTGCTTTAGATCTAGGCGAAATTAAAGCGGGTAAAAAGATTGAAGCAATTTCGGAAGTTGAATTTGAGCTTAAACATGGTGATATTTCAGAATTATTAACGTTGGTAAGTGGTTTAAGCTTAACTGATGGTATTCGCTTAAGTTCAGCAAGTAAAGCTAAACGTGGTTATCAATTAGCCAATCCATCTTCTATTAAGCTTGTTAATTGGTTGGAACAATGGCGTGATATTTTAAAATTAGAAGCTTCGGGTATGTCTGCAACAAATGAGTTAGCCATGTTATTTAATCATGAACAACAATTAATTGAAGAAACCGTAGCACTTAAACCTGAATATTTTGCTTTAGATTTTATTAAAACTGTAGAACGTATCGGTTCATTTTTTAATTTATATCATCATTATGCCGAACAGACTTCATTGTTTAATCATTTAATAAATGGAAAAGCGAATATCGATGAATCAATCCTTGCTGAACTTGCCGAAAGTAATACTTATCTTTATGAACAAATTCGTAATTTAATTCGTTTTCATAGCGAAACCAAAGATAATTTACAATCTATGCAAAAGCTCAACGCTTTGCTGCATAGAGGCGAATATGTACGTCGTATGATTAATTTAATTCGTTTAACTCTTGATTAGGATAGTCCATGGCTAAAGCTCCCAAAACTGCTTATGTATGTAATGACTGTGGTGCAGAATATTCCCGTTGGCAAGGTCAGTGTTCCGCTTGTAAAGCTTGGAATACTATTAGTGAAATTCGCTTAGTCTCTGCAAAACAAGCACCAAACCGTAATGATCGGTTTAGCGGTTATGCAGGTGAAACGCAAGCTAAAATTCAGACCCTAGCAGAAATTAGTTTGCAGGAAACGCCTCGTTTTTCTAGTGGTTTTAAAGAATTAGATCGTGTACTCGGTGGCGGTATCGTTCCTGGTAGTGCGATTCTTATTGGTGGTCATCCAGGAGCAGGTAAAAGTACCTTATTGTTACAAGTAATGTGTGGTTTAGCAAAAAATATGACCGCACTTTATGTAACAGGAGAAGAATCATTACAACAGGTTGCGATGCGTGCAAATCGTTTAGGGCTTCCTACCGCTCAACTTAAAATGTTATCAGAAACCTCCGTGGAACAAATTTGTCATTTAGCGGATCAACTTAAACCGCAAATTATTGTTATTGATTCAATTCAAGTGATGCATCTTGCGGATATCCAATCTTCACCTGGTAGTGTGGCACAAGTGCGAGAATGTGCCTCTTTTTTAACTCGTTATGCGAAAACTCGTCAAACAGCTATCATTATGGTGGGGCATGTGACTAAAGATGGCACTTTAGCTGGTCCTAAAGTGTTAGAGCATGCTATTGATTGTTCCTTATTATTAGAAGGTGAGTCAGATTCTCGCTTTCGAACCTTACGCAGCCATAAAAATCGTTTTGGTGCTGTCAATGAACTTGGGGTATTTGGCATGACTGAACAAGGCTTGCGGGAAGTGAAAAATCCTTCTGCAATCTTTTTAAGTCGAGGTGAAGAACAAACCCCTGGTAGTTCCGTGATGGTGCTCTGGGAAGGGACTCGACCATTATTAGTAGAGATTCAAGCTTTAGTGGATCATTCAATGCTAGCGAATCCTCGTCGTGTTGCTGTAGGTTTAGAGCAAAATCGTTTAGCTTTATTGCTTGCCGTTTTACACCGCCATGGTGGGTTACAAATGTCAGATCAAGATGTCTTTGTGAATGTCGTTGGTGGGGTGAAAGTGACAGAAACCAGTGCAGATTTAGCCTTATTATTAGCTTTGATCTCTAGCTTTCGTAATCGCGCACTACCACAAGATCTGGTGGTTTTTGGTGAAGTTGGATTAGCGGGTGAAATTCGACCTGTACCAAGTGGTCAGGAACGAATTTCTGAGGCGGCAAAACATGGCTTTAAACGAGCTATTGTTCCTTATGGAAATAAGCCCAAAAGTGCGGTAGAAAATATGAAAGTTTTTACCGTAAAGAAATTATCAGATGCATTGGATATTTTAGATAGTTTGGATTAGTCATGATAAAAATCAATGTGCGGTGAAATTTTTAAAAATTCTACCGCACTTTTGATTAGATACATCCACCGCAGCTACCACAACGCCAATCAGCTTTATTGACAGCTTGATAGAATAGACGCATATTTTCTTCTTCAATGGGAATATTATTCTCAATGAAGACGTCAGTTAACCAATCGATATTTGCCAAAATCCAATCATCTTCAGCTAATCCTTCCAAATAGAGTTCATCTTCAGGATCGATAAAATTATAGATCCCTCTTGTTCCCATATCTTTTTCTGCTCGTTCTTGAGGAAGATTAATTGGTTGATTGTTAAAATTAATCAGCCAATGCCCTAAACATAATGTATTGCCATTAGTAGACCATTTTGCTGTAAAAGGATTACTCATGATTTTTAATCTGTTCTAATTGTTAAAAATTTGTAAGTAATAATACGCTTTCCCTAAAAAACTAATATACAAAAAACAGGTGATTTTTAGAGATAAATTTGAGAATTATAAGAAATATAGAAAATTATCATTGTTTATCGGGATGTTAGGCGTAAAAAAACATATAACTGACTAAAAAATAGTGTAAAATTAAATTAATCTTCTATTTCTACAATGATGGTGAATTTTATGGATAAAAAATTGCCTAAAGGCTTTGATGCTATTGATATTAAAATCCTTAACGAACTCCAACGTAATGGCAAAATTTCTAATATTGACTTGTCTAAAAAAGTTGGATTATCTCCAACACCTTGTTTAGAGCGTGTTAAACGGCTTGAAAAGCAGGGCGTAATTATGGGCTATAAAGCATTATTAAACCCTGAACTCTTAAATTCTCCATTATTGGTTATTGTTGAAATTACCCTTGTTCGTGGTAAACCAGACGTTTTTGAAGAATTTAATGCTGCGGTACAGGCTCTTGAGGAAATTCAAGAATGTCACCTTGTCTCTGGAGACTTTGATTATTTGCTCAAAACTCGTGTAGCGGATATGGCGGAATATCGTAAATTATTAGGAACCACCTTATTGCGTTTACCTGGAGTAAATGACACCCGTACTTATGTAGTAATGGAAGAAGTGAAACAAACTAATTTTTTACAATTAAAATAATAAATAGACATGATAAAAAAATTTTCAGTTGGCTTTACGCCAAAACATTATCTTGTGGAAATCTTGTTTGGATTGACCGCACTTTTAGGCTTTTATCTTATTATTGCCTGGTCAAGTTATAGTCCTATTGATAGCACTTGGTCTGTTTCAAGTTATCAAACTGAAATTATTAATAAGGCTGGTAAGTTTGGCGCTTGGATGGTCGATCTTTTCTTTGTCTTTTTTGGTTATGTTGGGCATTTATTACCTTTTCTACTATTAATTGCACCTATTTATTTTATTCGTACTAAACGTGTTGATAGTTTGACTTGGACTCGCTTTAGTTTACGTATGTTTGGTTTTATCGTATTAATTTGTGGGCTGACTGCATTAGCCTCATTAAGTTTAAATAATACCAGTTATCATCTTGCTGGTGGTGTTTTAGGTGCAACTATAGTGAAAGCTTTTTATCCTTTATTGGGTAAATTTGGGCTACTTTGTTTTGCTTTCGTATTTTCTGTGATTGGATTTATTTTCTGTTCAGGGGCTTCACTAATTCGTTTACTGGTACGTTTCTACAATTGGTTAACCGAAAAAAATGAAGAAAAACAACCCGAGATAGTTGAAAATGAAAATATTGAAGAATGGATTGAAACGGAGATTGATGAAGAGCGAGCCATGATACATGCCCAGCAAGAATTGCAACCGCATGTCAATAATCTTGATGAAAAACCATCCTCAATAAATATTGTCGGGCTTTCATCTCATCAAAATGTTTTAATGCTTCCTCAAGATCAGCTTAAACCTGAGAGTTTTGGTCAATATGCAGTAGATGAAAATAATGATTTACCTGAGGTAAGAATTTCTTCTTTAGAACAAGATAATATGATGCCTCAAGATTATCAATCTCCTGAGTTTTTAGATCCAGCTAGAAGTTCGGTAGTTTTATCTGAAGAAGAATTATCTGAAAATGAAAATTTTGCTCAAGTACATATTCCTGAAGTTAGTTTGACACCAGTTCGTCCGTTATCACCTATAGGCGAGGGAACGGCAGAGGCGCATTCTGCAGCATCGAATATTTCAGAAATTGACATTTCAACTGAATTTGATACCAGTGAGCTTGCTACACAGTTTGCTCAACAAGAAGCAGAACGTGAACGTATTCGTTTAGAAAAAGCGCAAGTTTTAGGTGTTGCAGATATTCCTGAACCTTTAATTAACGAGCTTGCTAATTCGACAGTGAGTTTACAACCTCAATTAGACTTAGCACCAGAACCTGAAGTAGAAAATAATAATGGTTTACGTACATTACCTATTGATAAAGTAATGGAGCTTTTTGGTAATAATAAGACAGTAGTAAAACCAACAACTGAGTTGCCAAGTTTAGACTTATTAGATTATCGAGCTACACGTGTTCAAGAAGCCACTGAACAAGAAATTCAAGAAACTTCACAACGTATTGAACAGCAACTTCGTAATTTTAATGTGAAAGCTGTAGTTAAAGATGTATTGGTTGGTCCTGTTGTCACCCGCTATGAACTGGAATTACAACCTGGTGTAAAAGCATCTAAAGTAACCAGTATTGATACGGACTTAGCTCGTGCATTAATGTTTAAATCTATTCGTGTGGCAGAAACTATTCCAGGTAAGCCTTATATCGGTATTGAAACGCCAAACGCTCTTCGTCAAATTGTATCATTACGCGAAGTGTTAGATAGTGATGAGTTCCGTTATACTAAAGCACTATTGCCGATGGCATTAGGTAAGGATATCAGTGGTAAACCTATTATTATTGATTTAGCTAAAACCCCTCATTTATTAGTTGCGGGTTCCACTGGGTCAGGTAAATCGGTAGGGATTAATACCATGATTCTTAGCTTATTGTATAAGGTAAAACCTGAACAAGTAAAATTTATTATGATTGATCCTAAAGTGGTGGAATTGTCGGTTTATAATGATATTCCTCATTTGTTAACGGAAGTCGTGACGGATATGAAAAAAGCGGCGAATGCTCTGCGTTGGTGTGTAGATGAAATGGAACGTCGCTATCAATTATTAGCAAAATTACGTGTTCGTAATATTGAAGGCTTTAATGAACGCCTCGATGAATATCGAGCCGAAAACCTTGTGGTGCCAGATCCTTTATGGAGACCTGGTGATTCAATGGATGCTACTGCACCTATATTAGAAAAATTGAGTTATATTGTTTTAATTGTAGATGAGTTCGCTGACTTAATGATGGTTGCGGGTAAACAAATTGAAGAATTAATAGCTCGTTTAACGCAAAAAGCACGAGCAGTGGGCATTCACGTGATTTTAGCAACACAACGTCCTTCTGTAGATGTGATTACCGGATTGATTAAGTCAAACATTCCAAGTCGTATTGCGTTCACTGTTGTGCAACGTAATGACTCTCGTACTATCTTAGATCAAAATGGTGCTGAAGCCTTATTAGGTCGTGGTGATATGTTATATTTAGGTAACGGAACTACAGATTTAATTCGTGTTCATGGCGCTTATATGTCAGATGATGAAGTCGTTCGAGTCGCAGATGATTGGCGTGCTCGAGGTAAACCGAACTATATTTCAGCAATTCTTGAAAGTTCTGATGAAGATTCTGTTGATGATGAGTTAGGTGGAGATGGAAATCCTGATGAATTAGATGACTTATTTGATGAAGTGGTGGAATTTGTTAGCCGTACTGGTACAACATCAACCTCTTCAATTCAACGTCGTTTCCGTGTTGGATTTAATCGTGCAGCTCGTATTATGGATCAGCTTGAAGAGCAAGGTATTGTATCGGAAATGCGAAATGGTAAACGTGAAATTTTGGTTCGTAACAATCAAGAATATTAATTTCACTTTTGATAAGAAAAGGAAAGTAAATGAAAAAATTTATGCTAAAAATGACCGCACTTTTAGCGGTTTCATGCAGTTCTCTAGTTTGGGCTGATGCAACAAATGAATTACAACAGCGTTTAGCTCAAGTCAATTACTTTAGTGCCGATTTTACTCAGAATGTCAGTTCTGCAAATGGGAAAAATGTTCAAAATGGAAGTGGTAAATTACAGATCAAACGTCCTAATTTATTTCGCATGGATAATAAAGCACCGCAAGAAACTCAGATTATTTCTGATGGCAAAACATTATGGTTTTATGATCCTTTCGTAGATCAAGTAACCGCAAATTGGGTGAAAGATGCGGTAAATAATACTCCCTTTGTATTATTAACTAGTGATGATAAAGCTAACTGGAATCAATATACAGTTCAACAAAATGCGGATACTTTCGTATTAAAACCAAAAGCGAAAAACAGTAATATCAAACAATTTGATATTCGGATTGATAGTAATGGTGTGTTAAAAGGTTTTAGTACTATTGAAAAAGATGGTCAATCAAATCTTTATATCTTACGTAATATTACAAATAATCCATTAGCAGATAGTTTATTCCAATTCTCAGTGCCTAAAGGTGCAGAATTTGATGATCAACGTAAAAAGAAAAAATAATTAAGTTATACTAAACTAAAGGTGGGCAAGTAGGCCCACCATTTTTTTAACTATTTAAATTTGCTTGCTTCAGGTAATTTCTATGTCTAATTTTAGTTTCGATTTTACAGAAAATGATTTTAAACCCCTTGCTGCCAGAATGCGTCCGACCAATTTAGATGAATACTGTGGTCAGCAACATTTACTTGGTGTTGGTAAACCTTTACGTAAAGCGATTGAGGCAGGGCATGCCCATTCGATGATTTTCTGGGGGCCTCCAGGCACAGGGAAAACCACGTTAGCTGAAATTATTGCTCATCGAATCAATGCTGAAGTAGAACGTATTTCTGCGGTAACTAGCGGAATTAAAGAAATTAGAGAAGCTATTGAGCGAGCCAAACAAAATCGTTTAGCCGATCGGCGCACTATTTTATTTGTAGATGAAGTTCATCGTTTTAATAAAAGTCAGCAAGATGCTTTTTTACCACATATTGAAGATGGTACGATTATTTTTATTGGTGCAACTACAGAAAACCCGTCTTTTGAATTAAATAGTGCGTTGCTCTCCCGTGCTCGAGTTTATATTTTAAAATCATTAACAACAGAAGATGTTGTTCAGGTTTTAAAACAAGCTTTAAATAATAAAGAACGTGGTTTAGGCAATCAAAAACTGAATTTAGAAGAGGGAATTCTCGAAGTTTTGGCAGATTATGTGCATGGCGATGCTCGTTTATCATTAAACTGCCTAGAATTAATGGTCGATATGGCTGATGAAACAGAAAATGGTAAAAAAATCGACCACACTTTGTTAACTGAAGTTCTTGGAGAACGGCAAGCACGTTTTGATAAGCAAGGCGATCGCTTCTATGATCTCATTTCTGCAGTACATAAATCTATTCGAGGTTCAGCACCTGATGCAGCTTTATATTGGTATGCACGGATTATTACTGCTGGCGGTGATCCTTTGTATGTAGCACGCCGTTTATTAGCGATTGCCTCTGAAGATGTGGGTAATGCTGATCCTCGAGCAATGCAAGTCGCTATTGCTGCTTGGGATTGTTTTACCCGTGTCGGTGCAGCTGAGGGTGAACGAGCAATTGCACAAGCTATTGTGTATTTAGCGGTTGCTCCCAAAAGTAACGCTGTATATCGAGCATTTAATCAAGCCAAACAACTTGCAAAAGAGAGTGCTGATTTTGATGTGCCACTTCATTTACGTAATGCACCAACCAATTTAATGGAAAATTTAGGTTATGGCACAGAATATCGTTATGCTCATGATGAACCAAATGCTTATGCCGCGGGAGAAAATTATTTTCCTATTGAGCTGAAAGATACTATCTTATATGAACCTACTGATCGTGGAATGGAAATAAAAATTAAAGAAAAATTAGATTGGTTAAAAGCACAAAATAAGCAGAGTAATAAGCAACGCTATAAATAGTTTCTAAAGAGAATTATAAGCACTTGTTGATACTGTATTTTTCTTTTAAATAGAGATAGAATACTAGAAATCTTACTTGATAAATACAAAATAGGTACCAATATGATCGACCCGAATTTACTTCGTAATAATCTTACAGAAGTTGCAGAAACATTAAAATTAAAACGCAACTTTATTTTAGATACAGCAAAATTAGCTGAATTAGAAGAAGAACGTAAAGCATTGCAAGTGAAAACTGAAACTTTACAAGCAGAACGTAATTCACGTTCCAAAGCAATTGGTGCAGCAAAAGCACGTGGTGAAAACATTGAATCCTTATTAGCTGATGTTGAGCACATGGGAGAAGAGTTAAGTAACTTGAAAGCTCAATTGGATGCTGTACTTAATCAATTAAATGAAATTTCTTTAACTATTCCTAATTTACCAGCAGATGAAGTCCCTTTAGGTAAAGATGATACTGAAAATAAAGAAATTTCACGTTGGGGTACACCTCGTACATTTGATTTTGAAATTAAAGATCACGTGACTTTAGGTGAAGGTATCAATGGCGGTTTAGATTTTGCAGCTGGTGCTAAATTAAGTGGTGCACGTTTTGCCGTAATGAAAGGTCAGGTTGCTAAAATGCACCGTGCATTATCTCAATTTATGTTGGATTTACATACAGAAAAACATGGTTATACAGAAACTTATGTGCCTTATTTAGTCAACCATGACACTTTATATGGTACAGGACAATTGCCAAAATTTGGTGAGGATCTTTTCCATACTAAGCCATTAGAAGGGGAAGTACCTTACGCATTAATTCCAACGGCAGAAGTACCAGTGACAAACTTAGTTCGTAGTGAAATTGTAAATGCAGAAGACTTGCCGATTCGAATGACTGCACATACGCCTTGTTTTCGTTCAGAGGCAGGTTCTTATGGACGTGATACACGTGGCTTAATTCGTATGCATCAATTTGATAAAGTAGAATTAGTTCAAATTGTTGAACCTGAAAAATCTATGGAAGCATTGGAAGAATTAACGGGTCATGCAGAAAAAGTTCTACAACTTTTAGGTTTGCCATATCGTAAAGTTTTATTATGTACAGGTGATATGGGCTTTGGTTCTTGTAAAACTTATGACTTAGAAGTTTGGGTACCAGCACAAAATACTTACCGTGAAATTTCTTCTTGCTCAAATATGTGGGATTTCCAAGCTCGTCGTATGCAAGCTCGTTATAAAGCAAAAGGCGATAAGAAAACTACATTAGTACACACCTTAAATGGTTCTGGTTTAGCTGTAGGTCGTACATTAGTTGCAGTATTAGAAAACTATCAAAATGAAGATGGATCAGTAACAGTACCAGAGGTATTACGTCCTTATATGGGTGGACTAGAAGTTATTGGTAAATAGTCATATTGAGACAAATATAGAAAAGGACGCAATATGCGTCCTTTATTTTTTCTATTAATGGCTAAAATAGGCACATTCCTCTCTAATTAGGCAGAAATTTTTGAAAAACTCACCGCACTTTTTCGGTGTTAGAGATGTTCGAAAGTGTGTATTATTGAGTAAATAAGTGATTATTTAATAGCTGTTCCTTTTAATAACTTTCGCATCCAACTTCTATTCGGATTAAGTGCATGAATAATATCTTCGCTAAGTGGTAAAGGTTCGGCATAAATTAATGAGGCTAATGTTTCCCCTAAAATTGGAGCAGAAGTAAGACCTCGAGAGCCTAACGCACCCACCAAATAAAGGTTATTATAATTTGCAGCATTTGGAATAGCTTGTTTACGACGGCGTAAATTAAAGATATTTTTATATTCTTCTGCTTGTTGCTCAAAATTAGGCACATTTCCTACCATCGGAATACGATCACGCACAGCGCAACGTACGCCTATACGAGCCAAATTATCACTAGTATCTACATCCTTTGTCCAATCTAATCCAAGGTTATGTTGAATCTTCAATTGGTTATCTTGTTGTTCTTGATGGCTGAATTCTCGATCTTCACAATCTCGTACATGGCTTGCCCCAATGCAATGATATTGTTTAGCCGCATCAGCAGGGGTAAGATAGCCATCGTAGCAAACTACAGATTTCAATTTTAATAGTTTTTCTGATGTAGGAATTTGGCTCACCTGACCACGTACTGAATATACAGGAATATGGGATGTTTGTTCAAACTGATTAAGTTTATGACCATTGGCAATAATGACCAAGTCATGATGAAATTGTTGAGCTTGTTCATCAATTAATATCCAACCTGAATTATGTTGAGAAAGTGCGGTGATTTTTTCAGAATTTTTTAAAATCAGACCGTACTTTTGGGCAAAAGCAAAGCTATTTTGCACAAATTGGCGAGGCGCAAGCCAAGCACCTTTGGGAATAAATCCACCACCACAAGGCAGTGCCAATCCCACTTTTTCACTAAGTGCTTGTTGAGTTAAGGTTTGATATAAACTGAGCGGCCAATCGTAGCTTGAAATTTTTGCTAATTTCACCGCACTTTTCTCATCATAAGCACAGAGTGCAACACCACAGAACTCGTGCTCAAACGCAATGCCTTGTTGAATAGCCCATTGCAATTGTTGCTGACCATAAGCAAAGGCGTGAATATAAAAGCGGATGTTATGAAGATCATCATCACTAAGTTGAGGATAGAAGGCACCTTGTTTATTACCTGAGGCATTTAGTGCCATTTGTTGATCTTCACAATAGACTGTGACTTGCGCACCTCTCCGCATAAGTGAAAGTGCGGTAAATAATGAAGAAATTCCGCCACCAATAATCGCAATATTGGCTTTTTGAGGTAAGTCGGCTGATTGAGAATAGTTCCACGGTTGATGGATTTTTGTTAAGTACTCTGGTGAATGTTGAATAAAATGTGTTTCATCAGAAAATCGTTTTTCATGATTAATAGAAATATTATTATTAACTTTAATTCCATGAATACATTCCCGTTTTTTTCCAAACCCTTTTCTTTTGGTAATGTTGAAACCAACAGATTCTAATCCTTTTTTTACAGCGCTTGCTGCCGTAAAAGTAGCAAATGTACCAGATAATTTTGTGTATCGAGAAATATGTTGATATAAATTTTCATTCCACATTTCTGGATTTTTGCTAGGTGCAAAACCATCTAAGAACCAAGCATCAATTTTCTCAATCATATAATCGCCTAATTGAGGTAAGTTATCAGCAATATCGCCAAACCAAAGATCTAAAGTCGTTTCTTCGAAATGAAAACGATAGCAACCCACAATAGGTTCAAGCCACAGCCGTTGTAGCTGTTCTGCAATAGATTGAAATTCTGGATAAGCTTGATGTGCTAATTTTAATTCTGCTAAATTAATAGGAAATTTTTCAAAGGAAATAAAAAATAAGCGAGTTAGTGAACTATGAGGGTACTGTTCACGAAATTGTCTAAATAATGTGGTTACTGCAAAAAAATTTAAACCAGTGCCAAAACCTGTTTCTGCAATAACAAAATGTTGCCCTTGATAGGCTTTCCAACGTTCCCATAGTTGATTGCCTTCCTGAAATACATAACGACTTTCAGCAAGCCCATCTTGAGTTGAAAAGTAAATATCATCAAATTGTTCAGAAACAGGAGTGTTATCTTGATTAAAATGAATACTGGCAGGGCTAACTTTTAGCATATTTGATTATTTCCTTTGTATTTTTGTTATTTAGTTTTATATCATACGCTTAATTATAAATTTATTCCAAAAAGGAATGTTTCCCTACTGGTCGTATGTTAAAATTAACACTTGCAATATTTTATTTTCATAGTAAATTAGCTTTCAGCTAACAAATGTAAGTTGAAATGATTGAAAAGTTTCACTTAAAACGATAAGGAAAAAATAATGAAAAGAGCAGTTATTACTGGTTTCGGTGTAATTTCAAGTATAGGTAACAACAAAGAAGAAGTTTTAGCTTCTTTAAAAGCAGGTAAATCAGGTATTGAAACTGTACCAAGCTTTGTTGAAATGGGTATGCGTAGCCATATCGCAGGTACAATCAAAATCAATCCAGCAGAACACATCGACCGTAAAGTTTATCGTTTTATGGGAGATGCAGCTTCTTATGCTTATCTTGCAATGAAAGAAGCTATTGAAGACGCTAATTTATCTGAAGATCAAGTTTCTAATGATCGTACAGGTTTAGTTATTGGGGCGGGTACAGGATCAGCACATAGTCAATTAGTGGCTTGTGATGCGGTACGTGGCCCGCGTGGTGTCAAATCAATTGGCCCTTATGCAGTGACAAAAACTATGGCATCAAGTGCATCAGCTTGTTTAGCAACACCGTTTAAAATTCGTGGTGTGAACTACTCAATGAGTTCAGCTTGTGCAACATCAGCACATTGTATTGGTCATGCTTGGGAATTAATTCAATTAGGTAAACAAGATATTGTATTTGCAGGTGGTGCAGAAGAATTGTCTTGGGAATGTGCAACTGAATTCGATGCAATGGGCGCCCTTTCAACTAAATATAACAATACGCCAGAAAAAGCATCTCGTGCATATGATGCAAATCGTGATGGTTTTGTGATTGCAGGTGGTGGTGCTGTAGTTGTTGTTGAAGAATTAGAACATGCATTAGCTCGTGGAGCAAAAATTTATGCTGAACTGATTGGCTACGGAGCAACTTCAGATGGTTATGATATGGTAGCTCCAAGCGGTGAAGGTGCAGAACGTTGTATGAAACAAGCCATGGCTAATATTGATACACCAATTGATTACATTAATGTTCATGGTACATCAACTCCAGTAGGTGATGTAAAAGAATTAGCTGCAATTAAAGCTGTATTCGGTGATAAAGTGCCTGCGATTTCTTCAACTAAATCAATGACTGGTCATTCTTTAGGTGCTGCTGGTGCTCATGAAGCTATTTACACATTACTTATGTTAGAAAATGATTTTATTGCTCCAAGTATTAATATCGAAACATTAGATGAACAAGCTGAAGGGGTAAATATTGTTACTCAAACGAAAGAAAATGCTGGCTTACAAGTAGTAATGTCAAATAGCTTTGGTTTCGGTGGTACGAATGCGACCTTAGTATTTAAACGTTATATGAAATAATTATTTAGTCCATATTGAATAAAAAAAGTGCGGTTTTTATACCGCACTTTTTTTTGTAAGGTTTTGCCATAGAGTAGTAGTGAAAATACATTTATTGAGCTTTAGTGATTCTTTAAACATCTTTATTTACTCTAGAACAAGTGTGGTAGTAATAAAAAGTAAACTACCATAAAGTACATTATCAAGTATAAAAATGCACGGATTGAATGGAGCTAATTGGAACAACGAAAAAGGCTAGAACCTTATAAATTCTAGCCTTGTGAATCTTTTTAAAATGTTATTGAAACATATCATTGGTGCCTGGGCGAGAAGCGATCTGATTAAATAACTTATTGAAATTAAATGATTATTTAATATCTTCTGTTATAGCGTGTAACTAAATGTGTAACAATTAATTTCATTTTATGAAAATAACAAAATATGCCTATAATAAATTTTTTTTCTATTTAACTCTTCATCTCTTCACCTTTTCTAAAAAATAATTATATATCAATAAGTTATAGGGTGAAGAGTTAAAAACAACTATTCACCAACTCTTCACCACTCTTCACCCTTTCAGAAAATAAATTTTTACTGTCCTTTTGTATGGTTGCTGATCAAAAAATAATCAATCAAACTTTGCTTACTTATCATAACTAAACGTATCTAAGCTATTAAAATTTAAGGTATTTACTTTAAATTTTATGTGCTTATATTGTGATATGGGCTACTTGTAGCCGTCTTAATTAAGATGAGTTAAAGGACAAATTTATGTTTAAAAAATTAATCGAGTTACGCCAACAAAAGGCAGAAAAAGTCGCAGAAATGCGTGCAATGCTTGATAAAGCAGAAAAAGAAAATCGTTCATTGGATGAAACTGAATCAGTAGATTTTGATAAATTGAAAGATTTAGTGAAACAATTGAGTGATGAAATCAGTAAATACGAAACCGTAGCAGATGAAGAACGTAATCTTGGTGCGCAATCTAACCCATTAGAAACCCGCAGCACGAAACAATTTTCAAATGATGAATTGCGCCATTACATTAAAACTGGTGAACTTCGCAATTTAACGACGGCTAACGGTGAAGATGGCGGCTATTCTGTTATCCCTCAATTAGACAAAGAGGTCATGAAACGCTTAACAGATGATAGCGTCATGCGCCAGCTTTGTAATGTCGTTCGCTTGCCTATCGGTGCGAAAGAATACAAAAAATTAGTATCTGCTGGCGGTGCAACCGTTGAACATAGCACCGAGGGCACAGCACGCAACGGCACAGCAACCCCTAAACTGCATGAAGTAACCATTGCATTAAATTCAATCTATGCTTATCCGAAAACCACGCAAGAAATCTTAGATTTTTCTTCTATTGATGTTTTAGGCTGGTTAACTGATGAAATCAGTGAATCATTCACTGAAACCGAAGAAAGCGATTTAACGTTAGGTGATGGCGATAAAAAATCAAAAGGTTTACTTGCTTATACCCGTTCAACTGATGGCGATAAAACCCGTACATTCGGACAACTTCAAAAAATGGAAGTGGCAAGCGCGGACAAAATCACTGCAGATAATTTGATCGACTTGTTCTATATGCTGCACTCAAAATATCGTAAAAATGCAGTGTGGGTGATGTCTTCTACAATCGCTGCAATGTTACAAAAATTGAAAAATAAAAACGGTGATTTTATTTGGCGTGATGGTTTAACTGCAGATGCACCCGCTACGCTTTTAGGTCGTCCCGTTCACTTCCTTGAAACATTGCCAGCAAGTGGCGCGAATAAACCCGTTTTAGCCTTTGGTGACTTCAAGCGCGGTTATTTCATTGTTGATCATGAAACAGGCGTTCGCACTCGACCTGATAACATTACAGAACCAGGTTTCTATAAAGTTCACACCGATAAATATTTAGGCGGTGGCGTGGTGGATAGTAACGCAATCAAATTTATTGAGACGTTAGCTTAATCAACAATTCATAAGGGGCATTAAGCCCCTTTTTTGTTAAAGGATACAAGAAAGAAAATGAATCAGCAGAAATTTGAAATTCGTTCATCAGAAATCATCGCGGACGATCAGAAATTAACGGGTTATGTTGTGAAATGGAACAGCCCTTCAGAAGTGCTTTACTGTGATTTTGTAGAATCCTTTGCGCCTAAGGCATTCAGTGAAAGTTTAGCCAGTGGCGAAGATGTTCGCGCACTCTTTGAACACGACTACACCAAGTTACTCGGTCGCACTAGTGCGGGAACATTAAAACTAGAAGAAGATTCAATCGGCTTACGCTTTGAACTCACCCCGCCTAATACAACTATTGGGAAAGATTTATTAGTTAGCGTCTCGCGTGGTGATATTACAGGCATGTCCTTTGGATTTAGAGCCAGTCAAGAAGAATGGGATTTTGATGTAGAGCCTTGCCAACGAACTGTACAAAAAGCCGAACTCTTTGAGGTTACAGTAACAAGCATTCCCGCCTATCCTGAAAGTAGCGTAGAAATTGCTAAGCGTTCGATGATTGCAGCAAAAGAAAAAACACAAGAACATTCTACCGCACTTTTGAAACAGTGGCTTGATGTGATGGAGTCTTAATATGTGGAATCCTTTTAGACGAAAAGAGCAACGTAGCGAGCCAACCACAATAGAAGAGCTTTTATCTTACATGGGCATAAACAATACAGGTGCGGGCGAATTTGTCAGCCCACAAACTGCAGAATCGTTACCTGCCGTGATGAATGCCGTTACCGTCATTTCAGAGGCGGTCGCATCAATGCCTTGTTATCTATACGCACTAAAAGAAGATGGACGAGAAAGAATCTATCGTCATCCTGTTGAATATCTTCTCAATGAAATGCCAAACCGCAGCCAAACACCGTATCAATTCAAAAATACGATGATGCGCCATTGTTTGCTAAATGGTAACGCTTATGCCGTGATTGAGTGGAATAACAAGGGCGAACCAATAAGCCTTACTCCCTATCAACCCAGTGCGGTAAATATCTTCCGTAAAGTAACCGGTGAATATATTTATCAGATTACTGATTTAGACGGCAAAACGAAAAACTATCTACAAGACGAAGTTTTACATTTACGCCATAGTTCTGTTGATGGATTTATGGGGCGTTCTCCGATAACAGTTTGCCGTGAAACGGTGGGATTAGGTTTAGCCCAGCAACGCCATGGTGCAGCCATTATGAAAAACGGATTGATGGCAAGCGGGCTTATTTCAACAGCAGAATGGTTAGATGATGCGAAAGCACAGAAAGCCGTCAAAGCCCTTGAACGTTATAAGGGGGCAAAGAATGCGGGTAAAACGCCTATTCTTGAAGGCTCAATGGAATATAAACAATTAGGCATGACAAACCAAGATGCTGAATGGTTAGCTAGTCGCACGTTTACCATTTCCGATATAGCCCGAATCTACAATATTAGCCCGATTTTCTTACAAGATTATTCGAATAGTAGCTATGCGAATTTCAGTGAGGCAAGCCGCGCATTTCTTTCTCAAACCTTGCGCCCTTGGCTTACTAACTTTGAGCAACAACTCAAAGATGCCTTGATGATTGATTTAGGTAGCAACACCAATAAACGTTACTTAATCGAATTTGATACAAGCGACTTATTGCGCACCAGTCAAAGTGAGCGCTTCAAGAGTTACGATGTGGCAATTAAAGCCGGTGTAATGTGCCCGAATGAAGTTCGCCGCCATGAAGGCTTACCGCCTTATGTTGGTGGTGATGAATTTAGCCAAGCATGGAAACAAACCGTAGAAGTGAAACAAGATACAGGGGCGAGCGATGGCGGTAATGATTAAGGCGGGGAAATATAACAAGGTAATCACAATTCAGCGAAGAAATAAAGAAAAAGAAAAAGCCCGTAATTATGGTGAAACTAGAAAAACTGAATGGGAAGATGTTGCTACTGTTCACGCAAGTGTAGAACCAATACAAGGGCGAGAATATTTTAGCGGCCCGTTTCAATTAGGTGAAGATATTATTCGAATAAGAATTCGTTATTTACCTAATATTAACCGAAGAATGCGGGTTAAGTATGGTGAACGATTGTTAGAAATTAATGCTGTAATTGACAGTAAAGAAGAACACAAAGAACTTCAGTTAATGTGTAAGGAGAATTCTCTAAATGCTTATTTCTAATTTAATTGAACTAGGTGAAGTTAAAGCGCAATTAAGTATCGACCATAACTTAGATGATACGCTACTAAATGGCTACATAGTGGCAGCGATTGAAGTTGCTCAAAAGCATATCGGGAAAACTTTCGGAGATAGTGACACAGAAAAAACAATCGTATTCAATCAAGCGATTAAAGTCGGTTGCTTGATGTATATCGCTTACTTATATGCTAACCGTGAAGCCGTGACAGATTTAGCTAATCTTAAGCCAGCCCCAATGACTATTTCAGCATTATGGGAAGTATATAGAGAACCGTGCGTTTATTAGGTGGTGAATTATGCCAGCTCAACCTTTAAGACGTTGTACCTATCCTAACTGTAGAAATCGTGTTAAGTCTGGACGATGTGAAGAACATAAACCGAAAGACACAAGGGAAAGCAGTAGCAAGCGTGGCTACGATCAAAAATGGCGTAAGTATAGAACTGAATATCTAAAGCATAATCCGTTATGTGTGATGTGTTTAGAGAAAGGCAAATATACGCCCGCAACAGTTATCGACCATATTCAACCTGTAGAGAATGGACAAGCAGATCCGCGCTTTTGGGATATAAACAATCATCAGCCTTTATGCCGTGATTGTCATAGTTATAAAACAAGAATTATAGATAAGCGCGGATATGGTGCGAAGAAATAAAAATTGATTTAAATCAAATTATTGAAGTAATCGCAGTTAGATAGGTGGGGGGAGTTTTGAAAAGAGATGTGTAAGCGTTGGAGACCGCCCCCCCCACTTAATTTTTATGTAAGGCAATTTTTTTGAAAATAAGGAAATGTATGAGTAAGAGAAGAAACTATAAAACCCCTGATTTTTTAGATGGTATCGCTAAAACCCAATGGAAAAGTCGAATTAAACAACTTTCAGAGCGTGGCGATATTAAAGCAGAAGATTTAACGAACCTTGAAATTTATTGCGAAAACTACGCAATTTGGCGTCATTCCGTAGCAGATTTAGCCAAAAATGGCTTTATTATTGTGAATAGTCAAGGCACGCAATCAAGAAATCCAGCTTTGTCAGCGAAAGCAGATGCCGAAAAGGTGATGATTAAGATGTCATCATTGCTAGGTTTCGACCCTGTAAGCCGCAGAAAAAATCCTATTGAAGTAGATGAGAACGATATCTTAGATGAAATCCTAACAATGTAGGCGAAATATGGAAATATGGCACGCATACGCAGAGAAAATCAAATCTGGTGAGTTAGTGGCTTGTAAGAAGATAAAACAAGCCGTAGAGCGTTATTTTAACGATTTAAACAATCCCGATTATTTCTTTGATGATGGAGCGGTTAATAAGTTTTTAGCTTTCTCGAAACTATGCCCGCACGTTAAAGGACACTTACGCGGACAGCCTATTATCCTTTCAGATTGGCAAGTCTTTCTCTTTGCCAACATTCTAGGCTTTAAGCGTAAAGACACAGGATTAAGAAAATATCGCTCCGCTTACGTTCAAGTAGCCCGTAAAAATGCGAAATCAACAATCGCTGCAGTTTTGGCTAATTGGTTTTTATTGGCTGAAGATGGTCAGCAAGATATTTACACTGCAGCAGTAAGCCGTGATCAAGCCCGAATTGTTTTTGATGATGCGCGTCAGATGTGTTTATTGTCACCATTATTAAGAAAACGGGTAAACATTCAGCAACATAAAATGATCTACCCGAAAAATAACAGCTTAATGCGCCCGTTGGCTGCCAAATCAAGCACCATTGAGGGAACTAACCCAAGCCTTGCGATTGTGGACGAATATCACTTACACGCTGATAACAGCGTATATAGCGCATTAGAGCTAGGGCAAGGAGCACGCCCTGAAGGTTTACTCTTTGCGATTACAACTGCAGGAAGTAACACAATTTCAGCCTGTAAGCAGCATTATGATTATTGCTGCCAAATTCTAGACGGCAACGAACAGAATGACAGTATTTTCATCATGATTTTTGAACTGGACGAAGAAAGCGAAATAGACGATCCGCAAAACTGGATTAAAGCGAACCCCAACATAGGAAAATCTATTCCTTTCCTTGATTTTGAAAACACTATTAAAAAAGCCCGTGGCATTCCGTCAGAGTGGGTAGAAATGCTTACCAAGCGTTTTAATGTATGGTGCAACGGTCAAACACCGTGGCTAAATTTAGATGCGTGGGCATTGTGTAAGCGAGATTATTCAGAAAGCGATTTACTGCACCTTGATTGTTATATGGGGCTAGACTTATCCAGCACAAGCGATTTAACCTGCGTATGCTATACCTTTCCCCATGAAAACAAAGTGCGGTTATATTGCCGTCATTATATCCCTGAATATCAACTTCAGAACGTGGCAAATAAAAACCGTGCTATCTATCGTCAATGGGTGCGCCAAGGTTGGTTACAGACAACGCAAGGCGATTGTATTGATTATGACAAAATACGCGATGATATTCTGAAAGATGCTGAACGTTTCAATATCAAGATGACAGGCTTTGATGTATGGAACGCAACTCATTTACGAACACAATTACAAAGTGCGGGGCTTGAAGTAGAGCCATTCCCGCAAACATACCAACGATTTAGCCCTGTAGCAAAATCAGCAGAAGTGCTAATCAACCGCCAAGCAATCGAACACAACGGCGATCCCGTTCTTGCGTGGGCGTTATCTAATGTAGTGATGGAAACAGACGCAAACGCCAACATAAAACCAAATAAGAAGAAAGCAGCAAACAAAATCGATCCCGCTATAGCGTTCTTGATGTCATTCGGCACTTATCAACTTGAATATGGCGATTTGATTTTCGAGCTTTCAGATGAACATAAACACGCATTAGAACAATTTAATGGTATTGATTTATAACTACAGAGGGAAACTATGGCAGTTCAAATAAAAGGCTTGAGAGAACTTGAGCAAAACTTAAAAAAACTAAACAAGGATATAAACAAAGTCGCTGCAAAAGCAATTAGAAAAGGACTAAATAGCGCGGCCAAATCGATTGAAAAAACAATCAAGCCGAATGTTCCAACGTTGAAGACAAGTACCAATTTCCGACAAAAAGGAACTATTAAAAACAACGTTCGACATAAAACAAGGGTAGCTAAAGATGGCTTAAGTGGTATCACTGCAATTCGAGTTATGCGAACAAACGGCCGTAGAATGGCAAAAATTGGGGAAAATACGCGAGATAAATCAGATCCGTTTTACTGGTGGATGGTTGAATATGGCACAGTAAAAATGAAAGGTCGCCATTATATGGAAAAAGGCTTTAAATCTGGTGAGGCACAGGCTCTGAAGATTGCAAAAGAAGTTGCAGAAGAAGAATTTAAAAAAGCGTTCAAATAATAGAAAAGCCCGACATTTCACAATGTTGGGCTATTTTGTCTAAAAACTTACATGCAGGACGCGATTAGGCACTTGTAGATCGCAGCTCCTTAAAGTTTGCGGCAAACTTCCGAAAAAGTAAGCCGCTCACGTTTAGAAGACTTTGAAAATATTTCTAAATTCAAAGCGAGACTATTATAAAACTTTTCTGATGAACAAAAAATAGCCGTAGCTTAACGCATCTAAACTTTGATAAAATAGAACAAGAAATAAACAGGAAAACAAGGGGGAAAGTATGATTAAATCCGTTTTATCCGCATTTGGTTCATTTGTATTTTCTGCTTTAGATTTTTTGTTATTTTTAGCCATATTGCTTTTTGTTGGCTTGTTAGTTTTCATCTTTTGGCCAATATTAAAATGGCCTTTACTGGCTTTTCTAATAGGCGCTATCGCCTTCTTTTGTTATCTAATATACAAGATAAAAGAAAAACCAAAACCGCTAGAACAAGACGAAGTATTATCCAGCTGGGCAGAACAGGAATTGCAACGCCCTATCATTCAACGGATTTTACAAAAACAAGAGGAAAATAAACCGTTCATTAGCGGAACGATAACGCATATTGGAAATGACGGAAAAGAAACTCGATTAGGCAATATCACTATCCATTTAAAGTAAAGGAATAATTAATCAAATAAAGCGCATCTAGGCTGATCCCCGAAAGCAAGAAACCTTATCTTGTTGGTGCGCTCCTACCAATAAGGACGAATGCGAAAGGGGCGTTTATGACAATTAAAACTTCATTAAGCAATAAAAGATTTAGCTTTTCTTTAGAGAAAGCATTGGACTACATTAACAATAGAATTGATGAAAAAATTAATTTAGATGATTTGTTATATTTCATAAAGGATGGGCAGGTTAAAACTGTAATCAAGATTGTTTGCGGTTCTCTTGGTGGACGGTTATTTTTAACTTCTATAGGTGATGTAAATTATTTACAACCTGTATATTTTATTCCCTGTGGCGGATTAAGAATAAAACACAACGTTAAAACATATAGAAAGCACAAAGGAGTAGATATTAGTAAAGATATTTTTGGCTCTTGCGCCTGCTTTTCATCATCAGCCCCAAACCAAAAAAGAAGTATATCTAGGTACAAAAACATAAATATTCAATTTGAAGTTAAAAATTCAAAACGAGAAATAAATCTGACAAAAGATATATATCCTAATGTTGATTTTTTTGGGTGGTTTTATATTAGCCCTTCAAGTTATACAGGAAAAGAAAAAAATATAATAAAATCTGACTCAATATTTATTGATCCAATTGATAAGTTTGTCAGCGCCAGTGATGACGATGTAGAAATACAATTTATTCTAACAGATGAAGATGATGATCTGTATGTAGATCTTCCCAAAATTGAGGTTAGTTTAGACTCCATTGAAATTTTAAAAAAAGATTTAGATGTATTTTTAGAATTAGAAAAAGATGTTGGGAAAAATTATACTGACTACGAAAATGAAATAAAAAACTTACGCCAACAACTAGAGATAAAAGACAATCAGATAACTAAACTAAAGAACAATTATAATAATAAAAACATTCCAATTTTATTGAGTGCCTATAGAACTGACGATCCTTTAAAGATAGCCATAGAGGTCAGAAATAAATACTGGGCAAATTATCCAGATAATGTAAAAAGTAATACTCAAATTAGAGATTATATAATAAGGGATTATCGCGTTACTCAAACCCTTGCCACAGAGATAGAAAAAATAGCTTGTCCAATTAATAGAAAGAAAAACTAAATTTACATTTAACCCATTGATTTTATTATACCCTGCCTATATAGACAGGGTATTTTTTATTCTCTCCCTATCTCTCGCCCCTATATCCATAATGATTTAATACCCTCGTAACGTTACGCAACCAATCGAGTTATTGAATAGCTCAATGTCATTAATCAACAATTATAGAGGTTACGAGATGAACGAAGCTCAAAAATTAAATCTGAAATTAAACCCTCAACAAAAACTAATCTCTGGTGAAACCGCTTGCCATATTGTTGGCTTTGGTCGCACCAAACTCAACGAGCTTGTAAAAGCTAAGAAATTCCCTCAACCGATCCGCTTTTCACAAAACTTTGTTCGTTGGGATTTAGAAGAAGTGAATCAATGGATTGAAGAACAGAAGGCTGCACGTGCTTAATCATTGGTTAATAGAAAAGAAAAACGCCATAGCAAGGAAAAAAGAACTATGGCGTAACAATTTAGAAACGATTCTAATTTAAGGAGGTAACCATATGGGTGGTTACAAAACTATTTTATCAGAAATCTTTATAAAAAACACTTTACAAAGTGCGGTGAAATGTGGCATTATTTCCCTGCAGTCGCAAAAAACGACTGCCGAGCCTCGAAACTCGACTTATTTACAATTGGCGCAGAGCACGCCTAAAGCGTGTTTTTTTATGCGTAACATTCGCACACCTAAAGAATTTGCGGATTTTGTTTTTATTCATCAAATCTACAAATCTCTCTCAATGGTAGCGTGTAGCGGTAAAGGTTCGCCCTTTGCTGTGTTCCAATTGTCGCAGTTTTCGAGACCGTTACACGTTACCGCCAAAGCCTCGAAACTTTCCGCGGTAACTCTCAAGTGTTTACAATTGGAGTTACTCAAAATGTATCAATTCATTTTTGCGGCTATTCGCCGTACCGATCTAACCAATCAAATTCAAAAAATTCGCATCACTGCCGACACAGAACAAGCGGCACGCTCCCAATTCGCCCGTGATTTTATTCTTGTGCTTGCCGGCAAAATCAATCTTCAAAACACCGTGAAAAACAACCGCACTTTTTCAACTAATGGAAATAATCACAGCTTGCCAGCAGGGCGGAATGTGGGTAATATTGAAAGCACTACTACTATCGAGGGCAACCGCAACCCTTATCAATGCGGTATTTTTTTACCTAAAATTCATTCCTTGCACTCTCCTAAAAAATTAGGTGCGTTGTCTCATATCGAATTTGCGGTACAGATGATAAGCCGAAATAAGGCGGAGTTTATCCGCACGAATAAGGCTAGCCGTTCGATAGCGGTAGTTGAGTCTGTATCGCACCCAATTCAGGGCGATACTCTTACATTAACTAAATCTATCGGAAATCCAACAATGAAAATCTACCCTCAAAACAACCGCACTTTAGCGGCACTTCCTACCCTTTCTGTATCTGCTGAAATGGAGGTGGCACATGCTTAGTTATGGCACTATTCAAATGGCATTAAATGACGTAGTTGCTCGTGATGATATTGATGAAATGGAGCTTATAAAGTTACGTAAAGAAAGCGAAATGCTTTGCGAAACTATCGAGTTAGGACTAATGGAATTAGGCGATATGGTAAGCTGTTTAGGGCATTTTGCTGATTCTAAGCAGGGTTTTGATAATCAAGCGATGAGCAATGACAATGTAAAACATATCGGAGCATTAATTCAGGCCAACGCATATTTTCTAAACACATTGCGCAATGTATCAGCAGACGCCACCTATCACCTTAACAGTGGAAATAAGGGGGCGAAATGATGAGTAACACTAAATTCCCTTATAGCCTTGTTTTTACCTATGACAACGGCGACCAATTCACAGCAGGGCAATATTGTTCACTTAGAGACGCACTACAAGCCAAAATCAGGGCGAAAGCTGAGATTGGCGAAACAGATATTACCGGCAGACGTTTAGAAACTATCACCGTTTTAACGGAGGGCGACAATGAAACCAACTAATCCAATGGCACAGCTTGAGCAATGGAAAGCTAACCATAAAGCCACCAGCAACAACGAAACTCAAAATGAATCGGTTAAAAATACGCAAGGAAACGCACGTAGCGAGGTTAAAAGCAAATATCAAGGGAAACTATACGCTAATCCATTAGCCTTTAAATGTAGCCAGTTTACGCGCCAATTCAAGTTGATTTTAGATAGCAACCGCAAGTGTTTAGAGGTTTATCCCGATGACTTCCATCACAAAATCAAGTTTAGAGATGAACTTACTGATTTAGTGGTGAGATTAAAAACAGGCGGAAAGTTATTTAATGAAATGGTTAAGGCGCAAGGTGCAAAACTTAGCTCAAATAACCAAGAAACAATCAGAAACTTTAATCAAGCTAATGACTACTTAATCCATAAGTTCGGTGAAGTTATCGCACAAATAAACCAACTCAATATTGAACGCATTGAGGGTGATAAATTGCAAGGGGGAAATAATGAGTAACACTGCTTTTATTTTAACTGCTGGCTATCACGTTATTGATGATTTATTTATGCTGACTGTTGTCGCAATGCGAGAAAGCAAAGGGGATATTTTAAGCCTTCATCGCGCTTATGCTCGACAAGGGAAACTCACAAATATCAGAGCCATTAATTTAAACCATTACACACTAGAAATTAGCTTAGGCAATGCACGCGCGCCCATTATTCACGCAGAGGGAAGAAGAGAACGTGCGGAGGCTGAGGAGGCGATAGCGCCTTTTAAAACAATCTACCCTACTGCTCAAATTCGAGTGATTCAGTTCAAGGACGCATTTTTATTTAAGCAATGCGCAGGAATTGGATTAGGGATTGATGCGGAGCAAGGAGGCAAACAATGGCTAAATTAATCAATGCACCGCACCTTGCGGATCAACCACATGAACCTTACTCTGATATTTTTATTCTTGCTGGGCGTAAAGCCTGGCAAGCATGGGATAAAGGAAAGGGTGAAGAATGGCTCTTGTTATGTTCTTTAATTTACGGATTAGATAGAAATATAAAACCAGTTATTCTTGCTGAAAACCAGTTAGAGAATATTTCTTCTATCCGCATAGTAAAAGAAGATCAACAATCAGTAAAACTTGTTCAATATGGTGAACTGGCACAAGCTGAAATAACGGCTATTTGTCAAAACTTAGCTAAAAACTCTAATGCGATAGATGTCAAACTTCTTGATGCTGCAGCGCAGACTAAAGAAGATTTAAGTGGTTATATTCAACGCTTACGCAATGATAAAGAGACTGCAGATCTCGCAGAGCAATTAGCACCGCCAGAGAAATTAAAAGAAAAAGACGGAACGAACAAAAAATCACGAGCCTTTCAAAAGTGGTTAAATTTAGATATGTCACTACAGCGTGGTTGCAGAGAAATCTATGCTTATGATGGCAAAACGTGGAATAAACAAGAAAATGATGACTTGGAAGAGAAAGCAGTTAAATTTCTTGATGAAAATGAATTTAACTATAGCGATTCTACAATAGATCGTTTGATCAACACGCTAAAAGCCCAACTTCCCCGAATGGGCGAAACTTCTAGCGATTTAATCGCTTTTGATAATGGCGTACTAAACCGTAATACATTGGAATTTGAACCGCATAACCGTCAAAATTGGTTAACGGCTTGTATCCCCCATAATTATGATGAACAGGCAACAAATACACCGCACTTTGATAAGTGGCTGAACTTTGTATCAGATGGAAACAAAGAGAAAGCAAGAAACATTTTAGCCGTGTTATATGCGATTTTAACCAATCGCTATAACTGGCAGATATTCTTTGAAATCACGGGGAAAGGCGGTAGCGGGAAATCTGTTTTTGCGAGTATTGCAACGCTATTAGCTGGTGATAAAAATACTGCATCTAGCAAATTAGAAAATTTTGATGATGAACGGGGGTTAGCAGGGCTTGAAAATAAAATGCTGATTATTTGCGCTGAACAAGCTAAATATGGTGGAGATGGTGGCGGATTAAAAGCAATTAGTGGCGGTGATACAGTAAGAGTACGTTATAACTATAAAGATCCGTTCAATACGAAAATCACGGCTTTAGTTATGCTGATAAATAACGAACCTTGCCGATTTACCGAACGTTCGGGCGGTATTAATCGCAGACGCGTGATTTTTGACTTCAAAAAGAGTGTTCCTGAAGATGAACGGGATTCGCATTTTATGGATAAAATCACTCTTGAAGTAGGCGGAATTATTCGTAAAGTGCTTGATACATTCTCTGAACCAACAGACGCAAAAAAAGCTTTAATGGCGCAGATGAATAGCCAAGAAGCCTTAGAAGTGAAAAAGTTATCCGACCCACTTACAGACTTCTTCGGATATTTCTACACTACAGAGCAAATGAATGGGCTTTTTATTGGCGTGGCGAATATGGGGCTTGATAGAATCAGAACGCATCTTTACCCCGCTTATTTAGCTTACACAAGGGCAATGAATATCAGTGAATTAGGCTTAAGAAACTTTGTAACGGGCATTGAGCAAGCCTTAAAACAACATGGGAATGAATATGATTTTATAAAGAAATCTACTAAAACAGGAGTGCGAACGAATGTTCATTACAAGGATTTTGATAACTTTCGGAATGAGGTATCAAATTAAAAATAGCGGGTTAAAATCCCGCTTTTTTTATGACTGTTCACCCTTTGGGTGAAGAGTTGGTGAAGAGTTAAATCCAACTGATCACCGCTTAATTTATTGATTTATAATGAAAAAATTGCCAAAGGTGAAGAGATGAAGAGTTAAAGATAAAAAAAGTTTTTTAATATACTAATTATAAATTTAAGTTCATTCCGCATTGTTCGCAATAGTCACCTATAAGCTGCATTACAGGCTTTCGCTCTTCTAAATAATCATAGCGATTGTAAGTATTTTCTAATTCGTCCCCACCTTCCAATAAATGAGAAAGAACGGTTTCAGATACGTTACGTTCAATTTTTTTAGATGCTAAGAATGTTTTAATAAAAGCGCGTATTCCGTGGGCAGTGAGTTTACCCTTATAGCCGATACGTTTTAGAGCTACATTTACGGTTGCTTTATTCATGGGTTGATTTTTTGATGAGCGACCAGCAAAAACAAAAGAGCTATTTTCAGAAAACATTTTCATGACTTCTAATAATTGGATTGCTTGAGATGATAACGGCACAGTATGCGCGCGTTTTTTATCTGCTTTCCCTTTCATTTTCTCTTTAGGAATATGCCATAGCTTATTAGTAAAATCGATTTCAGACCATTCAGCATTAACGGCTTCATTAGGGCGCAGGGCTGTTAAGAAAGACCAACAAATTAGTAAATAAGTTTTCTTTTCTATGCGGGCGTTAGCTAAATCTTGAAATAATTTAGGCAATTCATCAGATTTAATCGTAGGGTGGGGAGTAGATGATTTTATATGAAAATTCTTTACAGCTAATCTACAGTTATGGCTTTCTATAATGCCTTGCGTAATAGCATGATCCATAATGGCACTTACAAGCTGATGTATTTTTTTCAGTGTGTTACTTCTATCTGCTATTTTTTCATAAATGCTTACTAATTCTTTAACTTTGATTTCTGATACGTGTGTATCACCAATATAAGGGAATATATGATTTTCTAGGCGTTCCCAATTCTTTTTTCGTGTTTCTGGATTTTTGGCTTTTTCTTTGTAAATACCGCTGAAGTAGCTTTCAGCAACAGAACGAAAGGTATCTTTCAGACGGCTTTCATGTTCTTGCTGAATGCGTATTTTTTCTTGTTGCGGATCTATATCTTTCGCAAGTAGAGAACGATATTCTTCACGTTTTGCCCGCGCGTCAGAAAGTAATAGAGCAGGATAATGCCCGATAGTTAGATTTGTTCTTTTATTCGTAATAGGGGATATGTAGTTAAAAATCCATATTTTAGATCCTGTAGGTTTCACTCTAAGAATTAGCCCGTTACCGTCAGCTAATATATATTCTTTGTCTTTTGGTTTAGCATTTTCTATTTGAGTTTTGTTTAGTGCTTTGGTTGTTCTAGCCATATTTTGATCTTACAAGATGTTAGACACAGAATAATTTATAGTAACACGTTTCAAATCGTGTAACTAAACGTGTAACTAAAATTTGCGATAGGAAATGTTTAGATACGTTTAGCTAAGATAAGAAAAAAGCCTGTAAACGTTGATTTTACAGGCTTTATCAGATTTTTTCGTTTAGCTGTGTTGAGCTAAATTTAGTCAAATGGTGCTCTGGGCGAGACTTGAACTCGCACGGCCTACGGCCACCACCCCCTCAAGATGGCGTGTCTACCAATTCCACCACCAGAGCATTTTAGAATTTAATTTTTATTGAGGTATATCTGCGTTTTTATTTTCAACTGGTGCAGGTTTAGCAGGTTGTTGTAGCTGTTCTGCTGCTTGAGATAAATCCTCAAATGCACCTTGTTTTACATTATTTTTATGTGAGTTCATATTGCCAAGAGCAATACTAATAAGAAAGAAGATTGTAGCTAGAAGAGCTGTTGTACGCGATAAAAAGTTTGCAGAACCAGCTGAACCAAATACTGTACCTGAAGCACCACCACCGAAAGATGCCCCTGCATCAGCACCTTTACCTTGCTGAACCAGAATGAAACCAATTAAAGCGATTGAAACTAGTAAATAAATAATTAATAAAGCTTGATACATTATATTTTCTCTTCTTTGCAAATTGCAATTATATAAAACGTGCAAATACTAGCTGATTTTTGCTGTCATCGCAAGTCATTTTATGTAAATTGTGGCGGATCGTGTTAATTTTAAACATTTGTTTTATTTTCAATGTTTTTATTATTTTTAGTTTTCCCTTTAAAAGATTTAGCTTGGGAATTATTGGTTACACTCGTTAATTTACGCAGTGCCGAATAATTAACATATTGTATGAGTTCAGGTAGTAACTGAATCAAGGTTGACATAAATTGTTGGTAACTTGTTTGCTTACGGCTAATACTATCCAATTGGGATTCCCAATGTGCGGTCATATCAGGTTGAGTCGCAATATCAGGAAGTGCCTGAATTAAGATTCTACCTGCTTCAGTACTATGAATATTACGACCTTTTTTATATAAGAAACCTCGTTTGAATAGTAATTCAATAATACCCGCACGAGTCGCCTCAGTGCCTAACCCATCGGTTTCACGTAAGATCTTTTTTAATTCTTTATCTTGCACAAAGCGTGCTATACCTGTCATTGCAGATAATAGGGTTGCATCTGTAAAAGGTTTAGGGGGTTGAGTTTTTTTACTTATAATTTCCCCTTTTTGACAATGTAGTACTTGCCCTTTTTTTACCACGGGTAATGGTGGCTCTAATTGTTCATCATCATCTTCTTTACCCAACAATTCTTTCCAGCCAGCTACTTGTAAATTGCGTGCTTGAGCAATAAATTTTCCTCCAGCAATAACAAAATCAATTTTACTTTTACGATATTCTGCATCTGGGCAGAATTGCATTAAATATTGGCGAGCAATTAATGTATAAATATTGAGCTCATGTACGTTTAAATTCACAGGGCGATTTTTTGCCGTCGGGATAATGGCATGGTGTGCTTCCACTTTTTTATCATTCCAACAACGATTTTTTTGCTCAATATTGACCGCACTTGGTAGCTGTTGGTAATGGTTAGAATGTACTTGAATTGCCGCGAGCACTTTTTCACGATCAGCAAAATGTTCTTCAGGTAGATAACGACAATCTGAACGTGGATAAGTAATGAGTTTGTGCTTTTCATATAGATTTTGGCACGTATCTAAAACATCTTGTGCAGACATTCCAAAGCGTTTTGCCGCATCAATTTGTAAAGCCGAAAGTGAATAGGGTAAAGGTGCGGTTTCTTTTTCACGTTTGTCCACATATTCTGTCACTTCCGCAGGTTGATCTGTAATGCGTTTAACCACATTTTCTGCCAACCCTTTGGAAAGCACTCGACCATCTTCATCTTGATAATCTTCACAAGCTTTACTTGGCTGCCAAAGTGCGGTCAGTTTTTGCGGAATTTCTTCTTGGGTTTGGATATGGGCGAGCACTTCAAAGAAATCTTTGGGTTGAAAATTTTCAATTTCTAGGTCACGACGCACAATTAATCCTAATACGGGTGTTTGTACCCGTCCCACAGAAAGCACACCATTATAACCTGCTTGGCGACCGTGAATGGTATAGGCTCTGGTCATATTAATTCCATATAACCAGTCAGCACGAGCTCGAGCAAGCGCTGAAGTTGCTAAAGCGATAAAGTGTGTATTAGGCTGCAATTTTTTTACGGCTTTTTCTACCGCACTTGGATTGAGGTCGCTGACTAAACAACGTTGAATAGCGTTACGTTTATTAATAGATAATTTAGCATAATTGAAAACTTCATCTACTAATAATTGACCTTCTCTATCAGGGTCTCCTGCATTGACTAATTGATCTGCTTGATGAATAAGATTTTCAACAGTTTTCAGTTGTTTCGCTACTTCTTTACGTGGAATGAGTTGCCATTTTTCAGGCACGATGGGTAGATGCTCAAGACGCCATTGTTTAAAAATAGGGTTGTAAGCATCAGGTTCTGCTTGCTCTAATAAATGCCCTACACACCAAGTTACGCAATCATTATTGCCACACTTAATGAAACCATCACCACGCTGATGTGGTTTAGGTAACACGTCAGCAATGGCTCTGGCTAAGCTAGGTTTTTCGGCTACAAATAATCGCATTTCATGTTGGTCTCTTAATTAAAAATTCGGGAAATTCTACTGCACTTTTTATTTCATTCAAATAAGCTTTCTAATATTGTGAGCTTCTGTTAGAGAATATTGCTGATGTTTAGGGAATATATTCGTAAATAAAATTAACAGAATTTATTTTATGTTAAAAAAACAGTAAAACTATTTTTATAAATGATATGGATCAAAAATTAAAGACATATTTTTTGTAGGCCATTTACAGTTGAAAATATTTTATGTCAATATGAAGTCATTTATTTTTGTTCGATTTTTTTCTTTATTTTAGTGTTATTTGGGAGTGATTCGGTATGGCTAAATTCTTTCTTACCCCTGCGGATAACTATGATGTAAAAATTGGTCAATTAGTTGATAAGTTTGTCAATAAAGTTAGAAGTTTTCCTCCTGGTACTTGTCCTTTGGTTGTGCAATATGCCTCCTTACGTTCTTCAATGAGCCAAACCTGTGGCAAGTGTGTTCCTTGTCGTGATGGTATTCCTCATTTGTCTTTTTTATTGCGAGATATTTTAGCTGGAGAAGGCGATGATAATACGATGTATCAAATTCGTGAATTAGCAGAAATGATTCGTGATGGTTCAGATTGTGCGATTGGTTATCAACCGGCTATTGAAATTTTAGATAGTATTGAAGAATTTAAAGAAGAATACGAAAGTCATATACATCATAAATCTTGTCAAAAGGTTATCGGTCAGAGAATTCCATGTATCAATATGTGTCCAGCCCATGTGGATATTCCTGGTTATATCGCTCATATTGGTGATGGAAATTATGCGGAGGCAATTAACTTAATTCGTCGAGATAATCCTTTACCTACGGCTTGTGGGCTGGTATGTGAACATCCTTGTGAAGAACGTTGTCGTCGCCGTTTAATTGATGATGCGATTAATATTCGTGGTTTAAAAAAATATGCGGTAGATCAAATCGCTGCGGATACAGTGAAAGTCCCAGCTCCATTACCAGATACAGGTAAAAAGGTTGCAGTTATTGGCGGTGGGCCTGCAGGATTAACTTGTGCTTATTTTTTAGCGCAAATGGGTCATCGAGTTACCATTTATGAACGCCAAAAAGCTTTGGGTGGTATGTTGCGTTATGGTATTCCTAATTATCGTTTTCCTAAAGATCGTTTAGATCAAGATTTAAACGCAGTGTTGTCGGCAGGCAACATTGAAGTGAAATATGGTGTGATGGTGGGCGATGATATTTCTGTGGAAGAAATTCGTCGTAACTATGATGCGATGTTTGTAGGCATCGGTGCGCAAAAAGGCAAAATTTTGCGTATAGAGGGCGCTGATGGGAATAATGTATTCTCTGCGGTGCAAATGCTTGATGATATCGGCAATAATATTATTCCTGATTATACGGATAAAGTAGTTGTGGTGATTGGTGGGGGGAACGTGGCAATGGATGCAGCACGTTCTGCGGTGCGTTGTAAAGCCAAAGATGTGCGTATTGTTTACCGTAGAAGACAAGAAGACATGACTGCACTTCATACTGAAATTGAAGCGGCGATTATGGAAGGAATAGAACTGATTACCCTTGCAGCACCTGTGAAAATTGAAAAAGATGAATCAGGCAATTGTAGAGGCTTAACGGTTCAACCACAGATGACCGGTCCTTATGATCATGGTGGTCGTCCAAGCCCAGTAAAAGCGAATAAACCTGAGTTTACTATCGATTGTGATGTAATTTTAATTGCAGTGGGACAAGATATTATTAGTGTGCCATTTGAAGAATTTGGTATGCCAGCAGAGCGTGGTGTGTTTAAATCCGATCTGACAACTGCAGTGCCTGATATGAATGGTGTATTTGTCGGCGGTGATTGTGCGACAGGGCCTTCAACTGCAATTAAAGCAATTGCCGCAGGAAAAGTAGCTGCTCATAATATTGATGAATATCTTGGTTATCATCATGAATTTCCTTGCGAGACAAAAGCGCCGCCACCAAAACAAAACGTTCGCATACAGATTGGCCGTGCCAATATTACCGAAAGACCTGCCTATATTCGTAAATGCGATTTTGAGCATGTGGAAAATCCTTATACTTATGAAGAAGCTATGCAAGAAGCGGAACGCTGTTTACGTTGTGATCATTTCGGTTGTGGCGTTTTACAAGGGGGGCGTAATTTATGATTAATTTAAATATTGATGGAATGAATGTTCAAGTTGCTGAAGGTACAACTATTCTTGATGCTGCAAAATCAATAGGTATCAATATTCCTACATTATGTTACTTAAAAAATGTGAGTGATATTGGTTCTTGTAGACTTTGTGTGGTTGATATTGAAGGATATGAAAAATTACCTACATCTTGTAATACGCTTGTACAAGATGGCATGATTATTCGAACTCAAACAGATAAAGTGGTGCGATCTCGCCGTATGGCATTGGATTTAATTTTATCTCATCATAATTTAATTTGTTTTTCTTGCCCTTCTAATGGCGCTTGTGAACTGCAAAATGTCGCGCATCAATGCGGAATTAGTGAATCTAGTTTCCCTAATTTTCGGTTACCTGGAATTGAAGTACCTCATGTGGAAGATAATCCTTTTTTAGGATATCGACCAGATCTGTGTATTCATTGTCAACGTTGTATTAATACTTGTGCAAATGTTAGTGGTTGTAATTCTATTCAACTCACCTCAAGAGGCATTTTTAGGGCGATTGAAACCCCATTTGGTACAAATTGGAAAGAAACGAATTGTGAGTCTTGTGGTAATTGTGCTGAAGCTTGCCCAACAGGTGCTATTTATAAAAAAGAAGCCAAGGCATACCGCAGTTGGGAAATTCAACGAGTAAGAACCACATGTCCACATTGTGCGGTAGGTTGCCAATATAATTTATTAGTGAAAGATAATAAATTAGTGGGTGCTGAGGGGGTAGATGGCCCATCAAATAATAATCGTCTTTGTGTAAAAGGTCGTTTCGGTTCCTATAAATTTGTGATGTCTCAGGATCGGTTAACAGATCCATTAATTAAAGATCGTGGAACGGGAAAATTTAGAAAGGCTAGTTGGGATGAAGCTTTAGATCTTGTAGCTTCAAAATTTATGGCATTAAAACGTCAATATGGCTCAGATTCGTTAGCTGGTTTTGCTTGTTCAAGATCGCCAAATGAAGATATTTACATGGTTCAAAAAATGGTACGTGCATGTTTTGGTACGAATAATGTTGATAACTGTGCTCGTGTATGCCATTCAGCTTCTGTAGAAGGGTTAGCGAAAACCTTAGGTTCGGGGGCAATGACTAATACTATTTATGATATTACTCATGATGTGGATGTGATTTTATTGGTGGGTTCAAATCCTGAAGAGGCGCATCCTGTCATTGGTATGCAAATCCGTGAAGCGGTGCGTAATGGTACAAAACTGATTGTAGTAGATCCTCGTGATATAGGTTTAACCAAACAAGCTGATATTCATTTAAAATTACGTCCTGGTAGTAATATTGCTTTTGCCAATGGTATGTGTCATCTCTTTATTGAAGAAGGATTAATTGACGAGAAATTTATTGCCGAAAATACAGAAGATTTTAAAGAACTAAAAAAAATCTTAAAGAGTTATACGCCAGAACGAGTTGCTAAGATTTGCAATATTGATCCTGATGATCTTCGAGCTGCTGCAAGAATGTATGCTACGGCAAAAAAAGCACCAATTATTTATTGTTTAGGCGTAACAGAACACTCAACAGGGACGGAAGGCGTCATGTCAATGTCTAATATGGCAATGATGGTAGGAAAATTAGGTCGTGAAGGTTGTGGTGTCAACCCATTGCGTGGGCAAAATAATGTGCAAGGAGCTTGTGATATGGGAGCGATGCCAGATAAATATTCTGGTTATCAATTAGTCTCAGATCCTATTGTTAGGAATAAATTTGAAAAGGCATGGGGGATTAAATTACCATCGCAAACGGGGATGCATGCTACAGATATTTTCCCAAGTGCAATTAAAGGAAATATTAAAGGATTATATATTTGTGGTGAAGATCCTGTCGTGACGGATCCCGATACAGCACATGTGATAAAAGCATTAAAATCATTAGATTTTTTAGTGGTTCAAGAGTTATTTATGACAGAAACTGCAATGTTAGCAGATGTGGTATTGCCAGGGCGTTCTTATGCTGAAAAAGATGGTACATTCACTAACACTGAACGTCGTGTCCAACGAGTCCGTAAAGCGGTCACATTACCTGGAAATAGTCGTTTAGATACGGATATTATCTGTGATTTAATGCGTCGTATGGGTTATAACCAACCTACTTTAAGTGCTTCAGAGATCTTTGATGAGATGGCATCTGTTACGCCATCATTCCATGGAATTAGTTATGCTCGTTTGGAAAATGAGCCAACCAAATCATTACAATGGCCATGTACAGATAAATTTCATCCAGGTACGCCAATTATGCATGTAGGGAAATTTGTGCGAGGTTTAGGTTATTTTTATCCGACAGAATATAAACCAGCGCAGGAATTACCTGATAAAGAATATCCAATGATGTTAACTACAGGGCGTATTTTGTATCATTATAATACTAGTGCGATGACAAAACGTACAGAAGGGTTAATGGAAATTGCAGGACACTCATTTGTAGAAATTAATACACAAGATGCTGAGCATTTAGGTATTAAGGATGGTGAACGTGTAACCGTATCTTCTCGTCGTGGTACGATAACATCAGAAGCACGAGTTTCTGATAAAACTAATCCAGGGGAATGTTGGATGCCATTTCATTTCCCTGATGGTAATAGTAACTGGCTTACTAATGCCGCATTAGATAAATATGCTCGAATACCAGAGTATAAAGTTTGCGCTTGTCGAATTGATAAATTATCAAAAGAACAGGCTTATGATGGACGAGGTCGATATATTTCACAAAAAATCATTGCAACACAATGGCATAAAAGAATGGATAAATCCTTAACTCGGGTGATAATGAGATAAACAAAAGTGCGGTAAGAATTTTAAAAATTTATACCGCACTTTTTTATCTACAACTTAATGTTTTACTACTTTTAACGCATTGCTGCTTTGACTAATTGGCATGATTTCAATACGATTAATATTGACATGAGCAGGTTGTTGGTAGATCCAAAGAATCGTATTGGCAATATCTTCTGGCTGGATTGACTCAGTATCTTTATAAAGATTAGCTGCTCGCTCATCATCACCTTTAAAACGTACATTAGAAAATTCTGTTCCACCGCAAAGCCCTGGTTCAATATTAGTCACTCGCACTTTAGTACCAGATAAATCTGCACGCAAGTTTAAACTAAATTGTTTTACAAAGGCTTTCGTTGCACCATAAACATTACCACCAGGATATGGATAAGTACCTGCAATTGAGCCAAGGTTAATAATATGGCCTTTATCACGTTCAACCATTTGTGGCAGAATTTTTCTTGTGAGATAAATAAGACCAATAATATTGGTATTCACCATAGTGAGCCAGTCTTCAATTTTCACTTGATGAGCAGGTTCTAAACCTAAGGCTAAACCAGCATTATTTACCAATAACTCAATTTCAGACCATTGCTTAGGTAAGCTATCGATAGCTTTATCAATATCAACCGTGTTGGAAATATCCATTTGTAATGGATAGAAGTTATCACCTAGTTGTTGTTTTAATTCATTGAGTTTTTCTAAACGACGGGCTGCACCAATGACTTTATAGCCAGCTTTGACTAAGGTGATACAAGTTGATTTCCCAAAACCTGCAGAGGCACCAGTTACTAAAATTGCCATATTGTTCTCCTTGGTTATAGATTAAAAGAAAGGTGGTATCTATCTTACTACGAATATAAAGAACTGTTACAGATTTTTTAGATAACCTTGACCTAAAGCATTCATTTGATGAATGATCCAAATTTGTTTTTTACGTACCACTAAACTTGGTTTATTTACTTTATAGATAATCGGATTCGGTAAGACTGCAGCTAACATCGCTGCTTCTGATTGCGTCAAATTTTTAGCGGACTTTTTAAAATAATACTGACTAGCAGCTTCCACACCAAAAATGCCTTTGCCAAATTCAGCAATGTTTAAATAGACCTCAAGAATACGTCGTTTAGACCATAATGTTTCCAACATTAGTGTTACAGGCACTTCTAAGCCTTTTCTTACCCAACTTTGACCATGCCATAAATAGAGATTTTTAGCCGTTTGTTGGGAAATCGTAGAGGCTCCTCGTATTCGTTTCGATTTTTGGTTATATTTCACCGCACTTTGAATCGCATTCCAGTCAAAACCATTATGATGAGGAAAGCTTTGATCTTCTGCCGCAATGACGGCTAATTGCATATGAGGCGAGATTTCATCAAGGCTTGTCCAATCATATTTAATATCATAATCAAAATCTAATATCGCTAAATGGGCAATTTTTTGCTCTGCCATATAAGCAGAAAAAGGAATAGGAACAATGCGAAAGAATAGCGTAATCGCAATGGAAAAGATAAAAAAATAGATTAAAAAAGTACCGCACTTTGTATCAAAAATGCGGCAACTTTTATGTTCACAAAAATGAAACTTAAAGGTTATTTTTTTCATCAATTTGAGCTTTAACCCAATTCATAAATTCAGGTGGCATCAATTTCAACATATTAGAACCTCTGGTAATCGTTGCAGCACTGGTGCTAAGATTTTGTTGAATTTCACGCTGTGGAATTTTTTTATCAAGTAATTGAGCAACAATTTGTAATCGTAGCCCAATTGCATCTCGTTCGTCAGGAGTGAGCAGAAGCGTTAATAACTCTTGTTCTTTTCCTTTGTTAAATGCAGTTCGTAAAACCTCAATAAATGTTGTCCATTGTTTCATGTTACGACTAATATACATATCAAACTCCTTGATTATTTATACTATTAAACTAGTATAGCTTATTATATTCCTCTTTGGAAAATATTTGTTGTGGCTTGTTTTGTAAAATTTGGTAATAGGTATCATAAGCGAGAACATTTTGTACATAGCCCCGCGTTTCATAGAAGGGAATAGAAGCGACAAATTCAGCCATTGTGAGTTTACCATTAGATTTTGCTAACCATTGGTCAACACGATTTGCGCCAGCATTATATGCCGCAGCGATGAGAATTCGATTATCTCCATATTTATCGTATAACTCTTGTAAATGTGTTGTTCCAAGCATAATGTTATTAAATGGATCCAATAACTGATTTTCTTGATTATAAGGCAAATTATTGCGTTGAGCTGTTAATTTTGCCGTGCTAGGTAAAAGTTGCATCAAACCTTGAGCATTAGCACTTGAACTTACATAAGGCTTCCAAGCACTTTCTTGGCGAGCAATCGCCATTGCAAAAGTGCGGGTGATTTTTTTATCTTTTAAAAATAAATCAAACCATTTTTCATAGGCGTTAGGCAAACGTAATTTTAAATAGTTCCAGGCTTTAGCCTGAATTGTCCCTTCCACTTGTAAATCATACCAGCAATGCTTTTCAGCAAACTTAATTAATGCAATTTGTTCATTGAAATTAGCTTGATTAAAAAGCTCACGCCATTCTGTATTCATGTTATTGTGATCATTAAAATAACGAAGTTCTTCAATGCGGGCTAGTTCATTAGCATATTTATCCGCCACAGATGTTAAATCTGTTACTTTCTGTGTGGAAGATGGGCTTTGCGAATTAGAATGACTTGTTTCTTGTTGAGATGATGTTGTTTCAATCTCTTTTGTTTCTTGCACTTTTATTTGGTAAGGTATGCCAAGCTCTTGAGCAGCTAGCATAGCGTAAAACCCTCGTTGGCTAGAAATTGATTTCAGTATATTTTTAGATTTTTCGGTAGAAAATTGTGATGTTTTTGTAAGCCAATATTGCCATTCATCCATGGCTTTTTTTTCATCAGAAAGCAATGCTAACCAGGGTGTAATATCTTCTTTTTCACGAATAGCCATGCGAATACGGCGTTCTATCAGTTTATCTTCCTTAACGGTTTTTAATACTGTGTCACGCCATTGTTGTACACTTATATTAGGGCTATCAAATAGTTGATTAATGATTAAGGTTTGCCAATTGTTTGTTTCTTCTGGTGTTAAGTTGAAAGCTATTGCCCAGTTATCCACTTTAGACAATAAGCTTTTAATATCCATTACATCCGTATCTTTAATGGTTTTGATAAAACTTGGAAAAATAGCCAGTAAAATACGCTTATTTTGTTGATTAATTTCTAGATTATCTGTATTTAGGGAAAAATCTCGACTGGAGATTTTTTGTGCATAACGACGTAAATCAGCTAAATCTTTTAACCATGTTTGTAGAGTAGGCTCTTGTGTCATGGAAGATAAATGCGTTAATAGCCCTACATTATTTTGATCAAAGGCAAGTAATGCTCGTTGCTGAATTAGTGAATTGCTCAAACCGCCCATTTGATTCCATTGCTCAAATAAAGGATCACAAACTTTCGGTAAACTCTTGCCAGTTAGCCATAATTGTTCTAACTGTGATTGTGTCAACGTGCCAACTATAACTTGAGGTTGATTCACTAAATTTTTTTCTAAATTGACCGCACTTTTAGGCAAAATAATCTGCATGTTTTTTCCATTTATCGCAAGCTCAGCTTGTTGTATAGCACATTGCGTATAGGTATCTGTAGGTAGTTGCTGTTTGCTATCTAAAATAGTTTGCCAATGTTCCGCTTTTTGTTGTGCTTCTAGCCATTGTTTGCTTAGATTTTTAGATAAAGGGAAATTACTATGTTGATTTTGATAAGTCTTTATATCTGCAAAATTTAAATTGGCGAGGTTAGCAGTGAATAATTGATATTCAGCGTAAGGATAAAGCGGATAGTCTTTTATCTCTGCTGCTAACTGTGCTGCAATATTTTGAGTGGTGTTAGATGATGAAATTGTCAATAATTGAGAAATCTTTTGATAGATTTCACGTTGTTGTTCTAATGGAGCTTCTGTAGCAAAAATAGAGAATGTGATACTTGATGTGAGTAACGTTAATATAGTACGAGAGAATTTCATGTTATGCTTCGCTCCTATTTTATAGCCTTTAAAAATAAAACCCGATAATAAATCGGGTTTTATTGCTTATTTTAGACCTTTTTATGCAAAAAAAGTGCGGTAATTTTTCAAAAAATTTTACGCTTATAGACCTTCTTGAAATTCTTCTTTTTCCACCACTTTGATTAGCATATGCTCACGGTCTAAGCGGAAGTCAAAGGCTAAAGCAATTGCCACGAAGATAGAAGAGTAAGTACCAAAACCGATACCAATTAATAGTGCTAAAGAGAAGCTATAAATTGATGGACCACCAAAGAACAATAATGAAAATACAACAAATAAGGTTGTAATAGAGGTCATTAAGGTTCTTGATAAGGTTTGGGTTAAGGAAATATTAATGATTTCTTCTGATCTTAAACGACGAATTTTGCGGAAATTTTCACGTACACGGTCAAATACCACAATACTATCGTTTAATGAGTAACCTACTACTGTTAAAATAGCAGCAACAAAGGTCAGATCAATTTCAATTTGTAGGAAAGAGAATACACCAATAGTAACGATGACATCGTGTGCGAGGGCTAAAATACCACCTAATCCCAATCGCCATTCAAAACGCATTCCAACATAAGCCAATAACATAATTAAAGTTGCTAATGTGGCATAAATTGCGCCTTGAGTTAATTCCTCACCCACATTTGGACCTACGAATTCCACTGCACGTATTTGAATATCTTTATCTAATGCAGTCATCATATCTTTGATATTATTACCAATATTCGAATCACTAGCTGATGCAGGTAAGCGAATAGCTACATCATTTGAACTCCCAGTGGTTTGCACTAGTGCGCTTTCAATTCCGTGATTTTTTAAGGTACTACGGACTTGTTCAAGATCAGCTGGTTGGGAGAAATGTGTATCAATGATCACACCCCCAGTAAAGTCTAGACCCCAGTTAAAGCCTTTAGTGAAAATTGAAAATAAACTTAAAAAGATCACAATAATTGAAAATAGATATCCCAATTTACGAAATTTCATAAAATGAAATAAAGAAAATGGGAGACCAATACCTTTATATTCGTGTTTCTGTTTTAGATTTGTTGATACACTCATAATGATTCCGTCCTAAATTGATAATTTCTCAACACGTTTACCACCGTAAATCCAATTGACAAGCATGCGAGTACCCGTGATTGCGGTAAACATTGAGATTGCAACCCCTAAAGCAAGGGTGACGGCAAAACCTTTTACAGGGCCTGTACCTACGGAATAAAGAACAATTGATGTCAAAATAGTTGTTAAGTTGGCATCAAAAATAGATGTCCATGCACCGTTATAACCTTCATGAATAGCTTGTTGAATAGGGCGGCCATTACGTAGTTCTTCTTTGATCCGCTCAAAAATCAGTACATTTGCATCCACTGACATCCCAACAGATAAAATAATCCCTGCAATACCAGGCATAGTGAGAGTTGCTCCAGGTAATAAAGACATTAATCCTACAACTAATACCATATTGGCACAGAGAGCAAGACTAGCCACTAAACCAAATAATTTGTAGTAAATTAAACAGAAGACAATGACAATGGCTAATCCCCAAAGACCAGCATTTAGTCCTTGTTCAACATTTTGAGCACCTAATGAAGGACCAACTGTACGTTCTTCAACAATTTGGATTGGGGCAGTTAATGCGCCTGAACGTAATAATACTGATAAATTTTGGGCTTCAGCAGGAGTATCAATACCTGTAATTTGGAATTGACTACCAAATCGACCTTGTATGGTTGCAATATTAATAACTTCTTCATGTTTAGCCAAAATGACTTTACCATTTTCATCTTTTGAACCACTGTCTTTATATTCTACATATAAAGTTGCCATTGGTTTCTTCAGATTCAAACGGGTGGTGTCAGACATGATTTCTCCACCTTCACTATCTAAAGTCACACTTACTTGAGGTAGAGAGGTATTTTTATCTACACCAGAATTCGCATTGGTAATGTGTTCACCACCCAATACAGCACGTTTAAATAGTGCTACAGGCTGGTCATCTTTAGTTTGTTTGATTTCCGTATCAGATGGCACTATATTACGAGAAATTGCTTCTGGGCTCACATTTGGATTTACTAAGCGGAATTCCAGTGTGGCAGTTGCCCCTAAAATTTCTTTTGCGCGAGCAGTATCTTGAATACCAGGCAATTCCACAACAATACGTTCTGCACCTTGGCGTTGAATGACTGCTTCAGATACACCTAATTCTTCCACACGTTTACGTAAAATACCTAAGTTTTGTTCAACTGCATTTTCACGATATTCGGTTAATGCTTGTTCTGATAAATTTAACGCAATGCTATCAGAAGAAGATGATTTAATGTTCAGAGTAGGGTGTTGTTTACGTAAGAATCGTTCTGCATCTGCTAATTGTTCTGGTTTAGCCAATGTCACCATTGTTCCAAAATTATCGGTATTTTTAATGCCTGAATATTGAATTTTTTCTTTACGTAATTCAGTACGTAAATTGTCTTGCAGCTGTTCTTGACGTTTTGCGAGAGCAGTATTCATATCTACTTCCATTAAGAAGCGAACACCACCACGTAAATCAAGTCCCCATTTCATAGGATTACCACCCAAACTACTTAACCAAGCGGGTGTAGAAGGTGCTAAGTTTAAGGCAATAGAATAAGACTGACCAAGTTTTTCAGTGATTTTATCTTTGGCAAGAAGCTGGTCATTTGTATTATTGAAACGGGCTAAAATTGAGCCATTTTCCAATTTGATAGATTTAGGATTGAGATGATTTGTATCTAATAAGTTTTGTACATCACTCAATGTAGTTTCAGAGGCCGTGTGACCACGGGTACCAGAAATTTGTACGGCAGGATCTTCACCGTAAATATTTGGAAGAGCGTATAAAACGCCAATGGCGATCACGAGGATCACCATTAGATTCTTCCATAAAGGGTAGCGATTTAACATAACTGTTTAATTTCCCTTGGAATCAAGATTAAAGTGATTTGATTGAGCCTTTTGGTAAAATCGCGACAATAAAATCACGTTTGATAGTTACTTCATTAGTTTCATTTAATGCAATAACAATAGCATCACTATCAGTAGGAACTTTTGTAATTTTACCAATTAAACCACCAGAAGTAAGCACTTCCGTACCTTTTGCCAATTCAGACATTAACTTACGATGTTCTTTGTTACGTTTTTGTTGTGGACGGTAAATCATGAAATAAAAGATTAAACCGAATAACACAAAAATAATTAACATTGACATTGGGCTACCTTGTTGTGCATCCATTTTATATTCCTTTTAAAAGTTAAGTTGATATTTAAAGAAAAAATCGTTGGCTAAAATACCACAAAATTGCTTGAAAGTGAAAATGATCTTAGCAAAGCAGAGAAAATTTCATAAAAATTTACCGCAGTTTTATTTCTTAATCAGAAGTTTTTGATAATCTGGCTTAGATTCTACTGAAATCAGCTGATAATTATATTTTTTACAGAGTAATTCAAAGTCTTTCACTGCGCTCGTGTAATTGACTAATATGATTAATTGATGCCCTTGGGGTAAGTTTTCAAGTGCCTGTTTTGTGAGTAAAACAGGCATTGGGCAAATATATTGCGTTAGATCTAATTGGTGTTGCATAGCAAATTATTTAACTTTACGGCGATCTGCCATAATTTCCCCCATTGCCACTAATTCATCCTTGGGAATATAGTGCTGACCTAATTCAAATAAAGGTTCTTCTAAAGCAATATGACGAGCATAAGCTGCTGTGTAATCATCTAGTAATTTTTGATCGATTTCGGAGCGTTGTTCATTAATCAATTCTTCTAACTGAACGGATAACTGAGCCCAAATACGATGAATGCTAATATGTTCAGATTCTAATTTATCAATATCAATTTGGGCTTGGGGTTGATATTTCAATAACGCAGGGAAAAAATTTAATTCCTCATCTTCATGATGAAGAGGGGCTGCAATATTAAAGTAGGTGATTAATTGCTTAATATCGTTTTTAACTGCTTGATTTACTCCATTCTTTACAAGGTAATCAGGCAAAATTTTTAATTGTTGGCAAAAACGTTTTACACGACCATGGCAAGCATAAAGCATTTCAATAGGTTGAGCCCAAGTTGCAGAGCCTTGAGGTTGAATATTTATTATCATAGATTAACTCCCACAACGACGTTCACAAGGTTTTCCATCTCTATCACCATCCATTTTCACATTGGGGCAGTAACGATTAAAATATCTTGCCTCATCACAAGTTCTCATTTCTGCGCAATATTGACGACCGTCACAGTGATATTGAGTATCGTTTTGTTGATTGTGTTGTACTTGATTAGCTAGGCTTACTATAGGGAACGTTGGATATAATATTCCAAAGGCAAGTAGTAAGGTTAATTTTTTCATGATATTCCCTAAAATAAAGATAAAAAATGGGCCATATAGACCCATAATATACTAAATTTAACTTTTTTGTAATGGTGGAACTTCACGACCTTGACGAGCATAAAATTCAACTACAAATTCATCAAAACGATCTTCTTCAATGGCTTTGCGAATTTGTTCCATTAAGCGTTGATAGTAACGTAAATTGTGAATGGTATTTAAACGTGCACCTAAGATTTCACCACATTTGTCTAGATGATATAAATAAGATTTCGTATAGTTTTTACAGGTATAACAATCACATTCAGGATCTAATGGGCTAGTATCATCTTTATATTTAGCATTACGAATTTTTACAATGCCGTCTGTGACAAATAAATGACCATTACGTGCATTACGTGTTGGCATTACGCAATCGAACATATCAATGCCACGACGAACACCCTCAACTAAATCTTCAGGCTTACCAACCCCCATTAAATAGCGAGGTTTATTAGTTGGAATTAAAGGCGTAATAAATTCTAAAATTCGGTGCATTTCTTCTTTGGGTTCGCCTACGGCTAATCCCCCAACGGCATAGCCATCAAAACCAATATTGACTAATCCCTCAATAGAAATTTTACGTAATTCTTCAAATGTACCGCCTTGGATAATGCCAAATAAAGCATTTTTGTTTTCTAATTGATCAAAACGAACACGACTACGTTTTGCCCAACGTAATGACATTTCCATCGATTTTTTCGCATAATCAAAGGTGGCTGGATAAGGCGTACATTCATCGAAGATCATTACAATATCAGAGCCAAGATCATATTGAATTTCCATAGACTTTTCAGGAGATAAGAAAATACGTTCACCATTAATTGGATTTTGGAATTTTACCCCTTCTTCAGTGATTTTACGTAATTTACCTAAGCTGAAAACTTGAAAACCGCCAGAATCAGTCAGAATTGGACGATGCCATTGCATAAAATCATGTAAGTCGCCATGTTTACGCATCACTTCTTGCCCTGGGCGTAGCCATAAGTGGAAAGTATTACCTAACAGAATTTCTGCGCCAGTAGCACGCACTTCTTCAGGTGTCATTCCTTTTACTGTTCCATAAGTACCTACAGGCATAAAGGCAGGTGTTTGTACCGTAAATTCGCCTTTAGGACGATTGAAGGTGAGTTGACCACGACGAGCAGAGCCACTTGTGGTTTTAAGTTTAAATTTCATGAGTGTTCCTTTTGTTGAAAAAACAGTTCAACGGTTTGTTCGAATAACTAATTCGATATGATGAGTAATAATTTGTCTAAACTATACAATAAAAAAGGACACATTTAAGTGCCCTTTACTATTGTTGTAAAAGTGCGGTTGATTTTAGCAGAATTTTACTTTTTTTGAAAATATCTACCGCACTTTGTGGATATTGAAATGACGATTTAAGCCGCCACAAGAATTTCTGTGGCTACAATAACCACAACCATACCAACAATCATTGGTACAGAAATACGTTTTACCACCTCAAAAGGTGAAATTTTTGCCATACCTGATACAGCAACAACTACACCTGATACTGGTGATAGGCTACGACCGATATTTGATGCTTGTAACATCGGTGTGGTTAAGTAGGCAGGATTTGCTCCCATTTGAGCTGATAATTTAGGAATAAGTTCAACGAAAGCATAAAAAGGTGCATTACCAGAACCTGTAGCAATTGCCGCTAATGCAGTAATTAATGCAAGGGCTAACATCATTAAGAATGCACCACTGCTTGCAGCTTGTACTGAATTGATTAATGCGCTAATGAAACCAACGGTACTTAAGCCTTGTGCAAATACACCAGCCGCCACTAATAAAATCACTACGCTTGAGAAAGCATCTGCCATTCCTTGATAAGCCATATTCAAGTTTTCATAAACTTGTTTAGCATCAAACGAACGTATGAAGTCAATTACAGCGATAATCGCTAAGCAGATAACAATGATCGTAATAATATTTAATTCAGGTGCCCATTTACCATCAAAAATTAATACACCAATAATCGGTGTAAATGGAAAAATGGCATAGTATGCAGGCACTCGAGTAGTGATTTCATGAACTTCTAATTGTTCTGCATTAAAACCTTCTTTACGATCTAAATAACGTTGCCAGAAGTAATGTGAAATAGCAATTGAGATAATTGCAGTGATGGATATTGGTAAAGTTAAATCAAATGCATATTGTAATAATGGCATTTTAGAAACTTCAGCGGCTAACACCACATCGCCAGAGGTGGGTGAAAGAATAATGGCAGCAGGTGAAGCACAAATTGATGCGGCTGCACCACGTGAAATGCCCATATTAACCATCACAGGGAACAATGTCGCCATTAATAAAACCCCTAATCCAGTTGCAGATGGCACTGCAAGAGACATTAGACAAGCTAGGAAATAAGCTGCGACCATTAATATATAAGGCGATTTTATATATCTGAGTGGTCTAGAAGCTAATTTTACTACCATATCATTCGCGCCTAAGTGGGTCATATAAGCGGCAAACCCACATAACACCATAATTAACATACCGAGGTTTCCACCACGATTCATTAATAGATATTTAATATATTCAAAAACATCTAAGTAGGTATTCCCTGTGCTTTTAACACTTTCAGGTAAAATGCTTTTATCTAATAAAACACTAATTAATAAAAGTAAAACACCAACGGTCATTAACACACCTGTTGCAGAGTAACCTTTTATTACATAGTAACCGACTGCAATAATGGCAAGTAAGCCAATGATCAATTCCATATTGTTATCCTCACAATTAATAAAAGAATCTAATCTAATCCCTTAACATGATGATTCTTAGTAATAAACATAGCATCACCATAACTAAAGAAACGGTAAGCATTTTCTACCGCAATTTTATAAGCATTCATTGTATTTTTATAACCTGCAAAAGCAGAAACCAACATAATTAAGGTGCTTTCAGGTAAGTGGAAGTTAGTAATTAAACAATCAATCACACGGAATTTTTTGCCTGGATAAATAAAGATTGAAGTATCGGAGAAAAATGGCTCAATCAGTTGTGATGAAGCTTTTTGCTCGGCATTCAAAGCAGCACTTTCAATAGAACGCACAGAAGTTGTTCCTACCGCAATTACTCGTTTCCCATTAGCTTTGGTGGCGAGAATCGCATCCACTACTTCTTGAGATACTTCAACATATTCTGCATGCATATGATGATCTTCGATATTTTCCACTCGAACAGGTTGGAATGTCCCAGCTCCAACATGTAAAGTGACGAAAGCAAAATTGACTCCTTTGGATTTTAATTTATCGAGTAATGTATTATCGAAATGTAAACCCGCAGTAGGCGCGGCAACTGCACCAGGAACTTTATTATAAACTGTTTGATAACGTTCTTGATCGCTATCTTCATCTGGACGGTCAATATAAGGCGGTAATGGCATATGACCGATCTTCTGCAATACATCTAAAAGTGCGGTGCCTTTTTCGGAAATTTCTAACTCAAAAAGAGCATCCTGGCGTCCAATCATTATTGCTTTAACGCCGTTTCCTTCTCCTAATTTATCTTCACCGAGAATCAATTCCGCACCTTCTTTTGGCGCCTTTGAAGCACGAACGTGAGCAAGAAAACGAGTTTCCGTGAGTACACGTTCAATTAACACTTCAATTTTTCCTCCCGAGGACTTACGCCCATACATACGCGCAGGAATAACGCGAGTGTTATTAAAAATTAATAAATCCCCTTCATTAATTAGATCTAACACATCATTGAAGACAAGATGGTTGAGTTCTCCTGTTTCACCATTTAGTTGAAGTAAACGACTTGAAGTGCGTTCTATTTTAGGGTAACGAGCAATCAGCTCATCAGGTAAATCAAAATAAAAATCAGAAAGTTGCATAATTATTAGGAAGGGATTCAATCCTTCTTTAGTAAAATTAATTAAGAATTAGCAGGCAATCAATATTACCCAATCAATGAAATGCCGCTTAGTCTATTGCGATTTTCTGTGAAGTACAAGTAAAAACCTTTATCTTTTAAGCTTTTTTCGATAAAATCTTTCAGTTATCCCTGTTATGAATGAAATCAAAGAAAATGTCAAAACAAGCTAAATTTTATGTGATCGAAAAAACTGCTATGCAGGGTGAGTTATCAGCGTCTGAAGCCTTAGCTTGTGATTTGGCAGCGGATGCTTGGCGTTTGGGTAAAAAAGTGCTTATCGCTTGCGAAACTGAACAACAAGCCTTAGATCTTGATGAAGCCTTGTGGCAACGTGATCCTGAGCAATTTGTACCGCATAATTTATCAGGCGAAATCACTCAATTTGCCACACCTATTGAAATTAGCTGGAAAGGCAAACGCAACGCCCAACGCCGAGATTTATTAATTTCACTACAACGAGAAATCCCGGATTTTATCGCCAGTTTTAACCAAGTGATTGATTTTGTACCGACTGATGAAGCCGAAAAAGCACAGGCAAGAGAGCGGTACAAACAATATCGACAAATGGGCTGGCAGCTGGCGACTGAGAATGCCTGATTTAGTAAATTATTTATAGAGAATGGAATTTTGTCTGATTTAATTTTAACGTTGGTTTCATTTATTACTATGATACTTGTTATATACATTTTAACAAGAGAATTTGATACTATAAAAATTAATAGTAGTTTCGTTATATTTATTTTATGTTTGACTATTATTTTACAAATTGTTTGTTATGTTCAACCTGTTTCTAACATAAAAGAATATTCAAGTGCGTTAGATGCTATAGAATTTTTTTTCTTTATCATTTCTGGTATAGCGTTAATATGTGTTATATATCTTTTATCTATATATCCTAGCTTGTCAGAAAAAATTAAAGTATTTTTGATATTATTATCTGCTTTTCAAGTAGCGATATTTATGACAGTCGTTTCATTAACGAGTGTTTCTATATTATTTAAGATTATATTTAATTCTTATTATTTATTAATTCCTGCATTGGTATTGTATGAATTAAATAAGAAAAGATAATACAAACAAAGAGAAAAATTAAATGACAAAACAATTCACAATGGAAGATCGTTTTAATCCTTCCACCGTAGAACAAGCCCTTTATAAACACTGGGAATCACAAGGTTATTTTAAACCATCTTATGATGCAGGTTGCCCAAGTTATTCCATCGCCATTCCTCCTCCTAATGTAACAGGTAGTTTACATATGGGACATGCGTTCCAACAAACTTTAATGGATACGTTAATTCGTTTTAACCGTATGGAAGGTAACAATACCTTATGGCAGGCTGGGACTGACCACGCAGGAATTGCGACTCAAATGGTTGTAGAGCGTAAAATTGCTGCTGAAGAAGGCAAAACTCGTCATGATTATGGTCGTGAGGCATTTATTGAAAAAATCTGGGATTGGAAAGCTTTTTCTGGCGGCACGATCAGCCAACAAATGCGTCGTTTAGGCAACTCAATTGATTGGACTCGTGAACGTTTCACCATGGACGATGGTTTATCAGATGCCGTGAAAGAAGTGTTTGTTCGCTTACATGAAGAAGGGCTAATTTACCGAGGTAAACGCTTGGTAAACTGGGATCCTAAATTACAAACTGCGATTTCTGATTTGGAAGTTGAAAATAAAGAATCTAAAGGTAGTTTATGGCATTTCCGTTATCCATTAGCTAATGGTGTGAAAACGGCAGATGGTTTAGATTATTTAGTGGTCGCAACAACCCGACCTGAAACTGTACTAGGAGATACAGCGGTAGCTGTTCATCCTGAAGATGAGCGTTACCAATCATTAATTGGTAAAACAGTAGTGCTTCCATTAGCTAACCGTGAAATTCCAATCGTAGCTGATGAATATGTTGAGCGTGAATTTGGTACTGGTGTAGTAAAAATTACGCCAGCACACGATTTTAATGACTATGAAGTTGGTAAACGTCACCAATTACCAATGGTAAATGTGATGACATTGGATGGTAATATTCGTAAAACTGCAGAAGTAGTAGGATCAAATGGCAAACCATTAGATGGTTATGAAGCCGTTATTCCAGCAGATTACCAAGATTTAGAACGTTTTGCTGCTCGTAAAAAAGTGGTAGCAGATTTTGAAGCATTAGGTTTATTAGAAAAAATTCAACCACATGATTTGAAAGTACCTTATGGTGACCGTGGTGGCGTGCCAATTGAACCAATGTTAACAGACCAATGGTATGTGAGTGCAAAACCATTAGCAGAAGTTGCCGTGAAAGCAGTAGAAGATGGAGAAATTCAATTCGTGCCTAAACAGTACGAAAATCTTTATTTTTCTTGGATGCGTGACATTCAAGACTGGTGTATTTCTCGTCAATTGTGGTGGGGGCATCGTATTCCAGCTTGGTATGATGAACAAGGCAATGTGTATGTAGCACGTAGTGAAGAAGAGGTCCGTGAAAAACATGGTTTAGCTGCAGATGTTGTATTACGTCAAGATAATGATGTATTGGATACTTGGTTTTCATCTGCACTTTGGACATTCTCAACTTTAGGTTGGCCACAACAAACTAAAGAATTAGCAATGTTCCATCCAACTAATGTGTTAATTACTGGTTTCGATATTATTTTCTTCTGGGTGGCACGTATGATCATGATGACCATGCACTTCATTAAAGATGAAAATGGCAAACCGCAAGTGCCTTTCAAAACTGTGTATGTAACAGGTTTGATCCGTGATGAAAATGGACAAAAGATGTCAAAATCAAAAGGTAATGTTATTGATCCAATCGACATGATAGATGGTATTAGCCTTGAAGATTTATTAGCAAAACGTACAGGCAATATGATGCAACCTCAACTTGCAGAAAAGATTGCAAAAGCAACCCAAAAAGAATTTGCTGAAGGTATTGCTGCTCATGGTACAGATGCATTACGTTTCACCCTTGCAGCATTAGCTTCAAATGGTCGTGATATTAACTGGGATATGAAACGCTTAGAAGGTTATCGTAATTTCTGTAATAAATTATGGAATGCGAGCCGTTTCGTCTTAACCAACAGTAAATTAGATTTGAGTGAAGGGGAGCGTGAGTTTTCAGTAGCAGATAAATGGATCCAAGCAGAATTTAACAAAGCAACTCGTAATTTCCGTACGGCATTAGGTCAATATCGATTTGACTTAACTGCAAATGAGTTGTACGAATTTACATGGGATCAATTTTGTGACTGGTACTTAGAATTAACTAAACCTGTATTTGCGAACGGTACGCCTGCACAAATTCGTGGCGCAAGCTATACATTAATCAATGTATTAGAAAAATTATTGCGTTTAGCTCACCCAATTATTCCATTTATTACGGAAGAATTATGGCAAAAAGTGAAAGAATACGCAGGTGTTGAAGGTGATACCATTATGCTACAACCTTTCCCTCAAGCCGATGCTAGCCTAGATAATGACAAAGCCGTATCGCAAATCAACTGGATTAAAGATGTGATTACTGCTGTGCGTAATATTCGTGCTGAAAGTAACATTGCACCAAGTAAAGGCTTAGATTTATTGTTCCGTAATTTAGATCAGAACAGTAAACAAACTTTAGATGAAAATGTAGCCTTAATTCAAATTATGGCGAAATTAGATCATATTAAAGTGTTATCTGAAAGTGAAAATGCACCATTATCCGTCGCAAAATTAGTCGGACAAATGGAGTTATTAGTACCAATGGCAGGCTTTATTAATAAAGATCTAGAACTTGCACGTTTAAATAAAGAAATTGATAAAATGATTGGTGAAGTAAAACGCATTGAAGGCAAACTTAACAATGAAGCTTTTGTTGCTAAAGCGCCTGAAGCGGTTATCAATAAAGAACGTGAAAAAATGCAAGAGTACCAAGACAATCTAGAAAAACTTCGCAATCAATTTAAAGAAATTGAGTCGTTATAGTTATTAAGTATAAAGGTGAACTAAGAGGTTCGCCTTTTTTATGGATAGAGATATGAATAAGCATTAACATTATGAATTATTAAATTTACTTGGTTATGGTCTAGCTAAATTTAATGATGAATTCGTTAAACAATTTGGCTTTAAAACTAAGCAAGATTTTTATAATTATTTTGTTCATTTAAATATTGTTGATACGGCAAGTACAGGTTAAAAATAGAATGGATTTATTTGATCCTTTTTTTGAAAACAGCAGGAAAGGGTGGTGGCAGAAAGGAAATGCTTATATTCATAGAAAGGAACTTATAGATAGCTTATTTGGTAATTAACATGTTGAAAATTATAGTAATATTATCAAGATGATTTTGCAAAATGAATTTAATGTAAAGAATTTAATTCAATCTTCTTTGATAAGTCCTATCACTCAATCAAGATTTAAATCTATGCAAGAAACAGGAATGGAAGCCGAATTATTCTTTATGAAAACCTATCAAAAGATTGATATTTTTTCAACAGGGCATTTAGAAGATGCTCGTTTATATGGTGATGGATATGATTTTCAAATTACTACCTCTGATAATACTTATGTAGTAGAAGTTAAAGGCATTAGACAAAAACAAGGAAAAATTAGGCTAACCGAGAAAGAATATTTAAAAGCTGAAGCCTATAAAAATGATTATATTCTCGCTGTTATATTAAATTTATGTGATATCCCTAAGGTTAAAATAATTGAGAATCCAATAAAGAATCTTTCATTTAAAGAGAAAATAATCAAGTCGAAATTGACTAAAGAATACCATCTTGAGACTGATATATTAATTTGGTTAGCGAAAAGTGCGGATAAATTTTCTAAATTTTAACCGCAGATTTCATCATGCTAATACAATTTGGTTTTAATATGTATATTTTTTGTTAAAAATGTGATCTTGATCTGACTATCAAATTAATAGTTTTTAATAGCTATTATCTATGTTGTATTTTGACTTGAATCGTTTTAATCTAATTTCAACTCATATTGAGTTTAATATTTTTGTAACTTAACGATAACAAGGATTAAGATTATGATGAAAGATTTAAAGGTATTTGATAAACATTATGGCTTATTAATTAATGGTGAGTGGACTGATGGTTCAGAAGGTCAAAAATTAACCGCACATAATCCTGCAAATGGGGAAGCGTTAGCAACTTTTATTGATGCAAGTGATGCGGATGTTGATGCAGCAGTTGCAGCCGCAAAAGAAGCGTTTAAAACTTGGAAATTAACAACGGTCACTGAACGTGCGGCAATTTTAAATAAAATTGCAGATATTATTGATGAAAATACTGAGTTATTTGCATTACAAGAAACATTAGATAATGGTAAACCAATTCGTGAAACTCGTGCGGCAGACGTACCTTTAGCGGCTGACCATTTCCGTTATTTTGCTGGTGTCATTCGTTCTGAAGAAGGAATTGCTAATCAGTTAGATGATGAAGATTTATCATTAATTTTACGTGAACCTATTGGCGTGGTTGGCCAAATTATTCCGTGGAACTTCCCATTCTTAATGGCTGCTTGGAAAATTGCACCTGCTTTAGCTGCGGGTTGTACTGTCGTGATTCATCCCTCCTCATCAACTTCACTTAGTTTATTATCGTTAGCTCAAAAAATTAATCACTTATTGCCAAAAGGCGTATTCAATGTGATTACAGGTAAAGGTTCTAAATCAGGTGAATATATGTTGCACCATAAAGGATTTAATAAATTAGCCTTTACAGGCTCAACAGAAATCGGTCGTAAAATTGGTATTGCCGCGGCTGAGATGTTGATTCCATCAACACTTGAATTGGGTGGTAAATCGGCTAATATTTTCTTTGATGATATGCCATTTGATAAAGCGCTTGAAGGTGCACAAAAAGGGATTCTATTTAATCAAGGTCAAGTTTGTTGTGCAGGTTCTCGTATCTTCGTGCAAGAAGGTATTTACGATAAATTTATTAGTGCTTTAAAAGAAGAGTTTAAGAAGGTGAAAGTGGGTTTACCTTGGGAAGATGATACTCAAATGGGCGCTCAAGTGAATAGCAACCAAGTAAGCGTAATCAGTAAATATATTGATATAGCAAAACAAGAAGGTTGTGAAATTCTAACAGGTGGTTCTAAACCAACATCTACCGAATTAGCCCGTGGCGAATTTTTCCAACCAACTTTAATTTTAGCACCTGATAATGCTAAACGAGTTGCTCAAGAGGAGATTTTTGGACCTGTCGCTGTAGTGATAAAATTCAAAGACGAAGAAGATGTAATTCGTATGGCAAATGATAGTGAATACGGTCTTGGTGGTGCAGTGTGGTCAACTAATATCAATCGTGCATTACGTGTTTCACGAGCTTTAGAAACGGGGCGAGTATGGGTCAACTGTTATAATCGTTTACCAGCAGGAGCACCATTTGGCGGTTATAAAACTTCAGGTATTGGTCGTGAAACTCATAAAATGATGTTGGCTGCTTATACTCAAGTGAAAAATATCTATATCAGCACAAGAGAAGAACGTGAAGGTATGTATTAATTTTCTTAGACTTAGTAGTTTAGGTTAATTAAAAGTGCGGTCAGAATTTTGAAATTTTGACCGCACTTTATTTTTACGACTTAGTTCATAACTAGTTTTGGTTAATTAATATTCGATCAGTTCACTTTTAGTGATCTTTATCACATTTTTTGTGAATAACTATTTGCAAAATTACATTTTCAATATATTATGCTGAACACTTTTCTTGTGTTGGTATAATTTACTGCAAGTTTTATTAAATTGACTCGTTATATTTGCTTTTATATTAAAATATAGTTTTTTATTCTAATATAAAATAGCGTTGTAATATATCATAAGTTAGTTAACGTTTGCGTAGAGTGATTTCTATAAATAACAATTCAAAATAGGGGATGAAGAGTTGTTTATTGACTTATGCAAACTTTTCTTGAGTGAATTTGATGCATTTGTTGTGTAAACCATCTAATGGATTAGTAGTTAATGGACTAACGATGCATGCATTAGAAAAGGATAGAACAGAAGGATATTGTTCTAGTAGATTTAGTGGATTATGCTTGTCACATAAAAAAAAGGAAATTTAGATTTGTGATCGAAATTTTATATTGCGAGTTATGCTAATAGGCTAAGTTTACAAAGTATCTCAATGACATTATTTTGAGAAAGGATTCATTTAATTAATAGTAATTTTATATATCAAGTTTAGTCATGATTCATTGATATAGAAAATTCATTGACAAGATAGGTAATGGAATATTATTTTGTCTGTTACTGTTAGGTATAATAATGTTATTAAGGTGCTCAGAATAACCAAGTTATACATTGGATGTTTAATCAGTTATTCAACCGACTAGGGAGTGATGATATCCAATGGAGTGGATATTTCCTCTTCTAGTCAACTATAACATTATGAAAAAGTAATTGAGAGTAACCGCACTTTATTAAATATGTGCGGTTTTTTTATTGCTAAAATATAAATATTTTTAATTTTGTACAAATAATCATTCAAACTTGCAGGACAATCATTATAATAAGACGTGGAGTGGGTTATCGTGATTAACCTGAATCAATGAACTACAATTTTAAAGGAAAGCTCATGCAAATTAATCAAATTGCTAACGTTGATTTGGTTAAACAAATGAACAGTGCAGTGGTTTATAAATTAATAGACCAAAAAGGTCCTATTTCTCGTATTCAGATTTCTGAATTGAGTCAATTAGCCCCTGCGAGTGTAACTAAAATTACACGTAATTTATTAGCTAGAGGCTTAATTAAAGAAGTTGAACAGCAAGAATCGACAGGTGGGCGTCGAGCAACATCAATTATTGTTGAACAAAAAGCTTTTCATGCAGTGTTGATAAGATTAGGAAAAACGCATGTTACTTTGGCTTTAATGGATCTTTCAACAAAACTTATAAAACGTGAGAAGTTTGAGCTCCCTAGAGAATTAGATATTATTGTGCTTGAAGGTTTCTTATTAGAAAAATTAAAGGATTTTATCCATAATTATCAAAGACGTTCTAGTGAAATTATTGCTATAGGGATTACTGTTCCTGGGTTCGTTAATATGAAAAAAAATATTATCGAACAATTACCTCATATAGAACTTAATGAGCCTTGGGATCTTGCTAACTATTTATCAGAAAATTTAGGCTTACCAGCGTATGTTGGGCATGAAGTAAGAAGCCTTGCCTTGGCAGAACATTATTTAGGGGTAACTAAAGATTGCCATGATTCCTTATTATTACGTATTCATAATGGCGTTGGTGCGGGAATTGTGATTAATCATGAAGTTTTTTTAGGGTCTAAGCATAACGTTGGTGAAATAGGTCATATTCAGGTCGATCCTTTAGGTAAACGTTGTTTATGTGGTAATGTTGGTTGTTTAGAAACCATTGTTAGCAATACTGCAATTGAAGATAAAATGCAGCAAATGCTAGAAGATGGCTATCATAGTAAGTGGCTAACCTTAGAAAGCCATGATATTGATGCCATTTGTAAAGCGACTAATAAACAAGATGCTGTCGCTACTGAATTGATTGAGCATGTTGGTGTACAGATTGGTCGGGTATTAGCAATGTCTGTTAATATGTTTAACCCAGAGAAAATTGTGCTTTCTGGTGAAATTACACAAGCTAAAAATGTATTATTTTCTTCCATTCGTCGAACCTTAGAAAATCATGCATTGCCAACATTTATTGAAAATACACCTTTAGTTGCATCAGAATTAATTAATGAAGATGTGATCGGTGCATTTGCTTTAGTAAAACATGCTATATTGGATGGTTCTTTACTTCAGCATTTATTGACAGAATAACTAAATAAAGAGAATCAGAAAATAGCTACTTAAATAAAGTAGCTATTTTTTTTATATTATGAAAAATAAAGCAATTTCTAATGAGTTAATTATTTTATGGTGTAAATTTGGTTTGATTTTAAATCAAATTGTTTAATCTCTATTCGAACAAGACAAAAAAACGCATTTTTTTTAAAAAATAGTTGACGAAAGAGGCTTATCTTAGCATAATACGCCACGCAAAGCCGATGATGGTGACGCAAAATGGAAATGGCTACATAGCTCAGCTGGTTAGAGCACAACACTCATAATGTTGGGGTCGCAAGTTCGAATCTCGCTGTAGCCACCATAATGCGGGACTGGCGAAATTGGTAGACGCACCAGATTTAGGTTCTGGCGCCGCGAGGTGTGTGGGTTCAAGTCCCTCGTCCCGCACCATTCATTGCTTGCAAGTCTTTTAGTAGGTGGGGTATCGCCAAGCGGTAAGGCACTGGGTTTTGATCTCAGCATCCCTAGGTTCGAATCCTAGTACCCCAGCCATACTATCAAATAAAGTCTATTAAATCTTTTTTAAGATAATCTATTGGGGTATCGCCAAGCGGTAAGGCACTGGGTTTTGATCTCAGCATCCCTAGGTTCGAATCCTAGTACCCCAGCCATTTTATTAATACTATTTCCTTTCATATATTTATTTGGCAATTTTTTATTTGATTATTTTTCTGTCTTATAATTAGTGCTAAATACTAATTAACCAAGGATAGTTAACAATAATCTAAACTAGATATTGTTAATATAAAAAACCTATAGATAGGTATCAGTTATTTAGATAAGTTCGTATAGAGCAATAATTAGTGGCATGGTAATCACACAAAGCATTGTGGTAACGCCATAAATTGCACTTGCTTTATTGGCATTTTTACCATAAAGCAAAGCCATTTGAGTAACTGTTGCTGCCGCTGGACTAATGGTTGCTAGGAAACTAATCATGGCAATAGTTTTACCATTTTCTACCCAAGTATCTACGCCAAAAAGTTTAATAACAATAAGTAAGAAAATTGGAATCGCAATTAAACGCAAGAACGTGACTAAGTAAATGCGTTTAGATGAAAATATCGTTCTTAATGGAATCGATGCAATCAACATACCTGCAATTAACATAGCATTGGGGCCGATAAATTGCCCTAGAGATTTTAATGTCCCCATGATGAGTGGTGGTAACTTAATTTGGAAAGCAAATAAAATAATACCAACGATAATGGATAATATATTAATGTTTTTAAACATTTTTGAAATTGGTATCGTGCCTTTACCACAGATAATGCTACGGCAATGAGTCCAAAATAGAATAGTCTGAACTACAATAAAACAAGTCGCATAAATCACCCATTCAGGACCAAACATTGACATGATAAGTGGAATAATTAAGTTACCAGAATTTGAATAAATTGTCGCCGCATGTTCAATGGGATCAAGTTTTAATACTTTCTTCAATAATATGCCTATAATGATCAATATAATATGCAAAAAAATTGCCATACCTAAGGAAAGCATTAAACCTTTTAAAATTTGTGGCGTATAATTAATTTGAAAGGCCGTTGTCATTACTGCTGGGCTAATTAAATATAAGCCTATAATTGACAAGGGATAGCTATCTTGTGATTTGAGCAATTTGAATTTAACTAACGCATAGCCTAATAAGACAATAGCGGTTAATTCAATAATTTTACTCGCAAGTATGAGGGCAATTTCCATATAATCTTTGATTTATTTGATCTTTCTTCGCATTAGTAAGAATTTTAGAACTAATTTAAAAATAAAGAAATAAATAAAAAAACAAATTTGTTATAATTATTAGTCATTAATTATCAAAAAATTTTACTATTTTTTACCGCACTTTAAGGAACCTACCGTGTCATTACAGATCAATTCAGTGGCTATTATGCTTGTGGTTTTGATTATTCTTGGTTTATTAAGCCATAATAGTTCAATTACCATTTCCGCTTCAGTTTTATTAATTATGCAGCAAACCTTTCTTGCGAAATATATTCCTTTGTTAGATAAATATGGTTTAAAGTGGGGAATTATTATTTTGACAATTGGTGTTTTAGCCCCTTTAGTATCAGGTAAAGTTGCCTTACCACAGATGAAAGAATTGATTAATTTACAAATGATACTCGCTGTTATCGTGGGAATGGTTGTAGCATGGTTAGGTGGTAAAGGAGTCCCATTAATGTCGGCTGAACCCGTTGTGTTAACAGGGTTGCTTATAGGAACGGTGATTGGCGTTGCGTTTTTAGGGGGAATACCTGTTGGTCCTTTGATTGCCGCAGGTATTCTTGCGACAATTATGGGCAAATAAATTTTGCAAAGAAAAATGCCGTTAGCATTGTGCTATCGGCATTTTTGTGAATTAAAGAAAATTATTTTCCATCCCAAGCACGAATAGAATTGTTACGGATATCAATTTTATTTTTTACATCACCTTTATAGTAGTTTTTATCTAAACCACCTTCCCAGTCACCATAGTTAGGGTTTGGTAATACAATATATTTTGTACCAAATGCAGCCGCATTTTGAGTTACAAAATCACGACGTTCTGAATTTGGTTTATGATAAGTGGCATCACCAAAGTCATTTAGGTTATCCCCTACATAAACAACAAGATCGTAGCCTTGGTCTGTAATCGCTTTAAAGCGAATTGATTTGGCTGATTTATCTTGTTTTAATAATAACGTTTGCTCAGTTACATTTGGGAAACCTAAACGTTTCATATCATCAATAGTGGCTTCACGTTCACCCTTTTCTAGGCGATTTGATACATAAAATACTGTGCCGCCTTTATTTGTTACATATTTAGCAAAGTCAACTGCACCAGGAATAGCAGGTGTTTGACGTGCATTTACCCATTTTGTCCAACTTTCTTGAGAGAAATCTTGACCATTTTTAATTTGCCAACCTGCATAAGCACTGTTATCCATCATGGTTTCATCTAAGTCTACAACTACAGCTTTTTTCTTACCTTTAACTTTTTTCGCATGATCAAACGCTACTTTAGCAGTGTTAAATGCTTGGTGTGCTAAGGCTGCATATTCACCTGATTGTTGCATCCATACAATACCTAGTGTTGCTTGATTTTGTAATTTAAGCTGATCATGATTTTCTACAGCATGCTGATGAGTACAAGCTGATAAAACAGAGGCCGCAGCTAGAGTAAAGATACTTAATTTTAGGGTTTTCATAAATTCTCCTTTTTTATTTTTTCGGAGTGAGTAATTTAGCATATAATGAGAGAAAATAGACTAAAAGAATTTTTGAATGTGATAAGGTTCACAAATTATTTTTTTAAATTATGAAAAAAACTATTCAAAAGCAAGTATTTAACCAATTACAAAAATCGCTATTCGCACAATTAAACGATATGATGATTATAGATCAACGTCGTTTATCTGCACGTATTAAAGGTCTCACTAATATTAAGAATGAAAATTCACAACAAGTGGTTGGTGCTGAGATCCAAATGCAAATTCAACAGGCACAAGCTCGTCTAAATCAGCGGAAAAGTGCGGTTAAAAATCCAATTATTTTTCCTGATAATTTACCTGTAAGCCAACGTAAAACAGAAATTCAAAATTTGATTCAAAATAATCAAGTGGTCGTCATAGCAGGGGAAACGGGCTCGGGTAAAACAACCCAATTACCTAAAATGTGTCTTGAATTAGGTCTTGGTCAAAAAGGCTTAATCGGTCATACTCAACCACGCCGTATTGCTGCTCGTTCTGTGGCTGCTCGTATTGCAGAAGAATTGCAAACAGAACTTGGTTCTCTCGTGGGCTATAAAGTTCGTTTTAACGATCAAATTAGTGATGATAGCCAAATTAAATTAATGACCGATGGTATTTTACTTGCGGAAATTCAAACAGATCGTTATCTCAATCAATATGATACTTTGATTATTGATGAAGCTCATGAACGTAGCCTAAACAATGATTTTATTCTCGGTTATCTCAAACTATTATTGCCACGTCGTCCTGATCTCAAGGTGATCATTACCTCTGCAACCATTGATGTGGCACGTTTTTCAAAACATTTTAATAATGCGCCAATTATTGAAGTATCAGGCAGAACTTATCCTGTAGAAGTACGCTATCGTCCTATGATTGAGGAAGAAGACCAAGATCAATTGCAAGGAATTCTAAATGCAGTAGATGAATTACAAGCAGAAGGTCGAGGTGATATTTTGATTTTTTTAAATGGTGAACGTGAAATTCGTGATACAGCAGAAGCCTTGCAAAAGCAAGAATTACGCCATACGGAAATTTTGCCTTTATATGCTCGATTATCTGCACAGGAACAAAATAAAATTTTTCATCCAAGTAGTTTAAATCGTATTGTTCTAGCGACCAATGTGGCAGAAACATCGTTAACTGTGCCAGGTATTAAATATGTCATTGATCCAGGCACTGCAAGAATTTCTTGCTACAGTTACCGCACTAAAGTACAGCGTTTACCTATTGAGCCAATTTCACAAGCCTCTGCTAATCAACGTAAAGGTCGTTGTGGGCGTGTGAGTGATGGTATCTGTATTCGTCTTTATTCAGAAGAAGATTTCAATAACCGCCCAGAATTTACTGATCCAGAAATTTTACGTACTAATTTGGCTTCTGTTATTTTACAAATGACCTCATTAGGTTTAGATGATATTGAGGCCTTTCCATTTGTCGACGCACCTGATAAACGCCATATTCAAGATGGGATTAAATTATTAGAAGAATTAGAAGCCTTTGAATTTAAACAAACGAAATTTGGAGAGCGTAGATTCTTAACTAAAGAAGGCAAGCAGTTAGCTCAACTCCCTGTGGATCCAAGGCTTGCAAAAATGCTACTAAGTGCGGTGAGCTTTGGTAGTATTTATGAAGTGATGATTATTGTTGCCGCTTTATCTATCCAGGATCCGAGAGAACGTCCACAGGATAAACAGCAAGCAGCAGATGATAAACATCGCCGTTTTGTAGATAAAAAATCGGATTTTTTAGCTTTTGTAAATCTTTGGAATTACATTCAAAAACAACAAAAAGAACTGACTAACAATCAATTTCGACGTTTATGTCAGAAAGATTATTTGAATTATTTGCGTATTCGTGAATGGCAAGATATTTATCATCAAATTCGTTTAACCGTACGAGAAATGGGATTGCCGATTAATTCTGAACCCGCAGAATATCAACAAGTCCATAGTGCTTTATTAACAGGATTACTTTCTCATATTGGTTTGAAAGAAGCAGAAAAACAACAGTATCTAGGAGCAAGAAATACTCATTTTGCCATTTTCCCTAATTCGGTACTTTTCAAAAAACAACCGAAATGGGTGATGGCAGCAGAGCTGGTGGAAACCTCTAAATTATGGGGACGAATGGTCGCAGATATTGATGCCGAATGGATTGAACCCTTAGCGACTCATCTCACTAAAAAGTCTTATTCAGAACCACGCTGGTCGAAATCTCGTGGGCAAGTGATAGCTGATGAAAAAGTCAATTTATATGGGGTACCAATTGTTGCAAGCCGCCCAGTGAATTTTGGTGCTATTGAGCCACAAACTAGCCGTGAGATTTTTATTCAATCTGCGTTAGTGGAAGGTGACTGGAATACCCGTCATAAGTTTTTCTTTGATAATCAAAAACTTATTAGAGAAGTAGAAGATTTAGAACATAAATCTCGCCGTCGTGATATTTTAGTGGATGATCGCACCTTATTTGAATTCTATGATGCACGTATTGGTGCAGATGTTGTATCGCAAAAACATTTTGATAGTTGGTGGAAAAAGGCGAGTCAGAAAGATCCCGAGTTGTTAAATTTTGAAAAATCTTTTTTAATGAATGATGATGCTCAAAAAGTTAGCCAACTAGATTTTCCTAATTTTTGGCATCAGGGTAATTTAAAGCTAAAACTTACTTATCAATTTGAGCCTGGCACTGAGGCTGATGGTGTCACTGTACATATTCCGTTGCCATTGCTTAATCAAATTGAAATGACAGGGTTTGATTGGCAAATTCCAGGATTACGTCAGGAATTGATAGTATCATTAATTAAATCTTTACCGAAATCTTTACGCCGCAATTTTGTTCCAGCTCCTAATTATGCCGAGGCTTTTTTAGCTCGAGTGAGTGATACTGATAAGCCATTATTCCATACACTAAGTTATGAATTACGCCGCATGACAGGTGTAAATGTGGAAGAAGATGAATGGAATTTGGACCAAATCCCACCGCACTTGAAAATGACTTTCCGAGTGATTGATGATAAAGGCAAAAAAATCACAGAAAGTATGAATTTAGATGAATTGAAATTTAGTTTAAAAGATCGTGTACAACAAAGTATTTCTGCGGTGGCAGATGATGGTATTGAGCAAAGTGGAATTCATATTTGGAATTTTGAACATCTGCCTCAATGCTATGAACAGAAAAAGCAAGGTTTCACAGTTAAAGCTTTCCCTGCGATTACTGATGAAAAAGAAGCTGTAGGTATCAAATTATTTGAAACTGAATATGAACAGTCTGTAGCAATGCAAAAGGGGCTACGTCGTTTAATTTTATTGAATGTGCCATCACCAATTAAATATTTGCATGAAAAACTACCCAATAAATCAAAGCTAGGCCTATATTTCACCCCCTTTGACAAAGTATTGGATCTGATTGATGACTGTATTGCTTGTGCAGTGGATAAACTGATTGCTGATTTTGGTGGTTTTGTGTGGAATGAACAAGATTTTGATAGATTACGTGATTTTGTGCGTGAAAATCTAAATGAAATTACTGTGGACATTGCTCAACAAGTAGAACAGTTGCTGACCTTAACCTTTGAAATCAATAAACGTTTAAAAGGGAAAATGGATTTCACCATGGCATTTGCGTTATCAGATATAAAAACTCAATTGGCAGGCTTAATTTTTCCAGGATTTGTAGAAAAAACTGGCTATGCACGTTTGCCAGATATTCATCGTTATCTACAAGCGATTGATAAACGTATAGATAAATTAGCTCAAGATATTAACCGTGATCGAGCTGCCATGTTGCGTGTCGAGCAGGTGGAAAATGCTTATCAACAATTATTAGCAAAATTACCAAAATCTAAACCGCACAGTAATGAAGTACTAGAAATTCGCTATATGATTGAAGAGTTGAGAGTAAGCTTATTTGCACAACAGCTAGGAACAAAATATCCTGTGTCAGATAAAAGAGTGTTGGCTGTGATTGCAGAACAGTAAAGTGCGGTGGTTTTGTTTAAATTTTTATATAGTCATAATTCCTATAGGTATAAATGAAATTATTAATGAGCTAACTTGTTAAGATATGACAGTGCAGAAGAATATTTTTCTGGATTGATTAATCAGATCTTTAAAGACTAGCCTTGGCAACACTGTTGCTGTGAAAACTTGGGAGCGTGGTGATAGTTTTTTATTAACAATAATACTATAGCTAGAAAAGTTATTGCCCTCATTTTCAACGAAAATAAATTATTTAATTAAGATTGATGATCGATTAATCAATTCGGGTTTTAAAATAATTTTTTTATAATCTGCGTTTTTATTATTAATTCGTTCCAATAAGGTTTCTATGGCAAGTTTACCAAGTTCCTGTTTTGGTTGGCTAATGGTGGAAAGTGGAGGTGAGAGATAGCTAGCTAGCTCAATATCATCATAACCAATAATAGAAATATCCTCAGGAATACGTAAACCTTTTTGCCAAATAGCACGATAGGCACCTACGGCAATGGTGTCGCTACAGGCAAATACTGCAGAAGGATAAGGTTTTTTATTAAGTAATTGATTCATTCCATTAAACCCTCCTTCGAAATCGAAATGACTATCGATAATCCAGTTTGAATTAACAGCAATCTTGGCTTCTTCTAAAGCATTGAGGTAGCCTTTTAAACGATCTTGCGCAAGGGATTTTTTTAAGTCACCAGTAATAATGCCTATCTGACGATGCCCTGCATCAATTAAAGCTTTTGTTGCAAGATAGCCACCTAATGCGGAATCTTCAAAGATTTTATCTGCATTAAGATCGGTATACCACCAATCCATAATCACCATTGGCAAAGGAATATTTAAATGTGAAGATGCTTGAAATCGAGTATCAGCACACATTAATAATAAGCCATCAACTTGTTTTTGGAGCATCATTTGTAGATGCCGTTGTAGCCGTTCTTCATCTCCATCAGTAGTTGCTACAATAAGATTATATTGATGTTTTTCGCAATAATGTTCAACACCCGTCATAACTTCGCCAAAAAAAGGGTTATTTGTCGCGGTAACAAGCATGCCGATGGTTTTGGTTTCTTTTACTTTCAAACTGCGAGCTAGGGCAGAGGGGGTATAATTTAAATCGGCAACCACACGTAGTACTTTTTCTCGAATTTCATCACTAACAAAACGAGTATTATTCATAACATGAGATACTGTAGAGGTGGAAACTTTTGCTAATCTTGCAATGTCTTTCATGGTTGCCATATAAAAATTCCTATAAAACTCACCGCACTTTATTTTGGATTTTCTAGAAAATCTAAGGTTTCTTGTCGATTTGGAATTGAGGGTTGAGCGCCTTGGCGAGTCACACTAATAGCTGCTGCTGCATGAGCAAAACGGATAGCTTCTTGTAAAGGTTTATCTTCCAATATAGCAGTAACCAATGCACCATTAAAGGTATCACCTGCTGCGGTAGTATCAACAGCATTAACGCAGAACCCAGGGACAATTTCACCTTCGCCATTTTGACTGACGAAAACACCTTTTGAACCTAAAGTAATTAACACGTTCTCAATGCCTTTTTGATGGAAAACTGAAGCCGCTTTTACGGCTGTGTCTTGATCAACAACTTTTATTCCAGTCAGAATTTCTGCTTCAGTTTCATTTGGTGTGATCATATGTAATAAGCGAAGTAATTCATCAGGAAGAGCTCTTGCCGGTGCTGGATTTAACACAATTTCAGTTCCGTTATCTTTAGCAATTTGGGCAGCTAAAATAATTGCAGGGAGTGGAGTTTCTAATTGCATTAATAAACAATTTGCTCGTGCAATTTCATCTTCAAATTCAGTAACCGTGCTTTCATCTAAACAAGCGTTCGCTCCTGCAGAAATAACAATACTATTTTCTCCGGACTCAGCGACTTGAATCATGGCAATCCCAGTCATTTCAGTTTTAATGGTTTTAATTGGTTGAGTATTAATATTGTCTTGTTCAAAAGCTGTTTTCATTGCCCGTCCAATATCATCATTACCGATACAACCAATAAAAGAGACATTTGCCCCTAAACGTGCGGCGGCAACTGCTTGATTTGCACCTTTACCACCATAAGCAATATGATAATGGCTCCCTATTAATGTTTCTCCTGGTTTAGCAAAATAGGGAACAGAAATCACGTGATCAGCGTTAATGCTGCCAAGAACGGTGAGTTTTTTCATATTGTGTCCTTTATAAAATCAACCTATATATTAACACTTGTCTTGGACCAGTGAGTTTTAAATTAATGCGATAAGCACTCGTCTAAGACGAGTGCTTTTTAGATAAGATTATTTTGAAATTACTTTTAAATCCACAGGAATTTTTGCTTCAACTTTTTCACCTTTGAGTACTTTATCTGCGGTTTCAACACCAAGTGAACCGATAAGTTCAGGCTGTTGAGCTACAGTTGCAGCTAATTTTCCGCCGTTGACTGCTTTGACACCATCATCTGTGCCGTCAAAGCCAACAATCATGACTTTTTTATTCGCAGCACTTACAGCACGTAATGCACCCAATGCCATTTCATCATTTTGTGCAAAAATAGCTTGTACATCATTTTTACTGGCTAATAAGTTTTCGGTAACATTTAAACCTTTTGTACGATCAAAATCTGCAGGCTGACTAGCTAATACATTAAATTTATGCACTTCAACAGCTTGTTTAAAGCCTTCTCCACGTTCACGAGCGGCAGAGGTTCCTGCAATACCTTCTAGTTGAATAACTTTGGCTCCATCACCTAATTTTTGAGCAATGAAATCACCTGCCATTTTACCGCCCGCAACATTATCTGAAGCAATATGGCTGACTACATCACCTTTTTCAGCCCCACGGTCTAAGGTGATTACTGGAATTTTATTACGATTTGCGATAGCTACCGCATTGCTTACTGCTTTAGAATCTGTTGGGTTAATTAATAATACTTTTGCACCACGTACGGTTAAGTCTTCTACATTAGAAAGTTCTTTAGCTGGGTCATTTTGTGAATCTAGTACGACTAATTTATAACCTAATTCATCTGCTTTTTTCTGAGCCCCATCTTTAAGGCTTACAAAGAAAGGGTTATCTAAAGTTGATACAGCCAAAGCAATAGTTTCTTTTGCTGAGGCTGTGCCTGCAATAGCAAAGGTAAGCATGATTGCTGAAGCTAAAGTGGTGAGTTTTTTCATACAAATCTCCTTAAAAATGATTAAACTTTTTTAGTACCTAAGTAATTATCAGCTAATACAGCAACCAAGATTACCAATGCTTTAGCTATCATCTGATAATACGAAGAAATATCTAATAAATTGAGTGCATTATTTAAAAAGCCAATAATTAATGCACCCACTAAAGTACCCATTACACGGCCTTTACCGCCCATTAAACTTGTTCCTCCAACAACAACAGCAGCGATAGCATCTAACTCATATGATACTCCAGCAGTAGGTTGTGCTGATGAAAGGCGTGAAGTCACAATTAAGCCAGCAAGTGCAGATAAAAAACCACTCACGGCAAATACAAATATTTTGATTTTATTAACATTAATACCTGAAAGTTGTGTGGCTGATTCATTTCCGCCCAAAGCATAGATATAACGTCCAATGGGGGTGTGTTTTAAAATATACCAAGCGATAGCAAATACAACAGCCATAATCCAAATAGGTACAGGAATACCAAATAAATAACCAGTACCAATGCTAGCAAATAAATCAGCTTGTTCTGAGAATCCAGTACTGATTGGTCTTCCATCTGTATAAACCATGGTAATACCACGTAATAAAGTCATTGTGACTAAGGTGGCGATAAAAGCTTGTACTTTACCTTTTGCCACAATCACACCACTGACACCACCGAAGATTGTTCCTAATAATAAAACCAATGGAATGACCAAGAAAATTGGCATTGTTGAACTTACTAATGAAGCCGCAACTGCACCCGTGAGTGCAAGGACTGAACCCACGGATAAATCAATTCCTGCAATCAAAATGACAAAGGTCATTCCCACTGCAATAATTGCATTTACAGAGGTTTGACGTAAGATATTAAGAATATTGTCAATACTGAAAAAATCAGGATTAATCATTGACACAATAATAATTAGAATGAATAAAGCAACAAAAGAACGTTGTTCAATTAAAAATTTCCCTAACTGAAATTTATTTGTTTGAGTCGTCATAAAAATACCTTAATTTAATTCTGTGTTTTTGCCAATCGCGGCAGCCAGTAATTTCTCTTGGGTCGCTTGTTCACGAGAAAATTCGGCACTGATTTTTCCTTCATGCATGACTAAGATACGATCGCTCATACCAAGCACTTCTGGCATATCTGATGAAACCATTAAAATACTTAATCCATCCTTTTTAAACTCATTGATTAATTGATAGATTTCTTTTCTTGCGCCGACATCAACTCCTCGAGTTGGTTCGTCTAGAATTAATACATTTGGACGTGTCATTAAGCCTTTTGCAATGGCTACTTTTTGTTGATTACCACCAGAGAGTAAGCCGATTTGTTGATCACGGCTTGGTGTTTTGATATTAAACATTGAAATAAAGTCATCAACGGCCATTTTTTCTGCTTCATGGCGAATAGTTCCTGCCTGAGAAAAATGGTCTAATGCCGTTAAAGACATATTTTCTTTAACTGACATACCTAAAATTAATCCATCGCCTTTGCGATCTTCAGAAATATAGACAATGCCATTATTTAAGCCATCTTGAGGACAAGTATTATGAATAGCCTTTCCGTTGAGCTCGATTGTTCCTGATGTTTTTGGAAATGCACCATAAAGCACCTTCATTAATTCAGTACGTCCTGCCCCCATTAGGCCTGAAATACCCACAATCTCCCCTTTATGTAATTGGAAGGACACGTCATTCACCCCTTGACCACTGAGATTTTTCACATTTAATAATAATTCACCACGATGTTGTTCTAAGTGTGGATATTGTTCTTCTAAACGACGTCCTACCATCATTTCAATCAGATGATCTTCATTAATTTCAGCGACTATACGTTCACCAATAAATTGACCATCACGGAGTACCATAACATCATCGCAAATTTCAAAAATTTCTTTTAAACGGTGTGAAATATAAACAATACCTCGGTTTTCTGCTTTTAATTCATGAATCACATTAAATAATGCTTCTGTTTCAGCATCAGTTAGGGCATCAGTAGGCTCATCCATAATAATGACTTTAGATTCGAAACTTAGAGCTTTGGCTATTTCTACCATTTGCTGTTCACCAATGGATAATTCTGCACAAAGCTGGTGACTACTGTGTTTGACGCCTAAACGAGTAAGTAGTTTATCCGCTTCTGTATACATTTTTTTCCAATCAATTGAGCCCCAAGCGGTTTTAAATTCACGTCCTAAAAAAATATTTTCGGCAATGGTTAAATTACCGACTAAATTTAATTCTTGGTGAATAATGCTAATGCCAGCCTCTTGTGAATGTTTAGGCCCTTTAAAGGAGACTTCTTTACCTAAATAAGTAATTGATCCTGAATCTTTGCTATAAATACCTGTGAGTACCTTCATCAAAGTGGATTTACCCGCACCATTTTCGCCCATTAGAGCCATGACTTTTCCTGCATAAACTGATAAACAGGCATTACTAAGCGCTTTTACACCAGGGAAAGATTTATCTATCCCGCTCATTTTTAATAAGGTTTCCATCACACCACCTTAAAATGGTACGCCTGAATATAAAATAATATTGGCATAAGGTGAACATTCACCAGTGCGTACAATAGCTTTACTCATGAGCGTTTGTTCTTTGAAGATTTCGTGATTGACATAATCAATTTGAATCGTATTGTTTTGTTTTTGTTCTAGTTCAGTTAGTCGAGCTAAAAGTGCGGTTAAAATTTCTGGATTTTTTTGTTTTATTTCTTCAGCAATTCGTACACGTTCTATATATAATTCATCTACGATCACATCAAAGGTCTGTAAAAAAGAGGGAATTCCAGCAGTTAAAGCAAGATCGATACGTTCTACTGAATTTGGGATAGGTAATCCTGCATCACAAATTGTCAAGCTATCGGTGTGACCTAATGTTGCAAGACAGTGTGAAAGCTGAGCATTAAGGTTTGTGGTTTTTTTCATAGAAACTCCTTCATGTTATTTCATCGAAACGTTTCGATGGGCAGAGTAAAAGAAAATGGAATAAGAATAAATAGACAGATTTCAAAAATGTGAAGTAGATCAAATTTTTCGTCAAGTATGGAAAAAGCAACTAATATAAAAAGTGCGGTGTAAATTTTAAAAATTTATACCGCACTTTTGCATAGGATTTTAATAAGATTAGCCCACGGCTTGAGGTAAATAACCTAATTGAATCAGGAATGGGATAATCATGATAATAATACCAGCAATTAGGGCTATAACTAATGCACTATTTCCACCAATCACACGATAAGGTAAGTTTGGAAATTGTTGACGAGCCTTCCAAGCTAAGCCAATTGGTAAAATCATACCATAGAATGCGAAGAGTAAACCTGCATAACCTAGTGCGGTAATAAAACCATCAGGGTAGAAGAGAGCAAACATAATTGGTGGAATAAAGGTAACTGCGGTTAGCCAAATTCGATTTGATGGTAATCTTACCCGTTTTAATAAGTCATTAGCACATTCAAATATACCAAGTGAAACACCTAAAAAAGAGGTGATAAGTGCTAATACGGAGAATATACGAACGGTTTCCCCTAATATGGTGCTCCCTGTGATTTGGCTGGTTGCGGTGACTAATCCATTTAAGGTTGGATCATTTTTCAAAATAGTTGTGAATTCATTTTGACTCAACACGCCATGAGTCGATAATTGCCATAATAAATAAGCGGCTAATGGAATAGCTGTACCTATATAAATAGCTTTGCGAATTTTACCAATATCCGCATTTAAATAAGTATTGATGCTCGCCATAATTACATGGAAGCCAAAAGAGGTAAAGAATATAGGAATAGATGAAATCACCAATAGATTATCTAATGGCACAGCAGTTAAGTTTTCTAATTTTGCTTTTGGTAACATCATGAGTAAAACCATAATGAAAGCAATAATTTTGCCAATAAATAATAAACGGGTTAGGCCGTCAACAGATTGAATTCCAACAACAACGAATGAACCGAGAATAACGGTAAAAATCAAAATGCTGATTTTTAATGTTGTTTCTTTGCCTCCCATTTCAGGCATAATCCCAGCCAATAATGAACCACCGCCAGTAATATAAGCTGAAAGTAGTGCATAGAGCAAAATCAATAAACTGATGGTCGCCAGCACACGTCCTGCCATACCGAAATATTGTTCTGCTAGGCTTGCTACGCCGACATCTTGTCGTGGAGCTGTTTGATAAACTTCCATAAATAATAAACCTGTATAAGCTAATAACGCCCACAAGCTAATTAATAATAATGCCGTGACGCCAAATCCCATACCCGCTGAAGTCAATGGCATTGCTAACATTCCAGCACCAATAGTGGTACCAGCGATCATTAATGCACTTCCTAAGATTTTATTTTTCATTTTTATATATTTATTTGGTTGATAAAGATGTTTATTCTATCAGAAGTTCTAGCATTAGCCATAGAATCTGATATAAAAAGTGCGGTTAATTTTTTGAAAATTAAGACCGCACTTTTTAGCGCTAATTTTATTAGTTTTTCATGGATTGAACTGGTGCAGGGATACGTCCCCCACGGTTTACGAATACTTCACATGATCCTTCCTTGATAGGCATAATTGGAGCATAACCGAGTAAGCCACCAAATTCTACGCTTTCACCCACGCCTTTACCTATGACAGGAATGATACGAACAGCAGTCGTTTTGCTGTTGATCATTCCAATTGCGGCTTCATCTGCAATGATACCTGAAATAGTATGGGCAGGAGTATCACCTGGAACGGCAATCATATCTAAACCCACAGAACAAACTGCGGTCATAGCTTCAAGTTTTTCTAAGGTTAAAATTCCACTTTCAGCAGCCGCAATCATACCTTCATCTTCTGATACAGGAATGAAGGCGCCACTTAAGCCCCCTACCGCACTAGAAGCCATCATGCCGCCTTTTTTCACAGCATCATTGAGCAAGGCTAATGCGGCTGTTGTACCATGTGTACCGCAGATGCTTAAGCCCATAGCCTCAAGAATACGAGCGACAGAATCACCAATGGCAGGAGTTGGAGCTAGAGATAAATCTAAAATGCCAAATGGAATATTAAGCATTTTAGAGGCTTCTTGACCAATTAATTCACCAACACGAGTAATTTTAAATGCTGTTTTCTTAACGATTTCAGCCACTTCTGTGAGTGTGGTTACATTAGCGTTTTCCAGTGCTTCTTTTACTACACCAGGGCCAGAAACACCGACGTTGATAACCGCATCTGCTTCTCCAGAACCATGGAAAGCTCCTGCCATAAATGGGTTATCTTCAACAGCATTACAGAAAACAACAATTTTGGCGCAACCAAAACCTTCAGGTGTAATATCTGCGGTATGTTTAACTATCTCACCTACGAGTTTAACTGCATCCATATTGATACCAGCACGAGTAGAACCAATATTAATAGAACTGCAAACAATATCTGTGGTTTTCATGGCTTCGGGAATAGAACGAATTAAGACTTCATCAGAAGCTGACATACCTTTTTGTACCAAGGCAGAGAAACCACCAATAAAAGAGACGCCAATAGCTTTTGCTGCACGATCTAAGGTTTGTGCGATTGATACATAAGAATCCGCTTTTGTTGCTGCCGCAATCTGTGCGATTGGTGTCACAGAAATCCGTTGGTTGACGATAGGAACACCATATTTAGCAGAAAGGATATTCGCTGTTTTTACCAAATCCTGACCAATACGAGTGATTTTGTCATAGATATTTTGATTCAGTTGGTGAATATCACTCGTGATACAGTCATGTAAATCAATACCTATAGTAATAGTTCGTACATCAAAATTTTGATCTGAAACCATTCGAATAGTTTCTAGAATTTCATCAGATTGAATTGTCATTATTCACCCCATTAGATACGGTGCATTGCTTTAAAAATTTCTTCATTTTGTAAACGAATATCTAATGCCAGCTTCTTACTTGCTTGAGTAAAGAAATCCGCTAATTCAGGGAAGGATTTTGGGCATTTAGAGGTATCAACTAGGATAATCATGGTGAAATAATCATCCATTAATTGTTGTGTGATATTGACAATATTAATTTGGTTTTCCGCAAGCATTTTTGATACATCATAAACAATACCTACGCGATCTTTGCCGATAACTGTAATAACTGAATTGTTGCTCATAGTTTGCACCTTTTGTCTTTTTATAGGTAGTATCAGTATAACAGCTTTTTCCTACCTTGGCTTTGTATATAATTTGTATATAAAAAGTGCGGTAAAATTTTTTAAAAAGTTACCGCACTTTTTTAAATTAAAGCCAGAATAGATAACCAATGGCGGAAATCACAAAAATACAAGTTAAGTTAATTTTATAAGAACGTAACATTTCTTTTTGTTTAACCATGCCTGTACTGAAAACAATAGCATTGGGTGGTGTGCCTACAGGCATCATAAATGCACAAGATGCTCCTAAACCGATAATTAATGCAAAACCTAATGGAGACATATTGAGTGACTCCGCAATAGAAATAAAAATTGGTACTAATAATGCGGCACTTGCAGTGTTGGATGTGAATTCTGTGAGTAATATAATAAAAGCGGCAATAGTTAAACAAATAACATAATAACTTTGCCCTTCAATTAATGCGACTATTCCATCAGCCATAATGCGGCTTGCTCCAGTGTGAGTCAACACGGCACTGAGCGTTAAACCACCACCGAATAGATATAATACTCCCCACTCAGTATTATTATGTAAGTCATTCCAGGTTACGACATGGCTAACACATAATAACAATGCAGCAATTAAACCAACAATACTATCAAAATTTGCGATTTGACCTTTTAGACCAAGCAGCTCTGATAAAAAAGGATTGACTGTGCCACCAAATATCCAACAGATAACCACAATTAAGAAGATCGCAAGGGTAATGATACGATTACGATCCATGCGGATTTTTTCAAAATTATATTGAAATTTTTGGTTAAATTTAGGTCGAAAATTGAAATAGAGAATAGCGACCATCATTGGAAAAAGTATTAACATTATAGGTATGCCATATTTTAACCAACTAGCAAAGCTTAAATGCAGTTGTGAAGCGACAATTGCATTAGGTGGACTTCCTACTAAGGTTCCCATTCCTACAATACTTGCACTATAAGCAATCCCTAAAAGTACAAAGGTATAAGTATTATGTTCTTTTTCAGGATCCATATTACTTAGGATGCCCATTGCTAAAGGAATCATCATAGCCGCTGTTGCCGTATTACTCATCCACATAGAGAGGAAGGCTGTAATAACAAAGAGGAAAAGCACCGCTCGAAATAAATTACCATTAGCTAATGCCATAATTTTATTTGCGATTAAGCGATCAATTTTTTGCATATGTAAGGCTGTGGCTAGAGCAAATCCACCAAAGAATAGGAAAATAGTAGGATCAGCAAAGGCAACTAAGGCTTCTTTTGAGGATACCAAACCTAATAAAATAGCAAGAACAAGCACAAATAGTGCAGTGACAGTTACATGAACAGCTTCTGTAAGCCAAAGCACTGCAACAAAAGCTAACAGTGCTAAGCCTTTAGAGGGTGCTGGCTCAAAAGGAAGAAATTTAATTAGTAAACAAAATAAAACGAAGTCAGCAAGAATAATAATCGTATTACGTTTATTTTTACTGACATCTTCAAAGTTACCACTCATGTCATCTCCTCATTGTGGTGTAATGCAATATGCATTAAATAATAGGCTTCCCGAGAATTTAAATATTCAGAAAAGTAGATAAATAAAAATTGCTATTGTAGTAAAATTAATGATTAAACATCATCACTCCTATGTTTGTTATGATCATTAACGAAACTATGATAATCGTTTGCGATAGGCTAAATTGCCATATAAAGAGAATAATCGCAATAGTGAATGGTAAAATGAACATTAAATTTTTGTAAGTATTACAAAAAGAGATAATAGTGTTTAAGTATTGTTATTAAGGTGTTATTAATTTGTATAGTGAAATTTTCATAAATCCTTTTTATATAAGATAAAGCAGATTTTTTTACTTAAATAAACATAGTGTTTGTATATCGTAAATTCATATAAGTTTTGTTATGATGTCAAAATATTTTCTCGTTATAGGAAAAAATTATGCATTGTCCATTTTGTTCAACTGAAGAAACCAAAGTGATAGATAGCCGTTTGGTTTCTGATGGTTATCAGGTTCGTCGTCGTCGTGAATGTACAAATTGTCATGAGCGTTTTACTACATTCGAGACCGCAGAATTAGTTGTACCTAAAATCATTAAAAATAATGGTATGCGTGAACCTTTTAATGAAGATAAATTACGACGTGGTATTCAGCATGCATTAGAAAAACGTCCTGTAAGTGCCGATGATGTGGAAAAGGCTATTAGCCATATTATTCACCAATTACAAGCAACTGGTGAACGTGAAGTGTTAAGCCAATTTGTTGGATCTTTGGTGATGGATGAATTAAAGAAATTGGATAAAGTTGCTTATATTCGTTTTGCTTCTGTTTATTTAAGTTTTGAAAATATTAATGAGTTTACAAAAGAAATTGAAAAATTAAAGGAATAGTTTTAGTGAGCCAATTTATTTCACAAGATCAACACTTTATGCAATTAGCTATGGAACTTGCGGCTAAAGGGCAATTTACTACGACTCCAAACCCAGCCGTTGGGTGCGTATTAGTAAAAAATGGCAATATCGTAGGTAAAGGATTTCATTTTAAAGCGGGGGAGCCCCATGCTGAAGTAATGGCTATGCGAGAAGCAGGAGAAAAGGCAAAAGGTGCGACAGCTTATGTTACCTTAGAACCTTGTTCTCATTTTGGGAGAACGCCTCCTTGTGCCAAAGGCTTAATTGAAGCGGGTATCGCAAAAGTAATTGTCGCCATGCAAGATCCTAATCCTTCCGTCTCAGGTAAAGGTTTAAAAATGTTGATGGATGCGGGTATTGAAACCTCAGTAGGTTTATTGCAAGAGCAAGCAGAAGCATTAAATAAAGGTTTTCTTAAACGCATGCGTACAGGAATGCCTTATCTCCAGTTAAAAATGGCGATGAGTATTGATGGACGTACAGCAACCGCAGAAGGAGAAAGTAAATGGATTACAGGAGAACAGGCTCGGGCAGATGTACAGCTTCAACGAGCAAAGGCATCAGCAATTCTCTCTGCAAGTAACACCGTATTGAAAGATAATCCTAATTTAAATGTGCGTTGGGAACAATTTCCTTCAGAATTACAATCACAATATAAAAAAGAACAACTCCGTCAGCCTATACGAGTGATTATTGATTCTAAACATCGGGTTTTACCTGGTTTAAATCTATTTAAAATCAATTCTCCCATATGGTTAGTGGGAACCAGTACTCGAGATATATCAATGTATCCAGAGTATTGTCATTCATTAGAATTACAACCCGAACCTCATCAAACCATGTTGCAAGCACTCATAATGGCTTTAGGCAAACAGCAAATAAACTCTATTTGGGTAGAAGCTGGGGCGGAGCTTGCAGGCTCATTAATAGCAGAAAATTTAGTGGATGAACTGATTATTTATATGGCACCTAAATTATTGGGAGATCAAGCTCGAGGCTTATGTCATTTCCCTGCATTAACAAAATTAGCAGATGCTCCATTATGGAAATTGCAGTCCATCGAGAAGCTCGGTGACGATGTTAAAATGATCTATACAAAGGATTAGCCTAAAATGTTAAAAAAAATTATTCAAGCCGCAATTATTGGCCTTGCTTGTGCGGGGTTGGTATTAGCTTTCTTGCCTAAACTTTCTTCTAATCATTTAGGCTTTTCCTTATATGTAAATGAAGATTCTGTATTATCATTTAAAAATGCAGTACGTATTGCTTCTCCTGCAGTTGTAAATGTTTATAATCAATCTTTTTCCTCTTCTAATGCCGATGAACGATTACAGGTTAATAGTTTAGGATCGGGTGTAATTATGTCAAAAGATGGTTATATTTTGACAAATATGCATGTGATTCAAAATGCCGATCAAATTGTAGTTGCCTTACAAAATGGCATAATTTCCGAAGCTGCACTTATCGGTTCAGATAAATTGACAGATTTGGCGGTATTAAAAATTCGAGCAGAGAATTTGCCTACTATACCTCAAAATCCTAGTCGGAAGATTCATGTTGGAGATGTAGTGCTTGCAATTGGTAATCCCTATAATTTAGGACAAAGTGTCTCTCAAGGAATTATTAGTGCTACGGGGCGAAATACGGTAGGCGATTCAGTAGGGCGCCAGAATTTTATTCAAACAGATGCTTCAATAAATCGAGGTAATTCTGGAGGAGCATTAATTAATTCCTTAGGTGAATTGGTTGGTATTAGTACCTTAAGTTTTGGTAAAGATGCTTCTGATATTGCAGAAGGATTAAATTTTGCTATACCTATGAATATTGCTAATGATGTACTTAATAAAATTATTCGCGATGGACGCGTGATCAGAGGCTTTTTCGGCGTACAAAGTAATATTATTTTTAATGAGAATACAGATTATCAAGCTGGTGTAAAAGTGGGAAGTGTTGTTGAAAATGGACCAGCAGCTAAAGCAGGTATTCAACCGAATGATGTTATTCTTGAATTTAATAATGAGCCTGCAACCTCACCTGCTCAGATGATGCAAGTTATTAGTAATGTTAGACCAGGCAGTGTGGTGAATGTCCTTATTGAAAGAGAGGGTAGAAAATTAACTATTCCTGTACAAATAGAAGAATTTCCAGAGTCTATACCTGAGAACAATCAATAAATTCTGTAGAAAAGCGACCTATGTCGCTTTTTTATTTTTATTCATATAGTCATAATTCTGTCATATATCTTTTTTATATTATAGCCAGTCAGGTAAAACCTTCTACTTATAACTGGAGAATATATGAAAAATATGCATTAATCCCTTTTATTCTAGTCGCTTTCCCTTTTTATTCATCAGCAAATACGATTTATCCTTTAGATCGGGCAACAATGATGGTTGATGGTAAATTTGATTTTAAAGTTGAATTTGATGAAGTCATTCAACCTCAACAAGTAAGTATTTTGATTAATGGTAAAGATTTCAAAGAGGTTTTAGGTAGTAAACAAGTTGAATTTATTGAAAAAGAAGATGGTAATAATGTTTCAGCATTATGGTTACGTAATGTAAGTATCCAGAGTGCAGGCAATTATAAAGTACAAGCAAAAGTAAATGATAAAACTACAGAAGTTAATTGGACAGTTTATAAAACACCAGATGTAGCAAAGGCTAAAAATGTCATTTTCTTCTTAGGTGATGGTATGTCTGTTGCTCATAGAACTGGTGCGAGAATTTTATCGAAGGGTATTTATGAAGGCAAAGCAAAAGGTAAATTAGCAATGGATAGTTTGCCTATTAGTGGTTTTATTGGAACTTATAGTACGGATGCGATTACCGCAGATAGTGCAAATACTATGAGTGCTTATATGACTGGGCATAAATCTGCAATTAATGCTTTAGGTGTTTATGTAAGTCGTTCTAAAGATAATTTAAATCATCCTAAACAAGAAACTTTAGGCGAAGTCATTCGTCGTAAAACAAATAAAAGCTTAGGTATCGTAAGTGATGCCGAAGTAGAAGATGCAACGCCAGCAGCCGTGGTTTCTCATACACGTCGGCGTGCAGACAAAGATAAAATTGTTGGTATGTTTTATGATGTTAAGCCAGATGTATTGTTAGGCGGTGGATCAGCTTATTTTCTCCCTAAATCAATAGTTGGTTCTAAACGTAAAGATGATATTAACTATATAGAAAAATTCAAACAAGATGGTTATACATTAGTTACTAATAATACAGAATTAACAACAATTGATAAAAATACCAATAAACTTTTAGGATTATTCCACACGGGGAATATGGACGGTGTTTTAGATCGTCGTTTCTTAAAAAATAATGTAACTAAAAAATTCCCTGACCAACCTGATTTAACCACCATGACTAAAACTGCTTTAGATGTGTTATCTAAAAATCCAGAAGGATTTGTATTAGTGGTTGAATCTGCCTTAATAGATAAAGCATCACATCCATTAGATTGGGAACGCGCATTAACAAATACGATAATGTTAGACCAATCAGTTGATATCGCAAAAAAATTTGCAGAAAAACATCCAGATACATTAATTATTGTAACTGGGGATCATACTCATGGTATTTCGATCATTGGTACGGTAGATGATGAAAAAGAAGGTCATGATATGCGTGAAAAGGTTGGAGTATATGAAAAAGCAGGATATCCAAATTATGAAGATAAAAATAAGGACGGCTATCCTGATGATATTAATGTTTCAAAACGTTTAGCCGTATTCTTTAATAACTTTCCTGATTACTATGAAACATTCCGCCCTAAGTTAGATAATCCATTTACTCCAGCTATCAAAAATGAGAAAGGTGAATATGTGGCTAATGAGATATACAAAGATATTCCTGGAGCAGTATTAAGAACAGGTATTTTGCCTCGTACAGAATCTCAAGGTGTTCACTCTGTTGATGATATCGTAATTCAAGCACAAGGACCAGGGTCAGAAGATATCAAAGGTTACATGGAAAACTCAGATATTTTCAAAGTTTTAATGGATAGTTTAGCAATTAATGGGATAAAAAAATAAAAGCACATGTTGAAAATTAATACTAAAAAAGAAGTTTCTTCCATTTTGTTTAAACAATTCAAACAATGTGTTTATATCATTGTTCTATCACTTCTATGCTCATCTGTACAGGCTAAGAATGAATTATTGTTTGATGAACTTTATGGGAAAATTTCTTCATTAGGTATGGAATTTTCTGACAAGGTAAAGCAGTTTGATAGGAAAACTGTCACCATGAAAGGATTTATGGCGCCGCCATTAAAAGCAGATGCTAAATTTTTTGTACTCACAAAAATGCCCATGGCATTATGTCCATTTTGTTCATCTGATGCAGATTGGCCTGAAGATATTGTTGTGGTCTATCTAGATAAACACCAAAAATTTGTTCAAAACAACACACGAATTGAAGTAGAAGGCATATTAGAATTTGGTTCTTGGACAGATCCAGATACAGGATTTTTGAGTTTACTGCGTTTAGTCGATGCGAACTTTCATGCGTTATAAATAATATTAACAAAATATTATGAGTGAGGTTTTATGGCTAATTTATCTATTCGGAATTTAGAAATGCGAGTTTCTTGCTTTCCGAATCCTATTTTACAACTTGAAAAGTTAAAGATTCTTGCTGGAGAACAAGTCGCTATTATTGGTCCTTCTGGGTGTGGCAAAAGCACCCTATTAAATTTAGTGAGTGGTTTATTAAAACCTACTTCGGGGGAAATCGAATGGGATAAAAATAATATTGCGAGTTTATCACCAGCTGAACAAGATAAATGGCGATTTCAGCATGCTGGTATGATTATGCAGGACTTTTATTTAACGCCTGGATTAAGTGCAATTGAAAATGTTTTACTTCCAATATCATTTCTTTATTGGACAGTATCTAATGAGCATTATCAAAAAGCTAAAGATTTATTACTATCATTAAACATGCCCAATGTAGATACTAATGTAGAACATTTATCTCGTGGTGAAAAACAACGTGTTGCTATAGCACGAGCTTTGATTATGAATCCTAAAATTCTTATTGCGGATGAGCCTACTGCAAGCCTAGATGTGGAAAATGGTCATAAAATTTCTGAATTATTGACCGCACTTTGTAAAGAACAAAATATTACTTTACTGGTTGCGACTCATGATCCTTATTTGATTGGTTTGATGAAACGTTGCATTCGTTTAGAAAATGGTCGAATTGCTTCTGATAAGCAGGATGGTCTTCTCTATGTTTAAATTATTATTTTTAGATTTTAAACAAAGTAAATTAGGTAGTTTGCTAATTATTTTATTAATTGCATTATCTAGTGCGTTAAGTATTGCTATTAATCTACAAGAACGGGCAGTAAGAGAAGGTAGCACTCAGGCAGCTGAAAGATTTGATTTAATAATTGGTGCACCAGGAAGTGAAACTCAGCTAGTGCTAAGTTCAGTATTTTTACAACCTGCATTTTTGAGTCTAATAGATTATAAAATTTACCAAGATCTTGAAAAAAATGACAAGGTAGATTGGGCTGCCCCTTTAGCTTTTGGTGATTTTTATCAAGATTCTACGATTGTTGGAACGAATATTAATTTAGTAACTGATGGTGGCAAGCGAAAAATTATTGGACGTGTTTTTAATTATTTAAATGAAGCTGTTGTTGGGCAAAATACAGGACTTAAAATTGGAGACCATTTTTCACCTATTCATGGTCAAGTTGGTGATGTCAATCGTCATGTTCATAAAGAACAATCTTATGTTGTTGTAGGGATTGTACCAGCGGAAGGAAATCGTTGGGATCACGCTATTTATGTACCTATTGAATCAGTTTGGAAAGTTCATGCTAATCATCATGATCAACATCCTTTACTGAATATTAATGAGAGAAAAAAACGTAATCTTCAGCATGAAAAATATGACGATTCAGAATATATTCAGCCATTGGGAGCGTCTGCAATTGTTGTGAAACCTAAAAGTTTTTCTGGAGCATATCAATTAAGAAATCGATATAAAAATGAATCAACTCAAGCAGTATTTCCAGCTGAAGTCTTAGTTAAAGTACATTCCTTATTAGGTGATAGTAAACAAGTATTATTGTGGATTTCTATTGTTACGCAAATTCTAATGGCGTTAACACTATTGATGATTATTGTGTTGTATCTTAAAAATCGCCGTCAACAAATTGCTGTATGGCGTATTTTTGGTGCACCTCGAAATAAAATATTTTTACTAGTATGGTTAGCTTTAGTTATTGTAATTGTGCTTGCGATGCTATTAGGAATCTTGATTGGCTGGATATTTGCACTAATTATTTCATATTATTTGAGCATTGAAAGTGGTTTCCAATTACCAGTGTATTTAAGTGATGAAGATGGATATTTTGTGTTATTTAACTTTATATTTGCTATTTTAGTTGCTTTGATTCCGTCATTATTATTCTATCGACAATCACCAATTCATATTTTACAAAATCGTTATAATTAATTGATCTTATGAAATTTTGTCAATTCTAACCGCACTTTATAGATAGCCATAATAAAAAAGGACATTGTAAATGTCCTCTTTGCGGTTATGTCAATTGATTATTTTATGCAAGTGCCGCAAAGGCTTTATCGGCTACTTTTAATGTATATTCAATATCCTCATCTGTGTGAGCTAATGACATGAAACCAGCCTCAAATGCAGATGGTGCAAGATAAATACCTTCATTGAGCATTTTATGAAAGAATATTTTAAATTTTTCAGTATCACAATCCATTACATCTTGATAGCAAGTGACTTCTGGTTTGTCTGTAAAGAATAAACCAAACATTCCACCTACGTAGTTGACTGTGAATGGAACATGATGTTTTTCGGCAAGGGCTTTTAAACCTAATGCTAATTTTTCTGTTAATTCAGCAAGGCGTTTTTCATTACCTGTTTTTTGTAATTCAGTTAAACAAGCAAGACCTGCTGACATGGCAATCGGGTTACCTGATAATGTACCGGCTTGATATACTGGACCAGTTGGAGCAATATATTCCATAATTTCTTTTTTACCGCCGAAGGCACCTACAGGCATGCCGCCACCAATGACTTTACCTAAACAAGTTAAATCGGGTTTTACATTGTAATAAGATTGAGCGCCACTTAATGCCACACGAAAACCTGTCATTACTTCATCAATAATAAATACCGCACCATATTGGTCACAAAGCTCACGTAAACCTTGTAAGAAATTATTTTGAGGTGGTACACAGTTCATATTTCCAGCAACAGGTTCAACAATTACACAGGCAATTTGGTCAGGATATTGCTGAAATGCCCGTTTAACTGACTCAATATCATTATAAGTACAGGTTAATGTATGTTTGGCAAAATCAGCTGGGACACCAGGAGAATTAGGTTGACCTAAAGTTAAAGCACCAGAGCCTGCTTTTACTAAGAGTGAATCGGCATGACCATGATAACAACCCTCAAATTTAATAATTTTATTACGGTTGGTATAACCTCTAGCTAAACGAATCGCAGACATGGTCGCTTCAGTCCCTGAACTTACCATACGTACCATTTCAATGGATGGAATTAATTTACAGACTAATTCCGCTAAATCTATTTCAATTGAGGTAGGCGCACCAAAACTTAATCCATTTTCAGCCGTTTTCATTACTGCATTTAAGATAGCCGGGTGGTTATGACCTAAAATCATTGGCCCCCATGAACCTACATAGTCCACATATCGCTTACCATCGGTATCCCAAATATAAGCACCTTTTGCTTTTTGAATAAATACGGGTGTCCCGCCAACGCCTCTAAATGCTCGTACTGGCGAATTTACACCACCAGGGATAACTTTTTGCGCTCGTGAGAAGAGAGTATTGGAATCTGTCATAATGAGTTTCCTAGTTTATTTGTAATAAAATCTGATAAAACCGATATATTGTACTTCAAATATCATAAATATTTTCTTTTTTATAAAAATATTTATGTAGTGAATATCCCTTTATGGTATTCTTTGCCATCTAAAATTGTCATTTAAGAGCATTTATGAAGGTATAAATTAGATGTTATGGCTTAGTTTGATTCTTACATTTATCGTTTCATTTTTAACGATTATTATTGCAAAACCGATTGCGATTAAAGTTGGGTTGGTTGATAAACCTAATTATCGTAAACGTCATCAAGGTGCAATTCCATTATTGGGTGGTATTTCTTTATTTATGGGAAACCTTTGTTTCTATTTATTGCAATGGGATTCAACTCGTTTACCTTATTTATATCTCTTTTGTGTCTTAGTTTTATTAATCATAGGGTTGCTAGATGACCGATTTGATTTAAGTGCTGCATTACGAGCCGGTATTCAAGCCGTGTTATCTGTGTTAATGATTTATTTCGGTCATTTATCTTTAGAGCATTTAGGACAAATTATTGGTCCATTCCAAATTACCTTGGGTCCTGTTGGTTTTATTATTACTGTATTTGCAACTATTGCAATAATTAATGCCTTCAATATGATTGATGGTATCGATGGTTTATTAGGCGGTTTATCTAGCGTTAGTTTTTCAGCCATTGCGATTTTAATGCTGTTAGATGGGCAGTATGATTTAGCCGTATGGTGCTTTGCATTGATTATAGCTTTAATACCTTATGTGATGTTTAATTTAACTATCTTTGGTAAAGAACGCAAAATTTTTATGGGAGATAGTGGCAGTACATTAATTGGCTTCACAATGATTTGGATTCTTTTACTGAGTACTCAAGGAAAAGGACACCCAATGAATCCTGTGACTGCATTATGGGTGATTGCTATTCCAATTATTGATATGATCGCTGTTATTTATCGTCGTTTACGTAAAGGTAAAAGCCCATTTAAACCAGATCGTTTACATGTACATCACTTAATGGTTCGAGCAGGTTTAACATCACGTCAAGCACTTTTAGTGATTACCTTGTTTTCTGCGCTTTGTGCAGGATTTGGTATTTTAGGTGAAGTTTATTACATTAATGAATGGATAATGTTTATTTTATTTATTGGATTATTCTTCTTATACCTATATTCGATTACTAAAGCCTGGAAAGTAACTCGTTTTATTCGTCGTATGAAACGTAGAGCGCAACGCCGTTTGAATCAAAAAAAAGCATAATTTTATTATTTGGGGTTAACTATGTCAGAAAATAATTCAACTAATTCAAGTTCAGGATTTAAATTATTACTCATTACTCTCTTATCCACAGCTGTATTTGCAGGGGCAGGTTATGGGGCTAGCTATTTAATGAAAGAACAATGGACTTCAGATGTTTCTCTTGAAAAACCTTCAACCGCAGAATTAGGTAATTATTACTCATTATTTTCCACATATAATTTAGTTAATGAAAAGAAAGTCGATACTGAAGCCGATATGGTGGTATTTAATAGTTTTAAACAATTAGCGACTTCTTATGATCATGCAAAAACATTCTGGGAAAATACAGATTATTATAAGCAACAGCTTACGGATAACCCTCAACATGATTCTGAATTATTAGACAAGTTAATTAAAAAAATTAATCTTGTAGAAAATGGTAGTGATAAGGCTAGACTAACTCTAGAACTGGAAAATCCTAAAAGAGCTAATGAGTTGCTATCTTCTTATATGGACTATACGAATAATTTGAATAAACAATCTGTTTATAATGATCTTATTGTTAAATGGAAAAGTTTATTTGATCAAGTTAAATCTGCTAGCGAAGTTAATTTAGATTCTAACGGTAAACAAAACTGGGAAGCTAAGTTAAAAATGATGCGTTCAGTCTCAGGATTAGATGATAATTTATCTAGCTACCATTTTCTTAAAAAACCAGGACAAGCGGCGTTATCAGGTCCAGATCGTCTATTATGGGCAGGTGCTGGTGCAGGCGTTGGGTTTATCTTAGGATTATTAATTTCATTATTTATGCGTAGAAAATAGTTAATCAACTAAATAAAAAAGCCTAAATAATTTAGGCTTTTTTATTATGGTTAATACAGCAAAAGTGCGGTCATTTTCCTAAAAATTTGAATAACAATGCTATGAAAACTCAAATTTTTTCTTTGTTTGTAGTGATTAAATTAGAGTAAATTACTTAAGAAAATGACAATAATAATCACTGGAACAACATATTTAACATAGTTAAACCAAATATTAGTAAATGTTGAATTAGGCGAGTCAGAAAGTTCTTCTTTAGCTTTATCTTTTAATACAAAACCTACGAAAATTGCACAGCCTAATGCAGTGAGTAGGAATAAAATATTACCACTCACAAAATCGAATGCATCAAAAATACTTTTTCCTGATAGTCTAATATTGCTCCAAATGTTATCACCTAAAATAGATGGAATATTCCCAAATACAAAGATAAAACCTAAAGTTAGAGCAATTGCTTTGCTACGACGCATTTTTAATTTTTCTTGTAAAGCAGTAATGATAACTTCATAGATAGTAAGTGAAGTAGTTAATGCGGCAATTAATAATAAAGAGAAGAAAATAATTGCAAAGAAAGTGCCTGCCCATAAGTGGGAAAAGACAATAGGTAAACTTTGGAAAACTAATGTTGGCCCTGCGTTAGGTGCAATTCCAAAACTAAATAAGGATGGAAAGATCATAAAACCAGCAAGTACGGCAATAATAGTATTAGTGAAACCAGTAATAATTGCAGTTTGAACTAGGTTTTCTTCTTTGCTTAAATAACTAGAGAGCGTAATTAATACACCAAATCCAAGGCTTAAAGCAAAGAAAACTTGACCTAATACCATAATAAAAAGTTTAGCCGTAATTTTTGAAAAATCAGGTTTTAAATAATAAATTATGCCTTCCATTGCACCAGGTAATGTGACATTACGAATAACCATGCCAATGAGAAAAATGAATAGTAAAGGCATGAGATATTTTACGGAGCGTTCAATTCCACCAATAATGCCTTTTGCTAAAATAAAATAGTTAATGGCAACAAAGCTAAATGTATAAAGGGCAATTTGCATTGGGCTATTACCAATGCTTGAATCATAGAATGCTTTGGCGGTATCTTTAGTAATTGGCATTGAAATATCAAGTGTGCCAGTCAGCAAGCTAATAATATAATTTATTACCCAGCCGCCTAATACCATGTAATAAGCCATAATACCAAAGGCACCGAGTAAGCCCATGTAACCTATAATTTTCCAATATTTAGAAATATTTTTATCTTGTAATTTATCACCAAAAGCATCAATAGAGTTGACACGTAAGCGACGACCAATAACATTTTCAACTAATATCATGGGAATGCCAATTAAGATCATGGCAACACAGAATAACAAAACATAAGCTCCACCACCATTTTCACCGACTAAATAAGGAAAACGCCAAGTGGCACCAAAGCCAACCGTTGCTCCTGCAACAGTCATGATATAGGTGAGTTTGCTCGACCATGTTTGTCTTTCAGTTGTTTTTGTTGTCATTGTTGGTTCCATGTTTGTATAAATCAATTCGATTTTATAAATGACTTTAAGTTTAAGAAAGGGGCTTAAAATCTAGATTAAGTACTCGATAAATATCGAAAAAGGGGATTATTCTATCTTATTTTTTTATTTTTTTGTAGATGAATAAAAAATAATAGAGAAAAAATTTAATAAATATTTATATTTACTATATTACATATAAAAAAAGATGCGGTTAGACATCTTTTATTTAATTAAATATCAGTTTTATTTTTGTATTCACAGAGATCTTCAATGAGACAAGAACCACATCGGGGCTTACGAGCAATACAAGTATAACGACCAAATAAAATTAACCAGTGATGAACATCCATTTTAAATTCATCCGGAACCACTTTATTAAGTTTTTCTTCTACTTCTAATACATCTTTACCTGGTGCAAAACCAGTACGATTGGACACACGGAAAATATGTGTATCAACTGCGATAGTAGGATGCCCGAAAGCAGTATTTAATACCACATTAGCCGTTTTACGCCCAACTCCAGCAAGGGCTTCTAAGGCTTCACGATTTTCAGGTACTTGGCTGTGATGTTTTTCAATTAAAGTGCGGCATGTTTTTATAATATTTTCTGCTTTAGCGTTATAAAGCCCAATAGTTTTAATATATTCTTTCAGTCCATCTACGCCTAAAGCTAAAATATCCTCAGGAGTATTCGCTACTGAAAATAATTTATCGGTGGCTTTATTAACACCTTTATCTGTTGCTTGTGCGGATAAAATAACAGCAACTAACAACTCAAAAGGTGAACTATAATTGAGTTCTGTAGTTGGCTTTGCGTTTTCTGCTCTTAAGCGAGTAAGAATTTCAATTCGTTTGGCTTGGTTCATTTTTTACGATTCTCTATCATATTTTTTAAGGCTAACATTAATGCTAAACCAAGAAATGCTCCAGGCGGAAGAATGGCTAAAAGTAAGTTATTGTCATTTTGGAAGAATTCAATGCGTAATGATTTAGCCCAACTGCCAAATAATTGATCGAGACCATCAAATAAGGTTCCATTACCTAAAATCTCACGTAATGAACCTAATACAAATAAACTTAATGTCATCCCTAATCCCATAGAAAATCCATCAAATATAGAATGTAATAATGAGTTTTTGGAAGCAAAAGCTTCTGCCCGCCCAATAACGATACAGTTTGTGACAATGAGAGGAATGAAGATTCCTAAAGATTGATAAAGGGTATAGGTATAAGCATTCATTAATAGTTGCACTACAGTGACAGTAGTTGCAATGATCATCACATAAATAGGAATTCGAATTTCATGTGGAATTTGTTTACGGAAAATAGAAATCATTGCATTGGTACAAATCAATACAAACATTGTTGCTAAACCTAGCCCTAACGCATTAGTCGCACTGCTTGATACAGCTAATAGTGGGCATAAGCCTAATAACTGAACTAATGTTGGGTTATTATTCCAAATACCTTGTTTGAATAGATTTGCCCATAGCCCTTTTTCTTCTGTTTTGACTACCGCAGTTTTAGTTTCTGAGGTTTCCAAAGTGCGGTCAATTTGTTGAGAATTTTCTGTCATTTTGATCTCTTTGAAAAACTAATTGCATGTTGGATATTGTTCAAAATTACTACTTTTTAACATTAATAATGCTGAACGTTTTACTTGATTTATCAATGCGCGAGGAGTAATCGTTGCTCCTGCAAATTGATCAAATTTACCACCATCTTTTTTTACTGCCCATTCAGCTTGATTATTTTCAGTAATATGTTGATTCGTTAGGCTTAAAATCCAATTGGAAATACGTAAATCAATTTTATCACCAAGACCTGGGGTTTCATGATGTTCAATTGTTCGCACGCCTAAAACCTCACCTGAAGGAGTCAAACCCACTAAAATACGAATATCACCAGAATATCCATCATGAGCAACGGTTTCAAAAGCATAAGCCGTAATTTGTTGATTTTTTTTGGCTAAATAAATTTTATGAATATCAGGCAACGCGGATTTTATACAACTTTGCACTAAATTATTATCAAAGTAATTTTGAGGAATTACTTCTAATAATAATTTTCGTTGATTTTCACTGATTACTGAATCAATTTTATCTTTAGTAACGAAATATACGCCTGCAGATACTAGGGTACAAATCACTGCAACCAGTGCCAGAAGAAGACCATATCGAAAGGTTACAACAGCTATTTTCATGATGTTTCCTTATTTTCTATTAAAATGGCCAGATACACGAGGGCGAGTATATTGGTCGATTAATGGCACACAAATATTGGCTAATAAAATAGCAAATGCCACACCATCAGGATATCCACCGTAAAAACGGATAAGGCAGAGTAGTAAACCTACTAATACGCCAAAGATTAATTTACCTTTATGGGTAATGGAGGCTGTAACAGGATCAGTCGCAATAAAGAATGCACAGAACATGGTTGCACCACTAAATAATTGCCATAAGGGTGATGGCATATTATGACCAAATATCCAAGCACAACTAGAGAAAATGAACACTGTCGCCAATAAAGCCACAGGAATATGCCAATGAATAATTTTTTTCCAAATAAGGAATAAACCACCTAGTAAGAATGCCAAATTCACTTGGAACCAACCTAAACCAGCGAAAATAGATTGAGTAAATAATGGTGATTGGTTAATTTCAGTTAAACTTTGATGAGATTTTAAACCTGTTTTCACCGTGTCTAATGGCGTGGCTGAGGTAATGCCATCAATAGAAGCTGCCAGTTGATGCAAACTAAAACCATCTGAGCTTACTTGAGTAAAAATCAAAGAATAAGCATCAATAATTGTGGGTGGCTCTTGTAATAATGATACAGGAGGCATCCAATTTGTCATTTGTACAGGGAAGGATATTAATAATACGACATAGCCTACCATCGCAGGATTAAATAGATTTTGACCTAATCCTCCATACACATGTTTACCAAGAATAACTGCACAAAATATCCCAATCAAAATAATCCAATAAGGCGCATAAGGAGGGATTGCCATAGCCAAAATAAGGGCCGTTAAAGTGACACTAAAATCCGATACATAAAATAACTTTGACTTTTTGCGGAGAAGAGTAACGATAAATTCAAGTAAAAGTGCAAAGCTGATAGCTAATGTTACTTGGATAAGCACGCCAAAGCCGAAGTAGTGAATTTGCATAAATAATGCTGGAAGCATAGCTAAGATTACCCAAAGCATAATACGTGCTGTGAGTTTTCCTGAATGGCTATGTGGAGAACTTGCTATTTTAAACATATTGATAGCACCTTAAATTATTCTGTTTTATTTACTTGTTGTTGAGCTAATTTTTTCGCTTTAGCTCGAGCAATCGCAGCAGCAATTGCCGCTTTTTTAGGATCCGTTTCTGCTGATTCAGTAGCCGTAGAAATTTCTGTATTTTGTGCCGCAGTTTGGGAGACTTCTGATTGCTCATTAGCGCCTTGAGTCGCCTGTTTTTTCGCTTTAGCACGGGCAATGGCAGCAATCGCCGCTTTTTTAGGATCCATTTCTGTTGATTCAGTAGCCGCAGAAATTTCTGTATTTTGCACCGCAGTTTGGGAGACTTCTGATTGCTC
>NZ_AJSX01000031.1 GCF_000262245.1 Pasteurella bettyae CCUG 2042
ATGTCGGCAACATATTAGAAGTCACGATAGCCACGCACGACTTGCCCTATCACAATCAAGTTATTGGCTTCTTCAAAGTTTAGTTTTAATGGGCGATATGCTGGATTATCACTGATAAGCTCTACACCATTATAAGTAAATTGTACTTTCTTCACCAACATTGAGCCTGAATGATTCAGTATAAATATTTTACCTTCTAATAATTCACGTTTTGAGCGGTCCACAATGATTTCTTCGCCATCTTTTAGTGTTGGCTCCATGCTTTCACCTCTTACGGTAAACATCGCGCAATATTTAGATTTATTGCCGGTTCTTTGAAACCAAGAGCTTTCAACCATAACATATGTTGATTCATATTGCTCTTCATTTTCTAAACCTAACCCAGCTGAAACTCTAACGCCTCTAAAGTCGTCAATCGGTTCATAATAATCAGGATTAACCTGATTAAAGTCGGCAAAACCTTTTTCTTTTATTGCATGTTTCTCTGCTTCATTACGGAAATGACTTTTTATTGCTTGCATACCGTCTTTTAACCCTAAAGATAATTGAGTTGGCTTTGGTAAGCTTGATATGTGATATTCAAATCCACCTCCCTTAACCCCCTTGGCTTCTCTTGATATCCACTTTTCATTTTTTGCCTTTCTTGTAATGTTGGTTGCGTGGGCTGGCAATCCGTTCAAGCCTTCTAATTCTTTGGCACTAAACCAAACCTTATCTGATGATTTCATAAAACGCCTTTCTTAATCAAAACAATTTAAAAAGATTTAAATGATTAAGTTAAATAAAATCAATGATTTAAAATCAAATCTAAAAGATTTTAAAAATTTTATTAAATCACCTATTGATTAAGAAAATGATTTGGTATATATTTCAAATCGTAGGTGATTAAGTACTTAATCAAGTAGTCAAACAACTAACTTTTAAGGATCGCACAAAATGAAAGAAAAGGGAAGATCTAATGATATGCATAGAGCTGACATTAGAGCTGAATTGATTAAGAAAGGGATTTCACTGGCTCAATTAGGGATTCAGCATGGATTGGCAAAAACGACCTTGAGAAATGCTTTTGATAAACGCTACCCAAAAGGAGAACGAATTATTGCTGACGCTCTAGGGAAGGAACCTAAAGATATATGGCCTAGCAGATACTTAGACTGAATAAGGAATGAAAGTCATGAAATTATGGTTTAGTGCAAAAGAACTAGCTGGAATTGGAGGGCTATCAAAACACCCTAGTAATGTAAATAGATTGGCTAGAAAAGAAAAATGGCAATCTCAGCCATTAAAAGGAGTGAAAGGTGGCGGTGTTGAATATGCACTTTCATCACTTCCTGAATTGGTTCAAATGGAATTGCAAAAGAAATTTATATGTTCTGTTTCAAAACCCAAATCCCT
>NZ_AJSX01000032.1 GCF_000262245.1 Pasteurella bettyae CCUG 2042
AATTAAACTATTATGAAAAATAAACCTCAAATTTAAACTAAACAAAAACGCCCTTTAAATCATCATTAAAGGGCGTTTAAATTTTACAGTTTAGAACTTGTAAACCATATTATCCTCATACTTGCCACTATATGAGGTTGATGTTTTAACGGCTATGCGCTCGTAATTAGCGAAAGATTGCCATTTGTCCCATTGGTCGGTGATCATTGCGTCAATAAAGCGGACGAACTCCGATTTGGTTGAGCTAAAAAACACAAAAGGTGGACGAGTTAGATGGATTAGGCGTAGAAAATCAATCAAATCAAAATAGCGTTGCTGACCGTAGCTCTCCTGATGTGTACACAAATAAGGTGGGTCTAACACAAATAAGGCCTTTGGATCATGTTGGTATTTAGGGAGTAACGTGTGGAAACTCTCGCTCACTACGGTTAAACCATCTAAATAGCCGTCCGCACTTGGATAGTCTGATTGCCGTAGGCAATGCCAAAAGTCTTGTGTAAATAGCTCATCTAAGGTTTTTACTTGTTGACCACTAAATAACAACCAAGAACAAAGCACATGCACATTAATATAACCATCAAATGCTTTGATAACATCAATTATCTGAGCTTTTAACTCTGGGCTTAGTCGTTTTTGTTTTGGTTGCTCGGCTAAGGCTAATAATGGTGCAATCTGGCGACGTAGGCGGTTGATGTCATCAATATGTTGCAAACGCTCAGCGTAGCCGTCGAAATCATTGTAAATCACCGTAGCTTTAGGCTTAAGCCGTTTTGCAATGTGGCTCAATAAACCTGATCCGCCAAAGGCATCCACAATCGTCCAACCGTCACCATCATTAGGGATGTTATCATTTAATAATCGCTCAAAATGTTGTAAAAACATTCGTTTTTGACCGATAAAAGGGATCGGAGCTTGTTTAAACATAGCACGCTCCTGTAAACTTATCATGATAGATCCCTTTAAAAATGACGGCTAATTGGTTCGGACTAAATCGCCACCCATCGGTACGTCCTGTGATTGCATTAAAACACCACTCTGAGCAGAAGTATTTACTACGTTTTTGTTTAATCCCCAAAATCACGCCTAGCGCGCCGCAGTAGTCATAACGTGCACCTTTGGTTTGCGCATAATAGGTTAGGATTTGTTGTTCGAGGCTAGAATTTATCGGCAATAAATCCCAGTCCCCCGTCCTCGAATCAATCACCTTGCAACGCACACCGCCATCTCGTGGCGATGAAGTATAGCAATGATATGTTGTCTCGTACTCATAATGAGTGCCTGTAATAAACTCCGTTTTTGCAATTACCAGCTCACAATGTGAGTATTTTCCGCGCGTGGTTTTGCGGATTATTAAGTCAATGAGTTTGTCCCATAAACTGCCACCAGAGCCTTTGTAAAATGCTAAAAATAATTGATTAGCCATTGGCTTGCTCCGCTAAGTAATCTGCATAAGTTTTAGTCCAACCTCCAGTGTAATTGTAATCCGCTGGATTATCAGATTGCTCTAATGCTGCTTTATGCCGTAAGGCATTAGCATGATTGCTTGTTTTAGCTGTCATTAATACTTGCCAAATCTGCATTAATTTATCTTTGTTAATCATCAAAATCGAATTATCCGCACAAGTCCAAGCAATCTCCATATCGCCGAAAAGGTCAAAACTGGCTTTTACCGATAAAATATTACGTTCGGCAGTAGCATCAGTGTCAATCCATTTACCTACCGCCTCTACATACACGCCACCGTTGATTTTAACGTCTCTCAATTCGTTAATTTTATCTCGTAGTTGAGCTATATGTTGTGCTTTTAATTCAGTCTCTTTTGAGTGGTCGATAACCCATTCTGAGCCATCCCATATGTG
>NZ_AJSX01000033.1 GCF_000262245.1 Pasteurella bettyae CCUG 2042
TTATTGGTTTAAAATTAGTTAAACAGAGAGAAAAGTGCGGTATTGATCTAGAAAATTTTAATACGCTATAAATCTCACTCAATTTGAGCTACAATCACTCATCTTTTTCACTATACTGATATAATTATGTTAGATATTGTTTTATATGAACCAGAAATTCCTCAAAATACAGGAAACATTATTCGATTATGTGCAAACTGCGGCTTTAGATTACATCTTATTGAACCGCTAGGATTTACTTGGGATGACAAACGCCTGCGTCGTTCAGGATTGGATTACCACGAATTTGCTGAAATCAAAAAGCATAAAACTTATGAAGCTTTTCTTGAGTCAGAACAACCTAAACGTTTATTTGCATTAACAACCAAAGGTGGACCAGCTCATAGTGAAGTAAAATTTGAATTAGGGGACTATCTTATGTTTGGTCCTGAAACACGTGGTATTCCAATGAGTATTTTAGATAAAATGCCAATGGAACAAAAAATTCGTATTCCTATGACCGCTAATAGTCGCAGTATGAATCTTTCAAACTCTGTTGCCGTCACCGTTTATGAAGCATGGCGACAACTTGGATATCAAGGTGCAATTAATTTAAATCGAAAATAAAAAAAGTCCTAAAGAATTTCTTTAGGACTTTTTCTTAGCTTAATTGTTTAGCCATATTTGCTTTAAGTTCTTCCAACATTGCATAACGTTTTCGATACATTGAACGTTTCTTACTGGTGATTTCAGAAATATCTTTTGTTTCAAATGCTAAAGGCAATTCCCAATATTCTTGTAAAACTCCATCGCTTTCGCTAAAAATAGCATCATAATCTACCACATAGCGTTTACTATTCACTAGGCGAGATTTATTTTGATATTTCTGTGGAATACCCAACAAGCGTTTATAACCAAGTACTTGGGTCAATCCTTTCATCGCTTCAACCATTAAATATGCTGGCCGTAAACCATGACATTGCTTAGTGAGTAACTTAACAATTTCTTTTGACCCTTCAAAATTAGGCCCTTGAATTACGGCTATCAGTAATGCATCTTTAATTTGTCCAAAGGTCAATAAATAAATTAATTGTTGTGTATCTTTCTGACGTAATTCTAATGCCCAAAATCCTTCCATCGGCTGATGTTCATTGATGTTTAATATTATTTCAAATCCATCAATAACTTCACCAAAACCAATAGGTTGTTCCCAAAGTTGAGGTAATTTCAATGTAGTCAAGCGTTGTGATAAAAATAATAAATTATCACAAATTGCTGAAAAGCGTTGTGAAGCACCAAAGCGTTTATCTAAAAAACGATGCACTAATGGGTAACTATAATTGGGACGAGCATTTAATAATGGAATTAATTCATCATGTTTGTTAACAAAGTCAGTAAACTGCTTAATTTTTCCTAAATGCAAGATCGAACGTAAACGATAACGTAAACGTTTCAAACGATATGATTTTTTACCACGATCAGGATAAATAGCCATCGGTTTTGGCCAACTGTATTTAACTGTCATATATTCCCCTTAGATAAGGGCGATATTTTGCCATAAAAGTCGCACCTTTTGTATTTTTTTATCGTCCTTATCTATTTTATAAGGTATCCTATAGGGCAATTGTAAAGGTAGGAAATATAATGTCAGAATTCAAATTGAATTATCATAAAACTCATTTTATGACCAGTGCAGCAAAAATTAATCAACTTCCCGAAGACAGTGGTATTGAAATAGCTTTTGCTGGTCGTTCCAATGCGGGTAAATCAACGGCACTTAACGCATTAACTAATCAAAAGAACTTGGCTCGTACATCAAAGACACCAGGTCGTACACAGTTAATCAACTTATTTGAAGTTGAACCTCAATGTAAATTAGTGGATTTACCTGGCTATGGTTATGCTGCGGTTCCTGAGCAAATGAAATTACAATGGCAGAAATCTTTAGGAGAATATTTACAACATCGTGAATGTTTGCAAGGTGTAGTAATTCTAATGGATATTCGCCATCCGCTCAAAGATCTTGACCAACAAATGATTGAATGGTCCGTCTCCTCAAATTTACCGATTTTATTACTATTAACAAAATCAGATAAATTGAGTCAAAGCGAAAGAAGCAAACAAGTCAAAATGGTACGGGAAGCTATTCTCCCCTTCCAAGGCGATGTGCAAGTTGAGGCTTTTTCAGCTCAAAACAAATTAGGTATTGATAAACTTTCTTCAAAACTAAATAGTTGGTTTGCTCCACTTTTCACTGAATAATATTTTATTTTTGCGATCTTGCTCCCAAAAAGTGCGGTAAAATTTTTCAAAATTCTACCGCACTTTTATATTTCTGCTATTTGCATATTGTAAGGAGATAATATGTCATTAGCAGTTGTCTATTCTCGAGCATCTATGGGTGTACAAGCTCCCTTAGTTACCATTGAAGTTCATATTAGTAATGGTAAGCCTGGATTTACTTTAGTTGGATTACCTGAAAAAACTGTCAAAGAAGCTCAAGATCGAGTTCGTAGTGCATTGATTAACGCACAATTTAAATATCCAGCCAAAAGAATTACTGTCAATTTAGCACCCGCTGATTTACCTAAAGAGGGTGGACGTTTCGATTTACCTATTGCCATCGGTATGCTTGCCGCAATGGGTCATCTTGATGCACAAAAATTACATCAATTTGAGTTTATTGGTGAACTCGCATTAACAGGGGATCTACGTGGTATCCATGGGGTTATTCCTGCAATTCTTGCAGCTCTACAATCTAAACGCACGACAATTATTGCTCATCAAAATGCAAATGAGGCTGCACTGATATCTGATCATCAAAGCTATACAGCACGTTCATTATTAGAGGTTGTACAATTTCTTAATCACCAAATCAAACTTCCCTCTACCCTATCCATTAATCCATCAAACTCAGATCAAACTAGCCACTCTCCCATTCAAGATCTCAGAGATATCATTGGTCAACAACATGCCAAACGAGCATTAACTATTGCGGCGGCTGGGCAACATAACTTACTTTTTCTCGGTCCGCCAGGAACAGGCAAAACCATGTTAGCCAGCAGGCTGACTGGGCTCTTACCTGAAATGACTAATCATGAAGCGATTGAAACCGCCTCGGTGACCAGCTTAATTCATAATGAGCTTAATTTTAGTAACTGGAAAAGACGCCCGTTTAGAGCACCACATCATAGTGCATCTTTAGCTGCATTAGTGGGGGGAGGTGTTAAAATTACAAATAACTGTCAAACGATACAAATAATTGTCGCCTTATAATCTAGATCATTTATAATCTACTTACCTATTTAAGTGACTGAAAAGGAAGTGGATTATGTCATATTTTGACGAGAATAATTTAGAGAGAGTTCGCTGGCGTTGTTCGCTTAATTTAGAAAAGTATTTTGAAAAACCTCTTCGCGGTTTTTACCATAAAGAACATGAGTACGTTGCTACTTGGTATGAAAACCGTCTTTCGCTAGATAAATCTAAAACACTTGTTGAAGTCACTTTTATCAATTTAACCAATCCTACCTATACAAACAAGAAAACAGGTGAAGAGTACCAAAGTTTCTTCAAGATTGCCTTACCTATTAACTATCTACATAAAATTCCGTTCGGTAGCATTTGGAAAAATGGTGAATCGGAGTATAAGTTCAAGCTTAAAGAGTTTAAAGTTACCTTCTCAAAGAGTAAAGGATTGGCTTATAAGGCACTTTGGATGGATAAGGAATCACCACATCCATTTGAAGCGGATAAATATGTTTATCCATCTTATTTGAGAACATTTAAAGGGGACGGGAATCGGTTACTTGTTATTAAGCCTGAAGGTGATAGTAAGTCTTATATCGTTCATCCACTACACTTTTTTATGGCTCACTATGGTTATTCAAGTGAGTTAAAACGTATCTTGATTACAGACAGTTGGAGTAAGATTGAGAAAAAACTACACCTGAATGAATCCTTTGAAGAAAAAGGTGTATTTGTACCAAATAACCTTTCCACGAAAGATGCGGTCTTTCTTTATCACTTGAAACACGATGCTTATACAAAAGCAGTTGTAAAAGATGTAACAGCTAAGATCATTTTTTCTAAAGGTCAAGAAAATCCGAATTATCTTATTCCTTGCTGGCACGACAAACCAATCATGCTTTCATTCTATGGTATTGAGTTAGGAAATTCTGTGCTTTGCTGCCAGATTACAGGGATTAGCCAACCACAAGGCGAGCCAATTAACCTTTATTACCATTCTGCAATAAAAACAAATAAAGGTGGTAAAGGACAAAAAGACGGAGAACCTCAATACAGAACACGAAAACAAGAGCGAGAACATGAACTTGAAAAGCTCGATATTGCATTAGATAACGTGAATAACCTTGTAACGGCTGGTGTTATTGAACATCTGAAATTACTTGGTGAAGAGCGAACAATTAACCGTATTCAGCTTGTTCAAGAAACTGAAAAAGGTGGCAAAGTTAAATTCTTAAATTACGATGAACCAGAAAATTACGGTGTAGGTGAGAAACAAGGAAAAACAGGTCTTACAGGCATTGCCAACTGTTTCTATGATATTCCAAATACGGATGAAATCAAAGGAAAATCACGCCTTGATACCGTTTGGGAACATGCTAAACGCCTATGCAATGAACAAGGTGCTAAGGTCTATTGGTACACACCTAAACTAGGATTTAGGGAAAACGATAAGTTTACGTTAGTCTCATTAGAAGAAATCCTTGATTCTCTGGAACAATACTATCCAGCCGCAGCGTTAATATTGCGAGTAGATGTGCAACAAAGAACATTCTTTGTTCTAAGCTTTCCTGCAAGAAACGAAAAAGAAAACTCAGGTTTTAGTAGTGTTGTTTACGAACCTCAAAATATTCAACAATTCCTATCAGGTGAAGGTGACATTTATAGTCGAGATGAAAACCTGTTCAAGCTATTGATTGAAATTGTATCAAGCGAAGGCGTAAGCAGCGATTACGTTGATTCTAAGGGCGGGAAAATGTCGTTATTTAGACATGTAGAAGCTATAAAGACAAACAATAACTGGGTTTGGAACGGTATTAAAAAATTACTCTAAATTTTAGGAAATCATAATGAATAAAAGTTTCACACTATTACTGTTGGCTATTTCAGGGATGAGCTATGCCAATTACAGTAACCAATATAACAATAATACCTACAACAATGTTCAGTATGGAAATACAACTTTCCATCAAGACCCTCGCTACATGTATAACTACCGTCTCGGTAACTCAGGACCTTACACCTACAATTACAATGTAGAAGATATGAACGGCTCAGGAGCTTATGGAGACTGCACGATGACAGGCAAATATGGCGATTGTACACTCATTAATGAAAATGGTGACGAGGTGTACGCTGACGCTGAATGGATCCGTAATGGTGTAATGATTGTCATTGATGAATATGGCAATGAATATGAAATGGAAGCCCAATAAAATACTTATTAATACTCTAACTATAAATTTTAATTATTATGAATAACGAACAGAATAATCTAACTATAACCCCTAATTTTATAGGTAAACTTTTTGGAAAATTAAAAAAAGCAGAACTAAATTGCGATGGGATCTCATGCACGTCTAAGAATGGTGATGTAAGTCAGTATTCAATCAAAGACATCAAATATTTTCCCACTCTTAGTAAGAGTTTACTAGGGAATGGTATTAACTTTAAGTTAAATGAGTCAGCTATTTCATTCAGATTCTTATCAAAAAAGAATATTGATCTTTTTCATGAAAAATTAGAAGAGGTTATTGCAAATAATCTTGAAAATGGATTTAAGTTTATTGCTGGTGATTTCGATACTCTTACTCAGAAACAGTTCCTTAGAGACTCTGATATACCACAACTAAATGATAAATTAAAACCTATTGTCTCAAGATACTCTGACGATAAAGAGATTTTTAATAAACACTTCAGTAGTAATTTGATTAAGAAATTAGATTATATTTGTTCTAACTTTGACTCTAATGGACTAAATAAAGAGCAAGTAAGAAAAGATTATGAAGAAAATATCTTAAAATCTCGGAAGGATTTTTTCGATGTAGTTGAATCAAACCCATTGACGCAACAGCAAAGACTTTCTGTTATTCGAAACAATGATATTAATATGGTATTAGCTGCCGCTGGTACTGGAAAAACATCAGTGATGGTTGCTAAAGCGCTTGATTTAATTGATTCGGGGAAAGCCACAAGTGATGAAATACTTATTCTTGCTTATAACAAAGATGCTGCGACAGAATTAACAGAACGATTAGAAGAACGCGCAAAACAAGCTAACTTAGAATTAGCTGTACCGCCAAGCATATCAACTTTTCATGCTCTGGGGCGTAATATCATAAAAAGTTGCGGAAAATCAGTTCGCTTATCTAAATTTGTAGAAGATACAGCCAAATTAGATTTATGGTTTACCAAGTGGCTAGAAAATTACATTAAGGAAGATCCTGATAATTTACCTTTATTCTTATTGTTATCTTATCAACCAGTCGATCCATTCCAATTTAAAACTAAAGGAGAATACGATAGGTACATTCGAGATAATGAATATAGAACCTTACAAGGTGAGCGCGTCAGAGGCTATCAAGAACTACTTATTGCGAACTGGTTGTTTATGAATGGTATTCAGTATGAATACGAACCTCGATATGTATCAAAACGACGTATTGAGATTGGGTTTGATTATAAGCCTGATTTTGGATTAGGAGATGGTGTTTACCTAGAGCACTTTGGTATTGATAGACAAGGTAGAACCCGCCCTGATATTGATTCTGTAAAATACAATGCTGATATTGAGAAAAAGCGGTTACTACATCAAGAACATAATACAATTTTACTTGAGACATACCATTACAATTGGACTGAAAATAGTCTCTACAAACGCTTAGAACAGCTAATGCAAGAACAATTCATTGCTATTCGTCCTAGAACAGATAAAGAATTAAGAGATGCGTTAGAAGAATCAAGTATCTTTAAGGAAGGAAAAAATAGATACTTGAAATGCTTGCAGGCTATTCGTACAGAAAGATTAAATTACGCACAAGTTTTAAAACGTCTGACCGATGCCAATATTGTGTATGCTAAAGAGTACGCCACATTTTTAATGCGTATTCACGATGCTTATGTAAAACAATTAAGTGATGCTCAAGAAATTGATTTTGACGATATGATTTTACAGGCAACTTCCCTGATTAAAGACGGTAGTTTTAAACCTAAATGGAAACATATTTTAGTAGATGAATTTCAAGATATTTCAATGGCTCGTTTAGAGTTATTAAAAGAAATTTATCAAAAAGGACCTAGACCAATCTGGACTGTTGTTGGTGATGACTGGCAGTCTATTTATCGTTTTTCTGGTGGTAAATTAGAAGTAACTACTCAATTCAATAAAATGATTGGCTCTCATACACTGAGTAAATTAGAGAAAACTTACCGTTACAACAATAGTATTGCTGATACCGCAGGGCATTTTATTATGCAAAATCCTGAACAATACAAAAAGAATGTTGTAACTCATACTCAAGTAAGTGAATCCTGTGTTCACTTACATGATTCTTACATTGTGAAAAATGGAGAAAAACAAAGTAATATCAGTTTAAAAGCATTCGAAATTTACAAAAAAATCCGTGAGCAACATCCAGAAGCATCGATTGCAGTCCTTGCAAGATACAGATACCTAATCAAAGAAGCTAAAGATGCCATTAAAGATCAAAATGTGAAGTTTTGGACTTTTCATGGTTCTAAAGGGTTGGAGGCTGATTACTGTATCTTATTAGGATTCTTTCAAGGTAAAACTGGTTTCCCAAATGAAAATAAAGAAGAAGCTGTTATCGAAGCGTTATTACCAACGCTTGATGACTACCCTCACTCCGAAGAGCGCCGTCTTTTTTATGTAGCTTTAACGCGAGCTAAAAAAGAAAGTTACTTAATTGCAGATGTGAATGCTCCATCGGAATTTATTAACGAATTATTATCACCGCAGTATAAACTTAATATTGTGTCTGATGGCTTTAAAAGTAAATATAGAAAAATCTTTAAGTGTCCTGTATGTAGTACAGGTTACTTTGTGTTAAAAGCAGGGAGATTCGGTAACTTTTATTCTTGTACATCAGGATCTGTTTGTCGCTCCTCACCTAGAATTTGTGAAAAATGTGGTTCACCTTCAGTTGATACAGCGAACATGAGCATTTGTCAAAATCCAAATTGTCAAAACTCATTTCCTATTTGTGATAAATGCGGTCGTCCTATGCGATTAAGAGAAGGTAAATTTGGTAAATTCTGGGGGTGCTCTCGGTATGGAATTAAAGACGATCCATGCTCAAACACACGAAAATATTTTATATAAATCATTCATAAATAAGTTAGTCTGGTATATCTAATATACCCCATCAAAAATTTAAAAAAATGAAGTAAGTAACAGTTATGAAAAATAAAAAATATTTGAATCTTCTGAGAGGAAGTTCAACATCAATTCTAACATTCAATGCAATTCTAAATGAGATTAATACAAAGGAAATGTTGGATAACCTTAATTTATTTTGTACATATGAAGTATTCAAATTAAGGCTATCTGCTCAAATTGAACAGACAGAAGAATCTTTATACACTCTAAATTATAGACATTTTAATACAGAATCTGACTTTAAGTGGCTTTTATTTTCTTGTGTTTTTCATAAAAAAAGCTATCTAATTTTATAAATAAAGAAAAAAATTTAGAAAGGTTTCTTTTAAAAGAGGAATTTCATAAAGCTTTATGTGAATTATCTGATATAGAAAAAGAATGCGGAATTTCTTTATGGTCTATATCAATAAGAAGAACTATAGAAAATAAATTAGGGATTAATGAATTAGAAAATAAAAACACAGTGATGACATATATAAAGCATTATATTAAGGATAAATTTAATGAACCTAATATATTTATTGCTCAATATAAAAATATAACTATAGAAATAGATAAATCCCCAATAGACGAAAACCTTAAAAGATACATAAAGTGGAAGATTTTTGGCTCTTCCGAGTTACAAGATTATCAAGACTTAAAGCATATATTAAAATATGAGATGAGAACATCTCTTATTGATATGTTCAAATTACTTATAGAAATTATTACATATACACAGAAATACAGAGGTGAAAATGAGTTTCATGCTCTATTTGGTATAAAGTTTTATCATGTAATCCGCACTCTAAAAGATAATATAAACTATTACATTCTTAGCAATGTTGAATACACATATTCAAAAAAAGAAGAATACAACTATGACCAAGAGCATCTAGAATTATATAATTATTACATTAGATGTGATAAATCTAAATTTTTAGAAAGTATTAATAGAATAGAAACGGAAAAAATAGATTTTGAATTATTAGAAACCGCCGGAAAATTAAATATCTCTTTAGAAAATAAATTTATTAACACTTTAATTAAAAATATAAGAAATATAATATTAAGAAATGATAAATATATTGATTCATATCAATATTTAAAATGTATATCTTTATCATTTAGAGGAATACCTTTATTCCAACAAATAAATATATTTCTTTTAAGGGAAACTCCATTTTTTAGAATAAATGATGAGATTTTTTATTCTTGGTCTTCTTGTTATTCAAAAGTTATAACTCCATTTTTATTTTTTAATTTAAATAAAAATAAAGCTATGTTAGACATAGAGAAACGTGAGGTTAAAAACATTATAGAAAAAATATGTTTATATTTGACAAATAGAGATATAGATGCAGATTTAATTTTTTCATATGAAGATCTAAGCCCTGATCTGGCAAAGTTTTTATTTGTAAAGAAACTAATAGAAAATAATGAATTAGTCAAATTAAATGATTTTATTAAAGATAACAAAGAAAATATCCATGATGAATTTATTAAAGCAAAATTGGAGCAAATATTAATAAATTCCGAGTCTCTTAAATATGATTTTGAGGGAGTATTAAGAACTGCCTTCATTAATATAGAAGAAAGAAAAAGTTTATATCTATACAATTTACTTTTTATTACGGAAGAAATAGAAGATAACTTTGAGAAGGTCTCAAACAGTATTTATACACCTATATTTCTAAATATGTATTCGTTATATATAGATAACAAACATGATTCTTTATTAAAACTAAGTCTTGAAAGTTTTTTAGAAAAAAACAATTATAGTTCAATTCTAGAGCTCACAAAAAAAAGCGAGTTAAGTTTAGAAGAAAAATACTTGTTAAGAAATGTTTGTAAAACATCAAATATGAAATTACTATTTGACAATCAGTCAGATCTTGATAATGCTAGATTAAACATATGCAAATATTTAATTTCTAAAAATATTAGTGATCAAGAGCTTATAGATGAGATTAAAGAGTTAAACAGAAAAATTACTCTTTCTAAAGCTAAAAAAAATATTGAGACAAGTAGAATTTATGTTGATACATCTGTTTTTCTTGGGAGAGATTCACATAAATATAAAGATTTATTTGAAAGCTATTTAAATCATTGTGAAAAGAATATTTGTTCAGAAGATGATAAAGTCTTAGAAGGAATATATCAGGTAATTAAAGATATTGACTATGAAAAGAATGATTTTTCAATAAATGAAGCAATTGCATCAATTTATCCTGTTGATTTAAACCTTAGCTCAAAAAATGTAACATTTTATAATTTAATGAAATTAATGATGCATGAATTTACATTTGGAGAAAAAGGGTTAAATAATTTTTTAAGTACAAGAATTAGACATGGCTTGCTACCTAATATTATAAGAAAATGCGCACAAGATGAATATATATTATGTGCTGAACATGTTGAAGATGAAAGTATAAATGAATTATCAAAGTTTGCCAAAAGTGAAAATGAAATAAATTTATTAAATGAATTTATGATAAGATTTTCTAAGAACCTAGAAAGTAAGATAGAAAGATTAAATGATCAAAAAATTCAGATTAGCATCTTGGATAATCTTATTCAAAAAGATAATAATCTTTTTAATGATAATGCCTTATTCCAATATAATGTAAATCCATTAGAAGCTTACATAATACAAAAGAATCTTAATTTATCTCCTACATATAATGATTTTGTTAAAGTCATAGTTGACTGGCTGTGGAAAAGGACAGACATAAACCTTAAAGCTGTAAGAAGTTATCTAAAAAATGAATTTAAAGATAGCATTTTAAAATTATCTGAAGAAACCAAAATAAATATACCAAAATCTTTCAATATTGAACTAAGTAATGAACTATCTAACAGGGTTAATAGATTCAAAAATAGTTTTGAAGTAAACCTAGAGAAAATATCTTCATGGTTTGAACGCTCAGAAGCAGACAATGAAAATACAAGTTATGATATAAGAATAGCTATTGAAACAGCCCAAGATATACTCTCATTACCTTTAAAAATATTAAAGGTTGATGATATTAAAATATCCAGCAAAAACCTTTCTTATATTGTTGATATACTATTGATACTGTTTGAAAACTCCATATCAAAATCAGGATTTACCAAAAAGGATGATATTAATGCTGAAATATCAATAATGCAGCCAGAAGAAGGTACAATATTAATATCCTGTAAAAATAACTATAGATCTTCCGAATCAGTTAGTTGTCTAAACAGAAAACTTGATTTCTATAGAGAATCTTATGGAAATGAAAGTAAAATGAGAAGATACCTTCAACAAGAAGGAGGGTCTGGATTATTTAAAATATGGAAAATAATAGCCAGAGATTTAAATACAACAGAACACAATACATCATTTTATTATGATAATGAATGTCTTATGATTAATATAGAAATTAAGGAAATATCTCTATGAACAAGATATTGATAGTTGAAGACCAAGAAGAAAAAAGAAATGAAATAGAAAAATTTATTTTATCTTTAGATATTAAAGCAGAAATAAATAATAAAACCTCTCTTAGAGGGGCATTAAAAGAAATATCCAATAACCAAAGTGCTTATAGTTTGATTATTTTAGATATGAGCTTACCAAGCTATGATCCTTCTGAAGATGATATAAATGGAGGTGAGCCAGAGAGTTTTGCTGGTGCAGAAATTCTATCCCAGATGCACTTAAGACATATTAACATCCCAACTATTGTTATTACACAATTTTCTAAATTTATAGGAGTTAACGTTGAATTTAAAGATTTGGATAAATTATTCAACTCTAAATATTGTGATTTTTATAAAGGCTCTATATTCTACAATTCCATTGATAATAAATGGAAAAAAGAGTTAGATCAACTTATCTCAAATTTATTTTTAAAGGAAATTAATTAATGAAACGCATATTAATTATTGATGATAATTATGAAAACCAGAGAATTGTAGCAAGATTATTAAAAGATTGTAGCAATATAGAAATTGAATCAAAGAATACAGTAAAGAATGCTATCGATGAACTAAAATCTAAAAAATATGATTTAGTTGTTACTGATTTATTTCTACCTCTGAATCTTGGTGATGAGATAAACCGTGATGGTGCAATAGAATTACTAAATCAAATAGAAAAAAATGAAAATGTATTAAAACCAACATATATTATTGGAATTACATCTCACAAAGAAGCTTACGACCAGTATATTAGTTATTTTAACAAAAAAGGGTGGAGGTTATATATAAACGATACCTCATTATCTGAAAGTGAGTTGAAAGAAAATATAATTAATTATATAAAACATTCTCCCAAAGAAGATGATAATGTAGATATATTAATTATTACAGCCCTACAAAAAGAACTAGATCAAATCCTTAATTTACCTTTTAATTGAGAAAACCAAAAATCTGATTCTCATACATTTCATTTTGGTAACGTTAGAAATTTAGAAGATAAGAACTTAAGAATTCTTGCTGTATCTTGTTTACATATGGGAATTGCCGCATCAGCATCCTTAACTTCAAAACTAGGAGCTTTATTCAAACCTAAACTTATATTAATGTCTGGTATTGCAGCAGGTATAAAAGAAAAAGTAAATTTAGGAGATATATTAGTCGCAGAATATTGTTGGGATTGGGGAAGTGGTAAAAAAACTCAAATAGAGGGGATAAGTGTAACAAAACAAGCACCGCACCAAATATCTATGCCACTAAAATATAAAGATGGCTTTCTGCAATTATCAAAAGATAAAGAGTTTCTAGATAAGGTATTTTGTGATTATCCGGGTAAAAAACCACATTCACAGTTAGGCTTACATATAGGACCATTGGCTACAGGTTCAGTTGTTTTAGAAGACCAAAATATAGTTAACTCTATAATCGAACAACATAGAAATACTCTTGGAATTGAAATGGAAGCCTATGGGGTAGCTTATGCAAGCGAATTACTAGGAATAGGCTCAATAATAATAAAATCAGTTTGTGATTTTGCAAATACTGAAAAAAATGATGATTATCAATCATATGCAGCATTCACAAGTGCAAAAGCTATAGAAAGATTTATTCGAGAGATATATGATCCTATCTAACATAGTATGAGTTTTATAAGCTTTCTAAATTAACGGTATTATGTAGTAGTTACATAATACCGTTTAAGTTTATTCCTATCTTAGATAAACATTAAATTAATTTTACAAATTTATTGTGGAGCTCATTAAAAAGGTGGTTAAACCACCTTTTTATTACAGATAATATAATTAAACTAACTAAGAGATTCTTTTGTAATTTCCCTATCTATACGGAAAGCCTCACGCCACTCACGCAGATAACGTTTCTCAAATTGATTGCCTTTGATGATTGCTAGTCGGCGATCAAACCGTCTTAAAATATGCGGAATCGTTGCAAAGGCAATCATTTCATCATCTTTTTGCTCTTGTTCAAGCCATAGCTTGAATTGCTGTTTAAGAGACAAAGTAGATTTTTTGTTTGTACTGTTCATTATAACCTCCAGTTAGTTTATTGGTTGATAACTGGGTGCTACTTTAACAGTCGGGCAATTTCTGTCGAGAAATCCGTTCAAATTTTTCGAGCGAGATCGCAAAAATAAAATTTTGTCTTCCGAAAACAGCTATTTTATGCGCTGATAAACGTCTTGTGGCAAGAAGTAGTCCTTATCTTCGCTACGGTAGTAGGCTACGCCATCAAGTAACAAAATCTTATCTTGTTTTGATTTTTTCACCTCTATACTGTGTAGGCTGTATAACACCACATAAATCAGTTCCATTTGTTCGTTGTCGGTAAGTTCTGGCTTTTTGTAGAGTTCAACTAACCGTTGAGAACAATGCTTTTTAAGCTGTTTAGTCTTAATTTGCTGAATCAGTTTACGGTCAATTTCAAGCTCTCGGTGGTACTCCGATTTTAAATGATTGATAAAACCTGTTATGGCTGCCGTTTGCCCTGATTTTTTCACAAGATACTGATTTAATTGGTCTTGTGTAGGATAGTCCGTAATCTCGTTAGTGCTAATTAGGTCTATTGCAGGTTGTAAGGCTAATCGCACTGATTTAAGTGAAGTTTTCCCCTCATCACATCGCCGTTGCAATTTCTGATAATAGCTTGCAATACAAGGCACGGACTCTTTAAGTTTGTTAAAGAGGGCTTGTATGCGCTCTAATTCAGCTAAATCATCTTTTAACGCTTCATCAACAATAATTTGATTCGTATCAAGAAGCCAACGTAATACGGTTAAATTAGTGCGCAGTCCATTCGGTTTAAAGTGCGTAACTAGCTCAGCATAATTAGGGATTTGTTGCCAAATTTCATCGCAATCAATGAAAAACTGCATAAAATCTGCCCCTTTGTGCAAAGCGACACTGATGCCGCATTTTCGCATATACCAGAAAATGAATTTCTTGTAGGCGGTTTTAACTGCTTTATTACGCAAGATATGCCCATTCAGGCGAATCATATTGAACAATAAACTTCGTCTTGCACAATCAGGGCAAACATTACCGTAACCCGATGGCATTTCACCTTTACATTTCGGGCAAGTTGAAAGTAACTGTTCGTCACATTTCTTGCATAATTGTTTCTCTTGGTTGTGAACCTTACGATAACGGCGACAATTCTTACAAGTTGAAAAAGTATATCGGCGATAGCACTGCAAACAGACAGATTCGTTCGTTACTGGTGAACGGTATCTATCGCGTGTCATTTTACCACACTCTGAACATTCTATTTCCTCTCGGAAATAACGAGTGCAGGAACTACATACTGCACCGTAATGACTTATCATACCGATTTCAAACGTACCTGAGGTTTTACCACAGCGCACACAATCCGTTAATTTTTCGCACTCAAGGCAAAGTTCGCCGTCACGATGAATACGCTTGAGTTGTCCGCATCGCTTACAAGTCTTTTTCTTAAACCACTGGACGTAGCAATTCGCGCAATAATATTCCTCTTGGAATTTGCGTGTTACTTGAGCTTTGCCACAAATAGAGCAACTATTTCTCTTTTGAGGGCGGATCTTAGTGATTTTCATGCTGCGATTTTTAACTGTCGTTTTAAGCGTTCCCATTGACGGTTTAGAGTTAAAACAGAATCAGTCTTAGATTTATTAGTTACTGTCTTACGGCTTACAGTTTTGCCTTCTGGTGCATATTTAAAGAGTATATTAAGCTCCGCAGGATAGTTTTCAAAGGTGAATGCTTTTTGTGTTATACCGCTTTGTTGAATAGCTTGAACAATATCCTCATAAGAAAGTTGAAGGATTTTTACCGCGTTTACCAGTAAATTCTTGCGTTCTTCAACAGGAAGTTGCTCAAACGCAAGGGCGGTTTTAGTTTGGCATATTTCCGACTGAGAAATGCCACATTGTTCCACAAATCTAGCAAAAGCGTGAGTGGATTTTGCAACCGCTGCACGCCGAATAAGATTGATGAAGTAACGCAATATAGTAAAGTACACTTGCGCGGCTATACGTTTTCCAAAGCATTCACCTGAATTAGTTGTAAACACGTTATCAAGCGTTTCCATCGTTGTGATTTCTGCTTCATTAAGTGGTGTTGTCACAACCTGTAATTTCTCACCGCATTGATGACAGTAATTCAATTGTCGTTTCTCTGCGGAAAGTAAATGCGGTTGATACAGTTCACCACAACAAGGGCATTTGGATTCAAGTAGAATCTGATGTTTCAGGCAGCCAAAATACCACGCAAAACGCCATTCATTATGCAAATAAGGCGCTCCCTCTAAACAGCAAGGACAATAAGATTGACCGACACGGAATGAACGATTACGAGAGCCTCTTGAAATTACCCACTTCGCTTGACCTTTAATGAGGGTATTTTTTCCGTTAATCGGTTTCAACACGGAATAAAGCGAATGACTAGCTAAGTTTACCTGTTGGTTAAGTGATAATGCTGTAATATCTTCATAAATTTGTACTGCAATCGGTTCAAACCCTCTATCTAGATCATATATCCATAATCGCCACTTATCCCAATAAAATCCAGTAAATGTAATCGGCTCTGTACCACAATCTAAAGCGGCACGAACAAGCCACGAACTGATACTTTCATTCGGATAGAGTGGTGTTCTGATAATCCCTGATTTTATCCGATAATTTTTCGCAAGCCCTGCGTTGGTTGTACCCATGAGTTATTCTCAATAATGTCTAATGTGATTTGTTCTGTTCCCGCTGTAATCGCTTCAGCGGCACACGCCGTTAATAAGCGATGTACATTACCTAAGTTGCCGCCTGAAATCGTATGAATCTTTGTTGCTAACTCTGGCGATTGTAGATTAGAACATTTCTTCAATGGCAAAATACCTTGAAATTGGAAAAGTAACTTTTGAAAATCCTTATCCAATTTCCACGTTGGCAACTCCGCTACATCAAAACGACTGGCGTGCTGCGGATCGGTGTGTAAAACACGGATAGCATCTTTTGTACCTACGCCCACAATCGGAATTTGTAACTCATTGCACAACATTTTAATCGCGTTCATCACTTGGCGTTGCAAACGAGGTGTTCCTACAAGCAACGAATGAAATTCGTCAATAATCAACATTTTCACTTTGTATTCACGGAATAAGTGAATCGTCTGATAACGCAACTTAGCTACGCTGTCCGTTGGTCGATATGGAACATAAAAACGCTCCAGTAACGAGATATAAAGCTCTTTTTCATTCGCGCTCGGCGGTGCTTCTGCCAAAATAATTGGGCGTATGCCGTCTGACTGGCTGTCCACGAAAGGTATGCCGTACAAATCATAAAAATGTCGAATAAGCGTAGTTTTTCCATTGTTAGAATCGCCTACCACCAACAGATTGAACATACGAGGGCGTTTCGGTTTATTCATCAGAGAAACTAAATTATCAATGATCTTATTTGCAACAGCATAACCAACCCAACGGGGTTCATCTAAAAATTCAATCCGTTCCTGATTACTTGCGGTCACTAAATGACGGAATTTTTCGTGAACATACTCATATTGCTTTTCCATTACTCAATCTCCCCAAATGTGAAATCATTATCTAAAAGCAAGTTAGAAGCAGGTGTTTTAACTGTTTCTGTTGGTTTATTTTCTGGTAAAGTTGTTGGAATAACCACCTTACTTTTCGCGTGGACTTTCTGCCGTTGAGCCTGTCTGCGGGCTTTCTTCGTCCGCTGTGCCGACTGTTCAACCAATTCACGCATTTCAGTTAACGCGTCGTGGATCTGCTGCGAGTGAATCAGTTTTTCATCTTTGTCTTTCAAGAACTGACGGACCTGTTTGTACTCCCAAATGCTCATATCGGGTAAAGATTGGTCTGCAAACGGAATTTGGAAGTAACGTTTCAACTTCGGATCGTAGAACCAAATTTTTCCGATATTACGAGGATCGCGACGGAATAAAAATTCCTTATTTTTACCGCTTTCATCAGAATCGTTGATGTACATATTGAGCGCGACATCGTAGTAACGTAAACCATCAATTGTTACCCCATTATGTTGAATAGTCCGTTTTTCACTTGGTAAGAAATCAAGTAATAAGGTCTGTTCATCAACAGGCATTTGCGGATAACCACAACCAGAGTGATCTTTATCACCGAAAATCCCTAACCGCCATTTTTGAACAGGCGACATACCTAAAGCAGAATGAGTCCGTTTGTGATATACATTGACAATATAGTTAATCAGCCACGTTTCAAATTCATCTAAGGTCATAACCGCTTCGGCTTCTGATTGATAAGTATCTTTCTCTTTCGTATTCGAGAATGTTGTACCGCTCAAGCCGTGAACTTCTTTCATAAACGTACCGATTACACGCTCAATGTGTCCGCCAAACTCAGGACGACCAACAGGTCGGAACTCAAGAGCAATGCCGTGTGCCTCACAAGATTTCGATAAATCAAGCGAGCGGAAATCTGCACCATTATCAACGTGGATTTTATTCGGATAACCAAACACCGCCCATTCACCTTTTACATTATGATCTAGTAATAGACGCTCTTTTGGTAAAATGCTGCGAGCAATACACATTGCAACTGATGTTACCGACGGCGCATCAAGCGATAGATAGTACCCAGTAATCATTCGGCTATATACATCCATTGCCAATGTTAAATAAGGTCTGCCAATCGGTTTACGATACTGGTTATCTACGATAATTAAATCAACGGGCGTGTGGTCGATTTGAATGACACTTAAAGGAAAATCTACGTTAGGGAAACTGTTTGGCTTCGGTGTAAATTTATTCTTCGCTTTCTCTTTCTGTCCGCGTTTACGCAATCTTTCTTCTTCTGAAATACGCAAAATACGTTGTCGGATTGTGCGACGACTTGGGCTATCAAGTCCTTTTTGACTGGCGACACGCTGTACTTCACGGATTGTCTGCTCAATTGTTGGGCGTTGTTTATGTAGATAAAACTCATTGATAACTGCCGTTACCAATTCATCTTGCTCTTTACTTAAACGTGAATTACCTTCCGCCCAGCCACGCTTGCGACTTACCAACGCAGCAACGGAAGTTAGAGAGTTGTACGCTTGGATCCAACGATATAGACTTCGATCACTCACACCGACTTCTTTTGCTCGTTTTTTTACAGAAGCAGGGCAATGTTGCTCGTAATTAAGCAACGGTTTAATCATCTCGTATTTTTCTAACGCTTTTTCCCAGTATTCGTCACTGATTGCACTTAAATCAACAGAAACATATTCGCGTTCATTAATTTTCAAATTCTCAAGCTGATGAATACTGGCAATCTTACTTTGGCGAGTATGAAGATTTCGGATCATTACTTGTGCATCTTCATCTAAATACTCAATCAGCTCATATTGTTCGCCATCTTCGTGGTTTACATAAACATTGCCTTTTTGCAAAATAAGACGACCACGCTCTAATCGACCGTGATAGCGTGGATGAATAAATCCCTTAGTCATTTGAATACCCCCAAACTTCGGTAAATTCAGATAATGGCTCAAACCAGTTGCAAGTTAGTTGCTTGGTTGCTAATAAGTGATAGATAATCTGTAATCCTTTGGTTCGATAAAGTGAACCTGTAAATAATCGAGAGAGTAGAAAATCTATTGTTGTATTGCTGTGTAACTTAACTTGGGTGAGTACCGCTTCAATATCTTCTGGATCGCACTGTAATCGCTTATAACGTTGAACCGCGTTAATGTTGAATAATGCAAGATGACGAATTTTATCCTCATCATAAACGTGAAAAATACATTCGTTCTTTTTGCTAAATGCGATTGCAGCCTTCCATTTTTCTTTCCAATCACGCCAATGTTCTTGCCATTTTGATTTTGGTTTTACTTCAATCAAAAGCGATGGTCGTCCATCATTGAAGCGAATGAAGAAATCAGGCGTGTAAGGGTAAGTCATTCCGTTTTTCACAAACAGAATGCGAACAGGTTGAGAAACGATTTCCTCTACCGCAGGCATATAAGTAAAATAGAGCAAGAGATCTCGCTCAAGTGTAGATTCGTAAGGAATGCTTACTCCGTCTTTAAAAGGGAGTAAACCTGATACGCTAAGGCGTGTTGGTTTGATCTTACGAACCTGTTGGAAAATGGGTTCTGTTTTCATGAATAATTTGACCTTTATTAGTATCTTTTAAGATGTTTTGACAGCTATTTGTAGCTTTTGTGTCATTAAATAGTATCTTCTAAGGGTAAAAAAATAGGCTAAAGCCTTATTCTATCGTTCTAAGTTTTGCCGATTATGCCACTTATTTGTAACTTTGACAGTGGATCCATCCCTAAACCAGGTGAAATTTCTTTAGCACATAATGGAGTATTATTTTTAGATGAGTTACCCGAGTTTGAACGACGGGTATTAGATGCCTTAAGACAGCCTTTAGAAAGTGGCGAAATTATCATTTCACGAGCTACCGCAAAAATCCAATTTCCAGCAAAATTTCAACTTATTGCAGCAATGAATCCTAGTCCAACGGGCAATTATCAAGGCACACATAACCGCACTTCCCCTCAGCAAATTATGCGCTATTTGAATCGATTATCTGGCCCATTTTTAGATCGTTTTGATTTATCTATTGAAGTTCCACTACTTCCTCAAGGTGCATTACAAAATACAGGCGATCGCGGTGAGAGTAGTGAACAAGTGCGTACTAAAGTATTAAAAGTAAGAGAAATTCAATTAGCGAGATCTGGAAAAATCAATGCACATCTGACGAGTAAAGAAATTGAACGGGATTGCAAATTAAAAGATAAAGATGCATTATTCTTAGAAAATGCTTTAACCAAGTTAGGCTTATCAGTACGAGCATATCATCGAATCTTGAAAGTTTCTCGTACAATTGCTGATCTTAATGAAGAAAACCAAATTAATCAAAAACATCTGGCTGAGGCATTAGGATATCGTGCCATGGATCGACTATTACAAAAACTCAATCAACAAAATTAGAGAATTAAAAGTGCGGTTTAATTTCAAAAAATTTTCTCAAAACTAACCGCACTTTTCTTATCCAATAAGATTATTCAGCGTCCTCTTTCGCCCATTCTAACGAACAACGAACTGCTTTTTTCCAGCCTTTATAACGTTTTTCACGTTTTTCATTATCATTATCTGGTGTAAATGTACGCTCTACACGTGCTTTATCACGTAATTCATCCAAATCTTTCCAGAAGCCAGTAGCAAGGCCTGCAAGATAGGCTGCACCTAAAGCTGTCACTTCTTTCACCACAGGACGTTCTACATTAACATCTAATATATCTGCTTGGAATTGCATTAAGAAGTTATTAGCTGTTGCACCGCCATCTACACGAAGATATTTTAATTTATCACCAGCATCTGATTGCATAGCTTCTAATACATCACGAGTTTGATATGCAATGGATTCAAGGGTTGCACGCACAATATGATTGCGATTTGCACCTCGAGATAAACCAAAAATTGCACCACGAGCATATGGATCCCAATATGGTGCACCTAATCCTGTAAAGGCAGGAACGACATAGACCCCATTACTGTCAGATTCTTTTGTAGCAAAATATTCACTATCATAACTATCGTGTACGATTTTAAGTTCATCACGTAACCACTGAATAGAAGCCCCTGCGATAAACACTGAGCCTTCTAATGCATATTCTGGTTCACCTTTCGCATTACAGGCAATGGTGGTTAATAACCCATTTTTTGACGTAATGGCTTTATCACCAGTATGCAATAACATAAAGCAACCCGTACCATAAGTATTTTTGGCTTGGCCCGCTTTCACACACAAATGACCATAAAGTGCAGCTTGTTGGTCACCGGCAATACCTGCAACAGGAATACGCACACCACCTTTACCACCAATATTGGTTTGTCCATAAATTTCAGAAGAATTTCTTACTTCAGGTAGCATTGAACGTGGAATATTCAAAATCTCAAGCATTTTGTCATCCCACTGTTTAGTATGGATATTGAATAACATGGTACGAGATGCATTAGTATAATCAGTCACATGTACACGGCCTTGTGTTAATTTCCAAACCAACCAGGTATCCACTGTACCAAATAATAATTCTCCTTGTTCTGCTTTTGCTCTTGCGCCTTCTACATTATCTAAAATCCATTTAACTTTAGTACCAGAGAAATAAGGATCAACCACTAAACCTGTTGTATTACGAATATAATCTTCATAGCCATCTGCTTTTAATTTATCGGTAATATCCGCAGTACGACGACATTGCCACACAATCGCATTATAAACAGGTGTACCTGTTTCTTTTTCCCATACGATCGTCGTTTCACGTTGATTAGTAATCCCAATAGCTGCAATTTCATCAGAAGTAATACCAGCTTTTGCAACCACTTCATTTAAAGTTGAGCTTTGTGTTGCCCAAATTTCCATTGGATTATGTTCCACCCAACCCGCTTTCGGATAAATCTGCGTGAATTCACGTTGAGCAATTTCAATGATATTGGCATCATGATCTAATAAAACAGCTCTTGAACTTGTTGTCCCTTGGTCTAACGCAATAATGTATTTTTTTTCAGACATTGTGAATCTCCACTAAAATATATGTGTGAATATGGACTACAAATACTTATTTTGGTTAAAAACGAAAAATCACCAGAGTAAGTTAATTAAAAACCTGAAAACAATAAAGATACTTTTATTGATTATTTGAATTTAATCACATTTATTTTCCAAATCGAAAATAAAAATGTGAACTGACTAACAAATTTCTATAAAAGGACTTTTTTTTTATCAGAAAATTTTAATAATAGAATCACATTTTCTATGTCATTAATTTAGAAAATGCTGATAAAAATGAGAAATAACTTATTTAATTAACGATAAATCACAACTATTGACAATATTATTTTATTCTCATACATCATATATAGGAGAACTAAATATGAACGCATATTTAGCCGAGTTTTTAGGTACCGCATTGTTAGTATTAATGGGTAATGGCGTTGTCGCCAACGTTTGTTTGAACAAAACAAAAGGTAACAGCTCTGGATGGATTGTAATCACCACAGCTTGGGCATTTGCCGTATATGTTGCTGTAGTAGCAACAGGTCCATATAGTGGAGCACACTTAAATCCAGCAGTGACATTAGGGTTAGCCGTAAAAGGTAGCTTTGCTTGGGAAATGGTTCCTGGTTATATTATTGCACAAGTGATAGGTGGCATACTTGGTGGTTTAATTGTCTATTTATTCTATTCAGATCACTTTGCTGTCACTGATGATCCAGCAGCTAAACGAGCTTGTTTCTCTACAGAACCCGCTATTCGACATTTTTCAACCAATCTCTTCTGTGAAATTATCGGCACAGTAGTTCTTGTATCGGTTATTTTCTATATTTCAGGTGGTGAAATGACATTACCTAATGCACAAGGCACTGTACCTATTGGTTTAGGTTCAGTAGGTGCCTTACCTGTCGCCATTTTAGTATGGGCAATTGGTTTAAGCTTAGGGGGAACTACTGGCTATGCAATTAATCCAGCTCGTGACTTTGGACCTCGCATTGCATTAAGTTTATTAAGCAAAAAATTGAATACTTCTCCAGATTGGGGATATGGCTGGGTACCTATTTTAGGACCAATGATTGGTGGCGTAATAGCTGCTCTAGGTTATAACTTTATTATGTAATCTTACATTACTTAGTAAAAGGGTTAGTATATTTTACTAGCCCTTTTTCTTGAATAAAAATGTTTAATAAATTGTTATTAATTATTCTCAGCTATGTTGTAAATAAAGCACCATTCAAAAAAGCTCAAAAAAATCATTAAAAGACCATTTTATTTTCCTTTTAATTCGTAAACGCTCATATAAAACGTGATTTATATCACAATTTAATAACATTTAATTTTTCTATTAATGGAATTTGCGGTATCTTTACGCTGTCATAAAAACTTAAAAACCTCTGAAGATTTGTGATTTTCTTGAGTCAGTTTTTTCAGGGCTAATTTTAGACATAACTACTTTCTATTTAAATATTCAAGTAGTAAAGATTAATAATAACAGACGTGAAGTTGGAGAATAGTATGTTTGGTATATTCAAACCAGCCGCTGCAATCCCAGAGCTACCGGCAGATAAAATTGATTCAACTTATAAACGCTTACGCTGGCAAGTGTTTATGGGTATTTTCTTTGGTTATGCGGCGTATTACTTTGTACGTGCTAATTTCGATTTGGCACAGAAAGGGTTAATTGAAGCAGGTATGTATAACAAGGCTGAACTAGGTATTATTGGTACTGGTGCAGGTTTAGCTTATGGTTTATCAAAATTCGTTATGGCAACGGTATCTGACCGTTCAAATCCTAGAGTATTCTTACCATTCGGTTTATTACTTTCTGGTTTATGTATGACGCTTATGGGAATCATGCCATGGGCAACATCAGGTATTTTAGTGATGTTTGTCATGATCTTCTTAAATGGTTGGTTCCAAGGTATGGGTTGGCCTCCATGTGGTCGTACAATGGTTCACTGGTGGTCTAAATCAGAACGTGGTTCTATTGTTTCTATTTGGAACTGTGCTCACAATGTGGGTGGTATGATGCCTGGTGCAATGGTGCTATTAGCAAGTGCAGTATACTTCAGTAATACTGGCGTTGAAGCAACTGCTAAAGATGTATGGCAACAAGCGCTTTACTATCCTGGTATTGCTGCCATGGTTTGTGCTGTGCCAATTTATTTCGTTATGAAAGATACACCACAATCTTGCGGTTTACCAGCAGTAGAAAAATGGCGTAATGATTATCCAGATGACTATAATGAAAAATCATATGAGAATGAATTAAGTACAAAAGAAATTCTAGTAACTTATGTATTAAAAAATAAATTATTATGGTACATCGCAATTGCTAACGTATTCGTATATTTAATCCGTTATGGTGTTTTAAAATGGTCTCCAGTTTATCTAGGTGAAGTAAAACACTTTAACATTAAAGGTACTGCATGGGCATATACTATTTATGAATTAGCTGCAATCCCTGGTACATTACTATGTGGTTGGGTATCAGATAAAATCTTTAAAGGTAAACGTGGTTTAACTGGTTTCGTCTTCATGATTCTAACCACCATTGCTGTTGTTGCCTTATGGAAAAACCCAGCAACACCTGAAGCAGAATTAGCACAATATTCAGCATGGTATGAAAACCCGTATCAATTAACAGACTTTATTTTAATGACAACTATCGGTTTCTTAATTTATGGTCCAGTAATGTTGATCGGCTTACATGCACTTGAATTAGCACCGAAAAAAGCCGCTGGTACATCTGCTGGCTTCACAGGCTTATTCGGTTACTTAGGTGGTACAGTTTCTGCATCAGCAGTTGTTGGTTGGGCAGCAGAACATTATGGCTGGGACGGTGGTTTCTATGTCATGATCGTGGGTGGTATCCTATCAGTTATCTTAATGTTCATCGTTATGGTTGCTGAGGGTAAACACAAAGCTCAATTAAATGACCACTATGGCAGTTAATTTCTAGTCAATCTGATTTATTAAAAGGAAGAGCGGTACCTAAATTGTTCTTCCTTTTTTTCACACAAAATGTGGCGGTTTTTGACCGCACTTTACCAAGTATGTTTAAAACAATAGGAGAATTGTAATGAAATTTAGAGTAAAAAACCTTGCTATCGCATTGGCTTTTTCCACTTTAGCTGCTTGCTCAACTCAAACCTCAAAACAAGCACAGCCTATGAATTCACAAGATAAAATCGTTATTGCTCATCGTGGTGCAAGTGGTTACTTACCTGAACATACCCTTGAAAGTAAAGCTCTTGCTTTCGGTCAAAAAGCAGATTATCTCGAACAAGATTTAGCGATGACAAAAGATAATCGTTTAATCGTTATTCATGACCATTTCTTAGATGGCTTAACTGATGTAGCTAAAAAATTCCCTAAACGTGCACGTAAAGATGGACGTTACTATGTTATTGACTTTACATTGAAAGAAATTCAATCTCTAGAAATGACAGAAAACTTTAAAACAGAAAATGGCAAACAAGTTCAAGTCTATCCAAATCGCTTTCCATTATGGAGTTCACACTTCCGCATTCATACATTTGAAGACGAAATTGAGTTCATTCAAGGTCTAGAAAAATCTACAGGCAAGAAAATTGGTATCTATCCTGAAATCAAAGCACCTTGGTTACACCATAAAGAAGGTAAAGATATCGCAGCAGAAACTTTAAAAGTTTTGAAAAAATACGGTTATGACAGTAAAGATGATATGGTTTATTTACAAACCTTCGACTTTAATGAACTTAAACGTATTAAAACTGAATTGCTTCCAAAAATGGGCATGGATCTCAAACTTGTTCAATTAATTGCATATTCAGATTGGCATGAAACTGAAGCTAAAAATGCCCAAGGTAAATGGGAAAACTATGATTATTCATGGATGTTCAAACCAGGTGCAATGGCGGAAGTGGCTAAATATGCTGATGGTGTTGGTCCAGCTTGGTATATGTTAGTCGATGATAAAAATTCAAAACTTGGTGATGTAAAATATACTCCAATGGTTGAAGATATTGCCAAAACTAAACTTGAACTACATCCATACACTATCCGTAAAGATGATGTACCGAGTTTCTTCTCTGATGTAAATCAAATGTATGATGCAATGTTCAATAAATCGGGTGCAACTGGTCTCTTTACTGACTTCCCAGATTTAGCAGTAAAATTCTTAGGTAAAGATCAACCGAAAAAAGAAAAATAATCATACTTTCTGATCGTAATTTAATCTGTCCAACCTTGGACAGCTTAATAAACTAAATACTGGGCGCTGTATTATGCAGGGCCCAGTCCTTTTTAATCAAGTTTAATTAATGTTAGGTTATCTATTTGGGCCGCTTGCTTTGTAATTCGGCTAGCCCATTCAGACTTTTTTATCCATCTCCTAACATCTTATGTACTCTTTTTTGATAGCCAAGTTCCTCTCACTTTTTAGATAAATCTTTTTCACACATAAATAAACCAGCTTCAATTTGAGTTTTTTAAAGGATTATGGCAATAAATTCGCTATCCAAGTTTTAGGATAAAGCTCAAAGTGCGGTCCTTTTTTTTAAAATTTTTGAATGAATTTTTACTATTGATTTTCTAAATTTCATGAATTAAAATTTCAAATGATTTTTATTCTTATTTATAACCTAAAGGAAATTTTATGCAGCAAAAATGGAGTTTGAATTTAATGGGATTAACTTGTTTAATCCCATTAATTTCTTTTGCTCAAGCAGAAACTCAAAAATCTGAAAAATTGGATACCATCCTTGTGAATGAGGAGGGAGGAGAGAAATCTAGCTATGATGAAAATCTGTTGAAAACCTATGTTTCCACAGGTTCTTATTCCTATTTAGGAAAATCTGATATTAATACGTTCAGAGGCAGTTCTGTAGGCGATTTTCTTTCTGGTGTGCCAGGCGTGATTGCTGGTAACAAGCGTAATAGTGGTGCATTATCCGTTAATATTCGTGGTGTTGCTAACGAAAACCGTGTACCAATTTATGTAGATGGTGGTTTGCAATCAGTCCCTTCTTGGCAAGGTTATGCGGGTTCATCTACTCGTTCTTATTTAGACCCTGATTTTATTAGCCAAGTGGAAATTGAAAAAGGCCCATCCCTTTCTGCAGATGCTACAGGTGCAATCGGCGGGGTTGTGCGAATGAATACCTTAGGTTGGAAAGATATTATTCCTGAAGGCAAAACTTGGGGTGTACTACTTAAATTAGGCACCATGACAAATACTGTTTCACCGCCAGCAAATTATACAAAAGGTGGTTATCAAACCCGTTATATTAGCAATTGTTTAAGCAATGATTCAGGTTTATGCCAAACGCAAAGCCACTCACCTAATGCCCGTTACTCATCTAATGGTTTAAATTTAAATTCTTATAATTACAGCATTGCCTTTGCTAATAAATGGGAAAATGCAGATGTGCTATTCGCTTATGCCAAACGCAGACAAGGCAACTATTTTGTTGGCAAACATGGGCAAATTCCTGAAATTGATCATATTGAAGTAGAAGAAGACAAAGATTATGTAGAAATTAATGATCAATACGAAACCGTTGAAGTGTCAAAAGTGCATTTTAAGGAAAATCGCAGCACTTTATATCGACCAGGCGAAGAAGCATTGAACACTTCTCAACTAAATACCTCTTATTTAGCAAAAGCGAATTTCTATAATGATCACCACAAGTTAGGATTAGGCTATAGCCATTACCATAGTCGTTTTGGGGAGATAATGAGTTCAATTTTAAGTTTCCGTGGCTATGGAGCGTTACAAGGAGAAGGCTCTGAAGTTAAAGTGAATCGTTACAACTTGAGTTATCAATATAATCCGGATACACCTTATGTCAATTTAAATATCAATGCCTATTACACTGACAGTGATTCCTCAAACTTTACCCCTTATTTGGATAGTTTTGGCTATGATTATTCCCAACGTCATGCACATTTCTTAGCCTCAAAACAAAAAGGATTGAGCATTGATAATACCAGTATTTTTCAACTTAATAATCAACCACTTGCTATAAAATATGGGTTGACTCACAGTTATGAACGCATTTATTTACCGAAAGATGCACAAGCTCGAGTATTAGCTAAAGGATATCCTGAAGATGCTATTGCACCTCTATATATACGAGATGGAAAACGTAAAGAAATCAGTGGCTTCATTAATGCGAGTTATCCTTTTAATCATTGGCTAAAAGCAGATGGTGGGGTGCGCTATTTCCGTTCTACCACCAATGATTATGTAGTTCATTCTGAACAAGTGGAAGATCATGTTGATTTAACCACTGGTGACATTGTTTATAAAACAGTTTCACATAAACAAAATCCAATCAAAAACAAAGGCTTTTCACCAATTGTCATGTTAAGTGCGGAAGTAGCAAAAGACACCACATTATATGCTAAATATGCTCAAGCCTTACGTTCGCCAAGTTTATTCCAAGCGACTAAAGGTTGGAGCATGCAAGATACCAGCGATAACTTAGACCAACTCAAACCAGAACGAGCCAAAAATTGGGAGTTTGGTATCAATGGATTGTATGAAAATGTAGGTGGACAAGATAATGTACTTGGTGTGAAAGTCGCTTATTTCAATAATAATATTGATAATTACCTGACCAGAAGCCTTGATAAAATTAGTGGAAAAACTCAAACCATTAATTTACAAAAAGCAAAACTTGAAGGGTTTGAGGTATCAGCTTATTATGATATGCGTAAATTTTACGCTAAATTTGCAAGCACTTATTACACTAAAACCCAATATTGCTTAATGCCTCATCAAGTTGGTAGTGGTGATACACAATGTTACGATGGCTATATTTATGCTAGCAACATCAACAATACCGTACCACCAAAATTAAATTATCAACTGACTTTGGGCACTCGCTGGTTAGATGAAAAACTTGATATTGGCGTGCGTTATAGTTACTACGGAAAACGTGTTGTGCCAGTATTAAGAGACGATACTTCAAGTATTGATTGGAATGCTTATTCTCTCGTAGATTTATACGCTAACTATAGCGTTTCCAATAACCTCAAACTTACAATGACCATGGATAACGTTTTCAACCGTTATTATTTGGATACCAATAATATGGGATTAAACACCGCACCTGGCAGAACATTACATATGGGATTAGAATATCGTTTCTAATAAAAAATTCCTCTAAAAACAACCGCACTTTCATCTGCACCCCAAAAGTTGGACATCTAGCCCACTGATTAAGGTGTATATGAAAGTGCGGTCTTTTTTTACAAAATTTTTATCAAATCGCAAGATAAAATTTTTTAGAGATCATTATTTATCTCATTATTTTGTGATCTCTCTCACAATAAATATTCTTTTTCGCTCAAAATACTATTCTAAAACGCTCATTTACAATAAAATAACAAGCGTTTATTAAGGTATTTACTTTTCAAATACTCAATTTATTTATTCATCTTGTGGGGCATCATATGGGAATGTCATCTCAACTCTATAGAAATGTAGGGGATTTTTCTCCTATCAATACAGATGTAATCATCATTGGTGGCGGTGCTACTGGTGCAGGTATTGCTCGAGACTGCTCATTACGTGGGCTAAAATGCATATTGTTAGAACGACACGATATTGCTACTGGAGCAACTGGACGTAACCATGGCTTATTACATAGTGGTGGTCGATATGCAGTTAATGACCGTGAATCCGCTGAAGAATGTATTAAAGAAAATATGATCTTAAAGCATATTGCCCGCCATTGCGTAGATGATACCAAAGGTCTATTTATCACCTTACCAGAAGACGATCTTGATTATCAAAAGAAATTCATTGAAGCTTGTCGTGCCTCTGGTATTGAAGCCAAAGCCATTGATCCAGCACTGGCTCGTCATATGGAGCCTTCTGTCAATCCTGACTTAGTCGGTGCTGTGGTTGTACCAGATGGTTCTATAGATCCCTTCCGTTTAACTGCCGCAAATACTATTGATGCCGTAGAAAATGGCGCTCAAATTTTTACTTATTGTGAAGTAAAAGGGTTGATTCGTGAAGGCGGTCGAGTAATTGGTGTGAAAGTATATGATCATAAAAATAAAGTTGATCGCCAATTTTTTGCGCCAATTGTCGTTAATGCTGGCGGTATTTGGGGTCAAGGTATTGCAGAATATGCTGATTTAAAAATCCGTATGTTCCCTGCCAAAGGTGCATTACTTGTTATGGGACACCGAATTAATAACATGGTTATTAATCGTTGTCGTAAACCAGCTGATGCAGATATCTTAGTGCCTGGTGATACTATTTGCGTTATCGGTACGACCTCTGATCGTATTCCTTATGATCAAATTGATAATATGGAAGTAACACCTGAAGAAGTTGATATTCTATTCCGTGAAGGTGAAAAACTTGCCCCGAGCCTACGTCATACCCGAGTTTTACGTGCTTATGCAGGCGTTCGACCATTAGTCGCAAGTGATGATGATCCATCAGGTCGTAATGTCAGCCGTGGTATCGTCTTATTAGATCATGCTGAACGTGATGGTTTAGACGGTTTCATTACAATTACTGGCGGTAAATTGATGACATATCGTCTTATGGCTGAATGGGCAACCGATTTAGTTTGTAAAAAACTCAATAATAGTAAAACATGTGAAACCGCAGATCGAGTTTTACCTGGTTCTAATGAAAGCCGTAAAGAAACCAGTGAAAAAATGATTTCATTACCTGCCACTATTCGTAATTCTGCTGTTTATCGACATGGTTCACGAGCAACACGATTATTGGATAATCAGCGTTTAGATCGTTCTTTAGTTTGTGAATGTGAATCCGTCACCGCAGGTGAAATCAATTATGCGGTAAACGAACTTAATGTAAATAATTTAGTAGATTTACGTCGTCGTACTCGAGTGGGTATGGGAACATGTCAAGCTGAATTATGTGCCTGTCGTGCTGCTGGACTAATGGCTCGTTTTGATGTTGCCACACCTCGTCAATCAACAGATCAATTAATTGCTTTTATGGAAGAACGTTGGAAAGGTATCCGTCCAATCGCGTGGGGCGATGCGGTGCGTGAAGCTGAATTCACAAGCTGGATATATTACAGCTTACTTGGCTTAAATGATGTGATTCTAGAAAAAGCACAGGGAGTGAATAACAATGAATTTTGATGTCGTGATTATTGGCGGAGGCATCGCAGGTCTTACTTGTGGTCTCACGCTACAGGAAAAAGGAATACATTGTGCCATTATCAATAATGGTCAAGCAGCTATTGATTTCTCTTCAGGTTCTATGGATTTACTCACCCGTTTACCTCATGGTGAAACAGTAAGTTCTTTCTCTGAATCTTATGCTGATTTAGTTCAACAAGCACCACAACATCCTTATGCTATCTTAGGTAAAGATGAGGTATTAGAAAAAGCACAACAATTTGAAGCACTAGCAAAATCCCTCAATTTATCATTGATGGGATCAACCCAAAAAAATCATAAAAGAGTCACCGCACTTGGTGGTTTAAGAGGTACATGGCTTTCACCAACCAGTGTACCAACAATTATGAATGAAGAAGCCTTTCCTTATTCAAAGATTGCATTATTAGGCATTGAAGGTTATCACGATTTTCAACCACAATTATTAGCGGAGAATCTCAAACAAAATCCTCAATTTACACATTGTGAATTAACTATTGGCTACTTAAATATTCCTGAGTTAGATCATTTACGTGAAAGTAGTCGTGAATTCCGTAGTGTTAATATTGCACAAGTTCTTGAGCATAAATTATCCTTTAATAATCTAGTAGCAGAAATAAAAGAAGCTGTAGGTGAAGCCGAAGCCGCATTTTTGCCCGCATGTTTTGGTTTAGATGATCAAGTTTTCTTCGATTCATTACGTCAAGCGACAGGTATTGAGCTTTATGAATTACCGACACTTCCTCCTTCATTATTAGGTATTCGCCAACATCGTCAATTACGTGCACGGTTTGAAAGTTTAGGTGGCGTAATGTTTAATGGTGATAGAGCTTTACGTGCAGAATTTGAAGAAAATAAAGTTGCTCGAATTTATACTCAACTTCACCTTGAAAATGCAATTACCGCAAAATATTTTGTGTTAGCTTCTGGCAGTTTCTTCAGTAATGGCTTAGTTTCTGAATTTGAAGAAATCTATGAGCCATTATTCCGAGCCGATATCATTAAAACAGAACAATTTGATGCAACCAATCGTTTTTCATGGATCAATAAACGGTTTTCAGCGCCACAGCCATACCAATCTGCTGGTGTTTTAATCAATGCACAGTGTCAAGTTCAAAAACAAGGTAAAACCATTGATAACTTATTTGCCATTGGTTCCGTGATTGGTGGCTATAACGGCATTGAACTAGGATGTGGTTCAGGTGTTGCGGTGGCTACAGCCTTAAAAACTGCTGATAATATTCTTGCAGCACAAACTAAGAACTAGGAGGCGATGATGAATATTCAAGAATTAATTAGTCACGCAAAACAAGAAATGTTATCTCCTGCTGTGATGGAAGCTTTTCATGATAAAAGCTTTGAAAGTTGTATTAAATGTACTGCTTGTACTGCAGTTTGTCCTGTTTCACGCAATAACCCATTATATCCAGGTCCAAAACAGTCTGGTCCAGATGGCGAACGTTTACGTCTTAAAAATGCCTCTTATTATGATGATGCATTAAAATACTGTTTAAACTGTAAACGTTGTGAAGTTGCCTGTCCATCCGATGTTAAAATTGGTGATATCATTGTTCGTGCTCGTAATAAACATATCGAACAACAAAATAAACCATTAGTCCACAAATTACGTGATGCAGTATTAAGTAACACAGATATTATGGGAACATTGGCTACGCCATTTGCACCAGTTGTAAATACCATTACGGGGCTAAAAGCGACTAAATTTATTTTAGAAAAAACTTTAAAAGTGAGTAAGCACCGAACCTTACCTAAATATGCTTTTGGTACATTCCGTAGTTGGTATATGAAAAATGAATTAGAAAAACAAGCCAAATTCGATCAAAAAGTAGCTTACTATCATGGTTGTTATGTAAACTACAACAACCCTCAATTAGGTAAAGAATTTATTGAAGTATTCAATGCTATGAATATTGGTGTTGTCTTACTTGAAAAAGAAAAATGCTGTGGCTTACCTTTAAGTGTGAATTCATTTCCAGAAAGAGCAAAAAAAATTGCGCAATTTAATACTGACTATATCGGTAGAATGGTGGATGAAAATGGCTTAGATGTTATTAGCGAAGCCTCAAGCTGTGCCTTAAATTTACGAGATGAATATCATCATATTTTAGGTATCGATAATGCTAAAGTACGTCCACATATTCATATGGTCACCCCTTTTCTGTATAAATTATTCCAAGAGGGTAAAACTTTACCATTGAAACCATTGAAATTAAGAGTGGCTTATCATACGGCTTGTCACGTTGAAAAAGCAGGCTGGGCACCTTACACCTTAGAAATCTTAAAACAAATTCCTGGTCTTGAAGTGGTGATGTTACCTTCACAATGTTGTGGTATAGCAGGAACTTATGGCTTTAAGGAAGAAAACTATGAAACCTCACAAGCCATTGGTAAGAACTTATTTGAACATATTAATGAGGGGCAATTTGATTACGTCATATCCGAATGCCAAACCTGTAAATGGCAAATTGATATGTCTAGTAATGTGACCTGTATTCATCCTATTACATTGCTTTCCATGTCAATGAATCAATAAATGATAAACCGCACTTAATATGCCAATAAGTGCGGTTTTATTTTAGAAAATATTTTTTAAAATTTGATTTTTATTATGAATAATTTGATCTAGATAACGTTTTTTTATTTTTTATTAGAGTAGAATCTACCTATTAATTATTAGTTTTTTATTTTTTAACATTAATGAGGTACTGTATGACAGATCTAAACAAACTCACACAAGAACTTGCTGCTATTGGTATTACAGGCGCATCTGAAATCGTCTATAACCCAAGTTATGAATTCTTATTTGAAGAAGAAACAAAACCAGGGTTAGAAGGTTTCGAAAAAGGCACCTTAACAAATCAAGGCGCTGTTGCTGTTGACACAGGTATTTTTACGGGGCGCTCACCTAAAGATAAATATATTGTTTTAGATGACAAAACTAAAGACACTGTATGGTGGACTTCAGATGCCGCTAAAAACGATAATAAACCAATGAATCAAGAAACGTGGAAAAGTTTAAAATCTATCGTAACTAAACAGCTTTCTAATAAACGTTTATTTGTTGTTGATGCATTCTGTGGTGCAAACCCAGATACTCGTTTATCTGTTCGAGTTGTTACAGAAGTTGCATGGCAAGCTCACTTTGTGAAAAACATGTTTATTCGTCCAAGTGAAGCTGAATTACAAAACTTTAAGCCTGATTTTGTGGTCATGAATGGTTCTAAATGTACTAACCCAAATTGGAAAGAACAAGGTCTAAATTCAGAAAACTTTGTTGCTTTTAATATCACTGAAGGTATCCAATTAATTGGTGGTACATGGTACGGCGGTGAAATGAAAAAAGGTATGTTCTCAATGATGAACTATTTCTTACCTCTTCGTGGCATCGCATCAATGCACTGTTCAGCAAACGTAGGTAAAGATGGTGATACCGCAATCTTCTTTGGTTTATCAGGTACAGGTAAAACAACATTATCAACAGATCCTAAACGTCAATTAATTGGTGACGATGAACATGGTTGGGATGATGAAGGTGTATTTAACTTTGAAGGTGGTTGCTACGCTAAAACTATCAATTTATCACCAGAAAACGAACCTGATATCTATGGTGCAATTAAACGTGATGCATTATTAGAAAATGTCGGTGTTTTAGCAAATGGCGATGTTGACTATGCTGATGGTTCAAAAACCGAAAATACTCGTGTTTCTTACCCAATCTATCACATTCAAAATATCGTTAAACCTGTTTCTAAAGCAGGTCCAGCAACTAAAGTCATCTTCTTATCTGCTGATGCATTTGGTGTATTACCACCAGTGTCTAAATTGACTCCAGAACAAACTAAATACTACTTCTTATCTGGTTTCACAGCAAAATTAGCGGGTACAGAACGTGGTATCACAGAGCCTACACCAACATTCTCAGCATGTTTCGGTGCGGCATTCTTAAGCTTACACCCAACTCAATACGCTGAAGTATTAGTTAAACGTATGCAAGAATCTGGTGCAGAAGCATATTTAGTGAACACTGGTTGGAATGGTACAGGTAAACGTATTTCAATCAAAGATACTCGTGGTATCATTGATGCAATCTTAGATGGCTCAATTGATAAAGCTGAAATGGGTTCATTACCAATCTTTGATTTTGCAATTCCTAAAGCATTACCTGGTGTTGATCCTGCAATTTTAGATCCTCGTGATACTTATGCAGATAAATCTCAATGGGAAGTTAAAGCTAAAGACTTAGCTGGTCGTTTCGTTAAAAACTTCGAAAAATACACTACAAATGCTGAAGGTAAAGCATTAGTGGCTGCTGGTCCTAAAGCTTAATTTGTAAAAATTTTCTAAAATCAAACCGCACTTTGAAAATCAAAGTGCGGTTTTTTTCTTAATTATATTTGTTCTGCAGAATTAGCTCTGTATCATTCCTCAATTTAGCACATAAAAAAAGAGGATATAAAATCCTCTTTTACAAATATCATCAATAATTAATGAATGACATCTTCATCACTGGCTTGTTTTAATTTCTGAATAGCTTCCTTATTAAAGAAATAATGCGTACCACAACATTCACATTGCATATCAATGGAACCATTATGTGCTGCCAGAATCTCATCAATTTCATCATCAGAAATTAATAATAACGCAGAGCCTGAACGTTCTTGCGAACATCCACAATGGAAGTTTACAACTTGTGGATCAAACACTTCTACGGTTTCTTCATGATATAAACGATACATCAATTCTTCTGCATTTAAACCAAATAATTCTTCATCTTTGACAGTCGATGTTAAAGTGGCTAAATGTTCAAAATCTTCTCTTGAACCTGAACCATCAGGCATAATTTGTAATAACATTCCAGCCGCAACAGGTTTACCTTCATATTCCCCAACTCTAATTAATAACTGAGTCTGAAGCTGTTCTGAACGTTCAAAATATTCTTCTAAACATTCAGTGATCGTTGGTTTATCTAATGCAATAATGCCTTGATAGCGTTCACCTTCTTTAGGAGCGATGGTAATAACTAACACACCTTTACCAATTAATTGATGTAGCCCCATATCATTAGAGATATCGCCTTCAATACGTGCTAAAGCCCGAATATTTTGTTCATCTGTGCCATTAACTAAAGCTAAACGTAATGGGCCATCACCTTGAATTTGAACAGTAATATCCCCTTCAAATTTTAAAGTAGCAGTAAGCAAGTTAGTTGCCACCATCATCTCACCCAATAAATGACGAACGACTTGGGGATAATGATGTGTATTTAATGTATCAATAAAAGTTCGATTTAAACGAACCCACTCACCACGCACGGCTCTATTTTGAAATAAATAACGATATAATTTGTCGTTATCCTGAATATAAGTCATAGTTTTCCTTAGTTGAAAACGGACATGATGTCCATTTTAATAATTATTGTTGCTGTATATTGGGATCCTTATCAAAATTTCAACTGATTCTGTTCATTGCAAACAAAATCATTTAATTTTGATTTTTAAATTTAATTAAATCCCGTCGTTCTTTCTTATTTGGACGATGATCTGGATGGGGCATTGCATTCATCTTACGTGCTAATGCCATTTTCTCTCGATTCTCCACACTCATAGCTGTTTCAGCATAAAGCAATTGTGCTTGAGGAGCACCTCTGCGTTGTGTAGAAAGTGCGGTCACTTCAACTTCTTTTTCTTCATTACCTTGACGAAGCTTTATTTTCGCCCCCACTTCTACCGCTTTATTTGGCTTAGTACGTTGCCCATTATAATGAACCTTACCACCATCTATCATTTCTTTAGCGATACTACGAGTCTTATAAAAACGAGCAGCCCATAGCCATTTATCTAAACGAGTGATGTCATCAGAATTTTCTTTTTCATTATCTTTATGCAAATTTTTTGCCATAACTGATCCTTATTTCTGTTGCTTTATGGTATCGTTAATGCACAGGTTTGTAAAATAAAGAGATCAATATGAAAGTATTACAAAAAACCGAGATCCTTAATATCACTACTGCAGCAAAGTCTCGCATTCTTGAAATTCAAGCAGTGGATTTAAAATTCTCAAATGGACAATTACGTACCTATGAGCGAATAAAGCCTAGTCGTAAAGCGGCAGTAATGGTACTTCCTATTGATGGTGATGATTTACTGATGGTGCGTGAATATGCAGTGGGCACTGAACGTTACGAACTGGGTTTTACTAAAGGGCTGATGGAACAAGGAGAAACACCTGAGCAAAGTGCGAATCGCGAAATGCAAGAAGAAATAGGGTTAGGGGCAAGATCTATTATCTTTTTACGCACCGTAAATACTTCACCAAGTTTTATGAATAGCCCAATGCATATCTTATTAGCCACTGATTTCTATGAATCAAAATTAGAAGGTGATGAACCTGAACCGTTAGAGCTAATTCGTTATCCTTTAGCCAATATAGATAAGTTATTAAACGATCCCGAATTTTATGAAGCTAAAAATTTAGTAGCACTCTATACTCTAAGAGATTATTTAAAAAACTCAAAATAAAGTGGATTTTACTGAAGATTTATACTAGAAAAGACGATATGTACACAAAAATTATTGAAAAATTTACCGCACTTTTCCGACTAAATTAATCAATTTCTTTTCTCGTCAAGCTCCAAAAGATTTGCTAGAATCGTTATATTACAGTTTCGGTGGAATATACCAATGGAAATCACACAACAACTTCTTAATGACGTTTTGGAGCTTGCTAAACAGGCTGGTGAACACAGTAAAGTTTTTTATGCAAAAAACCTAACTGTACAAACAAAATCTGATAATACACCTGTGACAGAAGCTGATTTATTCATTAGCCAATTTCTTACCCAAAAACTCACCTCTATTACACCTGATATTCCTGTTCTCTCTGAAGAAAACTGCCATATTGATTTTAATGAGCGTAAACAATGGCAAGCTTATTGGTTGATCGATCCTATCGATGGCACGCAGCAGTTTATCAGTCATACGGATCAATTTTCCGTAATGATTTGCTTAGTTCAAAATAATCAGCCTATGCTTGGTGTTATTCATGCACCTATGCTTAATCGAACTTATTATGCATGGCGTGAACATGGTGCATTTTTAATTGAAAATGGTATCACAAAAAAATTACCCAAAATTCAACCGCACAATCGAACCCAAATAAAAATTGCCATCGGCTCATCTAATCCAGAAAAAATCCGACAATCTATCAAGTCTCCATATCAACCTGAATTTATCGTTTATGGTTCAAGTAGTTTAAAATCGGGTTTAGTGGCAGAAGGCATCGTAGATTGCTATGTTCGTTTTGGAAATACTGGAGAATGGGATACCGCAGTGGCTGACATATTACTACATGAAGTCGATTGCAAAATTTTTGATTTATCTTTTCAACCGCTGACTTATAATCAAAGAGAAACACTAATTAATCCTTATTTTGTAATGGGCAATTGCAAATTAGATTGGCAAAAAATCTTTCAATTTAATACGTAATAGCTATTAGATAATTCATGTGAAATACTGCATAGTATGCAAATTTCATAATTAAATATATTTAGGAAGCAAAATGAACGCAAAAAATAATTGTATCGTTATTTTTGGTGCCTCAGGCGATTTAACCCACCGAAAATTAATTCCAGCACTTTATAATCTTTATAAAATCGGTCGTCTAAATGAAAGTTTTTCAGTTTTAGGTGTCGCTCGTACTGATATGACAGATGAAGAATTCCGTTCTAAAATGCATCAAGCCTTAGTAGAGCATGAGTCTGCTGAGGGTGAACATTTAGAAAAGTTTTGTTCACATCTCTATTACCAAGCGGTAAATACCTCAGATGCCTCTGACTATGCTAAATTAGTGCCTCGTCTTGATGAATTACATGATATTTATCAAACTTGTGGAAATACCCTTTATTATCTATCAACACCACCAAGTTTATATGGTGTTATTCCTGAATGTTTAGCAGCCCATGGTCTCAATACTGAAGAATTCGGTTGGAAACGTATCATCATTGAGAAACCTTTTGGTTACGATATGAAAACCGCTAAAGAATTAGATATACAAATTCATCGCTTCTTTGAAGAGCATCAAATCTATCGTATTGATCATTATTTAGGTAAAGAAACTGTTCAAAATTTATTAGTTTTACGTTTTTCAAATGGCTTATTTGAACCATTATGGAATCGTAACTATATTGACTATGTAGAAATCACTGGTGCTGAAGAAATTGGTGTAGAACAACGTGGTGGCTATTATGATGGCTCTGGTGCAATGCGTGATATGTTCCAAAACCATTTATTACAAGTTTTAGCAATGGTTGCGATGGAGCCACCTGCAATTATTAATGCAGATTCTATGCGTGATGAAACAGCTAAAGTACTTTATTGTTTGCATCCTCTAGAACAAGAAACCCTACAAAATAACCTAGTGCTTGGTCAATATGCGCCCACAGAACATGATGGTGAACATATTAATGGTTACTTAGAAGAAAAAGGTGTTCCATCTGATTCAACAACTGAAACTTATATGGCATTACGTTGTGAAATAGACAACTGGCGTTGGGCGGGTGTACCATTTTATGTGCGAACAGGTAAACGCTTACCAACTCGTGTCACAGAAGTGGTAATTCACTTTAAGAAGACACCACACCCTGTATTTAGCCAAGAAGCACCTGAAAATAAATTAATTCTACGAATTCAACCTGATGAAGGTATTTCAATGCGTTTCGGTTTGAAAAAACCAGGTGCTGGATTTGATGCCCAAGAAGTTTCCATGGACTTTAGTTATTCTGATTTAAGTGGTGCGAGCTTATTAACCGCTTATGAACGTTTACTATTAGATGCAATGAAAGGCGATGCTACTTTATTTGCTCGTACTGATGCTGTGCATGCTTGTTGGAAATTTGTTCAACCTATTTTAGATTATAAAGCAAATGGTGGTAGAGTTTATCAATATGAAGCGGGTTCCTGGGGGCCTATCGAAGCTGACAAATTGATTGCCCATACAGGTCGCATATGGCGTAAACCCTCAGGGGCTATGAAAGAAAAGTCATAATTAAATGATAACTAACCTATTCTGACAAGTACATTCATTTATTGATATTACATAGCTCTCCTTTGTAAATAAGGCGCTATCAGGAAAAACTATGAATAAATTTATATTTCCTACAGCTCAAGCTGCTGTTGAAAAAATTGCCGAAGAATTTAAAACTTACAGCGAGCAAAATCGCCCTGTGCATATTTCGCTTTCGGGCGGTTCAACACCCAAATTGCTATTCAAAACTTTGGCTCAATCTCCTTTTAAAAATGAAATCCAATGGCAAAACTTGCATTTCTGGTGGGGCGATGATCGTATGGTTCCCCCACAAGATCTAGAAAGTAATTATGGCGAAGTGCAAAAACTGCTATTTGATCATATTCAAATCCCAGCAGAAAACATTCATCGCATTCGTGGCGAAGAAAACGTAGAGCAAGAACTTGCAAGATTTTCACAAGAATTGACTGCTTGCGTACCAAATTTGGCGTTCGATTGGATTATTCTAGGAATGGGCAATGACGGGCACACCGCCTCGCTCTTCCCTCACCAAACAGATTTCGCCGATCAGAATGTTGCTGTGATTGCTAAACACCCCGAAACAGGGCAAATCCGTATTTCTAAAACCGCTTCACTGATTGAAAAAGCCAAACGGATTACCTATTTAGTGACAGGGGCGGCGAAAGCAGAAATCCTCAAAGAAATCCAAAATACTGAAGCGGAAAATCTGCCTTACCCAGCGGCAAAAATTAAAGCAAAAAATGGGAAAACAGAGTGGTATTTAGATAATGAGGCTGCAAAATTACTATAAAGTGCGGTCATAATTTAAGGAGTTTTTTATGAAACCTGTTGTTTACTATGCACCATGGTGTCCTGACACTGAGCCATTTTTTACCGAACTCGCACGCTTAAATGCTGATGTGGAAAAAGTGAATATGGTGGACAATTCAGCAGGTCTAAAAGCCTTTTTAAAATTACGAGACACCCATTCCGCATTCGATGATGCGAAGAAAAACGGATATATTGGTATTCCAGCATTAGTGTTAGAAAATGGGGACGTAGTTTTGGATAAAGAGCAGTTAACAACAATTTTTACAAAATAACTTTTAGATAGTGATGTCTCCTCATGAATGCTTGAATAACACTTTAAAGGAATAAACTGGAAGATTCATGCTATTGAGCGTAAAATTATAACCAATTAAGTGCGGTCAAAATTTCCAAAATTTTCCGCCAACAGATTAACCAAAACAGGAGAGTAAAATGTCAACAAAAGGCGATATCGGCGTTATCGGTTTAGCGGTAATGGGGCAAAACCTTATTTTAAATATGAATGATCACGGCTTTAAGGTAGTCGCATTTAACCGCACTACTTCAAAAGTCGATGAGTTCTTAGAAGGGGCTGCGAAAGACACAAACATTATCGGTGCTTATTCATTAGAAGATTTGGCAGCCAAATTGGAAAAACCACGTAAAGTGATGTTGATGGTGCGTGCAGGTGATGTAGTAGATCAGTTCATTGATGCATTGCTTCCACATTTGGAAGAAGGCGATATTATCATTGATGGTGGTAACTCAAACTATCCAGATACTAATCGTCGAGCGAAATCATTAGCAGAAAAAGGCATTCGTTTTATCGGCACAGGTGTTTCTGGTGGTGAAGAAGGTGCTCGTCATGGACCTTCCATTATGCCTGGCGGTAATGAAGAAGCATGGCCTTATGTGAAACCGATTCTGCAAGCAATTTCAGCCAAAACGGATAAAGGTGAACCTTGCTGTGATTGGGTGGGCAAAGAAGGTGCTGGTCACTTTGTAAAAATGGTTCACAATGGTATCGAATATGGTGATATGCAATTAATCTGTGAGGCTTATCAATTCTTAAAAGATGGTTTAGGTTTAAGCTACGAAGAAATGCAATCTATCTTCGCAGAATGGAAAAAAACTGAATTAGATAGCTACTTAATCGACATCACCACTGATATTCTTGGCTACAAAGAAGCTGATGGTGAGACATTAGTTGAGAAAATTTTAGACACGGCTGGTCAAAAAGGTACAGGTAAATGGACTGGAATTAATGCTCTTGATTTTGGTATTCCATTAACCCTAATCACAGAATCTGTGTTCGCTCGTTGCGTATCTTCTTTCAAAGATCAACGTGTAGCCGCATCACAATTATTTAACAAAACTATTGAGCCAGTTGAAGGTGATAAAAAAGTATGGATTGAAGCGGTTCGTAAAGCATTATTAGCATCAAAAATCATTTCTTATGCTCAAGGTTTTATGTTAATTCGTGAAGCCTCTGAGAACTTTGAATGGAACATCAACTACGGTGCAACAGCGCTATTATGGCGTGAGGGTTGTATTATCCGCAGTGCGTTCTTAGGTAATATTCGTGATGCTTATGAGGCAAACCCAGGTTTAGTTTTCTTAGGTTCAGATCCTTATTTCAAAGGTATTTTAGAAGATGCTCTTAAGGATTGGCGTAAAGTAGTAGCAAAATCTATTGAAGTGGGTATTCCAATGCCTTGTATGGCGTCTGCAATTACTTTCTTAGATGGCTATACTTCAGAACGTGTGCCAGCAAACTTATTGCAAGCTCAACGAGACTACTTTGGCGCTCACACTTATGAACGAACAGATAAACCACGTGGTAAATATTTCCACACTAACTGGACAGGTCGTGGTGGGGATACCGCATCAACAACTTACGATGTTTAACTCTTCCATCTTCTTAAAAAAGTGCGGTAATTTACCGCACTTTTTATATAAGCATATCATCAACAGATTATTTACTAAAAATTGATAGTTTTTCAATAAACCCCTGTATTGTTAACAGTTAACGGATTTCATACAATAGTTGAATAATTTAATAAAAAATTTAGTTTAATAGGAACTTATTATGGCTAAACAAATTGCAGTATTAATCGGTAGTGCAAGTAAAACTTCTTTCAGCTGATTATTAGTATCTCAATTACAAAAAATGGCTCCTGCCTCTATTCAATTAAATATCGTGGAAATTTCAAACCTTCCTCTTTATAACCGTGATTTAGATGAAAATAGCCCAGATGAATATATTCGTATCCGTCAACAAATTGCTAAAGCAGATGGCGTGTTATGGGTAAGCCCTGAACACAATGGATCATATTCAGCTATGTTAAAGAATGCTATTGATATCGTCTCTCGCCCAATGGGACAAAGCTTATGGATTGGTAAACCATTAGGGATTGCTACGGTAGGTGCGGGTATGGCGGGTGGCATGCGTGCAGCAGATCACTTACGCATCATTGCATCAGGTTCATTTATTAATATGCCAACGGCACCATTTGCATTAAATGTAGGTGGTTTATTTAATGGTGTATTTGATGAACAAGGTGAAATCACTGTAGAAGCAGTAAAATCAAGCGTACAAAACTTTATTAATAGTTACACTGACTTCGTACAAAAATTCTAAATAGATAGATTCTAAAGGGGTAATTTAATCACTTACCCCTTTCTTAATTATACTTGATCAGCAGCATAATGATGTTCTTCTCTTACTAATACCTCTAATTGTGGCAATAACTGCACGATCATTCGCAGTTGTTGTATCAGTACTAACGCTACTTGATCATGATGATTTTGGCGAGCGATTTCAAATGTAGCCAAAGATTGATCTATTTCTTCCACCTGAGTATTAATATGTTTTGTGGAACAATCCAAATTGGTAATACAATCTAGAATTTCACTGGTTTGTTTGCCTTTTTGAAAGAATAATGCGGAAAATTCCACATGATGATTCAAATCTGCACTTTCTGTTCGATAAGCGCCTAAAGTTGAAATATAACTTAATAACGTATAAGTCATACCTAAAAGACGAGGTGCAAAACTTAATATCGCTTGATATTTCTTAGGTTCACTATGCATATTGGAAATCACTGTACTTAGTGCTGAAATATGATTATGCACTTCTCGACGAGCCATTCGATAAGCAAGTTGTTCATTATAACCAAATTGTAATTGCGCCATAATATGACGCAGATATTCTGAGCATGCCTGTAAAGTATTTTTTAAATTACGATGTAAATTAAGATACTTCCAGTCTGGCCATAAAAAAGATACTGCAAACCACGCCAATGCCGTGCCTAATAAAGTATCAAATAATCTTGGTAAAATTCCTTCATGGGAACCTAAACCAATAATATCTAAACTCATAAATACGAGTAGAGTAATAAAAAATGTAGATGAACCATAATTACTTAAACGGAAAAAATAATAAAGGCTACTACTAATCACCATAAGCCCTAAAGAAGCCTCCAAACTTGGTGATAAATATTGGAAAGCAAACCCAAATATCACACCTAACATAGTGCCAATAATCCGCTGAACTAAACGTTTCTTAGTCGCTGAATAATTAGGTTGGCAAACAAAAAGTGCGGTTAAAGCGATCCAATATCCCTTACTATCCAAGTTCAATAAAGGCACTATAGCACTACAAATTACCATAAGAATGGATAATCTAATTGCATGGCGAAACAATTGTGAAGAGAAGGTACATTGATGATAAATAGCTCGTAGCATATTACCTAATCCTGATATATTATCAGCAGTAAGGCGAGTAGAAGATAATAATACTTCTGATTGTGCATTCTCTCCATTATCTTGCTCAATTTGTGCAATTTGGCTTTCAATATGACGCAAATTTTCGGCAATCATTTGCCAACGATAGGCATTCACTAAGCCATTCTCTTGGTTATATTGAAGTGAAGTGAGCAACCCCTGTAATGCTCGTTGACCTCTTGGACTATGTTCGTAAGTTTCTCGATGACGTAAAGCATTCGCAATGTGTTGGCAAGCTATTGCCTGTAATTCCATTACTCGTTGGAAACGAAACATTAAATCCGTATTGCCTAATTCCTTAAATAATTCATGGTATTGATAATGGCTTGAGCTAGCTCGTTCTAAAATATCTTGTGCAATAAAATAATAGCGTAATAAACGATGAGTTCTGGCTTGACGATTATGCCCCTGTAGGCGATAAAATAAGGATGCTCTCGTCATATCAAAAGACAACATCACTTGACGATTAGCATTAGCTAAAGCCAGTTGTTTTGCATTTAAATTATCATCATCAGGATCAAAATATTCTGATTTTGCTTGCAAATAAGCACCTAGTGCATCATAAGCCTTGGCTAAATTTTCTTGAGTCATTCGATTGGGAAAACATAAGTAGACCACAATACTCACTAAACCATAAATCGTTGCACCAATCAGAATCATTGTCATATTACTGTGCCAAGGCAATTGAGGGTTATAGCTAAGACAGGTATAAATCGCCACCACAAGAGTTCCAAAAGCAATCGTGCTATAACGTTGTCCAATAGCTCCTAGCATGACTAATAAAAAAGCACTCACCATCACCGCAGGAATAAAAATCCACCCATAGCCTAAAGATATTTGAGCACCAATGGAGGAAAGTGCAAATGCCAGTAAACTCAAAATCAAGTTTTTGATCCGACCAAATATACTACTATCTAAGTCAACTAGCCCGCCCGCAATAACGCCCAATATTAATGGCATCGCTAATTCAGAAATCTGTAAATTCCAAATCACAATAGCCACTAAATTAGAGGCAATAAAAATAGGTAAGGTTTTGATTATGCTTTCAGAAAGCCAATCAGAACTAATTTTTTTTAACAATGAATTCATAAAAGAAAGGTTTTAACAGTCATAAGAAATTTATTGATGAGTTTAAGTTCGTAAGCAAAATATAGCAAGTAAAGGTTGAGAATAACCCCACTTTCTTTCAAGAAATGAGGGAGAATAATGTTCTCCCTCATATTGATATCATTTTTGAATTTTTTCTATCGTCGCCTGAATGGAAGGTTGAATAACCGCTCCGTGATCAGCTTGAGGAATTAATTCAAACAGAACGGGTAGTCCTTGCATTTTTAATTGGGAAGCAAATTCTCTAGTTGTGAGAAAATGTTGGCGATGTTTAATCTTTGCTAAGCGCTTTTTATACATATTAGGATCTAACTCTGGGTGTTCTTCATATTCCCCAAAAGTCACTAAAATAGATTGAGGTGAAAAACGCACCCAAGGTTGCTGTTTAGGAATAATGGCGCCGTTTCCCCACCAAAGTGAAGGACTTGCAATAATATAGTGATCAAATAACTCGGGCTGATTAAATAAAACATAAAGACCGAATAAACCACCAAATGAATGCCCAAAGAAATATTCTTTTTCCTTATCAATAAGATATGTTGCTTCAATACTTGGCTTAACTTTCTGGGTAATAAATGCCAAAAAATTAGCTGCTTGTCCGCCTTTAGAGAAACGTTCTCCTGATGCAGGAATAGTATAATCCCTAGTTCGTTCCGCAATCACTTGAGATAAATCCGTGTTATACCCAATCCCAACAATTATCGGTAAAGTGCGGTCTGTTTTTACAGAATTTACGGCATAAGGAAATTGTGTATTGCCATCTAATAAATATAAGACAGGTGTCGGTCCATTTGTTTGTTTCGGAATAGCAATGAATAACCGATATTGATGCTGATTAAATTCGATATTTTGCGTAACAAAATTAAAATATGGCGTTTTATCAGTGTCTATCGCAGGAGTTTTTAAAATAGGTTCAGCCTGAGCTACTGACATAAAAACGATACTCCATACCCATAAAATAAAAAAATTTTTACTCATAATAGAAAAAATTGCACAAGGTAACCCCCCTGTGCAATCATATAATTAAACGCAATTAAAATGATACTGTCATATTAGCCCAATAACGGCGCCCATCTTCACGAGCCCAGTTACCACCATTGGTATCAATAACATCTAAACGTTCATTACCTAAATTTAATACGGCTAAATTTAATAAGACATTTTTACTGATTTGATAATTTGCACCTAAATCGACAGTAGAAAAACCTGAACGTTCACGGGCAATATTTTTATTATCGCCATTGCGTGGATTTGCCCAAATTTGTTTACCTTGATAATGAAGTCTTGTGTAAACATCTAAATTATCATTCACCGTCCAAGTGAGTTTAGCACTTCCTGAATGTTTAGGTGTGTAATCTAATGGTAAACCTCTTAATGAAAGACCTGAAGCAGATAAATCCTCATCAGATTCACGTTTTGAATGTTGATAGGTATAACTTAAATCTAATCCTAATTGTTTCATTAATGGAATATGAGAAGATAATTCAACCCCTTTAATATTCGCTTTACCCACATTATCATACACGTATAAATTTGCTCCAGTGATAGGATCTCGAGTACCTGTACTATAGCTAGTTAGTTTATTTTTAAAGTCTGTATTAAACACGGTTAAATTCGCATTAAATCCTGATTTATGAACATAGGTTACACCCACTTCTTCATTCACACTGGTTTCAGGATTAATATTTGGATTACCATAAATTACCCCAGCACCAGATTGAGTTGAAGTGACATAACCTTCGCTGACTTCTCGGATACCTGGTGCTCTAAATGCTTTCGCTACGCCACCCTTTAAAGTAAATTCATCATTTAGGTGATACACTAAGTAAGCTTTAGGACTCCAGTGAGAGCCATATTTTTCATGATGATCTACACGTGCACCTAAAGTTAATAATAAATCTTCAGTGAATGAAATTTCATCTTCTAAGAATAAGGCTTTTTGAATGGCTTTATTTTTAGTCAATGCCATATTTGCCACTGAACGAACTGCACCAGTACGAGGATTAGTCACTCGTGTAACACCTGATACTGAATCATCATCTAACTTAGCATGTAAATATTGCCCACCAAATACCAAGAAATGCATACCTGCTGGCACCATAAATTTGGCATCAACTACAGAGTTCGTGATTTCAGGTTGACGGCTGTTATAACCAGAATAATATTTCACTTGGCGTTTAGCTTGTTCTTGATATACGCTAAATTCAGAACTCATAAAACCCCAATCCGCATAATGGCTTAATGCCCAATGATTACGGCTAGCCAGTGTTGTTGACCAACTATTTGCTGTACAGTTTGAACCACGACATGTTTGAGCAGCGACTGATTTTCCTGGAGTTTCTTCTTTTTTCTGAACATTGCGCCCAGCTTCTAATTCAAATTTTTGTTTTTCCGTTGGTGTAAAGGTTAATTTAGTGGTAATGTTTTTATTATTATTTTTATTAAAACCGCCCACAAATTCATCTTCATTACGTAAATTACCACCACCGTAAACTTGAATACCTAATAAATTCTGAACTAATGGACCAAATAAGAAAAAGTTGCCATTATAACCATTACCTGACTCATTATCTTCGTGTAAAAAGCCACCGAAAGATAAAGCCCCAGTCCAATCTTTTGTACTATCTTTAGTAATAACGTTCACTACACCACCCATTGCATCAGAACCATAGAGTGATGACATCGGGCCACGAATTACCTCAATACGTTCAATTGCTGTAACAGGCGGAATAAAGCCAGATTCAAAACCACCATTACCATTTTGGGCGTGATTCACGAGTATTTTGACGACGTCCATTAACCATAAATAAAGTATAATCGGCAGGTAAACCACGAATTGATACATCTTGTTTATTTGGTCCAGTACCACCAATATTCACGCCTGGTACATCTTGTAATGCATCCACAAGATTATTGACGGGTTTACTTTGTAAGGCTTTTTGATTTACCACACTAATACTAGCAGGAGCAACTTTTAATTCTTGAACTGTACCTGTTGCAGTAACAACAATATTCTCTAATTTCTCAAGTTTTTCATTTTCAGCCGCTAATGCTTGCTGTGTAAAGCAGGCAGCAGTAAAAAGTGCAATATAACTTAATGTCGTTTTCATGGTTCCCTCTAAATAATTAAAAATTAATCAAAATCGATAATAATTTAACATTTAATAACATTAAATTAAATAATAATTATTCTTTTTATTATTTAATTTTAATAATTATTTTATCTAAAAAGTGGAGATTCCATGACATGACTAATTAATATTGTTTACATAGAAAATTAAATAAATAATCTTTCTTCAAAAAGGAATCAACATTCAAGCCTGTTAATATTTATACAAATAAACTTTGTGTTTAGATCAAATAATTATAAAAAAATGATAAAATTTAATCGCACTTTCCAATTTTTTTCTTTAATATAATAAACATGATTTGGGTTGTTAGCTCAGTCGGTAGAGCAGCGGACTCTTAATCCGTCGGTCGAGAGTTCGAGTCTCTCACGACCCACCAAACAGCAAATAAAAAAGTGCGGTAGGAATTTTAAAAATTGCTACCGCACTTTTTTATATATTACAATGCTATTTTCTTTCCTTGCACCGAACTTTCAAAAGCTTTTTCAATAATATTTAATACCGTGATAACTTGTTCAATAGTTACAATCTGTGGTTGCTGGTTCACAATACTTTCATAAAAGTTATCATATAAATTTTGATAGCTACAGCTCACATTAGGATAACTTTGACGAATCAGTTCACCATTTAATTCCGTATGCAATATTCCCCATCCAGAGATTGATTCCATAAACCAATCGCCTTTAGTGAGAACCCCTTTGTTTAATAAACTTTCTTGAATATCCACATCTTTCTTCACATAAGAACCTAAACGTCCATGCAGTGAAAAATGATTGCCTGTTTCACGCACATATTTACTCGCTAATAAGGAAGCTTTTAAACCATTTTCATAATAAAGATGGATATCAAAATTATCATCCACTAAGGCTCCCTCATGTTGATAACGAATATCCGCAAAAACAGCTTTAGGCTGACCAAATAAATACACTGACTGATCAATTAAATGTACAGCTAAGTCATATACTAAGCCTGTGCCTTTATCACCGAGTTCTTTCCAAAGTTTTGAATTTTTAGCTTTTGCATAGCGGTCAATTCGGATTTCACAATCCACTAACTCACCTAACAGACCTTGTTCAATAATCTGTTTAGCAGTAGCAATTTCACTATCCCAACGACGATTTTGGTAGACATACAGTACAACATTATGTTGTTTAGCTAATTCACCTAATTCAAATGCTTCTTTTGCCGTCGCCACCAACGGTTTTTCCACTAACACATGCTTACCTGCAACAATTGCCTTTTTCACCATTTCATAATGAGTTTGATTTGGCGTAGTAATAATGACAGCATCAATGTCGTCTGTTAATAATTGTGAATAATCACGTACAACTTCAGCAGTTGGAACCCATTGTAAACCACGCTCAGTGGTTCGTTCATAGAATTTTTTTATAGCAAAACGTGCATCATCTTTTAAAAATGGTACATGAAACAAACGACTAGAATAGCCACTCCCCGCAATTGCCACATTAAGCGTTCTCATCTTATTTCCTTTTGCATGAATTTTAAGCAAATATAATAATCTGCTTTAAGTTTAGATAGCAAAGTTTTTCTTTGCCCTAACAAAAATCATTTATCTTCCTCTGCAAAACCATAAGAGAAAAATTCAATAAAAGGAACAAGAAAATAAGCTATCAAAAGTGCGGTAAAATTTTAAAAAATTTTCTGCAAATACAAAACCATCTTTTTATAATTAGCTTAAACGTTATATTGATAAATATATAAAGAGGTATATAATCAAACAAATCTATTTATATAAGACAATATATTATGAAAAGCTTCCCTATGATTTATAAATTTATGGTGATTTGCTTATTACTATGCTCCCTATGTTTGGTGGCAGCATCGGGAATAAGCCTATATTTAGGTTTTAACTTCTCTTTATCACTTTATCTACACCTTACTTGTGCATGCTTCCTTGTTCTATTTGCCGTCCTACATTTTATTAATCGTCGTAGTAAATTTCGTAAACTAAAAACCCAAATGTATGATGTTATTATGCATAGCAAATATCCAAGCTATTGCACATTAGATCGCCTCATTATGACGTTTGAGGGACTGACTATTCAGCAACTAATCGATACTTTTCAATTAGATGAAACACAATTGAAAGATGCCTTCCAAGAAAATCGAATTTTTATTCAATCTAATCAACAAACTCTACGTCAAGTCACAAAAAATGATGATGAGAAAATTTTCTTAGCGATTGATATTGTGACAAGACTAAAATTTCTATCAATCTAAGGAGTCTATTTTGCGTTCAATTTTATTTAAACTTAGTGCCATATCTATAGCAATGACATGTGTTCTCCCTGCATTAGCTGAACAAGAAAAGGCAGCTAATGATGTTTTCTCTCTCGGTACTATTTATGTGTACGATAGTAATAAAACCTTGGCTGATCGTTTAGAAACTACGGTGTCTAAAGAGGAAATGGAACGTTTTGAACATAAAAATATTGGTACTGCATTATCACGTGTGCCTGGCGTAGTTTACAGTTATGCTCAGGGCAATCGTTATGAATCAGCTGTGACTGTACGTGGCTATGGTATGCGTTATGTGCCGATTTATGTGGACGGTATTCCTGTTTATATTCCCTATGATGGTTATTCCGATTTAGGTCGTTTCACCACCGCAGATCTTTCTTCTATTCAAGTTGCAAAAGGCTATAGCTCCGTGATGTATGGACATAATGCCATGGGTGGAGTTATCAATATTACAACCTTAAAACCACGCTCTGAATTAGATATTACAGGCACGCTAGGCTATGCCACTGGTAATACTCGTGAACTATCTGCCAATCTAGGGAGCTTACAAAACAAATGGTATTTCCAAGCTGGTGCTTCTGAATTAGAACGTCGTTTTATTGATCTTTCAGAAGAAGCAACTGAAGATGCTAATGGTAATCCTGTCCATTCTGATAAATATGCTTATTACACAAAAGATCGTCGGGCAAATATGAAAATAGGCTATATTCCCAATGATTCTGATGAATACGTCATTAGCTACTCAAAACAAACTGCAGAAAAATATCCGCGTCCTGTGAAAAATGGTTTTGCACCAACCACTTGGGAATGGCCTGCTTGGGATCGTGAAACCATTTCTTTTATGTCAAATACAAAATTCTTCAATGAACAACTCTATATCAAACCTCGTATTTATTATGATAAATTCGAAAATACTTTAGTAGGCTGGGGTGGCAGTCGGAATGGTAGTCACTATGATGATAGTGCCTTTGGTTCATCTGTTGAATTAGGTACAACTGCAATAGCAGATCATTTAATTAAAACTATGGTGAGTTATAAACGTGAAAAACACCGCAGTTTTGATACCGATGCAACTACAGGCAGTGTGTTAGCTAATAGTGATTCAGAAGCAACACAAAAATTCTATTCCGTAGCTTTAGAAGATACCATCAAACTCAGCGATCAATTTGAATGGCAAATTGGTGCACTTTATACTAAACGTAAAGCACAAGCCACTAACTTAGGTTCAGGTGTACAAAGCATTATTCAAGCTTATCCACAAATTAGTGCCATGCTTGCGCCTAATATTGATGCTTGGGATTATCAAACAGCATTATTCTATAAGCCAGTTGAAAACCATATATTCCACGCAAGTATTGCTAAACGTACCCGTTTCCCTAGCTTTAAAGAAGCATATTCAAATTATTCTGCTGGAAATATGACCAAAAATCCTAAAACTGGAAGACGCGTACCCGCAGTAACCGTGCAAGATTCTGGCTTATCCCCTGAAAAAGCAATCAATTATGAAATTGGTTATCAAGGAAAACCTCTTGAAGGACTAAATCTTGAAGCCGCATTATTTCTCAGTCGCTCGAAAGATGCCATTACACGCAGTGGGTATGACTTCGATAGCTACCCTGGTTTTGCAGTGCGTAAAAATATGAATATTGAAGGCGTGATTGAACGCAAAGGTTTTGAGTTAGGGGCGAACTATGATGTGTCATCATTTTTCAGTTTAGGCGGAGCCTATACTTATTTGCAAGCCAAAAATCGTGATAATCCTAATGGTCAATTAATAGATATTCCAAAACATTTTGGTAACTTATATGCGACATTCCATCCAATAGAATCTATTTCTATCACGCCATCCTTAGAAGCACGTAGCAGTAGCTTAGCCACGAATAATGGTTCCGCTCGCAACCCAGGCTATACACTTTATCACTTAAAATTGTCCTATTCTCCTGAAGCATGGAAATATGTGACATTTAATGTAGGAATAGATAATCTATCAAATAAAAACTATCAAGGTTATGATGATTACTATCCATCGCAAGGTCGTTACTACTACGCCAATATACGTATTGATTTCTATTAATCTCTAAAATAAAGTGCGGTAAGATTTTTAAAAATTTTTAAAAACCTTACCGCACTTTTAGTATATTATTACGCCTTTTCAATAACCACTTTAATATCTTCGGGCATAGCATAATAAGGTGCCGAAGTAATAAATAAATTCACACCTGTTTTTGCATATTCAGCCACATTATCTTTATTTATCCCGCCCGCCACAGAAATCTGGATTTTAGCTGTTGGGTGTGCTTGATGATACTGAGTTAATAATGCGACAGCAGTTTTAGTTTGTTCAATAGAAAATTTATCACATTGAATAATATCAGGTTCTGCAGAAAGCATTGCTGAAAATTGCTCTAAATTATCTGCTTCCACCGTGACCTTATTTTCTGGAGCTTCACAACGAATTTGGCTAACAATTTGTTGCCAATTTTCAGGTTGACTACATAAATTACGATGGTTAGTGAAAACTAATAGCGTTTCACTAATTCCTTGACGATGAATATGTCCACCACCAGCTAATACTGCATTAGTGGCTAGTTTACGTGTATTAGGAATGCTTTTTCTTGTACAAGCCACCACGGCATTGGCATTAATTAGCTTTGCATTTTGCACCATATCATAAGTATATTGTGCAACACCACAAGACCATTCCAAAACCAGTTGGACGACTTTCCAAGCTTGATGTAATCGTTTCGCAGTACCTTTAACTTCAATCAAAACTTGACCTTTATCCACAAGTTCACCGTCTTTTACATAAACTTGTGGACACAATTCTAATTTTTTCAGTAATTTCTCTGCAACTTGAATACCTGCCACCATCCCTGAATTTTTACGTTTAAATAGCATTTTTGCAGGAATGTTCTCAATATTCAGTGCATGTGAGGTTAAATCACCACGATAAATATCTTCTAATAAAAGATCATCGAGTTCTTTTTCTGAAAAATAGATCATTTGTGATCTCCTTATTTTTTCCAACTCACATAAGCCCATTGTTTTGAACATGGATAAAGTTGTAATTGGGTTTTATTGGCTTGGTAATAGGCATTCAAACAGATTTTCTCTGCCTCGGTTAATTCACCTATAGACCAACTGACTGAGCGTTCTAAATCTGCTAAACTCATCGCTTTATTTTCTAGCATACCCATAGCAGACTGAATAAAGCTCACAGAGGCATAATAACCTTGCTGATAAAGTATATTGACCGCATAAATATAATTAGGAAATCCCACTGAATCACGTCCTATGGCTTGCAAAATATCACGAGAAATAAAGTCTTTTTCAACTGTCATGGTCATATAAACTGCACGTTTTGCTTTCTCATTGAGTTTGTTAAGTGCAACAGATAAATCTTCTACCATTGAAGAACGGGAAGACACGGCGATGTCACATTGAGGCACCTCATGCCAATCATCAAACCAAGCTAAATTAATTGGTGTAATATTAGTAATGCCTAGTTTTTCAGCACGTTTTAGCAGAAGTTCGAGCATTTTTTGACTAAAATCTAAAGCATATACATGCTTTACTTTAGGTGCGACTGCAAGGCTAATCGCACCACCACCGCAACCAACATCTAAAACAGTATCCGTAGAGTGCAGATCCATTTTTGATAAAAAAGCACTCACATATTGGTCGGTTGTATCGAAACTCGATTCCGCCATTTTCTCCGCTTTACGATCCCAATCTTCTGGACATTTTGGTTTTCTCGCTGCTAATTTAAAATGATTACGATAAAGTTCATCAAAAGCAACATCTCTGATAGTTTTCATCTTTTATCCTTATATTTACGTAATAATTGTTCTTCCAAACCATAAATTTGTGCCAAATTCTCAATGGTCAGTGTTTTCTCTGGAGGAGCATCTGCAATAATATGCCCCTGATGAAACAACAATACACGATCGGCAATTTGCTCTGCTTGCTCAGGCTGATGAGTGGTCAGTAAAATCGTAAAACCTTGTCGTTTTAAATTTTGAATATGTTCCATGACCTTAATTTGGTTTCCAAAATCTAAATTTGAAGTGGGTTCATCAAGAATCAAAATATTAGTTTGTTGGCTTAATGCTCTTGCAATCAGTACAAGCTGACGTTCACCACCACTTAATTCGGTATAAATACGCTGAGTTAAATGAGCAATATTCAACGATTCTAAACTCTGATGCACAATGGCAATATCTTGTTTATTAGGCGTGCTATACCAAGGTAAATGTGCGGTTCGACCCATTAACACCACTTCTTCTACCGAATAAGGGAATAACTGATGAGCCTGAGGCACATATCCTATCATTTGAGCAATTTCTCTAGCCGAGAATGTGCTTAATGCTTTATGGTTTAAATAAACCTCACCGGCAATAGGCGTTAATAAACCTAATAAGGTTTTTAGGAATGTGGTTTTTCCACAACCATTCGCCCCTAATAAGCACACTACTTCTTGTTGATTTAAGGTAAAATTTAGGTCAAAACCTACCGCACTTTTATGGTAACCAATGGATAAATCTCTCGTAGCTAAGATCATGGTCTACCGCCTCTAACCAGCAAACTCAAAAAGAATGGTGCACCAACCGCAGAAGTGAGAATGCCTAATGGAATTTCAATCTGAAATAAACTACGAGCAAGAGTATCTGTCAGTACTAAGAAACTCGCTCCGATAAATAAACTTGCTGGCAATAAACGTCGATAATCCGCCCCTATCCATAATCTAGCCATATGTGGAATCACTAACCCAATCCAGCCGATAATTCCCGTAATAGAAACCACCGCAGAAGTCATTAATGTTGCGGAAAAAATAAAAATGATACGTGTACGTTTTGGATTAATTCCTAAAGCTTGAGCTTCTTCTTCATCAAGGCTAAGGACATTCATTTGCCAACGTAACAAAATTAACGGAATTAAGCTAACTAATATAAAAGGCAACGTGGTAAGAATATCCTGCCAAGTTGCCATATTGAGTCCACCTAACAACCAAAAAGTCATTGTCGTTAGTTGACTATAAGGATCAGACAAAATCTTTAATAATGAAATACCCGCTCCAAGCAAAGACCCAATAGCAATACCTGATAACACTAAAGCGAGCTGCGGAGCATGATGACGTGCGGTTTGAGAAATAAGATAAACAAGGAAAACGGCTGTTAAACCACCACAAAAGGCAGCGATTTGAATAATAAATAAATCATAACCTAAATAAATCGCAATCACCGCTCCTAAACCAGCACCAGAACTTACTCCAAGAATATCAGGTGAAACGAGTGGATTTTTAAACATCCCTTGATAAGTTGCCCCAGCTACAGATAAAGCCGCACCCACAAGTATTGCTGTAATAATACGAGGTAAGCGAATATTCCATAAAACAGTTTCAGCACTTGTTGATATATTCTCTTGAAAAAGATGAATAAAAGCTTGCCACAATTGAGCTAAAGATAAAGGATATTGCCCCAAATTTAGAGCAATTAGCATACTAATCAACAAGAGAATGGGTAAACTTCCCATTTTAAGATTTTGCATTATTTTACTCCAAAAGCTAAACCTTCTTGTTCCGTTAACTTATGATCATAAAATAATTCAAAATATTCTGTGATTAAGGCACTATAAGTACTTTGATCTAATTTATGTGGATTGAGTAAATGTCCTAACCATATGGCACCTAATAAACGATTAATGCTTGGTGGGCTATCGATCCAACCAAATGGTTCATTAGGCACTAAATAAATTTTCTGATTTTTGACCGCACTTAAGTTCTGCCATAATGCTGAAGTTTGAATAGCTTTATACAAATTAGGATCTTGGGTAATAATTAAATCAGGTTGCCATTGTAACAATTGCTCCATAGAAATGCGGACCGTCTTATCCTGTCCAATGACAGCCGCCGCATTTTTTGCGCCAACCCATTCAATCACCTCGGTATGAATAGAATGTTCTAATCCTGTTTCAAGCCCATCAACACCACGAGCAACATAAACTGACAACCTATTATCTTGCCGACCAATATTTTCAGTAATTGCTAAAATACGTTCAGCAAAAATTGCCAGCTTTTCCGCTCTATCTTGGTTATTTAGTAATTTACCAATGCTTCTAATCTGTTCTGCACTTTGTGAAAAACGCCCATCAATCAATAGGTAAGGAACATTAGTTTGCTGATAAACTCGTTCTGCGGTAGCAATATAACTCGGTGTAGTACTGCCTAAATCTAAAATAAGATCGGGATTTAAATTGGCAATTTTTTCTATTGGTGCAGTAGAACCACGCCCAGCTAAACGCCCAGTTTCAGGCAATTTCACAATATTTGGATCAAAATAGTGCTGGATTTTAGGAGATAAACCACTAGATAGACCTATCAGCTTCTCAGGTGCAATAGAAATTAACATCACATCAGAAACTTTGCCCGCACTAAATACATGTTGAACTTGTTGAGGATGAATTTCACCATAATGTGCAACAATTAATGGATCTTTTGCCACCGAAAAACATGATGTGAAGCTTAAAAATAAAAACGCTATTGTTTTAAAAAATAGTTGTTTTTTCATATAAATGTCACCATAACTAGAATCGTTATATATTATATTTTATATGTTAATTTTTAAATAACAATAGTGAAATATTAAGATATACATTAAAGATTCTGACGATTATTTTTAGCAAAATTTACCTCTTGTAATTAGTCCTAAAATTTACTATATTAATAATAAACTTTAGGACTAATTTATGTTAATTGCCAATAAAAAAATTAATCAAGCAGCTTTAAATACCACATTAATTCATCAAAGTTACAGTGAATATGCTAAACGGTTTAACTTAAATTATAACGAATTGATCGTTTTGTATTCTCTCGTTACCCAGAAAGTCTGTACGCAAAAGCAGATAGGAGCAATTCGGGAATTACCCAAGCAAACCGTGCATAACATTTGCCGAAAATGGATTGCAGAGGGAATAATTAATGTACTTGATAATGCTGAAGATAAACGTGAAAAGAATCTAACATTAAGTAAAAAAGGACAAACTTTGGCATTGCCGATTATAGAACCATTACTTGAGCTAGAATATCAATCTGTTGCTGAATTTGGCGCCGAAAATATGCATGCATTTATCCATTATTTTTCTACGCTGCAAAAGATTATTGCCAAGAATATTGGCTCAAAATAGCCTTATTTCATTTATTTCAATTTTAGGAGAGTAATAATGAGCTTTAATAAAATCTTAACAAGCTGTTTTTTATCTAGTTTTATGGTGGTAGCCCATGCTGTGCCAATGGGTGATAATCCATTAAAAAATGTCCCTTTTGCTAATCAAACTAATCATGGTTTTAGTTTAGATTTTGATGGAAGTAAATTCGTAAAACGTAGCACTCAAGTAAATGGAGAGGTGATTTCTTATCGTGCGATTGAAAAAATTGTCTATGTAAAAAATCCTGTTGAAGCAGAATATCAAACCATTAATTTTTATGTCCCTGAAGCCTATTTCTTAGGTAAAAAACTTAATGGCTATAGCGCAGAAACTGCTCCTATTTTCTTGCCTAATAGCATTGGCGGATATATGCCAGCAGTTGCTGCAACAGCAGAAGCAAAAGGTATGGGTGGAAAAACAAGTACTATTTTACAAGCCTTAAAACAAGGTTATGTAGTGGCTTCAGTTGGAGCAAGAGGGCGCACTCTTGGTCATGATAGCAATTATACGGGAAAAGCACCTGCCATAATTATTGACTTAAAATCAGCGGTTCGTTATCTACATGCAAATGATGCAAAAATGCCTGGTGATGCCAATAAAATTATTTCTAATGGTACCTCTGCTGGCGGAGCGATGTCGGCATTATTGGGTGCAAGTGGAAATAGTACAGATTATGAAAACTATTTTGCAGAATTAGGCGCTGCTCAAGCAAGCGATAGCATTTTCGCAGTATCTGCGTATTGCCCTATCACAAATTTAGAACACGCAGATATGGCTTATGAATGGCAATTTTATACATTAACTGATTATGAACGAATGGACATGTCCAAACTAACAGCGCAAACCTATAATGATCGCTCTAAAGGTATGCCTATGATAACAGGAAGTCTAGATAACAAACAGCTCATAGTCTCCCAGCAACTCAAAGCACAATTCCCTAGTTATTTAAACAGCTTGAATCTTAAAGACACCAAAGGTCTCCCTTTGCAATTAGATGCTGATGGTAATGGTAGCTTCAAAGATTATATTGCTGAACGAATTGTAGCTTCGGCAAATAAAGCCATCTCAGAAGGTATAGATTTATCAAATGAAAAATACTTAACTATTGAGAATGGCAAAGTAACCGCTGTTAATTTCGATGCCTTTATAGCACACAAAAAACGTATGAAAACTCCGCCTGCTTTTGATGCCTTGGATTTAAGCTCTGGAGAAAATAATTTATTTGGTGATAAAACCACCAACAATAAACATTTTACTGCTTACAGTTTCGAAAATAGCCAAGCAAAAGGCAAAATGGCAGATAGCAATATTATTCATATTATGAATGCGATGAATTATATGGATAATCCACAATCAGCAACCTATTGGCGTATTCGTGCTGGTTCGTCTGATTACGATACATCACATGCTATTTCCGCCATACTGGCAATAAAATTGCGTATGAATGGCAAACAAGTAGATTATGCCTTGCCTTGGGGAATACCACATTCAGGTGATTATGATTTAGTGGAGCTATTCTCTTGGATTGATAAAATCGCTAAGTAACCCCTAACTCCATCAGGGCGTTTGAAATAATCAAACGCCCTTCTCAAATATTCAGCTAATCTCATAAGTAATATTTCAGTTTATTCCATTTTGCTATTCCTCAAGCTGCTAATCATATGGCTCGATTCTTTGTCACCTCGCCTCATAGAGAGGGTGGTCAAGCACAATTTATCGAACAGCCCTTACCAAGAAAAACCTCAAATGAAAACATTAATCAGTTGTTGGATTACTTACGAGAAAACTTACAATCTCCTCATTCTGTTAATGAACTAGCCACTCGTCTAGCCATGAGCCGTAGCACGTTTACTCGTCATTTCCGTAAGGCAACAGGCATGTCCGTAGCACAATGGCTAATTGAGACTCGATTACAAAAAGGGCGAGATTTATTAGAAAGTAGCCAACTGACTATCGAAAATATTGCTGAACAAATTGGCTTTAAAAGTGCGGTAGGTTTCCGACAACATTTTCTGAAAAAGCACCAAATCAGCCCTAAAGCTTGGCGTAAACAATTTAGTATTAGAAGCAGTTGATTTTATAACGACAAATTGTGACGAAAATTTTTTAAAACGACACCGCACTTTTGATCATAACGATCAAACTAGCAGTTATCGCATAGATAAAAATAATATTATCTTGCTAAATAGGCTTTGAGCCCTTCAATAGCTTTTTTACCATCTGCTAAGCCTAATTCATACATCGCTTGTACCATATTAGGGTCTTTCTCTAATCGACTAATTTTAAGGCTTTGAGAAGGGCGAATCACAAAGATTTGTTGTTGATTATTCAGCTCAATAATGCGTTCCACGGTTTGGTTATATTCCGCATAACGATTTGCCCAACGTCCCGCTAATTTTGGATATTTACGATAAAATAAATTAAACAATGCCATAGAACTTGGGGTTTTACGATATTCTAAAGGACGTGTCAAAACCACAATAATTTTGTCATAACCGAGATCAAAACATTTTTGCAGTGGAATACTGTCAGCAATGCCTCCATCTAAATATTTCTGACCATGAATTTCTACCATCTTTGAAACAAAAGGCATAGCGGAAGTAGCTCGTAATACTTCCATTTGTTTAAAGGCATCTTGGATTTTAAAATATTCAGCTTCACCGGTTTCTACATTAGTAAGCGTCACCCAGAAATCCATTGCTGATTGCAAAAAAGCTTTTTGATCAAAAGGATCCAGGCTAAACGGCAATTCATAAAAAGCAAAATCTTTATTCACAATATTGCCGGTGGTCAGTAAGCTGTATAGCCCCATATAACGTTTATCATTGAGATATTTTTTGTTATAGCGAATCACTCGTCCACGCTGTTTTGAAGGCAAATTAATACCAAATAAGGCTCCAGCGGATACGGTTACCGCACCATCAATATGAATATTTTCGTCTAAAAATACATCTAATACACCAGCCGTAAACATGCCACGCATGGCGCCACCTTCTAACACTAAACCAACTTTCATATTATTTGCCTTTGAACTCATGTACAAAAAATTAAAAAAAGATTAATCACCAAAAAACTGAATAAAATCAATGCGGTTGCCACCCACAATACCTACAATAAACAATTGATGCGAATAATGAGGTTTTCTACATTAAAAAAAGTGCGGTTAATTTTTTAAAAATATTAACCGCACTTTATTCTTTCTAGCTTATTAAAATGAACGTAAAGCTAATTGGAAAATGACTGATTCTGCTTGGCAACTAAACACAAAACTTGCAGTTAATTTATAACCAGCTTCAACTTCAGAAATATCACTGGTAATTGTACAAGGGTCACTTTCAATATCACGTGCTTTTTGAATTAACTGAGATAACGCTTGCTCTGCCTGATCTTTAGTAGCAAAAACTTTTTCAACCTTTGCCTCAACTTCATCATTATTTAAAATTGAACCAACATCAAAAGTATTACAGCCGACACATTCAATAGGTTTATCTGATTTCATTATTCTTCCTCGTTTGAATTAATTATTGATTACTTTAATACTAAATAGAAATGGAATCAATCTTACAAAAAACGTTGGTCGTTTTCTTCTCAATATATCAATAAAAACGGCCATAAAACCTTTCAGAATGATGGCCGTAGAAAAAACGAAATAATATTAGAAACCTGCTTGTTTTTCTAATTGCTCAACTAAAGCATCTTCTAAGCCTAATGCTTGTGCCAAGTTAGCTAAGAATACAATTTCTTTACGTTCCAAATTTGAACATACAACACGTGCAGCAAGATAAACTTGTGTGGCTAATGCAGGATTATCACCTACTTGCTCAGCAATTTCTTGTACAGTTGCAGGTTGATACATTTCTTGTTGAATCCATTGTTGGACTTCAGGATCTTCACCCGCATGACTTAAAATAGCTTGCTTTTCTTCTTCTGTAATTGCACCATCAGCCGCCGCTGCTGCAATCATGGTTTGTAAAATGACTTTACTCACATCTGCTGAAGAGTGCTCTGCTGATTGGGTAAATTCCTTTTCAGTCACAGAAGAATTTCCTTTAACTTGTTTCGTTTGATAATCTTGATAAGCTTGATAAGCTAAACTACCTAATGCGGCTAATGAACCTAATTTAGCTAACCCCGCACCGCCATTACGTCCAAAAATCATTGAAAGAATACCAATTGCGGCTGCACCGCCGCCTATTTTTGTCACTTTATCTGTATTTGAATTGCCATTGATAGTTTTTTTGACTTATTCTTGGGCGACACTTAATACTTGATTTAAAACTGAGTTGAAATCCATATTGTTCCTCCTGTATATAGATATTCTCTTTGTCCCTTTATTCTCTCCTTAGTTCACTTTAAAAAGTAAATAAATGTAAACATTATTCATGTCTAACACTCATACTATCCCATTAAATTGTAATAGATTTTCAGCATAATCTAGCAATAAATAACCATAAGAACTTGAGGGCAAAAATTAAGCAACTAAAAGAAACTAAGAAACTTTTTAAAAAAGTTACTTTCTAAAGGCATAAGTCATCTGCATCCGATCAGCAGATGTACTAAATTTTAATTTTAAACTAGGAGAGTTTTATGAAAAAATTGATTGTATTAGCGACAGCCGCTTTAATGGTAAGTAGTTTAGCACACGCAGCAGGTGAACAAAGTGATCCACGAGAAGCTTACGAAAGTACAGTAAAAACCGCGAAAGTAAAATATAGCTGCCAAAATGGTAAAAAATTAGCAGTAAAATATGGCTTTAATAAACAAGGTATTCCAACTTATGCAGAAGCCAAATTAAATGGCAAAACTCGTTTTATGCCAATTAACCTAAACACTACAGATGCTTCAGGTACAACATTTGGGGATGAAAATAATTTTAGTCTTTATGGTGATCCAATGGAATTCGATAACTTCCGCAAAGCAGATGTAAATATCCAAAATCCAGCTAGCGAGATTTTATATAAAGGCTGTAAAGCACAAAAAAGATAATTGCAGAATGCCTTATAAATAGGAATATTGCCTCGTTGTTTTACATTAAAAAGCCACCTTAGGGTGGCTTTTTTCGTGACTTGGCTAATATTACGATAAAATCCGGTCAAAACTGACCGCACTTTACATATTAAGTAATTATTCGGCTGTCATTTGTTTAGGTTTAATAATTGCATAAAGTACACCTGTGACCACCGAACCAATTGCAATTGCACCTAAATAAATTAATGGTTGAGATACCGCAGTTAGTGCAAATAAACCGCCATGTGGTGATTGTAATGTGATGCCTAACCCCATTGAGATTGCTCCTGCGATTGCACCACCGATGATACTAGTAGCGATCACACGGATTGGATCTGCTGCAACAAAAGGCAATGCGCCTTCAGAAATAAAGCATAAACCTAAGATAAATGATGCCTTACCTCCATCACGTTGGCTCGCCGTAAATTTAGAACGAGCAATCCATGTAGCAATCGCCATACCAATAGGAGGTACCATACCAGCAGCCATCACCGCTGCCATCGGTGTATAAACTTGTGAAGCAATTAACCCCGTACCAAATGTATAAGCAGCTTTATTTACAGGACCGCCCATATCAACACACATCATACCGCCAACAATTGCTCCAAGAACTAAGGCATTAGCTTGTCCCATTGTCTTTAACCATTCAGCCAAGCTTTTCATTATGGCAGCGACAGGTTCATTAATCACATAAATCATGATTAAACCAACAATAGCAGTCCCCAATAATGGCAGAATTAAGATAGGTTTTAATGAACTGAATGTTGCAGGTAATTTAATAAAGTCATTTAAGGCTTTCACAATATAACCTGCAAGAAAACCGGCAAAGATACCACCTAAGATACCTGCACCTGCACCATTGGCTAACATTCCACCAATAAAACCAACCGCTAATCCAGGACGATCAGCGATAGAATAGGCGACATAACCAGCAAATGCTGCGATCATTAAACCAAATGCGGTTCCACCAATTTTATTTAATGTATAAGCTAAGGTACCTGCATTTTCTTCCGCACCTGCATAGATACCACCTAAGATCCAAGCGATAGAAATTAATAAACCACCAGCGACCACGAAAGGTAACATATGTGATACCCCTGTCATTAAATGTTTATATACCCCTTTTTTCTCGCCTTTAGTTTCAGGTGCATTTGCAACCTTACTAACGCTTTCATAAATTTGAGCATTGGTGAAAGCTTTCTCAAATTCTTGAGCCGTTTTCTTTAATGCAAGCCTCGTTGAAGTACGATACATTGGTTTGCCTGCAAACTTATCTAATGGAACATCAATATCCGCTGCTACAAAGACTAAATCTGCATCAGCAACTTCTTGTGGCGAAATTGGATTACCTACGCCAACTTGTCCACGAGTTTCAACTTTAATGTTCCAGCCTTGTGCTTTTGCATAAGTTTCAATGGCTTCTGCGGACATAAAAGTATGAGCCACACCAGTTGGACAAGCAGTCACGGCAACAATATTCTTCACACGAGTTGAAGAGACAGCAGGCTGAATGTTTTCTGGTTGAACATAATCTATTGCATGATTTAATGCCTCAGACAATGCAGATTCAGGGGCTAAAAATACTTGTTGTTCATCTACTAAAGCGACTTTTTTACCTAAAAGTGCGGTCTCATTTGGCAAAATTTTTCCAAACACGATGGCAATATCTGCTTGTTCAGCTTGCTCTACCACTTGATAATTTTGCTGTTTTGCGACTTGCTTAGCGACTTGATGCAATAAAAATGTCTTTGCTTGTCCTAAATTTGGAGATTGAGTAAGAAAAATGTTCATTTGATTATCCTTCAATCGTTGTAATTTTTACATTAGCTAGAATGGGGTCGAGGAGTCGTTGATCGCTTATACCAACATTGCTTTGTGAAACAGCAAAGGCAGATACTGCACTTGCAAAAGCTAAAGTATCTTGTTGGGATAAACCTTTAACAAAGCCATAAATAAGCCCTGCCACCATAGAATCACCTGCACCGACTGTACTGACAACATTCTCACATTTTGCTGGTTGGGCTTGAATCACTTTATCATCATTTAACCATAATGAGCCGTTAGCCCCCATGGAAATAACCACATTTGCAATACCTTGTGCTTTTAGCTGTTTTGCAGCTGTAACAATTTCTGCAATGCTATTCAAAGGATGACCAATCCAAGCTTCTAGCTCTCGATGATTTGGTTTAACCAACCAAGGATTAGCTTTTAACCCAGCAGTTAAGGCAGCATTACTACTATCTAATACCACTTTCACACCGGCTTCATGTAATTCACTTAACCAAGCTTGAAATAACTCAGGTGTCACACCACGAGGTAAACTGCCACATACCGCCACGATATCAAATTGTTGACAATAAATAAGCGAATCTGCTGTGAATTTTTTCCAATCTTCACGGCTAATTTGATAGCCTAAGAAATTCAAATCCGTCACATCAGCTTCAGTTTCCGTGATTTTCACATTAATACGTGTTTTACCAGCAACACGTTGGAATTTATCTTCAATGTTTTCTTTTTTGAATAAAGTTTCAAAATCGCCAACATTATCTTCACCAAGGAAGCCACCCACAGCAACAGGAATACCTAAGTCATTTAATACACGAGCGACGTTGATCCCCTTACCCGCAGGGAACAAACCTAAGGTTTCAACCGTATTTACTTCACCTAATTCAATGCGTTTTAAACGCCCCACTAAATCATAGGCCGTATTTAAGGTAATCGTTGCAACTTTCGCCATGGTTATTCTCCTAAACCTGTAGCAATTACTGCACCAATGCCATCTATTGCCTGTTGAGCATCTTCACCAGTGGCAACAAAACGTAATCGATGTCCTTTTACTGTGCCAAGTGCTAAGATTTTCATCGCACTTTTTGCACTCACTAATTGACTATCACGATCAAGATTTTGAACGGCAATAGATGCCTGATATTTTTTTACCTCATTCACTAATACTGCAACGGGGCGAGCATGTAAACCATGATCATTTTGTATAACAAATACACCTTCAACCTCTTCTGCCATGGTTTCTTCAAACTTAACTGGTTGGCTTGTTTGATTATCTATTACTTCAATGCTATCTGGTTCTGTTGGCGGTACTGCAGAAACAGGTTCACCAAATCCCAATGTGATTTCTTTAGCAATCGCTTCAATAGCTTGTTGAGCATCCTTACCTTCTGCAACAAAACGTAAGCGGTGGCCACAAATAACACCTAATGCCACTAATTTCATTAAACTTTTTGCATTAACAGCTGGTGTTCCACGGCTAATATTTTCCACAGTGATATTAGTATCAAATGGTTTCACCAAATTCACAAGATTAGCACTCGGTCTGGCGTGTAAGCCATTCTCATTACGCACAGTGAAAGTCCCTATGACGCTATGGCTTGATTGTGAAGTTTGAGAAAAGGAAGGTGGAGTTTGTTCTATAGAGATAGGATCGCCTTTTAATGCAGCAAGGATTTGCTCTAAATTTCCTGTTAATAAACTATGTTGAACCTTCTCATCTAATAAGCGAATCAGCGTATCATTCAGACTTTCATTTTTCATTGCAATGGTAATAACCGCATGAATAGTTTTGCCATTATTTTCGAAAGGATGTTTTGCACGACTAAAAGCAAGCGAATTTTTCAAATTTCCTACCGCACTATCTGCTAGCCATAATCCCTTTCCTAACGGTAATGCCGCATTTGCAATAATCTCTGTAACAAATTGATTATCCACAGCATTTTGTTGTTGTAATTGCCCTGCATTAATTGCGACGAGAGCCAGTAAACTAGAAGTATAAACATCTAAGTGAATATTTTCTCTATTAATAACAAAAGTTTCTTCTTCTCCCATCAATATTGCACGAAATTGTTTTGCATCTTGTAAAGTAGCTAATTTCTTAGCCTTTTCTTCATCACTTAGCACATGTGTTAGTTGACGAAGTAAAGTTAAATGCTCATCTGAACGAGCAGCAATCCCGATAACAACGTAAGCAATATGACCATCTTCCCATACAATACCTTGAGGAAATTGAAACACCTGAACACCAGTATTTTTCACCATACTACGCGTTTCTAAAGTACCATGTGGAATTGCAATACCATTGCCAAGGAAGGTTGAAGTTTGTTGTTCACGTGCTAACATGCCTTTTAAATAGCCACTTTCCACATAATCAGCTTGTTCTAGAGCCTGTGCAACTAACTGAATAGCCTGCTCTTTATTTGAGGCTTGAGCTGATAAGTGAATGTTACTTTCTGATAAATTAAACATTCTGAATCCTTATTCTAAAATTGGTTATTTTAACCTGCAAAAACGTTTCAGTTTTTAATTCATTAAAAAAAATCAAATGAATGGGTTGATTATTGCGAATAATAGAGAAATGAGCAAGTTCAAAAAGAAATCAATAATAAAAAATTTGAACTTGCTCACAATATTGAGTAAAAAATGCTTATTTACAGACCTTTAATAAGTCTTCGCTGCCTTTAGTGATATATTCATCTTCATCTGAGCGTACTTTGTCTTTACGTAAGTCAATGACAGCATCGTAAATACCTTGCGTCATACTTTTTGGATCAATTTTAGACCAACAAGTTTTACTCAAACGACTAAAGTTATTTTGTAAATCTGCTGCAAACACGACGCCACTATAATAAGCATGTAATTGGCTATCTAAACCACTCGCTAATTTATTTCTAATTTGCTCAACTGGCACTAAAATACGTTTTAAATACCAGTCATTTACTCCGCTACCAAAAGAATTAACATCATAATCTAAGTTAATACGTCCTTTATAAGATTGTACCGTTGCTGCATAAGCTACAGCATAAGACTTTTGATCGATTTGCTCTTTATCTAGATTAATTACTGGCTTATTGTCACCCATAAATGGCACATAAGTTTTCCAAGATGTAGAACAAGCGGAAAGCACCGCCATCATAGCCACAAGAGAAAGTTTTTTTAACATAAATACCCTTTAATAATGAATATAGCTTTAGCTATTATACTGCGACTGAGAAAGAACCTAAATGATTTTTCCTATCTTCATTCCTTTGCCACAAAGTGCGGTTAAATTTTTAAAAATTTATAAAAGATTTTCTCTATCTTAATTTACCCTATACAAAAATGTTGCTATATTACACCCTAATTTATAGTTGACAAAATCACTCAGAATTATGACAGAAATTATCCAAATTACACCACAACAAGCTTGGGACATGATGAATAGCGAAAACGCTGTGCTATTAGATATTCGTGATGAACAACGTTTTACCTATAGCCATGCCAAAGGGGCATTTCATTTGACAAACCAAACCTATGGTAAGTTTCAAGATTTATATGATTTTGATGATCCTATTATCCTAAGCTGTTATCACGGCATCAGTAGTCTCAATGTTGGAAAATTCCTAATCGAACAAGGTTACGATAATGTATATAGCGTTATTGGCGGCTTTGAAAATTGGGAAAAAGCAAAAATGCCAATAGAAACCGCTTATTCACAGGATTAATATAAAACGCATAAGTTGTTATATTATGCGCCAAAACCCACGCTCACGATATAATAGAGTAACCCATAAAAAGCGATTGTACTCACTATTAATAGTTTCTTAGCGAGATTATGATTACGCTGATTCAGCTTATAACAAATACGTGCCACAATAGCTAATACAAAAGGATAAAGCCATAAGCAAAGATACATAAATCTCACTTGACCTTGGCTTAATGCTGGATTTTTTTCTAAGTTAGTAGAAACTAATGATGCTAATGGCCATAAAAAAATAGGCAAACAAAAAGCTGCAATTGCCCAGGTAAAACGACTAAAACCCTCTGGCATTGAAGGCGATTTTTGTGGTTGATTAATTGATTCCTTTTCCATTCCCTTCCTATCCCTTACAATAAACAAAATTTAGATTAGGAATATATCAAATGCAATTACTGTTTAGAAGTGAAATCCCAACTTTTCCTCGACAATTTAGAGATTATATACGCCAAAAATATCAAATAGAACTCATTTTAAAAACTGAACAAAATGAATTCCAACAACAAATCATTGCCGTTTATTTTCCTAAAAATACACCGCACTTTGACGAAATTATGCAAGATCTAGAAGAATTTAGTCGCAATCCTCTTGATGATCGCTATGAACAAGCCAGTTGGGAAACTGGAGATATATCCATTTCAAAAGACATCACTAAAGATTTACCGAAAAACGCTACGAGTAATTTACGTCAACAGCTTTTCAAAACAGGTCCTTTTACTTTACTCATGACTTTAATTTGTGTAATTGTCTATGGATTTGAAATTATCGGCTTTGATGAACAAATTATGCAATGGGCTCATTATCCTAGTGATTTTCAAGAACATCATCAATTATGGCGTTATTTAACCCACACATTAGTCCATTTATCAACAATGCATGTTACTTTCAATCTAGTTTGGTGGTGGATTTTTGCTAGTGCGATTGAAAAATCTTTTGGCACAATAAAATTAATCATTCTCTACTTATGTGCAGCTATCATAACAGGCATTATTCAAAACTTTGCTTCGGGTCCTAATTTTTTTGGCTTATCTGGTGTAGTATACGCAGTGTTAGGATGTGTTGTTGTCATCGACAAATTGAATCATCATCAATTTGCACTCCCACAAGGCTTTTTTAATATGCTAATTATCGGTATTGCTTTTGGATTTATCAGCCCTATTTTTGGCATTGAAATGGGAAATGCTGCACATATTAGTGGACTCATTATCGGATTAGTGCTTGGTTTTATCCAAGAAAAGATCACAAAAAGTTTTAATTTGGTTTAAAATATCAACAAGTTATTTATTTGCGTTTAGAGGATAGTATGAAACAATCCATCCGACATCAAAAAATCGTTGAACTGGTTATACAACAAGGCTATATCAGTACCGAAGAATTAGTCACATTACTAGATGTGAGCCCACAAACCATTAGACGTGATTTAAATGAATTAGCAGAAAATAATCTGATTCGTCGCCACCATGGTGGTGCTGCCTCGCCATCTAGTGCTGAAAATAGTGATTATTTTGAACGCAAAAATTTCTTTTCTACTGAAAAAAACCATATTGCACAAGTTGCAGCCCGTCTCATTCCTAACGGAGCCTCATTATTTATTGATATTGGCACCACACCTGAAGCGGTATCTAGTGCTTTATTAGATCACAAAAACCTTCGTATCGTAACCAACAATCTGAACGCAGCCCACATTCTCATGCAGAATGAAAGCTTCCAAATCACCATGGCAGGCGGTTCGCTACGCAAAGATGGAGGGATTATTGGAGAAGCAACAGTTAATTTTATCTCTCAATTCCGTTTGGATTATGGCATTTTAGGTATCAGTAGTATTGATTTAGATGGATCTTTACTTGATTACGATTACCACGAAGTACAAGTAAAAAGAGCCATTATTGAAAGCTCTCGTGAAACCATTCTAGTCACAGACCATTCAAAATTCTCACGTCAAGCTATTGTCAAATTAGCCTCAATAAAAGATGTGGATTACTTACTTACCGATCAAGAACCACCGAAAGAAATTCTTGAATTGCTCAAAGAAAGCTCTGTAGAATTAAAAATCTGTAAATAATTTACCTAAAAACTGCGGTAGGTTTTCGAAAAATTTTCCAAAATCCTACCGCAGTTTTATGTTATAGATGAGTTTATCCAAGGTGAAAATACTGGACTTTCAAGAATATTATCTAATTCATCATAAGCAATCACGTTGCCTTGTTCCAATAAAATAACTCGCTGTGCTAAAGCTTTCAGCTCTTCCAAACTATGAGTGACATATAAAATAGGAATTTCAATTTCTTTAGAAAGTTTTTGTAGATAATGCATTAACTCGAGCTTGCGAGGTGCATCTAAAGCCGATAAAGGCTCATCCATCAATAGTATATCAGGAGCAGTTAATAAAGCACGTCCAATGGCAACTCGCTGTTTTTCACCACCAGATAAAGTCATAGGATAACGTTTTAACAAAGCTTCAATGCCTAATAATTGAACTATCCGTTCAAAAGTTCCTCCATGCGCTTTAGGCATTCCATAACGTAAATTGCCTTTTACGGTGTAATGAGGAAATAGGCGAGCATCTTGAAAAACATAACCCATTTTACGCTGATGAATGGGTAAATCCATTTTTTGTGAAATATCCACTAAGGTTTTTCCATTTAGCCGTATATAACCTTGATCTGGCGTCAATAAACCACTGACTAAATTAATTAATGAAGATTTTCCCGAACCTGATAAACCAAATAATGCCGTTACCCCTTGCGATGGAATCATGATATTCGCTTGTAAATGCATTTCACCAAGTTGCTTTTCTACATTGATTTCTAACATTCCTTCATCCTACTTGGATCGATTAATCGTAGGTATTATGCCTTGCTTATAGTAAGTTGTAAAATTAGATTTATAACGATTATGGAGAGGTGTGAGTTTGATTCGGCGATCATCCCCTAATTCAAGATCAAATCCCAAAGATTTTATCATTTTTTTATCACTATCAATGGTATCGCCTTGTGTAGTAAGAAAATTGCCTGTTAAAGCAGAATTTATCCCACTTTTTAATGCAGTTTTTACCTCTGACCCCAAATTATTGCGTCCTCCAGCAAAACGCAAATAGGCTTTTGGCAATAAAAATCGATAAATCGCAATAGAGCGTAAAATTTCTTCAGTTGTTAGAGGTGGTGCATTTTCTAGCGGTGTACCTTTAATTGGTGTCAAAATATTAATTGGCACGCTGGTTACGCCAAGCGAACGTAGTTCTAGTGCCATATCAATACGATCTTCCATATTTTCACCTAAACCAAAAATTCCCCCACTACATATATCCATACCCACCGCAAGTGCATTTTTACAAGTTTGCACACGATCTTCATAAGTATGAGTCGTACAAATTTTGGCATAAAATCGTCGAGAAGATTCTAAATTATGATGGTAAGTTTGCACACCACTTGCTTTTAACTGTTTGAGTGCAGGCACATCAGCTAAACCCAGTGAAGCACAAAGATGCAGTGATGTTTTATCTTCTAAAGCTTCATAAATAGCACAATATTTATTCAAATCTCGGCTATTTTCTTTAATACCTCGCCCACTTGCAACTAATGAAAAACGATGTGTATCTTCCGCTTCATGAGATTGTGCAAACTGTAAAACGGCTTCTTGACTGAGCACATCATAAGTTTCACAATCCGTCTCAAATCTGGCTGACTGTGCACAATAACTACAATTTTCAGGACAACGTCCTGATTTCACATTAATAATGCTACAAAGGTTAAATTTTTTCCCACAAAGCTGTTCACGAATTTCATTTGCAGCCTGACAAAGTGCTTGTAATGGAGCATGTAAAGCCAATTCTAACGCATCTTGCTTATTCAATTCTTCACCTTGAATAACACGATTTTTAACTGCTTCTATATCTAAAATGGTCATATAAATTTCCTTTTACAATCATCATTTACAATATATCAAGATCATACTATGTAACATATTTTTAACAAAATAAAATTTCGAAAAGTTATTACTTAGTGCTTAATTTTTTCTTCATAATATCATTTCTAATAATTATTCCACATCATACCAGTTATTATAAGTATATAAATTAATTACTAAATTTTATTTTTTCAGGAATTAATACTGCAAATTCCGAGAAGAAGATAAAGAAATAAATCAATAAAAACAGATTAAATAAGACTTAAAAATTTAAATTTATCTTCTCTTAAAATCATTATATTGATAGGAAAAACAAATTGTTTTATATGATATTTCACATTTTTCTTACACAAATTTGACATTTTTATTTAAATGTGTATGCTGAAAGTGAGCTTAAAATTTAGTTTATGGCTCCAAAATATTTTGCTTTATCCCTTAAATTTAAACCAAGGAGGATATTATGAGCAAAGAATTAGATGCAAAACGTGAAGAGTTAACTAATGAAATTAAAGAAATCTTAAAAAGCGCAGAAGCACTTTTAGATGAAAAAAGTGAAACCTCTACAACAGAGCTAAAACGACTCAGAACACAATTAAACAAACAAATTGATGATGTCAAAGGACAGCTTTCAAATTTAAAAGAAGAAACCGTTGAAAGTGCAAAACAAGTAGTAAAACAAACAGATATACTTGTTCAAGAAAATCCATATAAAGCTATTGGTGTAGCTGGTGTGGTTGGACTATTACTTGGTGTATTAATTAGCAGAAGATAGTCCCTAATAATCTAACAGATGGCTACCTCTCATTTTGATGTAGCCTATTGTTCTTCTTATTATGAGGGCATCACTATGCATATGTTACAAAATTTAAAATCAGGAATTAAAAACAGCGCATTTACGCTACTTGAGCTGGCACAAGTTCGTCTTGAAATGGCTCGTATTGAATTAAATGAGCAAAAAAATCAACTTATATTAACATTAGCATTAGTGTTATTGTCTTCTATTTTCTTACTCATCTCTTTTATTAGCTTATTATTTGGCTTAAATACTATCCTCTCCGAAGAACAAAAAGTTTGGGTATTTTTCTTGATTAGCGGTATGGGTATCCTATTCGTCTTTATTTTGGGTGGCATTGTAATATCATCATTAAAAAAACAACGACATTTCATGGAAGCCACATTACAAGAAGTAAAATTAGATATTGAAGCGATGAAAAAAGCCACGCAATTGAAACAAGATAATATTAAGGAGTAAGTTATGGAATCTCGTCCTCTTAATGAAAAAGAATTACTGATTTTGAAAGGCAATGCTTTACGCATGAAATTCCAAGCACAAACCCAACAAACTAAGCGTGAAATAATGCAACCTCTAAAAATGACAAAAGAAACCAGTATCGCTTTACTGGCTTCTCCTGTGGTAAAAACATTTGCGTTGAATGTGCTAGCCAAACACCTATTGACAAAAAAAGGATTAATATATTCTGTATTAGGTCTCAGTACTTTGTTGGCATTAGGAAATAAAAAAGATCATCAATATAAAGAATCCCATTGATGATCTGAAATTTTTTCAAAATCTACCGCACTTTTAAGAAAAAGAGTAATCAATCATGCCCCGAATTAATATTTCCCAAAAAATCTACTGCTTTTCCAATAGCTAAGTCCATTAATTTTGGGTTGGAAAAGGGGTGATCTGCGCCTTCTATCGCAACAAGTTCAATCACATTATTTTCAGCAAATTCTTGCGATATGCTCAACGCCACCATTTCATCATCTGTACCATGTAAAATTAATATATCATCGGCATAATCCAGATAATCGTTTTTGCTAATATCGCCTTGTTCCAGTTCATCGAAAAAATCCTTACTAATTTTCATTTTACGTTCAAATCCCAACATCACTTCCTTGCCTTTGGCGAGTTTATTCCGTTCCTCATCAGACAGATTGTCTATCAAAGTACGAAATATTTTAATCGCAGGGGCACGTAAAACAATTTTATGAAAAGGATTACCATTTTCAGCAATATACTTCAATGCCAAATACCCCCCAAAACTGGTTGCATAAACATCAAGGTTTTTAGCATTAAGTTTAGTGGTAGCATAATTGATCACTAATTGTAGATAGACCAAACAATCTGCCACTGACAGCTTCTTACGAGCATCCGTTCCATGACAAGGTAAATCAAAGGCAAGTGCCGCATAATTTTTATATTTTGAAATCAAGCGTTCACCAAATTTTGTGTTTGATTTTAAATCTTTAGATGAACCAAAACCATGTAAAACAATCACTACATTCTCAATGTGCTGAATATCTTTTTCAAAATATAACTTACAGCGAACACTTAATCCTTGCTCGTTAATATCAAAGAGTTTTTCCATTTTTCTTTTCTAACTACCTTAAAAATTAAGGTAAATAATAACGCTATTTGCCTAAAATTTATAGAGTGATATGCTATGCAAAAATCATTTATAGGAAGGCTATATGTCTGAACAAATTTTTCAAAAACTAACCGCACTTTTAGATCAACAGCAAGCACGCTACCGAGTAGTAGAACACCCAACAGCAGGTAAATCAGAAGAAGTAGCCAAAATCAGAGGCACCGAATTAGGGCAAGGCGCAAAAGCCCTTGTGTGTAAAATAAAAGGGAATGGCATCAAGCAAACCGTACTTGCTATTCTGCCAGCAGATCGCCAAGCGGATTTGAGCAAAATCGCTGAGTACTTAGGAGGCACAAAAGCCTCACTTGCAAGCCCTGCGGAAGTGACAGAATTGACTGATTGCGTATTTGGCGCTATCCCACCTTTTAGCTTTCATGAAAGTTTAATGTTGATAGCTGATCCAAGTTTGCTAGAACGTTACAATGAACTCGCTTTTAATGCAGGCACTTTAGAACGCTCTATCATTTTAAATACGGAAGATTATGGAAAAATTGTGAAACCGACACTAGTACAATTTGCTAAACAATAATGTTTATTGTAAATAATATTAGCAATGCATATGGATTGTGAGCTAAACAATCCATATGAATAGCACCAGCTTGTAAAAAATCTTATTTTTTCCAGTTTTTCAATGCATCTGCAAAAGCATTATTAGCGAAGCTTTGGTTATTACCTCGAGCACGTTCTTGGCGTTGTCCATTTGTACGTGATTGACTATCATTTTGGCGAGATTTGGCCGATAAAGTGCGGTCAGATTTTTCAGAATTTTTTACCGCACTTTCATCTAAACGCATAGTTAAGGCAATACGACGACGTGCCACATCCACTTCCAATACTTTTACCTTCACCACATCACCAGTTTTCACTACTTGATGAGGATCTTCCACAAATTTATCGGAAAGTGACGAAATATGCACTAAACCGTCTTGATGAACACCGATATCCACAAAGGCACCAAAGTTAGTCACGTTAGTAATCGTACCTTCTAGAATCATACCTGGTTTTAAGTCTGTGATATCTTCTACACCATCCATAAAGGTTGCTGTTTTAAATTCACCACGTGGGTCACGACCTGGTTTTTCAAGTTCTTTGAAAATATCCTGAACCGTTGGCAAACCAAATTGTTCATCAGTAAATTGTTTTGCATCAAGCTGACGAACGGCATTGGCATTGCCCATTAAATCTTGAATAGATTGTTCGGTGGCTTGTAGTATTTTTTCTACCACAGCATAAGCTTCAGGGTGAACACCAGAAGCATCTAGTGGATTTTTACCATCAACAATGCGCATAAAGCCAGCACATTGTTCAAAAGCTTTTGGTCCTAAACGTGGTACTTTTAGGAGCTGTTGGCGACTATCAAAACGACCGTTTTCATCTCGATAATCTACAATATTTTGTGCAAGCACTTTGCTCATACCCGCCACACGAGTTAATAAGGGAGCAGAAGCGGTGTTAATATCGACACCTACGGCATTTACACAATCCTCTACCACAGCATCAAGCTTACGAGCTAATTGAGTTTGGTTCACATCATGTTGATATTGTCCCACGCCAATTGCTTTTGGTTCAATTTTCACTAGCTCTGCAAGGGGATCTTGTAAACGACGAGCAATTGAAACTGCACCCCGTAAAGAGACATCTAATTCAGGGAATTCTGTTGCGGCAAATTCAGAAGCAGAATAAACCGATGCTCCAGCTTCGCTGACAACCACAGTTTGTGCTGTCCAATCTGAGGAGTGCTTCAACACATCTTTAGCAAAGCGTTCAGTTTCACGAGAAGCAGTACCATTACCAATAGCGATTAACTCAGCCTGATATTTTTTCCCTAATTGATAGAGTGAAATCATAGCTTCATTCATACGGACTGTATGTGGATAAATAGTGTCTATTGCTAATAATTTACCCGTGTTATCCACCACTGCAACCTTAACTCCTGTACGTAAACCTGGATCAAGACCAATAGTCGTTTTCGCACCCGCAGGAGCCGCCATTAAAAGTGCGGTCAGATTTCGAGCAAAAACATCAATTGCCTCATCTTCTGCTTTATCACGTAATGCTCCCATCAAATCGGTTTCTAAATGCAGTGATACTTTAATTTTCCATGTCCAAGCTATCACTTGTTCACGCCATTTATCCGCAGGCTGATTGGTTAAATGTACTGCTAAATGTTCACGAATAATTTCTTCACAATAGCTATGGCGACTGCCTTCCTCTGCCTCTGGATCGGCATTTAGACTAAGTTGTAAAATTCCCTCATTGCGTCCACGAAACATAGCTAATGCTCGATGCGATGGCACATTTTTTAACAATTCTTGATGATCAAAATAATCTTGGAATTTTGTCCCTTCAGTTTCTTTGCCTTCAATTACTTTGGAAATAATCACCGCATTTTTTTGCAAATATTGACGAACTTTTGCCAATAATTCTGCATCTTCCGCAAAACGTTCCATCAAAATATAACGCGCACCATCTAATGCCACTTTACTATCTGTTACGCCTTTATCCGCATCAATATAACCTTCTGCTGCTTGTTCAGGATCGCAACTAGGCTTAGTCCATAATAAATCTGCCAAGGGTTCAAGCCCAGCTTCAATAGCAGCTTGACCTTTAGTGCGACGTTTGGGTTTATAAGGTAAATATAAATCTTCTAATTCATTTTTACTTTGTGTGGTATTAATTTTATCATGCAATTCATCCGTTAATTTACCTTGCTCATTGATAGATTTCAGGATAGTTTGGCGGCGTTCTTCCAATTCACGTAAATAAATTAAACGTGTTTCAAAATGACGTAATTGGGTATCATCTAACCCGCCCGTCACCTCTTTACGATAACGTGCAATAAATGGAATTGTATTACCATCATCAAGTAATTGAATAGCGGCTAAAATTTGTCGTGGTTGAACCCTGAGTTCTGTTGCAATAATTTGACTAATTTGTTGGTTTAACATCGTATTTCTAATATTTCCATGTTACAAAATTGTGCATAGCATACTGGTTTTATCTGAGTGGCTCAAATATTTATTAAAATTCAGGTATAATTGACCGCACTTTTATAGGGAATTGATCAATATTATGGCTAAATCCAATTACATTACTCGTTCAGGCTGGAATGTACTCGACCAAGAACTAAAATTTTTATGGAAAGATGAACGACCTAAAGTTACACAAGCGGTATCTGAAGCTGCGGCAATGGGTGATCGCAGTGAAAATGCCGAATATATTTATGGTAAACGTCGTTTACGTGAAATTGATCGCCGAGTTCGCTTTCTCTCTAAACGTTTAGAAGTGTTGCAGATTGTGGATTATCATCCCAAACAAGAGGGCAAAGTGTTCTTTGGTGCTTGGATTGAATTAGAAAATGAAGAAGGCGAAGTGAAACAATATCGCATTGTTGGTTGTGATGAGTTTGATCCTGCTAAAAACTGGATTTCTATTGATTCGCCTGTTGCTCGAGCATTAATTGGAAAACAAATAGATGATGAAGTGCGAGTAGAAACACCTTCAGGAAAGGTGATATTGTATGTAAATAAGATCTGGTATGAAAAATAATTCTTAGTCAGAATCATAAAAAAAATCCTTAGAAAACAAGGGACATTTTTATCATTTATTTACCTTTAAACTCATCTAACCCCATGGGTTTTGGGGGTAACATACGTTTATGATGTGATCGATTATGCCAAAATTGGATTTGTTTTAAGGCTTGTTCACTCACAGGTTCACCACGTAAATAAGCATCAATTTCTGCATAAGTTACGCCCATTTCACCTTCATCTGTTTGACCTTCCCATAAGCCAGCACTCGGTTTTTTTTCTAATACCGATTTAGGCACACCAAGATAACGACCTAATTCAAACACTTGTTCTTTGCGTAACCCCGCTAAAGGCAACACATCCGCCGCACCATCGCCAAACTTGGTAAAATATCCTGTTAGTATTTCCGCCGCATTATCTGTGCCTAATACGATAGAACGATGACTTTGTGCCGTGGTAAACAAAGCAATCATACGCAAACGAGCCATTAAGTTGCCTTTGAGTACGTTTACACGTTCAGGCTCGGCATATAAGGCAGGTTGTAATTGTGCCATAATCAAATCATACCAAGGCGCAATGGAAATAATTTGCCCAGAAACTCCCGCACTTTTTAATACGGCTTGCGCATCATTTACATCTTCTTGACTGCTCACCGCTGCAGGTAAAACTAAGGCTTGAATTGGGGCATTGGTGCGTGCTAATAAATGCAAACACACCGCACTATCAATACCGCCACTGACGCCTAAAGTATAACCATCCATGCCATAAAGTTCTGTCCGTTGGCTTTCTAACCAGGCGACTAAATAATCCACATAAGCTGCTGTTTTCATCTTTGTTTACCCGAGTGTTTTTTAATAAGTTCTTGTTTTAATGTCCAGAGATCTTGTGATAAATCCACATAATAACCATGAGGTTTTTCTAGCCGTCTAACTTCTTCCCATAAAGATTGAATTTCTTGCTGACAGTAAGTTCGGATGGCTTCTAAAGTGGGAGAATCAATCATTCGTTTGCCTTGATTAAACCACTGTAAGAGTTTTTGTTCCGCAACAAAATCGGTGACTTGCTTAGTTTTCCAAGTATATTCAGGGTCAAATAAGCGATAAGGTTGACCGCTTTTAATCATTTCATCATGTAAAGTAATCACATCAGCAATCGCTTTATGATTTTTATCATATAAACGCCATAAATTTTTAAACGCAGGGGTCGTAGTTTTTTGTAAGGTCTCGCTTAATTTAATTTTAGGGATAAGCTTGCCATCTTTTTCTAAAGCAACAATTTTATACACACCACCAAATACAGGTTCGCTTTTCGCCGTAATTAAACGCTCACCAACACCGAAATTATCAATTTTCGCTCCCTGTGATAATAAATCTTTAATTGAATATTCATCTAGAGAATTGGAAACGGTAATTTGCGTTTCGGTTAAACCTGCCTCATCTAACATTTTACGTGCTTGAATACTTAGGTAAGCTAAGTCACCACTATCAATACGAATGCCTTTAAGAGAATAGCCAAGAGGGGCTAAATATTCTTTATGAACTCTTATTGCATTAGGAATGCCTTGTTTTAAAGTATCATAAGTATCTACTAACAATATGCTATTATTAAGATAATCTTTAGCATATTGTAAAAAAGCGTCATATTCATGATTAAAACTTTGTACATAAGCGTGTGCCATCGTACCTAATGAGGGAATTCCACACATAAAATCACTATACACATTTGATGTGCCATTTATCCCTGCAATATAAGCTGCTCTTGCACCATAATGAGCCGCATCTCCACCATGTGCACGTCTTGCCCCTAGTTCGAAAACTTTACGCCCTTGTGCCACACTGACAATACGCGCTGCTTTGGTTGCAATTAACGTTTGATGATTGAGGGTAAATAACAAAAAGGCTTCAATCAATGCACAATGGATAATGGGTGCACGGATAATAACTAAAGGTTCATGTGGAAAAACTACCGTACCTTCTTTAACTGCCCAAACATCACCACGAAACTGAAAGTGCTTAAGATAATCAAGAAAACTTTCGGAAAAGAGATTTTTATGACGTAAAAAATCAATTTCCTGAGCAGTAAAACGCAATTGCTCAAGATAAGAGAGGAGTTGTTCTAAACCTGCAAATACGGCATAACCGCCTTCATCAGGTACGCGGCGAAAGAAATAATCAAAGTAAGCAATTTCATCTTTTCTACCTTGTTCAAAATAACTGTTCGCCATGGTGAGGGCATAGAAATCCATCATCAATGCGCTATTTTGCATAGTACCTCCTTAGCACGTATATTTATTTTATGAGAATATATGATTAATTCGTTAAAATTAAAGCATATACGCTACATTAAACCTTAATAATAAAAATAAATCAATTTATTATTATACAAAAGTAGAATGATGCTCCGTACTAAAAAGAGTAGAAAAGGGGTTAACTCATAAGTTAATAAATCAACCTGTTACGGATATAAATTAAAAAGCCATTTGAAATAACATTCCAAATGGCTTATATAAACTGCGGTCTCTTTTTCTAAAATTTTATTAGAAAATTACCTCTGCACTTAAGCGGAAATTACGACCTGGTGAATAAAAACGGTTTATTCCCGCACCTGTATTTTGGTTAATCAAATTAGAGGTACCGAACGGCTTAATGGAACGAATTGAATCCCAAGTAGCGTATTTTTGGTTGGTTAAATTATATAATCCCGCTTGTAAAGTAAGATTCTTGATTGGTTTTACAAAACCGACGACATCAAATAAAGTATATGCATCACTACGCCATTTCATATAGCTGTTCGCAGCCTGCTGTTCGCCGTGATAACGGTTATAGGTGTCTTTTTCTTTTTTATGACTTACATGAGTCATATAAAAATCCACGCCAAAATAATTGTCTGGATGAACATAACTTAAATTAATTACCGAAGTTGGTGGCTGAATTGCATTCATCGGAATATAACCATCCGTTGGGCGATATTTGTCAATGTTTGGATCATATGCCATTTTGCCTTTTTGATAAGTAAATTTATAACCTACACTAAAACCTGTTAATCTTGGTGTAATTTCACCTAATAAAAATTTACTTTGTAATTCAAAACCCGTCACTTTGGCACTTGGTCTATTCACATTTTTATACAATGGATAACCAAGCCCACGTCCACTTAATTGACGACAGCCATTTTCACCACTACGGCATTTAAAGGCTAAATCAATGTAGTTGTTATAATCTGTACGAAACACGCTTGCCATTAAATAACCAAAAGGTTTATAGAAAGTAAACGCCAATTCTTTGGTTTTTGCGGTTTCTGCTTCTAAATCTCTATTCGGTTCAATAGAGAAATCAGGGTGCAAAAAGGTGAAATAAATTTCATCACCAGCAGGGGCACGGAAACCTTTACTATATTTTGCCTGAATTTTTAACCAATCTAACGGATCGAGAGTTAAACCCAATGAATAAGAACTGGCTGAAAATTTCTTCCGTTTCGCAATTTCACGAATATTGGCATTGGCATTTGCTGTTCTTAAGGCATCATTTGCAGGATCGGTATAGTTTAAACGATTAAAATTCGGTTCTCTTGTATATAAATCATTGACCATGCCATCAGGAATTTTTGGAGTCACCCCTGGAATATATTCAGGTGAATGTTTAATTCGGTCATAACGATATGCCCAATCAAAACCCCAATATTGATTTACTCGGGCATCATCAGCAAAATACAATGCCACGGTTTTGGTTTTTACTGGAATCAAGAAAGAGTAGGTATTGCGATTATTACAGAGAGAATTATATTTATCTGTACTATTTTGGCAATCAGTTGGATAAAGCGCCCACCAGCCTTTAGCGATGGCATTATCACCTGAATGATTCACCATTTCTTTTTTCGAATTAGACCATAATCCACCATAAGATAAATTATGTTCTGTACTGCCTATTTGAAGATATTTCGTCAGATCGAGATTAACTTGTTGAGTCATAGTATTTAAATCACGTTCTGTCCAAATATTCTCTAAATAACCTTTTCCAACAGGCAGGATTAAACTAGGTGCAGTATCTGCACTCTCTTCATTTTGAGCAGTAATTTTAGCTACTTTCTCTCCAGAAGCTAAGGTTTCTACGGTAAAAGGCAAATGTTTAATCGTGCCATCTGGTCCAAATGCTTCAACCGTATCTTTTTGACAATTTACTCCTCCAGCCTGATCACAAGCTAAAATTAAAGAGGTATAAGTGGAATTAAATTGAACTGGGCTAAATTGAAGCGCTTCATCTTTATATGTCTTACCATTGATGGTCAGATGCTTATCCGCTGGAGAAATTTCTTTACTTTTGGTTACTTCATATTTAATAACATCTTCACCTTTTTCATTAGTGGAATGATCATAAGAGACTTGTTTTGTATTATATTTTGTTCTTAATTCTTCTTGGTATTTTTTTATTTCAGGATTGAAAAGCCAATAAACATTAGATTTAAACACTTTTTCTTCAAAAATTGTTTCTTTCCCTATAACTGCGGGAGTATTTTTATATTCTACAGGTTTATTATCATTGCCAACTAATTGATTATTTTCATTAAAATGTAAACCTAGCGGGTTACTAAATCCTTGGCAATTGGCATTGCCATCGCAATAATCATCTGTTCTCGCACGTGTGCGGATATGTTGGTTTGAATAAGCTACCCGTAGCGTGTCATAGAAAGGATTACTTGAATAATTTTCGTAAACAAATGAATAATTTTTACGTTTTACTTGATCATTGGTATGGCGTAATTCTTTTTCGATACAATGTGCATCCTTACAATCTTTGATGAGATTCGAACTTTTTAAGGTATAAGAAAAATCATGCCCTTTTGAGGTGGCATCATATAAATCTGCAGCCACGGTTAAGCGGTTATTTTCATTCGGTTGAAATGATAATTTAAGTAACGTACTTTCTAGTTTACGACGATAAGGATCGGCTTTTTCTCGTTGTCTTCCTTGAATATTGCCATCATAATAGCGATAGCCATAGTTTTCTTCTTCATGGCCTTTACGCTCGGTACGAACCACAAGAAAATCAAACCATTTATAGCGTCCTGCGGCGGTAAAGGTATTGAGATTTTGATTAGATTCTGACTGATAACCACGTTTATAAGAGAAATGATAATTCTTTTCTGTTAAAAAATCACGAGCATCCTTAGTTTCGAAAACAACAGAACCTCCTAATGCACCACTACCTGCTTTAATAGAATTCGCCCCTTTATGAATGGTGACTTGTTTTAATGTCTCTATTTCTGCACTATTACGGGTGTTATTAAAGTTGCCATAACCTTCAAATAATTCTTTAAAGCCTTGAGATGAAATGGTTTCCGCTTGTGTTAAGCCATCAATTTGAATGGCAACACGGTTTTCTTCTACACCGCGCACCGCAAAACCGCTTTGCCCAAAACGCCCAGCTTCTACCACTGTAACGCCTGGATCATAACGTACTAAATCTTTGGCATCACCAACCTGTTGTTTTGACAAGGTTTTTGCGGTTTTTACGGTTTCACCCACTTTATGAGATTGTACTTCATCATGTATGGATTGTGCTTCGGCAGAAACTTGAATGGTATCTAAACTTGTTGAAGTGCTATGTTCTGCATAGCTAAATTGACAATAACTGAATATGCATAATGTAATTGTTGAAAGTTTACCCTTCATCAACATAAATAATTCCTTTTAACGCTTTTTAAATTCCATTTGGTTATATTTAAATATAACGATTCTCAATATCACTATTAATTATCGATACTAATCATATGTATTTATAAAAATAAGGCAAGAAATATTATAAGAAATCATTCAAATCGTGATCTTAATCACAAAAACAATGGGAACTTTTTAAAAGTGCGGTAAAAAAATTAAAAATTTTTTTATTCAGTTTATCTATAAGATTTTATTAAATGGGACTAGAGCTTACATCATAAGAAGAAAAAGAGCTGAGAAATCTAGCTATTATTAATCAATTGATAAATAAAAAACCTTATTAATCAAACTAATAAGGTTTTTATTCACTGTTTAAGGTTGAAAAACACACAACACTAGCGATATTTATCTAATAATTTGTAGTATTTCACACCAATTTTAGTAGCGAGATTTTTTATTATACGTCCGCCATAAATAGAAGGTACTTTTAAGCTTTCAAAAACAGAAAAACGTGTATCATCACCCTCTATCGCTTCTGCAATCACACGTCCTGCAATTCCCGTTAAAGCAACGCCATGACCAGAGTAACCATGAGCATAAAAAACATTTGGCGAAATACGACCAAAACAAGGTTTTGAGTTTATAGTCATATCAATGGGACCCGCCCAACCATAATCAATTTTGACATTTTCTAATTGTGGGAAGACATGTAGCATATTTTGTCTCATGACCTGTACCATATCCACATTAGTACTCGAGTCACTACCAAATAATAAACGATTATCCGCACTTAAACGGTAATAATCTAATAAAAGATTGTTATCACACACTGACATACCATTATTAATAACACTGTCAGCTAAGGATTGCGATAAAGGCTCAGTAGCAATAATAAAACTTTCAACTGGAAGAATTTTTCGTGCCGTACCATGTTGAATACGATAAGGTAAATCAGCCACATAAGCATTTGTAGCAATAACCACATTAGCCGCAGTAACAACGCCTCGATCTGTTTTAACCACCACTTTTGATGGGCTAATCTCTAAATCAATTACAGGAGATTGTTCATAGATTTGTACGCCAAGATCTAAACAAGCTTTAGCCAAACCTAAGCAATAATTGAGAGGATGTAAATGACCTGAATTGGTGTCATATAGCCCTCCCACATAAATATCACTACCAAGATGTTGCTGAAGTTGAGCTTTATCCCATAGTTGCATATTGCTATAGCCAAAAGTTTCATGGCTGGCTTTTTCAATAGCAATCAAATCATCCATACGGCGATTATTTAACGCCAGGGTTGCATAACCTTTTTTCCAATCACATTGAATATTATATTTCGCCACTCGCTCATCGATAATATCGATAGCTTCTAAAGACATTTCCCATAATTTGCGAGTTTGCTCCAAACCGAGTTCTTTCACATATTCATCAATACCATCTTCAAAGCCATTAATTGCTTGCCCACCGCTTCGACCTGAAGCACCAAAGCCAATTCGAGCGCCCTCTAACACAATAACCGTTTTACCACGCTCAGCGAGTTCTAATGCAGCGGAAAGCCCACCAAACCCCGCACCGATCACACAAACATCAGCCAATTGATGATCCGTTAATGCAGGCTGCTTAATGTCTTGATTACGAGAATCATAATAATAAGTTTTGATGTGTTCTTGATGTGCAAATTCCAACATAAAGTCATATTCTCCATAAATTTTGCGGCGATCTTACTATCCTCTGATCAGATGTCAATCAATAGCTCATAAATTAGGGGCATAAACAGGTAAAGTATGCTATAGTTCACCGCGATTTTACTCTAGATCGGTAAAAATCCGATTTATTATGTTTTAGAGAACAGAGAGTAGGAGAAATTAAAAAATTTTTATTTTGGTTACCGCACTATAAGGGCATTTAAATGACAAAACAATTCACTCGTTCAATCCGAGCATGGCTTGTAACTGCAGCAACGTTTTTCTCAACTTCCCTCTTTGCAGCTCAAGAAGAGTTGTATATCTATAACTGGACAGACTATATTCCATCAGATTTAGTTGCCGAATTTACCCAAGAAACTGGTATTAAAGTGAACTATTCAACTTTTGAAAGCAATGAAGAAATGTTTTCAAAACTGAAATTAATGGCTGATAAACCAGGATACGATTTAGTTTTTCCTTCAAGTTACTACATCAGTAAAATGATAAAAGAGAATATGCTTGCTCCAATTGATCAGAGTAAATTGAAAAATGTTAAACAAATCCCAACCAACTTATTACATAAAGATTTTGATCCTGAAAATAAATTTTCCTTACCTTACGTGTATGGTCTAACAGGTATTGCCTTAAATACTTCGGTAATTGATCCAAAACAAATCACCAGCTGGGGGGATTTATGGAAAGAACAATTTAAAGGTAAAGTGTTATTAACTGCTGATTCACGTGAGGTGTTCCACATTGCTTTATTATTAGATGGGAAATCGCCTAACACACAAAGTGAAGATGAAATTAAAACGGCTTATGAACGATTAACTAAAATTTTACCAAATGTAGCCGCATTTAATTCAGATACGCCAGAATTGCCTTATATTCAAGGCGAAGTTGATTTAGGGATGATTTGGAATGGTTCTGCTTATATGGCAGCCAAAGAAAACCCTGATATTAAATTTATCTATCCAAAAGAAGGCGCAATTTTCTGGATGGATAACTATTCGATTCCTAAAAATGCACGTAATATTGAGGGTGCACATAAATTTATCGACTTTATGTTACGCCCTGAACATGCCAAAGTGATTATAGAAAGAATGGGCTTCTCAATGCCAAATGAAGGTGTAAAAGCTTTATTAAGTGCTGAAAATGCAAATAATCCTTTACTCTTTCCACCTGCAACAGAAATTGAAAAAGGTGTTTTTCAATCAGATGTGGGCAATGCAACAGAGATTTATGAAAAATATTGGAATCAATTAAAAACTAATTAACTTCTCGATAAAGAAACTATTCTTATCTCTCCATAACAAAAAAGTGCGGTAACAATTTTAAAAATTATTACCGCACTTTTCTTTTTATTTAAACTTGGATCTTATCGATTCTGATTACATATTAACCTAATGCAGCACCACTTAAACCAATAAAGATACCAGCAATAGTTGCACTCATTAAATTCGCTAAAGTACCTGCAATAACTGATTTTAATCCAAGACGAGCGATATCTGAACGACGATTAGGTGCCATACTACCGATACCACCGATGAGAATAGCTATCGCACTAAAGTTAGAGAAACCACATAATGCAAAGGTAATAATTGCTTTAGTTTTATCACTTAATTGTACAATGGCATCAGGTTGCAAATATTTTGCAAATTCAAGGTAACCAACAAACTCATTTACCGCTAATTTCATACCAATCATTTGGCCAGCGATATCTGCATCTTGCCATGGCACACCAATTACAAACGCTAATGGTTGAAAGAGATAGCCAAGTAAAATTTGTAGGGTTAAATCTTCATAACCGAACCAACTACCAATGCCTCCAATTAAACCATTAAGAAGTGCAATAACCGCAATAAAAGCAATTAACATACCTCCAACATTAATAGCTAATGTTACGCCCGAACTTGCGCCATTTGCTAAAGCTTCAACAATATTGTTTGGTTTTTCTAACTCAATATTATCATCTACTTCACTTACCAACTTTTCAGTTTGTGGATACATTAATTTTGCAAACAACAAGCCCGCTGGTGCTGCCATAAAAGATGCTGCAATAAGATAAGTTAGAGGAACGCCCATTCCTGCATAACCTGCCATTACTGAACCTGCGATAGAAGCTGTCCCACCAACCATGATTGCAAAAAGTTCAGATGCAGTCATACGACTAATGTAAGGCTTAACGACTAAAGGTGCTTCAGTTTGACCAACGAAAATATTGGCAGCGGCTGACATAGACTCTGCTTTTGAAGTTCCTAATACTTTTTGTAAAGCCCCACCAATAATTTTGATTACCCATTGCATCACACCAATATAATAAAGCATTGAAATTAATGCAGAAAAGAAAATAATAATAGGCAATACTTTCACGGCGAAAACAAAGCCAATGCTGCTATTACTTGGATCGGCTAAATTACCAAACACAAAAGAAATCCCTTCATTACCGTAATTGATCACTTTGCTTACGCCGTTAGCCGTTGCAAGCAATGCATCTCGTCCTGCAGGTACATAAAGAATCAGTGCTGCAAATCCGATTTGGATAGTTAATGCACCGAATACAGTACGAAAATTAATCGCTCGACGATTATTTGATAATAATGCACCGAGGGCAAGTAGAACGAAAATACCGATAACGCTGATCAATATATCCATATATGGTCTCCATAAGTAATTAATAAATAGTAGTGATTTTTCTAATTCCACACTGTTTAGCAAAAGTGGCTAACTGATCTGTCTGTTCAATAGTCGGCACGAAAGGCTTCAGCCCTTCTTCATCCCTTGCCCCTTTAGTATGTACTCGAATAATTTTGAGTAATACATGAGGATATCGAGTGAGTAAATTTGCCACTTTTTGAATCAAATGATGCGCATCATAAAAGTCGTTTAGATAGACTAAACGCACCTCTTCTACTTTACCGAGCGGTAATAATTGCGATAAATTTTGTAAATTGCGAGCCAAATTTTCAGGTTTCATACGCTCAAGGGTTGGAATAACTTGGGTGGGCACTTTGCCTTGCTGATTTTTGCGATCAAAACAAAGGCTTTGTAAACCGATACCATCTCCTTTTAAATCAAATAGGAATTTATCCGTCACCTCAATGAGTGGTTTAATAACCTCATACTCAAAAAAGCCACTGCTATCAAGATAGCAAGTTAGCCCTTGCTGATGAAGGGCTTCAAATAATGGCACTAATTTTTTGTGATGGATGGTTGGCTCGCCACCTGAAACGGTAACACCTCGAATAAAGGGAACCGCCTCCATCACTTGATCGTATAAATATTGTAAGCTGACTTGTTTCGCCTCCTCCGTATGACGAGGAATCGTTTCTGGATTATGGCAATAAAGGCAATTCAGCTTGCAACCTTGTAGAAAAATGCTTGTGCGATTTCCTTGTCCTTCCACGTTGGAAAAAGGAATAATACGATGTAGTGGCACAAAAATGTCCGAAAGTGCGGTCATTGTGTGCTCAATTATTTCGCATTCACATTTTCTTCGTCACGTAATTGACGATCGAATACTTTCGCACAATCATCAGTACCCGCACCATACCAAGTAGTATCACGTAATACTGCTTCGCCTTTACGATAACGTTCTACCTCGCTTTTCTTCACGAGATAACCTGTTACACGAATCAAATCAGTATTTTTTAGGTAGGTTGTAATATAGCGATAACCTTGTGCAAAAGAACCATCAATAATATCAACTACAGCATCTAAGTGATCCGTGTAAGTTTGATCAAACGCAAATAAATCACCTGTACCAGATGGGAAATATTTGTGGAATGGTGCAGATTGTTTTAAATGCGCTAATAATGTCGGCTCTTGACCAACTCGAATACGGTGAGCCGGTGTATTGAGTTTATCTTCTTCATGATTATTAGCACCGACTTGAGCATGTAACAAATATTGATTATTGGTGCGTTCAACATAAAGTCCTTTGTGAGCATCATTGAGTGATTGCAACTTATCCATAATTAAGGTTGCCATTTCATCACCACGTTTACTTTGTCCAAAGGTTTCATCCAAACCTTCTTGTTTAAGAAGGTGATTAACTGCATCAGCAAGCCCAACAATGGCAATCATACTTGTAAAGTTAGTACGCTTAATAAAACCCTCTTGCACTAAGAAACTACTTTCGAAGAAATTACTTTGTTCTACTAAGAATTTATGGCGTTTATCCATGGTGGAAAGAGCAAGATTTGCCACTTTAGGTAATAATTCATTGACCATTTCATCTAAACTTGAACAAGCACGTCCAATGGTTCCTAAACGCAAACGAGTTAAAGTATAAGCACCGCCACATTCTGGTAACGCATTATAGCAACTAGCAATACCATATTCTTCGCCTAAATCTTGAGTATAGTAAGCATCATTAGCAAAAGATGGTTTCGAAACTAGCAAACAAGCTTTTGCTGCAAGTTCAGCAAATTCACGGGAAGTTTTTTGTTTATCATAACGAATGGACATATTTGGTGTGGTATTTTCTAGCTCAATTACGGCTTTTAAAATTAAGCGACCCGCTTTGGTATCATAAGGACCAACATTCGCATGGCAGAATGAATCTGCAATGGTTTTATCAATATGATTTAAGAAACGTTTGATTTTGATGTAATCTTGCTCTTCATCGGTGATAAAGGGGTCAAGCAATACATCTAGGCGGCCAATATAAACAGGGAAAGTGGTAATGGATGGAACATGTGAATAAATAATTAATAAACCATCTAAGGCTTCATCTAAATTAGTTGGAGGAGGTAAATCTAGGAATTTACAACCTTTTTTCATATAAACATTATAGTCAGGAAGAATATAACGAGGACGATAAATCGCATAACCCTCATTTAAATCACAAATCATTTGATTTTCAATATATTCCCATTCTTCTTTTGTATAGCCGAGTAATTCAATTGGATTAAATAAACGTTCAGCAATATTTCCTAAACTCATTAATTTTTGTTGATAGGTTAAATTTTTTGCTTTTACCACATCAAGAATATCTTGTAACGAAGCTTGCATAGTGGAATCTCCTTAATTAGCTTTCTGGTCGTGTAGTTGTATCTAAATTGTTCTTTAATTACTGTGATATAGATCACATTTTTAGGTCTTTATATATCAAGCGAATAACGCAAACGATTACTTCACTTCACAAATATAATCGAACTCAAAATCTGCAAAAATTCGCTTGTTTATATGACTACTTATTTTCCCAGATTAGCGTGCTATGATAACAAATATGTTTGTATAATGCTTGTTCTAATTGATTAATATTTTGGAATTATTCGGAATAAAATGATGATAGTTACTATAAATACGCATAAAAAATCTGTGCTTCAGGTTGTTACTATTATAGCGACCTAAGGCACAGAACATTTTTTATATTATAAAAAAATTAACTTAGGAAATAGCGATAAGCCTTGCTATGGGAAACATCCTGATAAACATAACCTAATTCAGCTAATGCTTGTTGAAAAGCATGAATATCATGTTCTAATAATTGAAAGCCAGCAAGAATATTTCCATAATCAGCCCCATGAGCTCGATAATGAAATAATGAAATATTCCATCTTGTTCCTAGAATTTCTAGAAACTTCAACAAAGCCCCTTTTTGTTCAGGAAACTCGAAACTATATAAATGTTCATTAGCCGCTTGAGAAACACGCCCGCCCATCATATAACGAACATGAGTTTTTGCAATATCGTCATCTGACATATCTTCTACGTTATAACCTTGTTGGCTAAGTTCTTTTACTAATTCCACTTTCTCCGCTTCATTGGCTGTGCGAACCCCAACAAACATACAAGCATCTTTTTGTTGTTCTGAATAACGATAACTAAATTCGGTTACTGCACGATCACCTAATAATTTACGAAAAGCAAGGAAACTTCCCGCTTTTTCAGGCATAGTTACCGCTAATAAAGCTTCGTGATTTTCACCTATTTCACAACGTTCTGATACATAACGCAACGTATGGAAATTTAGGTTTGCACCTGAAAGAATTACTGCAACATTTTTACCTTCAATATTATGCTGTTTAAGATATTTTTTCGCTCCAGCAATGCTAAGTGAACCTGAAGGCTCTGACACGGCACGCACATTTTCAAAAGCATCTTTCATCGCCGCACAGATTTCATCGTTATCCACGAGTACCACATCATCAAGATTTTTTTGTAAGACACGGAAGGTTTCATCACCAATACGTTTAACTGCGACACCATCTGCGAATAAGCCCACATGTGTTAAATTAGTTGGCTGGTCTCTCTCCAAAGCAGCTTTTAAACAAGCTGAATCTTTTGATTCTACACCAATGACCTTAATTTCTGGACAAAACTGTTTAAGTAATACGGCAACCCCAGCAGCCAAACCACCACCACCGACTTGTACAAATACATAATCCAATTCTGAATTTTGTTGGAGCATTTCCATGGCAAGAGTACCTTGACCAGCAATGACTAAAGGATGATCAAAAGGGGGAATAAAGGTCATTTTTTTAGTGTCAGAAAGCTCAATAGCCTTAGCTTTCGCTTCATCAAAGTTAGCACCGTATAATAATACTTCGCCACCAAAACCACGTACGGCATCAACTTTAATACTTGGGGTATTTTGTGGCATCACAATTAAGGCTTTCACCCCCATTTTACTTGCAGAAAGCGCTACCCCTTGTGCATGATTACCAGCTGATGCAGTAATTACACCAGCTTGTTTTTGCGCTTCTGTGAAACTTGAAATCATGGCGTAAGCACCGCGTAATTTAAAACTATTGACTGGTTGACGATCTTCACGTTTAATCCAAATTTGATTATTTAGGCGTGCAGATAATTTTTCCATTTTTTGCAACGGCGTAACTACTGCTGCTTCATAAACTTTTGAGCCAAGTTTAACAATAGCATTCACATATTCACTATTACTAGGTTGAGGATTATTTAATAAATTTTTCATTTCAATTTAGCCTTTAAAATTCATAAATTTCCGATAATAAAGGCAGACATCATGGTCTGCCTTTATTGTTGATTATTTCAACATTGTTTTATCTCGTACCGCACCTTTATCCGCAGAAGTGGCAAAATGCCCAAATACTTTTAAGGCGAATGAAACTTCACGATTACGATTTAATGGTTGCCATGCTTTATCACCACGAGCTTTCATTGCTGCGTAGCGTGCTACCATTTCTTCCTCTGAAATTGCTAAGTTAATTGAACGATTTGGAATATCTATTTGAATAATATCGCCATCATTGACTAAACCAATCGCACCACCAGAAGCGGACTCTGGAGAAGCGTGTCCAATTGATAATCCTGATGTCCCGCCAGAGAAACGACCATCTGTTAATAGGGCACATTTTTTACCTAAACCCATGGATTTTAAGTAGCTAGTTGGATATAACATTTCTTGCATACCTGGACCACCTTTAGGGCCTTCGTAACGAATAACCACTACATGTCCTTCCTTCACTTTACCACCTAAAATACCGGCAACAGCATCCTCTTGGCTTTCAAATACAATAGCCTTACCTGTAAATTTCCAAATTGATTCATCCACACCCGCAGTTTTAACAATACAACCATCTTTTGCGATATTACCGAATAATACAGCTAAGCCACCTTCTTCAGTGACTGCATGTGCACGATCACGAATACAACCAGACTGGCGATCATCATCCACTGTATCCCAACGACAATCTTGTGAGAAAGCTTCTGTGGTACGAATACCTGCGGGACCCGCACGGAAGAATTTATGTAAATCAGCATCTTTATTACGCATAATATCATATTGATTTAACTGTTCTTCCATCGTTAACCCGAGAATAGTTTTTACTTGATTATGGATTAATCCCGCGCGATCTAATTCACCCACAATACCCATAATACCACCAGCACGATGAACATCTTCCATATGATATTTGTTAGTGTTTGGTGCAATTTTACTTAAGCAAGGCACTACACGAGATAAACGGTCAATATCCGCCATTTTGAAATCTACACCTGCCTCTTGGGCCACCGCTAACAAATGAAGAACGGTATTACTTGAGCCGCCCATAGCAATATCCAAACTCATAGCATTTTCAAAAGCTTCAAAAGTCGCAATTGAACGAGGCAATAAGCTGTAATCATCTTGTTCATAATGACGACGACAAATATCTACAATTTCACGACCTGCTCTTAAGAATAATTCTTTACGGTCTGCATGAGTAGCAAGCATTGAGCCATTACCAGGTAAGCTTAAACCTAGTGCTTCTGTTAAACAGTTCATTGAGTTTGCAGTAAACATACCTGAACAAGCACCACAAGTCGGGCAAGCTGATTTTTCAATAGCATCAACATCAGCATCTGATACATTCGCATCAGCACTTTGAATCATTGCATCAATTAAATCTAATTTCACTAATTTATCTGAAAGCTTAGTTTTACCCGCTTCCATTGGTCCACCAGAGACAAAGATAGTCGGAATATTTAAACGCATTGCAGCCATCAACATACCTGGAGTGATTTTGTCACAATTAGAAATACATACCATAGCATCAGCACAATGTGCATTTACCATATATTCCACACTATCAGCAATTAAATCTCGACTAGGCAATGAATAAAGCATACCTCCATGCCCCATAGCAATACCATCATCCACGGCAATCGTATTAAACTCTTTCGCTACACCACCTGCTTTTTCAATTTCTCGAGCCACCAATTGCCCGATATCTTTCAAATGTACATGACCAGGTACAAATTGAGTAAATGAGTTAACCACCGCAATAATAGGTTTACCAAAATCTTTTTCTTTCATTCCTGTTGCACGCCATAAAGCTCGTGCACCTGCCATATTACGACCTTGTGTACTGGTCGCTGAACGTAATTTAGGCATAAAAATCTCCAAGTAAATTTGTTAGGTAATTCCAGTTCAACTGGAAAATAAAAACTTATCCAACGTCTTTATAGCTAACCTCTGAATGGTTAACATCGTCGAAAGCACATTCGTCATCAGCGGTCACATCAATTACATCCTCTAATTTAGCTAACTGATGAGCTAATAAACACATATCGCGATCACTCTGAATACTCAAATCTAACCAGATTTTACCGCTCTCCAAACTCATTTTCATATTTGTTACAGTAAAGCCTCGATGACGAACGACGCGTAGAATACGTTCTAAAGTTTCAGGGGAATGATTGGCAACAATAGTCATTTCATTTTTCATAGATTTCTCCAACTTGATTTCATTCAGTAAATAAAAAGAAAATTCTTAATTAAATAATAGGGTTAAATCATTTCTTCGATCATTTCAGCATTACAAGCACCTGGTGGAACTAAAGGCCATACATTTTCATTTTCATCTTCATGGATGCAAACATGTAATAAATAGGCTTCTTTGCTTGCTAATAGACGATCAATTGCCCCATTCACTTCGCTCGCTTTTTCAATCCGTTCGGCTTTAATACCAAAGGCAGAGGCTAACGTCACAAAATCAGGATTATCATCTAAAATTGTTGAGCTATGACGACCATGGAAGAATAAAGATTGCCATTGCCGAACCATACCCAGACGTTGATTATCCATTAATAGAATTTTTACTGGGGTTTGTGCACGTTTAATTGTTCCTAATTCCTGCACATTCATCATAATAGAGCCATCACCAGAAACCAGAATCACTTGATCCTGTAAACGTGATTTTTGAGCGCCTATCGCAGCTGGCAAACCAAATCCCATAGTGCCGAAGCCAGCAGAAGTAATAAAATTCTCAGGATTTGTAAATTGCATATGTTGGGCTGTCCACATTTGATGTTGTCCCACATCAGTAACGACAACCGCATTCTCATCTTTTAAACGGGATACACGATGAAGTAAGAATAAGGGATTAATATCTTGATCACCGTCATTCTCACCATACTGAAAACCAAAATCTTGTTTTAATCGTTCTACATCTTTACACCAAGGTGCAATATCTAGAGTAAAGCTGAATGCTTTCAAGGCTTGATTCAAATCACCTCTTAATGCAACAGTTGCAGTACGTAATTTATTAATTTCTGCTGCGTCAATATCCACGTGAATCACTTTTGCATTTGTTGCAAAAGTAGATAATTTACCTGTTACTCGATCATCAAAACGAGCACCGAGTACCACTAACAAGTCTGCTTCTTGAGTGGCATAATTAGCAGCTTTGGTACCATGCATACCTATCATCCCTAAATAATAGGGATTATCTGCAGGCACTGCCCCCAAGCCTTTCAAAGTTGAAACACTTGGCATTTTTGTTATATTTAAAAATTCACGCAATGCGGGAACAGCTTTCGCCATACCTACGCCACCACCAATATAAGCCACGGGACGTTTAGCATTTTTTAATAAAACTACCGCACTTTCTAGATCTTGTTTTGAAAGTACTACGGGTTTATCCACAGCATAAACAACGGGAAGGGCTAAAGATTCCGCAAATTGCACATCTTTAGGAATATCGATAAGTACAGGGTCAGGACGGCCACTTTGGGCAATTTTAAATGCCTTTGCAATAATTTTAGGCAATTCTTCAACATTTTGTACAATGAAACTATGTTTCGTACAAGCCAATGAAAGCCCTAATACATCAGCTTCTTGAAAGGCATCAGTGCCAATTAATGCACTAGCAACCTGGCCAGTAATAGCAACGACAGGAACTGAGTCCATTAACGCATCGCCTAATCCAGTGATTAAATTAGTGGCTCCAGGACCAGAAGTTGCAATACAAACGCCCGTTTTACCAGAAGCTCGTGCATAACCAATGGCTGCCATAGATGCGCCTTGCTCATTACGACATAATAAATGATTAATACCGCCATCATAAAGTGCATCATAGATCGGCATAATTGCCCCCACCAGGATAACCAAATACAGTATCAACACCATGTTTTTTCAAACACTCAATTACAAGATTTGCTCCATTCATTTTACTTCCTATTTTATTTTTTAATTGTTGTATTTTTTATGTTGTGTGATTTTTCATTATAACGAGATTTAACCTTTAATCTAGTATTTAGTTGTGCTTTTATTAATCAAAGTGCGGTCGTTTTTTAGAAAATTTTATTATCGTTAGGTTTTTTGCATAATTTCATTCTGATTTATTTCAATAGATAACAGTAAACTCAATACCATTATTCTGTTATGATAGAAAAAATATTATTAATTTAGGCTAGGATTATGCAACAATTTCCATTTCGTGCCATTGTGTCTGATATGGATGGTACTTTACTTAATACAAATCATATTGTCGGCGATTTTACTGTAGATACCCTTGAAAAAGTGGCTAAGAAAGGCATAGATATTGTAATGGCCACTGGACGAGGTTACACAGATGTGGCTTCAACTCTTAGCCGAATGAAAATTAAAAATGCGGCAATGATTACCTCTAACGGTGCTCAAATCCATGATTTACAAGGAAACCGCCTCTACAGTAATTTTTTACCAGAGGACATAGCATTTGAAGTAATGCAAACAAAATTTGATACTTCACGTATATGTTTAAATAGCTATCAAAATAATAATTGGTTTATTAATAAAGATGTTCCAATGTTACATAAATATCATCAAGCCTCGGGTTTTATGTATGAAATTGTGGATTTCAGCAAACACCACGGACAGGATACAGAAAAAGTTTTCTTTATTGGGAAAAATGCTGAAGATTTGGCTGAATTAGAGCAAGAATTGAAAATACGTTTTGGTCAATTCACTTCTATTGTATATTCCACACCAACTTGCTTAGAAGTGATGAATAAAAATGTCTCAAAAGCTACCACACTTTCACATTTAATTGAACAACGTGATTATCAACTAGCTGATTGTATCGCTTTTGGCGACGGTATGAATGATATGGAAATGCTCAGTGAAGTGGGCAAAGGCTGTATTATGCAAAATGCCGATCCACGATTATTCGGTGAGTTACCCGATCATGAACGCATCGGTTCAAATAGTAATGAATCGGTAGCAAGCTATATCCGTGCAATCTTTGGGATTTCTTAAATGATTTGGCAATCCTTATTACTAATTAGTTCAGGTGCTGCATTAGGTGCATCTTTACGTTGGATAATCGGTTTACTACTCAATCCACTATTTGTAGATTTTGCTTTCGGAACCTTGATAGCTAATTATCTTGGCTGTTTTATTATCGGCTTACTGATTGCAACTATTTGGCAATATCCACAATTTAGCCAAGAGTGGCGGCTTTTTATCATTACTGGCTTTCTAGGTAGCCTAACCACTTTTTCTTCTTTTTCCTCTGAAGTCATTGAAAACTTCTTTCAACACAAATGGTTAATCGGACTAGCAGTAATATCATCACATCTTTTAGGTTGTTTAATTTGTACAAGTATTGGGATATTAATTGTCCGTTGGTTAAACTAAAACTAGTCAAATGCTAGTGTTTTAAACTCATTTAAGGCTATAATGCTGCGATTTTTATTTGATGAGAAAAATATGGCTGAATACGATAAATTAAGATTAGAATGGGATTGTCGTCGAGGAATGCTTGAACTCGATAAAATTATTATGCCATTTTATCTAGAACAATTTGAACAGTTAACAGCACAACAAAAAGCAACATTTGTTCGCTTGCTTGGTTGTACTGATTTACAACTATTTTCTTGGCTGTTTAAACGTGCTCAAGCAACAGATTCAGAATTACAAAACATGATTAATTTAATCCTTGAAAAACAAGGAGTTGTCATCGAAAACTAACTTATAGCTAAAGAATATTTAGCTTTTTTTAGATTTCTGTGAACTTTTCTATTTTCACAAGCTCTAACCTAATACTTAAGCTTGCTGTCTTGATATTAGAGCTTGTTATTAACAAGAGGTTATATGGCTGAACAGCTAACAGATCAGGCTTTGGTAGAAAGAGTGCAGCAAGGGGATAAGAAAGCCTTTAATTTATTGGTTTCTCGTTATCAGAATAAAGTGGCAGGTTTATTAACCCGTTATGTGTCACGCAATGATATTCCCGATGTCGTACAAGAATCATTCATTAAAGCATATCGCTCTATTGAGTCGTTTCGTGGCGAGAGTGCTTTCTACACATGGCTGTATAGAATCGCAGTAAATACTGCAAAGAATTACTTAACTGCTCAAGGTCGTCGTCCGCCAACTGAAGATATTTTGGCTGATGAAGCAGAAACCTATGATATAGGTAGTAATTTAAGGGATATTGATAGTCCCGAAAATGAAATGCTATCGGCAGAGTTAAAACGTGTTGTTTTTGAAACAATTAACAGTTTACAAGAAGAATTAAAAACTGCCATAACATTACGTGAAATGGAAGGGTTAAGTTACGAAGAAATTGCTGAGATCATGGATTGCCCCGTAGGAACTGTACGTTCACGTATTTTCCGAGCTCGTGAAATCCTTGAAAGCAAAATTCAACCACTCATTCAACGGTAAATGAATAAAAACGAGTTGGAGTTTAAAATGCAAAAAGAGTTACTTTCAGCATATATTGATGGTGAACAAGTTGATCAGGATATCACAATAGAATTATGCAGTGATAATGAGTTACAACAAAGTTGGTCTAATTATCATGTTATTCGTTCAGTGATGCGTGAAGAAAGCAATATTTTCTTAGGTGCTGATTTTACTGCGAAAATGGAATCGTTGATTGCTGAAGAAGCAGAAATAAAAGTTTCACAACCGACACCAGAAGAAGTTGAAAACTTACCATTTATGCAAAAATTCAAAACGTTATTTGCTCCAATGGTTCAAGTCGCTGTTGCAGCAGGTGTTTGTTTAGTTGCCGTATTAGGGGTTCAATCTTTTAATTCAGCACCTTCTCAAACTGCTAACGATACGCCTGTGTTACAAACCTTACCATTTAGCAATAATGTACAAGAAGTAAGTTATAACGCTCCAAATAAAGATGCTGTGACACAAGAACAACTTGAACAAAAAAATAAACGCATTGGTGCGATGTTACAAAGTTATGAACTACAACGTCGTGTGTATGCAGACTCAGTTCAAAACCATAAATAATCCATATTCATATATGATACAAATAATTCACCACCTTAAAGGTGGTGAATTTATTTATTCTCTTCAGAAAGGGTTCTGTCAATATGTTTAAAAAACTTACCGCACTTTTGTTTGCTTCCAGTTTATCATTTACAACTTGGGCGCAGGGCATTGCTCCTCAACAATGGCTCATTAATATGCAACAAGCTAAAGATAAACTAAATTACGAACTTTCTTATATGCAAAAAGTCGGGGCAGATATTGATACTTATCGTTACAGCCATATTAACGTTAAAGATAAATCTTATGCTCATTTAGTGACTCTTGAAGGCGGTAAAGAAGAAATTGTGCAACGTGATGGAATGATCAGTTATTTTCATCCTAGTTATCATCCTTTCTCTATTCAAGGCACTCAAATTATTGATAACTTACCTAATTTAATTAATGCGAATTTTGATAAAATTAATCAATATTATGATTTTGTGAATATGGGTCGTAATCGTGTTGCAGATAAATTAGTCCAAACCATCAGAATTATGCCTAAAGATAATTTCCGCTATCAATATATTGCCTTTATTGATGAAGAGACTGATTTATTATTAGGTTCAGATATGTTAGATCAGGATGGCAATTTATTAGAGCGCTTCAGAGTAGTAAATTACTATATTGGTGAACAAATAGTAGAACCATTACTCGCTTTCTTAAACAAATTACCGATTCCTCAATCATTGAATAAATCGCCATTACCAACAGCTAAACTAAGTTGGAAAACAGGTTGGTTGCCAGAAGGTTTTGAAGTAATTAATTATAATAGTGAAAAAACTGATAACGACAAAATAGAAAGTCGTTTATATAGCGATGGTTTATTCTCATTCACAATTTATGTGTCTAATAATGCCTTACCTGAACAAAAAGAGCAGGTGTGGAAACAAGGTTCCTTTACTATTTATAATGAGAACCTTGATACAAAAGAAATAACGATTATTGGTCAGCTTCCACTTGCTACAGCAAAACGCATTGTAGAAGAACTTAAACTAAAATAGGAAAATTATGCTAACTGAAAGTGCTGTTGTTATTAATTACCAAGCAGGTCAAGCCACTGTTAAATGTCAGGCTAAAAGTGCCTGTGGTAGCTGTGCAGCAAAAACGGCTTGTGGAACCTCAGTACTTTCTGAACTTACTGGAGAAATGTCAGAACACATTCTGACCGTAGAAACCATTACCCCATTACAAGTGGGTCAACAGGTAGAAATAGGCTTAGAAGAACGCTCACTCATTTTTTCAGCGTTACTCGTTTATGTTGTTCCGCTTATCACTTTATTGTTTAGCACATTCATTGCCGAACAACTATTTACCCAAGAATGGATAAGTGCATTATTTATTTTTATTTTAACCGCACTTTCATTCTTTGCAGTCAGCGTCTATTCAAAAAAAATCAATAAAAAATCGGCATTTAAGCCGATTTTACTGAGAGTTATAAATTAGTAATAAGAATGCTCACCACGTTGGTGTTCGGTCACGTCTTTCGCAGCAGTCAATTCACCAGGGAACATACTAATTAATTGTTTTTCTACACCATCTTTCAAGGTAACATCCACCATAGAACAGCCATTACAACCACCACCAAATTGTAAAATTGCCTCACCTTGTTCAGTAATCTCAATTAAAGTAATTCGTCCACCATGGCTAGCTAATTGTGGATTAATTTGTGTTTGAATGACATAATCAACACGTTCAATTAACGGTGCATCATCAGCCACTTTACGCATTTTAGCGTTAGGTGCTTTTAAAGTTAATTGAGTGCCTAATTCTTCCGTTACGTAATCAATTTCCGCATCTTCTAAAAAAGGTAAACTCACTTCATCTACAAAAGCAGAAAAAGTAGAATATTTCATTTCAGTATCAGTTTCTTCAACTGCATTAGCTGGACAATACGAAACCCCACATTCCGCATTAGGTGTCCCAGGATTAACCACAAAAATACGGATATTAGTTCCTTCTTCTTGCTGATCTAATAATTTACGAAAATGTGCTTGTGCCGCATCTGTAATTTGAATTTGTTGCATAAAATTATTCCCAAAATTAATCACTCACGAGTCATTATAACTGACTAACATAGTCGGAAATAATACGCTTAGATCCATTTTTATGCAAATTTTTATACGCGTGCTAATCCCCATACTTGAATATGCTCAACACCATATCTCTTTAATAATTTTGCAATTTCATTTAGTGTTGCACCAGTAGTAATAACATCATCAACTAATGCCACTGATTTATAGTGGCAAACTTTATTGATACAAAATGCATTAAGTAAATTTTTTCGCCGTGCTATAGCCGTTAAACCACGTTGTGTGTGAGTATGTTTAATGCGTTTAAGTAACCGATTATCACAGGGAATGGATAACCATTTAGCGAGTTGCTGTGCCAATAGATCTGCTTGATTATAGCCACGTTGCCATTGTCGTAAATGATGTAATGGAACGGGTAAAATAACTTCTGGCATGGGAAGAGCATGAGAACATCTTGCTTCCCTGATTGCTAAAAATAACAAGCGAGCTAAAGTGCGGTCAAAATGAAAAGAATTTTGAAATTTAAATTGATGAATAAGTATTGATAATGGTGGCTGATAACTACCAATAATGACCATTCTATGCCAACTCGGCATATTTCTTAAACAATTCCCACAATGTAATGTATTAATCGGCAATTGTGCTCCACAGCATCCACAATAATTAAAACGTTTAATTTCACGATGGCAATAACTGCATATCCCATGCGAGGGAATGGCTAAGGAACGATGACAGGCAATACAACGAAATCCAAACCAATTCATATAAACTCCCAAAAGAAATTTTTAAAGCATAGTGAAAATGAGAGCAACATCATAATTTATGTACAATTTTTTCGATCTCTATCACAATGATGTTAGAATCTAAAAAAATTTTTAATTAAAAAGGATAAATAATGACAATAGCAAATTTGCGTGACCAAATTAAAATTGTATTTTTTGATATTGATGAAACATTGATTATGAAATTTGAGGATATTTTGCCTGATACAGTGCTTCCCGCTATTCGCAAACTCAAACAAAATGGCATTATTCCTGCTATCGCAACGGGACGTTCACGTTGTAGTTTACCCACCAAAATCAAACAGTTAATTGCTGAAGAACCTATTGAATTATTTGTCACTATGAATGGGCAATTGGCTGTTTTTAAAGATCAAACAATAGAAAAACACCCGATTCCAACAGCTAAAGTGCAAAAATTAGTAGATTTTTTTGATGCACATAATATCAGTTATGCCTTTGTATCTGACGATGATGTCGCCGTATCAGAGATTAATCCTAAACAGCAATCTGCACTTGATCCCATTTTAACTGATTACATTGTGGATAAAGATTACTTTAAACATCATGAAGTCTTTCAATTATTACCTTTCTATGATGAAAGCCAAGATGAATTAGTGACCAACGCTGGCATTTTAGATGGCTTACGTGTAGTTCGTTGGGATAAAGACTCCGTAGATCTCTTTGATGCCGAAGGCTCAAAAGCTCGTGGTATTGCAGCTGCGATTAAAAAATTAGGCTTTCAAATGGAAAATGTCATGGCATTTGGTGATGGCTTAAATGATCTCGAAATGCTGAGTACAGTTGGCGTTGGTGTGGCTATGGGCAATGCACACGAAGATCTGAAAAAAGTGGCTAATTATGTCACAGATCGCATTGAAAATGATGGAATTTATAACTTTCTGATAAAATCTAATCTTATTTCTGAATAATCACTTTAATTGGATATGAGACGATCTCATATCCATTTTTCTAAATTTTTGTCAATATCACCGCACTTTATCATTAATAAAATTCATAATAAACTTGAAAAAGTTGAATTTGACGCATAATAAAGTTCATCTTATTGTATAACCATTGATTCGCTATGGAGGTCCTCAATGAGTTATGCAAAGGAAATTAATACTCTTAATCAATGTATTTCTGAACTAAACGGCAATATTAATGTTTCATTTGAATTCTTTCCACCTAAAAATGCAGAAATGGAAACACTATTGTGGAATTCAATTCATCGGTTAAAAACCTTATCACCGAAATTTGTTTCTGTTACCTATGGCGCAAATTCAGGAGAACGAGAACGTACTCATCAAGTGGTGAAATCCATTAAGCAACAAGCAGGAATTGAAGCGGCTCCCCATTTAACAGGTATTGATGCAAGTCCAGAACAGTTAAAAGAAATTGCTCAAGATTATTGGAATAATGGGATTCGTCACATTGTCGCATTACGTGGTGATGAACCCTCTGGCTATCAGAAAAAATCCTTTTATGCAGCAGATCTGGTGGCGCTATTACGTTCTGTTGCCGATTTTGATATTTCGGTGGCTGCTTATCCAGAGGTACATCCTGATGCAAAATCCGCACAAGCAGATTTAATCAATCTCAAACGAAAAATTGATGCGGGTGCGAATCATGTTATTACCCAATTTTTCTTTGATGTAGAAAGTTATCTACGCTTTCGTGATCGCTGTGTAACCATTGGCATTGATGCTGAAATTGTGCCAGGCATTTTACCTGTGACTAACTTTAAACAACTAGGCAAAATGGCGAAATCCACTAATGTCAGAATTCCCCATTGGCTTGCAAAAATGTATGAGGGTTTAGATAACGACCCTGCAACACGAAATTTAGTCGCAGCAAGTATTGCCATTGATATGGTGAAGGTTCTGTCCCGAGAAGGCGTTAAAGACTTTCATTTTTACACCTTAAACCGTAGTGAATTAACCTATGCTATTTGTCATACCTTAGGTGTTCGCCCACATTAATTGATTATATTTATAGAGGAAAAACAATGACTACATTACATTTTCTAGGTTTCCCTAGAGTGGGAGCAAAACGCGAACTTAAATTTGCGCAAGAACGTTATTGGCGTAAAGAATTATCGGAACAAGATTTACGCTATGTGGCAAAAAGTATCCGTGAGAAAAATTGGTATCATCAAGCTCAAGCTAATGCAAATTTTGTTACTGTCGGTGACTTCAGTTTTTATGATCATATGCTTGATTTACAAGTGGCTACGGGTGCGATTCCTGGTCGTTTTGGTTTCGATAGCCAACAACTTAGTTTAGATCAATACTTCCAACTAGCCCGAGGCAATCAGCAACAATTTGCCATTGAAATGACCAAATGGTTCGATACTAACTATCATTATTTAGTCCCTGAATTCTATGCGGACACTCAATTTAAAGCGAATCCAAACCATTACCTTGAGCAAATTCACGAAGCTCAACAGCTTGGTTATCAAGTCAAACCAACATTAGTCGGGCCTATCACATTTCTATGGCTAGGCAAGGAAAAAGGTGCGACTTTTAATCGTCTTGATTTATTAAATAAACTATTACCTGTATATGAAAGTTTATTAAATGCTTTCCTCCAAGCAGGTGTACAATGGGTGCAATTGGATGAACCAGCACTCACTCAAGATTTACCCGCAGAATGGTTACAGGCTTATAAAACCGCCTATGCACAATTAAGTGCGGTCAAAATTAATAAAATTTTTGCTACTTACTTTGGTTCAGTTGCAGAACATGCACCACTGCTAAAAAGTTTACCTGTAGAAGGATTGCATATTGATTTAGTTAGAGATCATAAACAATTTAGTGCTTTTGCGGATTACCCAAAAATCCTTTCCCTTGGTGTTATTGATGGTCGTAATATCTGGCGAACAAATCTGCCACATATATTGGATCATTTACAAGATGCTAAAGCATTATTAGGCGAACGTTTATGGATTTCTAGCTCCTGTTCTTTGCTTCATTGCCCGTATGATTTATCAATAGAAACGCAGCTACAGGAAAAACAACCTGAACTATACCAATGGCTCGCTTTCGGATTGCAAAAAGTACAAGAATTGAGCATTTTGAAAAAAGCCTTAGTGGAAAGCCCCAGCAGAGTTCAAACCGAACTAAACGAAAGCCAATGTGCTGCTGAAGCTCGTACTCATAGCCAGTTAATTCATCGTTGTGAGGTTGCAGAACGACTTGCAAATTTACCCGAAAATGCTGATCAACGAAAATCACCTTATCAACAACGAATTAAAGCACAGCAGGCTTGGTTACAATTGCCGAATTTACCAACAACCACTATCGGTTCATTCCCACAAACCTTAAATATTCGTCAGGCTCGGGCTAAATTCAAAAAAGGAGAAATTTCTGTTAGTGAATATGAAGCTGCAATGAAAAAAGAAATTGCGCTAGTAGTAAAAGCACAAGAAGAATTAGATCTTGATGTATTAGTGCATGGTGAACCTGAACGAAATGACATGGTGGAATATTTCGGTGAATTATTAGAAGGCTTTGCTTTCACCAAATTCGGCTGGGTACAAAGTTATGGTTCTCGTTGCATAAAACCACCGATTATTTATGGTGATGTACAGCGTTCTCAACCGATGACTGTAGCTTGGTCGCAATATGCACAGAGCCTCACGAATCGTCCAATGAAAGGGATGCTCACAGGGCCTGTGACAATTTTACAATGGTCATTTGTACGTAATGATATTAGCCGTGCTACAGTGTGCAAACAAATTGCTTTAGCCTTAAATGATGAAGTATTAGATCTAGAAAAAGCAGGTATTAAAGTGATTCAAATTGACGAACCAGCAATTCGTGAAGGCTTACCTCTAAAACGTGCTGATTGGCGACAATATCTACAATGGGCTGGGGAGGCTTTCCGTCTTGCCTCATCTGGCTGTGAAGATAGTACCCAAATTCACACTCATATGTGTTATTCCGAGTTTAATGATATTTTGCCTGCTATTGCAGCTCTAGATGCCGATGTCATCACTATCGAAACCTCACGTTCGGATATGGAATTACTCAATGCTTTTGCAGATTTTCATTATCCTAATGATATTGGTCCTGGTGTTTATGATATTCATAGCCCTCGTATACCGACTGCCGATGAAATTGAACACCTGTTACGTAAAGCATTAAAAGTGATTCCTGCGGAACGTTTATGGGTAAACCCAGATTGTGGTTTAAAAACTCGAGGTTGGTCAGAAACCATTGAAGCATTAAAAGTCATGGTGAAAGTTACTAAACAACTTAGACAAGAACTAACAAATTAAACCTTAGGCACGTAGCAATACGTGCCTTTTTCATTCATATAAAATTTTCTAAAATCATACCGCACTTTTGCAACAAACCTTTTGCCCAACTAACTTATTCGCAGTACTATGAGTTATCAATTTACATAAGGAGCCCGACTATGGCACACAAAATTGCGGTTATCGCAGGTGATGGAATCGGACCTGAAGTGCTCACTGAAGGTGTCAAAGTACTCAACTGCATTTCTCAACTGGATTCAAACATTCAATTCGACTTCACACATTTTCCTTGGGGATGTGAGTTTTATTCTCAAACTGGCAAAATGATGGACGATGATGGTATTGAACAACTGAGTCAATTTGATGCCATTTTTTTAGGTGCTGTAGGTTATCCTGGCGTACCAGACCATATTTCACTTTGGGGGTTGTTATTAGCTATTCGTAAAAACTTTGAACAATATGTAAATGTTCGCCCCGTTAAATTATTAAAGGGTGCGCCTTGTCCCATTAAAGGGAAAACTGAAAAAGACATTGATATGATCTTCATTCGTGAAAACAGTGAAGGGGAATATTCAGGCACAGGAAGTTGGTTATTCAAAAATAAACCACATGAAGTGGTGATTCAAGATAGCGTATTTTCTCGAGTAGGTTGTGAACGCATTATTCGCTATGCTTTTGAATTAGCTCGTAAACAAAATAAATCAGTTACCAGCATTAGCAAATCCAATGCCTTAAACTATTCCATGGTTTTCTGGGATCAAATCTTTAATGAAGTAAAAGCAGATTACCCTGATGTAAAAACTACAACCTATTTAGTCGATGCCGCAGCGATGTTAATGGTAACGCATCCTGAACGTTTTGAAGTGGTTGTCACCAGTAACTTATTTGGCGATATTCTCACTGATTTAGGTGCCGCAATTTCTGGTGGTATGGGATTAGCCGCCGGAGCAAATTTAAATCCTGAACGACAATATCCATCTATGTTCGAACCTATTCATGGTTCGGCGCCAGATATTGCCGGTAAACAACTTGCCAACCCATTAGCCACTCTGTGGTCAGCGAGTCAATTACTGGAATTCTTTGGGCATAAGCAATGGGCAAAGCACTTAATTGAAGCGATTGAATATTTACTGGTAGAAAAAACTACACTTACCCCAGATTTAGGTGGCAATGCAAAAACGGCACAAGTCGGTGATGCTATTGTGAAATATCTGATTGACCATTATGCTAAATAATTTCACCTAGACAGCTTTCGTACCAGTTTCTCACCCCAAAAGTGCGGTTAAAATTTTTAAAATTCTAACCGCACTTTTTATTTAGCTGAACTCATACGGCCAAGATCGCATGTAAGTTTTGTAATGAACAAACCTCGTGCATATGCAAATTTGCTACACTTAAACTAATCGCATCAGCACTGGCTATCGTTGTATAAATTGGCAAGCCTTGTTTCAACGCATTTGCTCGGATTGATGCACTATCTGCTACACTTTCTGATATGCCTCCCACCGTATTGATAATGAGTGCAATTTCATTATTCTTAATTGCATCAACAATGTGCGGTCTGCCTTCACGCACTTTATTCACGGTTTGTACAGTAATGCCATGTTCATGTAAGAATTTTGCGGTACCGAAAGTCGCACACAAGCCATAACCTTGTTCTTGCAAGCGTTTCACAATTGGTAATAAACGTGGTTTATCATCGTTATCTACAGAAACAAACACTTTGCCTGTGCGCGGAATGCGTTCACCTGCACCAATTTGAGCTTTCAAGAACGCTTCGGCAAAAGTTTTACCGATGCCCATAACTTCCCCTGTTGAACGCATTTCAGGTCCTAAAATGGTGTCCACGCCAGGGAATTTAATAAATGGAAATACCGCTTCTTTCACCGCAAAGAAACCTTTTGGAACCACTTCTCCTTGAATGCCTTGTTCTTTTAAGCTCATACCCGCCATCACTCGTGTTGCGATTTTCGCCAATGGTTGGCTGGTGGCTTTGCTTACAAATGGCACGGTACGGCTGGCACGAGGATTCACTTCAAGCACATAAATCACATTTTTTTGTACAGCAAACTGAACGTTCATTAAACCAACAACATTTAGTGCATGTGCCATTGCCGCAGTTTGACGACGAATTTCATCTTGAATTGGTTTACTCAAGGAATATGGCGGTAATGAGCAAGCAGAATCACCTGAGTGAATCCCTGCCTGTTCAATATGTTGCATAATGCCACCGATAATCACTTGTTCACCGTCGCAAATACAGTCTACATCCACTTCAATAGCATTATTTAAGAAGTGATCAAGCAAAATTGGGCTATCATTGGAAACAGATACAGCTTCCCGCATATAACGATTCAACTCTTCATCGTTATACACAATTTGCATTGCCCGACCACCGAGTACATAAGATGGACGCACCACCAATGGATAACCCACTTCATTTGCTAAACCAACTGCCTCTTGTGCATTACGTGCAGTGCGGTTTGCAGGTTGTTTTAATTGCAAATCATTGAGGATTTTTTGGAAGCGTTCACGGTCTTCTGCTGCATCAATGCTATCTGCGGAAGTCCCAATAACATTTACGCCATTAGCATGCAAAGCGTTAGCTAATTTTAATGGGGTTTGACCGCCATAATGCACGATCACGCCCCAAGGTTGCTCTACGTGAATAATTTCTAACACATCTTCCAAGGTTAAGGGTTCGAAATACAAACGATCAGAAGTATCAAAATCAGTAGAAACGGTTTCTGGATTGCAGTTCACCATAATGGTTTCAAACCCACTTTCACGCAAAGCAAGTGCGGCATGTACACAGCAGTAGTCAAATTCAATACCTTGTCCAATACGGTTTGGACCACCACCTAAAATCATCACTTTTTTGCGATTGGTTGGATTAGCTTCACATTCTTCTTCATAAGTTGAATATAAGTAAGCCGTATCCGATTTAAATTCACCCGCACAAGTATCTACACGTTTATAGACCGGATGAATATTAAACGCATTACGCAAGCTACGCACTGAAGTTTCATCAGATTTTACGAGCTGTGCAATACGTTTATCAGAAAAACCTTTACGTTTTAAACGATAAATTTCATCACGGCTTAAATCGGCAAGGGTTTTCTTCTCAAGAGCAAGTTCTTCTAGCACTAAATCTTGAATTTGGATTAAGAACCAAGGGTCAATTTTACTGTAATGATGTACTTCTTCTAATGACCAACCAATACCAAAAGCATCTGCCACATAAAGCAACCGTTCAGGACCAGGATTGGAAATTTCGTGGCGTAATTTTTCCATATCTTCAGTTTTTAAATTAAAACCACAGATACCTGTTTCCAAACCACGTAGGGCTTTTTGGATAGATTCTTGGAAGGTACGCCCCATCGCCATCACTTCACCCACAGATTTCATTTGAGTCGTTAAACGATCATCTGCTTTTGGGAATTTTTCAAAAGCAAAACGTGGCACTTTAGTCACCACATAGTCAATTGAAGGTTCAAATGAGGCAGGAATTAACCCTCCAGTAATATCGTTACGTAATTCATTTAAGGTATAACCTACGGCTAATTTTGCGGCGACCTTAGCAATTGGGAAACCTGTTGCTTTTGAGGCTAATGCTGAAGAGCGACTTACACGAGGATTCATCTCAATCACGATCATTTCGCCATTTTCTGGGTTAATCGCAAATTGTACGTTTGAACCACCAGTATCCACACCAATTTCACGCAATACCGCAAGGGATGCGTTACGCATGATTTGGTATTCTTTATCCGTTAAAGTTTGCGCTGGTGCGACTGTAATAGAGTCGCCCGTATGCACGCCCATTGGGTCAAAGTTTTCAATGGAACACACGATAATACAATTATCTACTTTGTCACGCACCACTTCCATTTCATATTCTTTCCAACCTAATACAGATTGCTCAATGAGTAATTCATGAGTTGGCGAAGCTTCGAAACCACGTTCACAAATCGCTTGAAATTCATCACGATTATAGGCAATTCCACCACCAGAACCGCCCATGGTAAATGATGGACGAATTAAAGTTGGAAAACCCACTTCCACTTGAGCAACCCAAGCTTCTTCAAAGCTGTGACATACAAAAGATTTTGGCGTATTTAAACCAATTTTCGCCATGGCTTCTTTGAAACGACCGCGATCTTCTGCTTTGTCAATGGCATCCTCTGTAGCACCGATCAATTCCACCTTGTATTTTTTCAACACGCCATGTTTGGATAGATCTAATGCACAGTTCAATGCCGTTTGACCGCCCATAGTCGGTAAAATGGCATCTGGACGTTCTTTCTCAATAATTTTTTCTACGGTTTGCCATTGAATCGGCTCAATGTAAGTCACATCCGCCATATTCTGGTCAGTCATAATAGTGGCTGGGTTGGAGTTCACCAATACCACTTTATACCCTTCTTCACGCAAGGCTTTACACGCCTGTGCGCCTGAATAGTCAAATTCACAAGCCTGACCGATTACAATCGGACCAGCGCCAATAATGAGGATTGTGTTTATGTCGTTACGTTTTGGCATTTTATCTTTCTCATGAAAATTTTTTTAAAATAGACCGCACTTTTAGGCTTTAGCCGTTCTCATCGCTTCAATAAATTTATCAAATAAATAAGCTACATCATGCGGCCCTGGGCTGGCTTCTGGGTGACCTTGGAAGGAGTATGCTACTTGCTCGGTAAGTTCAATACCTTGCACAGAATGGTCGAATAATGAACGGTGTGTTACACGCACATTGGCAGGCAAGCTATACTCGTCTACTTCAAAACCGTGGTTTTGGCTAGTAATCATCACTTTTTGGTTATCTAAATCTTGTACTGGATGATTAGCACCATGATGACCAAATGCCATTTTTTTGGTTTTGCCACCGCTCGCCAAACCTAAAAGTTGGTGTCCTAAACAAATACCAAATACAGGCTTCTTAGTAACAAGAATTTCTTTAATAGCATTAATGGCATAATCGCAGGGTTCTGGATCGCCAGGTCCATTTGAAAGGAAAATACCGTCTGGATTCAGTGCTAGCACCTCTTTAGCTGGTGTTTTAGCTGGAACAACAGTAATATTGCAACCGCGTTCAGCAAGCATACGCAAAATATTGCGTTTTACTCCGAAATCATAGGCAACAATATTAAATTCTGGCTGACTAGCTTCCACATAACCTTGCCCTAATTTCCATTCACCTTGTGTCCATTGATAAGGAACTTTTGTGGTTACTACTTGGGCTAAATCTTTTCCCGCCATAGAACCAAAAGCTAAGGCAAGTTCGAGGGCTTTTTTCTCGTCAATTTCACCCGTCATAATACAACCTGCCATCGCACCTTTATCGCGCAATAAACGGGTTAAACGACGAGTATCAATATCCGCAATGGCGACAACATTATTGGCTTTTAAATATTCGGATAGGCTTTGTTTTGCACGGAAATTACTATGAGTCAATGGTAAATCTCGAATAATTAAACCTGCAGCATATACAGCATTAGATTCAACATCCTCCTCATTGGTCCCTGTGTTACCAATATGTGGATAGGTTAAGGTAATAATTTGTTGAAAATAGGAAGGATCTGTTAACACCTCTTGGTAGCCTGTCATTGCTGTATTGAAAACTACCTCACCAATAGCTTGACCTTTAGCACCAACAGAGGTGCCATAAAAAACACTACCATCGGCCAACACAAGAATTGCAGATTTAGACATAAACTATCACCTCTTTATTGCTAATCATTGAGTATGGAACAATATTTATTCATTATAAATTTCAAAAAAACTCACCGCAGATTAAACTGAAATGGCAGGTGCCGAATAAAAAATACTAGATTTTTCTTATTATGAAATTTACCAAATTAAATATTTATTCATAAATATTGCATAAATATATTAAATATACAAGTATTTTTTATAGTGAATCATATTGAAGCTATTTATGTAAATTGAGTAAATATCAAATCCCTTTGCATTAAGCCTTATTGCATAATTAATCACACTAAAAATCACATAGAATTTCTTTTGTAGATTATTCTCAACTCATTTACAATGTGGTTATCTATAAACTATTTAGCCTCTAATTTTAGGATTAAGAAAATGAAAAAAACTCACTTGCTGGTGACTTCTGTTCTAGCATCATTGGTACTCACTGGATGTACCAGCCTTGATGCACAAACAGGTGAACGTCAAGACCCACTTGAAGGATTTAACCGCACTATGTGGGGTTTCAACTATAACGTATTAGACCCTTATCTATTAAAACCTGCCGCTAAAGGCTGGAACGCATTACCTACGCCATTAACAACAGGTTTAAGTAATGCGGCAAAAAATTTAGATGAGCCAGTAAGCTTTGTAAACCGTTTATTAGAGGGTGAAGGCAAAAAAGCATTTGTGCATTTTAACCGTTTTATTATTAACTCTACTTTTGGTTTAGCAGGGCTTATTGATTGGGCGAGTTATAGTGATCCATTAAAAATTGAAAATAATCGCACTTTTGGTGACACTTTAGGCAGCTATGGTGTGGATCCTGGGGTTTATGTCATGTTACCTGTTTATGGTGCAAGCACGCCTCGAGAATTAACAGGATCAATGGTAGATAAAGCCTATACTTATCCGTTCTGGGAATGGGTTGGCGGAGCCTGGTCATTAGTGCCAACGGTGATTAAAACTGTGGATTCTCGAGCTAAAGCCATGGATAAAGAAGAGCTATTGAATCAAGCACAAGATCCTTACATTACATTCCGTGAAGCTTACTATCAAAACCTAGAATATCGTGTGAATGATGGAAATGTAAAAGCAAAAGAAACCGGTTTATCACAAGATGATTTAAAAAGTATTGACTAACTTTTAAGGAATTCATTATGGAAATGACATCAACTCAACGTCTAATTCTTGCTAATCAATATAAGTTAATGGGCTTATTAGATCCAACGCATGCAACCCAATACGAACGCCTCGAAATGATTGTAAAAGGGGGATTTGAGTTAGAACTTAAAGAATTAGATAACGCCTTTCTGAATATGACTGAAGCAGAATGCCGTAGTGTATTAGATACTCTTGAAATGTATCATGCTCTACAAATTTCCTATGAAAATCTTACAGAGAAAACGGCACTTTCAGCTCATCGCTTACAATTTGTCGGCTATGATGCAATCCGTGAAAAAAAATATCTTAATTATTTGCGTTTTCTTACCAACATCGAAGGAAAATACCAAGCATTTATGCAATGTGAACATGGTTGTGATTCACAAACACCTATGTGTGAAAAATACCATAGAATGCTTCATTTATGGAAACAATGTCCACACCAATATCATCTGAGCCTGGTTAAAATTCAAAATATTCTTAATGCCTAAAATTTTCTAAACTATCACCGCACTTTACTGAATCTAAAGTGCGGTATCATATTGAAAAATTTTCTCAAATAGCACCGCAGTTTTAGTATTCTCAAGCCTTGAATCAGTCTGAATACAATATTTTATGCCGTTGGAATTAATAAAATAAATGACCCAACTATGCCAATAACTTTTACGATAAATATAAAATGCAATTTAAAAATTAGTTTTGCTTAATCTGAGGAATTTTTCCTTCAAATTCAGTTGGTAAAAGTTGATCTGTCACAATAAGATCAAATTCACATAATTCACCAATATAAGCTTGTCGTACTTTATTCACTTTAAAATGATCAAACACTAAAATGGCTTGCTGGGTTTTTGCCATTGCACGTTGCTTCGTTTTAACTTCATCAAAATTAAAGCAACTAACACCTCGCTTGGCATCAACACCTGCGGCAGAAATAAATGCTTTTGTTGTACAAATTGCCTCAAGTTCATTATGTACTTGAATAGAATTAAGAAAAGAATTATGACGTGAATATTTACCACCACATAAAATCACATCACAATTTGGCTTTTCCTGTAGCACCATAAAGGTATTAATTGAGCAACAAAGTGCGGTAAATTTTATGGAAGAATCAATTTGAGAGGCAATAAATGGGATAGTCGAACCACAATCAAAAAAAACCACATCACCTTCCTCGACTAACTCCGCACCAAGACGCCCGATGTGCATTTTTTCCGCAATATGTTTAGTTTCTTGTTCAAAGATTTGGTAGCCATTCTCGTTACTTTTTTGCGGATCTTTCACGATATAGCCACCAAGTAAAACAATTGAGCCTGTATTGGTATTCAAATCACGACGAATAGTCATCTCCGACACATTCAAAATATCAGCGGCATCTCGCAGATGAATTTTATCCATCTGTTTGAGTAAAAATTCTAATTTATGAATGCGTGATTGTACTTTAGTGTCCATAACAGGCTCATTGATGGTAATTAATAAGTGCTATTATTGTCCTTCAAACCTTTAATAATGGCAATACCTGCACTTGCACCAATTCTACTTGCACCCGCATTAATCATCGCAAGAGCAGTTTCTGTATCACGTACACCACCCGATGCTTTCACACCAATATTAGCACCTACAGTTTTACGCATTAAAGCAATATCTTCAACGGTTGCACCGCCTTTATTAAAGCCTGTTGAGGTTTTGACAAAACCTACATTTAAATCACGACAAATTTCACAAGCTTTAACAATTTCTTCTTTGCTAAGTAAGCAAGTTTCTAAAATAACTTTTAATAATCCACCTTGACAAGCTTCTAAAACGATTTTAATATCCGCTTCAACTTTTTCCCATTGTGCTGATTTAATAAGACCAACATTAATCACCATATCCACTTCTTCAGCACCAGCTTTGATCGCCTCTTTAGCTTCAAACGCTTTTACAGAAGATAAATTTGCACCAAGTGGAAAACCGACTACAGTACAAATTTTTACATTGGAACCTGTTAATTTTTGTTTTGCTAATGGAATATAACCTGAATTGATACATACAGACCAAAAACCATTTTCAATTGCTTCATCACATAATTGAAGAATGTCTTGTTCTGTTTTTTCTGCGGTTAATGCAGTGTGATCAATAAATTTTGCTATTTCATTTCCTTTCATAATAAATCTCTCCTATCTCAGAAAATGTGATTATTTTAACTTTTTTATATCATACATTAAAAAAAATTTAAAACTGTGACTTTTGTCACTTTTTTAACATTTTAAGTATTATACACTTGATTAAGTCAAATATGTTGCAATTTTAACACTATTATTTTAGGAGATATATATGGATATTGCGGTAATTGGTTCCAATATGGTTGATTTAATCGCTTATATTAATGATATGCCAAAAATGGGAGAAACCTTAGAGGCCCCTGATTTTAAAATGGGTTGTGGTGGTAAAGGTGCCAATCAAGCTATAGCGGCTGCAAAATTAGGTACCTCTGTCATGATGATGACAAAAGTAGGTAATGATGTATTTGCCGATAACACCATTCATAATTTCCAGAAATTCCGAGTAAATACAGAATTTGTGGAAAAAGTGGAAGGCGTTTCTAGTGGTGTCGCACCGATTTTTGTGGATAAATCATCACAAAATCGTATTTTGATCATTAAAGGCGCAAATGAATATTTAAAACCAGCAGATATTGATCGAGCAGAAGAAAAATTAAAACATTGCAAACTTTTTATTTTGCAATTAGAGATTCCATTGGAAACTGTTTACTACGCCATTGATTTTGCCAAGAAACATCATATTCCTGTCATTCTAAACCCAGCTCCAGCCCGTAAAGATCTAGATATTAACTACGCATGCAAATGCGATTTCTTTATGCCAAATGAAACTGAACTTGAAATTTTAACAGGTATGCCAGTAGATACCATGGAGCAAATTCAAGACGCTGCAAATAGTTTGTTTAATAAAGGTTTGAAAAATTTGATCGTCACTTTAGGTGAAAAAGGTTCTGTATGGTTTCATGATACACAAATGACTCATATTAAACCTTATAAAGTGAATGCTATTGATACTAGTGGTGCAGGTGATGCCTTTATTGGGTGCTTTGCACATTATTACATTGCGACCAATGATGTAAAACATGCCATGACTATGGCATCAGCTTATTCTGCTTATAGTGTAACAGGACAAGGTACACAGTCTTCTTATCCAGATAAAGCACAGTTTGAACAATTCTTACAATCTATGAAATAAGGAATATATTATGAAAGATATTCAACAAATGCCCGATGGCTATCTCAATAAGACACCAATTTTCCAATTTATTTTATTATCTTGCTTATTCCCTCTTTGGGGGGCCGCTGCAAGTTTAAATGACATATTAATTACACAATTCAAAAGTGTATTTACATTAAGTGATTTTGCTAGTGCTTTAGTGCAAAGTGCATTCTATGGTGGTTATTTCTTAATTGCTATTCCTGCTTCATTAATCATCAAAAAAACCAGTTATAAGATTGCTATTTTAATCGGATTAACTTTGTATATCGGCGGTTGCTCAATGTTTTATCCAGCATCACATATGGCAACTTATACAATGTTCTTAGCGGCTATTTTCTCTATTGCTATTGGTTTAAGTTTTTTAGAAACTTCAGCGAATACCTATAGTTCAATGATTGGTCATAAAGATTACGCTACACTACGCTTAAATATCAGCCAAACATTCTATCCTGTCGGGGCGATTTCGGGCATTTTGTTAGGTAAATATTTAATCTTCCAAGAAGGTGCAAGTTTAAATGAACAAATGGCAACAATGAATCCTGAACAATTACACGCATTCAAATTGTCACTACTTGAACATACGCTACAACCTTACAAATATTTAATTTTCGTATTATTGGCTGTGATGTTCTTATTCCTCATTACCTCATATCCAAAATGCAAAGCGATTACCGAAGCCGGCAAAGAAGAAGTCAAATTTACTGACACCTTAAAATATTTAGCCACTAATAGTAAATTCAAAAAAGGGATTGTGGCACAATTCTTATACGTTGGGATGCAAGTTGCAGTATGGTCATTCACCATTCGTCTAGCCTTAAACTTAAGTAATATGAACGAACGTGATGCCTCTAACTTCATGATTTATAGCTTTATTGGTTTCTTCGTAGGTAAATTCGTTGCTAATTTCCTGATGACCAAATTTAAATCTGATTTAGTTCTATTATGGTATTCCATTCTCGGCGTGATCACCTTGGCTTATACTGCATTTGTCCATGATTTCTCTGCTGTTTATGCAGCTATTTTTGCTAGTGTATTATTTGGACCATGCTGGGCGACTATTTATGCTTCCGTGTTAGGAACCGTATCACAAGAGCACCGCGAAGTCGGTGGAGCAGTAGTCGTTATGTCAATTATTGGCGCCGCAGTTGTACCTGCAATTCATGGCTATGTATCTGATACTATTGGTTCATTACAACTTGCCTTTATTGTGCCATTATTCTGCTTTGCCTACGTTGGTTACTATTTCTATGGAAAATTAAAAGAAACGAGCGAAGGAAAATAAGGAGTAAATGATGAAAAGTGTTATTTATCTTTGCAAAGAGCAATTTAGTCATGAAGAACGTGTTATTTTTGAAAATGACCAACTTAGTGCGGTCAGTTTTAAATACAATTCTGGAATTGAAGCTATTAAACTAATTAACAGTAAAGGCTTCGTCACCGTATTACCTTTCTACGGACAAATTATTTGGGACGCAGAATTCAATGGTCAAACCTTAAAAATGAAAAACATGTATAGTGAACCTAAAATTGGTACAACTATTGTTGATACCTATGGCTGTTTTGCTTTTCATTCAGGTTTAATTCGTAATGGTTGCCCAGCACCCGAAGATGATCATCCATTGCATGGTGAAATGCCTTGTGCACAAATGGATAAGGCATGGCTGATTATTGATGAAAATAGTCTTGCTATTAGTGGTGAAGTTGAATATGTAAAAGGCTTTGGCGATCATTATCTAGCAAAACCTGAAGTCGTTTTGAAAGCAGACAGCACATTATTCGATATCAATATGCAAGTGACTAACTTAGCTAGCGTAGAAATGCCATTACAATATATGTGCCATATGAATTATTGCTATGAACATGGTGCAAGTTTTAGCCAAAACATCCCTGATAGTGCAGTAAAATTACGCCAAACCATTCCTGCGCATGTGAAACCAACACCGCAATGGTTAGCCTTCAATGAGGAAATTAAACAAGGAAAATATGTACTTTCATCATTAGAAAACGATGAGATGTATAATCCAGAAATCGTCTTCTTTATGGATAATCTACAACAATATCAAACACAGCTTGAATATCGTATGCATTCACCAAAAGGGCATTGTTATCTCACAACATTCTCATCACAGGAATTTAATTATGCTACCCGTTGGATTCTATATAATGCAGATCAACAAGTTGGAGCATTTGTGCTTCCTGCAACCTGTCGACCTGAAGGACATTTAGCGGCTAAAAAAGCGGGTTCATTAATAATGATGAAACCGTATGAAACACGTCGCTTCAGTGTAACAACAGGGATTGAATAATACCTGCAATTGTTCTGTAAAATAATACCGAGCCTTAAGGTTCGGTATTATTAACGCGATTTAAATATCATCAATAACTTATCCGACATCATATTAACACATTCAGCAATATTCTCTTTTACTCATTAATCCATATTAGATTAAAACACTTGTATGTTTTTTATGCTATAGCGTATAAAAATGATTCTTGATAATAAAAAAATATTGAATTTATGATTTATGTCACTTTTTTAACATCATATTTTATTTATAATCTTAAAATTAACTTTGTTATTTTTATCACATTTTATAAATCGCTGTAAGGAGGCGTCTATGGGAATCTTTAAAGAAGCACCTGATTTACCAATAACAAAATCCAAAGAAGAAATTGATAAAACATACCGATATTGGTGATTACATTTAATGATTGTTAGCTATTTAGGATACGCAGTATTCTATTTTACACGCAAAGGTTTTAACTTTGTAATGCCAGCCATGTTAACCGATCTTGGATTGCAAAAAGCAGACATCGGTATCATGGGCACAGCATTCTATTTAACCTATGGCGCATCAAAATTCCTATCAGGCGTTATCGGTGACCGTTCAAATCCTCGTTATTTTATGGGATTGGGGCTAATGGCAACGGGGATTGTAAATATCTTATTTGGTATGAGTTCCTCTATCTTTATGTTTGTAACACTTTGGATGATTAATGCGTTCTTCCAAGGATGGGGCTGGCCTCCTTGTTCTAAAATTCTAAATACCTGGTATTCTCGTAATGAACGTGGATTATAGTGGGCTATTTGGAACACTTCACATAACTTAGGTGGTGCACTGATTCCATTACTTGCAGGTGCCGTGACACTTGCTTTAAGTTGGCGATATGGCATGATTATTCCTGGTATTATTGCTGTTGTAGTCGGTTTAGGACTTTGTGTTCTATTAAGAGACCGTCCTGCCTCCATGGGATTACCGACAGTGGGTGAATGGCGTAATGATATTGCAGAAAAAGAACATGAAAGTGAAGGAATTGGGTTATCTACCTGGGAAATTCTAAAAGAATATGTGTTCAAAAATAATATTATTTGGGCGCTTGCTATTTCTTATGGCCTCGTTTATATCGTAAGAACAGGAATTAATGACTGGGGTAATCTCTACCTAACAGAAACCCACGGTTATAATTTACTTGAAGCAAACGCAACTGTTGCCTTCTTTGAAGTAGGTGGATTCTTAGGTGCTTTATTTGCAGGTTGGGGATCAGATAAATTCTTCAACGGTAACCGTACCCAAATGAATATTATTTATGTCGTAGGAATTATCTCTGTTGCCTTAGCATTATGGTTTATACCAAGCGATAGTAGCCTATTAATGTCTATTCTATTCTTCCTAATGGGCTTCTTCATCTTTGGTCCACAATTCCTAATTGCCATGGCCGCCGCAGAAAACTCTCATAAATATGCTTCAGGCGCATCAACAGGTTTTGTGAGCTTATTTGCTTATATTGGAGCCGCTGTCGCAGGATTACCACTTTCATTAATCATTGAAAAATTCCACTGGAATGGTTTCTTTGGTTCATTATTCATTATTTCTCTTGTTTGTGCATTATTGTTGATATTAGTCTATATCCTGCAACGCCATCGCAACAAAATGAAATGTTCATAATGAACCCTCAAAATTAATATCCAATCTGCATCTTACAGGCAATCCTAAAATAAGATGCAGATTTTTTATGCCCCATAACTAAACACCTCTCAGCTATTTTCTATTATTAAGAATTTTTCCCCTAATCGACTGTCTAACAAGCGTCCTTAATTATTATTAATTGTGGAGAAAACAAAATGTGGAATTTAGATCAACTACAACAAATTAATCAAGCTGATGATTTAAGAATTGCACCATTTCATACTGACATGGAAACCACTGGCACACCGACTTGGATTTGGGAGGTTATTGTGGATAATCGTTTATTTGCCCGTGCTTATAATGGAAAAAGTTCTTGTTGGTATCAAGCGGCGTCACAACAAAAAGCTGGTCACATCCACAGTATTGGAGATGTATTTAATGTTGTTTTTGCATCAATAACAGATGAAGAACTTAATAAAAAAATTGATGAGGCTTATCGCCAAAAATATGCCGATAGCCCATACATGAAAGAAATGATTAGCCCAAGAGCACGAAATGCAACCATTGAAATATTATTAAGTGAATAATTACTCAAAGGTGTGGCTAAAGTGCGGTATCTCACTGAAAAATTTACAAATAACATACCGCACTTTTATGTGTTCACTTAAATTACCAGCTAACGATAAAACCTTTTTATTAAATAAAGGAAAGTAAATGAACAAATTATATTTAACTTTAATGAATATGAATAAAGCGAAATTACTAAAAATCGTGATTATTTTGATTTATTTATTAAGCCCGTTTGATATTTTACCTGAAGCTTTACTAGACCCATTAGGATTAGTGGATGATGCAGCAGCGATAGCCTTATTAATCAAAACAATTCTAACCAAATAGGATTTTTACTAAAAAGTGCGGTCAAAAAATGAAAAATTTAAACTTTTTTGGCTTTATTTCTCATTCCGAATAAGAAAATAATAACCCCCGCCCAGACCAAAACATAACCTATCATTCGCTCCATAGATAAGCTTTCATTAAAAATTAATACCCCGCATAAAAATTGCAAACTTGGAGAAATATATTGCAACATGCCCAGTAATGACATAGAAATCTTACGTGCACCAATAGCAAACCATAATAAAGGAATCGTTGTTGCAGCACCTGAACCTAATAATACAACCATTTGCAATCCATTCAATTCACTAAAAATCAAAGTATTTTGGCTATAACAATAAATTAAATATAACAAGGCAAAAGGAGAAAGAATAATGGTTTCGAGTGCTAATCCAGCTAAAGCTTCCATGGGTGCTAATTTACGAATCAGAGCATAAAAACCAAAACTTGCGGCTAATATCAAGGCTACCCAAGGAATCTGCCCTGCAGGAATGGCAAGCCATAAAATCCCTGCAGTTGCTGAAATCAAGGCAAGTAATTGTGCATTATTAATTTTTTCTTTTAAAAAAAACCAACCTAAAAAGACATTTAATAAGGGGTTAATAAAATAGCCCAAGCTAGCATCTAAAATATGGTCGTTAGTAATTGCCCACAAATAAACTAACCAATTCAAAGCTATCAAAAAAGCGGTAATAAAAAATACGCCAAGCACACGTGGTTGTTTAAAAGCTCTTAAAACCGTACGACCTTGTCGATATACCAATAGCAAAAGTACCGCAAAAATCGCAGACCACACAATGCGTTGTGCCAAAATCTGATCCGCTGGCATCGCAGATTGATTAATCGGATACCAATAAATCGGGAATGTGCCCCAAGTTAAATAACATAGAAAGGCATAATGCCAACCCTTCAATTTCTCTGAAATTTTCATCTATTGGTTTCCTTATTTAAAATACAGATTATATGTTTACACTGAAAGATGAAGATTCGCTAGACAGATAAAATATATAAATTTTTCAGATTATAACCGCACTTTGCACTTGCTATTTACATGAAGAAACACTTTCGATTAACCCTGAAAGTGGCGCTAACTAACATTAGCTCGCAGGTAACATTAATTATTAGAATAATACTTTTAACTATCACTAAGAATAGTAAGATGACGTACCTGACATAAGGCATAAATTTAAAAATTAAGTACTAAAAAAGGATAGTCTTACTATCCTTTACTTATTTTTATGTCCAGAATTAAACGTTATCAATTTGACCTAATAATGAACGTAAACGTTCTTGCCAGTTATTATGTTCAACTTTAAGTTGTTCATTTTCACTACGTAATGATTCATTTGCTTGTTGAACTTGGTTGTTTTTTTCTTTTAATTCTTCCACTTCTAATTGAAGTAATTGGATAGTTTCAACCGCTTGTTTAATTTTACCTTCTAACTGATCTAAAATTTCTAAAGACATAAAAAATTCCTCTTATAAATAATGTTCGAAATATGACTCTATTCTATATTGAATGGTCTTGATATTAAAGGGTGAAATAAAAATTTCCTGTATATTTGTTCAATTTTTACAAGTATTCAGACAATTTTCTATCGCAATCGTTTGCTGAGTGATAAAATAAATCTTAACCCATTACAGTGAAAAAGGTTAATCAAAATGAATAGATCCTTATCCCTTGAATTTTCAAGAGTGACCGAAGCTGCAGCTATTGCTGCCCATGCCTGGATTGGTCGTGGTGACAAAAATGCAGCAGATGATGCCGCAGTCAAAGCAATGCGTTATATGCTTAATCGTATCCATATGGACGGCGAAATTATTATTGGTGAAGGTGAAATTGATGAAGCACCCATGCTTTATATCGGTGAAAAAGTCGGCTCTGGTATAGGTGAACAAATCACCATTGCTGTAGATCCTATTGATGGCACAAGAATGACGGCTTTGGGCCAATCTGGAGCCTTAGCAGTACTTGCAGCGGGTGGTCGTAATACCTTTATCAAAGCACCTGATATGTATATGGAAAAATTAGTGGTAAATGGTGAAGCTAAAGGCATGATTGATTTAAATTTACCTATTGAACAAAACTTACGCCGAGTGGCTTCACGTAAAGGTAAATTAATGTCTGAATTAGTGGTCATGGTGCTAGCTAAACCTCGTCACGATGAAGTAATTAAACAAATTCAAGCTTTAGGTGCAAAAGTATTAGCGATTCCAGATGGTGATGTAGCTGCTTCAGTACAAGTATGCTTACCAGATTCAGAAGCAGATGTTTTATATGGAATTGGTGGTGCACCAGAAGGCGTCATTACTGCAGCCGCAGTACGTGCTTTAGGAGGAGATATGCAAGCTCGCTTAATTCCACGTAATCAAGTAAAAGGCGATACCCCTGAAAATATTCAATTAGCCAAAAGTGAAATTGCTCGCTGTCACGAAATGGGTGTAAAAGTGAATGAAATTTTACATCTTGAAGATATTGCTCGTGATGATAACCTGGTGTTTATGGCAACTGGAGTCACCCATGGCGATTTATTACAAGGCATACAAATTAAAGGCAGTTTTGCAACCACAGAAACCTTGATGATTCGTGGTCAATCTCACACTATTCGTCGTATTCAATCTATGCATTATTTAGATGGTAAAGATCCAGACTTATATAAGTCTATCGGATTATAATTTCTATAAATTTTAATGTGGGTCAGCTTAGGCCCACTATAAAAAATTTCTTTATTTTAGACCGCACTTTCTTTCTCTAAACGCCAATCTTTCTGCATTAAAAGGTGCTATTTCTAGCAAAATTTGCTATAATTGACATAATTTTTTCAGAGTAAAAACAGAGAAAGATTATGTCAGAAAATCCACAAGAAAATTATGGTGCAAGTAGCATTAAAGTCCTTAAAGGTTTAGATGCTGTACGTAAACGTCCTGGTATGTACATTGGCGATACTGATGATGGCACAGGTTTGCACCATATGGTGTTTGAGGTTGTAGATAATGCTATTGATGAAGCATTAGCAGGCTACTGTAAAGATATTATCGTCACTATCCACGAAGATAACTCAGTATCTGTGCAAGACGATGGTCGTGGCATTCCTGTTGATATTCATCCTGAAGAAGGCGTATCTGCGGCAGAAGTAATTATGACTGTACTACACGCAGGTGGTAAATTTGATGATAATTCCTATAAAGTATCTGGTGGTTTACATGGCGTGGGTGTATCTGTCGTAAATGCGCTTTCAGATACATTACAACTAACAATTCGCCGCCAAGGTCATGTATATGAACAATTCTATAATCTTGGTGAACCTAAAGCACCTTTGACACAAATTGGTGACACTGATAAAACAGGAACCACTGTTCGTTTCTGGCCAAGCCCATCAATCTTTACAAAAACTGTTTTTGAATATGAAATTCTGAAGAAACGCTTACGTGAATTATCTTTCTTGAACTCTGGCGTTTCTATTAAATTATTTGATCAACGTGATGGCACAAATGACCACTTTCATTATGAAGGCGGTATTCAAGCATTCGTTGAATACTTAAACCAAAATAAAACACCAATTCACCAAAAACCATTCTATTTTAGTACTGAAAAAGACGGTATTGGTGTGGAAATTTCATTGCAATGGAATGACAGTTATAACGAAAACATTTACTGTTTTACCAATAATATTCCTCAACGTGATGGTGGCACCCACTTAGCGGGCTTCCGAGGTGCATTAACTCGTACCTTAAATGCCTATATGGATAAATCAGGTTTAAACAAAAAAGGGAAAAGTGACAAGGTCGACACTTCAGGCGATGATGCTCGTGAAGGACTTGTGGCGGTTATCTCAGTGAAAGTACCTGATCCAAAATTCTCATCTCAAACTAAAGATAAGCTCGTATCTTCAGAAGTGAAAGGTGCGGTTGAATCTGCAATGAATGAGCGTTTACAAGAATACTTAGATGAAAATCCTAATGAAGCGAAGATCATTGCAGGTAAAATTATTGATGCGGCACGTGCTCGAGAAGCTGCCCGTAAAGCTCGTGAAATGACTCGTCGTAAAGGCGTATTAGATATCGCTGGATTGCCTGGTAAATTAGCAGACTGCCAAGAACGAGACCCTGCACTTTCAGAATTATACTTAGTGGAAGGGGACTCTGCGGGTGGTTCTGCAAAACAAGGGCGTAACCGTAAAAATCAAGCGATTCTACCGTTGAAAGGTAAAATTCTAAATGTAGAAAAAGCACGCTTTGATAAAATGCTTTCTTCTCAAGAAGTTGGAACATTAATTACTGCATTAGGTTGTGGTATCGGTCGTGATGAATATAATCCAGACAAAATGCGTTATCATAAAGTCATTATCATGACCGATGCGGATGTGGACGGTTCCCATATTCGTACATTATTATTGACCTTCTTCTATCGTCAAATGCCTGAAATTATTGAACGTGGTTACGTATATATTGCACAGCCACCACTTTATAAAGTGAAAAAAGGTAAACAAGAGCAATATATTAAAGACGAACCTGCAATGACTCAATATGAATTAGCCATTGCCTTAGAAGATGCTGCCCTTTATGTAAATAAAAATGCACCTGCAATGACAGGTTTACCATTAGAAACCTTAGTGGCTGAATATAATAATGTAAATCAAATGATCGATCGTTTACATCGCCGTTATCCAGAAGCCTTGTTGAAAGAGCTAATTTACTATCCGCAATTAACTACTGAATTAATGAAGGATGTTACTGCGGTTGAAAACTGGGCAAAAACTTTAATTAGTCAACTAACTGAAAAAGATACTCACGGTAACCATTATTCATACCAAATAGTAAATAATCCTGAACGTCAATTAAGTGAAGTGATTTTAACTGTTCGTACTCATGGTGTAGATAACAATTACAGCCTAGATCATAACTTCGCAAATGGTAACGAATATGCTCGTATCATAAAATTAGGTAATCAATTAAAAGGATTACTGGAAGAGGGAGCTTATGTTACTCGTGGTGAACGCCAATTAGAAATCACATCATTTGAAGAAGCTATTGATTGGTTAGTGAAAGAATCTCGTCGTGGTTTAACTGTACAACGTTATAAAGGGCTAGGAGAAATGAATCCTGAACAACTTTGGGAAACCACTATGGACCCTGATGCCCGCCACATGTTAAAAGTAACGATTAAAGATGCTGTGGCAGCTGATCAGCTCTTTACAACCTTAATGGGTGACGAAGTAGAACCTCGTCGTGACTTCATCGAAAGTAATGCACTACGAGCGAACTTAGATATCTAATTAACATCAAAGGCTTAGTTTTTCTAAGCCTTTTTTATATTATAGGTTAATCCTAATTTTAAAAGGAAAGAACAATGGCACAACAAATTTGTATTATTACGGGTAGCACTTTAGGAGGTGCGGAATATATCGGTGATCACCTCTGTGATTTATTAGAACAACAAGATTTTACTACGCAAGTAGAAAATCATGCATCATTAGCTAATATTGAAGGGCAAAAGCTTTGGCTAGTGGTGACTTCAACTCATGGTGCAGGTGAATTACCAGATAATTTAAAACCACTTTTCCAAGAAATTAAAGATAACAATACTGATTTGTCAGAAGTACGTTTCGCCGTTGTTGGTTTAGGCAATTCAGATTATGATACGTTCTGCCAAGCAGTAAACAAGGTGGAAACAGCGCTAAGCAAACAAGGAGCTAAACAAATCTGTAACTCATTACGTATTGATGTACTTACTATTGAAGACCATGAACAAGCCGCCGAAGATTGGTTACCTAATTTTGTAAATGCACTATAAAACTCAAGCTAACTTTTCACAAAAAATAAAGGCAGAATTTACCATCTGCCTTTTTTATCACATTATTTTTTCGGCATACTTGCCAAAATTTTTGTGAGCAATTGCCAATAAGTTTGGACGGCTGGAATATGCACTTTTTCATCAGGTGAATGAGCATTAACAATAGTTGGTCCAATAGAAATAAAATCCAATGCAGGATAGATTTTTTTCAGTAAACCGCATTCTAAACCAGCGTGAATCACTTTAATTTCAGGAGGATAGCCTAACAATTCAGCATAAATATCCTTAGTTAAACTAAGAATTGGAGTTTCTGCATGAGGCTCCCAACCTGGATAACGTCCAGAGAATGTGATCGTTGCATCTGATAATGAAGTTAAAGAAAGTAATAAACTATTAATATAATCTGTACCGCTATCAATCAGTGAACGAACTAAAATCGTACCTTTTATCGATTGTTCTGTGGTTTTTAATACCCCAAGACTCAATGAACTTTCTACCACATTTTCAACAACATCACTATTACGAATTACCCCATTTGGCAATACATTTAGCAAATGAATGACTTTCATTGTGGTACTTTCACTAAAAACTTGTACAGCATTTTCACCTTTTTCAATAAAGAATGTTAAATTAGGTTCAACTAAAGCTAATTCAGTTTTTAATAAACTTTCGAACTCTGCAACTGCTTGAGTTAAGACCGTAACATCACCATTAAAGCTTATCGTTGCAAAGGCTTCACGAGGGATAGCATTACGTACAGAACCACCACGAATATCACTTAATGAGAAACTAAACTGCGGTTGTTTTTGCTGTAAATTTGCTAAGAAACGAACAAGTGTTTTAATTGCACTTGCACGCCCCGTATGAATATCACAACCTGAATGACCGCCACGTAAGCCTTTTAAAACCAATTTATAAGTATGTTCATAATGATTGGTTTTCCATTCTACAGGAATGGTTAAATCGCCATTTTCACCACCAGCACAACCGATATAGATTTCACCATTTTCTTCCGTATCAGTGTTAATCATAACTTCAGAGGTTAACCAATTTGCACGTAATCCTATCGCCCCTTCCATACCAGCTTCTTCAGTCATAGTCAGTAGCACTTCTAAATCAGGATGAACTAAATCATCACTATCTAAAATCGCTAGCGTTGATGCCATACCGATACCATTATCTGCACCTAAGGTTGTGCCTTTTGCAGTGACCCATTCTCCTTCAATATAAGGTTGAATAGGATCAGTTTCGAAATTGTGTTGTGTATCTTCATTAGCTTGTGGCACCATATCTAAATGTGCTTGTAAAGCGACTGGCTGAGCATTTTCCATACCCGCTGTAGCAGGTTTACGAATTAATACGTTACCTGCTTCATCACGTTCAGCATAAAAACCTTTTCCTTTTGCCCAATCAACAATAAATTCAGCTAATGTATTTTCATGGTAAGAAGGATGGGGAATTGAACAAATTTTATCAAACCATTTCCAAAGCAATGTGGGTTGTAATGTTGTTATCATAAATCACACCTTATTTAAAAAGTTAACTTATCTAAATACCATGTTTAGGTATCTATTTATCATACAGATAGCATAACATAAATTATAACAAGCCTAAATCTTACATTTGTCGATTCAATAAGCTTCCTTAAAATATTTTAAAAAGGTAAGCCTAACCCAAAAACATCAAAAAAGGCATGTGCAAGCATAAAAGGTAATAATGTTGAGAATCGTAACCTTAATAATACAAATATTAAACCAAATAAGGTAACAGTAGTGGCTGCAAATAAACCTTGATACGTATGGAATAAAAAGCGAATAACTAGTCCGAAAATAATGACATAAGGTAACCATTTTTTAGGAACGGTAAACATAAGTCCTAAAAAATAAAGTTCTTCATAAAATCCATTTAGTATAGCAGCTGCAATTAAAGAAAAAGAAAGATAAGGTTGTAACTCTGCATATGATGAAACATCAACATTATTTTCAGTAGGAAATATCAACATATAAAATAAGTGATCTATTCCTCCAGCTAATAAAATAAATAATAACGCTAAAGGCAATGTCAGTTTATTGATAGAAAAATTAAGTTGCTTAAAATCAAAATGACGCCACCATAAATAAGCAAATGCAATACATAAAGAGAAAAGCTCAAATACCAACAATGAATAATTATCTTCGGAATTTAAGTTCAAGTCTGTAGGTGATTCAAGCCCCGCCTGTTGTAATGAAAGGTACTGCTCTAAAGACGCATAAATTGAGCTGCCAAAAAAGATTAGGGTTAATAGTAAAATATCTATTAAATTAAGTGTCGTTTTTTTCATCATCATCCTTTATATCTAGTTAAAACAATCATCCATAATTACTGTTATCATATCGTATATTTAACTGAGCTTTCTCCTTGCATTTATAATCTATTCATATCATTTTTGCTTAAAAAATACCAAATTTATCGCTGAAATGTCATTGATATCTTAAAAATAATAGCATAAAAGTGTAATTCGAGTTATCCTTATGCAATTTTATTAATTATGCAACAAAGGTATATTTTATTATGAGCGAAAAATATGTTGTTACGTGGGATATGTTCCACATGCACGCACGCAAATTAGCAGAACGTTTACTTCCAGCATCCCAATGGAAAGGCATCATTGCGGTAAGCCGTGGTGGTTTATTCCCAGCAGCAGTATTAGCACGTGAATTAGGTCTTCGTCATGTAGAAACCGTGTGTATCGCAAGTTATGATCATGATTTACAAGGTGAATTAAAAGTAATCCACAAAGCGAATACCGATGGAGAAGGCTTTATTGTGATAGACGATTTAGTCGATACGGGAAATACCGCTCGTGAAATTCGCAAAATGTATCCTAAAGCAAAATTTGTTACAGTATTTGCAAAACCAGCAGGAGCATCATTAGTGGATGATTACGTAATTGATATTCCACAAAACACTTGGATTGAACAACCTTGGGATTTAGGTATCACTTTTGTTCCACCTTTAGCTCGTAAATAATTTCTTCTCATATTGTAAAAGGGTGGATATCAGTCCCCCTTTTCATTCAAATCATTTTCTAATATTTAATTCCTACTGACTAGTCTAAAAGTGCGGTCTTTTTTATTAAAATTTATAACAATCGTTTGTTCTGTTTAAAACAAATATCACAAATATTCACAAGATAATTCTTTTTATAGAAAAATAATTTTAAAAAAAATAGATAAATGACTTATAAATTTATATAACTATATAATTTAAAAGAATTTATAGATTATTTATCACTTAATTTACTCGTAAACATAAAGAATAAAACACCAAACAATATTTAACACCATTGTTAAATATTATGATACAGATCTCAGATTTTCATCAAAAAATGAATAATAATTAGCCCATATCAATACCTATCAGGTTATTTTCCACCTCTCCAAGGAATGAATATGCCTAAAATTATTTTAATTCATGCTGTTACTGCAGCAATGGATCCTGTTAAACAAGCCTTTAAACAAAATTGGGCTGAAGCAAAAGTTTTAAATATTCTAGATGAAACCCTTTCTGATGATCGGGCAAAATCTAAACAATTAACCCCTCAATTAACACAACGAATTTTAGACCTCACACAGTATGCGATCAGTAAAGAGGCTGATGGCATATTGTTTACTTGTTCCGCTTTTGGTGATGCTATTGAACAAGCCACAAAAAATTCTCCAGTTCCTGTTTTAAAGCCTAATGAAGCCATGTTTCGCTTGGCTCTAGAAAAAGGAACTAAGATTGGAATGATCGCTTCATTTCAGCCTGCTGTAGCAGGAATGGAAGAAGAATTCTATGAACTTGCTAAAGAAATCAATCCTCAAGCAACGATTCGTACAGTTTGTGTAACTGAAGCAAAAGAAGCCTTAAATCAAGGTGATATTAGATTACATGACAAGCTCATGGCTGAAGCAGCCAAGCAATTTACTGATGAAGATATTCTATTATTAGCACATTTTTCATCATCAACTGCATTGTCATTAGCCTCTACAATGACGACTAAACCTATTTTAACTAGTCCTCAAAGTGCGGTGGAATTACTTAAAAATAAATTAGCAAATCTTAAATAAAATAATAGGAGTTTTACTATGAAAATTATCGTATTACCTGGCGATGGTATTGGTCCTGAAATTACAGCTGGTGCAGTAAAAGTACTACAAGCTGCTAATGAAAAATACAATTTAGATCTTCATTTTGATTATGAAGAAGTCGGTTTTCCTAGTTTAGAAAAGTATGGCACGACCCTTCGCCAAGAAACATTAGAAAAAGCTAAAACCTATGATGGAATTATTTTGGGTACTCAATCACATGCTGATTATCCAAAACCCGAAAAAGGTGGTCGTAATGTTTCAGCTGGCTTCCGTATCGGTTTAGACTTATATGCAAACGTACGTCCAGCACGCTCTCGCCCATTCTTACCAACAAATATGAGCCCAGGTAAAAGTATTGATTTAGTGATCATGCGTGAAGCAACCGAAGGCTTCTATCCAGATCGCAACATGACCCAAGGTTGGGGGGAAGTAATGCCGTCTCCAGATATGGCTCTTTCAATTCGTAAAATTACTCGCCATTGTAGTGAACGTATTGCACGTAAAGCTTTTGAATTAGCCATGACTCGTCGTAAGAAAGTTACTGCAATTCATAAGGCAAACAGTTTCCATATGACTGATGGCTTGTTCTTAGAAGCAGTTCGTGATGTAGCTAAAGAATTCCCAGAAGTTGAATTAAATGATTTATTAGTCGATGCATCAACAGCCCACTTAGTAAGAACTCCTGAACGTTTTGACGTATTAGTCGCAACTAATTTCTACGGCGATATTATCAGTGACTTAGCCAGTGAATTATCTGGTAGTCTTGGTCTTGCAGGTTCAATTATGGCAAGTGACTTATATTGCTGTGCTCAAGCACAACATGGTTCTGCTCCAGATATCGCAGGGCAAGATAAGGCGAACCCAGTATCAATGATTTTATCTGTAGCCATGATGGTCGAATGGATGGGTAACAAACATAACAAACCTGAATTAATAAAAGCAGCTAAAGCAATGACAGAAGCCGTGGATAAAGTATTAGAAGATCCAAGCGCAAGAACCCCTGATCTTGGTGGTAAATCAACATGTTCCGCATTTAGTGAAGCTGTTGCGAAAATTGTTAAAAATCTCTAATTATAGTGAATCAGTTAGCACTCAGGTGCTAACTGAAACTATGCATGAATATAATAGAGGTTATAAATAACCTCTATTATAGAGGTCTTATTTATGACTAATGAAACTGATATCAAATTCACATCTTTTCAATTTAAAAATGTAATTGAGCAAAATTTTAAATTACCTAACCATACATGCGATTGCCACCATCATATTTTCAATCGCAATTTTCCATATACACCTGAAGATACTCGTGATTTACCCAATGCAACAATGGATGATTTTGTCCAATTCAAAAAATATATGGGGGTAGAACGACATATTTTGGTTCAACCATCTTCTTATGGTGTAGATAATCGCTGCTTAATAGATGCTCTAGAAAAAGGAGGTAAACTTTGTCGTGGGGAAGCGGTAATTGACGAAAGCTTTACTCACAAACAATTACAAGATTTAGCTGATAAAGGTGTCGTTGGAATTCGGTTTAACTTTGGTGCGGGTAATTATGCGAGCGCAGACAATTTACTAACTTTAGCTGAAAGAGTCCATGAATTTAATTGGCATATTCAAATTCATGCAAAAGCTGATCAATTATCTGAACTCTACCCACTTTTAACTAAAATTAAAAATCCAATTATTTTTGATCATTATGCACAATTGAAACAGCCAACAGCTTTCAAACATCCATTCTGGAAGCAATTATTAAAACTAATTGATCAACAAAATTGTTGGGTTAAATTATCCGGCCCTTATCATACCTCTACAAAAACAGACTTCTCAGATTTAGAGCAAATTACGAAAGAATTTCTTCGAATTGCGCCTGAACGTTTAGTGTGGGGATCAGATTGGCCTCACCCTAATTTAACTTCATCACACAAAAATATGCCTGATGATAGATATTTTCTTGCATTATTTAATTCCTGGTTAGGCAGTGATGCCATGCGGCAAAAAATTTTTGTCGATAACCCAACAACATTCTTTTTTAAATAATAGCGGAGTTATTATATGAGTATTTTACAAAATAAAAATTTCGTAAATGCGCTTATTTGTGTTGCTATAGGAATACTCATTTGGTTTGCCCCAATTCCTGAAGGCATACAACCGAAAGCCTGGCATTTATTTGCGATCTTCGTTTCAACGATTTTAGGTTTTATTCTCCAACCATTCCCAATGGGTACAACCGTACTGATTTCATTACCTATTGCAGTATTTACTGGAGTATTAAAATTAGGTGAAGCACTTAGTGGATATAACAGCAGTACCGTATGGTTGGTACTTTCAGCTTTTCTATTTTCTAAAGTGATTATTAAAACGGGGTTAGGCATTCGCATTGCCTATTTACTCATCAAATATTTTGGGAAAAGCTCATTGTCTTTAGGCTACATTATTGTCGTCACAGACTTAATTCTCAGTCCTGCAATGGACTCTAATACTGCACGTGCTGGCTCAATTTATCCGATTGTACGTAGCCTTTGTGATGCATTCAATTCTACACCAGAAAATGAAAACCGTTCGTTTGGCTCATTCTTAATGCAATGTGAATTCCAAGGTAACTGTGTAACCTCTGCGGTATTTATGACCGCCATGGCAGGGGTTCCACTTTCACTTTCGTTAGCACAAGAATCTTTCAATATTAGTATTTCTTAGGGAACTTGGTTCTTAGCGGCATTATTACCAAGCTTAATTGCAATTATTGTAACTCCATTTGTAATTTATAAATTATCACCACCAAGCATCAAAAAAACCCCTTTAGCTCGAGATCTTGCAGAAAAAGGTTTGGCTGAATGTGGTCCAGTAACATTCCAAGAAAAATTAACTTTAACTATTTTCCTATTAGCAATTCTTTTATGGTCAACTGCTTCATTGACAGGCTTCAATATCACTGCAATTGCAATGTTAGCGGTTGTACTTTCTGTAATAACAGGCCTAATTAATTGGAAAAAAGATGCTTGTACTGATAGTGCGGCTTGGGATACTTTTGTATGGATGGGTGGAATTATCGGTTTAGCTGGTTTATTAACAAAATTTGGACTTGTACCTTGGTTTGCTACAACAGTATCTGGTCACTTAACGGGTCTTTCCTGGCCTATGATTCTTGCAACTCTTGCTATTGTGTATATGTACTCACATTATGCCTTTGCTAGTGGCACAGCTCACGTAGTGGCAATGTATATTCCATTCGTAACGGTATCTATTTCCGCTGGTGTTCCTCCAATATTAGCTGTATTAACTTTTAGCTTTATTGCCCCTATTTTCCAAGGTTTAACTCATTATTCAATGGGTTGTGCACCAATTTACTTTGGTTCAGGATATACCAGCTTAAGAACTTGGTGGATTATTGGTTTCGTATTATCAGCTATCTACTTAATTATCTACGCATTAGTCGGCCCAATGTGGTGGAATATTTTAGGACTATGGGGATAATCATAATGAAACAATATGCATTAACAGGTTGTCGCACCTCAGAGTTCCGTAATGCTCGTGGCAAAGGTATTGAAGTATATGAAGTTGTCAATAATCAATGGCAACATCTTTATACCATGTCTGTACCTTTTGATAATCCTTCTTGGCTGACCTTTGACGACAAACGCCAACAACTTTACGTGATTTATGGTGATGGAGAAAAAGTCAGCCAATTTAAATTTAACAAACAAAATGGTCAACTAAGTTATATAAATTCAGTAACAACAGGCCCTCGTCATCCTAATAAAGACTTACAACCAGAACGACGTAATAATCCCGTATGTTCTTGTTTAACGCCTGATGCACAACATTTACTTATTGCTAATCATGAAGGCGGAAATATTGCCATATTAAATTTCGATGTAGATAACAATGTGGTGTCAACAGATAAATTTATTTTTATACCTGGTAAACAAGATCCAAGCTATCAAGATAAAAGTTTATCTCGCCCACATCAAACCTTATTTGATAATTCTGGCAAATTTATGTTAGTGCCAAATCAAGGTCGTAAAGCTGGAAATGGTATTGACATGGTGCAAGTGTATAAAATCGTCGGAGATGACTATCAACTAGTACACATCGCTATAACTACAGAGGGCTGTTGGTCTCGCCATATTTGTTTACATCCAAGCAATAAATTCATTTATTGTGTAAATGAATTAGATTGTACAGTTACAGTGTTCTCTTTTAATGATGAAACAGGGGAATTAAAACAATTACAAGAAATTAAAACCTTAGATATCAATAGCAAATATGATGTTAGTGAAATTCAATTACATCAAAATGGTAAATTTTTATACGTTTCTAACCGTATTCATAACAGTATTTCACTATTTTATGTACAAACAGATGGCACATTAAAATTACAGAAATGGTTTGAATCAGGCGGAAAAACTCCAAGATTCACGACTTTATCACCAGATAATAAGTATTTTTATATTGCTAACGAAGATAGTGATAATATCGTTCAGTTAAAAGTTAATCCTGATAATGGTTATTTAGAACCCACAGGGACTATTATTGCAAACAAAAGCCCAACCTTTATCTGTTTTATTTAAAATAATCATAAAATTCTCCACAAGTTGACCGCACTTTGACTCCAAGTGCGGTCTTTTTTCATTGTTTTTGCAACTTGGCGGTGTAAAATAAAATCCTACCATTTATCATAAAAGGAGAAAATGATGACTAAAGTTATTCATACAGAAAAAGCCCCTGCTGCAATTGGTCCTTATGTACAAGCTGTCGATTTAGGTAATTTAGTAATGACTTCAGGACAAATTCCAGTAAATCCTGCTACAGGTGAAGTCCCTACAGATATCACCGCACAAGCACGCCAATCATTAGAAAATGTAAAAGCCATTATTGAACAGGCAGGTTTAACCGTTGGTGATATTGTAAAAACTACTGTATTCGTAAAAGACCTAAATGATTTTGGCACAGTCAATGCGGAATATGAACGCTTCTTTAAAGAAAATAATCACCCTAATTTTCCAGCACGTTCTTGCGTAGAAGTCGCTCGTTTACCCAAAGATGTTGGTTTAGAAATTGAAGCTATTGCTGTGCGTAAATAACTTATAGTACAACTAAAAAATAAAAGGCAGATAAATTAATCTTCTGCCTTTTATATATGGAAAACTTATACCAGACTTATCAAAAGTGCGGTCAAAATTTAAAAAATTTTCTTAATCTCTTTGAAAAACTTCCAACCTTGTTTGGTATTCATTAAACGCATTGAATTATCTTTTGAGATATATCCCCCTTTCACTACATCAAAAATTTTTTGACTAGGATTAAGGTCAGATTTCAAGATTTCTGCCTGGCTTTTATCCTCTGATAAGATGACATAAATTGCCAAAGTTTGATTATCTGGATCTGCTAATTTAATATCTGCAATATCAAAAGGCCGAATACATTGTTGTTTTAGTTCCGACCAACTATAGCCAGCAGAAGAAATACAATTATGTTCATCACGATCAGCACCCACTAGTAGTGTTTCTGATTCAGCTGTAGAACAAGCCGATAAAACCATAACCATAGTTCCTACGAATAATTTGAATTTCATTTTATTCTCCAATAAAAAAGCTGATCCAACAGATCAGCTTTTCCATCAACCTAAATTAACGTCTTGGTAAATAACGGGTTGGATCCACTGATTTACCTTTGTAACGAATCTCAAAGTGTAACTTAGTACTATTCGTACCAGAGCTACCCATTTTCGCAATTTGTTGACCCGCTTTCACTTCTTCTTGATCGCTTACAGAAATGCTATCATTATGAGCATAAGCACTTAAGAAGCCATCATTATGTTTAATAATGATTAAGTTACCATAACCTCGTAATGCATTACCTGCATACACTACTCGACCAGCTGCAGCGGCATAAACTGGTTGACCTTTTGAACCACTGATATCAATCCCTTTATTACCACCATCGGAATCAGAGAAGCCTTGAATAACCTTACCTGTGGTTGGCCATTTCCAAGCAATATTAGAAACTGGCGCTGGCGTACTTGATGCAGTACCAGCTATCACACCACCGGTGGTTGCAGTAGCTGTCATTGTTCCTGCAGTTCCTGCTGTTACACCTGGATTAGCTACTGCATTACCCGCACTTGCCACAATTGGTCCTGTAGTATTAACTGTAGGTGCAGCAGCACCAGCAGAGGCTTTAACTGGTCCAGTGACTGTTCCATCAGAACCATATTGCGTACCATTAGCCCCTGCAGTATATGTAATTGATGGTTCAACTGGCACCTCTGTACATTGTTGTTCTGTCACTGTTTGAGTCTCAGTTTTACTTGAAGCTGCTGAACCATTAGCAACCTTCAATGTTTGACCAACTTTTAAGTTATAAGGCTCTGACATGCCATTTAATGCGGCTAATTCTTTTACATCCATACCAGAAATATAAGCGATTAAAAACATTGTATCGCCTTTATTCACCGTATAAGTGCTACCCTTATAGAAGCCTTTATCAATCTTACTATAATCAGGAGCATTCGTTGTTGAATTACGAGGAATCTCTAAATTCTTACTTGATGTTGCACCAGATTTGTCTATTTTTGGTTTTTGTTTCGTCACAGTTTTACACACTGTTTTGGTTTGTGGCGTAACAGAGGTTTGCACCGCAGGCTGAGTGGCTACTGGTGCACTTGGTATTGATGCTGGCATAGTTGGAGTTGTAGTCACAGGACCACTCATTGTTGCAGGCATTGAACTCTGCTGTACTTCAGGTTGCCAGGATCCAGAAGAACTATTATCGACAGGTTGCATTATACCTGGGCTTAACGAACCATCTACACTTTCTACAGGTGCTGGTGAATTTGACGAAGAGCTACAAGCAGATAAAACTGCAATAGCAATAGGTAATAACAAAAATGATTTTTTCATTATTTATATGTTCCTTTAATTATTTCATATTTGCAGGCATGCTTTGTTGCTGAACTTCAGGCATAAAACTACCGCCTGCAACGGCTCCTGTTCCTTCTACAGGTTGCATAATACCATTTGGTAAAGCATTCTCATCTTTTACTTCTGGAGCAGACGAGCAAGCAGACAACGCTGCAATCATAGACAACAAAATTGCTAATTTTTTCATTTTATTCAACCCTATTTTAAAATCAAATATGCGATCACTGCTAAAGCAACTACCGCCCAGCCAATCACTTCTATTGACTTACGTAGTTTAGCTGCGAAACGTTCACCGCCCCAAGCAGCTAATTTAGCGACTAATAAAAAACGTGCTGCCCGTGAAACAAAAGCAGTAATCACAAATGGAATAAAAGCCATTTGCATCACACCAGCAGCAATGGTGAAAACTTTATAAGGGATCGGTGAGAATCCTGCCACAAAAACAACTAAAATACCCCATTCTTTAAACCAAGAAATCGCAGTATCCCAATGTTGTTGATAACCCCATTTAATAATATAACTTTGCACAAAATCAAAGGCATAATAACCGATAGCGTAACCAATCATACCACCAATAACTGATGCAATAGCTGTATAAAGTGCTAATCTGATCGCTGTTTTCGGTTTTGACATTGACATTGGAATCAACATCACATCAGGCGGAATAGGAAAAAAAATAGCTTCAATAAAACTGACTAAACATAACCAAAATGTTGCAAAACGATGTTTTGACCACTCCATCGTTTTATCATACATTGCACCGAAAATTTTCAAAATAATGCCCTTAACTATAAGTTGTGCATAGAACTGATTAATTATTCACTTTCTAACCAGTCTTGTAAAGCCTTCATTGAAGGATAAGAGGTCATATCAACCTGAATTGGGGTAATTGACACATATCCGTTTGCTACCGCATCGAAATCAGTCCCTTCACAAGCATCTTTTGGCAGTCCTGCTGGCCCAATCCAATAGATATTTTCTCCTCGAGGATCTTGTTGTTTAATTACTTCCGCTGCTGATTCTCGATATCCTAACCGACAAACTTTAATTCCTTTAATTTGTTCATAAGGAAGATCTGGAACATTAATATTAATAATTTCTCGAGGATTAAGCAGCTGTGTATGTAATTTAGGAATGAGATCACATACAATACGTGCCGCAGTATCATAATGCTGACGACCATCTAATGATACTGCAATTGCTGGTAAACCTAAGTGGCGGCCTTCTAATGCTGCCGCAACTGTTCCTGAATAGAGAACATCATCACCTAAATTTACCCCTGCATTAATACCTGAAACCACAAGATCTATACGACCAGATAAAAAACCATTGAGTGCTAAATGAACACAATCTGCAGGCGTTCCATTGACGCAATAATTTCCATCATCTAAACGACGAGGACGTAAAGGTTCCACAAGGGTTAATGAACCTGAGGCAGCACTACGATTGAGATCTGGTGCAACAATAGTGACATCAGCCAATTTACGCAGTTCTACTGCTAAAGTTTGAATACCTTCTGCATGGTAACCATCATCATTAGAAAGGAGTATATTCATTTTATTATCCGAAAAATTATATTATCTAATCAATTATTAAATTGTTTCATCCACCACCGCCAATTCACGTACTAAAGCGGTAGCATAGCTCCCCGCAGGTAAGTAGAACTTTAAGGTGAGTCCATCTTTGCCAAATGCCCATTGAAAATTTTGTGGCTGCATTAAAACTGGACGGCGAGTTGGTTTCATACGTTGCTGTTTCATCAAGTGAATGATCTCTTGATGCTGCCCCACTATTTGATTTTCAAGTTGACAAGCAACTTGAGCGGTTTCCCCAATAAGAGGGGCGGTCAGTTGTAAATCTCGTTGTGCTAAACGGTTTTGCAAAATCGCTAAATCTTCATTTTCATCTGCCACAAACCAACTATGTGAGCCTGTTAATTGCAGAATATCATTAGCTAATACTTGGTTTGCCACACCTTGTTGGATACGTTCAGACACGACCAAATTAAATACTTCACTACGAGCTGCAGATAAATAAAAACTACGTTTTTGACGATCTTTAACTTTAATTTCACCTCTTGCCCAACGCATAGCTTGAGTAAGATTATGACCATCTTTACCAAAGCGTTGTTCAGTAAAATAATTAGGAAATCCAAAATTTTTTATTTTTTCTAACCGCACTTTTAGTTCATCAGTTTCTACAATATTACGCAGTAAGATTTCAAAATAATTACCAACTAAACTGCCTATACGAATTTTTCGATGATGTCTTGTTACTTGCAAAATTTCCACACCATCCATTTTGAACTGACTAAAATCAGGTGTTGCTTGACCTGGCATTTGTAAACAAAACCACTGTTCAGTAATAGCTTTACGATCTTTTAATCCTGCATAGCCCATATTGCGCAGAGGAACTCTCGCAAATTTTGCTAATTGTTCACCCACATAAATGCTGTTGTTATTTGTTTTACGTACTTTAACTGCGACAAACTCTCCCTCACCTGACATTTCATAGCCAAGTTCTTCTTTCACAATAAAATCCGCACATTCTGACTTTAAAAGTGCGGTCTGTTTTGGTGGAGTTTGTAAATAAGCAAGGGCTAACATTAGACTTTTACCAATAATGCTACAGCTTCAGTGGCTATGCCTTCACCTCGACCAGTAAAACCGAGTTTTTCAGTAGTCGTAGCTTTTACATTCACTTGCGTTAAATCACATTGTAAATCTGTGGCAATCACAGTACGCATAGCATCAATATGAGGACGCATTTTAGGGGCTTGAGCAATAATAGTGACATCCACATTACCAATTTTATAACCTTTCTCTTGCACTTGACGAAAGGCTTCACGTAATAAAATACGACTGTCTATATTTTTGAATTGCATATCAGTATCAGGGAATAATTTACCAATATCCCCTAAAGCAACCGCACCTAATAGGGCATCAGTCAATGCATGTAATGCGACATCGCCATCAGAATGGGCAATAAAACCTGTATGGTAAGGCACTTCCACACCTGCAATTATCAATGGACGAGATTCACCAAAAGCGTGCACATCAAAACCATGACCAATTCGAATCATATCTATTCCTTTCCTTTTAAATCACCAATGAGCCTCAAAGCCCAGCGTGATAATTAATATATTACATTTGAGCGACGGCTTAAATAAAACTCCACCAAAGCAAGATCTTCAGGACGGGTGACCTTTAAATTATCACTACGCCCCGCCACTAAGTGCGGTCGAAAACCAGAAAATTCCATAGCAGAAGCTTCATCCGTTACCACTAAACCTTGTTCACTTGCATACTGTAGTGCTTGACTTAATAGATCTACACGAAAAAATTGAGGAGTTTGAGCTAGCCATAATTGACTACGGTCTTCGGTTTTTTGAATTTGTAGCTGTGATGTTGCACGTTTAATGGTATCCACAGCGGGAATGGCTAAAATAGCACCTTGCTCATCGGTAATTTGTAATAATTTATCTAAATCTTCATGAGTTAAACAAGGGCGTGCTGCATCATGAACGATTACCCAAGCCCTTTTATCAGTAATTACTTGCAAGCTATTAAATACAGAATCGGCTCGGTTAGCCCCTCCTTTTACCACTTTAATTTTAGGATGCTCAGTAATAGCTAACTGAGGTAAATAGGGATCATTTTCGGCAACTGCAATAATTACTTGTTGAATAGGTTGATAACTCAATAAAACATCTAAGGTATGCTCTAATAAAGTTTTACCTAATAACTGTAAATACTGTTTTGGTTTATCTGCTTGCATACGACTTCCCACACCAGCAGCAGGAACGACGGCAATAATTGAACGAGATTCAGCCATTATTTATTTTCTTTTGAGATGCGATAGAAAGTTTCATTAGGCTTCACTAATTCATATTGTAACCGTGCACGTTCCTGAATTGCATCCACCCCTTCACGTAAATCTTTAATCTCCGCGGCAACCACTTGATTACGTTGTGAAAGCTTAGTGTTTTCTTCTTTATGAACAGCAATTTCACTGGCGGTTTCTTTATAATCTAAATAGCCGTTTTTGCCAAACCAAAAATCATATTGGAATAATAAAAGCACCACAGTAAGAGTTAAAATTAATAAGCGCATTTGATTCTTTTTATATGGACTGAAAATGTCTATAGTGTAGGGGAAAATGAGGGATAAAAAAAGACCGCACCTATAAAAAGTGCGGTCTGTTTTCACAAGATTTTATTATTTTTCTTCTTTTTTAGCATCTTCACTCAAGAAACCTGATTTAACACCGTGCATATCTGGCAATTGGTGAGCAATTCCTTTATGACAATCAATACAGGTTTTGCCTTCAGCCATTGCAGCAGTATGCATACGCTCTGCAACAGATTTTTGTTGTGAGAAGTCCATTGAATTGAAGTTATGACAGTTACGGCATTCTTGAGAGTTATTCGCTTTCATACGTTTCCACTCATTTTGTGCCATTTCTAAACGTTTAGCTTCAAATTTTTCTTTCGTATCAACATGCCCCATGAAATAACTATATACTTCTTTTGCAGCCTGTACTTTACGAACCCATTTAGGAATAAATTCATGTGGTAAATGACAATCTGCACAAGCGGCACGCACCCCACTATGATTAGTATAATGGATAGTTTGACGATATTCTGGCACCACATCATTCATATGACATTGAGAACAGAATTCTTCAGTACTCGTTTCTTCAATTGCTAAATTAAAACCACCCCATAATAAAACACCCGCAATTGCAGAAAGTAAAACCACAACACCAACCGCCATTTTACTTGGTGATTTAAACCAATTACAAAAAGATTTTAATGCTTTCATAAATCACCCCGATTATTTATTTTGAGTACGTTTAATAGTTTCAAATTTATTTTGTACAATAGGATCCACATCAGTTTGTTGAACATGGCATTGTAAACAGAAATAACGGCGTGGTGATTCTCCTTCTTTCACTTCACCATCACGAGTAATAAAGTGACTTTGAGGTAAACGTGGGGCACCTGTAGTTTTATAAAAATCTAAACCATGGCAACCTAAACATTGATTAACATTTTTAGTCACTTGCAAACCGCGAATACTATGTGGCACAAGAGGAGGTTGATTAATAAAAGTCACAGGAATATTACTGCGACTTTTTTGTGGGTTTTGAAACGCAGGCTCAACTTTTTCTGAGATTCCCTCAATACTTGAAGGCACTTCGGTTTGGTTTACAATATTACTTTCAGCAAATGCAAATCCAGCCATCATTGTAAGTAATATAATGAGATACTTTCTCATAATTCACTCCGTATAGTAATTAAATAATTCTGTTACCTTGTTTCGCAAAACGAGAGGTAAACTCAAAAACATGTTCAGGGCAGACATCAATACAACGTCCGCAAGTAATACAATCTTTGGATAACACAATTGTGCTATCATCAGGATTACCATGTAATGGTGTTCTTAAAACCTGTGGTTCTGGGCAGACATTATAGCAATCCATGCAGCGGTCACATCGATCTCGATCAATAACGCCCACTTTAATTACACTTTTTGCACCAATTAATGCATAAGCCGCACCCACTGGACAAATATGACCACACCAACCATGTTCAGCAACCAGTAAATCAAAGAAGAAGATTACTGCTACTAACCATAATGTTGCGCCTAATCCATATACAAACACACGACCTAAAGCAGCAACTGGATTAATCCATTCCCATAATAAAGTTCCAGATACTGCACTCCCCACTAAAATCATCACAAGGATGGCATAACGTAATCCTCGTGGAATTTTAGCCGATTGGCGAATACCTAATTTACGACGTAACCATGCTGCGGTATCAGTCACCATATTTAATGGGCAAACCCAAGAACAAAAGGCCTTACTTGCTACCACTGCATAAAATGCAACGATAATCAGTGAACCAATCAACATTTTCCACTCAGGTAAATAACCTGTTGAAAGCACTTCGGCAGTCATTAATGGATCAGTCATAGGAACTGTATCAAACAATAAACTACCACTATAATTTCCTTTCAAAATCCATACATTCCAAAATGGGCCACTTAAGAACATTAAGATAATACTTAATTGGCTTAAACGACGTAGGATAATGAATCGGTAGGCATGCCACCAGCCTAATTTTTGTCGAGCTTCAAGTCCGACATCTCTAGGAGAATTTGCTTTAAAAGTATTATTTTGTGCCATCTTTTAACCCCTTAAGATTGAGATCTAAATTAGGGAAATGTTCTGGCGCATCCACTGTAGTTGAATTAGGCACATAGTCTTGGGTTGCACGACTAGGTGTTGCCACTCGTTGGTTTGGCTGAACCTGCATAGGTTGATATGTTGGTTCAACCTTACCCTCAGGCATACGAGCATCAAAAGAACGGAAACCATCTGGATGAACGTCTTCAACCAGAGATTTACCCGCATTTTGTTTTTCTTGCCAACCTAAACGATAGTGACGGCCTAATAAACCTTTCGCAAGATCCATCGGTAACACTTTAATTGCAGCTTCTTCTAATACACAAGCTTGTTCACACTTACCACAGCCTGTACAAGCATCAGAATGTACAGTTGGAATAAGTTTTGCATGAATTACCGTACGGTCATTATGTATTCTTTCTAATGTAATCGCCTTATCCACTAATGGACAAACACGATAACATACGTCACAACGCAACCCTTGCCAGTTCAAACAAGTCTCATGGTCAAGCAATACAGCTAAACCCATTCTTGAATCATTGATATCTTTAAGCTCTTCACTTAAAGCACCCGTAGGGCAAGCATTCATACAAGGAATATCCACACACATTTCACATGGCTTATCACGAGCAATGAAATAAGGTGTTCCGGCTTCCATAGGAGAAAGTAAAGATGCTAAGTGCAACATGTCATAAGGACATGCCTGCACACATTGTCCACAACGAGTACAAGCAGCTAAAAAATCTTTCTCTGGTAATGCACCAGGTGGACGTAATGCTACGCCCTCTCTGGCAACACTTTGTTGCTGTTGCAATCCTAAAATAACACCAACACCACACACACCAGCAGCAGTACGGGTAGCATTTTTTAAGAATTGACGACGATTTGGATCCATTTTCATAGTGGTTTCCTTAGTAGAACGGTAAAATTCGTTAAAAAAACACCGCACTTTTCATGTAATTATTTATTTTAGTTGGATGGGCAAAGTCGCCCACCCACTAACATAACTACACTTTCACCACTTTAACCGCACATTTTTTATAGTCGGTTTCAAATGAAATTGGATCTGTTGCATCAAGTACAACTTTATTTAATAACTGACCCGCATCAAAGAATGTTGAGAAAACCAAACCTTCTGGGGTTTTGTTACGACCACGTGTATCAATATGAGAAATCATTTCACCACGACGAGAAATTACTTTCACTTGATCACCATGACGTAAACCACGTTTCTTCGCATCTTCAGGATGCATCCATACTAAGTTATTTGGGAAGGATTTATGTAACTCAGGAACACGACGTGTCATCGTACCTGTATGCCAATGTTCAAGTACACGACCTGTACATAACCATAAATCATATTCTTCATCTGGATTTTCAGCAGGTTTTTCGTAAGGCACCCCTAAAATCACCGCTTTACCATCTGGATTACCATAGAATTTAACTTCTTCGCCAGCTTTTACATATGGATCATAACCTTCACGATAACGCCATAATGTTTCTTTATATTCGCCAGTTTTTTCATCCTTCACTACAGGCCAACGTAAACCACGAACTTGGTGATAAGTATCAAATGATGCTAAATCGTGACCATGACCACGACCAAACTCCGCATATTCTTCGAATAAACCTTTTTGTAAGTAGAAACCGAAGTGATCTGCTTCATCATTGATATATCCAGGAACATTTGTAGGCACTTTATAACTATCAACTTTGCCGTTACGATAAAGGACTTCATATAAGGTTTTGCCTCGAAGTTCTGGCGCTTTCGCTAACAATTCTTCTGGCCATACTTCATCAGTTTTGAAATATTTAGAGAATTCGACTAATTGCCATACATCTGAACGAGATTCACCAGGGCCTTTAACTTGTTGACGCCAGAATTGAGTACGACGCTCTGCATTACCATAAGCACCTTCTTTTTCAACCCACATACAAGTTGGAAGGATTAAATCTGCCGATACTGCTGATACTGATGGATAAGGGTCTGATACTACAATGAAGTTATCTGGATTACGCCAACCAGGGAAAATTTCTTCATTAATATTTGGACCACCTTGCATGTTGTTAGTACACATTTGCCATAAGAAATTAAGTTTGCCATCTTTTAAGGCACGGCTTTGAGCAACCGCATGGAAACCTAATTGATCTGAGATGAAACCCTCTGGTAATCCCCAAGATTTTTCTACCGTTGCACGGTGCTTAGGATTAGTAACAACCATATCTGCAGGTAAACGGTGAATAAATGTTCCGACTTCACGGGCAGTACCACAAGCTGATGGTTGACCTGTTAATGAGAATGGTCCACAACCTTCAATAGCAATCTTACCTGTTAACAAATGTACGTTATACATCATTTGGTTCACCCATACACCACGTGTATGTTGGTTGAATCCCATAGTCCAGAAAGACACTAATTTTTGGTTAGGATCTGCATACATTTTTGCTAATAATTCAAGTTGTTCTTTTGGTACACCTGAAATTTCATGGGCTTTTTCTAATGTATACTCAGAAACAATTTTTTTGAATTCTTCAAAATCACTATCATACATTTTGCCCGCAGTTTTCGCATTTTTAGCCGCTTGTTGTAAAGGATGTTCTGGACGTAAACCATAACCGATATCCGTTTCACCACGTTTAAATTTAGTGTGTTTGTTTACGAAATCCCAATTAACTTTATCATTTTGGATAATGTAGTTAGCAATGTAGTTTAAAATTGCTAAGTCTGATTGTGGTTTAAAGATAATTGGTGTATCCGCTAATTCGAATGAACGATGTTCGAATGTTGACATAACCACAACTTTAACTTTGTTATCTGATAAACGGCGATCTGAAATACGTGACCATAAAATCGGATGCATTTCAGCCATGTTTGAACCCCAAAGTACAAAGGCATCGGTTTTTTCGATGTCGTTGTAACAGCCCATTGGTTCATCCATACCAAATGTACGCATAAATGCAACCGCAGCTGATGCCATACAGTGACGGGCATTCGGGTCAATAGTATTAGAACGGAAACCACCTTTCCAAAGTTTTACTTTTGCGTAACCTTCAAAAATAGTTGTTTGACCTGAAGAGAACATGCCAACTGCGTTAGGGCCTTTCTCTTTAATAATTTTTTTGATTTTATCTGACATAATGGTAAAGGCTTGATCCCAAGAAATTGGTGTAAAATCACCTTCTTTATCAAACTTGCCATTTTTCATACGCAACATTGGTGTTTGCATACGGTCAGCACCATACATAATTTTAGATAGGAAGTAACCTTTAATACAGTTTAAACCACGGTTTACTTCTGCATCTGGGTCACCTTGAGTTGCTACTACCCGACCATCTTTAGTCCCTACAAGTACACTACAACCCGTACCACAATAACGGCATGGTGCTTTGTCCCAACGGATACCTGAATCATCGGTTTCGGCATATACATTTTTTACAGGAATCGCAATCCCTGCAGCAGCAGCCGCTGCCGCAGCAGCATTCGCTTTTACAAACTCTCTACGATTGAGTTCCATAACATACCCCACGTTAGTTAATTTTAAATACAGTTAATTCTGTTCATCTAAATAGTTATAAATTAAAGATACCACTATCACTCCAGAGATATCTTTCACCTTATCAATCTTGTTTGCTAGCTCCGGTTGATGAGAGGCTTCCATGACAACCACTAACTTACCATCTTCGATTTTCTCAGCATGAATTTCTGTGCCAGGCAATGCAAGAATAGCTTTCTTAACTTGCTCCATTTTCTCAGGACGTGCCTGCACGATTAAACTACAAACATACCAATTATCTTGATTATTGATAATATTTAACTTTTCTACGTCTTTCATTGCTCTTCATAATAAAGTTTAATTGCTTGTACAGGACAAACTGAAATACAAGCCCCACAACCATTACAGTTATCTAATTGAACCTCTGGAGTGGCAATACCGCCAAGCTGACGCTTAAAACGAATCGCTCGGCTTTCACAGTTATCTTCACAAGTGCGGCATTCCACATGATTCAAGGCTAAACAACCTGATTGAATTTCTATTTTATGTTTCCAAGCAGATTCTGCTCTAGGTCTAAAAATAGGTTGTTGGCAAACTTCCACACATTTCATACAGAAAGTACATTCACCATGACTAAACTGGATCTCAGGATAATCCCCCGCACCTTTCACCAGAATCTTGGTTTCACATACATGGATACAATCGCCACACCTTGTACAACTTGTGATAAATTGCTCTTCAGCCACTGCCCAAGGTGGTCTTACACCCTGAAACCCTTGTTGTTTTATCGCTTCAGACTGTAATGATTTTAAAAAACCACCTCGTAAAAATTGACGACGAGGTAACTCTTTTTCCATCATTCCATATCCCTTAATTTACATGAGATACCTTTCTCAGATGGTGCATTATCGACCGCATATCATCAATAAAGAACCACCCGAAAGGGGTATTTATACAGATAAATCAATATATTTTTTGATATGAAACAATAAATACTATTTTATTTTACAAACGCTTAACATTACTGATAAATAACCTCCTATTTTTTTCCTAATTTGTCACATTTGTTTTTATAGCATTAGCTAAAAATATAAATATATTTGACTATCACTACTCGCATTAAGCGATACCATAGTTTATATTGTGTACACAAAAAATGAATGTTTATGGAATAGTTATCTTGATTAAAAAGATGATGATTTAGCTCTACTCAATATTCCATAATGGTTATTTCCATGCTTTACAGGCACAGAACTAATGAAAGATTTAATCAGAAAAGTAAAAATTAAAAAGAAATCTGTCACTACTCGAATTGCACATTATTTATTACTTATTATCACATTAGCAGGAGTGATTACATCATTTAGCTTCGCTATTATGCAGAGCAATGAATCTGATGCTGAATTAATTAATGTAGCAGGCTCACTACGTATGCAGAGCTATCGCCTTATTTACACCATGGAATATGAACCTGAAAAACTAGATTTAGGACTACGACAATACCGTGTTAGCCTCCATTCAAATTCCTTAGTAAATATTCGTCATAGCATTTTAACACCAACAGAAGTTAAACAAGCCTATTCAAATTTAGTGCGTCGCTGGCAAGAAATGGAAACTTATGCACAACAGAATAAGCAACAAGCTTATCGGTCTCAAATTACTAGCTATGTTGATCAAGTAGATCAATTTGTATTGGCATTGCAGAAATTTGCTGAAAAAAAGGTTATGTTTGCCGTTCTAATTTTTATTATTTCCATGCTATTAATTGTAATATTAGCCTCTTATTTAATCTGGTACACCAATAAAGAAATTGTCTATCCGCTTAACCGATTAATACGTGCAAGTATCCAAGTGGAAATGCGTCAATTCAACCACATTCCCCTAGATATAAATAAAAATGATGAATTGGGGCGTTTAGCTAAGTCGTTCACTCATATGTCTGCCGAACTGAATAAACTCTATTCAAACCTAGAAGAAAAAGTTACAGAAAAAACTCAAAAGTTAAATCAAATTAACCGCTCTTTAGCCATGTTATATCATTGCTCACAAGAATTAAGTACAAATGACATTAATCGCAATAAACTATTGCAAGTCCTAAAACATGTCATGGGTACTGAACATCTCCGTGCATTTGAATTAGATTTAATTGAATCTTCACAATGGAATATTAAGCTTGGTGAAGCATCAATGACACAAAGCTGGCAAGAACAAACTATTGGAAGCGAAGGCAATAAATTAGGTGTATTGCGTTGGCAAGCAGGCTTACCTTGCCCTGATCCTCGTGGAATGGAAAATATCGCACAATTACTAGGGCGCGCACTTTATTTAAATCAAAACCAACGTCAGCAACAACAATTGCTGTTAATGGAGGAACGCTCAATTATTGCCCGAGAATTGCATGATTCTCTAGCACAAGTATTATCCTTTTTACAAATTCAACTCACCTTACTTAAACATAATTTGCATAAAAATGAACCTGAATCTAAGCAAATAAGTTTAAATATTATTAAGGAATTCGAACAAGCTTTAAGTGATGGCTATATTCAATTGCGAGAATTATTAGCAACTTTCCGCTTGACCGTACAAGAAGCTAATTTACAATTAGCACTTGAACAAGTCATTGATTCATTACGTAATCAAACGAATATTCAAATGACCGTTGATTGTACATTGCCATCACAGACCTTTACACCACAGCAATTAATTCATGCATTACAAATTGTTCGAGAGGCAACACTTAATGCAATTAAACATTCAAAAGCAAGCTTAATCGAGATAATTGCACACGTAAATCAAGATGGAGAACAAGAATTATTAGTACGAGATAATGGAATTGGTATCCCAAGCTTAAATGAACCAGATGGTCATTATGGTTTGAATATTATGCAAGAACGTAGCCAACAGTTAAATGCCAGACTCAGTATCCACAACCGAGATACTGGTGGCACAGAAGTAAAAATTATTCTATCTAATACTTTATCCTAACGAAAAATATGATTATAAGAGTTGCCAATAAATTAGATTATCCACAAATTATTGATATTTATAACCAAGCCATTCCGACTAGACGAATCACGGCAGATTTAGAACCTGTTACCCAAGAAAGTCGCTTAGGTTGGTTTGAATTTCATTTAAATAGTGATAAATATCCCATTTGGGTTTTGGATAATATTATTCAATTAAATCAAGAACCTCAAATTCTTGGTTGGTGTACTTTCTCACCTTTCTATCCACGAGCAGCTTTTGATAATACTGTAGAAATTAGTATTTACTTAGATAATAATGCGAAAGGGCATGGTTATGGCTCGCACATTCTACAATTTATGAAAGAGCAAATGCTTTCTCGTGATATTAATACCTTAATGGCTTATGTGATTGAAGAAAATATTATTAGCCGTAAAACTTTTGAAAAACAAGGTTTTAAACAATGGGGACGTTATCCAAACATTGCTAATATGGGGGATAGTTACCAAACTTTTTTAATGTATGGTTATCAAACTGGGATAGAAAATAATCTCACAGAAAAACTGCGGTATTAATTTAGAAAATTTTAGTAAAATTCCTCATCTCCACCACGACCTAAAAAATCACTAAAATCTTCAGCATAAAAACCATGAGAGAGCATATAGTGCCAAATTTTCTGTTTTGTTTTTTGATCTTGTTTAGATTGATAATCAGGAAATTTTTTTGATAATACAGATAATGCCACTTCAGACCAATCAATTTCTGTTTCTATTAACACCTCATTAATAGTTTCAGATTGCACACCTTTGAGTTGACGTAACTCTTGTTTAATACGGTTAATGCCGTAACCACGTTGTGCTCTTGCTCGAAAATAATTTTCTGTAAAACGTTTATCACTTTGCCAGTTCTTTTGTTGTAACTGTCCAATAGTTTGATCAATTTCTTCTTCAGAAAAAGCTTTTTCTTGCATTTTACAACGAATCTCAAACTCACTATATTCTCGGCGAGCCAGCAAATTAACAACATAACTAAAGGCAAGAGAAGACATTTAACATTCCTTATTTCAGTCTAAATAAAAAGAGTAAAAATTAAATAGAAAAAATGCGGTAAATCTACCGCACTTTTTCTTAATATGGCTTATTCAAAATCTTCGCCATCAAATTCATCTTTATCATTAGCTTCAATATCAGCCATTAGTGCTTGTTCTGGATTTGCTAACAACTCAGCACGAATTTTACCTTCTAATTCTGCGGCTGCGGCTTGATTATCTGCCAACCATTTCATCGCATTGGCTTTACCTTGACCGATTTTATCACCATTGTACGCATACCAAGCGCCTGATTTATCGACAAATTTGTGTTTAACACCTAATTCAATTAATTCACCATTCTTAGAGATACCTTCTCCATAAAGAATTTGGAAGTCCACTTGACGGAAAGGAGCTGCTAATTTGTTTTTTACTACTTTTACACGAGTCTCATTACCAATCACTTCATCGCCATCTTTTACTGAACCTACACGGCGAATATCTAAACGCACAGATGAATAGAATTTTAATGCATTACCCCCCGTGGTTGTTTCTGGATTACCAAACATCACTCCAATCTTCATACGGATTTGGTTAATAAACACAACAAGACAGTTAGCATTTTTGATCTGTCCTGTTAATTTACGTAATGCTTGTGACATTAAACGAGCTTGTAAACCAACATGAGAATCACCCATATCGCCTTCAATTTCTGCTTTTGGCGTTAAGGCTGCTACAGAATCTACAATAATCACATCTACTGCACCTGAACGCACTAATGCATCACAAATTTCTAGGGCTTGCTCCCCATTATCTGGTTGAGAAACTAATAATTCTTTAACATCAACACCTAATTTTGCTGCGTAGATCGGGTCTAAGGCATGTTCAGCATCAATGAAAGCACAAACTTTACCTGCTTTTTGTGCTTGCGCAATCACTGAAAGTGTTAAGGTTGTTTTACCTGAAGATTCAGGTCCAAAAATCTCAACGATACGGCCCATTGGCAAACCACCAATACCTAATGCCACATCCAAACCAATAGAACCAGTGGAAACAGACTCTACATCTAATGCTTGAGTATCACCTAGTTTCATAATAGCACCCTTACCAAATTGTTTTTCAATTTGACCTAGTGCTGCCGCTAAAGCTTTGGATTTTTCATCATTCGTCGCCATTTTCTACCTCAAAAGTAAGCATTTATTTCTAAATTTGCTCAATATAATACCTGTTATAATATACAGTATCAAGTGAATTTTTGATCTTTTTATTTACACCTAAATTTTTTTCGATCTACTTCACAAAAATAAATAAAAGCGAATATTCGAAATCCTTAAACCAATTCAGTATAATAATTATTTGTTTTGATTAATTAACGAGTGGAACCTCATGGAAAACCTAGATCTACATACGCCAATGATGCGCCAATATTTAGCATTAAAAGCTGAAAACCCCGATATTCTATTGTTTTATCGTATGGGAGATTTCTATGAACTTTTCTATGATGATGCTAAAAAAGCCGCAGCGTTGTTGGATATTTCCCTCACCAAACGAGGACAATCTGCCGGGCAACCCATTCCAATGGCTGGCGTCCCTTATCATGCGGTAGAAGGCTATTTAGCGAAATTAGTTCAACTCGGTGAACCTGTTGCTATCTGTGAACAAATCGGTGATCCAGCCACTAGTAAAGGCCCTGTAGAACGTAAGATTGTACGCATTGTGACACCTGGTACAGTGAGTGATGAAAATCTTCTACCTGAACGTCAAGACAACCTCATTGTTGCGGTTTATCAGGAAAAAGATCGCTTCGGTTTAGCAACACTAGATATGACATCAGGTCGTTTCCAAATCGCTGAGCCAGCCGATCGAGAAAGCCTTAAAGCAGAATTACAACGGCTGTCGCCAGCAGAGTTACTCTATTGCGAAGATTTTGCAGATATGTCATTGATTGAACATGCAAAAGGCTTACGTCGTCGTCCAATTTGGGAGTTTGAACTAGGCACAGCTGTGCAATTGCTTAATCGTCAATTTGGAACTAAAGACTTACGTGGTTTTGGGGTAGAAAAAGCCATTCTTGGATTATGTGCTGCTGGTTGTCTATTGCAATACGCTAAAGAAACGCAACGTACTGCATTACCTCATATTCAAAGCATTACCTTAGTTGAAAATAATGAAAATATTCAGCTAGATGCTGCAACTCGTCGTAATTTAGAACTGACACAAAATCTCTCTGGCGGTACAGAAAATACTTTAGCATCAGTGCTTGATAAATGTGTGACACCCATGGGTAGCCGTTTATTAAAACGTTGGATTCATCAACCGATCCGCCAAGTGGAAAAATTAAAATACCGTCAACAAACTATTACGCATATTTTAGCACAAGATTTAATTGCAGAATTACAACCTTATCTTCAACAAGTGGGAGATATGGAACGTATTTTAGCTCGTGTAGCATTAAGAACGGCTCGCCCACGTGATTTAACCCGTTTACGTACCGCCTTAGAGCAAATTCCTGAAATCAAAGAAATTCTAAAAATTTCTGGAAATTTCACCGCACTTTTAACTCATATAGGCGATTTTGATGAGCTTTGTAGTTTATTACAGCGTGCTATTATTGAAACTCCACCACTATTGATTCGTGATGGTGGAGTCATTGCTGAAGGTTATAATGCTGAACTAGATGAATGGCGTTCGCTTTCTGAGGGCGCAACTAAATATTTAGAAGACTTAGAGCTACGTGAACGTGAGGCAACAGGCATTGATACCTTAAAAGTAGGTTTTAATGCGGTTCATGGTTATTACATCCAAATTAGTCAAGGTCAAGCACATAAGGCACCAATGCATTATGTTCGTCGTCAAACCCTAAAGAATGCGGAACGTTTTATTATTCCTGAGTTAAAGACCTATGAAGATAAAGTTCTGAAAGCAAAAGGTGCTTCTTTGGCTTTAGAAAAACAACTGTATGAAGAACTTTTTGACCAATTATTACCGCACTTAGGAGCATTACAATTAGCAAGCCTAACACTTTCTGAATTAGACGTCCTTACTAATCTTGCAGAACGGGCAGAAACCTTAAATTATGTGGCACCTACATTTAGCGACAATGTGGGCATATATATTGAAAATGGCCGTCATCCCGTAGTAGAACAAGTGCTCAAAGAGCCATTTATTGCTAACCCAGTCAATCTCAACCAACAACGCCACTTATTGATTATTACAGGGCCCAATATGGGAGGAAAAAGTACTTATATGCGTCAAACTGCATTAATTACTTTAATGGCCTATATGGGTAGTTTTGTACCTGCTGAAAGTGCCATAATCGGCCCTATTGATCGTATTTTTACCCGCATTGGAGCTTCTGATGATTTAGCTTCTGGACGCTCAACCTTTATGGTGGAAATGACAGAAATGGCAAATATTCTACATCAAGCAACAGCAAATAGTTTAGTGTTGATTGATGAGATAGGGCGTGGTACCTCAACTTATGATGGACTTTCATTGGCTTGGGCTTGCGCAGAATGGTTAGCTAAAAAATTACGTTCATTAACCTTATTTGCAACACATTATTTCGAATTAACGATTTTGCCTGAACAAATTGCAGGCACTGCTAATGTGCATTTAGATGCGCTAGAACATGGCGATACTATTGCTTTTATGCATGCGGTACAAGATGGTGCAGCTAGTAAAAGTTATGGGCTAGCCGTTGCTGCATTAGCTGGCGTTCCACAGCATGTGATTAAACTAGCGAAACAAAAACTTTCTAACTTAGAACGTTTGTCACAACAAAATGCAGATCAAAAAATTCAAGACTTACGTGCTATGAATCAGACGCAAGGCGAACTTAATCTTCTAGAAGAAGATGATAGTAAAAATGCCATCATGGAAATGCTTAATCAACTAGATCCTGATGATCTTAGCCCTAAACAGGCATTAGCTTATTTATATCAATTAAAAAAATTAGTTTAGTAGGATTTTTCTTTTATGAATCACTTTTTGAATCAGGTGATCACCTCACCTCAAATCTTAATTCTGATTAAAATATCAGTGGCTATGTGCTTAGGCGCTTTTATTGGTTTAGAACGAGAATTAAAACACAAACCTGTTGGGGTCAAAACCTGTGTCATTATTTCGATTACCACCTGCATTCTAACAATTGTATCTATTCAATCTGCAGAATATTATGCTGGTGTTTCTGATAACATTCGAACTGATCCCATGCGTCTTGCGGCACAAGTCATCAGTGGTATTGGTTTCCTCGGCGCAGGGGTGATTTTACGAAAAAATAATGATGCCATTTCAGGATTAACAACCGCCGCTATTATTTGGGCTGCTGCTGGCATTGGAATTGCCACTGGGGCAGGCTTTTTCTTCGATGCGGTTATTGCAACGTTAATGATTCTAGTAGCAATCCGTTTAAGTCCTTATGTAATGAAATTGGCTCATAATCGCCGTCCACCAGAAAAAGAAGTAGAAGCGACTTTTACCTTACATTTGAATTCAGTTCAAACTATTAGCGCTGTCACTGCACTATTTAAGAAAAACAACTGTAAAATTGAAGATATTTCCATTAAAGATTTATACAATGGCGAAATTAACCTCATTTTACAATGTGAAATTGAAGAATCTCATGAATTACAAAATATCTATGTGCTTGCAAAAATGCAACCTGGTGTATTAGCCGTACATATGGAAACCACATAATCAAAAATCCCCACAAAGTGGGGTTTTTTATCTAAACTTACTCAAAAAAATCAAGTATTTTTGTAATTGCACAATGCCGCAGTTGATCACCTTCAAACAAAACTTCATGCTTGGTATTTTCCATTTTTACCAATTTAGCTTGAGGAAAAAGTGCGGTCAATTTTGCTAAATTTTTATTATCGACAATTTTTTCTTTATCTGAATATAAAATCATCATCGGAATTTCTATCCGTGGAATCACCGACGGCAATCCCTTGATAGCACTTAAACAAAGATGAACCCAACGAAAAGTCGGCCCACCTAAATGAATATCAGGATGGTTACGATTAATCCGATTCATCCATTTCATTCGAGTTTTACAAAAGCTTAATTCATTACTATTTAAGTTAGCTGGCTGATAACCTTTTTTACCTGGTACATAACGTTCACCTTGCCCAAATAGCATCATTAAACTAATCAATAATTGATCTCGAATGGGATGTTTAAGCGGTAAGCCATAACAAGGTGAAGAAAGTACGGCACTCTGGATCTGATGATCATAATTAGCTAAATAATAGCTACTAATTAAAGCCCCTAAAGAATGAGCCACTAAATGCAAACTTTTATATTCGCATTTATCTGTAGCTTCTTGAATGACCCTTGCCATATCCTCCGTATAAAAACGAAATTCATCAATATAACCTTTGTCTTTATCAGCTAATAATCGTTCTGAATAACCTTGTCCACGATGATCAAAGGTTAGAACATCATATCCATGATGATAAAAATCAAAAGCAACTTCAGTCCATTTTAATAAGTTTTCTGCACGACCATTGACTAAAATCACTAATCGTCCATTTCCATTTTGTTGATGGGTAAAATGACGATAAGCAATTTCAATATTGCCTTTACCTTTCACATAATTTAATGGAAAACGCTCAGCAAAGGGCATTAACTCAGAAAGTGCAAATTGACTAAAGTGCGGTTCTCGATTTTGCATAGTGGTTTTAGAGAGTTTGCTAAAAAATATCAAATATCACAAGGAAAATAATTTCCAATAGATTTACAACAAGGTTTTTCATTATAAACAAAAAGTGCGGTGGAAATCACCGCACTTTTATATTTAATTCAACTGGTTAAGCCACTAACTGTTTTAAAATACGACGTACAGGTTCTGCTGCTCCCCATAATAACTGGTCACCCACAGTAAATGCAGCTAAGTATTCCGGACCCATCGCTAATTTACGTAAACGACCCACTGGCACACTTAATGTCCCTGTTACTTTCGCAGGTGTTAATTCACGTAATGTGGTTTCTTTGTCATTTGGAATTACTTTCACCCATTCATTATGAGATGCTAAGATTTTCTCTATTTCTTCTAATGGAATATCACGTTTTAATTTGATTGTGAAAGCTTGGCTATGGCAACGTAATGCACCAATACGTACACACAAGCCATCTACAGGAATTGGATTATCACTTAAACCAAGAATTTTGTTCGTTTCTGCATAACCTTTCCATTCCTCTTTAGTTTGACCACTTGGTAATAATTTATCAATCCAAGGAATTAAACTACCGCCCAATGCAGCGCCAAAGTTTTCTGTTGGAAATTCTACCGAACGCATTTGTGCGGTAACTTTACGTTCAATTTCTAATATTGAAGAAGCGGGATTGGCTAATTCAGCTGATACAGCACTTTCTAATTGACCCATTTGTGAAAGCAATTCACGCATATTTTTTGCTCCAGCACCAGAAGCTGCTTGGTAAGTTGCAACAGAAACCCATTCCACTAAATCTTTTTCAAATAAGCCACCAATAGCCATTAACATTAGACTTACCGTACAGTTTCCCCCTACGAAAGTCTTAATGCCATTTTTTAAACCCTCAGAAATAACATGTTGGTTTACAGGATCCAATACAATGATTGAATCTTTTTCCATACGTAAAGTTGATGCTGCATCAACCCAGTAACCATCCCATCCTGTTGCTTTTAATTTTGGATAAACCGCTGAAGTGTAGTCACCACCTTGTGCAGTAACAATAATATCTAGTTTCTTTAATTCTTCGATATCAAATGCATCTTTTAAAATGCCAGCATCTTTACCTGCAAAATCAGGTGCTTTTTGACCCGCTTGTGAAGTGGTAAAGAAGATTGGATTAAGATTTGAGAAATCGTTTTCTTGAATCATACGATCCATTAAAACGGAACCTACCATGCCACGCCAACCAATAAATCCTACGTTTTTCATATTTTGTTTCCTTAAGTTAATTATGTGTGTTTGACTAGATTTAATTAATTACTAGATACGCTAAATAAAAGCAAGTTTTTTTGCTAAAAAAATGGAATAAAATATATTTTACCCTGTCTGCAAATTAAAAAAGGCTATTTACTTAAAAATAGCCTTTCTCATCAAATGAAATAATTATCCTACTTTACGCTCTAACATCCGAATATGACGAGTGGCTGAAATCCAAGCCGATGCATAACCGACAATAGAACAAATAATTAACAGGAATAACACTTCTCCGAATGCTAACCCATTTAGTTCAAATTTCACTGCAAAAACATCTGTCACATATTTCACTGCATTAGCAAAATAACCAATCAATAAACTACTGAAGAAACATGCAAAGAACCCTCCTAAGAATCCATAAATAATTCCAGTGTAAAGATATGGTCGAAGGATAAATTGATCTGTCGCACCTAATAATTTCATCACAGAAATATTTGCTTGGCTACTATATACATCAGAACGAATACTGTTACCAATCACTAAGAAGGCTGCAAGGGTCATTAACACGGCACAAAAGATTGCTACATGACCAATCAACCAAGTAAGCGCAGTGAATTTTTCCATCCAATCATTATCTAAACGCACTTCCTGTACACCTTTAATTTGGTCTAAATTAGCCCGTAATTGTTCACGTTTTTTCGAGTCTTGGAATTCTTTAGTGGGCTGAATCATCACTACCGCAGGTAATGGATTATCATCTAAAATATCCAACTCTTCATTAAAGCCAGACCAAGTTTTAAAGTCATTTAAACTTTCTTGGCGAGAAATATAATTAAGGCTATCAATGCCTTCAACTTGACGAATTTTTTCCACCACAGCATTCGCATCGTCTTCACTAAGATTTTTATGCAAATAAACCGTAATATCACTTTCAGGATAAAACTGAGTGGCTGCAAGATGGGTATTTTTCCACAATAAAAAACTCACGGTAGGAATAGATAATGAAACGGCAATCACTAAAATAGTCAGCAAAGTGCCATATTTACGCTTCACAAGATCGGCCCATACATTACGTAACACATACTGCATTTGCACCCAAAATGGTGCGCTATTCATTGAACTCATAGAACACCGACCTTAACGTAAATGACCTTGCTCTAATACTAAGCAAGGTTTTGGTTTTTGTTGAATTAAAGATAAATCGTGAGTGGCGATTAATACTGTCATGCCCATATGATTAAATTCTTCAAAAAGATTAAAAATATCCATAGATAGATTAATATCTAAGTTCCCTGTTGGCTCATCGGCTAATAATAATTGTGGTTTATGCACAACCGCACGAGCAATATCCACACGTTGTTGTTCACCGCCAGATAAATGAATTGGTAAATGATTAGCACGATCACGTAAACCGACACGATCTAATGCTGCAAGCGCATATTTTTCTGCATCTTTCGGGCGATAGCCAGCAATAATTAATGGCAACGCCACATTATCGACTACACAACGTTCAGGTAATAAGCGATAATCTTGATGAACCATCCCAATTTGACGACGCAAAAATGGAATTTCATAACTTGAAAGGCGGGTAATGTCATGGCCATTAAACCAAATTTGTCCACCATTAGCACGTTCCATACCCATAATTAATTTTAATAAGGTACTTTTACCGGCACCCGAATGCCCTGTTAAATAAGTCATACTGCCTACAGGTAAATGGAAAGTCAGCCCCTGTAATGCTGGTTTTCCTCCCATATAAGCTTTACTTACATCTGCAAAACGTATCATCTTTTTATATCTCTAATTATTGTATTTGATAAAAAGTGCCGAAATTAACCGCACTTTACCTTGTTATCCTTAAGCTTCTTCATGGGTGAATAACGCATCAATAAATTCCTCTGCATGGAATGGGCGTAAATCTTCAATTTTTTCGCCCACACCAATATAACGAATGGGTAAATTAAATTGATCCGCAATAGCAAAAATTACACCGCCTTTGGCTGTTCCATCCAATTTCGTTAAACTAATTCCTGTTAAACCCACTGCTTCGTGAAATAATTTAGCTTGGCTAATAGCATTTTGACCCGTGCCTGCATCAAGGGTTAACATAATTTCATGGGGAGCCGTTTCATCATATTTTTTCATCACACGTACGATTTTTTTCAATTCGTCCATAAGATTATTCTTATTTTGTAAACGACCTGCGGTATCAGCAATCAAAATATCTATGTTACGAGCGGCGGCTGATTGCATTGCATCGAAAATTACTGAAGCAGAATCAGAACCTGTGCTTTGAGCTACCACGGGAATATTATTACGTTCGCCCCATACTTGTAGCTGTTCAACAGCAGCAGCACGGAAAGTATCACCAGCGGCTAACATCACCGATTTTCCTTGTTGTTGGAACTGACGGGCTAATTTACCAATCGTGGTTGTTTTACCTACGCCGTTGACTCCCACCATTAAAATTACATAAGGTTTTTTACTACTATCAATTACTAAGGGCTGCTCAACAGGTTTAAGAATTTCTGCCATTTCTACTTTCAATTGTTGATAAAGCATATCGGCATCTTTCAACTGAGCTCGGCTGGCATGTTCGGTAAGATGGCTGATAATTTTAGTGGTGGTTGGCATACCGATATCGGCAATCAATAACTGTTCTTCTAACTCCTCGAATAGCTCATCATCAATTTTCTTACCCGTAAATAAACTACGGAAACCTGCACCAATATTTTGTTTAGTTTTTAATAACCCTTTTACCAAACGACTAAAGAAACCACCTTCACTTGGTTTTTCTTGAGTTTGAATAGCCACTTGACTAACATCAAGGTCAGTACTATGAGTCACCGCAGTTTGAGCAGAAATTTCTGAATTTTCTACCGCACTTTCATGTTCTAGCTTATCTGTGGATTTGTCTTCAAAGTGCGGTTCATTTTCAGAAAATTCCGCTTTCACTTGTTCAATATAAGCCGTAGCATCTTGTTTAAGGTTTTGTAAATTATCATCAATTTTATGCTCAAAATCTTCAAACTTCTGTGAAAATTCAGAAACCGATTGTTTAAGTTGAGCTTCAAATTGATCTGTTTTTTGTTCCACATGTGCTTGAAGCTGATCAATATTCTCTTCAACTTGGTCAGTAATATCTTCTGCTTTCTCGGCTAATTGTTCAATTTTATCTTTAACATCATCAACCAATTCTTCCACTTGTTCTGATAATTCAGATTGGGCTTCTGAGTCAGCGATTTGCTCTTCTTGTTCTTTTTTGTTACCTAAGCCTAACCAAGACCAAAAACCGCCTTTTTTCTGTTCATTTGCCATAAATTGCTCTCATTTCCTCTAAGGTTTGGTCAAAAAACCTGAATTTTGTTACACTACATTTAATTTCCCATAGTGTAACATTTATTTGCAAATCCTCTATGAAAAAAAATACAAATCAACGCACTTTAAAGCTGATACCAACTAAACAAAACCAAGCTAAAGGTGAAGTACGAATTATTGCTGGTTTATGGCGAGGGCGAAAACTTCCTGTACTAAATTCACAAGGGTTGCGGCCAACAGGTGATCGAGTCAAAGAAACATTATTTAATTGGCTAATGCCTTACATTGTAGATAGCGTCTGTTTAGATGGATTTGCAGGCAGTGGTGCCTTAGGTTTTGAAGCTCTTTCCCGCCAAGCTAAACATGTTACTTTTTTAGAATTAGAAAAGTCTGTGGCAACACAGCTCAAACAAAATTTACAAACCCTAAAATGTGCTAAAGAATCAGCGGAAGTCATCAATCAAAACAGCTTAAGTTATTTAAGCCAAAAGCCTGCTCAGCCTCAATTTGATTTAGTCTTTTTGGATCCTCCGTTCCATTTTGATTTGGCAGAACAAGCCATTGCTCTACTAGATAAAAATCAGTGGCTCAAAACAAAAGCCTTAGTTTATGTGGAAACTGAGCTGGCTAAGACTATTTCGGCACCAGCACATTGGCATTTACTCAAAGAAAAAAACACAGGGTTAGTCAGTTATCGCTTATATCAAGTTAACTAATTCTTAAAGATTAAAACCTTATTTCAATTTTATAAACTCAAAACAGCATGATTTTTTTCTCTAATTTAACTTTAAAACGTGGTCAAACAGTCCTTCTAGAAGAAGCAAACGCTAGCATCAATCCTAAACAAAAAGTCGGGCTGGTAGGTAAAAATGGTTGCGGAAAATCCACCTTATTCGCTTTACTCAAAAAAGAAATGCAACCTGAAGGTGGCAATGCTACTTATCCTGCTAATTGGGCGGTATCTTGGGTAAATCAAGAAACCCCAGCCTTAGAAATTTCAGCCCTAGATTATGTCATTGAAGGTGATCGTGAATATTGTCGTTTACAAAAAGAATTAGCGAATGCCAATGAATGTAATGATGGTAATGCTATCGCCCGTATTCACGGTCAATTAGATACCATTGATGCATGGACAATTCAAGCTCGTGCCGCTGCCTTATTACATGGTTTAGGCTTCTCACAGGAAGAATTGCAACATTCGGTGAAATCTTTCTCGGGGGGCTGGCGTATGCGTTTAAACTTAGCACAAGCATTGTTATGCCCTTCAGATTTACTGTTACTCGATGAACCCACTAACCACTTGGATTTAGATGCGGTAATTTGGTTAGAACGTTGGTTGGTACAATATCAAGGTACACTCTTATTAATTTCACATGACCGTGATTTCCTTGATCCGATTGTGAATAAAATCATTCACATTGAACATCAGAAGCTGAATGAATATACGGGCGATTATTCTTCTTTTGAATTACAACGAGCAGAAAAGCTGTCACAACACAGTGCAATGTATCGTCAACAACAAGATAAAATTGCTCATTTACAAAAATATATCGACCGTTTCAAGGCAAAAGCCACCAAAGCAAAACAAGCGCAAAGTCGCATGAAAGCTCTGGAGCGTATGGAATTAATTGCTCCTGCTCATGTGGATAATCCTTTTACTTTTGAATTCCGAGCACCTCTTTCATTGCCTAATCCCTTAGTAATGATTGATAAAGCCTCCGCAGGCTATGGTGAAGGTAAAAATGCGGCAGAAATTCTACAAAAAATTAAGCTGAATTTAGTGCCTGGTTCACGTATCGGTTTACTAGGCAAAAATGGAGCAGGGAAATCTACCTTAATTAAATTATTAGCAGGCGAACTGCAGGCTCGTTCTGGCGTAGTGCAATTAGCTAAAGGCGTACAATTAGGTTATTTTGCACAGCATCAATTAGATACTTTACGTGCTGATGAAAGTGCCTTATGGCATTTACAAAAACTTGCACCGATGCAGACAGAGCAAGAGCTGCGTAATTATCTTGGTAGTTTTGCTTTCCACGGTGATAAAGTGAATGATCCAGTAAAACAATTCTCTGGCGGCGAAAAAGCCCGTTTAGTGTTAGCGCTGATCGTATGGCAACGCCCAAATTTACTATTATTGGATGAACCCACCAACCATCTTGACTTAGATATGCGTCAAGCGTTAACAGAAGCTTTAGTGGATTATCAAGGCTCATTAGTTGTCGTTTCCCACGACCGTCACTTACTACGTAACACCGTAGAAGAATTCTATTTGGTACATGATAAACAAGTAGAAGAATTTAATGGTGACTTAGAAGACTATGCAAAATGGCTAAATGAAATTAATGCTCAAGGAAAAAGTGCGGTCAAAAATACCGAAATTTCTGAACAATCATCTGCCAATGAAAATACGAGTGCTAATCGCAAAGAGCAAAAACGTCGTGAGGCAGAATTACGCCAACAAACAGCTCCTTTACGTAAACGAATTAGCACCTTTGAAATAAACATGGATAAATGCCATCAGCAACTCAATGATATTGAAACTCAACTAGGTGATTCCGAACTTTATACGGCAGAAAATAAAGATAAAATGACCGCACTTTTAGCGGAACAAGTCAAAGTGAAAAAAACGTTAGAAGAAATAGAAATAGCATGGTTAACCGCTCAGGAAGAATTGGAAGCAATCCTGAATTCATAAAAATTTTTATATTTCTCACCGCACTTTTAATCCAGATAGTGAGTTAACAAACTCACTATCTAATCATTGATTAATTCAGCAAGTTGTTTTACTCTCATAAAATCCCTCCTTAACCAAGGATCTATTATGAATTCAAAATATGCCCCTTTATTTGAAGCTTACCGTTTAAATAACGGTGTGGAAATTAAAAACCGTTTAGCCGTAGCACCGATGACACATTTTGCCTCTCATGAAAATGGCACACTCAGCGAAGAAGAACGTATCTTTATTGGCAATCGTGCTAATGATGTTGGTATGTTTATCTTAGCTGCAACACTAGTAGCTGATAACGGCAAAGCTTTTTATGGTCAACCTGAAGCGATTCATGTATCGCAATTACCTAGCTTAAAACAAACAGCAGAGATAATTAAAGCACAGGGCGCAAAAGCGATTTTACAAATCCACCATGGCGGTAAATCTGCAGTGGCGGATTTATTAAAAAGAAACGACAAAGTAGCACCTTCTGATGATCAAGAATCAGGCGCTCGTGCATTAACCATAACTGAAATAGAAGATTTAATAAAAGCTTTTGGTTATGCCACAGAATTAGCTATTCAAGCTGGTTTTGATGGGGTAGAAATCCATGGTGCTAATGGTTATTTAATTCAACAATTCTACTCAGGTCATTCCAACCAACGTACCGATGAATGGGGTGGATCACGTGAAAAACGTATGCGTTTCCCATTAGCAGTAGTAGATGCTGTCATTGCTGCTCGAGCAAAATTTAATCGTAATGATTTTATGATCGGTTACCGTTTCTCACCTGAAGAACCTGAAGAATTAGGTTTAACAATGGAAGATACCTTTGCATTAATTGATGAATTAGTGAAAAAACCATTGCAATATCTACATATGTCATTACATGATTTCTACAAAAAAGCTCGTCGTGGCGCAGATACCAACCTAACTCGTATGCAATTAGTACATGATCATATTGCCGGTAAACTACCACTGATTGGCGTAGGTTGCTTATTCACAGCAGAACAAATTATCAATGCTTACGCAAAAGGCTGGGCAGAATTTATTGGTTTAGGTAAAACAGTAATGATCAATCCCAATATCGCTACTTTGATTAAACAGGGCTGTGAAAATGAAATCATTACACATCTTGATCCTGAAAAAGCCGACCATTATGGTATTCCGCAATTATTATGGGAAATGTGTGTAAAAGGTAGTGCTTGGCTGCCTCCAGTGAAAGATAAAAACTGGAGCCCTTTAGATATTTAATCTTATATTAAATTAAGAAAATGGATCTTATTATTCACGTTTTTATGTTTTAATGATTTACTATTAGTTGATAATGTTTCAATATTTTTTATATTTATTAACAATAAATAGATAAATATAATTATCAGACACTGCTTAATGTGTGTCTTTTATAATATTATTGTCTATTTAGTATTTTATTTAGGAACAACTTTATGAACGAAAAATTAGAAAAATACTCTCCCTATGTTTTAGGGTTATTACGTATCATTATTGGTTATATGTTTTTATTACATGGCACGGCAAAATTCTTTGAATTTCCCATGTCAATGACAAACGGTAATGGCTCAGTACCATTATTCTCACAATATGGTGTGGGCGGTATTCTTGAAATCGTTGGTGGCTTCTTATTTATCATCGGTTTATTTACTCGCCCTGTGGCCTTCTTATTATCAGGCATGATGGCTTTTGCATTCTTCTTTGTACATGGAGCCAACCCATTATTACCTTTATTAAAAGGTGGTGAATTACCAGCACTTTACTGCTTCGTATTTTTCTTTTTTATATTTGCAGGCTCAGGGAAATTTTCTGTAGATAACCGAAATAAATAATATTTAAAATTTAGATAAACAAAAAGGCTGAATGATTGATTCAGCCTTTTTATTGATTACTAATTACTTAATTTGTGAAATTTTTTCTGTGGGGAAATTAATATCCATCTGATTAAATGGAATTTCAATGCCTGCTTTATCAAATTCAAGTTTGACATTTTCAGTAATATTAAAATAGACATCCCAATAATTACCAGTATTTACCCAAGGACGAACAAATAATTGTACGCTGCTTGCTGCTAATGCACCCACTGCAATTGTTGGTTGTGGATTTTGTAACACTCGCACATCGGATTTTAATACTTGAGCCACAATTTCTTTAGCTTTCGCAATATCTGCATCATATGCAATATCAAAAATAAAATCGATACGACGAGTTGAGTTTGCACTGTTATTTACAATGCTATCAGAGAATACTTTAGCGTTTGGAATTAATACCGTTTTATTGTCTGCCGTGCGTAATTCAAGCACTAATAATCCCATTTGTTCAACAGTTCCAGCTTGACCACTAGTTTCAATAAAATCGCCTTTACGGAAGGGTTTGAAAATAAGCAACATGACACCCGCAGCAAAGTTTTGCAATGAACTTTGTAATGATAAACCAATCGCCAAACCAGCGGCACCAATTAATGCCACTAATGAACTAGTATTAATACCTAATTGAGAAAGCGCTGCAATCACCACAATCAATAAAAATAAAAAATAACTAATGGATGAAACAAAGCTTTGTAACATATCATCTTTGGTTGAAGCAAAAGCTGCTTTACCCAATAATTTACTCAATCCATGAGCAATCCATTTACCTACAATAAAAATAACAATGGCTAATAATAGTTTAGTACCATAAGGCAGAATCCATTCATTTAACATGGTGTCAAAGTTCATGTTACTAACTTTATTAATAATTTTATCTGTTTCAGCGGCCACATCTAAATTTTGCGCTGTCTCTTGTGCTGACATTTTGTCTTTCCTCTAACCAATAAAAACAAGAGTAAAATGATTACTCTATCTTAATTAAATAAAAAGTGCGGTGAAAATATTAAAAATTTCATCGCACTTGGTGTATGACAACATAAATTTTTATTGGTTGCAAGCTAAGCAGGCATCTGTTGCAAGTTTATGGCTGAAAGGAAACAAGATATTTTACATTCACCACAGCCATTACAACGTTCATTATCTACGACTAAATCAACAGAAATCGCTTGTTGTGGGCATTGTTGTTGACAACTAGAACAAGCTTGATGCTGCTTTATAAGACATTGGTTAGAAAAGTGTGGTCGTAATTCCGTATCTTTTTTAAACGCAGGATGTAATGCATGTCTTGCACAAACTTCTGCACATTTGCCACACAAATTACAACTCATATAATCAATTTCAAGCACGGCTTTATGTTGCTGAATCTGAATAAGATGATGAGGACAAGCAGAAACGCAATCGCCACATCCAGTGCAAGCAATCAGAAAAAGCGCTTCTTCAGCAGCAAAAGGTGGTCGAGTAGCTAAACGAACAATATGCTTTTCCACGACCTTTTCAACAGGATGGAAAACGCCACGTAATAACCTTCTACGAGAAATATGATGATGGCTTAAATAAGCTTGATAATATTGTTCATTTTTGCCTTGCATAGCAAATTACCGATATAGTTGTAGTTGAGCGGGTTGAATATCTGCTTGTTGTTGCCAACCTTGTAAGGTTTCTCGAGCAAGAAGAGCAATTCCTTGATAAAAAGGAAAATTTTGTTGTTCAATCAATAAATCAAGACAACGATATCCCCAAGTAAGTAAATGCTTACTCAAAAACTCATTCAATAATTGAGGGCGATTTTCCGCTAAATAAGCGGCTAACATCAACATCAACCCTAAGTGATCTTCAGGTTCATTCAAGGTCTGCACAAAATTAATTTGGTTGCTTTGCAAAAAGCTTCGTAAGGCTAATAATGAATCACCAAAAATAACTGATTCTTTATCTAAATACACCGATCCCCAAGGGGGTGCTGGCAAATCATTAGGGCCAATAAACAAATATTGATAATCTGCAGACAAATTCTGTTGTAAGCCTTTTTTTACTAAAGTACTAATTTGTTCTGATTGAGCCAAAGGTGCCCATTCTTCAATCCAATCTGGCTGTTTAAAAAAATCTAAGATAGAAGCAACGCGTTGATCTTTAGGCTCATAATAAAACATTGCGCCTAATAAACGTCCACTCGTAGAAATCCATTGCAGTAATTCGTTATTCATACTATTCCTTAAAAATCAACCGCACTTTTATGGAGATTGTACTTATTAAAAGTGCGGTGGGTTTTAGAAAAATTTCAGCGGTTAATTTAACCCGCCACAGCCATGCCGACTGTCATATGTAAACCATAGAAAATAGTTCTACCAATCATTTCTGCAAAGAGTGCAATAAATGCCGCACTAATGAGCATGGCTAGATTCTTACCCTTGAATAATAAGAAACCCGCTAACCCTAATAAACAAAAGCGAATACAATGCATAATTGCAAAATCTGGTACTAAATTTACCGCTTGTTGAACCGAGCTATGAATTTGAGTTAAACCAAAGCCTTGATAAATCACGACCATTGCAGATAAAAACACACCTAAGCAATATAAAATAGGAATATAGCGTAGTTGATACGCTTTATCAGCATTACCATAAGCAAGTGCATAACCTAAAGCGGAACCGCCAATAACCACTGTTAAGTAAAATAACCAAGAGGTAATCGTACTATTCCAGGTTGGCACCGTACTAATATGATAAAGATTATTCATCATATACATAAACACTAGCCCTAAAAGTGCGGTCAAAATTAGCCAAATTTTATTTAAAGCTAGAGGCATTTTTCCTAAAATAGCCAGTAGCCAATATAAACCTGCTATTGCAAAGAAAACGGCTCCACTGGCAATTTCATTACTAAGCATTGAACTGCCCACACGATTTAGGCTATTAAAGGCGCGTAGTGGAGAACCAAGGTGTAACACTGAAGCAATGAACCCAACACCTAATAAGGCTAATAATACAAACATTGCTTTATAGAGATAATTTCGACTCTTTTCACTATTATTACGGCATAAAACAAAAGAGAAGATTAGCCACGCACCTACGACTGATTGTGCTAATACCGTAAAAATAATCAGTGGTAATTCATGTAATCCGTTCATCTTACACCTCTCTTGGGTTAGCTAAAAACCCTGTTGTATCACCACTTGGGCGAGCATTTTTATTCGAATTAACTACCAAGTTTGGTTTGGTAAAATCTGATGGTGGCAAAGGAGCAATAGAAGCTTGATTGCCATATTTTGCTCGTAATTCATCAATTGGAGCAAAATCGAGAGCACGTAACGGGCAAGCCTCCACACAAATAGGTTTATATCCTTCTTTGATGCGAGAATAACAACCATCACATTTGGTCATATGTCCTTTCTTCACATTAAATTGTGGTGCATCGTATGGGCAAGCCATACTACAATAACGACAGCCGATACATTTTTGTTCATCCACAATCACAAAACCATCTTCATTTTTATGCATTGCGCCACTTGGACAAACCTTAGTACAAGCAGGATCTGAACAATGGTTACAAGAAATCGACATATAATAAGTAAATACATCTTGATTCCAACAGCCATTATTATCTTGCACCCAATTTCCACCCGCATATTCATAAATACGACGGAAATTTACGTCTGTACCTAAATCTTTGTAATCTTTACACGCTAACTCGCAAGTTTTACAGCCAGTGCAGCGTTCAGAATCAAAATAAAAACCATATTGTTCCATAGCTCACTCCTATAATTTTGCAACTTGAACTAAGTTAGAATGTTGAGGATTACCTTTGGCTAAAGGTGAAGGACGTTGTGTTGTGAGTACATTTACACAACCACCATGGTCAATACCATTACTATCTGGGGCATACCAGCCACCTTCACTCAACGCTACTACTCCAGGAATAATACGTGGGGTAACTTTTGCATTGATATGAACTTCACCACGATCATTAAAGATTCTCAGCATATCGCCATTTTTAATACCTCTTTGCTCAGCATCAATAGGATTAATCCAAACCTCTTGCGGATTCGCTTCTTTTAATACATCTACATTACCATAGGTAGAATGGGTACGAGCTTTATAATGAAAACCACATACCTGAAGCGGATATTTTTCCATTAATGGATCACCGTAATGTTCAAAGCTGTCCACATGAATTGGAAGTGGATGAATAACCTCATCTTTATTTAATTTCCAAGTTTTAGCAATTTCGACTAAACGCTCAGAATAGATCTCAATTTTTCCTGATGGTGTTGCTAGTGGATTTGCTTCTGGATTATCACGAAAATCTTTATAGGCGATATAAAAACCTTTTGGATCTACTTTTTTAAAAATTCCCTGTTTTCTAAACTCTTCAAAACTTGGTAATTCAGGAAGATGATCTCTTGACTGTTCATAGATATAGCGTAACCATTCTTCTTGTGTACGTCCTTCCGTAAATTTCTCTTTTACACCTAGTTTTTCAGATAAATCACTTAACATATCGTAAATATTACGACACTCAAATGGTGGTTTTACTACTTGATCAGCAAAAATAACGTAATTCATATTAGAAGTGAAAGCATCTAAGCAGAAATCCATTTGCTCTGATGTCGTGCAATCAGGTAACAAAATATCGCTATATCTCGCTGTTGATGTCATATGATTATCAATCGTAATAATCAACTCACATTTCGTATCATCTTGTAAAATTTCATGAGTACGGTTAATCTGTGCATGTTGGTTAATTAAGCAATTACTCGCATAATTCCAAATCACTTTAATTGGTGCTGTTAAACGCTCAACACCACGAATACCGTCTGTTTTATCTGTCATTTCTGTTGCACGAATAATTGCATCAGTCCAAAGAAACATTGGAATACTTGCTTTCACAGGGTTTGTCAAAGTTGGCATGCGCACAAAAGGAATTCCATAAGAGCTTTCTCGAGCACCTGTATTCCCTCCACTAATTCCTGCATTGCCAGTTAAAATTGGGAGCATTGCTATCGCACGAGAAAGAATTTCACCATTACTACGGCGTTGTGGTCCCCAGCCTTGTGAAATACAAGCAGGTTTTGTTAAACCAATTTCACGAGCTAATTTCACAATACGCTCAGCAGGAATACCTGTAATTTTGGCTGCCCATTCTGGTGTTTTAGCAATACCATCTTCACCTTGTCCTAAAATATATGCTTTATAGTGGCTATTTTTAGGCGCATTTTCTGGTAATGTTTTCTCGTCATAACCCACACAATATTTATCAAGGAAATCCTGATTAACTAAATTCTCCATAATTAATACATAAGCTAATCCCGAAACTAATGCCGCATCTGTACCAGGACGAATAGGGATCCACTCATCTTCCTTACCTAAAGCTGTATCGGTATAACGAGGATCAATAATGATCAATTTTGCATTAGATTTAGCTTTTGCTTGCTGAATACAATAAGTTAACCCCCCACCACTCATTCTTGTTTCAGCTGGATTATTGCCAAATAAGACGATTAACTTGGAATTTTCCATATCAGCCATGCCATTACCTAGTGCCCAACCACCGCCGTAGGTATAATCCAGTCCAACTGCAATTTGTGCTGTACTATAGTCACCATAATGGTTTAAATAGCCACCAACACAATTCATTAAGCGAGCAACCATTGTTGAACCTGGAGGCCAAGATTTGGTCATCGTTCCTCCAAGAGTACCTGTACCGTAGTTTAAATAGATACTTTCATTACCATACTCTGCAATATTTTTCTTTAAAGATTTCGCAATTATTGTTAATGCTTCATCCCAAGTGATGCGCTCAAATTTCCCTTCACCTCGCTTACCAACTCGTTTCATTGGATATTTTAAGCGGTCAGGATTGTAAACTCGTCGGCGCATTGAACGCCCACGTAAACATGCTCTTACTTGATGATCAAGATTATAGGTTTCAGTTCCCGTATTATCGGTTTCTACATAAGCAATTCGGTCGTCTTTAACGTGCATACGCAATGCACAGCGACTACCGCAATTTACAGTACATGCACTCCAAACAATTTTTTCATCATTTGTATTATTTACTACAATATTTTCAGATTTAGCAGAAAAAGGAAGAGATAAACTTGAAGCAGCAGCCACCGTTAAACTGGTTGCTGACGCCGTTTTTAAAAAATCACGACGATTTAATTTTGGATTAAAATCACCCATATAATTTCCCCCACGAAAATTAACTGGTTATAGTTTAACCTTTATGAGGTAGATAAATATTGATACATATCAATATTTATTAATGTTAATAAAATCAACAAGTTAAGTAATAATAGGAATTGTTTTTGATTAGATTTATGGCAAGTAAAATTTTTGGCGGAGGGTCATGGGAGTTGAACCCACCCAGGACTGCTGGCAGCCCTAACAGGATTTGAAGTCCTGCCGCATCACCGGATACGACGACCCTCCATTTTGTGCTGAGAACTTTAGCTTAAATAGAGTGATTATTCAAGTAATTAAATCAAGGATAGCTTAATTACAAAATAAAACTTAAAATATAAACAAGATGACGAGATAAAAAAGGAAAGAAAATGACCGCACTTTTTCAACAACTGCCTTCTGTAGATAAAATACTTAAAACAGAGCAAGGAGAACAACTGATTCAAACCTTTGGGCATACTGCTGTGGTGAACTGTTGCCGTCATTTACTCTGCCTAGCTAGAGAAGAAATAAAATCTTCTCAAACTATACCGCACTTTTTTAGCTCATTTGATAACACCATCACAGAGATCCAAAAGCATTTAACTAACCAACAACAAGTGCAAATTCAGTCTGTACATAACCTGACTGGTACGGTTTTGCATACTAATTTAGGGCGTGCTTTATGGTCTGAAGCAGCACAACAAGCCGCTGTTACGGCAATGAGTCAAAATGTCGCTTTAGAATATGATTTAGACGTTGGAAAACGAAGTCATCGAGACAATTATATTAGCGAGTTAATTCATCAACTCACTGGGGCAGAAGCGGCTTGTATTGTGAATAATAATGCAGCTGCGGTATTGTTAATACTTTCAACCTTTGCTCAAGGCAAGGAAGTCATTATTTCTCGCGGAGAACTGATTGAAATTGGCGGTGCTTTCCGTATTCCTGATATTATGGCTCAAGCAGGTTGTAAATTAGTTGAAGTAGGAACCACGAATCGCACGCATTTAAAAGATTATCGCAACGCAATTAACGAAAATACTGCATTTTTAATGAAAGTTCACACCAGCAATTACCAAATTTGTGGATTCACCAGTGAAGTATCAGAACAAGAATTAACAGAACTAGGCAAAGAGTTTAATATTCCTGTCATCACAGATTTAGGTAGCGGAGCCTTAACAGATTTATCTCAATATAATCTGCCTAAAGAACCAACTGTTCAAGAAAATCTTGCTCAAGGTGTGGATTTAATCTCTTTTTCAGGGGATAAACTCCTTGGTGGTCCACAGGCTGGTATTATTGTAGGTAAAAAAGAGCTCATTCAACAACTACAATCACATCCGTTAAAACGTGTTTTACGTTGTGACAAAGTGATTCTTGCAGGCTTAGAAGCCACCCTACGGTTATATTTGCAACCAGAAAAATTAGCGGAAAAACTCACCAGTTTGCATTTACTCACACAACCTATTGAACAATTAACTCAGCAAGCAGAACAATTAAAAGCAACATTAGAAACACTACTAAAAGATGATTTTTCCCTACAAATCGAATCAAGTTCAGCGCAAATTGGCAGTGGTTCTCAACCAATGGCAAAAATTCCATCAATTGCGGTGACTATTTCGGGAAAAAATAATGGAAAATTAACCGCACTTTTAGCTCGTTTTAAATCTTTATCAACACCAGTAATTGGCCGTGTAGAAAATAATAAAATTTGGTTGGATTTACGTAGCCTAGCAAATATTGAAAAGTTATTAACAACCTTAAAAGAATTATCTGCTTAATATAGGAAAACATCATGATTATCGTCACATCAGGTCATGTTGACCATGGTAAAACAGCGCTTTTACAAGCATTAACAGGTTCAAATACCGCACATTTACCAGAGGAAAAGAAACGTGGGATGACCATTGATTTAGGTTATGCCTATTTACCTGTGCAAGATCGAATTTTAGGTTTTATTGATGTTCCTGGTCATGAAAAATTTCTTGCTAACATGTTAGCAGGCTTAGGTGGCATTCATTATGCTATGTTAATTGTAGCCGCAGATGAAGGTATTCAAGCACAAACAGAAGAACATTTAGCCATTTTACATTTACTGCAAGTGGAACAGATAATGGTAGTACTCACAAAATCTGATCGTGCTAATTCACAACAAATCGACGATCTTATTCAAAAAATAAAACAAGATCATGCTTTTTTAGCTCATAGTCGTTTTTTTATTACTTCAGCTAAAACCAGTGATGGCATTGAAGAATTACGAGATTATTTATTAACCTTGCCAAATATTGCAGATCAAAACAAACCATTCCGTTATGCGATTGACCGCATTTTTACTGTCAAAGGTGCTGGTACCGTAGTCACAGGCACAGCATTTAGTGGTAAAGTTAAAATTGATGATGAATTATATTTATCTAACGGTGAAAAAGTCCGTATTAAAAATATCCATGCACAAAATAGCCAAAATAATGAAGGTATCGCTGGTCAACGTTTAGCATTAAATATTAATACTGATTTAGACCGCACTTTGATTGAACGTGGTGATTGGTTATTTTCTCAAGCGCCATTAGAACCGACAGATCGTATTACAGTAGAAATTACCGCTGAAAATCTTCTCACCGAAAGTCAACCAGTTCATGTTTACCATGCAGCCACACGTACTACAGGTAAATTAACTTTATTAACACAAAAATCACTTGCGCCGAGTCAGCAAGCAATTGCCGAACTGATGTTAGATAAACCGTTGTTTTTAGCTTATGGGGATAAATTAATTTTACGTAGTGCTGATGCCAAACAATTAGTCGCTGGAATAAAAGTGTTAGAAATTAATTCACCAAAACGACATAAACGTACTGAACAACGTCTCGCTTATTTAGCTCAACTACAACAAGCAAAAACCGCTGCAGAAAGAATAAGTTTATACTTACAAGAAAAGGCTGTGGAGGCACGACAAATAGCTTGGATTGAACAACTTCAAGAAGTACAACTCAATGAAATTATTCAACAAAATGGTGAAGTTCAATTCCAAGAATGGTGTTTCAATGCTGACTATCAACAACAGAAAATTTTTGAAATTCTGACCGCACTTGCTGAATATCACGGCCAACATGCCGATCAATTAGGGTTAGGTAAGGCACGTTTATATCGTATGGCTGCGCTTAATCAACCTGAAAAGCTGATTTATCATTTTATCGATGAATTAGTTGAAAAGGGTAAATTACAACAAACTCGTGGTTGGCTACATTTGCCTGAGCATAAAATTCAGTTCTCAACAGAAGAAAGAGGGTTATGGCAATTAGTATTAGCTGAGTTCGAAAAACAAAATGGCCAAGCTATTTGGGTTCGAGATATGGCAAATACTCTTGGTTATGAAGAAAATTTAATGCGAAATTTCATGTATAAAGCAGGTAAATTAGGTTTTTTAACTGCTGTTGTGAAAGACCGTTTCTTTCTCACTGAAAATATTTATGGCTACGCTCGTTTAATTAAACAATTAGCGGATAATAATGGTGCGATTACCGTAAACCAATTACGGGATGAATTACAATTTGGTCGTAAGTTAGCAGTACAATTAATGGAATATTTCGATCGATGTGGTTATTTACGGCGTAAAGGTAATGTGCATATTTTACGTGATAAAGACGTTTTTGAGCAGTAATACCTCTTTACAGGTAAAAAAACGATAAAAAAACTTGACTAAAACGTTTCAATAAATAAAATTAATAGCTCTGTAAAATTTATTAATACAGATGTAAAATTAATATCGTTATAATATACGATATTTCCCCTATAAAAAATTAGGAGCTTAATATGTCAGGCTTATTTGAACAAACTCCTGCAAATCGTCGTCGTTACGGTTTAGCAGTATTCATCGGTATCATTGGTGGTATCATTTCAGCTTTTGTTAAATGGGGTGCAGAACATCCATTTCCACCACGTAGCCCAATTGATTTATTCTCTGCGGCATGCCCTCAACCAGTACTAGATGCTTTAAATTCTGGATCTATCGTAATGGATCAAGCATTACAACAATGTTCACGTGCATTCTTAAATCCTCCACATGTCTTCTTGCGTGACTACATGGGTATCGATCCAACAGAAGCCGTATTCACATTTGCTGATTATGCATTTAACTGGATTGGTGTAACTCACATCATCTTCTCTATTGTATTTGCTGTAGGTTATGGTTTAGTGGCTGAAGTATTCCCTAAAATTAAATTCTGGCAAGGTATCGGTGCAGGTTTAATTGCATGTGTCGTGGTTCACTATATTGTTTTCCCTGCAATGGGCTTAGCACCAGCTGTAGCTGAATGGCCATGGTACGAACACGTATCTGAAATTTTAGGCCATATTTTCTGGTTCTGGACAATCGAGGTGATTCGTCGCGATTTACGTAATCGCATCACTCATGAACCCGATCCTGAAGTTTCATTAAATCAAGCATATCGCTAATTTAATCAAAATAAAAAACCCGATACATGTCGGGTTTTTTATTATCTCAAATTAATCATTAAAGACAGTTAAAATATCTAAAGGGTAACTTTCACCTTTAAGGTAATCCTGTAATGCTTCTATCACTAATGGATTACGTGCACATTGACCTTCTTGTTGAATATAATCCTTGAATTCCTCTAAAGTCAGCCAAAAACCTTGTGTAATATCGGCATCATGAGGCGTAATATCTAACCATTCTTCTAACTCTACAGCAAATACAAAACGTAAATAATCTTTTTGGCTACGAGGAGCGTGCCACTGATAGATTTTTACTAAAGATTGCATCTCTGCTCTAATCCCCGTTTCTTCATAAAGTTCTCGACTGGCGCCTTCCAGAATACTTTCATTTTCTTCTAAATGACCAGCAGGTTGATTTAAGGTTCGTTTACCATATTCAATTTCTTCTACAAATAAAAATTTACCTTTGCAATGTACAATACAAGCCATCGTCACATGAGGTTTAAGCATAAATTTTTCCTTTTTTTACCGCACTTTTTATCATAAGTAATCACTTACTTAATGCTGAGTTTTAAATTTTTATATAAATAGATTAATTCTGATTCAGAAAGTTGATAATATTCGCCATGATTAAGCTGTTCTACAGTAAACCCTGCGGTAGCATAACGAATTAAACGTAATGTAGGAAAGCCAATATAAGCCGTCATACGACGAACCTGACGATTTTTACCTTCACGAATACCAATCTCTAACCAACTCGTTGGAATACTCTTACGTTCACGAATAGGTGGATTTCTCGCCCACAACCAACTTGGTTCAGCAATCATTTTTACTTTTGCTGGTTTTGTCAAACCATCTTTCAGTTCAACGCCTTTACGTAGCTTATCTAAATCTTGTTCTGTCGGCTTACCTTCTACTTGCACAAGATAGGTTTTTTCCATTTTAAATTTAGGATCGGCTAATCGATGTTGAAGTTCACCATTATTGGTTAAAATAAGTAATCCTTCACTGTCGCGATCTAGACGCCCTGCGGCATAAACTTGTGGAATATGAATAAAATCCTTTAAGGTTTTGCGGCTATTTTCATCAGTAAACTGCGTCAGCACATCAAAAGGTTTATTAAAAAGAATAACTTTAGTTTCTGCAAAAGTAAGTGATTGCTTATTTTTATTTCCTTGTGAACGATTTGGATTAGAGCTTAACCCTTTAGATAATGATTGATGAAGATTAACTCTATTTGATGGTTTAAATTTCATATTATTCTAAATCAAAGAAAAAGTGCGGTAGAATTTACCGCACTTTTTATCGTTGAGTAAAAATTCTATTAATCATAAAGATAATTACCATCTTTAATATGATGTAATATTACTGAATTAACAAGTGGGATTATTCACTATCTATATTACTAAAAATAGCTTTAAATGTGAGATATAAATTTTTATTTTATCGTAAAAACTTAAATAACCCTGCCGCAATCAAAACAAAAAACCACCCTAAGGTGGCTTTTAAAATTTATCAGAAAAATTAACGTTTTGATTTTACAAGTTTTTCTGTTAATTCGTAAGCACGAAGTTTTGCAAGTTCTTTTGAAAGTTTTGCTACCAATAAATCATGATCAGCATCTGTATGACGAGCCACGATATTTTCTTCAGCTTTACGTTTCGCATTTAAGATACGTTCTTGATCTAAGTCTGTACCACGAATCGCAATATCAGCTAACACCGTTACTGTTGTTGGTTGAACTTCTAAAAAACCTCCAGAAACATAAATAACTTCTTCGTTACCATTTTCCAAAGTTAATTTCACAATACCTGGTTTAATTGCTGTTAATAACGGCATATGTCCAGGTAAAACGCCCAATTCACCTTCAGTACCAGTTGCTTGAATGCTTTTTACAACACCTTCAAAAATTTTTTTCTCTGCACTTACGATAGTTAAGTTGAATGTTGCCATTGTTTTCTCCTTCAGGAATGAATATTCACTTGAAGTGATTACATATTTTTGGCTTTTTCGATAACTTCGTCGATTGAACCTGCCATATAGAACGCTTGTTCTGGAATATGGTCATATTCACCATCTAAGATACCTTTGAAACCACGAATAGTTTCTTTCAATGGTACATATTTACCTGGTGTACTATTGAACACTTCAGCAACAAAGAATGGTTGTGATAAGAAACGTTCAATTTTACGTGCACGTGCTACCACTAATTTATCATTTTCAGATAATTCATCCATACCTAAAATTGCAATAATATCTTTTAACTCTTTATAACGTTGTAAGATACCTTGTACGCCACGAGCGACATCATAGTGCTCTTGACCAACAACTAATGGGTCTAATTGACGTGAAGTTGAATCTAATGGGTCAACCGCTGGGTAAATACCTAAAGATGCAATATTACGGCTTAATACCACTGTTGAGTCTAAGTGAGCAAATGTTGTGGCTGGCGATGGGTCAGTTAAGTCATCCGCTGGAACATAAACCGCTTGAACAGAGGTAATAGAACCTGTTTTAGTTGAAGTAATACGTTCTTGTAATACACCCATTTCTTCTGCAAGCGTTGGTTGGTAACCTACAGCTGATGGCATACGACCTAATAACGCTGATACTTCGGTACCTGCTAAGGTATAACGATAAATATTATCTACGAAGAATAATACATCACGACCTTCATCACGGAATTTTTCAGCCATAGTTAAACCAGTTAAAGCAACACGAAGACGGTTACCTGGTGGCTCATTCATCTGACCATAAACAAGTGATACTTTGTCGATAACATTTGAATCTGTCATTTCATGATAGAAGTCATTCCCCTCACGAGTACGCTCACCAACACCAGCAAATACTGAGTAACCATTGTGCTCAGTTGCGATGTTACGGATTAATTCCATCATATTAACTGTTTTACCTACACCAGCACCACCGAATAAACCAACTTTACCACCTTTAGCAAATGGGCAAATTAAGTCAATAACTTTGATACCAGTTTCTAATAATTCAGTACTGTTTGATTGTTCTTCATAGCTTGGTGCTGCACGATGGATTGCCCATTCTTCTTCTGCACCAATCGGACCACGTTCATCTACGGGTTCACCTAAAACGTTCATGATTCGACCTAAGGTTTTTGTACCTACAGGTACAGAAATTGCTTTGCCTGTATTACTTACGCTTAAACCACGTTTTAAACCGTCAGATGTACCCATTGCAATACAACGAACTACACCACCACCTAATTGTTGTTGAACTTCAAGTGTTAAACCTGTTTCAACTTTTAATGCGTCGTAAACTTTTGGTACTGCATCTTGTGGGAATTCAACGTCGATTACCGCACCGATAATCTGTACTATTTTTCCTGCTGACATTACCGTTCCTCTAATTTAGTTAAATTGCAGCTGCACCAGCAACAATTTCATTTAATTCATTTGTGATACTTGCTTGACGAGCTTTGTTATACACTAATTGCAAGTCATTAATTAAATTACCTGCATTATCTGTTGCTGCTTTCATTGCTACCATTCGAGCAGCTTGCTCTGAAGCTAAATTATCAACCACTGATTGATAAACTTGAGATTCTAAATAACGAGTTAATAAGCTATCAAGTAATACTTTTGGCTCTGGCTCATATAAATAATCCCAACTTTGCTGTCTTGCCTCTAGGTTATCATTCTCTAATTCTGGTAATGGAACTAACTGGTTAACCGATGGTTTTTGAGACATTGTATTAATGAATTTATTATATGCAATATATATCGCATCAAATTCACCTTTTTTATGTGCATCAAACATACCATTAGCAATACCAATCAAATCTTCAACTGCTGGGGCATCCCCTAAACCAGAATGTTGAACTCTGATAGTTAAGCCAAGTGAACGGAAGAATGCAATGCCTTTTGAACCAATAAGACCAAGTTCAACACCAACACCTTGTTCTTTCCATTTTTTTATCTCAGAAAGTACTGATTTAAATAAATTAATATTTAAACCACCGCACATTCCACGATCACTTGAAACAACTAAAATACCCACTTTTTTAATTTCACGATTAATTAAAAATGGGTGTTTATAACCTACACTAGCTTTAGACACGTGGCTGATAACATTACGTATTGTTTCAGAATACGGACGAGAAGATGCCATACAATCTTGCGCTTTACGCATTTTCGAAGTAGCAACCATTTCCATTGCCTTAGTAATTTTTTGTGTACTTTGTACACTGGCAATTTTGGTTTTTATCTCTTTTGCACCTGCCATGTTATATCTCCGTTTCCGTTATTACCACGTACTATTAGCTTTAAAACTATCCAAAATACCTTTCAATGATTCTTTAATTTCATCATTGTAGTTACCTTGTTTGGTAAGTTCTTGCATAAATTCAGCGTTATTACGGTTTGCATAATCTAAAAGTGCGGCTTCAAAAGATAAAATTTTATCTTTTTCTACATCTTCTAAATAACCAAATTCAGCGGCAAATAAAACTACAGCTTGTTCAGCAACTGATAATGGTGAGTATTGTTTTTGTTTCAATAACTCTGTTACTTTTTCACCATGAGATAACTGTTTACGAGTTGCATCATCTAAATCTGAAGCAAATTGAGCAAATGCAGCTAATTCACGATATTGAGCTAATGCTGTACGAATACCACCCGCTAATTTTTTAATCAGTTTTGTTTGTGCTGAACCACCAACACGTGATACAGAAATACCAGGGTTAACCGCTGGACGAATACCTGCATTAAATAAGTTAGATTCTAAGAAAATCTGACCATCAGTGATGGAAATTACGTTAGTAGGAACAAACGCTGAAACGTCACCAGCTTGTGTTTCAATAATAGGAAGAGCGGTTAAAGAACCTGTTTTCCCTTTAACTTCACCATTAGTAAAACGTTCTACGTATTCTTCATTAACTCGAGCAGCACGTTCAAGTAAACGTGAGTGTAAATAGAATACATCACCTGGATAAGCTTCACGACCTGGTGGACGACGTAATAATAATGAAATTTGACGGTAAGCTACAGCTTGTTTAGATAAATCATCATAAACGATTAATGCATCTTCACCACGGTTACGGAAATATTCACCCATTGCACAACCTGCATATGGTGCTAAATATTGTAATGCTGCAGATTCTGAAGCTGATGCAACAACCACGATTGTATTTGATAATGCACCATTTTCTTCTAATTTACGTACTACGTTAGCAATAGTTGATGCCTTTTGACCAACAGCTACATAAATACATTTAATCCCAGAATCTTTTTGGTTAATAATAGCATCAATTGCTAATGCTGTTTTACCGGTTTGACGGTCACCGATAATTAATTCACGTTGGCCACGACCAATTGGAACCATTGAGTCAACTGCTTTATAGCCTGTTTGTACTGGTTGATCAACGGATTTACGATCGATAACACCTGGAGCAATGACTTCAACTGGTGAGAATCCATCATTTTGAATTTCACCTTTACCATCTATAGGTTGACCTAAAGTATTTACTACACGACCTAATAAACCACGACCAACTGGAACTTCAAGAATACGACCTGTACATTGAACTTCCATACCTTCGGCTAAATCGGTATAAGGTCCCATAACCACAGCACCAACTGAATCACGTTCTAAGTTAAGTGCCATAGCATATACATTGCCAGGTAATGCTATCATTTCACCTTGCATTACATCGCTTAAACCATGAATACGAATAATACCATCATTCACAGAAACGATTGTACCCGTGTTACGAGCTTCGCTCACAACATTGAACTGAGCAATGCGTTTTTTAATCAATTCACTAATTTCAGTTGAATTTAGTTGCATTTTTTATTCCTCTTATAATTGCAATTCGCTAGCAAGACGAGTTAATTGACCACGGCTTGAACCATCAATAACCATATCATCTGTACGAATGATAACTCCTGCAATAAGAGAGCTATCTACGCTGCAATTTAATTTAACTTTACGAGCAAGTTTTTTCTCCATTGCTACAACAATTTTTTGTTCTTGCGTTGCATTCAATGGTTGAGCAGAAATAACTTGAACTTCAGCAGTTGCATTATGATCTTCTACATAAGCTTGGAATTCTTTTAAAACTGCTGGAAGCACAGTTAAACGCTTATTTTCAGCCATTAACCGAATAAGATTTTGCCCATATTGATCAAGTTGTTCTCCACATACAGCAATTACAGTTTCACTAAGTTTTTCAGCTGAAAGAGAACTTGTTAAAAATTCTTTAATCACACTATTCTCGGTGACTTCAGTAGCAAAAGTTAACATATCTGTCCATTTTTCTACTGCATTATGTTCAACTGCAAAATCAAATGCTGCTTTGGCATAAGGACGAGCTATTGTAGTTAATTCTGACATAAGCCCAACCTTCTTATAGTTCTGCAACTAATTTATCAATAATATCGTTGTTCGCTGCTTCATCCACAGAACGACCAACAATTTTCTCAGCGCCAGCAATAGCTAAAGATGCAACTTTTATACGTAATTCTTCTTGAACACGTTTACGTTCAGCTTCAACTTCTGCATAACCTTGTTCAATAATTTTAGCTTTCAGAGCTTCAGCTTCTACTTTAACTTCGTCTAATACTTCATTACGACGTTTATTAGCTAAATCTAAAATTTCTTGTGCTTGAATTTTAGCCTTAGAAATTTCTTGTTCAGCTAATATTTGAGTATTAGCTTGCTCTTTTTTAGCTGCTTCAGCTGAGGCTAATGCATTAGCAATTGTACTTTGACGCTCTTCAATTGCTTTAATAATTGGAGGCCAAACAAATTTCATGCAAAACCATACAAAGATGATAAATGCAATTGTTTGACCAATTAATGTTGCGTTGATATTCACAACGGCACCTCCCTTATAAGTTGGTTATTTACTCGATAATTTGAATTATACAGAGTAGTCCGTTTTAAAATTAACCCAACAATGAAGCAAATGGATTTGCGAATGCAAAGTATAAACCAATACCAACAGCGATCATCGCAATTGCGTCTAATAAACCTGCAACGATAAACATTTTAGTTAATAATGAATTCGCTAATTCAGGTTGGCGAGCAGCAGATTCTAGGTATTTACCACCTAAAATACCAAAGCCAATACCTGTGCCTAATGCGGCAAATGCAAGCATAATAGCTGATGCGATGATTGTTGCACTGATTACAGTTTCCATAGTTTTCTCCAGTTTGATTGAAAATAGCCTTTCAGCTGTTTGTTATTTAAAGTTTAAGTAAAATTAATGCTCTTCAGATTTATTATAGGCAATTCCTAAATAAACGACTGTTAACATCATAAAAACGAACGCTTGTAATACAATAACTAAAATATGGAAAATTGCCCAAGCCAGTTGTAAAGGAACACCTAAACTAGCTACAAACATATTTGCACTATACATTACGGCAATTAAAATAAAGATTAATTCCCCAGCATACATATTACCGAAAAGACGTAATGCCAATGAAATAGGCTTAGAAATTAAGGTAACAGATTCCAATAATAAATTAACAGGAACAAATGCAATGTGATTAAATGGGTGCATAGTATATTCTTTAACAAAACCACTTACACCTTTGGATTTCAACGTATAGAAAATAATCAAGAAAAATACACCAATAGCAAGACTGAATGTAATATTCATATCAGCTGAAGGCACTGCACGTAAATGATGAATACCTAACATTTGTGCAACTTGAGGTAAATAATCTACAGGTACTAAATCGATCAGGTTCATTAAGAAAACCCATACAAAAATAGTTAATGCTAATGGAGCAACTAATGTGCGATTTCCCGTAAAATTTTCTTTTACTACACCATCAATCCACTCAACTAACATTTCTACTAAACATTGCAATTTACCAGGAACGCCTTTATTCATATTTTTAGCAACTTTATAAAAAATAGCTAAAAAGATTATACCTGTTAAACAAGTAAAAAATAATGAGTCAATATTGAATGACCAAAACCCTTCATTTGATGTCAAAAATGTAAGGTGATGTTGAATATATTCAATCGAAGTTTGAGATGAACCTTCAGCAGACATATATGTATCCTACGAATTGTTGATAAATCGTTTATTTTTAAAAAATTATTTACTATTTAATAATGCAGGCAACAGATTATTTAATACAATAAAAATAAAATAACCTAAAAAAAGTGCCATACTTTTTAGTGCAAAAAAGTAAAATGCAATAATGAATAATATTACTGTTAATACTAATTTTAAAACTTCACTTTGATAAAGCACTTTGACTTTATTTTCAACAGGTTGATTTCCTTTTAAATATAAAGCATAACCTATAAAAGCCATTTGAGGTAAAACAGCAATTAATGCACCAAATAAAAATGAAAACACCTGTTCTGTAAAACAAAAATAGGTAATCCATGTTCCAATAAAAATAAAAAAAAACTCAATCAGAAAAGTTTTTTTATATACGTTTTTTGTTTGTATAAAAACTGATGACATGTTTTGATTTATTTACTAGTACACAGAGAGTTTAATTATACGGACTAATTTTAGCAATGCAATCAATAACCATTAACTAAGTGCATAAAATTAAACATTTTAAAAAAATATTTAAGTTTTAAAAAAAATAAAAATATTTTCTAAACACTTTTAACTAAAATTAAATGTCTTTCGCCCTCTAATTCTGGTACATGCAATGGAATTATTTTTTCAATTTTGAAATTTTTTGATAATTCATTTGCTTCATCAGCATGATAAATTCCTTTTAATGCGTAAAAAAATCCATTTTCTGTTGGTAAATTTTTACACCATTCAGTCATATCTTTTAAACTTGCAAAAGCACGGCTCAATACGCCATCAAATTTATCTTCAACGTTATATTCTTCAACCCTACTTAAAACAGGAGTAACATTCGTTAAACCTAATTCACGTACTGCATTGCGAATAAAACTGATACGCTTACCTAAACTATCTAATAATACAAAATTTTTAGTTGGATTAATGATAGCTAAAGGTAAACCAGGCAATCCAGGCCCAGTACCAACATCAATAAATGATTGTCCTTCTAAATAAGGGCTGACGACTAGGCTATCTAAAATATGTTTAACTAACATTTCCATAGGATCACGTACGGAAGTGAGATTATAGGCTTTATTCCATTTATTTAATAATAAAACTAACTTAACCAATTGTTGTTTTTGTTGATCGGGAATAAAAAGTGCGGTCTGTTTTAGCAAAATTTCTAATTTTTGAGCTAATTCCAATTCAAGATTATTCGCCACGTTTAAGCATTCCTTGTTTTTTCAAATTAACTAATAAAATTGAAATCGCAGCTGGTGTAATTCCTGAAATACGGCTTGCTTGACCAATAGATACAGGTCTATGTTGCATTAATTTAGCTCTCACTTCATTAGATAAGCCTGATACTAAATCATAATCAAAATTATTTGGGATAGCTGTATTTTCATGGCGTTTTTGACGTTCAATTTCTTCTTGTTGATGTTCAATATAACCTTGATATTTAACACTAATTTCAACCTGTTCAACGGCTTCTTTATCTTCCATTGCTGGTTTAAATGGTGTAAGCGTCGTTAATATTTGATAATTTATTTCAGGACGACGTAATAAGTCTTCACCATTAGCTTCACGAACTAATGGACTTCCTAAAACTTTATTAGCTTCTTCTAAATATTCTGAGCGAGGATGTAACCAAATACCACGTAAACGTTGTTTTTCAGCCTCAATATTTTCCATTTTTTGGTTAAAACGTGCCCAACGTTTATCATCAATTAATCCTAACTCATGAGCAATTGGTGTTAAACGCATATCAGCATTATCTTCACGTAACAATAAACGATATTCAGCACGAGAAGTAAATACACGATATGGTTCTTTTGTACCTAATGTACATAAATCATCAACTAATACACCTACATAAGCTTGATCTCGACGAGGGAACCAACTTTCTTTTTCTTGTACAAATAATCCCGCATTAATTCCAGCCAATAAACCTTGTGCAGCAGCTTCTTCATAACCTGTTGTACCATTAATTTGACCAGCAAAAAATAAACCATTAATAGTTTTAGTTTCCAAGGTTGGTTTTAAATCACGAGGATCAAAGAAATCATATTCAATAGCGTAACCAGGTTTTACAATACGTGTTTTTTCGAGACCAGGCATTGAATTAACAATTTTCATTTGAACATCAAAAGGTAAACTAGTTGAAATACCATTTGGATAAACTTCATTAGAAGTTAATCCCTCTGGTTCAAGATAAATTTGATGAGAATTGCGATCAGCAAAGCGCATTACTTTATCTTCAATTGAAGGACAATAACGAGGACCAATACCTTCAATAACTCCCGTATACATAGGACTACGATCTAAATTATTACGAATTACTTCATGTGTTTTTTCATTAGTGCTTGTAATATAACAAGGAATTTGCATCGGATGTTGATCAACAGATCCCATAAATGAAAAAACAGGCAATACTGCATCGCCATGTTGTTTTGCTAAAATATCAAAATTAATAGTACGAGCATCTAAACGGGGAGGTGTGCCTGTTTTTAAACGATCCACACGTAAACCAAGTTCTCTTAAACGTTGAGATAGGGTGATAGAAGAAGGATCTCCCGCTCGTCCACCAGAATAGTTTTCTAAACCAATATGGATCTTACCAGCCAAGAAGGTTCCAGCAGTTAAGATCACTGCTTTAGATCTAAATTTAAGTCCCATTTTAGTTGTAACACCAACTACATGATCCTGTTCTAATAAAATATCTGTGGCTTCTTGTTGGAAAATATCTAAATTTTCTTGATTTTCTAAGGCCATTCTTACCGCTTGGCGATAAAGAACACGGTCTGCTTGCGCTCGAGTAGCACGAACAGCAGGCCCTTTACTACTATTTAATGTTCTAAATTGAATACCCGCTTTATCTGCTGCAGTCGCCATTAAGCCACCCATAGCATCAATTTCTTTAACTAAATGACCTTTACCAATACCACCAATAGCAGGATTACAGGACATTTGTCCTAAAGTATCTACATTATGTGTTAATAATAAAGTTTTTAATCCCATGCGAGCAGGAGCAAGTGCCGCTTCTGTACCTGCGTGACCACCACCGATCACGATGACATCATAATTTTCTGTATAAAACATAATAACCTTGTTTTTTTAAATACTCTTTAAGCCTTGATCTTGTAGATCCAATCTTTTTAGATAACTGGTTATTGTACTTAAATTTAAGATAGCTTGAAAGTATATTCTAAAGATCCATATTATGGAGATCCAAAAAGATCACATACATATAATTAAAGATCTTATTTATATATAAAGATCTTATTATTACTATTATTATGATCATTGGATCTTGTGAGTAAGATCTTTTTTGCTTTTTAAATAAATAACTTAGATCTCTTTTAAAGTTGTTAAGATCTTTATATTAATATATGAAATAAACTGTGTATAAATAGATGAGTTATCCACAAATAAAAGATGATAGTAATTTATTAATAGATTAAAAACACTTTTTTTACAGCTTTATTGCTAAGTTATCCACATATATAAATTCATAAAATTTAATTTAAAACGTTGGATTGATAATTAATTAAAAAATTAGATAATAGATAAACAGAGCAAATTAAAAGGGCTGATCACAATGTAATATTGAAATCAGCCCTTGAATTAAAAATTTAACTTTTTACAGTCAAATCAAAATAATGTTTTTTATTTATTAAATTATTTTTATAATTTAGCACTTAACATTGCTTCTAATTTTTCAATATCAGCCGCAAATTTACGAATACCTTCCGCTAACTTTTCTACTGCCATTGGATCTTGATTATGTTCCCAGTAGAATTCTGCTTCTGTCATTGGTGCTGGACGAGCTTTCACTTCACCTGTATAAGCTAATTTACGAGGTAGTGCGGTTGTACTCTCCTGTAATTGTTGTAATAAGCTTGGTGCAATAGTTAAGCGATCACAGCCCGCCAGTTCAGTGATTTCACCAATATTACGGAAACTGGCTCCCATCACTACTGTTTGATAACCATATTGTTTGTAATAGTGATAGATACTAGTAACGGAAACAACACCGGGATCTTCAGAAGGAAGATATTCTTTCTTATCGGTATTTGCTTTGTACCAGTCTAAAATACGACCAACGAAAGGAGAAATTAAATAAACTCCTGCTTCTGCACAAGCTCGGGCTTGAGCTTGAGAGAATAATAAGGTTAAGTTACAGTTAATCCCTTCTTTTTCAAGAACTTCAGCAGCACGAATACCTTGCCAGGTTGAAGCTACTTTAATTAAGATACGGTCATTTGAAATGCCTGCTTCATTATAAAGACGAATCAGTTTACGTGCTTTTTCAATGGTTCCTTGAGTATCATAAGAAAGACGAGCATCCACTTCGGTAGAAATACGTCCAGGAACAATTTTTAAAATTTCTAAACCAATTTTAACGGCTAAGATATCTTCAGCCTCAATAATTTGTTGTGCTTTGTCATGGGTTTGTTGCTTAGCATAAGCAATAGCTTCATCAATTAAAGTGGCATATTGAGGCAAAGCAGAAGCACTTAAAATTAATGAAGGGTTAGTTGTGGCATCTTGTGGTTGATATTTTTTGATAGCTTCGATATCCCCTGTATCAGCCACTACAACGGTCATACTACGTAATGTTTCTAATTGTGTTGTCATTATTTACCTCTATTTATTGTGAATTTAGGATATTTTTATACAATAACACATAATTCTGTTAGTTTAATGTGATTTTTATCTTTAGTATTGATAGTTAATATCTTAAATATTTAATAGTACTAAGTCTTTTTATTAACTTCAGTGATTTAGATCACAAATAAATAGATTAAAAGGAATATTAATAATGATAGTTCGTTGTAGTTGGGCAAATGGTATAGATATTTATGAAAAATATCATGATGAAGAATGGGGTAAACCTGAATTTGATAGTATTAAATTATTTGAGAAAATTTGTTTAGAAGGACAACAAGCCGGGCTTGCTTGGATTACGATATTAAAAAAACGTGAAAATTATCGAAAAGCTTTTTATCAATTTAACCCTGAATTGATTGTTAATATGACCGATCAAGATATTGATAAATTGATGCTAGATAAAGGATTAATTCGTCATCGTATAAAATTAGAGGCTATAGTTAAAAATGCTAAGGCTTATATGGCAATGCAAAAGTGCGGTGAAAATTTTAGTAATTTTATTTGGTCTTTTGTAAATAACCAACCTCAAATAAATGATGTACCCACTTTAAATAGTATTCCTACTAAAACTGAAACTTCAAAATTATTATCTAAAGCTTTAAAGAAAAGAGGGTTTGTTTTTGTTGGTGAAATAACTTGTTATGCTTTTATGCAATCTATGGGATTAGTGAATGATCATATAAATGATTGTTTTTGTAAAAATAAATAATCTACTTCATTTATATATATATAAGGTTTTTTAGAGTATAATTAATCTAATTTTAGCTAAATAATTATATGGTTAACGAATGAGAAAGAATACTTACACTTTACTTTCCCTATCAATTTTTATCGCACTTTATAGTTCAGTAAGTAGCGCTGATTTACAACAACGATGCTTAGCTGGCGTTCCTCAATTTTCAGGTAAAGTTGTTCAAGGCAATATAAATGATATGCCTGTTTATATTGAAGCAGATAGAGCTGAATTAAACCAACTCACTAATGGTATTTATGAAGGTTATGTAGATATAAAACAAGGTAATCGTCATTTAAAAGCTGCTTCAGCAGAAGTTGTTCAGTCAGGTAAAGGTGATAATGTGCAACGTTTTGCTTATGTAAAAGGTGGCTTTGATTACAAAGATAATATCATTAATTTAACAGGCGATGATGCTAAATTACATTTGAATTCTAAAGATAGTGATATTAATAATGCGAGTTATCAATTTGTAGGTAGACAAGGTCGCGGTACGGCTAAAAATGCAGAAATGCGAGATAATGTACGCTTATTAAAAAATGCAACTTTTACTTCTTGTTTACCTGATGATAATTCATGGGAAATTGAAGCGAGTGAAATGAAACAATATGTTAAAGAAGAATATGCTGAAATGTGGAATGCTCGCTTTAAAGTTGCTGGTGTGCCAGTTTTCTATACTCCTTATTTACAATTACCTATTGGTGATCGCCGTCGTTCTGGTTTACTAATACCGAAAGTTGGTAGTTCTAGTCGAGATGGTTATTGGTATGCTCAACCTATTTATTGGAATATAGCACCTAATTATGATTTAACTTTTACACCTAAATATATGTCAAAGCGTGGTTGGCAATCGAATGGAGAATTCCGTTATTTAAATGAATTAGGTGAGGGTAAACTAGCAGGAGAATATTTACATAAAGATCATTATAAAGATTACTTAAATGATAATAAATCACGCCATTTATTTTATTGGGCGCATAATGCAAAATTATTTAATAATTGGCGTTTAAATATAAATTATACCCGAGTAAGTGATAAACGTTATTTTAATGATTTTGATTCTGATTATGGTAGTAGTACAGATGGTTATGCAACACAAACAGCACGTTTAGCTTATTATCAACCAAATTACAATTTTTCTATTTCAGCAAAACAATATCAAGTTTTTGATAATGTATCCATAGGTCCATATAAAGCATTACCACAGATTGATTTTAATTATTATAAAAATAATTTATTTAATGGGTTAGCAGACTTTAAATTATTTGCTCAATCTGTTCGTTTTGATAATTCTAGTTCATTAATGCCTACTGCTTGGCGTCATCATTTAGAACCAAGTTTAAATTTACCTTTAGTAAATAAATATGGAAGTTTAAATATTGAATCTAAACTTTATGCTACTCACTATCAACAACGTAAGGGCAGATCAACTAATGCTGAAGAAATAGAACATTCAGTAAATAGAGTAATCCCACAAGTAAAAGTAGATTACCAAACAGTTTTAGCCAGTAATAAAACTTTTATTAATGACTATACTCAAACCATTGAACCTCGAATTCAATATTTATATCGTCCCTATCGTAATCAAAGTAATATTGGTTCAAAACGTAATACAGAATATTTAGGTTATGGATATGATTCCGCTTTATTACAACAAGATTATTATTCATTATTCCGTGATCGCCGTTATAGTGGTTTAGATAGAATAGCATCTGCTAATCAATTTACCTTTGGTGGTACGACTCGTTTTTATGATGAACAAGCGAATGAACGTTTTAATTTATCGTTAGGTCAAATTCTTTACATGAATAATTCTCGTATAGATGATAATGATAAAAATAATACTTCTGGACGTTCTTCTTCTTGGGCATTAGAAAGTAACTGGAAAATTAATGATCAATGGAATTGGTGTGGTAGCTATCAATATGATACTCGTTTAGATGAAGTTTCATTAGCTAATACTAGCTTAGAATATAATCCTAAGAAAAATAATTTAATTCAGTTGAATTATCGTTATGCAAGTCAAGCTTATATTGATCAAAATTTAACGGCTGGTGCAAATCGTTATAACCAAGATATTAAACAAATAGGTGCAACCATTGCTTGGGAAATTACTGATAATTGGTCTTTTGTCGGACATTATTATCATGATATCGCATTAAATAAACCTGTTGAGCAATATGCAGGTGTACAATATAGCTCTTGTTGTTGGTCTGTTGGTATTGGTGCAAGACGTTATTTAACTCGAAAATCAAATCAAGAATATACCAGCAATAGAGATGTATTCTATGATAATAGTTTTGGTATTACCCTCGAATTACGAGGTTTAGGTAATGAACAACATAACACCATTGTAGATATGTTGGATAAAGGTATGTTACCTTATGTAAAACCATTTAATTTGTAATATTTCTCGTTTATAAAGGTGTTGATTTCAACACCTTTTTTATTACCTATCAAATAATAAATTTTCTATTTTTAAACCGCACTTTTTCTCAATAATAAAAATACACACTATATATAGTGTTATTAATTTCTATTAATATCTATATATTGATGTTAGAATAAAAACGATTTTTATTTCTATATAGGTGTTTTATGTCTAGAAGTCTTTTTGAAAAACGTTTGAATATTAAACCTTATGAATATCCAGAATTATTAGAATTTAAAGATGCAATTCGTCACTCATATTGGTTGCACACTGAATTTAATTTTACGGGAGATATTCAAGATTATCGTACAACGATTAATCAGTCAGAACGTCAAGTTTTAACTCGCACTATGTTAGCTATTTCGCAAGTTGAAGTGAATGTAAAACGTTTTTGGGGAGATTTATATCGTTATTTTCCAAAACCAGAAATTGATGATGTGGGAGGTACTTTTGCAGAAAGTGAAGTGCGTCACAAAGATGCTTACTCATTTCTATTAGAAAAATTAGGTTTAAATGAAATGTTTAGCAAAATTACTGAATTTAAACCTCTAATTAATCGTATTCACTATATGGAAGATTTCATGCGTGATAAAGATGAAAGTCAAGAACGTTTTATTTTATCACTCATTTTATTTTCTCTATTTGTGGAGCATATTTCACTGTTTGGTCAATTCTTTATTATGATGTCTTTTAATAAGCATAAAAATCTATTTAAAGGAATTTCAAATGCCGTAGAAGCTACATCTAAAGAAGAGGAAATTCATGGTCGGTTTGGTATTGCTTTATATGAAATTTTACGTGAAGAACACGCTGATTTATTTACTGAACAATTCTATATTGATCTCAAGTATCTTGCTAATCAAGCACTTGAAGCTGAACGTAGTATTTTAGCTTGGATTTTTGAAGCTGGTGATTTGGATTTTGTAAGTCGCAAGTTGGTGGAAAATTATATTACTAATCGTTATAACCAATCTTTAGAAACTTTAGGTATTCCAGCACCTTATACAGTAGATATTGATTTATTAAAAGAAACAGAATGGTTTGATATTGAAATTCTTTCTACTAAAGAAACAGATTTCTTTAACAAACGTAGTACTGATTACAGCAAAAAAATGAAACAAATTACCGCAGATGACTTATTCTAATTCCACTCGTCCAGACTTCCACTGGCTTAATGAAGATAGCCGTTTATTTTTACAACGTGGCTATTTATTGGAAGGAACAGCAGCGCTTGAGCGTATTCGTTATATTAGTGAATATGCAGAACATAAATTAGGCATTGAAGGTTTTGCTGATAAATTCTATCACTATATGGCAAGAGGTTATTTTTCCCTTTCATCGCCAATTTGGTCTAACTTTGGATTAGATCGTGGTTTGCCTATTTCTTGTTTTGGTAGCTATATTGGGGATTCCATTCAAGACATAATGACCACAGTTGCTGAGGTCGGAATGATGAGCAAAATTGGCGGTGGAACATCTGCGTATTTTGGTGATATTCGTCCTCGAGGTAGTGCAATTAAAAATAACGGTAAATCAGATGGTTCATTTAATTTTACAAAACTTTTTGATACGACTATTGATGTTATTTCTCAAGGCACTTCACGTAAAGGACAATTTGCAGGTTATATTGATATTGAACATGGTGATATTGAAGAATGGTTAGATATTCATACGGAAGGTAATCCAATTCAATTAATGTATTACGGTGTGTGTGTCGGCCATGAATGGCTTGAATCAATGAAAGCTGGAGATGTTTATAAACGTCAATTATGGGCAAAACTTTTACAGCGTAAAACGGAAACAGGTATTCCTTATTTATTCTTTAAAGATAACGCTAATGCTGGTCGCCCTGATGTATATAAAGATAAAAATATGGTAATCCATGCTTCAAATTTATGTACAGAAATTATGTTGCCAACGAGCATTGATGAAAGTTTTGTATGTTGTCTTTCTTCGATGAATTTATTGTATTTTGATGAATGGAAAGATACTGATGCAGCTGAAACACTCATCTTTTTCCTTGATGTTGTAATGAGTGAATTTATAGAGAAAAGTGCTTCCATTCCTTATTTACATCGAGCTCATCAATTTGCAACTCGTCATCGTGCGTTAGGTTTAGGTGTATTAGGTTGGCATAGTTATTTACAAGCAAATAATATTGCTTTTGATAGCTTTGATGCTATGCAAAAAAATAATCTGATTTTTAAAACATTACGGGATCAAACTTTAACCGCATCAAAAGCATTGGCTAAACGCTTTGGGGAACCTGAAATTTTAAAAGGTTATGGACGTCGTAATACAACATTAATGAGTATTGCTCCAACGAAATCTAGTAGCTTTATTTTAGGTAGTGTTTCACCATCTGTTGAACCGTTTAAATCAAATTATTATGTAAAAGATTTAGCGAAGATTAAAACTATTTATAAGAATCCATTCTTAGAAGCATTACTTAAAGAAAAAAATTTGGATACAGAACAAATTTGGGATAGTATTTTACATAATGATGGTTCCGTTCAACATTTAGAACAACTTTCCGAGCATGAAAAAGAAGTATTTAAAACTTTTTCTGAAATAAGTCAGTTAAGTGTGATTCAACAAGCTGCCCAACGTCAGCAATATATTGATCAAGGTCAGAGTATTAATGTGATGGTTCACCCCAGCACACCAGCACGGGATCTCAATCAGTTATATCTTACAGCAGAAGAATTAGGTGTAAAATCTATTTATTATCAATATAGTATGAGTGCCGCTCAAGTATTTAACCGAAACTTACTTAGCTGTAGTAGTTGTGAAGGTTAGCTAATAATAAAAACAACAGTGCCCTGTTTTACACAGGGCACTATATTTAATTTATTAACTAATCTAACTATTGGGAATAGACAAAGTGCGGTCAATTTTTGAAAAATTTTATTTAGTTTGATTTAAACCTAAAAAATCACCCACTTCATGTTCTAATTGGCTCATAGCAATTAATGCTTCTTGGGTTTGTTTGGCTTCTTCTTCATCAATAATGCTCATCGCAAAACCTACATGTACAAGCACCCATTTTCCTAATAAATCTTTTGTTTCACCTTCGCAAATAAGTGAAATATTCACTTCCCGTTGGACCCCACATACATCCACTGTTGCAGGTTGAAGAGCATCTTCTCCCACATTAACAATTTGACCAGGAATACCTAAACACATATTTTCCTTCTTATTTTGCTTTTTATATAGAACTTATTTTACCATTGCTTTGAAAATATTACGACGATTTACATCTGTAGTTGCTTGTTTCATTGGTAATGATAATAGCATTTGTAAACAGTCTTTAGTAAGTTGTACCGCATAATCTTTACTCAATGAGCTATCTAAAGGTGAATGTAATGAACAACTTAAATATTGAGGAATATTTTCTAAACTACTTACGGTGAAATTTAAGGTTTTATAAGGCAGAGGAATGGCTAATTTATCCCCTAACTCACGAATTTCCCATTGTTGACCAGGACCAGGTAAAACCACCACACTTAACATCCAAGGTGTTAATACTGCACCAATCCATTGATTTTCGAATAAAACGAATTTAGGACAGAAACAAGGTATTTCTTCACGATAGAAAGGTAAACCTTGCATATTCAGTTTTACTTTTTCCATTTCTGCTTGAAATAATTCTGCTGGATTGCTTTCAAATCCATCCACTAATTCAGAAAGTGCGGTAGTATTTTGATTAATTTTATTATAGTTATACATAAATTTCCTAGTTTAGATCCGGTGAAGGTAATCCAAACGCTTTTAATTGTTCAGATAAGCAATTTAAAACTTCAGGAATCGCATTTTGAATGGTTGTTGTCAAACCAATATGCGGTTCTAATGATTCAGGTTGAATACCAATTAAGCAAAGATTTTTTGGATATTCATCTGTAAGCCATAAAGCAGATAAAACGTCACTAATTCCCAATTGATGTGGTGATATTTTATGTGAGAACATTTTAGGAACTTGTTCATCTTTTAATATAATTACTTCGCCTGGTTGTTTACCCGCCAACACCGCATCAATAATTATTAGATAATCTCGATTGGCTAAACTATCCATTAATTCCATACCGCAAGTGCCACCATCAACAATATCAAAGTGCGGTATAAAATTAGGATTTTTTTCAAGTTGTTGTACTACTCGTACACCTACTCCCTCATCAGAGAGTAGGATATTACCAATACCTAAAATTAAAGGTTTCATTATAGAACCTTCACTTGCGTTGTTTCTCCAGTTTCCGTATTAACCACATGCACTGCACAAGACATGCAAGGATCAAAGGAGTGAATATGACGAACAATTTCTAATGGTTTTGTTGGATCTGCAACTTTAGTACCAATAACAGATAATTCATAAGGACCCATTTCATCATTTTGGTTACGAGGACCAGCAAGCCATGTTGAAGGTACAACTGCTTGATAATTATCAATTTTACCGTCTTTAATTACAACCCAATGAGATAACATACCACGAGGTACTTCACCAAAACCCACACCAGTAAATGTGCCTTTTTCAGGAATATTGGCTTTTAAGTAAGCTATCGTATCGCCTTTGCCAATATTATCTATGAGTAATTGCCATTGTTGAACTAGAATTTCATTTAAGGCTGCACAATGTACTGTACGTCCAATAATACGACCTAAGGTTGAGTGTAAGTCATTAATTTCTAAAGTTCGACCAGCAAGTTTGTCGTAAATTGCTTTTAATTCATTAAAGTGTTTGGTTGTTATTTCATTTTTTGCGGCTAAGTTTGTTAATAAACAAGCAAGAGGCCCTACTTCAACAACTTTGTCATAGAATGAAGGGGCTTTTACCCAAGAATATTTCGCATTTTCATCCCAACCTGTATATTTAGGGCGAGTTAATCCAGCCCATGGTGCTAATGCTTTATCATCTTCATACCATGAATGTTTGCCACTTTCTTTAATTCCTTGTACCACAAAGTTATCTTTTTGTGTGGTAATTGGGCGGAATGTATTCATATCAAAGTTTTCAATATAACCACCCGTTAAGGCAAATTTATCATTATTGCCATCTAATGGATATTCTGGTGCAGCTAGATAATTACCAGAAGTTTTACCTATAGTTAGCCATTCAGGATAGAATGCAGCAAAAACAGCCGCATCGACTTTATAAACTTGATTAATAAAGTCACCTAAACGATCAATACATGCTTTCACATATAATAAACGTTCTTGGTTTAATACTGCTGGAGAATCTAAGTTAATTGGGTTAGCAACACCACCAATCGCTAAATTTTGAATATGTGGTGATTTACTTCCTAGTAATGCAACTACTCGATTTGCATCTCGTTGGCATTCTAGTGCTTGCAGATAATGAGCTACAGCAATTAAATTAACTTCTGGTGGTAATTTCATTGCTGGATGACCAAAGTAACCATTAGCAAAAATACCTAATTGTCCACTATCAGCTAATTTTTTAATTTTTACTTGTACATTGCGGAATTCATTTTCACTGTTTAATGACCAGGTTGAAATACCTTTTAACATGTCAGAAGCTTTTTTAGGATCCGCTTTTAATGCCGCCGTAATATCTACCCAGTCCATAGCGGATAATTGATAGAAATGCACAATATGGTCATGAATACTGTGCGCAGATAGAATCATATTACGGATATATTGAGCATTTGCAGGCACTTTGGCTCCCACGGCATCTTCTACTGCTCGCACACTTAAAATTGCATGTACAGTGGTGCATACCCCACAAATTCGTTGCATAATCATCCATGCATCACGCGGATCGGCACCTTTCACGATGTTTTCCATACCTCGCCACATGGTCCCTGTTGACCAAGCATTGGTAACTACACCATTTTCAATGTCACAATCAATACGTAAGTGACCTTCAATACGTGTAATTGGGTCAATTGTGATACGTTTTTTATCTGTCATGCTTTTTCTCCGCTAATTGTTTTTTGTGCTAAGTTTTCACTTAACGCTGCTTTTTCAGCAATAATTTTTTCTGAGGTTTCGTGTTTGGCTTCTTTCAATACAGGAAGTACTGGGAATAAGCGAACAATTAAAATATAGGCACACACTTCAATAGAAACAAAACCGATAGATATTAATAATTCTTCAGCTGATGGGAAATATTTATAACCATTGCCTGGATTGTACATAATCATAGAATAGTCAAGACGCCATAATGCTGCACCTAATAACATACTCAACGCTGAAATAAATAACCAACGTCCATCTGAAAGACGCTCCCCTAAGAATAAGGTGAGTAATGGTAGAGTCATTAACCATACTTCAGCCCAAAACATCCATGCTTCAAATTTAAATAAACCTAACACATAGTGCAGTTTATGATGATAAATTAATTCACCAAAACGAATGACTAAGAATAAGGCAATAAGAATAGCTGCAACACGAGTAAGTCGGCTAAATAAATGACGCTCATCAGGGGCTTGATGTGCAAGACTTGCTTTTACTAGAGAACCTTCAAAAATAACAATTGAGAATCCCATAATAAATGCTGTGAGTAATGAAAAAATAGGTAAACATTCATAACTTTGCCACGCTGGATGAACTTTGTGACCAGCAGCAATCATTAATGAACCCATTGATGATTGGTGCATCATTGGTAATAAAGCTCCTAGAGCAATCACAAAGAACATGATTTTATCTAGTTTTTTGAAAAGCTTTTTAAAACCAAAGAAACCTAGCCAAACAGGAGCAAACTCTAGAGTAACAACACAGATATAAATAGTCATACATACTGCGGTTTCAAACAACACAGAATTAGTATTAAATTGACCAGGCAAGTAGAAATAAGGTAAATGCCAATAACGCCCCATATCAATGGTAATAGATAATCCACCTAGGCTATAACCGAATAAACTGGCGAGTAAAGCAGGGCGTACTAAACCATGATATTGACCTTTATTAAAGATATATACCGCCCAAGCTAAAGCCCAACCACCACAAGCAAAGCCAGTACCGACTAATAAGTCAAAGGCAATCCATAATCCCCAAGGGTATCCACCATTTAAAGAGGTTACAGAACCGATACCAAGAAATAAACGTTTTACAATTAACGCTAAACAAATGATAGCGAGAGGTGTAAAGAATAAAATGGAAGCAGAAATTAATTTACCTCCAACTGGACGAGCAGCATTACTCATGATGTTCCTCCTCGTGATGAGTTTCAGCACCTTTACCATGCATATTACGGTAAGTCATAAATGTTAATCCTGCTAAACCAACAAGAGGAAGTGCCATGCCTCGATATAAAGTATGTTGTAGATGTGCAGCTCGACTACCTGTTGCAATATCATCTAATGCAGGTAGTCCAAGGTTTTCAAATGGCACACCACTTAATACCAATACTTGTGTACCACCACCTTCTTTTTCACCATAAATATGTTGTTCATATACAGGAACTTTGGCTAAATATTTATCTTTACTATTAATATGTTGACGAGGAAATTTGTATTCTGCCCCCTGTGTTAAGCTTAAACGGTGTTTAGCTTCAGCCATTAGCTCTTCTCTAGTACCAAAAATAATGGCGCCTGTTGGGCAGACATCGCAACAACCAGGAAGTTGTTTATGATTAATCCGTTCCACACCTTTTTGATTACATAATTCGCATTTGCTAATTTCACCAAATGGATTGTTATAATCATATTTAGGCACATCAAATGGACAACCTACCATACAATAACGGCATCCTGTGCAAATATCGGGATCATATCCAACAATGCCTGTTTTAGGATCTTTTGTTAATGCTTGAACAGGGCAAACGCTCACACAATTGGGATCAACACAATGCATACATTGTTTTTTAATATAGGCATAACCATTTTGTGTTTGATCTTTATTTAAACCATCGCCCTCTGACCATACTTGAATGATATTACGAGTAAAAGGCGTTAATTTATCATTATTAGACCATGTTTGATCACCTTTTGGGTTGGTCATTTTACTATTAATATGTTGGCATTCTGCTACGCAAGCTTGACAACCTACACATAATGTTGAGTCGTATAACATACCCAATGCACCAGGAATAGGATCCCGATTTTTTACTTCAGCTTGAGCAGAGTTAGAAGCCATCGCAGCGACACTTCCTAACATGCTTGCTTTTATAAAATCACGTCTATCCATGTTTAATCACCTAAATATTCTTTTTTAGCGGCTTCTTTACGAGCTTTTTCTGCTTCTAAATATTCTTTACGTTGTGCAGAAAGTTCTTTTAAGGTCACTACGGCAACTCCAGCTAATACCGCTGCTGCGCCACCAATTAAGGCAATAGCTGTCATAGAAGCGGTTTCGCCTTCTTGATTACCTACATCAGGTTTTTGTACACGAGGTGTTGGATTTTCAACATTGGCAAGTTGGAAAATACCTTTGGTAAACCCAACGCCTTTTTCATTACATCCATAGCAAGGATGACCAATACCGACAGGCCAGTTATTACCACCAACATCGCAGAAATCTAAGCTCGAACAGTTACCATAAGTTTCAGGGCCTTTACAACCTAAGTGATATAAACACCAACCATGGCGATGACCATAGTCGCCATATTCTTTAGCAAAACGACCTGCATCAAAGTGCGGTCTACGATAACAGTTTTCATGAATTAAACGGTCATAAGCAAATAATGGACGGTTTAATTTGTCCATCGCTGGTAATTTTTTATAGGTTAAGATATAAGCAACGGTAGCTAAGAAATTATGTGGATTTGGAGGACAACCAGGAATATTAATAACAGGCATACCTGGTAAAACTTCTGATAAACTTTTGGCTCCAGTTGGGTTACCACCAGTGGATGGCACACCACCCCATGAAGAACAAGAACCAATAGCAATGATAGCAGCGGCATTTTTGGACGCTTCTTGAATATGTTCGACAATAGGTTTGCCCGCCACCATACAATAAACACCGCCATCTTTTACGGGGATTGAACCATCAACAACTAAAACATATTTACCTTTATATTTTTCCATTGCGTGGTGTTTATTTTCTTCTGCTTGTTCACCAAATGCAGCAGATAAAGCTTCGTGATATTCTAAGGAAATCATATCTAAAACGAGATTCTCAAGGGTAGGGTGAGTAGCTCGCAGTAAAGATTCCGTACAACCTGTACATTCTTGTGCACCAATCCATATCACAGGTGGTCGTTGAGGATTAGTGAGTGCGTGAGTCATTTCTTCCGCACTAGCTTTGGAGTTTAACCCCATGGTAGCAGCTAGCGCAGTACATAATTTCATAAAATCACGGCGTGAAACGTCAGCCATAGAATCGTTTAAAGCTGAAAGTAATCCGTCAGTTCGTTGCATGTTGATCTCCAATCACATATTTTTTGTATGGTTAATTATTAAGAATAATACTCTTATGTAAAAAAAAACTTGAGCATTATCAAAAAACAACAAAAATTTTACAAAAAATGTTCATATATCACATTTTTTGTGATAATAATTATCATTTATAACAATAATATTTCAAAATCACTTAATACTTATCTTGTATTCCTTTCCCCATCTGTTGCATTCCTGTGATAAAATCTAAAACAATTCACAAAAACCTTTGATATATTTGATATGCAGTTACCGATAGAACAATACTCAACCCTTTTAACTCAAAAACAACAAAAACTAACCGCACTTTTAGCGCCATTTAACGCACCAGCATTAGACGTATTTGATTCGCCTACGCAAAACTATCGTATGCGAGCAGAGTTTCGAGTATGGCATGATAAAGGTGAGTTGTATCACGTCATGTTTGATCAACAAAGCAAACAACGTTATCGTGTAGATCGTTTTCCTACTGCAAGTGTTCTCATTAACCGAATGATGGAAACATTAATTCCGCTGATTAAAGAGCAAGATATTCTGAGTAAAAAATTGTTCCAAATTGATTACCTTAGTACCTTAAGCAACCAAATTATTGTCAGTTTGCTTTATCACAAAACGTTAACGGAAGAATGGCAAATCGCGGCACAAGCCTTGAAAGTGCGGTTAGAAAATAAAAAATTTAATGTGCAAATTATTGGTAGAGCGACTAAACAAAAAATCTGCTTAGATCAGGATTATGTAGATGAAATTCTCCCTGTGAATGGTCGAAATTATGTGTATCGTCAAATTGAAAATAGCTTTACGCAACCAAATGCTGTAGTCAATTGCAAAATGTTGCAATGGGCTATTGAATGTACCAAAAACAGTACGGGTGATTTATTAGAATTGTATTGTGGTAATGGTAATTTTTCTATCGCTTTAGCCCAAAATTTCCGTAAAGTATTGGCTACTGAAATCGCTAAACCTTCTGTGGCAGCAGCACAATTTAATATTGTGGAAAATGGTATTGATAATTTACAAATTATTCGTATGTCTGCTGAAGAATTTACTCAAGCCATGAATGGTATACGTGCCTTTAACCGTTTGAAAGGGATTGATCTCAAGGCTTATCAATGTAATACCATTTTTGTTGATCCACCTCGAGCAGGGCTAGATTCTGATACGCTAAAACTAGTGCAAAATTACGATCGGATTTTGTATATTTCCTGTAATCCGCATACCTTGTGTGATAATTTACAGCAACTAACTCATACCCACCGTATTGAAAAAGCGGCTTTATTTGATCAATTCCCTTACACTGATCATATGGAAAGTGGAGTCTGGTTGGTACGTAAATCATGAAAATTCAACTAATCTGTGAAACAGAAATTTCCGAAAATTTCACCGCACTTTGTGTTGCTCAAGGTTTAGAACATGATCCTCAAAATACTCTTGCTTTGGTGCAAACGGAACAAAACGGAGAAGTGCGGTTAGAATTGCGAAAATTAGATGAGCCTAAACTCGGAGCCGTTTATGTGGATTTTGTGACAGGCACAATGGCACATCGCCGTAAATTTGGTGGTGGGCGAGGTGAAGCCATTGCCAAAGCAGTAGGCATTAAAGGTGATGAATTACCCACGGTGATTGATGCTACAGCTGGTTTAGGGCGTGATGCTTTTGTACTGGCTGCTATTGGTTGTAAAGTAAAATTAGTAGAACGCCATCCAGTGGTATCATTATTATTACAAGATGGTTTACGACGTGCTTATGCAGATCCTGATATTGGTGAAATGATGCAGCAAAACATGCAATTATTATCCGTTCATCATATTAGTGAACTTAATCCAGAGGTTGATTTCGCTGATGTCGTTTATCTTGACCCGATGTATCCCCATAAACCAAAATCTGCTTTAGTGAAAAAAGAAATGCGTGTATTTCAGCATTTAGTGGGGGCAGATTTAGATTCTGATGGATTGCTCATACCTGCCTTAAAATTGGCGAAAAAACGAGTGGTAGTAAAACGCCCTGATTATGCGGAATTTCTTGCCCAACGCCAACCTCAATTTAGTCGAGAAACTAAAAATCATCGATTTGATATTTACTCCACAAATATCTAATAAACAGGAGGAACTATCCTCCAATTTAATCATATTCAATAAAAGAATTCACCAAAGGTGAATAAATCCAGTTGATAAAGTGCGGTCTAAATTTCAAAAATTTTTAATGTTTGCTCCAATAAGAAAGGAAATTCTGTAAAGCCCTGACGAGCTAAAAAATGTCCTGATTTTTCTAAAGTAATATATTGGGCTTGCAATTTTTTTGCTAATTCTTCTGAATAATGACAATTTACTATTTCATCATCTAAAGAGGCGATAACAAGACGATTAGGAATATTGCAGATGAGCTTAGCATAATTAATTGGTTCTGAGGTAAAGGCATTTAGCTCTGGTAAGTTTGTTAAATGACGATCAAATCCCGCAACAAGAATAAGCCCTTTTATTGGGGTATTTTTTTGTTGTAAATAACGTAATGTAGCAATACATCCAAGGCTGTGCGCAATAAAGACAGTATTTTCATCTAATTGATGAATATGTTTTTGATGATAGCTTAACCATGCTTCTGGTTCAGGCTTAGATGAATTTGGCATATTGAAAATATCAACATTGATTTGATGGGGAATTAATTGGTTTTTTAACCATTGGAACCAATGTGATTGAGAGGTTGCTGTATAACCATGAGTAATATAAAGCTGTTTATGCATAATGGTTTTCCTATTTTTAGAATTATTTTATAAATTAATTTAATTTTTTCTAGTGTAATTTATATTTAGTATTTTATACGGGGAATAATTAGCTATTTAGATACAAAGATTATTAATGTTATATTTTTGGTTTAAATAACTAAATTTAATTAAATATATAGTTTAAAAAACTATAAAAGATACTAAAAACGCACAAAATGAAAACAAAAACACTATTGACTAGCTTTCTTTTTAGGCTATATTCCTATTTACTGGTTTAATTAATTTTTAAAAGGATTGTCATAATGACAAAGTCAAATTCTACTCGAGAAACTTTTTCAGGGCGTAGAGCCTTTATTATTGCTGCCATAGGATCAGCTGTAGGACTCGGAAATATCTGGCGTTTTCCATATACCACTTATGAAAATGGTGGTGGTGCATTTATTATTCCTTATCTAATAGCATTATTGACGGCTGGGATACCTTTATTATTTTTAGATTATGCAATCGGTCATCGTCATCGTGGTGGTGCACCACTTTCCTATCGCCGTTTTAGCCAACATTTTGAAGCGTTTGGTTGGTGGCAAGTTATGGTGAACGTCATTATTGGTCTTTATTATGCTGTCGTATTAGGTTGGGCTGCCACTTATACTTACTTCTCATTCACCACGGCATGGGGCGCTAAACCAATAGATTTTTTTGTTGGTGAGTTTCTTAAAATGGGAGATATTACACAAGGCGTAAGTTTTGAATTTGTTGGCATGGTTGTCGGCCCATTAATTGTTGTATGGTTAGTTGCATTAGCGGTACTTGCTTTAGGGGTACAAAAAGGGATTGCAAAATCTTCAGCTATTTTAATGCCAGTTTTAGTGATAATGTTCTTTGTTTTAGTGATTTCATCCTTATTTTTACCAGGTGCAGCAAAAGGATTAGACGCGTTATTCACACCTGATTGGTCAAAACTTGCAGATCCAAGTGTATGGATTGCTGCTTATGGACAAATATTCTTCTCTTTATCTATTTGTTTCGGCATTATGATCACCTATGCTTCTTATCTAAAGAAAGATTCTGATTTAACTGGTGCAGGATTAGTGGTTGGTTTTGCTAATAGTAGCTTCGAAGTATTAGCGGGAATTGGTGTATTTGCTGCCCTTGGATTTATGGCAACCGCATCAGGACAGGAAGTGAGCGAAGTCGCAAAAGGTGGTATTGGTTTAGCGTTCTTTGCGTTCCCAACGATTATTAACGAAGCACCATTTGGTGAAGTATTAGGCGTATTATTTTTTGGTTCTTTAACCTTCGCCGCCTTGACATCATTTATTTCTGTCATTGAAGTTATTATTTCAGCCGTACAGGATAAACTTCGCATTCGTCGTGCAAAAGTGACTTTTCTTGTTGGAATTCCGATGATGATTTTGTCTGTATTATTGTTTGGTACAACAACAGGTTTACCAATGTTAGATGTAATGGATAAATTTGTTAACTACTTCGGTATTGTGGCTGTCGCTTTTGTATCATTAATTGCGATTGTTGCAAATGAAAAATTGGGCGTTTTAGGAAATCACCTAAATGAAACTTCATCATTTAAAGTTGGCTTTATTTGGCGCTTATGTATTGTTATTACAACAGGTATTTTAGCATTTATGCTATTCAGTGAAGGCGCAAAAGTTTTCACAGAAGGATACGAAGGTTACCCAAATTGGTTTGTTAACACCTTTGGTTGGGGAATGTCAATTTTATTGGTGATTGTTGCTGTATTACTTTCACGTTTAAAATGGAAAAATGAAATTCAATTTTCGGAGGAATAAAATGAGTACCACTGCAATTATTATGATGATTGTTGCCTTAGTTGTTATTTGGGGTGGGTTTGTCCTTTCCGTAATAAGACTACCAAAAGAATAAAATTTTTAATATTTAAACCGCACTTTGATGTGCATCCATAAACTCCAGCAGTTTATCAACTTACTTAAAGATTGAGCTCTGTATTATACAGGGCTCAAATTTTTTAAACTTGGCTTGATTGTTCTTCATTGTAATAATGAACATGTCTATGCAATGCCTGTTTAACTTTAAACGAACTTAAAAAACTTTCTATCAAAGCATTATTATAACTCTTTCCTCATCTACTTATCACCGAATAGAAATTCAAACAACTTTATCACAGTTTTAATTCCTATTAATTAAGGTTATGTGTAATGGGGGATTAATCAACAATCCGTGCAGAATATTTAAACTAAACATTGAGTTTTGATGAAAAATAGTACATTTGATAAAAAACTTT
>NZ_AJSX01000034.1 GCF_000262245.1 Pasteurella bettyae CCUG 2042
TGCGGTTAAATTTTTGGAAATTTAACCGCACTTTTGCGTTAACGTTTTGCTTTTTTAATAAATTTCATCAAACGTTTACGTTTACGTAGTTGATTTGGAGTAAGTTTATTTCGTTTACCCGCAAAAGGATTACTTCCTTCTTGGAATTGTAAACGAATCGGAGAGCCCACAATTTTCAGACTACGACGATAATAATTCGATAAATAACGTTTATAGCTATCAGGCAATTTATCAATTTTATTACCATGTACCACAATGATTGGTGGATTATAGCCACCAGGATGAGCAAATTTTAATTTAATACGACGACCATTAATCATTGGTGGTTGATGTTCATCTGTTGCCATTTGTAATAAACGAGTCAGCATTGATGTAGTCATTTTTTGTGTTGCACAGTTATATGCTTCTTGTATAGACTCAAATAAATTACCTACACCACTGCCATGCAATGCTGAAATAAAGTGTACACGTGCAAAATCAATAAAATCTAAACGGCGATCTAATTCTGATTTGACTTGATCTTTAGTGTATTGACTTAACCCATCCCATTTATTGACTACAATAACTAAAGAACGCCCTGCATTGAGAATAAAGCCGAGTAGCGATAAATCTTGGTCTGAAATGCCTTCACGGGCATCAATGGTTAGTAATACCACATTCGCATCTTGAATAGCTTGTAAGGTTTTAATCACAGAGAACTTTTCAACAGTTAAATGCACTTTACCACGTTTACGAACCCCCGCTGTATCAATGATCGTATATTGTTGATCATCACGTTCCATCGGAATATAAATGCTATCTCGAGTTGTACCTGGTAAGTCATAAACCACAACACGATCTTCGCCTAAAATTCGGTTGGTCAATGTTGATTTACCTACATTGGGACGACCAACGATGGCAATCTTAATATTTTTATTTTCAGGTTCTTGGTTTTCTTCTGCTAAGGCTTCATCTAATAATTTTGCATCTTCTTCTGAATTGAAATCAAAATCATGATCCCATTCATCTTGTTCTTCTTTTTCGATGTTATTTTCATTTTCTTCAGAGGCTAAGTCTGCCTGCATTTGTTCAGCTAAAGGTGCTAAGATTTCTTCCATTAACTGCGTTACCCCTCGACCTTGAGAGGCAGCAATTTGTGAAATTTCACCCATGCCAAGTTGATAGAATTCAGCAGTATGAGAGTCAGCATCAATGCCATCTGTTTTATTGGCTACAACAAATGTTTTTTTATTTTGACGTTGGCGTAAATATTGAGCAATACCTATATCAGCTGGTGTAAGTCCCGCACGTGCATCGACTAAGAAAAGCACCACATCGGCTTCTTCAATCGCAAGCAATGATTGTTCAGCCATTTTTTCCTCAACACCTTCTTCAGTACCATCAATACCACCAGTATCAATTACGATGAAGTCATAGCCTGAAATATTCGCATGACCATATTTACGGTCTCGTGTTAAACCAGGAAAGTCCGCTACTAAAGCATCACGTGTACGTGTTAAGCGGTTAAATAATGTTGATTTGCCTACATTAGGGCGACCAACAAGGGCAACTACAGGAGTTGTCATAGAAACCTCGAAATCAGTAATATAAAGTGCAATAAATTCATGCACGAAAAATAATCTATCATTATAGCTGATTTTAGCTAGAATGCGAACCAACAAGGGGAGAAATAGAGAAAAGTGCGGTCTGTTTTTATTAAAATTTTAAGAAAAAATAGGATTTATCCGAATTAGGGAAAATTTCAGACATAAAAAAAGCACCTCAGGGTGCTATAACTCTATTTCTAATTGGCGGAACGGACGGGACTCGAACCCGCGACCCCCTGCGTGACAGGCAGGTATTCTAACCAGCTGAACTACCGCTCCGTATTAGAATAAATTGGCGGAATGGACGGGACTCGAACCCGCGACCCCCTGCGTGACAGGCAGGTATTCTAACCAGCTGAACTACCACTCCGCACAGGTGGAGCAAATAATAATAGTGAACGGCAGTTCCGTCAACCTTTTTTTTGAACTTTTAGTTTACTTGTTTAATTCCTAAACGAATTAATGTAGAGACTCTTCTTCTGACGATGGATTTAATATTTTTTCCCACAAACAGTTATCTTTACTTTTTTTATTGATCAGTTTGATATATTCCAAATGTGCAGCTAGTTCTTGCTCACTAGGTTGTAGTGTAGATAATTTATGCTTTGTTTTTTCAAAGGTTTGCTGTATAGCTTGAGTACTGGCCATGATTGGCTCATCCGTTTCATGATCATCAAACAGGCTGGTTTGTCCGCCTGTCATAGCCAGATAAACATCACCAAGGATTTCCGCATCCAGTAATGCCCCATGTAGTACTCGTTTAGTGTTATCAATAGCTAAACGATCGCAAAGTGCATCTAAACTGTTGCGTTTGCCTGGATACATTTGTCGAGCGAGTTGCAGCGTATCAGTCACTGTACAAATATCACTGGTTTTTACATCAATTTGATGTTTACGGAATTCATAGTCCATGAAGCCCACATCAAAGGGAGCGTTGTGAATTAATAATTCAGCACCTTTGATGAAATCAATAAATTCTTGTGCAACTTCTGTAAAATCAGGTTTGTCAGAAAGCATTTCATCAGTAATGCCGTGAACTTTAATTGCTTCAGGATCTACTGGACGATCAGGCTTAATATAGAGATGTAATTTTTTACCCGTATAGCGACGATTAATCATTTCGACGGCACCAATTTCAATAATACAGTGGCCTTCATAATGTGCTCCAAATTGGTTCATCCCTGTGGTTTCGGTATCCAGAACAATCTGGCGATTTAAATCGATTTCAATTTTCATATTTTCAAACTGTCTATTTTTAACGTTTTAGGCTATTATTTTAAAATGAGTTGTTAGATTGTAGCAAATTATGCAGAAACAAATTGAAATATTTACAGATGGATCCTGTTTAGGAAATCCTGGGCCAGGTGGAATTGGCATTTTATTACGTTATCAACAATACGAAAAAACACTTTCAAAAGGCTATTTTAAAACGACGAATAATCGTATGGAATTATTAGCCGTAGTGGAAGCGCTAAATTGTTTGAAAGAACCTTGTACCGTTATGTTACATAGTGATAGCCAATATATGAAAAATGGCATTACTCAATGGATTTTTAATTGGAAAAAAAACAATTGGAAGGCGAGTACAGGTAAGCCAGTGAAAAATCAAGATCTTTGGATTTTACTGGATCAAGCAATTCGGAAACATAAAATTGATTGGCATTGGGTGAAAGGGCATTCTGGTCATAGAGAAAATGAGATTTGTGATGAATTAGCCAAACAAGGCGCTGAAAATCCTACTCTAGAAGATACAGGCTATCAGCCTGACTAATCCATGACAATAGATATAAAAAGTGCGGTTAAATTTTAGAAAATTTACCGCACTTTTTATTATGTATTGCTTGCTTACATCCAAGCATTATTGCGAATAATGCCTACGGCAATGCCTTCAATTTCAAAATTAGGTTGTTCTTTAAGATTGACCACAATTGGTTGATATTCTTCATTTTCTGGATGAAGATAAATCATATCGCCTTTGCGTTCTAAACGTTTTACCGTAACTTCATCTTCAATTCTTGCCACAATAACTTGTCCATTACGGACATCTTTGGTGCTGTGTACTGCTAACAAATCGCCATCTAAAATACCAATATTTTTCATTGATTGACCATAAACTTTTAATAAAAAATCTGCTTGAGGTTTGAACATATCAGCATCAACTTTATAAGATCCCTCTATATGTTGTTCTGCCAGAATTGGTTCACCAGCTGCAACACGACCAATTAGAGGTAAACCTTCATCCTCATCATTAGCAGGTTCTTCGGTATTGATAAGTAAACGGATGCCACGAGAAGTGCCTGATAAAATTTCAATTACACCTTTGCGAGCTAAGGCTTTCAAGTGCTCTTCTGCTGCATTTGGGGAGCGGAAACCTAGTTCTCTAGATATTTCAGCACGAGTTGGAGGCATTCCAGTTGATTCAATATGGTGTTTGAGAAAATCAAAAACTTCTTGTTGTCGAGCTGTTAGTGCTTTAATTGGTTTCATTTAAAAATCCCCTGTTTTTTTGTACAGAATACTGACATTATATACAGACTGTAAAAACTTGCAATATTTTTATTTAAGTAGATGAAAATGAATTTAAGAAAAATGTGACATCTATTCCAAAACTATCATCTGATGATAACCAAATGAAAAAATTATGTTAAAATGAAGAAAGTTGTTTTTGTATATGGAAATTTATTATGGCTAGTTTTTTAAATTTATATAGAGCATTACTGGAAATTCCTTTATCTTTTTTGGTAAAAAATAATCCTATCCCAAGTCACCCTATTGAAGAGTTGAAACTAGATATAACACAGCCAATAGTTTATGTATTACCTTATACTTCCCAAACTGACTTTGTGATTTTTCGTAAAAACTGTTTAAGTGTGGGATTGCCAGATCCGATAGAAACTAATGATATTCATGGTAAACAATTACCTCGTTATGTTTATTTAGATGATGGTCGTCAATTCTTTAAATCTAAAAAAGGCCCTAAAAAAGAAACAGAAAAAGTTTTTTATCATTATTTTGAGCTACATAATGCTTATGCGGATTTAGATGTTCAAGTTATTCCCGTTTCTGTACTATGGGGACGCTCACCAGGTAAGGAAGATAAAGGTAAATTACCTAAATTGCGTTTATTAAATGGTATCCAAAAAACCATTGCAGCAATCTGGTTTGGACGAGATACTTTTGTTCGTTTCTCTCAAGCAGTTTCTATGCGTTATATGGTAACTGAACATGGTGCAGATGTTTCTATTGCACAAAAATTAGCGCGAATTGCAAGAATGCATTTTTCAAAACAGCGTTTATCTGCTACGGGGCCTCGGTTGCCAAATCGTCAAGCGATGTTTAATAAATTGTTGCAGTCTCCAGTTATATTAGAAGCAATTGCCGATGAGGCAAAAAGTAAGAATATGAGCCAAGCGCGGGCTCGTCAAGAAGCAGAAAAAATTCTAAAAGAAATTGCTGCTGATGTGAGTTATGAAAATTTACGAGTGTTAGACCGTTTATTACGTTGGCTATGGAACAAGCTTTATCAAGGTATTTCGGTAGAAAATGCGGATCGTGTACGTCAATTAGCTTTAGAGGGACATGAAATTGTTTATGTTCCTTGTCATCGTAGTCATATTGATTATTTATTATTATCTTATGTGTTATATCACCAAGGTCTAGTGCCACCACATATTGCCGCTGGAATTAACTTAGATTTCTGGCCGGCGGGCCCTATTTTCCGTCGTAGTGGTGCTTTTTTTATCCGTCGTACTTTTAAGGGAAATCGTTTATATTCCACCATTTTTCGTGAATATTTAGGGGAATTATTTCATCGTGGTTATTCCGTAGAATATTTTATTGAAGGGGGGCGTTCTCGTACAGGGCGCTTATTAACGCCAAAAACAGGTATGATGTCAATGACATTACAGGCATTACAGCAACGCCAAACTCGCCCAATTACGGTTGTGCCAGTCTATATAGGTTATGAACATGTTTTAGAGGTTGATACTTATGCTAAAGAATTACGTGGTGCAGCAAAAGAAAAAGAAAATGCTGGTCTTGTCCTACGTGTGATTAAGAAACTACGTAATTTAGGCAAAGGTTATGTAAATTTTGCAGAGCCTATTACGTTAAGTAATTACTTAAATGAACATTATCCTGAATGGAAAAATACAGTAGAAGAAAAACCTGTGTGGTTTAATAAAGCTGTCGATAGTATTTCTACTCAGGTCATGGTGAATATTAATAATGCTGCGGCTATTAATGCAATGAATTTAACAGGGATGGCATTACTATCTTCACGTCAGCGTGCTTTATCACGAGAACAGCTATTAGAACAATTACAAAGTTATCAAGAGTTTTTACAAAATGTGCCTTATTCTTCAGATGTTATTGTGCCATCTGAGTCACCAGAAGATATGCTAAAACATGTATTAAGTCTAGAAAGAATGGGCGTACTAATTGAAAAAGATAACTTTGGTGAATTAGTTCATTTAGAAAGAAATTCTGCGGTATTAATGACTTATTATCGTAATAATATTCAGCATTTATTTGCTTTACCATCACTAGTTGCAAGTATTGTGTTGCATTATGAACAAGTGACTAAAACTGAATTATTACGTGCAGTAAAAGCCATTTATCCATTCTTAAAGAATGAGCTTTTTATTCATATTTTAGAAGAAAGTTTAGATGATGTTGTAGAAAAAATGATAGTAGAATTTCATCGTCAACAAATTATTGATATTGAAAATGATCTACTAAGCATTAATGATAAAGGTATTCGTACTTTACAACTTTGGGCATCTGCGGTAAGAGAAATCCTACAGCGTTATCGTATTACTATTTCAATTTTACAATATCAACCAGATATAGCGCGTGCTGCTTTAGAAAAACAAAGTCAATTTGTTGCACAACGTTTATCTGTATTGCATGGTATTAATGCACCAGAGTTTTTTGATAAAGCGGTGTTTGTTGGTTTTACAACTAGTTTGAAAGAGAAAGGTTATTTTGATGAGGCTGGTCATGCCGTGCTAGAAAAATTAAATGTGCTTTCAGATATATTGAACCATATCATTTCTGCAGAGGTAAATTTAACGATTAGAAGTGCTATCGAAAAATCAGAGGAAATCCCTACTGAAGAATAAATATGAAAGATTCCACATTAATTGAATTATTTTTAAATGAGCTATGGCTTGAGAAAGGCTTGTCTGATAATACGATTCAATCTTATCGTTTAGATCTTAGCGCATTAAGTCAGTGGTTACAAAAACAAAGTAAGAATTTAGAAGATCTGGATTCTATAGATTTGCAATCATTTCTTGGTGAGCGAGTAGATCAGGGATATAAAGCCACAAGTACCGCAAGAATGCTCAGCGCAATGAGGAAATTATTTCAGTATTTATATCGTGAAAAGTACCGCACTGATGATCCAAGTGCGGTACTCAGTTCACCAAAATTACCTAGCCGTTTGCCCAAATATCTCACTGAACAACAAGTGGGAGATTTATTAGAAGCACCTAGTACGGATATTCCATTAGAATTACGTGATAAAGCGATGTTGGAATTATTATATGCTACAGGTTTGCGAGTTACCGAATTAGTGACGTTGAGCACAGATAATATCAACCTTGAACAAGGCGTAGTTAGAGTGATTGGTAAAGGCAATAAAGAACGTATCGTACCTATGGGAGAAGAAGCTTCTTATTGGGTGGGGCAGTTCATTTTATATGGTCGTCCAATGTTGCTAAATGGGCAAAGTTCAGATGTAATTTTTCCAAGTAAACGGGCCGTGCAAATGACTCGTCAAACCTTTTGGCATCGTATTAAACATTATGCTGTATTAGCTGAAATTGATACTAATAGCTTATCGCCTCATGTGTTACGTCATGCTTTTGCTACCCATTTAGTGAATCACGGTGCCGATCTTCGGGTGATACAAATGTTGTTAGGTCATAGTGATTTATCCACCACACAAATTTATACGCATGTTGCAAAAGAACGATTGAAACGATTACATGAGAAATTCCATCCAAGAGGATAACTTCAATAGCAAAAGTGCGGTCAAAATTTTCAAAAAACTGACCGCACTTTTATTTTCAAATACGCAGGAGTTAAAACCTGTTATAATTTCGCAATTTTTATTTAATAGACAAAATAGAGCAATTCAATAATGAAACAACTTTTCGCTACAACCGCTCGCGGTTTCGAAGAATTACTAAAAGTAGAATTAACTTCGCTTGGTGCCAGTGAATGCCAGGTGGTTCAAGGCGGTGTACATTTTACTGCTGATGATGAAACCCAATATCGTACTTTGTTATGGTCACGTCTTAGTTCTCGTATTTTATTACCCATTGTGAAGACGAAAGTTTATAGTGATTTAGATTTGTATTCAGCGGTGGTTGGACAGAATTGGCTCTCATATTTTGACGAAAAAGTACGTTTTCTTGTAGATTTTAATGGTACCAACCGAGAAATTCGTCATACTCAATTTGGTGCAATGCGTGTCAAAGATGGGATCGTGGATTATTTTGAGCGAAATGGTAAAGACCGTCCAAATGTCGATAAAGATTATCCTGATATTCGTGTTCATGCTTATTTAAACCGTGATGATTTAGTGATTTCATTAGATCTTAGCGGTGAAGCATTGCATTTACGTGGTTATCGTGAAGATACGGGGACGGCACCTTTGCGTGAAACCTTAGCAGCGGCTATTGTATTACGTTCGGGATGGAAACCCGGCACGCCTTTAGTGGATCCAATGTGTGGTTCGGGAACATTATTAATCGAAGCCGCACAAATGGAAGCAAAAATTGCGCCTCAATTACATCGTATGCATTGGGGATTTGATTTTTGGAAAGGTCATAACCAAGAAGCTTGGGATAAAGTTAAAACTGAAGCAGTTGAATTAGCAGAAGCAGAATTTAACAAACATCACCCAGATTTTTATGGCTTTGATTTAGATCATCGTGTATTGAAAAAAGCACAAAAGAATGCACAAAATGCAGGTGTCGCCCATTTAATAAACTGGCGCCAAGGTGATGTCGCCTCATTAAAAAATCCATGTCCAGCCCAAACGGGTACCGTAATTTGTAATCCGCCTTATGGTGAGCGTTTAGGGACAATACCAGCATTAATTGCATTATATTCTGTATTTGGTCAACGTTTAAAAGAACAATTTTCAGGTTGGAATATATCTGTTTTCAGTTCTGAACAAGGATTATTAGATTGTTTGCGAATGCGCTCTCATCGTCAATTTAAAGCTAAAAACGGTCCATTAGATTGTATTCAAAAAAATTATCAAATTTCTGACCGCAGAATTAACCAAACAACAGAAAATAGCACAGAACAAACTACAGTAGAATTTAAACCCAATGCAAATGTGGCTACAGATTTTGCTAATCGCTTACAAAAAAATATTAAAAAAATTGAAAAATGGGCAAGTAAAGAAGGCTTAGAAGCTTATCGCCTCTATGATGCAGATTTACCTGAGTATAATTTAGCCGTAGATCGTTATGGCGATCATATTGTGGTACAAGAATATGCTGCACCTAAAAATATTGATGAAAATAAAGCTCGTCAACGTTTACTAGATGCAGTGACAGCAACTTTATCGGTAACTGGTGTTGAAACGAATAAGTTGATCTTGAAAGTTCGTCAAAAACAAAAAGGCACCAATCAATATGAGAAACTGGCTAATAAAGGGGAATATTTCTTTGTGCACGAATATGGTGCGAAGTTATGGGTGAACTTAACAGATTATTTAGATACAGGATTATTCTTAGATCATCGTTTAACTCGTCGTATGCTAGGGCAAATGGCACAAGATAAAGATTTTCTCAATTTATTCGCTTATACAGGCTCAGCAACTGTGCATGCTGCTTTAGGTGGCGCAAAATCGACGACTACCGTAGATATGTCAAATACCTATCTGAACTGGGCTGAACAGAATTTAATACTAAATGATGTAGATGGTAAGCAGCATAAATTGATTCAAGCAGACTGTTTACAATGGCTTGAAAATTGCGATCGTCAGTTTGATTTAATCTTTGTAGATCCACCAACATTCTCAAATTCAAAACGTATGGAAGATAATTGGGATGTACAACGTGATCACATTAAGTTAATGGCTAATTTAAAACGTATTTTACGCCCACATGGCACAATTATTTTCTCAAATAATAAACGTGCCTTTAAAATGGATTTCGATGGTTTAACTCAACTAGGTTTACATGCACAAGAAATTTCATCGAAAACCTTACCCCTAGATTTTGAACGTAATAAACAGATTCATAATTGTTGGATTATTGAGCTAAATCAATAATATTTTATTTATTTTGCTCATAATATAAACAGCTCATATTAAGTGAGCTTAACTTTATTAAGGAGTATTTTATGCAAAAAAACATTTTAGCCGTTTTATTTGCAACAGTAGCTAGTTTCGCATCAGCAGCAGATTTATCAGCGACGTGTAAACAATACTTTAGTGATATTGATGAATATGTGAAAGCGGTGCCAGCAGAGCAATCAAGTATGATGAAACAACAATTAGATGCGAGTAAACAACAAATTTCCGCAATGCCAGCGGATACTCAAGAACAAGCTTGTAAGCAAGGTATTGAATCATTAAAACAAATGAAAACGATGATGCCTAAATAGTTATAATATTGATATAAAGCCTTTCTATACAGAAGGGCTTTTCTTTTTCTACTTATTATCTTGATATCAATGATAAACACTTCCGATTAAGAACATAACCTGATAGAAATTTTCAAAAAACAATCCAAAGACACAATAAAATGTTTCTGATTAATTTCTCGTAGTTATCACTTCGAGGATATAAGATTAGCTATTTTAGGAATGTAATAATTTGAGTATAAAAAAAGCCGCCTAGTGCGACTGTCTTTACAATTTATATAAAGATGGTGCCCGGGGACGGACTTGAACCGTCACGCTTCGGAAAGCGAGGGATTTTAAATCCCTTGTGTCTACCGATTCCACCACCCGGGCGAAGATTTTATTTACTGATAACGGTTATTTAATGGAGGCGTGTACCGGAGTCGAACCGATCTACATGGATTTGCAATCCAGTGCATAACCGCTTTGCTAACACGCCTTAGCGTAAATTGGAGCGGGAAACGAGGCTCGAACTCGCGACCCCAACCTTGGCAAGGTTGTGCTCTACCAACTGAGCTATTCCCGCTTTTCGCTAACACATTCGCTGTCAGTGGCGTGCATTTTACGGGATTCTGGCAGACTGTCAACAGGCAAAAGCAAAAAAACTGAAAAAAAGTTTTCGCTTGCTGAAAAAAAATGCAAATTAATTAAAAAGCAAGCAAAATCATTCCTTAAAAAGAGCAGATAGTAGTAAAAATAAAGTAAAAAATCTGCTTTTAAGTTTCTATTGTTTATGACAGAATTGAAAATATCGTTCTTTTCTTTGAGTGAAAAGTGCGGTCATTTTTTTAATTATTTTTCGGACAATATGTATGACACACAACTATGCAATTGATACGGTTTTAGCTCAAGCTGGGAACCGTTCAGAACCAAGAACAGGGGCTGTTTCAACGCCTATTTATCTTTCAACCGCTTATGGTCACCATGGTATTGGTGAAAGTACAGGATTTGATTATTCACGGACTAAAAATCCAACACGCCAAGTATTAGAAGATACTATCGCACAATTAGAAGGTGGCGATCGTGGTTTTGCTTTTTCTTCTGGTATGGCGGCAATTCAAGTATTAATGAGCTTATTTACTGCGCCTGATGAATGGATTTTATCAAGTGATGTATATGGGGGTACTTATCGTTTATTGGATTTTATGTATAAAAATAATCATTCAGTGAAACCTGTCTATGTTAATACTGCTGATGTTAATTCAATTGAGGCTGCAATTACCAAAAATACTAAAGCGATCTTCATTGAAACACCATCAAATCCATTAATGCAAGAATGTGATGTAGATGCCATTGCGAAAATTGCGAAAAAACATGATTTATTATTAATTGTCGATAATACTTTTTTAACACCAGTATTATTCCGCCCAATGGAACATGGCGCAGATATTGTAATTCATAGCGGTACCAAATATATTGCAGGTCACAATGATGCATTAGTTGGGCTGGTAGTAGCTAAAGGTCAAACACTTTGCGATCGAATTTTCTATATGCAAAATGGTGCGGGGGCGGTGTTATCAGCCTTTGATGCATTCTTAACTGTACGGGGCATGAAAACTTTAGCTTTACGTGTGGAACGTCATCAAGCAAATGCAAAAACAATTGCTGAATTTTTAAAATTGCAACCGCAGGTTAAAGATGTTCTTTATCCAAATAAAGGTGGCATGTTGTCATTCCGTTTACAAAATAAAAATTGGGTTAACTCTTTCTTAAAAGCGATTAAATTAATTACTTTTGCGGAAAGTTTAGGGGGAACAGAAAGCTTTATTACTTATCCAACTACTCAAACTCATATGGATATTCCAGCCGCTGAACGTATTGCTCGTGGCGTAACCAATGATTTATTGCGTTTTTCTGTGGGCTTAGAAAATGTGGATGATATTAAAGCCGATTTGCTTCAAGCATTTGCTCAATTAAAATAATTTTCTAAAAAGTCACCGCACTTTTAGTGGGTAATCTTAGATTTAAGCGATTAAAACTATAGTTTTACTTAGTAAGGTGATATGTTATTATCTCCACACATAAAAAGTACGATGTACTTATATTTAACTTATTAACAAAAAAGGAACGATTATGTCAGAAGTATTACATACAACAGATGCAACATTTGATGCAGATGTTTTAAACTCAGATGTACCAGTATTATTAGATTTATGGGCACCTTGGTGTGGTCCTTGCCGTATGGTTGCTCCTATCTTAGATGAGTTAGCACCAGAATATGCGGGAAAAGTAAAAATCGTTAAAATTAATATTGATGAAAATAACGCAACACCAGCAAAATTTGGTGTGCGTAGTATTCCTACATTATTAATGTTTAAAGATGGACAATTAGTGGGTACTCAAGTGGGTGCATTACCTAAAAATCAATTAGCTGCTTTTATTGAAAGAAATCTTTAGTTGAATAAATAATTCTGAAACCCTGTTTATTAACAGGGTTTTTTATTTTTAATTTTGTTATATTAATTATTATTTATTTTATGAGTCAGCGTTATTATGAATAATCCTCAAACCCCTTCTAGAAAAAAGTCATTTCCTACCACATTAATCATTAGTGTGATTATTGCTATTTTTATGTTTGTTTATGGAATATATAGTTATTTTGATATTTTAGCTTGGGAGAAAACAGGACAATTTCCGCATATTGGGCCATTATCAAACCTTATGTATAGCGCTTTTGGGGCAATAGGTATTGTTATTGGTTATAGTTTTCTTGCATTAATTGTTATTTTCCAAGGATATCGTAGTTATAAAAATATCAAATAAATTTGATATGAGTTAAAGAAATAATTTTTATGTGTTTCATATAATGGAGAAAGATTGACAAATGGAGTGAATATTTCTAGGATATAGCGCTCTATATCATAAATAGGAATTTATCTTATTTCCATTTGAAACGTTTTAGTGTTGATTGAAAAACAAAATGTTTCAGCTGTCCCCTAGGAATCCATACATGAGAAGACATCTTATTGCACTTTTTATTGCACTTTTTATTGCAAACGTTTGCAGTATATCTGCTTATTCAGCAGAAGAAACCCAGCCAACTAAAAACGTTGAATCGACTATTGAACAATTAGATACGATTGTTGTTTCAGATACGCCATTTAGCCAACAAGTGGGTACTCAAAAAATTACCGAAGAACAAATTAAAAATAGACCTCTTAAAAATGGTAATATTACTGAACTTCTTAAAAGCAATCCTAATGTTCAGTTTTCTAGTTCATCTGATACATCAACTTCGGCAGGGGAAATTGCCCCAAATGAAGTTTCAATCAATGGTGAGACTTTTTATAATAATAATTATACGATAGATGGTATTTCAAATAACAACAATATAGATCCTGCAAATAATAATATTGATGCTAATGGTAATGTTAATGGTAATAGCCCAAAAGATTTACCTGCTGGTGGTACTCAAGAGTTTTGGATTGATACCAGTTTATTAAGAAGCGTTGAGGTTTTTGATAGTAATATTTCCGCAAAATATGGGCGTTTTACAGGTGGTGTAATTAATGCTGAATTAAAAGACCCCTCATTCGATCGATCTCATGGTCGAATTTTTTATCGTACAACGAGAGATAGTTGGGCTCATTTATATTTAGAAGATTCTGAATCATATAATCAGGCTAATACGTTAAGTAAACAGCCACAATTTAAAAAAGAACAATACGGTGTTTCAGTCTCTCAACCATTGAGTGACAAAGCTTCTTTGATGTTTTCTTATAATCGAACTGAGTCAAAAATACCTTTTCATCATGATATATTAAATCAATGGGATACTCAAAAACGTATCAACGAAACTTATTTATTGAGAGGTATTTACTTACCAGATAATGGTGATTTATGGAAAGCCACAGTAATGTATTCACCTCATAAATCAATATATGCTAAGAAAGATGTAAAAAATGGCTCATTTACTAATGAGGGTGGTGGCTTTTCGTTTAATCTACAATGGGATAAAAATTTTGATTGGGGAAAAATGAAATCCGTTTTTGCATATAAAAAATCAGGAAATGAAATTAAACATAATGAAAATAATCTCTATGCTTATAGTTATTCTGGTTCATCTTCTGTAAATAATCATGATTGGTGTACGTCTCGTAATTCTCGTTCTGGTAAATGTACTTCATCAAATCTAGGTGGGTTTGGTAAATATAGTACTGAAAAAGAAACATTGACTTATAAACAAGATTATAACATTAATGCTTTTGATATAGGCTCTACAGAACATAAAATCGGATTTGGATGGGAAATTAATGATTCCTCCGCTAAATACAAAAGAGATACTGATAGTTATGCTTATACATATAAAAACGATGTACTGAAGAGTTATATTTGGTACCCTGCTCGTAATGTGAAAGTCAATGATACGAACTATGCAATATATCTTGAAGATAGCATCCAATGGGGAAATTTAAATGCAACATTAGGTCTTCGTCTCGATCACGATGAGTTTTTAGGTAATACTAATTTGGCACCACGTTTTTCAACATCTTATGATGTTTTTGGAGATAACTCTACTCAGATTTTTGGTGGGATTAACCGTTATTATTCTGATACCGTATTATCTTATAAGTTGAAAAATAATATTAATAAACAAATTAACTATGTGGCTTCTACAGATAAATTTACAGTAGTCAATAATCAAAGCTATGATGTATCAGATTTGAAAACTCCTTATACTGATGAGTATGTATTGGGTTTTTCACAAAATTTTTATGATACTATTTTTACATTTAAATGGGTAAATAGACATAGTAAGGAGCAATTTACTAAAGCGAAGTCATATACTACAGATGCTGATGGCGTTAGAACCTATTACATGAGTAATGATGGTCGTTCTAAAAATAATACATTTAGCCTAAATATTGAGCCTAAAGAACCTTATAAATTTAAGCATGCCAATATACTTTGGAATTTAGGTGCTCAAATTAGTGAGACAGATACTAATATGAGTACATATGATGATGTTGAAAGATATAATGATTACGATGCTAAAGCTATTATTAATGGTAAGTTAAAAGATATCTCAGAATTACCTAAAGATGATTATAATGTTCCCTGGTCAGCTTTTTTTGAGCTAGAGACTCAATTCCCCGATCTAAGATTAACATGGAATCAAAGATTTAGTTATACTGCAGGGTATAAAGGATATACAACAGATGATGTATATTGTCCAGGTGGGGATGATGCTTGTGGTGATTATTCTTCAGTGAAAAAAGTATTGGTTTATGATGAATATAAACAAGGTAGCTATTTCATGCTAGACTGGCATTTTGCTTATAAACAGCCTACATTTAAAGAACAGTTTTTAGAAGTGACTTTAGATATTAATAATGTATTAAATCGTAAAGTGGTCGCTTCTTCATATAATAGTTCAACTACCTATAAAATGGGGCGTAACTATTGGTTAGGTATCAGTTATAACTGGTAGCTTCTATATACTTAATTATGAAAGCCTTGTGAGTTTTACAAGGCTTTTTCTTCTTTATATGATCAGCAAAACGTAGATAAAATTTTGGAAAAATAAACCGCACTTTTATGCTATGAATTGGGCTTTATTAGTCAAATAAATTAACTTTCTATGACAGGTTCTACAGTAATGTATCGTTTTATTCTTTTTACATTAGCATTTGCTTTAGCAACAATAAGTTATGCTGAAATTTCTACACCAATTCAAGGTATATTAGATAATGGCTTTCGTTATACTTTATTGCCATTACATGATGAAAAGGGGCACGTTGAAATTCGCTTAAAAGTGGATGCAGGTGCATTAGATGAGACAGATAAACAATCTGGTGTGGCACATATGGTGGAACATTCTGTTTTTCATACTTCAGCGAAATATCCAGATGTGATGAAACATTTTCATGAGTTTAATTGGGTACGTGGTCGTAACTATAATGCAGTGACGACACAAGAAACTACCACATATATGCTTACTCCTCCACCTAAGTTTACCTTAGATAAATCTTTAGATGCATTATCGCAAATGGTATTTCATGCACAATTAACGCAAGAAGACTTAGACAGCGAATATAAGATCATTATGGAAGAATGGCGTCAAGGGCAAGGTGTCGGTAATGCGATGAATCAACAACGTACTGCCGCAATTCGCATTGGTTCACGTTATACACGGGGCCCTGTGATTGGCACGCCTAAATCAATTAAAAATATGTCAGCAACGGAATTACAAGATTATTATCATCGTTGGTATACACCAAATAATATGCAATTATTAATTATTGGTGATATTGATCCAATTAAAGCTCCTGAATTAATTAAACAATTCTTTGGTGATGCTAAGGCAAAAGATATTCCAAAACGTGATTATTATGATCCTACCTTAGAAAATATTACTCGTTTAGTAAAAGTACAAGATCCTCGTAGTGGAGTGAGCCAAGTGGTATATGCGTTCCGTTTTGATGATAGTGATACTAAAGGTGATTCAGAACAAGCTAGATATAATCGTTTATTAGATCGTTTGGCTTTAGAAACCTTAACGCAACGTTTACGTAATCAATCGGATACTTATCCTAAAGGTGTAGAAAATGTGGTAGTGCGCAAGCAAGATATTGGTCGTAATACTAGTGCAGTTGCGATGTTTGCAAGCGTAAATCAACAATCACATTTACTTGGCTTAAAACAAGCTTTAATTGAAATCGAACGTGTTAAAAAATATCCAATTGAGCAAGAAGAGTTGGATAAAAAGAAAATAGCTATTCAACAACAGTTAGATTATGCCAAGAAAAATACGGATGATCGTGATTTTGCAGGTTGGATGCAAGTCATGCAAAATACAGTATTGATGGATAAACCTTATATTAGACAGGTTGAAATTGCAAAATTAACTGAACCAATGTTACATAAAATTACAGTTGATGAGATCAATCAGCGAATTCAGCGTTGGTTGAATGCAAAAGATATTATTGTGCAATATCAACCGCCTCGTGATATGCAACTTGAACTTACTTTAGATCAAGTAAATCAAGCCAGAATAGATGTACAAAAAGTCAAAATCAGCCCACCTGAAAAAGAAAAAGTAGTGGTACCAATGTCGTTAGATAGTGTACAAGGTAAAGGCACTATTATTAAAGAGAAAAATTTTGCAAAACAGAAAGTGAAGTATTGGACATTATCGAATGGTGATAAGGTCGTGTGGCTAAAATTACCATTAGCAAAAGATAAAGTATATTTTCGAGCACATAGTAGTGCTGGCTTCAAAGGCGAAGGTTTAATTGCTTGGCAAAGTCAATTAGCTACGCAGTTAGTATTACAAAATGCACCATTGGATTGGCAAGTTGAACAATTAGAAAGCTGGAAAAAACTCAGTAAAGTGAATCTTTCTGCCACTCAAACTGCAACTAAATTAAAATTTGATGGCTCTGCCGATAAAACTAAATTGGGCGATCTCTTACGTTTGTATTATGCTTATCAACTAGAAACTAAAGTGAAAGAAGGTCTGGATGAAACGAAAGAATCATTAGTGCGTAGTATCAATATTCAAAAAGAGAAAAGCGATGATACTGAGATTGTTAAAAAAATTTCTAAACTACGGTATGGTACAGAAAATACAGAATATATTCCTACTAAAGATGAGTTGAAATGGCTTTCTAATCAGGATTTAAATAAAACTTGGGCAAAAATGGTTTCAGCACCAGTGACATTTTATATTGAAGGGGATCTGTATGAAGCTGAAGTGAAGAGATTGGTAGCCCAATATTTAGCTGATATTCCTCGTGATAAAGTAATTAAATCTACAGATATTATTCCTATCACTGGTAATGATAAAGCCCTATTTGCCATGAATCTTGAGCCGAAAAGTGATATTCGTATATGGTTTTTTAATGATCATCAATGGCAAGGCAAAGATGCGGTTTTAGTTTCAATATTACGCAGTATTGCTGCAAATAAATTGAAATTAGTATTACGTGATAAAGAACTAGGTGTATATAGTTTACGTTTTGAAAGTATATTAAATCCAGAATTAAATCGTATTGAAAGTGAATTGCGTTTTGTGACGAGTCCTGAAAAAGCAGAGCATTTGATACAACTTTCAGAAGCTATTCTGAAAGACCTTCCAAACCGTATCAATGAAAATGATGTAAAAATGGCTAAGTCACAATTTATTTCTGCAGAAAAAAAACGCATTATTGAACCAAATGTTTGGATGAACCGATTAATTTTGAGTGATGAAAATTTAGGTAATCCAAGTTATTTGTCTTCAATGGAAGCTCTAGCAGATGATATTAATTTAGATCATATCAAGGCAATTGCTGCAATATTGTATAATCAGAACAATCAGAAAGTGTTTATTGTGACACCGAAAGCAAATATTAAAACAGTAAATTAAGAGTACGAAATATTGATTAGAATGACTGCACTTTAGTATTCAGCTAATGTATGGTAGATCAGAATAAGAAGAAAAAAGTGCGGTAATTTGACCGCACTTTTTATAAGTAGGCTAGGCAACAATATTGAAATTTTCTTTCATATAAGCTTCAAAATCTGTGCATCCGCCAATAGGCGTTTTGTCAATAAATACTTGAGGAACAGTTTGTACCGGTTTGCCCACTAATTTTGATAAATCATCTTTAGTCAAACCCGCTTCATTGATATCTACATAGTTAAAATCAAAATCGTTTAGTTTATTTTTTGAGATTTCTGCTAATGCTTTAGCACGTACACAGAATGGGCACCCTGCCCGACCATAGATTTCTACGAACATAATTTTATTCCTTACTGTTGATCAAATTAAACTCATTCTAGCCTATAAAATAAATAACAATAAAGTGTTTTTCAGCATTATTGTGATTGGTGTAATATATCAAATAATTATGTTCAAGGAGATATTATGGCAGAGCAATCTTTTATTGAAAAAATGCTTTCACATCGTTCTATTCGCCAATTTAAAAAACAGGCTGTAGATGAAAGTATTATTGAACAGCTAGTGAATGTGGCACGTTTTGCTTCAAGCTCAAATCATTTGCAATGTATTTCAATTATTCGTATCACCGATCCTAAAGTTCGCCATGAATTAAAAGAATGTTCAGGGCAATCTTATGTAGAAACAGCCCCTGAATTTTGGGTATTTTGTGCGGATTTCAATAAGCATAAACAAATCTGTTCTGAAGCGAATCTAGATTATACAGAAGTGATGCTTATTGGTGCGGTAGATGCTGGGATTATGGCACAGAATGTTTTGGCGGCTGCCGAATCATTAGGATTAGGCGGCGTTTATATTGGCTCTATCCGCAATAATATTGAGAAAGCAGGTAAAGAATTAGGTTTGCCTGAATATGTTGTGCCATTATTTGGAATGTGTTTGGGCTATCCTGATCAAGATCCTATGTTAAAACCTCGTTTACCAAAAACATTAATGTTTTTTGAAAATCAGTATCAGCCTTTGGATAAAGTTCAATTAGCCGCGTTTGACAGAGAAGTGGCAGAATACTATCAAGTGCGTAGTCAATTAGATATGGATTGGTCTGGTAATGTGATTAAAGCATTGAGTAAACCAGTGCGTCCACAAGTGTTACCCTATTTGCAAAAACAAGGTTTCGTGAAAAAGTAGGTGGCTATGAAGCTATTAATGTTATGTCGTGAACCACGTCTTTATAGCTGTCAGCGTTTGAAAGAGACCGCTGAACATAGTGGGCATCAAATTGATATTCTTGATCCTAACCGTTTTCTGATGAAAATTCAGGAAAATGAACCGCACTTTTTACTTTATTATCAACCTAATAGTGAAACAGAACCTTATTTATTACCAGAATATGATGCCGTGCTTCCTCGCTTTGGTACACAAAGCACTAAAACAGGATGTGCGTTGTTAGCGCATTTTGCTGCTAAACATATTCCTTGTTTAAATGAAGAAAACGCTTTTGCAATAGCTCGGGATAAATGGAAAAGTTTGCAAGTGTTAATGCAGGCTAAAGTGTCCGTGCCAGCTACGGTATTATCAGGTATTGAATATTCCGCTAACCAAACGATCAAGCAAGTTTCATCGCCAGCTATTCTAAAAACCTTGAATGGTTCGCAAGGTATTGGGGTGATTTTAGCGGATCGTCCTCAAAGTGCGGTAAGTATTTTAGAAACTTTGAAATTATCTAATGTACCTGTGTTGATGCAGGATTTCATTGAAGAAGCGAGTGCTTCAGATATTCGTTGTTTTGTGATTGGTAATAATGTGATAGCAAGTATGCAACGCCATGGGCAACATGGAGAATTTAGAGCTAATTGTCATCGCGGTGGTCTTACACAAAAAATTACCTTATCTGATGAGCAAAAGAATATTGCAGTACGTGCGAGCCAAGCTTTAAGATTAGATGTTGCAGGGGTTGATTTAATTCCTTCAAAACGTGGTTTATTAGTGTTAGAGGTGAATGCAAGCCCTGGGCTAGAAATGATCGAAAAAACCAGTGGAATTGATATTGCAGCACAAATGATAGCTTATTTAGAGAAAAAAGTAAGTTGTCATAAAAATTAAATCATCCATTATTTTTATTTTGTGACTGTTAGGGGTAAGATAAAACAAGTTGTGTAAAAGGAGCTCTGTATGATTATTTATTTACATGGTTTTTCATCTAGTCGTCCAGATGATCATGAAAATGTAATGCAGTTACAAATGATTGATCCTGACGTTCGTTGTGTGAATTACAGCACATTGCATCCTCGTCATGATATGCAATATATTTTAAATGAAGTGCATAAAATGGTTTCAGAAACTAATGATCCTTATCCTATGGTTTGTGGTGTGGGACTCGGTGGTTATTGGGCTGAAAGAGTTGGTTTCTTATGCGGTATTAAACAGGTCATTTTAAATCCTAATTTATTTCCAGAGGAAAATATGGAAGGACGTATTGATCGTCCAGAAGAATATCATGATATAGCAACCAAATGTATTGAAAATTTCAGAGAACGTAATCAAGGAAAATGTTTAGTTTTCTTATCTATCAATGATAAAGTTGTTGATCCTAGACGTTCAGAAATGTTGCTTTCTCCTTATTATGAGGTGACTTGGGATAACTCTGATGCGCATCAATTTAAACATATTGCACCTTATATTCAACGTTTAAAAGTATTTAAAAATACAGCTGTTTAGAAATAGTACAACATAATTTACTATTTTTATTTAATAAAAGAGGAGTCAATGATGTTAAAAAATATTGAAAAAGCTACCGTATTAAAATTGGCAGATCAAATTACCTTTCATGAAGGTCAAGTGAGTAGTAAAACATTGGCACAAAGTAAAGGTGTTGGATTAACCTTATTCAGTATTCCAAAAGGAGAAGGTATTAGTGCTCATAAAGCTCCAGGAGATGCGTTGGTAACAGTTTTGGAGGGAAAAGCCCGTATTACTATTGATAATACTGATTATCTTGTTGCTGCAGGGGAGAGTATTGTTATGCCAGCGAATATCCCTCATGCATTATATGCAGAAGAAAATTTCAAATTCTTTTTAACGGTAGTTTTTCCAGCACAATAATATGGCTATAAAAAAGAGTATTCATTGAAAGGCTGTTTATCATTCTGAGTAGAATCAGCCTTTTTCTTATTTTGATAATTTCTATAGATAGTGTTATGACTGTTCATCGACACCATAAAACACCGTACCAATTTCAATTTTATCTCGCCCATTTTCTACACGCCATTTATTAGCATCTCGAAGAGAATAAACGCAACCACAATATTCCTGTTTATAAAAATGCTCTTCTTTGCGTAATTTATCGGCTCGAGCCGAGCCACCATCTTTACGCCAATTAAAGTCCCAAAATATGACATCTTCATAACGAGCAGCAGCTCGTCGCCCAGCGCTATAGACTTGTTCTTGATTTTTCCAACGAGAAATTCCTAGACTTGTTGCAAAGACGGGAAAACCATTTTCATAAGCGAATAAGGCAGTACGTTCTAAACGCATATCAAAACAAACGGTACAACGTTCTCCTCTTTCTGGTTCATTTCCTAGCCCTTTGGTTCGCGCAAACCATTCTGTGCGATCATAATCTGCATCAATAAACGGAATTCCATTTTTGTCTGCAAAACGTTTATTTTCATCCTTACGAATTAAATATTCTTTATAAGGATGAATATTGGGATTGTAATAGAAAATGGTAAACTCCACATTTGAAGCTTTTACCGCAGCAATAATTTCTCCAGAACAAGGCGCACAACAGGTATGTAATAACAACTTGTTGTGTCCTTCAGGAAGCTCTAATTTAGGACGAATATAAGGAGCATTAGGATCTTTACGCGCCTTAGATTTCTTAGAATTTTTCTGAAAATCTACCGCACTTTTTACGATATCATGAATGGAATTTGTCATTATCTTTAGTGAGTTCTAATCGGCACTATAATAAAGTTTTCCGATTTCAATTTTTTGTCGACCTGTTTCTTCACGCCATTTATTACTATCTCGCAATGAATAAACACAGCCACAATATTCTTGTTGATAAAAGCGTTCACGCTTGCTGATTTCAATCATGCGAGCGGAACCGCCACCTTTACGCCAGTTATAATCCCAATAAATCACATCATCATATTTATCAGCTGCCCGATGACCACAACCGTTAATTTGTTCCATGTCTTTCCAACGAGAAATTCCTAAACAACTGGTAAATACTGGAAAACCATGCTGATGAGCATATTCTGCGGCTTTTTCAAAACGCATATCAAAACACATAGTACAACGAATTCCCCGCTCAGGTTCATTTTCCATACCTTTAGCTCGATCAAACCAATTTTGACGATCATAATCAGCATCAATAAACGGAATATTAAATTTTTGTGCAAAACGAATATTTTCTTCTTTACGAATCAAATATTCTTTCATTGGATGAATATTCGGATTGTAGAAGAAAATTGTAAATTCAATACCCGAGGCTAAAATCGCTTCCATTACTTCACCAGAACAAGGTGCACAACAAGAGTGAAGCAGCAGTTTATTATGACCATTAGGCAGCGTTAATTGTGGGCGAACAAAAGGTGCATTGGGATCCTTATGTTGCTTATGCTTTCGTTTTTTTTGCGGAAAAGCAACCGCACTTTTGCCTTCAGTTGAGAGAACATTAGGCTGAATTTCTGTGGTTTCTGTCATAAATCATCGTATTCAGACATAAGGTCTGAATTAAAATAGCTAAACATAAATTAGGACACAATAAATGCCCTATAAAAGAAAAATAAATTAGTAAGAACGATCTACCGAAAGATAAGCTAATGAAATCATTGCTTGTTTGTAAATACTATCAGGTAAGATCGCAATTGCATCTACTGCTTTTTGAGCTTCCTGTTTTGCTCTATCCATCGCATAATCTAAAGATTTTTGTTCGTGCATAATCGTGAGAACTTCATCTAAAGCTTCACGGCGACCACCCTCTAAAATGATATTGCGAATTAATGCTTTTTGTTCAGGATTGCCATGATGCATCGCATGTAGTAGAGGTAAAGTTGGCTTTCCTTCAGCTAAATCATCACCGATATTTTTACCTAAAGTGGTTGCATTAGCACTATAATCTAGAACATCATCTACTAATTGAAATGCCGTACCTAAATAGCGACCATAGTCTTGTAGCCCTTTCTCAATTTCAGGTGTTGCATTTGCTAAAATAGCAACCGTTTGAGTAGAGACTTCAAATAAACGTGCTGTTTTACTGTAGATTACTTTCATATAGTTTTCTTCAGTAGTATCAGGATCTCTCACATTCATAAGTTGTTGCACTTCGCCTTCGGCAATAACATTAGTCGCAGCAGACATGACTTGCAAAATTCGTAACGAGCCTAATTCTGTCATCATTTGGAATGAGCGAGTATGCATATAGTCACCCACTAATACACTTGCCGCGTTTCCAAATTCTGCATTAGCCGTCGGATTACCTCGACGCATATCTGATTCATCAACCACGTCATCATGTAAAAGTGTCGCGGTGTGTAAGAACTCAATAAAGGCAGCACAAGTAATATGCTTATCATCTTGATAATTAAGTGCTTTCGCCGATAAATTGGCAATCATCGGACGAATGCGTTTACCACCACTATGAATAATGTAGTAACCTAATTGATTAATTAAAGGGACATCTGAGTTTAGCTGTGCTAAAATTTCCTCGTTAACTTTTTGCATATCATTGCTAACGAGCTCTTGGATGGTTTTAATATCCATTAAATTGTTGGTTGTAGTCATTATGCAATTCTTTATTCATGAAATAGGACTAAAAGTGCGGTTGATTTTACCTGATTTTCTGCTATTTCTGAAAGAAAACTATGCAATTTTTCGTAAATAAAGATTTTTTTTACATAATTATGATTTAGCACTTGCTATCAGCAGAGTTTTTCCGTAGAATTTGCGACCTATTTAGATAATTTTTATGCGCAGAAATGCAAGAGACATTATAAGCGCAATATATAGCGGAGTATTTATGTACGCAGTTTTCCAAAGTGGCGGCAAACAACACCGAGTAAGCGAAGGTCAAGTAGTTCGTTTAGAAAAACTTGAAATTGCAGCTGGTGAGAAAGTTGAATTTGACTCAGTGTTAATGGTCGTTAACGGTGAAGATGTTAAAATTGGTGCACCAGTTGTAGCTGGCGCTAAAGTAGTGGCTGAAGTTGTAGCACAAGGTCGTGGCGATAAAGTTAAAATCGTTAAGTTCCGTCGTCGTAAACATAGCCGTAAACAACAAGGTCATCGTCAGTGGTTCACAGAAGTGAAAATCACTGGGATTCAAGCATAATTTCAGAGGAGATCAAGTAGATGGCAACTAAAAAAGCTGGTGGTTCAACTCGTAACGGTCGTGATTCTGAAGCTAAACGCCTTGGTGTTAAACGTTTCGGTGGTGAATCTGTATTAGCAGGTAGTATCATTGTTCGTCAACGTGGTACTAAATTCCACGCTGGTTCAAACGTTGGTATGGGACGTGACCACACTTTATTTGCAACCGCAGATGGTAAAGTGAAATTTGAAGTAAAAGGCGAGAAAAGCCGTAAATATGTAAGTATCGTTACTGAGTAATCGAAAAAGCATAAATTTCAAATTATACGAAATTTTAAATGCCCCGCAGCTTTGTGGGGCATTTTTATTGCATAGATATAGAATATGAAACAACAACCTATCTTAGGCTTTACATTTGCCTTAATTACTGCGATGGCATGGGGATCTTTACCCATTGCATTACAGAATGTTTTATCGGTAATGGGAGCTGAGAGTATCGTATGGTATCGATTTTTAGTCGCATCATTAGCCATGCTTTTACTATTATCATGGAAGAAAAAACTACCTACGCTATCGCAATTTAACGCACGTTATTGGAAATTATCAATTATTGGCATCTTAGGTTTAGCTGGAAATTTCTTTTTATTTAATAGTTCACTGAAATATATTGAGCCTGCTATTGCACAAATCTTTATTCATTTATCTTCATTTATGATGTTGATTTGTGGAGTATTTGTATTTAAAGAAAAATTAGGGTTACATCAAAAAATTGGTTTAGTAATTTTGATTATTGGATTAGGATTGTTTTTCAACGATCGTTTAGCAATTTTTACTAGCTTAAATGATTCTTCATTTGGTATTTTGATCAGCATTAGTGCTGCTGTGGTATGGGTTGCATATGGTATGGCTCAAAAACTGATGTCACGGCAATTTTCAGCTCAACAGATCTTATTAATTATGTATGTTAGCTGTGTGATGGTATTGATGCCGTTTGCACAGTTTTCGCAAATTGAAAGCTTAAGTGGTTTTACTCTAGGTTGTTTTATTTATTGTTGTCTAAATACATTAATTGGCTATGGTGCTTATGCTGAGGCTTTAAATCGTTGGGATATTTCAAAGGTCAGTGTAGTAGTCACTTTAGTTCCTTTATTTACGATCTTATTTTCTCATGTTTTGCATAGGATAAATCCTGAGCGTTTTGTTATGCCACATTTAAATACAATTAGTTATATTGGGGCATTTGTTGTAGTATTAGGGGCAATTATTTCTGCTGTTGGATTTAAATTATTCAAGTATAAAAAGGTATAAAAATGAAATTTATTGATGAAGCTTTGATTCGAATTGAGGCTGGTGATGGCGGTAATGGCTGTGTCAGTTTCCGTCGTGAAAAATACATACCTAAAGGTGGCCCTGATGGTGGCGATGGTGGTGATGGTGGTGATGTTTATTTAATTGCTGATGAAAACCTAAATACCTTGATTGATTACCGTTTTGAAAAACGTTTTGCTGCGGAGCGTGGTGAAAATGGTCGTAGTGCAAACTGTACAGGTCATCGTGGTAAAGATATTACCTTACGAGTGCCAGTAGGGACTCGTGCGATTGATAATGATACAAAAGAGATTATCGGTGATTTAACTAAAAATGGAGCCAAGTTACTTGTGGGAAAAGGTGGTTACCATGGTTTAGGGAACACACGTTTTAAATCCTCAGTAAATCGCGCACCACGTCAAAAAACGATGGGAACACCAGGTGAAAAACGTGATTTACAACTGGAGTTAATGTTATTAGCTGATGTCGGCATGTTAGGCTTACCTAATGCAGGTAAATCCACTTTTATCCGTTCTGTATCAGCAGCTAAACCGAAAGTGGCGGATTATCCATTCACAACCTTAGTTCCGAGTTTAGGTGTTGCTCGTGTAGATGCAAATCGTAGTTTTGTAATTGCTGATATCCCAGGATTAATTGAAGGTGCTTCAGAAGGGGCAGGATTGGGTATTCGATTCTTGAAACATTTAGAACGTTGTCGAGTCTTAATTCATCTTGTGGACATTGCTCCGATTGATGAAAGTGATCCTGCAGATAATGTTGCTATTATAGAATCCGAATTATTCCAATATAGTGAAAAATTAGCTGATAAACCTCGTTGGTTAGTATTCAATAAAATTGATACCATGAGTGATGAAGAAGCAGAAAAACGAGCAAAAGATATTGCCGAACGTTTAGGCTTGGAAGAAGACTATTATCTGATTTCTGCGGCTACAGGTAAAAATGTTTCTGCGTTAACCCGTGATATTATGGACTTCATTGATGCCAATCCTCGAGAAATTGAAGAGGAAGAAAAAGCACCTGAAGAAGTTAAATTCAAATGGGATGACTATCACAATGAACAATTATCTGGACAAGGTTTTGATGATGAAGATGATTGGGATGATGATTGGACAGAAGAAGATGATGAAGGGATTGAATTCATCTATAAACCTTAACTAAATATTTGGTAATATCAAACTGCGGTAAAATTTTAAAAATTTTTACCGCAGTTTTTGTTTTTTATGAAGATTTTTGTTCTATTAATTTGAAAATAATGGATTTATTAAGTTCGGAATATCCAAATCCTTCAAATCTATTATTTTTCTGTTGCATAGTAAAAAACTTACCTGATATCTCACCTTTTGCATTTTTAAAGACAAAATTATTATTTATGACATCCCAAAATGTTTCATTATGATGTGGAGTGCCTGCGAGAGTAGTTACTACACCATCAGTTTCAAGTAAAATTGTTCTAGGATAGCTATCATTATAGCGTGAGAAAATGAAAGTCTTACCAATTAATACAGTTTTAAGTGTATTTTTATCATCTTTGAATTCAGATATTTGTTCTTGATTATAATATTGATAAGCATCATCAATATTATCGAATTTATACATTAATCCTTGATCCAATACCATCGCATTATCACAATATTCTTTGATGGCGGAAGGACTATGAGATACAAGGATAATAGAACGATCTTTACGTTTTTCAAAAAGTTCATATTTACATTTTGCGGCAAAACGAGAATCCCCTACAGCGATAACCTCATCAATTAAATAACAATCAAACTCTACTGAAAGAGAGAGTGCAAAAGCTAAACGAGCTTTCATCCCTGATGAATATTTTTTTACAGGTTCATAGAGATATTCGCCTAGTTCAGAAAATTCTTCAGTAAACGCTTGAACATAATCAATATCCGCATTATAAATACGACAAATAAATCTTAAATTATCCATTCCCGTTAAGCTACCTTGAAATGCTCCACTGAAAGCTAATGGCCAGGAAATGCTCATATGTCGTTCAATGGTTCCTGCGGTAGGTGCTTCAACACCACTCATTAAGCGAATTAAAGTTGATTTACCGGCACCATTGCGACCTAAAATACCAATTTTCTCACCCTTATGAAGATCAAAATTGATATTTTGTAATACTGTTCTCCAACCGTTATTGGTATGATATCTTTTACTGACATTTTTAACACGGATCATTGTGGCTCAATTCCTTCACTAAAGTTTTTAACCATGACTAAGCCAATGAAAAGTAAAACAAGATTTGATACTATAATAAACTTAATACTCTCATATGTTATAACTGTATTGCCAAAATAACCATGTCGAAACATCTCAGTACCATGGATCATAGGGATATATAATGCAAATTCTTGCACTTGTGCAGGGAGATTATGAACAAAGAAAAATGCACCAGATAGTGGCAATAAAATGAAACTCAGTGTATTCCAAATTTTACCAAATGCATCAAAATGATAAGAAAGGGCACAGATTACTAGTCCTAATGCAAAAGCAAAGATAGACATTAGTCCCCAGGCAATTAGCATATAGAATATATCTTCTGGAGGCTCAATCCAGCCGATAAAAACGAGTAATCCTGTAAGTAATATTTGAGCAATGGTTGCTCCAGCAACTTCTAATAAGACACGGGTAAAAATGGTATCTAATACTCTCACATTACGATGATATAACAAGCTAATATTTGAAGAAATTGCACCAATGGCACGGTTAGATGCATTACGCCACATCATTGCCATAGGATAGCCTGTAATCGTAAATGCCATGATATTTAAAGTAGAATATCTATCTGCTCGTAAGAAACCCCACAATAAAACAATACCAAGCGTCATAATTAGTGGTTCAACAAATAACCATAAAAAGCCAATGTTTTGACGGCCATATCGAGTAATAATTTCACGCATTAATAAGGCATGAATGACTCGACATTGTATGACTAAAGATTGTCGAAGAGTGGTTTTATCGCCGTATTGCATTAGTTTTTATGCTCTCTCATACTTGCTAGTAATAGACTAAATACACCGTATAAAATGAGGCCAATAATAAACGTGGCAATAATATTATAGATACGATGTGGTTCGAATGCTAAATCTGGTTTGCTTGGTTGGTTGATTACCTCTAAATATAATTGCTGACGATCCGCTTCTCCGCGGGTATTTTGTAAGGATGCCATAGCCGCAGTTAATTGTTTTTGTGCCAATTCATTTTCAAGTACTAAACGTTGATATTCTGCAGATTGTGTTGCAATAGATATGCCACTACCAGATAAACTTTTCGATTGTTGGTCAATTTCTGCTTTTAAACTGCGTTGACGCATTTTTAAAGCTTGTACTTGCGGATTATCTGGAGTTATTGATTGCAATTGTGCCAGTTGAGTTTCCACACGAATTAATTCATTTTTTAAACTAGAAATCAATGTAAGTTGAACACTTGATTGTGCAGGTAAGTCAAAAATTTGGTGCTTAACACGGTAATTAGTGAGTAAATCAGCAGTAGTTGTGACATTATCTTGTGCTTCTTTTACTGCTTGTTCTGCGAAAGTAATAGTGTCTTTTCTTGCCCGCTCATTTAAACGGTTAATTAATGCTTCAGCTTGTGTTAATAAATTTTGGTTAATTTGTTGACCTTCATCAGAACTAAATGTTCTTACCCTTAAGGTTGCAATTCCAGATACAGAATCTAAATTAATATTCAGATGTTCACGGAAATATTGGTAAAAAGCTTCATCACTATCACCGAAACCAAAGGCATTAAATCGACTTAATAAATCACCTTTCTCTTCATAAAAACTACGAACAGGCAATACTTGTTGTAATTGTTCAAGTGCAGTACGTGAACGCATATATTCTTGAACGGTATAGGTGTCATCTTGTGAACGAATAAAACCAGTATTTTGTAATAAAGCCCCAACACCACTTAAGGAAGTTTGATTATGCGGTGAACGCACAACAAAACTGGATTCTGAAATATAAATATCAGAAGCAAATAGTGCGTAATAAATTAAGGAAAATACACTAGGAATAATGACACAAATCCAAAATAAAGGATTTAGTTTTCTCCATAAAGAAGTTTTTTTGTTCTTATTTTCGATAGAATTTGCCGTAATCGTTTCCATTATTAACCTCTAGAAGCTACGAACGCTATTTGTTGTACTAGTTACAGGAGTAACCAAAGAGAAGATCATTCTCAAGAATTTTTGGAATTCTGCTAATGGAGCATTTGATACATAAACAATATCTTTATCATTAATTGGGAAGCGTTGAGCTAAGAACATTGCTTTTGGATCAAGTAAATTGACCCGATAAACACTCGGCACATCCATACCAATATTATATCCGCGAGATTTCCATGTATCTTGTTGAGTTGTAGTTAGTTGTTCAAATGGGATATAGCGGAAGATAAATACACCGCGAGGATCTGAACGAGTATCAATTAACCCCCCCATTTTACCAATTGCTTCAGCTAAGGTGATTCCCTTTGTTGAAAAACGTAATTGTTGATTATTTCCTACTGCACCAAGAGCGGTAAAACTATAAGGATTATTACGTAAGGATACAACATCTCCTGAGCGTAAGGTAATGTTTTGACTTGGATCAGAAATCAGTGTTTCATATGCAAGTGTTCTAACTTGATTATCGCGAGTTAGTTGAATGGTAATATCATCAATATTTTCTTGAGTCCCTCCCACCGCAGCAACTGCATCAAGAACTCTTTCATTATTGGCGGTTAATGGCATTCTTACTGCATTACCTTGACGAACCACAGTGACATCGGTTGCGTTGTTATTGACTAAGCGAACCATGACTTGCGGTTGGTTAGCCTTACGGCGAAGTACGCTTATAATTTGTGATTGGATATTTTCAGGAGTCTTCCCCGCAACCGCAATATTTCCTACAAAAGGTACATTGATAGTACCATTTTTATTGACCATTTGTTCAGGGAGTTTTGTCAAATTAGCGCTACCTTGACCTTCATCACCAAAAGTTCCCCCGAAGAGAACCGCTGGAGGGGCCTCCCAAATAGAAATTTGTAAAACATCACCAACTTTTACAGTGCCATTTTGCTCACCGCCACCAAGTGTACCCGCTAAGCCCGAAAATTGTTGCGCTTTTTGCGTTTGATATAGCCGTTGAACAGTTTGATTATCAAGTTCAATGACATTAACTTCAGGAATTTGATTACTATCAGTTTGTTGCATATTCATAACGGCACTTTGGCTAGGACCTGATGTCGGAAGTGTTGAACAGGCTGAGATACTAATTGCTACAGTAAGAGTTAATGTTAAAGATAATTTTTTCATATAATTTTTACATGTAATTAAAGTGATAGAGTAACAATCTCTTTATATAAAAACCTTTAAGATTGCTTTATTTAAATTATTCTACCCTAAAATAGTATAAAAAACTTATATTTTTATCTAGTTAGGAATAAATAGCATATATAAAAATCACATTAGAAAGTAATTTTATACTAATATTTGTAATATTATGTAAATATTGATTCCTTATTATAGAAACTTTTTTTATTATATATCCTCTAATTACCGAAAATGAGCTACTTTAGTGTAGCTATATGATATTCAGTGTAATTTCGCACACAACTGTTTTTATAGGAAAAGTTAATGAGTAAAAATATAGGAATTATTCTTGCAGGCGGTGTTGGGAGTAGAATGGGATTAGGTTATCCAAAACAATTTTCAAAAATTGCAGGAAAAACAGCTCTTGAACATACTATAAGTATTTTCCAAGATCATCATGAAATTGATGAAATTATTATTGTTGCTGAAAGAAACCATTATCGACGTATTGAGGACATTGTTTCTAAAGCTGAGTTTAGTAAAGTAAATAAAATTATTTTTGGTGGTAAAGAACGTACTGACTCAACATTATCAGCAATTACTGCTTTAGAAGGTGAGCCAGAAGATACTAAACTTATTATTCATGATTCTGTTCGCCCTTTATTAGCGGCTGAAGTTATCAGTAAATGCATTCAGAAGCTAGAGCATTATGGTGCAGTGGATGTTGTTATTCCAGCAACCGATACGATTGTACATGTCAATGTTGACAACCAAGAAATTATTGAAATTCCAAAACGCAGTGAATATTATCAAGGGCAAACTCCACAAGCTTTTCGTCTAGGGTTATTGAAAAAAGCCTATGATATTTATGCAACCTCAAATATTCAAGGTACATGTGATTGTGGTATTGTATTAAAAACATTACCTGAAGAAAAAGTTGCTATTGTTGAAGGTTCAGAAACTAATATTAAATTAACTCGTCCAGTAGATTTATTTATTGCTGATAAATTATTTCAAAGTCGTAGTAATTTTTCTTTACGTAATATTACATCAACGGCACGTTTATATGATATGAAAAATAATGTGTTAGTTGTGGTTGGTGGAAGTTATGGTATCGGTGCAGATATCATTGAACTAGCGCAAAAATTAGGCATAAAAACCTATAGTTTAAGTCGCTCTAATGGGGTTGACGTTACAGATATTGATGCACTTGAAAATGCGTTTAAAACCATTTATGAAAAAGAACATAAAATTGATTATGTAGTTAATTCAGCCGCTATTTTAATGCATAAAACTCTAGCATCAATGAGCCGTGAAGAGATTGCACAAAGTATTAATGTTAATTATACCGGGATGGTGAATGTGATTTCAGTAGCTTATCCATATTTGAAAGAATCACATGGTGGCTTCTTAAGTTTTACATCAAGTTCTTATACTAGAGGTAGACCATTCTATAGTATTTATTCTTCCACAAAGTCTGCAATTGTGAATCTAACACAGGCACTTTCAGAAGAATGGTTGCCTGATAATATTAAGATTAACTGTATTAACCCAGAAAGAACAAAAACACCAATGCGCTCAAAAGCTTTTGGTATTGAACCTGAGGGCACCCTACTCGAACCGAGAACTGTTGCGTTAGCTTCATTAGCTGTTTTGGCAAGTCGAGAAACAGGTAATATTATTGATGTTGTATTAAAAGATGAAGAATATATTTCGGATCTTTTAGCACAGCTATTTAAATAAATTTAATACATTAGCGTTTCTTATGACAACTAATAATATTCCGTATTTTATTTATCTTGATAGTAAAATTGTGGGTGCCGCAAGACAAATTGTGACTTTTTTTAATAATGGTATTTTCCCTATAGAAAATACCGTTATTTTAATTAAAAAGTATAAGCATAAGTCTGCAAAAATAATTGAGCAAGTTTTTAAACAGGGAGGGATAAGCTATCGTTTTGTTAAAGCTGCGGATTTAGATGCATTAACGAGTGGAATTATTTTTTATCCCTTTAATGCTCAGTCAAATTGCAGAGCGGTTGCTAATCGTCGTCTTACTCATATATTTATTACTCATGGTGAGAGTAATAAAATAGCATCAGTTAAACCAATTATTCGTATTTATGATCATATTATTACCGCTGGTCAAGCCGGGATTGAGCGTTTTCTCGCTAATAAAATATTTAATTGTTATGATGTAAATTCTGGTCGATTAGTTAAAATGGGAGATACTTTTATTGGTCGAACTGGTTTAGCGTCAGTAGGGCAGGGAAAAAAAACAATTTTTTATGCTCCGACTTGGGAAGGCGGAATTGAGTTAGAAAATTACTCAAGCTTATCTTATACCAATGAGGTCGCTAATTGTATGAAGCATTTTAGCAAACAATATGATGTTAATACTGTGCTTATCAAGCCTCATCCAAATACAGGACATCGATGTCGAGAATATAATCAATATTTAATTTCTCTCGTGGAATTATTATTATCTGAAGGGTTAAAGATAGTTCTCTTTAAACCACATATCACAATTCCATTTCATATTGTTTGGAGATTGAAAAGAAAAGGAGTAGTGTTTGAATCTGAATTAAATAAATATTATGCGGTTCTTGGCTTTTGCGATATATCTGCTATAGAAACCCAATTTTTAAATGAGCAAATTTATTACTACATATTTTGCTCTAAAATACATAAAAGTTATTTATTAGGTCTAAAAGTTGCTAATTATTATAAAACTCATGCAATTGAATTTACCCAAAGTGAATTACCTAATCGTATTTCAGAAATTGATTTTAACGAATTAAAAGAATATTTAATTGATAATAGTTGTTTAAATATACCTATTTCAGAAAGAATTAATTATCTGTTAAATAATTTACATGATTATGCAGAATACATATAAAAATATCAGGAGATAAAATGAATTTAAAGAAAGTTTGGTTATTTGGTACATATACTTGGCAAGGAAATCCTAAGGCATTATTTTTATATATGACTCAGAATTGTGAAGAATCTCATGAGTGTTGGTGGATTGCAGATAAAGAAAATGATATGAAAGCAATTAAGAAAGCCACTGGTTTAGAAAAAGTGACTTTTATGAATAGTGCTAAAAGTAAAGAACTATTTGCCAAAGCTGATGTTTATGTGACAGAAAATTTCCGTGAAAGCTACCCAATAGAAATGAATGAAAATATTAAAATTTTCAATACTTGGCATGGCGTAGGCTTAAAACATATTGAACTTGCATTGGGTATGGATTCTGTACTTGTTGATAGTATTGTACGTAAATATATCCGAAATTATGACTTATATAAAAATAATGTACTTTTCTTAACTACCTCTCAAACTATGGAAGACCATTTCTTAGAAGATATGGCAATTAGTAAAGAGTTAGTTATTAGAGGCCAATATCCTAGAAATGAAGTTTATAAAACGGGTGGAATTCATACTTATGAATTAGATACATTATTACCTAAACCAACACAAGAATATACTAATATCATTTTATTTGCACCGACGTACCGAGTAGGAGCGATTGAAGGTGTTTTGAATTCACTTTTGCCCGATTTTAATCGCATAGAAGAGGTTTGTCGTAATAATAACCATCTATTTATTGTAAAAGTACATCCATTTATGAAAAATGATAATTATTTCATTGAAATGGAACAAAAATATAAGCATAGTCAACATATTTTATTTTGGAATGATGATTATGATATTTATGAAGCATTTAATAATATTGACGTTGCCATTATTGATTATTCAAGTATTTTCTATGATTTATTAGATTCAGGAGTAGAAAAATTTATTCGTTATATTCCTGACTTAGCACATTACCAACAAGATCTAGAATTGATTGGTGATTATCTTGATCTTACTGAAGGAACAATTATTGAAACATTCCCAAGTTTATTAGAACACTTGAATCATAAACAAATTGAATCTATTTCAAATGAATGTAAAGAATATTTAAATAAGTATTTCTTTGGTTTTGTTGAAAAAGATGATGCTATGCAAAAATTAATTACTGCTGTAGATAATCATTCAATCCAAACAAGTGAGCTCAAAGAATTACATTCATTTGATATTTTTGATACATTAATTCGTCGTTCAACCCTTAAACCATTAAGTATTTTCGATTATGTGCGAGATAAAGCCAAAAATTCTAATTTGGCATTCCCTATTTCGCTTATTGAAAATTGGGTTTCAATTCGAAATAAAGTTGAGCATGATGTGCGTGACATGATGCGAAAAACAACTTTTGAAAGAAAATCAAATAAAATTGAAATTACTTTAGATGATATTTATACAAGATTACAAAAAAATCTTCTCTTAACGGATGAACAAACTGATTTCTTAAAACAAACAGAAATTGAAGCAGAAATTGCTCATGTCGAGCCGATTAAAAAACGAATCGATTTCTTATTTTCACTGAAAGATGCTGGTCATGATGTGATCATGGCAAGTGATATGTATCTTCCTGAAAATGTTATTAGAGCTATGTTAGAACGGGCAGATCCCCGTTTAAGTACAATCCCACTCTATCTTTCAAGTAGCATTGGTTATCAAAAATCTACGGGTAAATTATATCAACATATTTTCTTTGATCTTGATTATCAATATAGCCGTTGGACGCATTATGGCGATAACAAGCATGCAGATGGTGTAGTTCCTCGTCGATACTGTATTCAAACTGCAGTGCATGATATGGATGATTTTATTCCATTTGAATCTTCATTAATAAACAGTATGGATAATTATAATCGTTATTCAGCATATTGTTTAGCAACTAAAATGCAACGTTATCGTAGTGAACTGATTAATATAATGGATAACCAATTGTTAGAAACAAAGTATTATAACTATGCTTATGTTGGTTCGGCATTAGTTACCTATATCAATTGGGCTATTCGTGACGCATTACAACGTGGTTATGAAACGCTCTATTTTATTTCCCGAGATGGTCATTTCTTAAAACAAATTGCTGATAAGATCATTGCTACTAGAGATTATAAATTAACCACAAAATATATTTATGGTTCACGTAAAGCATGGCGTTTACCTTCCTTTATCGATAAAGTTGATGATGAAACTTTCTGGCAATTTGGTAACTTTGTAGGAATGGATTGCTTTGATGACTTAGTTAGAGCAAGTTACTTAAGTGAGGAAGAATTATTGGGCTTATTCCCTGAATTTGAACGCTTAAAAAATGCTAAGCACTTGCGTGGTGCGGTAGCAGAAAATATTCGAAAAGTACTATCAGATTCTCAGCAATATCGCCAAAAAGTGTTAGATATTGCTAAAGAAAAACGCCAGATTGTACGTAAATATCTTCAACAAGAAATTGATCCTAATGAAAAATTTGCTTTTGTTGAGTTTTGGGGACGAGGATATACACAAGATACTTTTGGTCGTTTATTAAATGATGCATTTGGTAAAGAAATAAAAAATCCATTTTATTATGTACGTAGTTTTACTGATGATATGGGAACTTCTTTACGCCATAATTTTATTCTAGCTCCACAAAACTTTTCATTCTTTGAGCCTATTTTTGCTCAAACACCTTATGAAAGTATTCCGGGTTATGTTGAAATTGATAATAAAGTTGAGCCGATTATTCACCATCGTGATAGTACCGTGAGTGATTTAATTTCTGAAGGGCTACTAAAATTTACAGAGGATTATCTTGCATTAGAGCCTCAAGATGAAGATTATTTTAATCAGGCTTTAGCGCAATATTCTTATCAATATCAAATGACACGTAATGATGATCAATTTATTGCGAATGTCTTTAGTGAATTAAAAGATAACATCTCCAGCTTTGGAATGGAAAAAGCTTATGCACCTAAGTTAACTTTAGCGCAACTACAAGGGATTTCTTCAAAACAAGAATTAGATAAAATTACCTTATCAATCCCAATTTCTTTAGCGAAGAGCGATACAGCTGTTATTGATTACTATAAACGTATTCAAAGAAATTATAATTTGCCTGCATTTAACGGAAAAGCCATGAAGAAAGTTTATGCAGTCAATCCACTTGACAATTACGTTGTGAGTGATCAGCTGCCGTTCACTATAGAGGCTCTAAAAAATAATAGTTTTTATATGGATATTGATTTTAGTGAATCGTCAAAACGTACCGATATTTATCTAAAACAATCTAATATGATTGAAATTATCGCCGTTGATTGGTTAAAAGGTGGCGTACCAAGATTACTCACTGAATATGGCTATATCACTGCACATAAAGATTGGGTAGCTATTACAGATAAAGAATATTTGCCAAAACCGCCAAATAAGCTTATTTCAGTTGCTAAACAGGATAAGTCTGCATTAAAGAAAGAAACTAAGAAATCTAATAAAATGGCAATAGCAAAAGGTGAAAACCCTACGGATACAGCCAGAAAACAAACACAGGTTCATAATCGAAAATTAAGAAAATTAGCTCGAGATCCTTATACATTCTTTAGTGATGCTAAAAATCCATCAGTATCTAAACTAAGATGTTTGTTTGATGAAAAACATTTTTTAGGTCGTATAATGAGTCGATTAATAAGAAAAAAATTGAATCGTTGATATGATAGATTTTTATATCATGAATATATATTTGAGAGGAAAAAAATGAGTAATTGGTCTGTAGTGACAACCGTAAAAGCTTCAAAAGAATTAGTGGATTATTTTATTAATTATTACGAAAGGATAGGAGCTCATAAGATTTATATTTATTTAGATGATCCTAGCGATTCTTTTATTAAAGATGATTATAAAAATAATTCTAAGGTTTGTTTTCAAGTTTGTAATAAAGACTATTGGGGTATTGATTATAAATTTAAAAATTTAATATATGTTGGTAGACCTGATGCTGTAGAACGTAGACAAGAACATAATGTGATTCATGCAACAAAATTTTTTGCTGAAACAAAATGGATGTTGTGTGCTGATATTGATGAATTGATTTATGCTGAAAGAGATATAACTTCAATATTATCTGAGATTCCAGATAATATTTTCTCATTACGTTTAAAACCGTATGAAGCAATTTATTTAAATTCGGCACCTAAAACTATACCTGAAGTTTTTGCAACAACTTATTTTAAACATAGAGAGAAAAGACTTGATTCGGCATTTTGGAACCAAATTTATCCAAAAGAATTTATTCACAAAGATGGTTTATTTGGTCATATGACAGGGAAATCCTTTTTTAGAACAGATGAACCGCAAAAATGGCCAGCACTTCATAATTTCCACGCTGTAGATACTAGTTTACAATCAAGTTTTTTAGTTGATGAAATTAAATTATTACATTTTGAAGCTCTTACTATTGATAATTTTGTAGAGAAAACATTAAATAGAATTAATAAAGTATTTAATGTTGTAAATTTAGATAAACAGTCAGTAGAAAGAATTAAAAATTTAAAGAAACACTATGATGAAAAAGGTAAGCAGGGCTTATATGATGCATATAAGATTATGCATGTTCTAAATGAGCGGCAAATGGATCAAGCAATTTATCTTCATTTAGTAGATAAGATTGATATTAATAAATTTTATTCATTTAGTAGAGCTATTTGTTCTCACCATAGAACTATATTAGTTTTTGATGAGCAAGAAGATAAATGTAAATTGGTCAATAAAAATGATATGAATATTAGTATACATCATATAGTTCATTTAAATTTTGATTATGATAAAAAATTATGTTTTTTATCATTTAATAAAGATAGTTCTGTACATTATTTATATCTTAATAGATTTGGAAATTTAATGACTTATTCTACGAATAAAGCGATGTTATTCGATTTTCGTTGTCTAGATAAAATTAATTACCATTTCGCAATTTCATTTGAAAATAAGTTTTTCATTGCAAAACCAAATGGAGAATTTACTTTAGGTGGAGAAGAAAGAAAAGCTTGGGAAACTTTTACATTTTTAAATATAGCAATATAGTTTATTATTCCCATTTATAAATTATAGGCTAAGTGCAATATTTTTTTAATTCTATCGCACTTTATTATTTATTTAAATTTATTCAATTAATTTAATAAGTAAGCTTTAATTTTTAGCTAATTTTTATTGTATACCTAAAATAAACTGCGGTGAAAATTTTAAAAATTTTTACCGCAATTTTTGTTTTTTCTAAGTATAAAAAAACGCTAAACCGGGGTTTAGCGTTTTGCTTATCTGATGATTAAAGCTATTATTTAGCTGCTTTTAATTCTTGATAGTATTTTTCATAGATTTCTACTGCATCACCTACGTCATCTTGCCAATTAGCTGATTTTAATACTTCTGCTGTTGGATAGATGGCAGGATCTTCAGTAATTTCTTTTGGAAGTACTTTTTTAGCTTCAAGATTAGCCGTTGGGTAACCAATCGCTAATGTTAATTTTTCAGCTGCTTTTGCGCCTAGCATATAATTAATTAATTTATGTGCACCATCTGGATTTTTAGAGGTTTTTGGAATTGCTAGTGTATCAACCCAAAGCACAGGCCCTTCTTTAGGGAATACCATATTAATGGTGCCTGGTTGTTCTTTTTTGGCAATACGTACAGAACCATTCCATAATTGACCCACTTCAACTTCACCTGAGATAAATGAATTCGCAGGGTTGTCAGAGTTAAATGAAAGTACGTTTGGACGTAATTTTAATAACTCTTCATAAGCCGCTTTAATTTCTGCAGGATCAGTGGTATTTGGATTTTTACCTAATTTTAATAAAGCAATATTGAATACTTCACGAGCATCATCAAGTAATTGTACTTTATTGGCAAATTCTGGTTTCCATAGGTCGCCCCAAGAAGTGAAGTTTTCACCTTTGTAAGTGTGCATATTGAATGCGATACCTGGTGCACCCAACAATTGAGGCAATGAGTATTTGTTGCCTTTATCATAAGGTTTATTTAACCAATCAGGATCTAATTCTTTGATAACAGGAAGTTTGCTGTGATCTAATTCCTGTAACATTCCTTCTCGTGCCATTTTGGAAACGAAATAATTTGAAGGAGCAATTACATCATAACCACCATCAGCGCCTTGAGTTTTAATTTTGGCATACATGGTTTCATTTGATTCTAAGCTTGAAACAATGACTTTGATTCCAGTTTCTTTAGTGAAATCATCTAATAGACCATCAGGTACATATTCAGTCCATGTGTAAAGATAGACTGTACCATTATCTTTGGTTGCTTGAGGTGCTTTGCTATCTGTGGTTTTGCTATCTTTGTCATTACAGCCTGTAAGTGCAACAGCAACTAAGCTAGCTGCGAAAAGACCTGCTAATTTTTTCATTTAAGATCATCTCCTGTTGAGAAATAAATAAGAGTATCCGCCTTATATTTATGAATAATATAAGGCATAAAAAAACGCCTGACTTTGGGCTAATTCCTAGCTTGGGGTCAGGGCGTATTTTATTGATAAATAGGCACTTTGTGAAGCTTTTATTTAGCTTTTATTTTTTCGGTTAATAAGTTGACCTAAAATCACTAAAGCTAAAGATAGAACAATCATTATTGTTGCTAAGGCATTTACTTCTGGGGTGACACCTGTCTTAACCAATGAGAAGATTTTCAATGGTAAGATTTCATAGCTGACACCACTTACGAATGACGAAACGACCACATCATCCATAGAAATAGTGAAGCTTAATAACCAACCTGAGATAACTGCAGGCAAGGCAAGTGGTAGGATAATTTTACCTAAAATAGTAAATTCACTTGCGCCTAAATCTCTAGCAGCTTCTAGCATTCTTAAGTCAAACCCTTTTAGGCGAGAGAATACGCTGACAACAACATAAGGTAAACAGAAGGTAATATGAGCCAATAATAATGACCAAAAACCTAGTGATATACCTACGATCATAAATAAGGCTAGTAATGAAACCGCCATCACAATATCAGGGGACATCATCGTAATAAATAGCATGCCGCTAACAGCTTGTTTACCACGAAAACGATAGCGATATAATGCAATTGCAGTCATGGAACCAATGATGGTAGCAAAGGTTGCTGCAAAGAAGGCGATGGTCACAGAGTGAATTGCCGCTTGAATTAAGGTGTCGTTACCCATTAAGCGTTCATACCAATCTAAGCTAAAGCCTTTCCAACTGAGCCCGTAACGATCTGCATTGAAAGAATTACCCACTAAGATAATGATAGGGATGTACAAATAAGCGTACACCACTAACATAAATATATTACGTAGTACACGACTCATTATTCTAACTCCACTTTCTTATTCAATAGTTTGTTGGCTTTATAGTAAACGAAAATTAACATTGCCATTAAAATAGTTAATCCAATACTGATTGCGGAACCAAATGGCCAGTTACGTGAAATTAAGAACTCACTCTTAATTACGTTACCCACTAATAATACTTTTGCACCACCGAGTAAATCAGCTACATAGAACATCCCCATGGCTGGAAGTAACACTAATAAACAACCTGAGACGATACCTGGCATGGTGAGAGGAATAATGATTTTAATAAAACGTTGGAAACCATTTGCCCCTAAGTCTTTTGCCGCTTCCAGTAAACGTAAGTCTAATTTCTCAATAGCCGAATAGAGTGGAAGGATCATAAAAGGCAATAATAAATATACTAGCCCAATAATTACCGCCACTTCAGTATTAAGAATTCGCATTGGTTCACTAATTAGTCCAAGAGACAATAAAAATTCATTAAGAATGCCTTTCACACCTAGGAACACTTTCATTCCATAAATACGGATTAAAGAATTTGTCCAAAATGGTAATACTAAAAGAAAGAGTAAAATAGGTCTGTATTTAGGATTAATTTTTGCCATAAAAAAAGCAAAAGGATAACCAATGGCTAAGCAAATAACCGTAGCAATACCTGACATATACAATGAGTTCCATACTACCGTGCCATATAGTGGCTCAAATAGGCGAGTATAGTTTTCAAATGTAAAAGGCAAAGCATAGAAATTACTGCTGTCTTTACTTAGGAAACTCACAATTAATACCAAAAGATTTGGTACTAAAATAAAGAAAATTAGCCAAGCGAAGATAACAGCAACGGTTGAATTTTGAAATTTACGCGTTGTTATTTTCATCGTTCAATACCACTTCCCATTTTTCAATCCAAGTTACCGCAACACGTTGATTTAATGAGTGATCAATATTAGGATCATCTTCATTAAAGAATTCGCTAACCAGCACGAGTTGACCATTATATTCTAGCTCAACAGTTGACTCTAATGTCATACCCTTGTAGTTACGTTCACGGATGTGACCGATGATAGCACTTGAATGCTCATTATCGTCAAGTTCTTCCAATAGAATATCTTCTGGGCGTAGTAGCACTTTCAGTTTTTGACCTTCTTTTACTGGTAAATCAGTATATAGATAGCATACCCGACCTTGCACATTGGCACGCACACGGAGTTCATCCACACGATCTAATACTTCAGCATCAAAGATATTAATTTCACCGATAAATTTAGCTACGAACAAGTTGCTCGGTTCTTCATAAATTTCACGAGGAGAACCATCTTGTTCGATATTCCCTTTTCTTAACACAATAATGCGATCAGACATGGTTAATGCTTCTTCCTGATCGTGAGTTACAAAAATGAAGGTAATACCTAATTTACGTTGTAATGCTTTTAATTCATTCTGCATTTGCTTACGTAATTTGTAATCTAATGCAGAAAGAGATTCATCTAATAATAGTACTTTTGGTTTGTTTACTACTGCACGGGCAATTGCAATACGTTGTTGTTGACCGCCTGATAATTGAGTCGGTTTACGATCTGCCATCTCTTCTAATTGGACCATGCGTAATGCTTCTAATACACGAGGCTTAATTTCCTCATTAGGCACTTTTTGCATACGTAAGCCAAAAGCAACATTTTCAAAAATTGTCATGTGAGGAAATAGGGCATAGCTTTGGAATACCGTATTAACTGGACGTTGTTCCGCAGGCACATTAGTCACATCCTCACCATCAAGAATAATTTGGCCACCATTGGCTTCTTCAAAACCTGCAATTAAACGTAAAACTGTTGTTTTACCGCAGCCTGAAGGGCCTAAAATAGTTAAAAATTCACCATTGTTAATGGTTAAATTGAAATTATCGATAATTGTATTATCGCCATAGGATTTTTTTAGCGAACGGAGTTCAATGATAGGTTTGCTTTGAACAGTATTTTCCACTAGCTTTGGTTTTCCCTTAATGAACTAAAATGGCTTTAGTTTTGAGTAGAAATAACACATCTGCACCTGAATGCAGACACCTAAGATAAAATGAAGCCTAATGATAAAGCTAATAGCAGATAAATTAAAGTTTTTTATGTAAAAAATCATGATTTTTGTGTGAATTTTAGAAATTTTCTATTGTCTAGGATATATCAATTCCTATCATTTTTTTGATTTAACCAGTGATTGAATAAGTCATGGGGAATATTTGTAGAGTAAATGCTGACTAAAATTTGTTTTTTATCAAAAAATGGCTTATTTCTGATGAATAACAATCACTTTTTTGTTATATGTCAAAAAAAGCTTAAAAAAATTATATAGACTTATTGATGTTTTATTTTTTTCCACTTTTCTTATTTGTTAGCTACATTGAAGAAATAAGAAAGTTTTCCAATTATTATTCATTTTATTTAGAAGAATTATTATGCAATACACTGAACAACTATTAGAACGTTTTTTAAATTACGTTTCTTTTGATACCCAATCTAAGATTGGGGCGAAAACTTCCCCAAGTACAACGGGGCAAATGAAATTGGCAAAAGTTTTAGAACAAGAGCTGTATAGTCTAGGGTTAGAAAATATAGAAATTTCTAAGCATGGTATTGTCACTGCTTATTTACCTGGGACAGTAGCTGATGCGCCCACTATTGGTTTAATTTCTCATCTTGATACCTCACCACAATGTAGTGGTAAAAATGTGAATCCTGAAGTGATCGAAAATTATCGTGGTGGAGATATTGCATTAGGATTGGGCGATGAATTTATTAGCCCAGTAACCTTTCCTTTCTTACAGAAGTTAGTTGGAAAAACCTTGATTGTTACTGATGGAAAAACCCTTTTAGGCGCAGATAATAAAGCAGGAATTTCTGAAATAATGACCGCACTTTCTGTTTTAAAAGCCAGTAATCAACCTCGTTGCCATTTACGTGTTGCCTTTACACCAGATGAAGAAATTGGTTTAGGTATGAAATTTTTCCCTATGGATAAATTTCCTTGTGATTGGGCTTATACCATCGATGGCGGAGAAGTGGGTGAATTAGAGTATGAAAATTTTAATGCGGCTAGCGTTACCGTCACTGTCCCCGGTCGAGCTATCCACCCAGGATATGCTAAAGATAAAATGATTAATGCTTTAACATTGGCTTGTGAATTTCAACAAGGGTTTCCTGTGGATGAAGTCCCTGAGAAAACCGAGGATAAACAAGGATTTTTCCATTTAAATTCGTTCCATGGAGATATTGAAAAAGTCGAATTACATTATATTATTCGTGATTTTGATCGTGCTAACTTTGAACTGCGTAAGCAATTTGTTAAAAAATTAGTGGCTGATTTTAATCGAAAAAAAGGTTTAAAAAAACCACTGCACGTTGTGATTACTGATAGTTATTATAATATGTATGATGTGGTTAGGAAGATACCTCAAGCCATTGAATTGGCAGATCAAGCGATGAAAGATATCGGATTGACACCTATTCATCAAGCGATTCGTGGTGGTACAGATGGCGCTTGGTTGGCAGAAAAAGGGTTAGCTTGCCCGAATATTTTTACTGGAGGGTATAATTTCCATAGTAAGCATGAACTTATCACTCTAGAAGGTATGCGTGATGCAGTAAATGTTATCATAAAAATTGCTCAACTTGCCGTTAAATAGTCGCCGTTAAAAATCAGTAAAAATCGACCGCACTTTGTACACCTCAAAATTCGTCAGCACAAGACGATTTTGAGGTGTTTTCATATTAGCAATCTAGAATAGTTTATAGCTAGTAAATCATATCACGCTAAATTAGCTGATACGATCAAATTCACAAAATTTTAACATGTCAAATAATAATGATTACTATTTTCGTTTGGTTGTGTATGATATGCAGGTTCTTGTAGCAGATATGATGTTTGCTTACTTCTTATATTGTTATTAATAATTAAGGATAATATTATGATTTGCCATTCTTTACATAAAACTCCTCATAAAGCATTTTTTAAATTTACTTCATTAACTTCTGCATTATTTATGGTTGGTCTGTTGTCAGCTTGTCAGACGAGTCATCCTATTAATGTAGACAATAGTTCTGGAAAAATAAATCCAACACCGAATCCGCCTGACGAAAAAAATCTTGATACGATGAACTATCCGCGTGGCATGATTGATAGTAATGCAAAACAGGTAACGGGCACTTATGTTGAACGTGAACATGGTAAAAATCCGTCAAACCCTATTGAACAAACTCCGCAAGATGTTACTGGTAACCCTTCTATTGCCGCAACGGAAAAAGTTATTGCCGATGGTAAGGATATTAACGCTTATCCGAACGGCATAAATATTTCAGCACGTATTGCAAAAATACGTGAGAAAGATAAAGATTTTTTGCCTTTTGATGATAATGATCGTTCAGGATTAAATAAATGAGGTTATATCGGACGTGTTACAGCATTAGGTACGAACCTAAATACCGCTTCTTGGGGATTGAGCGTAGCGACTAAAGAAAGAGATTCAAGAGATAAAGCTTTTGCGCAGGGGTTTGCTACGAATGAGGCAAATTTACCTACAGGTTCTGCAAAATATAAAGGACGTGCCGCCCTTTCGGTAGGAGAAGGTGTGAAAGACGGAGTTAAAAATGTTCGTGTTGGTGATGCGTCATTTAATGTAGATTATTTCCAATAAATCTTTGACAGGGGAAATCACTGCGTCTAATGAGAAACCTTTCGCTACGGAAAATAATAACTTTAATCCTATTTCTTTGAAAGCCAAGATTAAAGGAAATAAATTCGAGGGTGAGAATGCGGGAATGAGCACTAAAGGGCAATTTTATGGCAAAGATGCCGGGGAATTAGCCGGTACATTTGCCAATAAAGACAAAAATATTATTGGTGCTTATGGCGCAAGAAAACAGGGGGAAGGGAAGAATGTTGAGCCCAATAAACCGAACGAGGAAGCACGCACAAATACTTATGGGCATATTGTGGATTTAAGCAGCACCAACTCGGAGAGCTCTTCGTCAAACCCTGATTATGAAGTAGAACATTATGATATTGAGAAACAAAAACAGACTATTTCAGCCTTAAAGACTGTCACAATCTTGATGAAAGGCGATGCTTATAAACATGATCGTTATGATGAAGATGGGGAAGAAGAATTATTAATTAGAAAATTAGTTGATGATTTAGCGAATCCTAAAGAAAGAGCAAGATTACATGAATATGCAGATAAAGGCTTTGTCTATGTTTGGCCGAATGTAGCTATTGTTGGGGAAAATTTATCCTATGGTCAATGGGGAGTTACTCGAATAGGTATACCGGATAGTATGCCAAAGGGCGCACATATTGTGGGTGATGTGACTGATGAAAGTCAAATCCCCGCCCAAGGTAATGCAGTTTATCAAGGGCTAGCAGGTTTCTATATGGTTAATAAGGATAAAGATATTAAATACACTTATCCGGGCACAGTGAAAGCGGATGTAAATTTTGCAGAGAAAAAATTAACTGCAGTTGTTACTCCTGATGGAAATGCCGATTTTATTGCTGAATATAAAAGAAAGGACATTTCTCCTATTGAACTGACTGCACAAATCAAAGGCGCTAATTTTGTCGGCACAAATCCGAATAATGGCATAACAACGAAAGGATTGTTCTTAGGACCAAATGCGGCAGAAATAGTGGGAATTTTTAATTCAAGTAAACCAACCGAAAAGGATCTGCTTTTGGGTGCATTTGGTGCCAAAAAACAGAATTAACAGAATTTTAGTGAAAGTATGAAGTTTTCATTAAATACTCAGGCAAATGTTGTGTATTTGCAAATTGTAACCTTAAAAAAGGAGTTTTCTTTATGAAACTAAATAAATTATTTTTAGTAACAAGCGTTGCATTCTGTTCAGTTTCTACTGTTGCTTCGGCAATAGGTGGAGATGTGGTTTCCATTACCGGCGGTCGTGACGGAACCCGTAAAGTGGAACAAACTCTACCGGTGTCATCTCCAAATAATGGCACATTAGTTGTTATTTCAAAAAACGGAAAAATTGAAGTTGCTCTTGATGGTTCTAATGTAGGCGTAGCATTACCGGCGTAATCAGATGAGTATTTTGATTACTATGGCGATAAGAAAACTAAAAAATTCCTTCGCGTAAGTAGTGACAATTTCTTAAAAGACGTGAAATTTGGTTCTTACATTAGCCGTATTCAAGGCAAATTCGACGGTTTCTTTGCTCAAGGTAATGAAACACCTGTTAGTGATGTTAATGTTCAAACTGGTTCTGTACAATACGTAGGTAAAGCGGTGATTGGTCAGGTTCGAGGAGCGGAGGGAACTCGTCCTGCACGTAATACAACAGATGCCAAATTCAATGTTAATTTTGATAAACATAGTGTTGAAGGTCTAATTAGTGCTGATAACCAAGTGTTGAATCAAGATCTCAATTTTAAAGCTCAAATCAACGGTAATCGTTTCACTGGTCAAAATGGTTCTTTCTTAACCCAAGGTGGATTCTACGGTAAAAATGCAGGTGAATTAGGCGGCGTATTCAGTGATAACAGCTACGGTTCTACAGGCGTTGCAGGTGCTTATGGTGCTAAACGTCAGTAATTTATAAAAATAATAACTTAAGAAGGCAACGAATTAAATCGGACGCGTTGTCTTTCTTTTCTCCTTTTTTAATATCTCTTATTTTGATTTATGCCTTCTTTGTGTTGAACAAGTAGGTAATTTATCGTTATTGTTTAAAGGAATATAAGATGAAAAAGGCAATATTTTGTTTATTAATTGTCTTCACAGGTTCTTACAGTGCATTTACCTCGGCAGTACCCGGTTCAGAACCCGTTCCCGAAATACAAGGTGCGGAAGCTTATAAAGCAGTAGATGACAATGCCGATTTGGAATTCATCCGCAAACAGCAAAAACGCCCACAAAGACAAATTACTGTGGATGTACCACAGGAACATCAAGGCATACAAATTACTGAGGCAGATTTATTAATGCAGCCCCAGTTATTACATCAATTAATGATGGCGTTAGTTCAGCGGCAAAATGTTACCGCTTTGCGTTTGTTACTGCCTATTTATAAAAAATCAGCAAATTATGATCACGAACTTGCCGAATATGTCGAAGCGCGTATTGCTCAAGATGACGGCAACATGAAATTCGCTATAAAAACTTACCGCACTTTATTGACTCGTGATCCCAGCCTGTTTTTAGTGCGCTTTAATTTAGCGTCTGCGCTTTATCTGGATAAACAATATGCACAAGTGCGGTCCGAATTAGCCGAAATTCGTAAAGAACAACAATTACCACAGGATTTTCTTGCTTTTGCTCATGAGTTGGAGTTAGCCACTGAACAGCAAAATACTTGGTCATGGGATTTTAATTTGGGGTATGTGCAGGATAAAAATGTCAATAATGCACCTGATCAGCAGGAAATAAAAACGACAAATGGCACTTGGACATTACCTAAACCCGAATCTGCACACGGTATAAGTTATTTTGCTACGGTAAATAAAGATTGGTTTTTGCTGAATAATTGGGGCTGGCGAGCGCAAGGTTATGGGTTTGGTAAATATTATTGGGACAATAAAAAATACAATGACATGCAATACCGCTTTAGTACTGGTCCTGTATGGCAGTCCGTGGATACTGAACTGACCTTCATGCCGTTTTACGGTATGCGTTATTATGGTGAACGTGCTTATGCGGAAACCATCGGATTACGTTCCGTACTGAATTATCACGTTAATGGAAAATGGCGAATTTCTACCGCACTTGAAGGTGGTAAACGTACTCACCCCAAACGAGAATATCTAAATGGGCGTTATGCACTTGGGAGCTTTTCACTGGGTTATGCTATTTCACCTCACCAATATCTTCATTTAAGTGTGGATACTGGGTATCGTGGTGCTCAAGATCCTAGCGATGCTTATCATCATCGTGGCGTACGTATGGGATATACCTTGTTATTACCAAAGAATATCGTGGTTAAAACAGATGTTAGCTATAGTTTGCGTCAATATCTGGGCCACAATCTATTTAATGTGGTGCAGCGGAATAAAGTTTTTGGTGCATCGTTTAGTTTATGGAAGACCGATTGGCAATGGAAAGGATTTATGCCGAAATTTAATATTGATTATGAGCGTACGTGCAGTAATTATGTTATAGCAACCTACCATAAAACCAATATTTACCTTGATATTTCTAAATCATTTTAGGAGATTGTAATGAAATTGAAAAAGAGCGTTTTAATGGTGTTGTGTGCTTTATCACCGATAACTTATGCTGAAACAGAGGATGCTTTGGAAGAAATTCGCATTACGGCAGAAAATCAGCTAAAACAAAGTTTAGGGGTATCCACCGTTCAACAACGAGATATTAAGGCTCAAGGGGTAGTTAATGATATTTCGGAAATTGTACGCAAACAGCCTGGGGTAAATTTGACGGGCAACTCTCCTTCTGGACAGCGCGGTAATAATCGCCAGATTGATATTCGAGGAATGGGGCCTGAAAATACCTTAATTTTAATTGATGGTCGTCCAGTACGCAGTCGTGCTTCCGTTCGTTATAGCAAACGAGGAGAGCGGGACACTAGAGGGGATTCAAATTGGGTTCCAGCGGAAATGATCGATCGTATTGAAGTGTTCCGAGGACCAGCCGCCGCACATTATGGTGATGGAGCAGCAGGCGGGGTTGTGAATATTATTACCAAGAAGCAATTTGATAAATTTTCTGGTAGTTTGGATACCCTTTATAACCGTTCTTATCATGATGAAGAAGGAGATTCCCGACGAATTAATCTTAGCGTAATGGGGCCTTTAACTGAACATTGGAGCTATCGTATCTATGGCAGTTATAACAAAACTGATCCTGACAAATGGTATATCAATATTATCCCTATTGTGCAGCAAGCAGGTCAATTGCCTGCTGGTTTTACTGCTGGACGAGAAGGAGTGAAAAATCGCGATTTTAACGGCTTGCTACGTTATGCTCCGAGTGAGGCACATGTTTTTGAGTTGGAATATGGTTATAGCCGACAGAATAATATTTATGCAGGAGATTCCCAATTGAGTAATTCAAGCCATTCTGAATTAGGCAGTTCTTCCGAAAATGGTGGTAATGTATCGGATTTGATTGGTCGCAGCACTAATATTATGCAACGTGAAAATGTAGCATTAACTTATGAAGGTAAATGGGGCAATATATCAAATAAAACCTATTTGCAACACGAATGGACGAGTAACCAAAGATTAGATGAAGGCATTAGCGGTGCGGGTGAGGGGGCTATTACGCAAGAACGTAGATGGATTGAATCGAAATTACGTAATTTCGATTTAAAAACAGAAACCTTTGTTGAACTGAATACTACAATGCCGCAAACTTTGACTCTTGGACTAGGTTATAATGAAGCTCATTTAAATGATCCCAATATCGGTAGAAGTTCGAGCTACGGTATTATCAGTAAAAATACTGGAACGGATTCTCGTTACAGCACCAAACGCTTTAGTGCTACGCTAGAAGATAACATAGCAATAACCTCTGACTTGGTTGTAGTACCTGGGATTTTCTTTGAATATCATAATGTTGTGGGAGGAAGTATCAATCCTACATTGAATTTATGGTATAATTTAACGGATAATTTAACCTTGAAGACTGGGATCGCACGAGCGTATAAATCACCGAGCATTCATCAATTGGCACCGAATTATCGACTTTATAGCCGCGGTGGTGGTTACGGCAATTATCGTCCTTGTTACGTGCAAGGCAATGAGGATTTGAATGCCGAAAGTAGTATCAATTCGGAAATCGGTTTGGAATATAACAATGACAAAGTTAATGTTAGCCTGACTTATTTCAATAACGACTATAAAAATAAAGTGGATGTAAATCACAAGGTATTCGGTAAGGTGACAAGTGGTACTTCAACTTCTTATGTATTTCAATATTACAATGTACCAAAAGCTTTAGTTCGTGGTTTGGAAGGATCGGTAAAGTGGAAAGTATTAGAACGGTTAAGTTGGAATAATAATTTTACTTATATGATGAAAAGTTTGAACAAGACTACAGGGGAAGCATTATCCACTATTCCTAAATATACAATTAATTCCACTTTAGATTGGCAGATTACCGATAAACTGCGTTCGCATCTGGCGGTAACCTTATATGGTCGACAGCACACTAAAGTTTTGCGTGGTGACGGTACTGATTTTGTTGGGGGAGAAGATCGTGCAGCTTATGCATTATGGTCATGGGGTGCACAATATGATATGACGAAAAATATACACTTGCGTACGGGGGTAAAGAATATTTTCGATAAACGTCTCTTCCGTTATAGTGGTAACACCAGTGGAGCAAACAGCTATAATGAGCCTGGACGTTCCATCTATATGGGAGTTGGCATCACCTTCTAAAAATCCATAAAAAATCACCGCACTTTTCAGCTAATTTTAGAGCAAAGTCAGCTTAATTGAATCCGATAGAAAAGTGCGGTATTTTTTTGCCAAAATTTTATTGGACCGTTTCGGTCGTCTGTTCTTGTGGTGGCAGTACAGCAGAATTCCAATTTTTTGCATCAACTGGTTTTTTTATTTGCAATAAGAAACGTTGATTTGCCACGGCTTGAGGTTGAATAATTTTGCTTGAAGGCGTAGAGAAAGAAATGCCGCCTTTCAACAATTGCTGTACTGATCCTGTGGTAATTTGCATACCAGACCAGCCTACCTCTGCACTGTAACCAGAGGACACCCAAAATTCAGAATTTTTACGTACCAAATGTTGATATTTAGGTGAAATTAATAAATGAATTAATACACGATCGCCTAGATCATTTAAATCCATATGACTAATCTTACCCACTTCAACACCACGATAATATACTGGTGAACCTAGCGTTAAATTGGCTGCATCAGAAGCTTCTACTATTATAGGGAAACCATTATTATATTTGTTAGTTTGTGAATTATTACTATCTTTGAGTACAAAACTCGTTTTAGACCCCCCTTTGCCGGCATCAATATCAATGTAAGGACGTAATAAACTATCTAAATTTTCAATACCACCTGCTGAAATCTGCGGTGAAATAATTCTAAATTGTGAGCCTTCTTTTGCTACAATGCCCATATAATTTGGATTCATTAATGCTTTAGCAACCACTTTTTGATTATTTTTATCTAGACTAATACTTTCAATTTCACCCACTTCTAAACCAAGATAACGTAATGACATGCCTTGCGTTAAGTTAGTTGCATTATCTGTGGTTAAGGTAATGACTTGGCCTGCAGATTTTGCTTTTAGTTCATTAACATAAAGTGTTTTATTATTTCCACTACCACTATTATCAAAACTAATTGCGCCTTTGAGAGAGCGTCCTAATGGGCTTGCTTGAATACTAATGCCTTTCGCTGTGATATCTACTTGAGCTGCACTTTCTACCCAAAAACGGCTTTTATCTGTGAGTAAATGACGATATTTAGGATAGATCGCAATATCAACATCAAAGCTATTTTTCACAGGGCGAACTTCTAGCACCTTACCCACTTCGAATTGACGATAAAGTACTAGTGAACCTTTACTAATATTTGGTAAATTTTGTGCATTTAAGGTGATGCTTGGAGATAAATCTCCACTACGAATACCTGCTTCCGCATAGCTAAGATCTTTATAAATAGGATAAGATTTTAATGGCTCACCTTGGTTTTTATGACTAATTAAACGAATCCCACCTTGTAACCATTTATCAGGATTTGCTGCTTCAAAACGTATGCCATCTAAACCAATTGAAACATCTAAATTAGAAGCTGCAACAAATTGGCTATCAGCATAGACTAAATGGCAATATTCAGGCTTAATTGCAACCTGATATTCTACTCCTTGGACATCAATATGTTGTTTGGCAATTTGACCTATAGCAATATTATTGTAATACACTTGTTGCCCTTCAGTAATACCATAGGTTTCGGGTGCTGTCAGGGTTAAAATTAAGGCATTGGGTTGCTGTAATAGAAATTCGTTTTCTGTGTAAACTACAAAATCACGTTTAGGTTCGCCTGAACCAGGGAGAATTTCAAAATATTCGCCACGTATCATGTCAGGTAATTTTTCTAATGCACCTAAATTAACCTTAGGTGTACGTAATATGATATTCGTTTGGCTTTTTAATTCATTGCTAATATTAGGATCAACTAATAATTTGCCTTTTACCAAAGAATCATTAATACCTTCCGTGTTTAGCTCGGAAAGTATCCCTACTTGTAAGCCTTTATACAATACTTCAGTTTTACCCGCTTTTAAGCCAGGTTGATTAGGAACATTAATGGCAATTTCAATACCTCGTTGCGCCGATTGTAAGTTAGCGTAGAGCTTATAATATTGTTTTTGTTCAGCTTTGGCACTTTCTGGTGGTGAATCAAAGGCAATAGCACCCTGTACAACCGCATTTAAGCTATCCATTTTGACATTAATACCAGAAGGGCTTACTTGGGCATTAATCCCACTGATATTCCAAAAGCGAGAATCCTTTTTCACAAGGTTGGCATAGGCTTTATCAATGATAACTTGAATTTCTACTTGTGATTGATCTTGCGTAAAATGATAATCGTAGATTTTACCTACAGGCATTTTTTTATAATAAACTGATGCACCTTCTGAAATAGAGCCCAAGTCGTCAGCTAATAGGTGAATTAATAAATCGCCATCATCAACTTGAGCAATTGGTCCATTTTCTTCTGCAATAAATTCATCTTGATAATCCCCATCACCAGGCTGAAGTGTAATATAGTTACCTGAGATCAGTGTATCTAAACCGGATATTCCCGCCAATGACGCACTCGGCTGAACAAGCCAGAATTTGGTATTTTGACGTAACACCGTTTTAGCTTCAGGATAAATATTGGCCTCGACTTCCACTTGTTTTAGGTTATCCGTGAAATTGACTTTTTTGACAACACCAATTTGTAAACCTTGATAGCGAATTTGCGTTTTATTTGCTACTAATCCATCGCCAGTGTTAAAAGTAATATGAATGGTTTCCCCTTGTTCTTTGATAATTTGAAAGAACAGTAATGCCCCAATACATAAGGCAATGATTGGAAGTAACCAGAAAGGTGAAATTCGTTTGTCTTGTTTAATATTAGCTACCTGGATTTCATCTTTTAATGGTTGTTCTGTTTGAGAATCATGGTTTTGCATGTTGTTTGTCATAAATATTCCAAAGTAAACGGCTATCAAAAAACGTTGTTGAAAGCATTGTTAGAAACACGGCTGAGCCAAAATAGAAGGCAGCAGGTCCTACTGAAAAATTAATAATTTGCCCTCGAGTTACCAATGACATCATCAAGGATAACACAAATAAGTCTAACATTGACCAACGACCAACGAAGTGAACAATATGAAATAATCGCATTTGCCATTTTATTGAATGTTTCCATTGGTAATGCACACATAACAATAAGTAGATCATAATAAATACTTTACTTATTGGCACAAAAATACTGGCAAAAAAGACCACAAAGGCAACAAAATAACTACCCATTCCAAGGAAGCTAATCACGCCAGACATTAGCGTATCACCTGTGGCCACATTATTCATTGAGGTATAAGAAATTGGCAAAATATTAGCGGGAAATAGCATGATAATACCTGCAATCAACGTTGCCCAAGTTTTTTGCAAATTAAGATGTTCAGGTATATCCATAGGGCTGTGACAGCGTGGGCATATAGGATGGTTTTTTCTGTCTATCATATAATGCTCAAAAGTATATTCACAGCTACCACATAAGTGCGGTGGATTTTTCTCAGAAATTTTTGTTAGCGGTAGGAGAGATGGATAAAACTCATGCCATAGCGCTTTCACATTGATTTTAACAAATAATAATGTGGTCATTAATGAGGTGAGCAAAAAGCCAATAAGGTAAATATTAATTTCAATACTCGCATAGTCACGAACTTTGAATGCAGTTACTCCCAAAGCGATTAAATATACATCAAACATGACCCAAGGTTTAATGTAACCTAAGACTAATAATAAAATTCGTGGCTTTTTATGAGCGAGTTTAGCCACTTGTAACGTAATAACGAGCAAGGTGAAAGCTATGGGCATAAATACCGCGCAAATAAAGACTAAAAAAGCGGTGTAAGGATAGCCTTCAATGGCCATTTTCCAGACGCCTCCCCAAATTGAAGCATCGACTTTTGTTCCTAACAAATCAACACTTAATAAAGGGTAGGTGAGTGCAAAAGGCATAAGAATCAGAATTGAAATAGCAATAATAGAGCAGCGACGTAAACTCCAACGATCAGTGGTGCCTAACAGGTTATGACAGCGAGGACATTCTGCATTTTGATATTTATCCAAATCAGACACAGACACTAACGCATTGCAATCTCTGCAACGTACGATCTTTTCATCTTGGCTTGGTTGAACAAATGCTGTCATAAAGATTCCGCTTAGAAAAAGCTTCATTTTAGCTATTTGATGATTATTTGTGAAGTTATTTGGGATAGTTGGGAAAAAGTGCGGTTGATTTTATAAAAATTTTACGCTCTAATGTGCGCTTTGTTTATGCTATTTAAGGACTTTTATGAGTAATCAAGCAAAAAATATTGATGAACAATTTTATACAAGAGCAAATAATTTTATTAATCTAGCCAATGAGTTATTAGAAACCACAGATAAAGATCGTGTGAGCGCTTCAATGATGTTTGGTTGTGCAAGGTTTAATGCTTTTATTGCTACTATGAAAGCAGAATATAAAGGGCAACTTATTGATTCTAAAGAAGATATAATTAGCTATTTTGTGGAAGAATATAAAAATATGCTTACCGCAAATTTAGAAGAATATATTGAAAATTTTGATAATTATGTGAAAAATAAGAATTAACATAGAGGATATGGTTAATCTTTTGTTTGAATCATAAAGCCTTGAGATTGAATGATCGCTTGTGCTTGTGATGAAGCAAGATAATGATAAAATCTCATGGCATTTTGATTTAGCAAACCACAGCTATAGTTTGCCATAATAGAAAACTCAGCTGGCAATGATTTAATTATAAATGCGCTATTATGTTTTAATTGTTTACGGTAATGTGCATAGCCAATAAACATATCAATCGGATAATGTTGTAATAAATAACAGCTTGCCAATTCGCCTTGTGGAATTTTTACGCTATTTCTTCCACCCACTAACTGATATGCATGATTTTTTAAGCGATTTCCATGAGTTGGGTAGGCCTGTTCAATTTTTTCAAATAATTGCCAACTATAATCACCACTAGGATCACAAATTGGAGTTGAGGTGCCTACTCGTAGGTTAGGATTGAGTAATAAATCTAAGGCAGAACATTCTTTATATTCAGCTTTATTAAGTAAAGTGAGACATAGCTGATTTTGAGCAATAATTTGTGAATGTGAAATTTTATGTTGTGCTTCTAACTGTTCTATTTGTTTGGTATCTGCACTAATAAAAAGATCACAATTTTCACCTTGCTCAATCCTTTCACGTAATAACCCAGCAGGGCCAAATATGGTTCTGAGTTTAATTATAGGCATATTCCAGTGCTTGATTAATTCAAGTAGTGCAGGATGGAAACTGCCTGCACTCAAGATGGTAATTTGATTATTTTGCATTGGTGTCTTGGTAATTTGTGCGGTAGAATTTTTGATAATAATCTTGCACCATTTTATCTAAATCAAGATCTGCAAAAACTTCAGGATAAAGCTTCTTTGCTACCCATAACTCACCTAAAGCAATAGCCTCTGGCATTGGATAACCCCAAGCTTTAGCATATTCTGGCATTAAATAGACTTTGCCATTTTTAACAGCAGAAATAGTTTTCCATTCTGCGGCTTGAGTAATTTCTGAGACGACTTCTGGATAACGATCTTGTACAAAAATCACATCAGGATTCCAATTTAAAACAGTTTCCATAGAAACTTTTTGAAAACCTTTGAGAGCCTCTGCAGCGACATTGTAAGCTCCAGCATGTTGCATCATCAGCCCTGTATATTTTCCAGAGCCATAAGTTTCTAAATTAGGATTTGCTATATAGGTTTTTACTCGTTGTTCAGCTTTTAATTGCTTTAAACGTTCATTGAGCAATTGGCGATGGCTAAATGCGGTGTTAATTAATGCCTCCCCATTGTTTTGTTTTTCAAAGACATTTGCAATAAGGCGAATTCCTTTTTTTAACCCTTCATTATAAGCATCGTCTTCATTTGACAAAGTTGGATTAAGTTTAGAAGCTTCTTGAGTATTATCTTTGCGTAGTGAGATTGCAATAACAGGAATACCAACAGAGGTGATTTTCTCTATATTATCTTGTGGAAAATAATTAGTTACAAAGACCACATCAGGTTTTAAGCTTAATAAGCTTTCTATATTGACGGTTTTTAAGTCTCCAGGTGTTGCGAGTTTTGTTAATTCTGGTGCTAATCTCGCAAATCCTTTGCCTAAAGCACTGTCCCATTTATCTAAAATACCTACAATTTGTTTAGTGGCATCTAGCTGAACCGCAATATTTAAGGTTTGATGTTGTAAGATGACGGCTCTCTCAATATGATCTGGAATGATGACTTGGCGATTTAATTGGTCGGTAATAGTGCGGTTTGCAAGAGTTACATTGCTTACTAAACAAGCGAGCAAACCTAAAATGAGTGAAGGTTTAAACATAGTGAATCCTTTGCGTTAGGAAGATGAAATTTCATTATATACTTGAATATATTTTGCTAAAAGAAATTTTTATTTATGGTTTATGAGCAAGCAGATATAGGGTGAAAGTCATATGTTCGAATACTGAAAAAGTGCGGGTTAATTTAATAAATTTTTGAAAAAATTGTATGGTAACTGTGATTATTAATTGTCATTCTTTCAGAAAGTAAGATAAAATGCGTAAGATTATTTTTTCATAATAAACATACACTAAGTGTTGTTCAGGATACTAAACCATGACAGAAATTCAAACAAACCTTCAATTTGAATCGCAAAAATTAACAAATAACAAAGATATCATTGCGTATTTAGCCGAAAAATTTCCGCTATGTTTTTCAGTTGAGGGGGAAGCGAAACCACTTAAAGTTGGTCTTTTTCAAGATTTAGCTGAAGCATTAAAAGATGATGAACGAGTAAGTAAAACACAACTTCGTCATGCATTACGTCAATATACGTCAAATTGGCGCTATTTACATGGCTGCCGTTTGGGGGTGGAACGTGTCGATTTACAAGGAAATCCAACAGGTGCATTAGAACAAGAACATGTGGATCACGCACAACAACAATTAGCTGAAGCAAAAGCTAAATTTGCAGAGAAACGTGCGGCAGAAAAAGCTGCGAGTCCTAAACCAACTAAAAAACGCCCAATGCGTAAACCTGCAGATAAAGCAGATAAAATGGCTCGTAAATCGGCGAAATCAAAAACTACCGAACGTCAACCTAAAGTGGAATTGAAAGCGCTTGATGTAGCAAGTTTACAAAAAGGTAAACAAGTAAAAGTAAAAGTTGGGGATTCTGCTAAATCAGCGGTGATCCTTGAAATTGTAAAAGAGAGTGCTCGTGTTGAATTAGATAATGGTCTAGTTTTAACGGTTACTGCAGATCGTTTATTTGCATAATTGATCTCAATTAGCGTCGCATATTTAATGCGACGCCATAAATACATCCCGAGTTTTACTCATGAGATGTTTTTCTTTTATTAGGAAAGTCTAAATGAAGTTGAATAAATCTAAAACTTATCTAGCCGCCTTGATTGTTGGTTCATTAATTGGCATCAGTGGGAATGCGTTAGCTGTACGTCCAACATTAAAAGCAACAGATATTGTGATACCAACCCCGACAGAAGAAAATAGTTTGGCAACTAAGCGAGCAACCACAAGGCTCACGCAATCACATTATCGAAAATTTCAGTTGGATGATGCATTTTCACAGAAGATCTTTGCGCGCTATTTAGATTTTTTAGATTATAGTCATAATTTATTTATTCAATCTGATATCGATGATATGCGTACTAAGTATGTGAATCTATTGGATGATGAATTCAATGAAGGTAAGTTAGATGTGGCATTTAGCATGTATCAATTAATGACAAAACGTCGTTATGAGCGTTATGAATATGCCCTTTCTTTATTAGACAAAGAACCTAGCTTAACTGGTGATGATCAAATTGAGATTGACCGTAAAAAAGCAGCTTGGCCTGTGACCACGGAAGATGCTAATAAGCTTTGGGAACAACGTGTCAAAAATGATATCATTGATTTAAAACTAAAAGATAAAAAATGGTCTGAAATTAAGAAAACATTGACGAAACGTTACAATTTAGCGATTCGTCGTTTAACACAGACTAAGCTTGATGATATTACTCAATTGTTCTTAAACGCATTTGCTCGTGAAATTGATCCTCATACAAGTTATTTAGCACCTCGTACGGCGAAAAGTTTTAATGAAAGTATGAATCTTTCATTAGAAGGGATTGGCGCAACTTTACAACAAGAAGATGATATTACTGTGATTAAATCCTTAGTCGCAGGTGCGCCAGCTGATCGCAGTAAAAAAATTAAAGCAGGTGATAAGATTATTGGTGTTGGTCAAGCTAAAGGTGAAATTGAAGATGTCGTTGGCTGGCGTTTAGAAGATGTGGTTGATAAGATCAAAGGTAAAAAAGGTTCAACAGTCCGTTTAGAAATTGAACCTGCTAAGGGCGGAAAAACAAAAATTATTACCTTAGTACGTGATAAGGTTCGTATTGAGGATAGTGCGGCTAAATTAACAGTAGAAAAAGTGAATGGAGAGAATGTTGCCGTTATTAAAATTCCTACTTTCTATATTGGTTTAACTGCGGATGTACGTAAATTGTTAGCTCAAATGAATGCTAAAAAGGCGACTTCATTGATTATTGATTTACGTGAAAATGGTGGTGGTGCATTAACTGAAGCTGTTGAATTAAGTGGTCTGTTTATTAAAGATGGTCCAGTGGTACAAGTACGTGATGCTTATAACCGTATTCGTGTACACGAAGATCCTGATAATGCTCAAGTCTATTCAGGTCCTTTATTAGTGATGATAAATCGTTATAGTGCTTCAGCATCAGAAATTTTCTCTGCCGCTATGCAAGACTATAACCGTGGTATCATTATTGGACAAAATACTTTCGGTAAAGGTACTGTACAACAAAGTCGTTCATTAAACTTTGTTTATGATCTTGATCAAAAACCTCTAGGCTTTATTCAATACACTATCCAAAAATTCTATCGTATTAATGGTGGTAGTACCCAATTAAAAGGCGTTGCAGCAGATATTGATTTTCCTGCGATTATTGATGCAAAAGAAAATGGTGAAGAGAAAGAGGATAATGCATTACCTTGGGATAAAATTCCTTCTGCAACCTATTCTCAAGTTGCTAATGCCCGCAATGCTGTTGCGTTATTAAAAGCTAAACATGAACAACGTATAGCAAAAGATCCTGAGTTTATTGCATTAGCTGAGGATTTAAAAGTTCGTGATGAGCGAAGAGAACGCAAGTTCTTATCGTTGAATTACGATAAACGCAAAGCAGAAAATGATAAAGATGATGCACGACGCTTAAAGGCATTAAATGAACGTTTTGCTCGCGAGGGTAAAAAATCATTAAAAGATATTAATGATTTACCTAAAGATTATGAAGCACCTGATTTTTTCTTAAAAGAAGCGGAAAAAATGGCTGTAGATTTAGTGAAATTTGAAGCTGAAAATGCGACAGAGACACCTAAATCTGAGGGGCAAGATAATCCTGAAAAAACAACAACGGATGTAAAAGCTGAAAAGGAAAACGCAGCAGATAAATCAACGGATGATAAACCTTCAGACAATAAATAATTTCTACCCGATTAATAGGAATGTTGGCTATGATTCCTATGAGTATTGTTATTGATCATACAAAGATCATTTAAAGGAACTCTAATGTATAGAAAATCTACGTTGAAATTAGCTCAGTTAGCAATTTTAATTTCAGGTTTATGTTCAAGTTGTGCAATTAATGACTATATCCATCCGAATATCTCTGATAAAGACAGTATCGATGTGGATTTAGCAAATAAACAAATTGAACAACAAAAAAAAGCAGAAGAAGCACTTATTGCAGCTGAAAAACAGCAGCAAGCTGAGGCTAAATTAACAGAGCTGTTATGGCCACGTGAAATTCAATTTAAGTCATCGGTAGCAAAGATTTACGCAGATAATGAATACGAATTGCTATGGGCTGATAAGGCGGCTGAGCAATATTTCTTAAAGGAATATGCGCTTATGGTGGCAAGTGGAATTTCTTCTCACTCAGCACGTTCCTTAGATACAATCAGTTTGACAGATCCAGCGGATAAACTTGCTTATGATGTTTTATTGACTGATGCTTTTTTAGATTATATGTACTATGCTCAGAATGTTTCTCATTCCGCGCAAAGCTGGCTCTATTCAGTTAATGCTTATAAGCCAAGTCAACCTAATGAAGAACAAATTATGGTATGGCTAAGTGCGGTTAAAAATAATCAAAATTTAAATTATTTGCATGGATTAAACACAGATAATTCGCTATATCGTCAAACTATAGATAAGCTTGTATCATTAGTTTCTACAAACAAAGCTTCATTAGGTACAGAAAATCTTTATAAATTAGCAATTAATGTACAACGGTTACGTATTATTCCTAATTTTAATAATGGTATTTTTGTTAATATTCCAAGCTATCAACTTAATTATTACCGTGACGGTAAATTAATTCTCAACTCACGTGTGGTGGTAGGAAAAAATGAACGTCGCACACCTGTAATGTATAGTAAATTAAGTAATGTAGTAGTGAATCCACCATGGAATGCACCGATACGTTTAATCAATGAAGATATTGTGCCTAAAATTAAACGTAATCCAGGCTATTTAGAAAGCCATGGCTATAGCATTATTGATAGTAATGGTAATAAGGTAAATCCAAGCAATATTAATTGGGCAAGTATTGGCAGTAAATTCCCTTATCATATTCGTCAAGATGCTGGTGATAATAGCGCTCTAGGGCGTTTTAAGTTTAATATGCCAAGTAGTGATGCTATTTATTTACACGATACCCCAAATCATAGTATTTTTGATAAAAAAGATCGTGCCTTAAGTTCTGGTTGTGTACGTGTTGATAAATCCAACCAATTAGCAAGTATTTTGCTAAAAGAAGCGGGCTGGTCAGAAGAGAAAAAACAAAGTGTATTAGATAGTAAGAAAACAACGTCAGCAACAATTCGATCGGATAACCCTGTTTATTTGTATTATGTAACTAGTTGGGTTGAGAATGGAAAAATAAATTTATTACCTGATATTTATGGCTATGATTCTATTCGACAACCAAGTTATGTGAATTGGAATACGTTGAAAAAATATCTTCATTAATATTTTAATCGCACTTTTTCATATTTAAAAAGTGCGATTATTTTTACCCTTTTATGAACTTATAAACGAGACTTTGGTCGAAATTTTGTTAAATAATAAATCAAAGAGAAATTTAAAATGAGCAATGTTAATCATAGTCGCCGTAAATGGCTATCTTTAGGTGGCGTTGTTATAGGGGCAACAATGTTACCAAATTCAGTGTTAGCGATTTCTTCTACGCCAGCTCCACGGCTTTTGCGTCTTAGAAATGTTAATACTGGAGAGGTTTTTAATTCTGAAATGGGTTCAGGAAGAGAGCTTTCTTCATCTGCATTGCATAAGTTAAATTGGTTTTTACGTGATAAATATACCTCTCAAGTTCATCCGATGGATCCCCAGTTATTTTCAAAACTTTATGATATCCAAAGTAATTTAGGATTACGGAATACCGAAATTCAAATTATTTGTGGTTATCGTTGTCCATCTACTAATGCTAAAATGCATCGTCGTAGCCGTGGTGTAGCGAGTAATAGTTATCATGTTAAAGGTCAAGCTATTGATTTCCGTATTGATGGCGTTTCCTTGGCTAAAGTAAAAACTGCTGCTCAAAGTCTTAATAATGGTGGGGTTGGTTATTACCCTGTCAGTAATTTTGTTCATATTGATACGGGACCAGTAAGAACTTGGTCTGGAAGTTAATCCAAAAAAATGGTGCCATAAGGCACCATTTTTATCTTCATCCATTTATTAATTGAATTGAGTTAATTACAATAGAGAAATAAATTTTAATTCGTTGAGCAACACATATATGAATATTGATATTATTCCTGTTACTACTTTCCAACAAAATTGTTCATTAATTTGGGATGATGATAAGAATGCCGCTATCATTGATCCTGGCGGTGAAGCGCAAAAATTAATTAAAAAAATTGAAGATGATGGCTTAAAACTGCAAAAAATTCTTCTGACTCATGGGCATTTAGATCATGTGGGAGCTGCATTATCTCTGAAGAAGCATTTTAATGTGGATATTATTGGTCCTCATGAAGATGATGTATTTTGGTTTGAAAGCTTACTGACTCAATCAGAACAATTTGGGCTGTTTGGATCAGAATCTTTTTTACCTGATAGATGGTTAAATCAAGAACATGAAATCATTGAAGTGGGTAGTTTACAGCTAGAGGTTATTCATTTACCAGGACATACACCAGGTCATATTGGTTTTCTAGAACATAGTAATACAGTTGCGTTTACAGGTGATGTACTGTTTCGTAATAGTATTGGTAGAACTGATTTTCCAGGCGGTAGTCATGAAGATTTGATGTCTTCTATTAAAGAAAAATTATTACCACTGGGAGATGATTGGATTATTATTGCAGGTCATGGTCCTTATACTACCATTGGGGCAGAAAGAAAAAGTAATCCATTTTTGAAATAAATAAGTTAATTTGAAGGCGACATAATAGTTGCCTTTTTCTTTATTATTATTTTGATCAATGATTGGAACTTAAGATAACTAATATAGTCTTATAGTTAAGCAATTTAGCTTGGTTCTCGAATAATTTCGAGATAGTTAATTATTATTATCAAGGATCTTCAATGAAAGCTCTTAAATCAATTTTAGCATTAAGTTTAGGTTTAGCCTTATCAACTTCAGTATTGGCAGCAGAGTCATCAAGCAATGTATTTTCTGATGCTAAAGATGTCGCTAAAACGACAAAAGAACAAGTCGTCTCTGTAAAGAAATCAGCAGCAGATAAATTAGCTTCATCAAAATCATCTACTGCAGATTCCACAATGGATAAAGTGAATTCGGCAAAAGAAAAAGCCAATTTAGCTAAAAATTCTGTTACAGATAAAGCATCTAGTGTAAAAGAGAAAGCAGGCTCTATGAAAGAGGCTAATGCAGAAAAAGTATCTGTAATTAAAGAAAAAGCAAGTTCTATGAAAGAATCTGCGACAGAGAAAATGAAAAACATGAAAGATAATGCGACTGAACATAAACATTCAAGTGTAGAAAAAGTGAGTAATCAGAAAGAAAAACTCACCTCAAGCACTAAAGTAAGCCCATCTTCTAAAATTAATATCAATACAGCAGATGCTGAAACTTTACAAAGCTTAACAGGTATTGGTGAAGTAAAAGCTCAAGCCATTATCGATTATCGTAAAAAAGTAGGTAAAATTAAAAATGCCTCCGAATTATCTAACATTAATGGGATTGGTGAGGTAACGGTAGAAAAAATCGCCCCTTATCTCAGTTTCTAATTTCTATTATGAATAATTAATTCATTAAAGCTCGCAAAGTGCGGGCTTTTTTTTATAAATTTTGCTAGATTTAGAATGGGATGAGATAGGGATATTATGTCAAAGTATTTTTACTTTTTTATGAATTGAAAAGTAAAGCTTTATTAAATTTGTGATGTATGTTGCATTTTTGTAAAAAAATCAATAAGAATAGGAAAAGTCTCTATTTTTTAAGTATGATGTTTAGTATGCTAAAAGAAAACATATTTCTTGGCTAATCCCATGTATAATAAATTATTCCGCTAAAAATACTTAATGAAGTGGAATTTGAAATTTGTATTGTTAAGTCTTTTTAGCATTTATAAAAAGTAAAAGCGTTAAAATAATTAACAGGTGTTTTATGCAACAGAATAGTCCATTTTATGAGTGGTTAGCGACAACAGCTTTAGGTGGCGCAAACCAGTCTTATATTGAAGAACTTTATGAAGATTATCTTCATGATCCTAACAGTGTCGAAGAAAGTTGGCGTAATACTTTCGATGCCTTACCCAAATCCTCCACAGCTGAACAATCCCATTCTCAAATCAGAAGTTATTTTCAAGAACTCGCTCGAGATAATTCTCAATTAGGTATTACGAGTGTTGTTGATCCTGATGTCAGTAAACGATTTGTTAAAGTATTACAGTGGGTGAATGCTCATCGTAATCGAGGTCATTTACATGCTAATCTTGACCCATTAAATTTATGGCAGCGTATGGATGCGCCTACTTTAGATTATAAATTTTATGGCTTTACGGATAATGATTTAGATGAAGAATTTGATTTGGGTCAGTATGTTTATAATAAAGAGAAAATAACGTTACGTGAATTAGCCTATGCATTAAAGAATACTTATTGTACAACTATTGGTCTAGAATTCATGCATGTTAATGATCTAGAAGCACGCACTTGGTTACAGCGTAAAGTTGAAAATTTATTAAATAAACCTTTATTTTCTAAGCATGAACAAGTTAAATTTCTTGAAGAACTTACCGCAGCAGATGGTTTAGAGCGTTATTTAGGCGCAAGATTTCCAGGAGCTAAACGTTTTTCTTTAGAAGGGAGTGATGCTTTTATTCCTTTAATGAAAGAAATTATTCGCCATGGTGCAAAAAATGGTGTGAAAGAAATAGTCATGGGAATGGCTCATCGTGGACGTTTGAATATGCTGGTAAATGTCCTAGGTAAGAAACCCGCTAATTTATTTGATGAATTTGCAGGAAAACATCATGGTAATGGTACTGGCGATGTGAAATATCACCAAGGTTATTCCTCTGAATTTATGACTGAAAATGGTTTGGTACATTTAGCTTTAGCTTTCAACCCTTCTCATCTTGAAATTGTTAGTCCTGTAGTAGCAGGCTCAGTGCGAGCAAGGCAAAAACGTATTGGTGACGATAAATTTACAAAAGTATTACCAATAACCGTACATGGAGATTCTGCGGTTGTGGGACAAGGTGTGGTACAAGAGACTTTAAATATGTCATCCACACGAGGTTATACTGTAGGTGGCACGATTCGCATTGTAATTAATAACCAAATTGGATTTACCACTTCAAATACAAGAGACACTCGTTCTACAGAATATTGTACTGATATTGCTAAAATGATTGAAGCTCCAGTGATTCACGTGAATGGTGATGATCCTGAGGCTGTAGCTTATGCTGCACGTATGGCGGTGGAATATCGAACCTTATTTAAACGGGATATTTTCATTGATTTAGTTTCTTATCGTCGTCATGGACACAATGAAGCCGATGAGCCTTTGGTGACACAACCTGTAATGTATAAATTGATCAAACAACACCCAACACCTCGAGAAGTTTATGCAGAGCGTTTAGTCACTGAAGGTATTATTGATCAAGCTAAAGCTACAGAGTTAATGAATAATTATCGTGATGCTCTAGATCGAGGAGAATGTGTTGTACCCGAATGGCATCCATCAAATATAGAACGTTCAGATTGGAATCATTTCTTAACACAAGAATGGACAGCATATGAGGGGCATTTTGATCCAAAACGTTTCAAAGATCTTGCCAATAAAGTATGTGAATATCCTGAAACTCATCCCGTACATGCTCGGGTTGAAAAAATTTATGCAGATCGTTTATTAATGGCCAGTGGTGAAAAATTATTTGACTGGGGAATGGCTGAAACCATGGCTTATGCTACTTTACTCGATGAAGGGCATAGCATTCGTCTTTCAGGGGAAGATTCTGGACGGGGGACATTCTTTCACCGATTAGCTGTTTTGCATAATATTAATGAGCGTAAAGCCTATATTCCATTAATGAATTTACATAAAGCTCAAGGGCATTTTGAAGTATGGGATTCTGTTCTTTCTGAAGAAGCGGTATTAGCCTTTGAATATGGTTATGCCACCTCAGCACCAAAAACCTTAACGATTTGGGAGGCACAATTTGGTGATTTTGCAAATGGTGCACAAGTAGTTATAGACCAATTTATTAGTTCTGGAGAACAAAAATGGGGCAGAATGTGCGGACTTGTTTTATTATTACCCCATGGTTATGAAGGGCAAGGTCCAGAACATTCATCTGCTCGTGTTGAGCGTTATTTACAATTATGTGCACAACAGAATATGCAAGTTTGTGTACCTTCTACACCGGCGCAGATTTATCACTTACTGCGTCGCCAAATGTTACGAACTGTACGTCGTCCACTAATTGTGATTACACCAAAATCATTGTTACGTTACCCATTAGCGGTGTCTTCAATGGAAGAACTGGTCAATGGCACTTTCCAAAATGTCATTCCAGAAATAGATAATTTAGATCCAAAACAAGTCAAACGAGTGGTGTTCTGTGCAGGTAAAGTTTATTACGATTTGTTAGAACAACGCCGTAAAAATAATCAAGTAGATGTAGCGATTATTCGTATTGAACAGCTTTATCCTTATCCGCATGAAGAGATGCAAGAAATCTTAAAGGATTATGCTCATGTGACTGATTATATTTGGTGTCAAGAAGAGCCATTAAATCAGGGTGCTTGGTATTGTAGTCAACATAACTTTATTGCTAATTTGCCTGCGACAGGTAAATTACGTTATGTTGGACGTCCTGCTTCGGCATCTCCAGCGGTTGGCTATATTACATTACATAATGAACAACAAAAAGCGTTAGTGGCAGAAGCATTAGCGATCGAATAAAAATAAAGAATAAGGAATATAAAATGAGTAATTTTGAGATTATCACACCAGATTTACCAGAATCTGTAGCTGATGCTACGGTTGTGAAATGGCATAAATCAGTTGGGGATAAAGTACAACGTGATGAAGTATTAGTTGAAATAGAAACTGATAAAGTGGTGTTAGAAGTGCCAGCTTTGGCGGATGGCATTGTCGAATCAATCTCTGAAGCGGAAGGTGCAACAGTGGTAAGTAAGCAACTATTAGGTCGAGTAAGTGCTTTACCCGTAGGAGAGGTAACCGTGTCAGCAACTTCTCCTAAAGTGACTGAATCTAAAGAAGTAAGCCTTGATGATGTAGTCGCTTCAACAGATACCATCGGGCCCTCTATTCGTCGCTTATTAGCTGAACATGATTTAAAAGCAACGGATATTAAAGGTACAGGCCCTAATGGACGAATTACACGTGAAGATGTTGAGGCTGTACTTGCTAAGGATCATCAAACTACGCAAACTGCGGTACGAAAAACAGAAATTTCTGCGCCAAGCACAAGTGATATGGTAGGGAGAACAGAAAAACGAGTTCCAATGACGCGTTTACGTAAACGTATTGCGGAACGTCTTTTAGAAGTAAAAAATACAACGGCAATGCTCACAACTTTTAATGAAGTTGATATGCAACCAATTATGAGCTTACGTAAGAAATATGGCGAGAAATTCGAAAAACAACATGGTGTTCGTTTAGGATTTATGTCTTTTTATGTTAAGGCGGTTGTAGAAGCCTTAAAACGTTACGCCCAAATCAATGCGTCAATTGATGGAGACGATATTATTTATCATAATTATTTTGATATTAGTATTGCTGTTTCAACACCTAGAGGTTTAGTTACTCCAGTTATTCGTAATTGCGATAAACTTAGCATGGCTGAGATTGAGAAGGAAATTAAACTACTGGCAGAAAAAGGTCGTGATGGTAAATTGACAGTAGAAGATCTTACTGGTGGAAATTTCACTATCACTAATGGTGGTGTATTTGGTTCCTTAATGTCCACTCCAATTATCAATCCTCCACAAAGTGCAATTTTAGGAATGCATGCAATTAAAGACCGTCCTGTGGCAGTTGATGGGCAAGTCGTGATTCGACCGATGATGTATCTTGCGCTTTCTTATGATCATCGATTAATTGATGGTAAAGAGTCAGTAGGATTTTTAGTGGCGGTAAAAGAGTTACTTGAAGATCCAACGCGTTTATTATTAGAAATTTAATATTAGTATTTAATAAAGCAATCACATGTAAATGATGATTGCTTTTCGCTATCTACAAAAGTTTATAAAAACTTAATTTAAGCGTAAAAAAACTGGCGTATAGAATAAAAAAGCAAAAGGACGTTAAATGAATTTACATGAATACCAAGCAAAACAGATTTTTGCACAATATGGACTCCCTGTTAGCGAAGGCTATGCTTGTGATACCGTAGATGATGCAGTGCGTGCAACTCAGCGATTGGGTGGCGAACAGTGGGTGGCTAAATGTCAAGTTCATGCAGGTGGACGAGGAAAAGCTGGTGGGGTTAAAGTGGTCAAATCTGTAGATGAAGTGCGGTCTTTTTGTGAAAAATTTTTAGACCAACGCTTAGTCACATTTCAGACCGATAGCCATGGACAGCCTGTAAATTGTATTTATATAGAAGCCTGTGCCAATGTAAAAAAAGAACTTTACTTAGGTGCGGTGCTTGATCGTAGTTCGCAACGAGTAATATTCATGGTGTCTACGGAAGGTGGCATGAATATTGAAGAAGTTGCTGATAAAACTCCACATTTGCTACATAAAGTTGCTATTGATCCATTAGTGGGCGCTATGCCATATCAAGGTCGTGAACTCGCTTTCAAATTAGGTTTGCAAGGAAAACAAATTCAACAGTTCTCTCAAATTTTTTGTCAGTTAGGCAAACTATTTGTAGAAAAAGATCTCGCTTTACTGGAAATTAATCCATTAGTCATTCTTGATAATGACCAACTTCATTGTTTAGATGCTAAAATTGTCGTAGATAGTAATGCCTTATATCGCCAGCCAGAATTAAATGCTATGCGTGATATGAGTCAAGAAGATCCTCGTGAAGCCGCAGCAGAAGCATGGAATTTAAACTATGTTGCTTTAACAGGAAATATTGGTTGTATGGTGAATGGCGCAGGTCTTGCAATGGGAACCATGGATATTGTTAAATTGCATGGTGGGCAACCTGCTAATTTCCTTGATGTTGGCGGTGGAGCAACGAAAGAACGAGTCTCCGAAGCATTTAAAATTATTCTTTCTGATCAATCTGTTAAAGCCATTCTAGTGAATATTTTTGGTGGGATAGTTCGTTGTGACTTAATTGCAGAAGGTATAATTTCCGCAGTAAATGAAGTTGGCGTGAATGTTCCTGTTGTGGTTCGTTTAGAAGGAAATAATTCAGTATTAGGACGTGAAATATTGGTGAAAAGTAGCTTAAATATTATTGCTGCAACCAGTTTAACAGATGCTGCTATACAGGCAGTTAAGGCAGCAGAGGGTAAATAATATGGCGATTTTAATTAATAAAGATACGAAAGTCATTTGCCAAGGGTTTACAGGGGGACAAGGTACTTTTCATAGTGAACAAGCACTTGCCTATGGAACAAAATTAGTGGGTGGTGTTTCACCAGGTAAAGGCGGTACAACACATTTAGGTTTGCCAGTGTTTAATACTGTACGTGAGGCGGTTGAAAATACAGGCGCAACAGCTACAGTTATTTATGTGCCAGCACCTTTCTGTAAAGATGCGATTTTAGAAGCCATTGATGCAGGTATAGAATTAATTGTTTGTATTACAGAAGGCATACCTACTTTAGATATGTTACAAGTTAAACAAAAACTCAATCAAAGCAAGGTTGTTATGATTGGTCCAAATTGCCCTGGTATTATTGTCCCTGAACAGTGCAAAATCGGTATTATGCCTGGTAATATTCATCGAAAAGGTCGAGTAGGAATTGTTTCTCGTTCTGGCACGTTAACCTACGAAGCAGTAAAACAAACTACAGATCAATGTTTGGGGCAATCGGCTTGTGTTGGTATCGGTGGTGATCCGATTCCAGGTTCAAGTTTTATTGATATTTTAAAATTATATCAAGAGGATCCAGAAACTGAAGCAATAGTGATGATTGGAGAAATTGGTGGTTCGGCAGAAGAAGAGGCGGCTGAATTTATTAAAGCGCATATCACTAAACCGGTTGTTAGCTATATTGCTGGGATTACTGCGCCAAAAGGTAAACGTATGGGACATGCAGGCGCCATTATTAGCGGAGGAAAAGGTACTGCTGATGAGAAAATTGCGGCATTATCTTCAGCGGGAGTAACCTGTGTGAAAAGCCTTGCGGATATAGGCTCAACACTGAGTAAATTGCTGAAATAACTGAGAGTGTTCATATGTGCGGGTGAAATTTTTCAAATTTTGCCCGCACTTTATTTTGGTGAATTTCTCAATTACTGTTATGATAACAAAATTTTTAGTACTAGCTGTAACAAGTAGAAAAGGGAAGATATGTTAAAAAAAGTACTGTTAATGAGTTTTGTCATGGCTGCTGTGAGCTGTAGTTCTATTCAACAAGCACCTATTCCTGCTCAATTTGCTGGGGCAGATTATCAACTAGAAGATGTTGATGCAAAAAAATGGGTGGTTTTAGGTAATCAGGCTGAAAGTTGTATTTATCCAAATCTTACTCGTATTCAGCAGGAGCATTTTGCCAAAGAAGATGCTTATATTTATTCTCAATATGTGTTCTTCTATCCGCTTGAAGAGATTATCGGTAAGGATAATGTGAAAATTATCCAAGATGATACTAAATCAATGGATTATGTGACTTATCAATTTAAGAAATTTAGAGATAGTAAAGATTTACCGACAATAGATAAATTAACATCAGCACAATGTGAGGTGTTAAGAACTAAAGCTCGTAATGATCTTGCTGTGGTGAAAGGTCAGCACATTTCAGCTATGGTGGAAGAGCCGAAAACGACGACAGAAGGTAAATCGGGAGCCAAAGTGGGTACCGATGATAATAAATTCTTTTTTGATATCATTAAATGGGGTTCTGCCTTATTGCTTTAATGAAAAAGTATAAAGAAAAATGCGGTAAAAATTTTTAAAATTTCTACCGCACTTTTTTAGTTTATAAAGCGAGATAAGTTTATTCAACCCATTGAATGACATCTTCTGCCGGTTTTCGATATTTTTTCTTAAGCTCTTTGCTACGATAACCAAAAGTTACCATACAAGATACGCCATATTCTTTGGCATCAAACACGCCCTCTTCCGCTAAAATACGATTAACTTCATCATAATCAAAGCCTTCAATTGGGCAGGAATCAATGCCAATCATTGCCGCACCTGTCATCATATTTGCCAAGGCAATATAGGTTTGCTTGCTACACCAATCGAATAAGGTACGTTCACTTTCTAAGATTTTAATATCATGTTGTTGGAAATTTTTATAACGGGCTACGGTAGCTTGCAATTGTTCTTCCGTTAATCCTCGTTTTAGCAAGGAATCCCGTAAAAATGCTGAATCATAACGTGCATTTTTTTTCGCAAGAATAATTACTAAATGGCTGAGTTCATTCATTGGGTGCTTGATTCCCCAAGTCACAGGATGGAGTTTTTCTTGAATTTCATGATTTTGTAAAACCACAAATTTCCAAGGTTCAGACCCCACCGAACTTGGAGACAAACGACCTAATTCTAAAATATATTCCATATCCTGTTTAGAAATCTTTTTATTTGGATCGTAATAACGACATGCACAGCGGAATTTAAATGCATCTAAAACTTGTTGTTTTGTAATATTAGCCATAATGTTCTCTTTTTATTAACTTGTTCTTGCATAGGGCAAGAAAATGAATATTGCTTATAATTATAGCAAACTGCGGTGATTTTTTCGTAAATTTTATTGATAAAAAGGGTACATATTGTACCCTAAAATTATTTCATCCGATTCAAAATGAGGTTTGCTAAACATTCGATATGTTCAGGTGAATCATTTAATGCTGGAATATATTGATAACTTTCACCACCATGAGATAAGAAGGTTTCTTTATTTTCTTGTTCGATCTCTTCTAAGGTTTCTAAACAGTCTGAAGCAAAACCAGGGCAGATAATCGTAATTTTTTTGATGCCTTGTGAAGCTGCATTTTCTAGAAACTCATCAGTATAAGGTTGTAACCAAGGTTCTGAACCAAAACGAGATTGGAAAGTTTGTTTATATTGCTGCTCATTTAGATCCAGTTGTTTAACTACCGCTTGAACCGTTTCTTCACAATGTTGGCGATAGAAATCGCCTTGTCTTTCATAGCGTTCAGGAATTCCATGGAATGAAAAGAGTAGGGTTTCATCTGCTTGTAATTTTGGTTTAATGCTATTGGCTAAAGCATTAATATAAGCAGGATCAAGATGATAAGAATGAATAAATTCAAATGGCACAAGATAACGATGTGCTTTTAATGCATGAGCAAAAACATCTAATACGGGTGCTGTGGTCGTGCTACTATATTGAGGATAAAGTGGTAGTACGATAATTTTATCGACTTGTTGATTGAGCAAATTATCCACTGCACTTTGCATTGATGGATTACCGTAGGTCATGCCTAGTTCTACAACCACATTATCATAACGCTGTTGAATATATTCGGTAATTAATGCTTTTTGTTTTAATGAAATATCCAGTAATGGTGAACCTTGCTTAGTCCAAATTGCACGATAATTTTTTGCAATACGTTTTGAACGTAGTGGCAGAATAATGCTATTTAGTAAAGGCAACCATTTCCAACGGGGTAAATCTACCACCCGAATATCGCTTAAGAATTCCTTTAAATAACGACTTATCGCTTTTGGTGAAGGGCTATCTGGTGTTCCTAAATTAGCGAGTAAAATTCCAATTTTTGCTGATTTCATTATGATTTATTTATAATTGATAGGGTTAAACGAGTTGTACAACAAAGTTTATTTTCATCATTACTGATATCGATCTGCCATACTTGTAACGTTTTTCCTAATTTAATCGGAGTTGCTCGTGCTGTCACTAACCCAGAATAAGTAGGTCTTAAATGGCTTGCATTAATTTCACTCCCCACAGCAACTTGATGAGGCTCAAGACAGAGATTGCCAGCTAATGAACCTAGGCTTTCTGCTAAAGCGACGGAAAGCCCGCCATTGAGCAAGCCAAAAGGCTGTTTTGTTCGTTGATCTACAGGCATTGTTGCTTCAATCCAATTATCTCCGAATGCAGAGATTTTGATCCCCAAATGAGAGAGTGAATTATTTTCTCCAATTTGGTTAAGTTGCTTAAGGGAATAATCTGTTGTCCAAATACCCATAGTTATCCTTTTATAATGTGGCTAACACAATTTGTTCTGGATCTATATATAACCAGCGTGTTTCATTTAATTTTACATTTTCAGATTTTAAACAAGTTGCACAGAAATCCATTTCATTGTTTAGAGATAATTCAATTTCTTCCACATCGCCTTTATCTAGAATAGATGAAACGGTCGATTTGAAGTGATTTAATTTATCTTCAGGCTCTTCACGTTGTGTTTTTACCCAAGGTGCTTTAATCATCACCATCACTTCTTTGCCTAAAAATAATTTTAAACGAACCGCACTTTTTTCAGTAATAGAAGCGACTAATGGCTGACCTAAACCATTAATTTGGATTTCTACCCAACAGCGCACACCATCAATAGTTAATTTGCTGACTTTACCAAACAATTGATTACGTGCACTACTTTGTAATGAAAAACGTGCTGTTGCGGTTAACAAATTATCAAGTGGAATAGATTCATCTTTGAGAATAGCAAACGCCTTATCTTGGGTCTGTTCGAGCAAATCATAAAGTTGTAGTAAGCGTTCAGCATAAGTAGTTAACACGGTACCTCCGCCATTTTTCCCTCCGACATTACGTTCAAGTAATGGTTTAGGGCTAATTTGATTCATGGCTTCTAAGTGATCCCATGCACTTTTATAGCTTACTTTGGCATTTTTAGCGGCTTGGTTAATGGAATTGCATTTTTGAATTTCTTTAAGTAAGCGAACACGTTTAGGATCCACAAATAAGGTTTGATTTAATTTGATGGTCAATAAGATTTCAGTATTTAGCATATGAGTATTCTCTAGTGTGCCTAAATAAATAGAGGTAGTTTAACCATTTTAATAGAAAGTTAAATATTTATGTAGCTTTTATTTTTTTATTCATTATATAATAAATTAAATAGCGTTAACTTAAGGGGAGATTTTCCAATGCTAAAATTAAAAAATATTGTTGTGGGACTTGCACTTAGCTGTGCTGCGATTTCATTTTCTGTTCAAGCAAAAGTGACTGTTTTTGCGGCAGCTTCAATGACTAATGCTTTACAAGAAGTAGCCACTGAGTATAAAAAAGTAAAACCGACTGAAGATGTGGTATTTTCTTTTGCTTCATCTTCAGTTTTAGCTCGTCAAATTACCGAAGGTGCACCAGCAGATATGTTTATTTCTGCAGACCAAAAATGGATGGACTTTTTAGCAGAGAAGAATGCGATTGTTCCTGAAACTCGAGTTGACCTCGTAGGCAATAAATTAGTGATGATTGCACCTAAAGATAGCAAAACCGATAAAGTCGATTTAACCAATGATAAATGGCAAACTGCTTTAAATAACACCTATTTATCCGTGGGAGATCCTGAACATGTGCCCGCAGGGATTTATGCAAAAACAGCATTCACTTATTTAAAACAATGGGATGCATTAGAAAATAAATTAGCCCGTGCTAAAAACGTACGTGATGCATTGCGTTTAGTTGAGCAAGGTGAATCACCATTAGGTGTGGTTTATGCAACTGATGCAGCGATTAGTGAAAAAGTGAAAGTTGTAGCAACATTCCCAGCAGAATCTCATCCACCTGTTGAATATCCAATGGCATTAATCAAAGAACACGATAATCAAGATACACGTGCATTTTTAGATTATTTAAAATCAGATACTGCGAAAGCCGTATTCAAAAAATTTGGTTTTTCAACAAAATAATCATTAAACTAATATAAGTGGGTTTTAATCGCCCACTTTGTGTTTAAAAATTTTTATTAAAATGACCGCACTTTTAAGTGATTTTCATCTATGTTCGAATCAATTATTAATTATTTCCAATTTTCTCAGTCTGAGCTTAATGCTATTTCATTAAGTATTAAAGTCGCTGTAGTGGCAATAATTAGTAGTTTGCCATTTGCGATTTTCATTGCTTGGTTATTGGCTCGTAAAGAATTTTGGGGAAAATCCATTCTTAATGGTATCGTTCATTTACCTTTAGTTTTACCCCCCGTAGTGATTGGTTATTTACTTTTAGCAAGTATGGGGCGTAACGGAATTATTGGTAAGCATTTATTGGAATGGTTCGGTTTCACTTTTGGATTTAGTTGGTATGGCGCTGCGTTAGCTTCAGCTGTGGTGGCTTTTCCATTAGTCATGCGCTCAATTCGTTTAGCACTAGAAAGTGTCGATTTTAAACTTGAACAGGCAGCACGAACGTTAGGCGCTTCTTCTGTTCGGGTATTTTTCACGATTACTTTACCCTTGTCTTTACCAGGCATTTTAGCGGGTGTAATTCTTGGGTTTGCTCGTTCATTAGGTGAGTTTGGCTCAACCATTACGTTTGTATCTAATATTCCAAATGTCACTCAAACTATTCCGCTGGCTATGTATTCCTATATAGAAACACCAGGAGCGGAAGATTCAGCCGCACGATTATGTATTATTGCTATCATTATTTCGTTAATTTCTTTATTGTTATCAGAATGGCTAGCAAAACGAACACAACAAAAATTGGGGCAAACCGCAAAGTAATATCGTAACAAAAAAGGACGCATCAGGCGTCCTTTGAGTTTTAGTGCTGATTAGGCTAGTTTTTTAGCCAACATAGTGACAAATTTCATTTTATAGCGATTACCATGTTCATCAGTTTTATGTAATTCACCCATATCTTCATTATATTCAATAAATTCCCAACCTGCATAATAGTCTTTCAATTCATTTTCAGCGAAAGTAAATGAGAACGGAATCGGGCAAGGCACTTCAGGTGTGGACATAGCTGCCACAATAAGATTATAACCACCAACATTGGTATGTTGTTGCATATTGGCAAGAATATTTGGCACTGCTTTACGATCTAAGAACATAAATACTACAGTAGATAGGATAAAATCATAGTTTTCTTGAATATTAGCACTGTTAATATCATAAACTGCGGTTTGAATTGACAAATTTTCTTTTTGTGCGGTATCAATCAGAAAACCAATACTATCAGTATTATGATCCCAAGAGGTCACATCATAGCCTTTTAGCGCTAAATAAAGTGAGTTACGACCTTGTCCACAGCCTAAATCTAATACTTTACAAGGTGCGATGAGCTTAGCTGCATCTACCACATCACCATGTGTCGCAGTCATGTTATATTTTTTACTGAAATAATCTTCTTGAGTACAGTAAAATTCTAAATAGCATTCTAAGTCATCGGATAATGCTTCTACACGATGCCATACTTGAGGTTCAACAAAGGGTGTTTGATTGTTTGCTGTGAAAATATGTTCACTGACTACTGAGCCATCTTCTTTAAGCACATAAAATTTTAATTTACCCTTTAATACAGTAAGTTTTCCCCAAGTACCAACTTTAGTATTGTGTTTTTCTTGAAACATTTTAGGAAGAGAATCTTTTGTCCAAATGGGCATTTTTTTGTAACAAATAAGTTCTTGTGGCATAACGGCATATCCTTAATTAAGACAAGTAGAAATAGTTGATTAATATAGTAAGGTATTTGGTTGGGGATAGCAATACTGAAATAAATTGAAAAATAGTTTGGAAAAGTTTGTTTCATTATCATGATAGTGGGCGAGATTCAGCTAAAGTCTACTTTTAATAAATGATATCTTTTTGATATAGAATGATTTTTTATCTATGATCAGAGATGAAATCAAAATTTTTATTTTAAAAATGTGATCTGAATCACTAAATGAGGATATAAAAATTTAAATTCTATTGACTCATATTTTTTTCTTTGGCAAGATACGTGTGCTTCAAAGCGAGTTTTGACCTTTCTATGATGAGAAAGTTCAATCTAAATAATTAAACAAATTCTCAAAAGGAATTAAATTATGAAAAAGACATTAGTAGCATTAGCAGTAGCTGCAACAACTATCGCAGCAACAGCACCAGCAAGCGCATTCACCGTTTATGAACAAGACGGTGCTAAAGTTGAATTAAGCGGTTCATTCCGTGCGTTTTTAGGTCGTGTTGGTGACGATAATCGTGGCGACTTAAAAAATGACGGTTCACGTATCGTAATTAAAGCTAGCCAAGATTTAGGAAATGGCTTATCAGGTTTCGCAGGTTACCAAATCCGTTTCGAAGATAAAACGAATACAAAAACCAATAAAGAAGCAAGCTCAGCTAGCAGCTTCGGGAGCCCAACTACTCGTGAATTATATGCAGGTTTAGCACATAAAGATATCGGTGCATTAAGCTTTGGTCGTCAAGCAACAAGTGCTGACGGTATGGTGTTAACAGACCAATATTACTACCGTTCAGGTGAATTCAACCCATTAACAACTCGTGCTGATAAATCAATTAAATTTAAATCAGCAGATTGGAATGGTTTCGGTTTCAGCGTTGATTACTTATTTGGTAATGAATATAAAGATAATGCTTCAGCTGATTACAAACATGGTTATGCTGCTGGCTTAACATATACTTATGACATCAGTGACGTGACAGCATTAAACTTTGCTGCAGGTTATAGCTATGATGCAAAAGATAAAGCGACTGGTAGTGCAACTGGTGCAGAAAAAGATGCATGGGTTGTTTCTACAGAATTAGCTCATGGTCCATTTAGCTTATCAGCTGCTTATGGTCAAACAACAGACGAAGGTTATGAATATGCTGATGCTGATGGTCGTTATATCAGTGTAGGTGCTCATTACCAAGTGATTGAACCATCAAAAATCTACTTACAATGGGAACGTTTAAGTGTTAAAGATAACAATACTGGTGATAAAGATATTAGCAATCGTTATTTAGCTGGTGTTGATTATAAATTCCACAAAAACGTAGTAACTTACGTTCAATATGAACATGTAACTGATAAAACTGAAGGTGAACGCACTAAAGATAACGTGTTCGGCGTTGGTTTACGTGTATACTTCTAATTTTAGTTAGTGTTTTTATAAAACCCGGCCTTTGGTCGGGTTTTTTTATTCTATTAAACTATATTGAGTTTTTTTAACCAGTTTCATGGTAAATAAATTTCTCTTTATTTTTATAAAGATTGATTTAAACCTTAATTTATTAGGGCAAGAGCCTATTTTCTGTACTGAAATAATAATTTTTACTATCTTTTAATCAAAAAATTTAATAAAATTTACATCATTTGTTAAAAAAATGTAAAGTTTGCTTCGGGCTATTTTGTGTTTTTTTAATTTACTTGTTTTCGATATGTCACATGGTTATTGTGTTACTATATTAATTTAAAACCATTTATCGAAAGCAGTTATCTCGGGTTATATTGGCTTTTAGATGTTAAAGGCAGATATAAGCATCACTATCCACTAACTTAAAAGGAAAAGACTATGTCACAGATGATTAATGACGTAGATCCAATCGAAACTAATGATTGGCTGTTAGCAATCGATTCTATTATTCGTGAAGAAGGTGTAGAAAGAGCTCAATTTATTATTCAAGAGTTAATGCAACATGCTCGTAATAAAGCAGTATCTTTACCAACAGGAACTACTACAGAATACATTAATACTATTCCTGTGTCTGAACAACCAACCTATCCTGGTAATCTTGAAATTGAGAATCGTATTACTTCAGCTATTCGTTGGAATGCGATTATGGCAGTTCTACGTGGTCAGAAAAAAGACTTAGAGTTAGGTGGACATTTATCGACGTTCCAGTCTGCTGCTACTATGTATGACATGTGTTTTAACCACTTCTTTAAAGCAGCTACAGAAAAAGATGGTGGTGACTTAGTATTTTTCCAAGGTCATGCTGCACCAGGTATCTATGCTCGAGCATTTATTGAAGGGCGTATTACCGAAGAACAAATGAATAACTTCCGTCAAGAAGCCTTTGCTAATGGGCTTTCTTCATATCCGCATCCAAAATTAATGCCTGAATTCTGGCAATTCTCAACAGTATCTATGGGGCTAGGTCCTGTTAATGCCATTTATAATGCACGTTTCTTAAAATATTTAGATAACCGTGGTTTAAAAGAGACTAAAGATCAGAAAGTCTATGCATTCTTAGGCGATGGTGAGATGGATGAAATCGAATCTAAAGGTGCATTAACATTCGCAGCTCGTGAAGGCTTAGATAACTTAATCTTTGTGATTTCTTGTAATTTACAACGCTTAGATGGACCAGTAAATGGTAACGGTAAAATTGTTCAAGAATTAGAGGGCTTGTTTAATGGGGCTGGTTGGGAAGTGATTAAAGTCCTTTGGGGTACAACTTGGGATAAATTATTTGAAAAAGATACTTCAGGTAAATTAATTCAGTTAATGATGGAAGTGGTTGATGGTGACTACTTAACATTTAAATCTAAAGATGGTGCTTATGTTCGTGAACACTTCTTTGGTCGTTACCCTGAAACCGCAGCGTTAGTTGCCGATATGACAGATGATGAAATCTGGGCATTAAAACGTGGTGGTCATGATACACAAAAAATGTTTGCAGCCTTCAGTAAAGCACAAAAAGCAGGCAAACCAGTGGTATTATTAATTCAATCTGTAAAAGGTTATAAAATTCCAGAAGCAGAAAGTAAAAATACTGCACACCAATCTAAAAAAATGTCACAAGACAGTCTTAAAGGTTTCCGTGATCACTTCAAACTTCCATTAACAGATGAACAAGTGGAACATTACGAATACATTAAATTCGAGGAAGGCTCTGAAGAACACAAATATTTACATGAACGTCGTAAAGCATTAAATGGCTATCTTCCACAACGTTTAGCGAAATTCACTACCGAATTTAAAGTGCCTGCATTAGAAGATTTCTCTCAATTATTAGAGGCGCAACCTCGTGCAATTTCAACGACAATGGCATTTGTTCGCGTATTAAATACTTTATTAAAAAATAAAGATATTGGTAAAAATATTGTGCCAATTATTGCGGATGAAGCTCGTACATTTGGTATGGAAGGTTTATTCCGTCAAGTGGGTATTTATAATCCACACGGTCAACAATATGTACCATCAGATAAAGATTTAGTTGCATACTATCGTGAAGCTAAAGATGGTCAAGTATTACAAGAAGGTATCAATGAGTTAGGTGCGACTGCATCATGGTTAGCCGCTGCAACTTCATATTCTGTAAATAATTTACCAATGATTCCATTCTTTGTTTATTACTCAATGTTTGGTTTCCAACGTGTAGGCGATATGATGTGGGCTGCGGGTGACCAGTTAGCTCGTGGTTTCATGATTGGTGGTACTTCTGGACGTACAACATTAAATGGTGAAGGTTTACAACATGAAGATGGACACAGCCATATTCAAGCAGGTGTTATTCCTAACTGTGTGACTTATGATCCAGCTTATGCTTATGAAGTTGCAGTAATCATGCAAGATGGTATTAACCGCATGTATGGTGAAAAACAAGAAAATGTATTTTATTACATCACCACATTAAACGAAACTTACGATCAACCAGCAATGCCTGTCGGTGCTGAAGAAGGTATTCGTAAAGGTATCTACAAATTTGAAACTGTGGGTGATGGTGAAACAGCTATCCAATTATTAGGTTCAGGTGCAATTTTCCGCCATGTACGTGAAGCTGCACAAATTCTTGCTAATGAATATGGTATTGCTTCTGATGTGTATAGTGTGCCTTCATTTAATGAAGTTGCTCGTGAAGGTGCAGATGCAATTCGTTGGAATATGTTACATCCAACTGAAACGCCTCGTGTACCTTATGCATCTCAAGTAATGAATGATAAACCAGCAGTAGCGGCAACAGATTATATGAAACTTTATGCAGATCAAATTCGTGCATTTATCCCAACACAAAGCTATCACGTATTAGGAACTGACGGTTTTGGTCGTTCAGATAGCCGTGAAAACTTACGTAGTTTCTTTGAAGTGGATGCTCACCACGTTGTAGTTGCTGCACTTTCTGAATTAGCAAATCAAGGTAAAGTGACTAAACAAGTGGTTGCAGATGCGATTGCTAAATATGCTTTAGATGCAGATCGTATTAACCCATTATATGCATAATTAACCCTGAAAAGTGCGGTGTTTTTTCAGAAAATTTTCTAAAATTTGACCGCACTTTTAAGTAGTTTATTTGATGGGTGGAAGCCTATCTTAAAAGGAATATAACATGTCGAAACAAATTCAAATTCCAGATATTGGTAGTGATGAAGTTACAGTAACCGAAGTCATGGTGAAAGTTGGTGATACTGTAGAAGTTGATCAAAGTATTATTAATGTGGAAGGTGACAAAGCCTCAATGGAAGTGCCTTCACCAGAAGCTGGCGTAGTAAAAGAATTATTAGTGAAAGTCGGTGATAAAGTTTCAACTGGCACACCAATGTTTGTATTAGAAGCAGCAGGTTCAACGCCTGTTGCTGAGGCTCCAGCAGCACCATCTGCTACACCAGCAGCAACTGCATCAAGTGCACTCGTTGAAATTCATGTTCCAGATATTGGTAGCGATGAAGTTAATGTTACTGAAATTATGGTTAAGGTCGGTGATTCAGTTGCTGAAGAACAATCTATCATTAATGTGGAAGGTGACAAAGCTTCAATGGAAGTGCCTGCTCCACAAGCTGGTATTGTAAAAGAAATTCTGATTAAAGCGGGCGATAAAGTTTCAACAGGTTCATTGATCATGAAGTTTGAAATTGCATGTTCTGCTCCAGCGGTTACTGCTCCTGCTTCAGCTCCAGCTCAAGCACCTGTCGCAGCGACAAGTGCAGTGAAAGATGTGAACGTACCTGACATTGGTGGTGATGAAGTAAATGTGACTGAAATCATGGTCAAAGTAGGTGATACTATTTCAGAAGAACAATCATTGATTACAGTTGAAGGCGACAAAGCTTCAATGGAAGTACCTGCACCATTCGGCGGTGTAGTAAAAGAAATTCTAGTGAAATCAGGCGATAAAGTTTCAACAGGTTCATTGATTATGCGCTTTGAAGTCGCGGGTAGCACTCCAGTATCCGCACCAGTAGCAAGTGCTCCAGCGCCAGCGACAACACCAGCACCACAAGTCGCGGCACCTGCTGCGCAATCTGTAGTGCCAGTTAATCAAGATAGCATTGCTTCAACAACCAGTTATGCTCATGCAACTCCTGTTGTTCGTCGCTTAGCTCGTGAATTTGGTGTGAACTTAGATAAAGTGAAAGGTACGGGTCGTAAAGGTCGTATCTTAAAAGAAGATGTTCAAGAATATGTTAAAAATGCACTTAAAGCTTTAGAAAGTGGTGCAACAGCTTCAACTGGTGCTGCAAATGGTGCAGGTTTAGGCTTATTACCATGGCCAAAAGTGGATTTCAGCAAATTTGGTGAAGTAGAAGAAGTTGAATTAAGTCGTATCAATAAAATTTCTGGCGCTAACTTACATCGTAACTGGGTGATGATCCCTCATGTAACTCATTTCGATCGCACGGATATCACAGACTTAGAAGCATTCCGTAAAGAACAAAATGCTTTAGCTGAAAAACAAAAACTTGGCGTGAAGATTACGCCTGTAGTATTTATCATGAAAGCAGTAGCGAAAGCATTAGAAGCCTATCCTCGTTTCAACAGTTCAATTACTGAAGATGCACAACGCTTAATCTTGAAAAAATATATTAATGTTGGTGTGGCAGTAGATACGCCAAATGGTTTAGTTGTGCCAGTATTTAAGGATGTTAACAAAAAAGGCATTATTGAACTTTCTCGTGAATTAGCTGAAGTTTCTAAGAAAGCTCGTGATGGCAAGTTAACAGCTTCTGATATGCAAGGTGGTTGTTTTACAATTTCAAGTATTGGTGGCTTAGGAACAACTCACTTCGCACCAATTGTGAATGCACCTGAAGTGGCTATTTTAGGGGTTTCTAAATCAGAAATGGCACCTGTATGGAATGGTAAAGAATTTACACCACGTTTAATGCTTCCATTATCATTATCGTTTGACCATCGTGTGATTGATGGTGCTGATGGTGCACGTTTCATTACCTTTATTAACGGTGTATTATCTGATTTACGCCGTTTAGTCATGTAATAAGTGCGGTGAGATTTTTTTAAATTTCAATCGAAACGATATTTAATAAGGTGGTGCTTTCGCCCACCTTTTACCAAAGCATAGGTAAAAATATGAGCAAAGAAATTAAAACACAAGTTGTGGTATTAGGTGCCGGTCCTGCTGGCTATTCAGCTGCATTCCGTTGTGCTGACTTAGGTTTAGAAACTGTATTGGTTGAGCGTTATTCAACTTTAGGTGGTGTATGTTTGAACGTGGGTTGTATTCCTTCTAAAGCATTATTGCATGTTGCTAAAGTGATTGAAGATGCAAAACATGTTGAACATCATGGTGTCGTATTTGGTGAACCAACTATTGATTTAGATAAAGTACGTGAAGGCAAAGAAGCTGTAGTAAGCCGTTTAACTGGTGGCTTAGCGGGTATGGCGAAAATGCGGAAAGTGACAGTGGTTGAAGGTCAAGCAGAATTTGCAGATAGTCATACTCTTGTTGCCAAAGATCGTGAAGGTAATCCAACAACGATTAAATTTGATAATGCGATTATCGCTGCGGGTTCTCGTCCTGTACAATTACCATTTATTCCTCATGAAGATCCACGCATTTGGGATTCTACCGATGCTTTAGCATTACGTGAAGTTCCAAAACGCTTATTATTGATGGGCGGTGGTATTATCGGTTTAGAAATGGGGACAGTATATAGTGCATTAGGTTCGCAAATTGATGTGGTTGAAATGTTCGACCAAGTCATTCCAGCAGCAGATAAAGATATTGTTAAAATCTTTACTAAACGCATTGAGAAAAAATTCAACTTATTGCTAGAAACCAAGGTGACTGCAGTAGAAGCAAAAGACGATGGTATTCATGTTTCTATGGAAGCCAAAGATGGCAAAGTAACCACTCAAGTTTATGATGTGGTATTAGTGGCGATTGGTCGTACACCAAATGGTAAGCTTATTGGTGCAGAAAAAGCGGGTGTAGAAGTGACAGAGCGTGGTTTTATCAATGTAGATAAACAAATGCGCACGAATGTACCGCACATTTATGCGATTGGTGATATTGTTGGTCAACCAATGTTAGCTCATAAAGGTGTGCATGAAGGTCACGTAGCGGCAGAAGTGATTGCAGGGAAAAAACATTACTTCGATCCTAAAGTTATTCCTTCTATTGCCTATACAGAGCCTGAAGTTGCTTGGGTAGGTAAAACAGAAAAAGAATGTAAAGCTGAAAACTTGAACTTTGAAGTAGCAACATTCCCTTGGGCGGCTTCAGGTCGTGCAATCGCATCAGACTGTGCAGATGGTATGACTAAATTGATCTTTGATAAAGAAACTCGCCGTATTTTAGGTGGTGCTATTGTAGGTACTAATGCGGGAGAATTATTAGGTGAAATTGGTCTTGCTATTGAAATGGGTTGTGATGCAGAAGATATTGCATTAACTATCCATGCGCATCCAACTTTACATGAGTCTGTGGGCTTGGCCGCAGAAGTTTTTGAAGGTTCGGTAACAGATTTACCTAATCCAAAAGCGAAGAAAAAATAAATTGAGATAAAATAAATAAAAGCCTTTTTGCTTAATGTTTGCTGCTTAATTAGTTAGTATTTCAATCCAACTTTTTTAGTATGCGCATTACTTAAAAAGGCTTTTTTATTGCATAAATCTAATAAAAATGTGATTTTATTCACATAAAATAAATAGAAAGTGCATAAAAAGTGAATTAGTGATGGTAATTTACACAGAAATCATGTAGGATTTAGCTCGTTTATATTTTGATGTTTAGATTTTAATATGATGATTAAAAAATTATTAGTAATTGCGGGAGCATTATTTTTAGCCGCTTGTTCAAGTGCTCCTAGGCAGAGTTCGATGATTTATCCTTCAGCAGATGAAAGAGATGATACTCAATTGACTGCTTTAATTGGTTCATTAAAAACCAATAAACCCCAATATGGAGCTCGCTCAAATTTCAATTCAGCTCAACATGCACAAATTAATAATAAGCAACTTATGAAAGTGTATAATGAATGGGCTGGAACGCGTTATCGTTTTGGTGGTACTACGAGTCGTGGTATTGATTGTTCAGCATTTATGCAAGAAGCATTTGCAAGTGCATTTGGTATTAGTTTACCTCGCTCAACTTCTGAACAACAATCAGTAGGTAGAAGAATTCAAAAAAATGAACTTCAACAAGGTGATTTAGTATTCTTCCGTGGTAACCGTCATGTGGGTGTTTATTTAGGTGGAAACCGTTTCATGCACTCAAGTACTACTGAAGGCGTAACCATTAGTTCGTTGGATGAAGCATATTGGTCAAGAACTTATACCCAATCACGCCGAGTTTTATAATTTTAAAATTTGATAAAAAAGAGCGATATTTTTATCGCTCTTTTTTTATAGTTTTTATTCTCTATTCTCTATAAAAGCCTGTTTGTATTCGCACACTTAGTTGTTTTCTAAGTTTATGTTTATTCGTCTTATTTTGTATAGCTTTGAGTAATATATTGATGGAGAAATATTATCACAGTATAAACTGCGGTTAATTTTTGAAAAATTTATTTGATTGAGTATTGTAGTTAGCATGATTAGCTTTATATAAAAAGTGGAAAAGGACGCAATTAAGCGCCCTTTGAAAATTTTGTACAAAATTAGTTATGCAGCAAAACGTATACTGTTTTTCTTTGGTTTCATTTGATGAATCGAGTTAGTTACTGTGCCAACAATGGAAAGCATTGTCCAATTATCAGTTCTAATATTTTCAACTTTTGAACTTAAGCTAAAGAAAACAAATTTACCATTATCATGAGCAATAAATTCAAATATTTCTAATTTATGATTTACTTCAATAACGACTAGATCGCCAATTGATAAGCTGTCATTTTTTTCAACAACTAACATATCACCTTCTTCGATACCCCAAGCAAGCATATCTGGATTTTGTACACGAATAAAACAAGTTTGTTGTGGACGTTTAATGCAATATAAGTTGAGATCTAATCTTTTGCTAAAAGTAGATGATTGTTGCAAATCTTCGTATAGTGGCATTGGATGATAAGAGAATACATTGCTGTTTGCCGGCTGTGCATTGTCGTTTGCGAAAGTTACATAATTCATCATCGTTTTCCTTAGGATATAACCCTGTTTTTTTATACATGCATAATATACTGTATAATTAAACAGTGAGTCAAATATTTTTTTGTATAATAGAATAAATTCTAAATTTAGTATTTCCTTTATATAAAAATTGCGATAATCTCTAAAAACTATTCTTTTTTATTGATTAAACGTTGTCTTATCGTTTGGAAGAATAGTGATACAGGAAGATCTTATTTGATCTATTCGTAGTTCATTCGCAAGTTCTGCTTGCATAACCTAAGTTATCAATTTATGAATATTTCACGTTTATTTGCATTTTTTTTCCAAGGAAATTTGGTAAAAAGAATTTTCATTGGTTTAATACTCGGTATTATTGTGGCGTTGATTGCACCTTCTTTAGAAGCAATGTTAGGGTTTAATATTGCTGAGAAGGTCGGTGTGCTAGGACAAATATTTGTTAAAGCACTACGTGGCGTTGCCCCAATTCTAATTTTCGTATTAGTGATGGCTGCACTTGCAAGTCGCAAAGTAGGCTCAAAAAGTAATATGAAAGAGATTATTGTGCTTTATCTGATTGCAACTTTCTTAGCAGCAGTTGCCGCAGTAATTGCCGCATTTCTATTCCCGACAGAAGTCGCACTTGCTAAAGCAGAAGATACCAGTACTGCACCGCAAGGGGTTTCTCAAGTTTTATTAACGCTTGTGCTAAATGTAGTGGATAACCCTCTAAATGCGATTTTTAAAGCAAACTTTATTGGCGTATTAGCTTGGTCAATTGGTTTAGGTTTAGCATTCCGTCATGCTTCAGATGCGACTAAAAATGTCCTTTCTGATTTTGCCGAAGGTGTTTCTAAAATCGTTCATGTGATTATTGCCTTTGCCCCATTTGGTGTATTTGGTTTAGTAGCTGAAACATTAGCAGCAAAAGGATTAGAAGCATTAGCAGGTTATAGCCAATTATTAGTAGTGTTAATTGGCACAATGTTATTCTCTGCATTTGTTATTAATCCAATTCTGGTGTATTGGAAAATTCGTAAAAATCCATACCCATTGGTTTGGATGTGTACTCGTGAGAGTGGATTAACGGCTTTCTTTACTCGTAGTTCTGCAGCCAATATTCCAGTGAATATTAGTTTAGCAAAACGTTTAAATCTTGATGAAGAAACTTATTCTGTGTCTATTCCATTGGGTGCGAATATTAATATGGCGGGTGCGGCAATTACCATTACGATTTTAACCCTAGCAGCGGTTCATACCCTAGGAATTGAAGTTTCGTTCACAAGTGCTATTTTACTCAGTGTGGTAGCTTCATTATGTGCTTGTGGTGCATCTGGTGTTGCTGGTGGCTCATTATTATTGGTTCCGTTAGCTTGTAGTTTATTTGGTATTACTGATGATGTTGCGGCACAAATGATTGGTGTTGGTTTTGTGATTAGTATTTTACAGGATTCTACTGAAACAGCACTTAACTCTTCAACTGATGTATTATTTACAGCTGCAGTTTGTATGGAACAAGAACGTAAAAATAGTTAATTTTTGCGTTAATTGATTAAAATTATGAAAGCGCTTTCTTTAGCAATAGAGAAAGCGCTTTATTTCATTTAAATATGCATAAATTATGTGATCAATAAATTAAATAAATAGAAAGGTTAAGCAGTTTTATTAAGTAACTCATATTAATTATTTATTTTTAAAATAGGCTAAATGGAATTAAGCATCTATGTTAATTTGTTTCTGAGAATCATGGTTATTCTTATGTACAAAGTGCGGTGTAATTTGTTATATTTTTGTAAATTAGTCAGTCTTTAGTATTTATAAGGAGAAAATAGTATGGATATTCTTGAAGGACTTCCAATTGCGGTGATTGTTTTTATTGTGCTTGTAGTACTTGTTGTTTCTTCAGCACTTAAAACTGTACCACAAGGTTTCAATTGGACCATTGAACGTTTTGGTCGTTATATTAAAACCTTGAGTCCAGGCTTAAACTTTATTATACCTTTCGTAGATCGTGTCGGTCGTAAAATTAATATGATGGAACAAGTCATCGATATTCCATCACAAGAAGTGATTTCAAAAGATAATGCTAATGTATCTATTGATGCAGTATGTTTCGTGCAGGTTGTTGATGCCCGTAGTGCGGCTTATGAAGTGAATCATTTAGAGCAAGCCATTGTCAATTTAGTCATGACTAATATACGTACTGTATTAGGCTCAATGGAATTAGATGAAATGCTTTCACAACGTGATAATATCAATGGTCGTTTACTTTCTATTGTCGATGAAGCAACCAATCCTTGGGGGGTAAAAGTGACACGTATTGAAATTCGTGATGTTCGCCCACCTCGTGAACTAAGCGAAGCGATGAATGCACAAATGAAGGCTGAAAGAAATAAACGAGCAGAAATTTTAGAAGCTGAAGGGATTCGTCAAGCTCAAATCTTACGAGCTGAAGGTGAGAAACAATCTAAGATTCTCAAAGCTGAAGGTGAACGTCAAGAAGCGTTCTTGCAAGCTGAAGCACGGGAACGTGCTGCTGAAGCAGAGGCAAAAGCAACACAAATGGTATCTGAGGCTATTGTTGGCGGAGATACCAAAGCGATTAATTACTTTATTGCTCAAAAATATACAGAAGCTCTTAAAGAGATTGGTGGTTCAAGTAATAGTAAAGTGGTGTTAATGCCACTTGAAGCAGGTAACTTAATTAGTTCTGTGGCAGGGATTGCGGAATTATTAAAAGGCGATAAAAAGTCATAATATGAATAATTAGGCAGGATTTTTCCTGCTTAATTTCTCTTATTGAAGGAGTCGAAATGGATTGGTTAACAACTTGGTCAGTATGGCATTGGATGATTTTAGGATTCATATTATTAATTGGTGAAATAATACTTCCTGGCATTTTTCTGTTATGGTGGGGGATTGCGGCTATTATTACTGCGGCAATAATGGCGTTAGTACCTAGTATAAGTTTGACGATATTAGGCATTTTTTATGCTATTTTGGCATTTATATTAAGTCTTGTTTGGTGGAAATACCAACATCGAAAAGATGCTTATGATGAAGCCCAAACTGTTTTAAATCAACGTCAACATGCAATGTTAGGAGCAACAGGTATTGTGCAAGAATTTGCAGATACTGGTGTTGGGCGTGGTTATTTTGGTGATACCACTTGGCGAATTCAAGGAGTTGAGTTGCAAGTCGGTGATCGTATTGAAGTTGTTAGTGTACAAGGAATTACACTAAAAGTACGTAAGTTAGGGAAAATTTAATGAAGCATTTAGTTATTTTTGCTCATCCAAATACAAAAAATAGTTTTAATAAAGCCATTCTAGAGCGTGTTTTACAGGCGAGTAAAAAAGCCAATGTAGAAACTGTTGTCAGAGATCTTTATAGCATGGAATTTAACCCAGTGATTTCATGGGAAGAATTATCAGGCACATTTCAAGGGATCATTGCATCTGAAATTAAATATGAACAAAAACTGATTTCAGAGGCAGATTTAATTACTCTAGTTTATCCATTATGGTGGATGGGATATCCTGCGATCTTAAAAGGTTATTTAGAGCGGGTATTAACAGCTGGATTTGCTTATCAAAGTAATGAAAATGGCACAGTAGGACTACTCACAGGTAAGCAAATGCAGCAATTTATTACTCTTGGTAATGGTGTTGAACGTTATCAAAAAATTGGCTTTGCAAAATCATTAGATGATACTTTGGTCAATGGTTTATTTAATTATGTTGGAATTAATGATATTGAGCATAGCTTTTTAGGGGATATTCATATTATTGATGCTCAAGCTCGTCATAAGATGTTAGATGAAGTTGAGGCAAAAATTTTTGAAAAATTGACCGCACTTTTAGGAGCTAAAGTTAATGTCTGAGTTACAAATTAATAACTTTTCTCTTATTAGTCGTTTATTTGGAAATCTATTCTATCGTTCTCCCGAGGAGCCAGTTCTAGAAGCGGTATTTCATTGGTTACAACAAAAAGGTTTAGAACAAGTTTGGGCATTAGATGCTGATGATGAAGTTTTACAAGCACTTGAAAACATACAAATGCCTATTGCAAAAGAGGTTTTAGCTGAAGAATATTATCGCTTATTTTTAACGGATATGCCGAAAGTTGATAGTAAACTTTCTTCTTATGGCATTGATGTAAATGAATTTATGAGTTTTCGACAAGAACGTGGCATGCCAGCTGTAGAATCTGCGGATCATTTTGCTTTACTTTTACTCACAGCCTCTTGGATTGAGGATAATCTAGATTCTATTAATGCACAACGAACTCTATTTGAAACCTTTTTATTGCCTTGTGCCAGCAAATTCTTAACAAAAGTAGAAAGCCACGCATCGCTACCTTTCTATCGTTCTTTGGCATTATTGACGAGAGAAATTTTAGCTGCCATGGCAGATGAGCTAGAAGAAAGCTAAAATAAGCCTAGCAAAAGATAAGCCTCAAACTCTGTTGAGGCTTTTTTCTATGCATTACGTTGATTTTCAAATTCTTTTTCTGCTCTATGCTGACGGGCTAATTGAGCCATCTCTTTGGGCACGACACGTTGACCTACAGGAAATAAAGAAATGCCTGCGAGTTTAAAATGGGCTAACCCAGTTGGAATCCCAATGATCGTAATACATTGTGCAATACCAGTCAGAATATGCAATAAGCACAACCACCAGCCAAAAAGAATAAACCAAAGTAAATTTAAAACAGAACCTAAAGAATTTGCTAATGAACTTTTAGGTTCAAGATATTTTACATGGATAATATCATTACCAAATGGCATAAGGGACATTTTAGTAATTTCCCAACAGCTACGTGAATAGGGAAGTGTGATAATTAATATTGCACTTATGAGAGTCGCAATTAACCAGCCAATAGTTGTTGCAAAACCCCCGAGTACAAAATTAAGAATATTGAGAATGAATGCCATTGTTTTTAACCTCTATTTCAAACGTTCTTGCAAATATCCTTGGTAATCAGGAATGCGAATTTTAATATCTTGATTAAAGAGGCTAGAATTAATTAAGAAATCAGCTGTAGCAATATTCATTGCATGAGGAATATTCCACACAGTAGCAATGCGTAGTAAAGCTTTTACATCAGGATCATGAGGTACGGCATCCATTGGATCCCAAAAGAAAATCATCATATCTATTTTATTTTCAGCGATCAATGCACCTAGTTGTTGATCGCCTCCCATTGGACCACTTAATAAGCTATTTACCGATAATCCAGTTGCATCAGCGATCAAATGCCCAGTCGTGCCAGTAGCATATAATTCATGAGGGGTTAATTGTGCTACATGCTGGCTACACCAACTGATTAAATCCTTTTTGCAGTGATCATGAGCGACTAAAGCAATATGTTTGCGGACGGTAACGTTACGAAAAATGTTATTCATCGTTTTTTCCTTCTATCAAATGTTAATATTATATTGCTATATGAAAAAAGTGCGGTAAAGATACCGCACTTTTGGAATAGTAAGCATAAATTAAAAGCTTCCTTATTGTTTTTTAGCCCAATTTAAGAAGCGGGTTTGAGTTTCTTTATCAGCTTGTTGGAACCAGTATTGCAACATTTGTTCTGCAGCATTTTCACCTTGTACAACGACTTTTGATTTTGCTACTTTTCCTGCAGTTGTTCCCATTGCAGTAGTCATTGTTGTACTTGCTAAGGCTGGAACTGCTGCTTTAGCGCCTGAAGTATTGTAGCTCGATAGATTATCTACCAAGTTTACGCTAGGTAAGAACCCTTCTTGCATTAAATATTCTTGTTGATTAGCAACGTCGGCACCAGCGCTAGTTTTTACAATAATTTTTGGTGATGCTTTAAAGTTTTCAATATCACGTTTATTTTTTAATGATGGAGCACTAAGTTGAATATCTTCGCTTCTGCCATCAAATGTCACAACAATAGGATCTGATTCAAATAAACCTGATTCTGCACCACGAAGAATTTCAGATACACGCACAACCACTTGATGTTTTTTGGTATCATTAATTTCAAATGATTTTGCTTGTTTTAAAAGTGATTTATTTGCTTTTTGACCATCAATTGCAACAAATTCAACATTTGATGAGGTGGTTACAACACCAGCAATCGTTGCTGTAGAAGTTAATAAAGCGGTCATTGCTAATGCAGTAAGACGAAGTTTCATATGAGCTCCTTTCTGTTAAGAAGTATATTAATAGATTTTGTTCTTTTTCACGTTGCGAATAGAATAACTCCCAATGAAAAGAGTAAATCTATTTCAAGTGCTTTTTCTATCCTATGCTAATTTCACTAAAATGGAAATAGGTAATATGAAAAAAATCTATTTATATAAATTAAATCAAGGAGTAAGGGAGATTTTTCAATGCAAAAAAGACAATTTCTGATTTATGGTATTGTACAGGGAGTTGGCTTTCGTTACTTCACTTGGAGAAAGGCGAAAGAAATTGGTTTGAAAGGAATGGTAAGGAATTTACATGATGGATCCGTTGAAGCAATTATTTATGGTAATGAACAACAATTATCTGTTTTCCGTACTTGGATAGCACAAGGCCCCGCGCATGCTAAAGTTGATAAAGTGATTGAACAGACTTATCTTGGTGAGCAGGATTTTACTGATTTTTATGTACATCACTACAGATGATGGTTTAAAAGTGCGGTATAAATTTAAAAAAATTACCGCACTTTTAATTTATTGTAAGCTAATGCAAAACTGAAGAACACAACTTGTACAATAATAATACAAGGACCAATATCGGCATTGATGTGATAGCTTACTAAGGTTCCCATAAAGCTTGAAATAATAGAGCTTATGATGGCGAACAATAGCATGTAGTCGAATCGTTTGGTTAGTAAGTATGCGGTAATACCTGGAGAGATTAACATTGCTACCACTAAAATAACACCGACCACTTGCATTGCTGTAATAATGGTCAAGGACAAGAGAATTAGCAAACCATAATATAGTAGTTTAGGAGAGAGTCCTACAATTCTTGCTTGGCTAGGATCAAAGCAATATAGCAATAAATCACGTCTTTTGAGGAGAACAATAAAAAACACAATACAAGAAATGATTGCTGTTTGAATCAATTCTGAATGACTAACTCCTAATAAATTCCCGAATAAAATATGTAATAAATGTTGGTCTGTTTCAACCTTGGTAAATAATACTAAACCCAAAGCAAACATACCTGAAAAAACGATTCCCATCACCGTATCTTCTTTGATACGACTATTTTCTTTGAGATAACCAACGCCTAAAGAACAGCAAAGACCAGAAAAAAAAGCACCGATCATAAGAGGTAAACCCAACATATAGGCAATCACAATGCCAGGTAAAACGGCATGAGAAATGGCATCGCCCATTAATGACCAACCCTTTAGCACTAAGTAACAAGATAGAAGGGCACAGATTGTTGCCACAATGATTGCTGTAAAAAGAGCATTTTGCATAAAGGGAAAACTTAGCGGAACAGTAAACCATGCGATTAATGTATTCATTTTGCTTCCCTTGAAATTTTTTCAATATCTACCGCACTTTTTAATGCAGTAACTCGTTTTTGGTTGATTAAGCCATATTTAGGTGAGAAGAAAAATGCACATAAAAATATCAGTGTTTGCAGGCAAACAATTAAGCCTCCTGTTGCGCCATCTAAGAAATAACTGATATAGGCACCTATTGAGCTGGTTAGTGTTCCTAATATCATCGCAATAATGAGCATTTTACTAAAACGATCCGTCAGTAAATAAGCTGTAGCACCAGGAGTAATAACCATTGCAATAACGAGAATGGCACCAACAGTTTGTAGTGCGGCGACAATACAAGCACTTAGTAAGGTAAAAAAGAGAATTTTATATTTTGTTGGAGATAATCCGACGGCTACCGCTTGAGTTTCATCAAAGAACACAAGTAATAGATCTTTCCAAAAGAAAAATAAAAAAATCAAACAGATAATAATGATTAGTGCCACTTGTATGACATCTTCATCAGCAATACCAAGGATATTCCCCAAGATAATTTCTTGCACATTCACTGAAGTTGGATTCAGCGAAATAATGAGTAAACCAATAGCAAAAAATGTGGTGAAAATAAAACCAATAACAGCATCTTCTTTTAATGTTGTCATAGATTTCACCCATAAAATAGAAAGTGCGGCGAGAATGCCTGAAAAGAATGCACCTATAGCATAGGGAAGTGATAGAGCATAGGCGATGGCGACGCCAGGTACAACAGAATGCGACAATGCATCACCAATTAATGACCAGCCTTTTAACATTAAATAGCAAGAAAGAAAAGCACTAACGCCTCCCACTGCCGCACTGATCACAATTGCCTTCAACATATAATTATAGCTAAAAGGTTCTAGTAAAAGTTCTAACATGATGAGATTAGCCTTTTGATAAATAGTCTTTTACAATTGGTGCGGGTGGATCATTTTTTGTTTGTCCATAGAACACCGCTGGGCGTTCGTCATGATCCGTTAATACGGTGACGGTACGTTCATCTTCATCATCATGCAGATCTCGTCCTAATAATTTAATATGGCGAAGTACTCCACCAAAGACAGCTTCAAGATTTTGTTGAGTAAAGGTAGTTTCGGTTTTACCTGAAGCAATTATCGTACGATTAATCATAACTACTTGATCACAATAATCAGGCACACTGCCTAAATTATGGGTAGACACAAGAATTAAGTGACCTTCTTGACGCAATTGGCTTAGCAATTCAACGATGGCATTTTCAGTTTTAACATCTACACCAGTAAAAGGCTCGTCTAATAAAATCACTTGGCTTTGTTGTGCTAATGCTCTAGCTAGAAATACTCGTTTTTTTTGACCGCCAGATAGTTCACCAATTTGTCTGTCTAGCAAATGTTCAATATTAACACGAGCCATCGCTTCTTGGACTTTTTGTTTGTCTTTTTGGCTAGGAATACGTAAGAAATTCATATAGCCATAACGACCTTGCATTACAACATCATATACAGAAACAGGAAATTGCCAGTCTACATCTTCACTTTGTGGGACATAAGAAATTAGATTTTGTTTGAGGGCTTTTTCGATAGTAAAACCACAGAGGCGAATATCGCCTTGCTGTGGTTGTATTAAGCCCATCAGACTTTTAAATAATGTTGACTTACCACTGCCATTCACACCGACTAGTGCACAAGTTGTGCCACCTTCTAAATGAAAAGACACATCATGAATAGCCGTATGTCCATTGTTATATCGAACAGTAACGCCTTCGACATAGATTGAGGCAGGGTAAGTTGAGTTCATTATTTTTTAAATCCTTTTACAATAGTTGAAACAGTTGTTTGTAATAAATCAATATAAGTTGGAACTGGACCATTTTTTGCAGAAAGTGCATCTACATAAAGTACGCCACCGTATTTTGCACCTGTTTCTTTTGCCACTTGTTGAGCAGGTTTTGGTGAAATAGTACTTTCACTAAATACTACTGGAATATGATTTTTACGAACCACATCAATAACATGGCGAACTTGTTTTGGAGTACCTTGTTGTTCTGCATTAATTGGCCATAAATAAGCTTCTTTAAAACCATAATCTTTAATCAGATAACTAAATGCCCCTTCACTTGTGACTAACCAACGTTTGTCTTCAGGAATTTGATTAATTTTTTCACGTAATGGTTTATCAAGTGCTTTGATCTTGTCTGCATAAACTGCGGCATTTTTTTGATAAATTTCGCTGTTTGCTGGATCGTATTTAATAAACGCATTTTTGATGTTTTCAATATAGATTAAGGCGTTACTGGTAGACATCCAAGCATGAGGATTTGGCATATCTTTATAAGGACCTTCATAAATTGACATTGGCGTAATACCTTCAGTCACGACAACTGCTGGTTTATCTTTCATATTTTGGAAGAATTTTTCAAACCAACGTTCTAAGTTTAAGCCATTCCATAAAATTAAATCTGCGGATTGAGCTTGTGCAACGTCTTTTGGGGTAGGTTGATAATCGTGGATTTCAGCTCCAGGTTTGGTAATTGATTGTACATCAGCCGCATCGCCTGCAACATTTTGAGCAATATCTTGAATAATTGTAAAAGTGGTGACCACTTTCATTTTGGCGGAAGCTGAAATTGATACTGTACCAATTGCAGCAGCCATGATGGCTACTAAAAATTTACGCATAAACGTCTCCTTGTTGTTATGTTGATTAATAGCGAATATATACTAAACGTAAATGCTTAAATCATCAAGTGATAATCATTCGTATTATCAAAATTTATTTATAGACATTTAGCAGGTTTGGGTAATCCTGCTAATTTTGTTGCTTGTTTTGCTGGCCCATCAGGAAATAAACGTTGTAAATATCGACTGTTACCTTTTTCTTCACCTAATTTCTGTGCCATTGCTTTTACCAGCATACGGATAGCAGGTGAAGTTTTATATTCTTGATAGAATTGACGGACAAAATAAATAACTTCCCAATGAGCATCAGTTAGGGTTAAATTTTCTTTTTCTGCGATAGCCACAGCAACATTTTCATTCCATTGGGTTAAATCTAGTAGATAACCCGCAGGATCGGTTTCAATTGTAATATTATTTACTTTAATCATAATTTACCTATATCAACTTTTATCGCTTATTATACAAAAAACGCTCCTAACAAAGTAGGAGCGTTTGGCTATTTATTTGATAGATAATTAATCATCACTAGCGAAGCCTAATAATTGTAATAGGCTTAAGAATAGATTATAAATTGAAACGAATAAACTGGTAGTTGCTCGAATATAGTTAGTTTCACCGCCATGAATGATATTGCTAGTTTCAAATAGAATCGCTGCACTTGAGAAAATGACAAATAATGCACTTAGTGCTAACTGTAATGCTGGCGTTTGGAAAAAGAAACTTGCTACCATTCCTAATAATAACACGATAAATAATGCAAAAATCATACCTGAAAGGAATGACATATCTTTGCGTGTTGTTAATACATAAGCAGAGCAGGCGAAAAATACTGCGGCAGTACCTGCTAATGCAAGTGCTACAGTTTCACTTAATCCAGCGCCTATGTAACGATTAAGAATTGGGCCTAAGGTGTAACCTAAAAATCCAGTAAATGCAAAAGTAGATAAAATCCCCCAGCCACTATTTGCTGTTGCATTGGTGAGGAATAATAAACCATAGAAACCCACCAATGTCACAATGATACCTGGATGAGGCAAACCAAGTGACATTGAAAAATAGGCTACTATTGCAGAGAATGCGAGAGTTAAACCTAATAAGAAATAAGTATTACGCAATACTTTATGTGTACTTAATAATGAAGTTGATTGTTCGCGAGTATCAAAAACAATGCGAGAATCTGCCATAAGAATCTTCCTTATAAAGAATGGATAATCATCAATGAATACGTTACTAATAAGTAATAATAATGTCAAAATTTTTTTAACCATAATGATAGCTAAATAGGCGAGCTGTGTAAATAATAGTCTATTAAACAATGAAATTGTAAATAGTAGTTTACTTAACGAGATAACTATATTATATTTCACTCCGCTTAAATCACGGAGGAATGGTCGAGTGGTTGAAGGCACCGGTCTTGAAAACCGGCGAGGGTTTATGCCCTCCGTGAGTTCGAATCTCACTTCCTCCGCCATATTTAGGGGAAAAACTGTAAGTTTTAGCTATAAAATTGATTACTTATGGCTTTTTTATTTTTTGAAAAATTATCTATATATTCATTTTTAGCAACTAATTTTGTCGTGTCTAAATAAGACTTTCACGAGCCTTCGACTTGATTTTCCAACCATTAATAAATTGTTTGGAATTAAATCAGCACTGCTCTGTACCATCTCTATTGTTTCCCAATTCCAGTAACGAAATCGGTTGTAAGTAAGCACTGTACCAGTCCATTAGGTTGGCAAACGGCATAGCTGGTTTGGTATTGCCACTTGTATGTGTTACCTTCGTAGCTTTGGTGTAGCTCTTGGTAGCTATCCTGTTGAGCGATAAGTTGCAAGCCGTGGAAGACGCTGTGCCGTTCGTTGTTTTTGAACATCTGCGTATAGGCAACTTGGTCGCCATCCCACAGATATTGGATTTTCAGGCGTTGGTGCGGACATACTTTTGAAATACGTCTGCCGAGTGCCTCGTATTTATAATATCACACTTCGCCTTGTACTGTGGTAATGCTGGTCAGTTGATTACAGGCATTCAAGCGATAATAAGTGTTTTTTTGTCTGAAGCCGTCTCGAATTTCTGTTTTCTCGGTGACCCTGCCGATTTTATCATAAGTGCAAAGAAAGTTGTCATTCTCCGTCATCAGGCGGATGAGGTTGTAAGCATTGTCGTATTCATAATGGGTAATCCCAACACCTACCCATTCGGTTGGCAGATGACGTAGCTGGATTATGTAATTTTAAAAGAGTGGATATCAGGTAAAATTGCCCGACCTACGTTACTAAATTTATCATTTGTACACATTATAAAGTTTGCTTAAACAAATCTTCAAAATCAGAATAAAGTATTTTCAATACTATAATCATCATGGTAAAAAATATAAATCTCTCCATTAGTGTGCATTAAAATTGGATTGCCTGCTCCATCATCAGAAATGACATAAAGCTTTTTTAGAAAATTATCTCCTTGAGAGAACTCTTTCCAAAAAGACTTGGTTTTTTCTATAACATTTTCATTGCCAATAATATTAGAATTACAGGATGAGCTTATTGAATAAATATCAATACCTGCACTCGCTCCGCCATATTTTTTAATAAAGAATACATAGTCTTTATTAAACAATACTCCTAAATCTTTTTGAGCAAGTACAATATCACTTTCTTTGATTGGAGTACCTTTTAAATTAGGATTTTTTTTAAAATAATAATCTAAAGCACTTATTGTTTCTAAGTTCATAAAATTTCTCCTCGTCTTGCTAACTCTTCTTTTGCTTGGTTGTACCAAAATTCTCTTTTCCATTGATTAAATTCCTGCCTATTATCAATACCACCTTTATTTCCTAAGGGATGTAAATCTTTAGTGTTTGCCCTATGCCATTTATCAGGCATTGCAATTATTGGACCTTTAGAATTTTGTTTGTAATGATGAAGGATAATAGTATTACCACACTTATTTATTGGTGATTTACCAAATGGTCTAGAACTATTAGGACTATTTAAATACATCAAAGATTTTAAATCCGAGGTTTTATAATGACTCAAATTAGTATATCCCCCTACAGATAATTCTAAACCACTTGAACTTTTGAATTTAACAGAACACTCAGCCAATCCAAACGGATCTACCCAATCCTGTGGATTGCCAACATACCCAAACGGTCGTTCGCCACCTAATAACCCAATCGGATCACTCGAGATATAATTCCCACTTTCAGGGTCATAGTATCTAAATCGGTTATAAGCCAATCCCGATTCTTCGTCGTAGTGTTGCCCAGCAAATAAAAGCTGTGGGTTGAGCGGGCTGGTTGGGTAGTAGCTATTCGGGAAACATAATCCCCACAGCGTTTGCTTTTCCTTACGCCAAACTGTTCTGCCTTTCGGGTTGAGTAGGGCAAGTACTTGTCCGTTGGGCTGGCAAACAGCATAGCTGGTTTGGTATTGCCACTTGTATGTGTTACCCTCGTAGCTTTGGTGTAGCTCTTGGTAGCTATCCTGTTGGGCGATAAGTTACCAGCCGTTAAATATACTGTGGCGTTGGCTTTCTAACTTGCCGTTTTTAAACGTCTGCGTGTAGGCAAGCTGGTCGCCGTCCCAAAGATATGTGATTTTCGGCCGTTGTTGCGGGCAAGCTTTTGATATTCTCCGTCCAAGTGCATCGTATTGATAATACCACACTTCGCCGTTGTTATTGGTAATACTGGTCAGTTTATTGCAGGCATTCCAGCGATAGTAGGTGGTTTTTTGTCTAAAACCGTCTCGGATTTCCGTTTTCTTGGTGAGTCTGCCTGTCTTGTCGTAGGTGTAGTAATCGTTGTTGATTCGGTTAAGTTTATGCCCTTTTTGATAAATATCCTGATGTTGAATAAGTCGTTCATCTTCTGTGGAGCCTCGCCCAAGGGTAACGCCTTGAGCTTGTTGGGTTAAGTAGCCACATTCATCATAGGCATAACGCTCTTGTTGCCCGTTTTGATTATACACGGCGGTGATTTGGTTGTTGCGGTTTAAATGGAACGTGCATTTTTCACTTTTGGCTTGGGTAGCCGTGGTATTCAGTGCTTTGTCGTATTGATAGCGTTGGCTCACCTCGGCAAAACTTGGGGCATCAATGCCGGTGGCTCGCAGTTCGTCTTTGTCAAAAAATTGCTCTGGCTCCCAATCGGCACGTTGCTGAATCAGGCAATCCATTTCATCAAAGCGTTGATTTAAGATAAAGCCTTGATTTGAAATACGTTGGATTTCATTGCCGTTTGAGTCGTATTTGCAAAAGAGTTGCTGTTTTTGACCACTTGTCTCTTGGGCAGGCAGGTCTAATTGTACTAATTCACCGACCTGATTGTATTTAAAGATGGTAATAATAGGTGATATAGTGTTGAGATGACCGTGTTCGTCTTTAATAAAGAGCGTACGAGTGACCGTCTGGTTTTCATCGTCATAAGCGCGGTAGATTTCACCGTAGTTTTGGGTTTCTTTGATGATACGGTCTTTTAGGTCGTATTCAAAGCTTAAGTGCTGGTAAATGCTTTGAATATGGGTGACTCTGCCAATTTTATCGTAAGTGTAAAGAAAGTTGTCATCCACGGTCATCAGGCGGATGAGGTGGTAAGCATTGTCGTATTCATAATGGGTAACATTGCCTTCGCCGTCTGTGAGGGTACGAAGAGTGCCGTTTTCGTTGTAGCTATAAAGCCAGCGGTTATCGGTAAAATCGATTTCTTCTAGCACTTGCCCGTTTTCGTTGAAGACATAGCGGTAGGTTTCGCCTTTCGGGTTGGTGACTTGGCTGAGTTTCAAACTGTCTTTGTCGTAATCGTACTGCCAGCGGTTACCCTCTCCATCGACTTTTTCGGTCAGTAAATCAAACGCCCCGTATTTTAGCTGCCAATCCACACCGTTGGCATCGGTATAACGAATGAGATTACCGTGTCGGTCATAGTGCTGTTTTTCTTCGCTTTGGTTTGGGCGGACAATGTGTGTCAGTTTATGACTGTCATAGTCATACACGGTGGCACGTTGGTGGCTGTCTAAAACCGTTGTTTGGTTATCCTCATACTGAAACCAAACAGGGTAGAAACCGTCAGCCCCGATACTGTGAATGACCCGACCTTTTTCATCATAGTGATAATCCACTCGGGTTTTGTCATTATCTGTCCAGAGAGTGAGATTAAATTGTTCGTCATAGTGGTAGAACAGGCGGAAGTCGAGTAGAGCATCACTCTCAATTAATGCCCCTCGTGCATCTTGCGTATAGGTTGCCAGCACTTCGGGCTGCTGCGTATCAGTACGGATGATTTGATGTAGCCAGTCGCCTTGGTAGGTAAAGGTGAGGCTAATGCCATCAGTGTGCGAGACGGCTTCCAGCCACGAATGTTCGTTATAGTGGAACTGTATGGCATTATCGAAAGTATCTAACCAGGCAGAAATCAGGTAACGCCCATCGGTAAGTGGTGGATAGGTTAAATCGGATTTTGATTCTATCTCTTCATCAACAATGGAATCATTTGTTTCCGGTGTTTTAATAAAATAGAACAGTTTAGAAAGCTGCGTATCACGGTTGAATAATTCCAGGTATTCACGGTGACGGATTAGGGTATATTCGGGGTGGTCTGGATTAAATGAACCGGTACTACCTTGCGGTAAAGCAAAGCGTAAATAAGTACCTTCAAAGGTGGCAATTTTAATGTGTTGCCCATTGTCGGAGATGTCGGCATATTCGGAGAAATTGTCCGTCCAAAATCGTCCGCACAACCCCTCGGATTGTTGTTCATCCTTATAGCGGGACCAAGTGCGAATGAATGATAAAGGGATAGTTTGCCCAAGGGTGAAATCTACCCGTTGTTCAACGAGTTGACCGGTTAGTACATCAATAGGGTCGCCTTTTCTTTCATATGGAGACTATCATGCAACTACATATCCACTAAAAGATATGGGATTATATCAAGGTAATAACATTGGACCTTATGTGGAAAGCACTTATTTAAAACTTTTACAATTTAGATATTTACCTGCTATCATGAATGGTTTAATGATTAAACTTGAAGATGCTCCAAATGCTAGTGAGGAAAAATTAGAAATTCTTCGAGTAATGAGGATGCTTGATGATAAAAGTGGTCGAGATAACCTTTTTGTTGAAGATTACATGCGTAAATATTGGAGTGAAATTTTTAGTGGTCAAAAAGCCTTACAAGTAAATTTACTGCAACATTTAAATTATGCTCTTAACCATACTGATTGGTATGGAGGCCGACTAAAAGATAATGAAGAGTTAATTAAGGCATATAAACCTTATGAATTATCTATACAAACAGCTCAAAGAGAGCTTAGTCAACTGTCTATTTATGATCGTGTATATCAAAATTTGAAGATTCGTGCAAATTCAGTATTACCTTCACCATTAGATTATAGAGATGAAATTGGAGCCGGCTTTGATTCAGTATTTGTAGCTAATAACCAAGAGTATTTATTTATTCCTCGCTTTTTTACTGAGAGCGGATTAAAAAATTATTTTGTAAAACAAAAAGATCAATTGGTTGAATTTACGGCTATTGATAGCTGGGTGCTAAATCTGAAAGATAATTTAGAATATAGTGATGCAGATAAAGAAAAAATTAGTGAGAGAATTTCTGAGCAATATCTGAATGATTATATTTCTGCTTGGCGTTCTGTAATTAATAATTTAGATATTAAAAATTTTAATTCTATTGATGAGGCTATTCTTGCTTTAGAGAAAATTACAGGGGGGGAGCAAACTTTTAAGCGAGCATTACAAGTACTTGCTGAAAATACAGCTTCACCAAGCTTACCCTCTAAGGAGGGAAAAGAACTTAATAGTATACTTGAAAGTCTAGATTATCGTTTAATGAGCCAAATAGACAAGAACTTTGCGGATGAAAAATCAGTATTAGTTGAATCAAATAATAAAGATAGTCTGTTAAATAATGTTTATCAGAAGATATCTAATTTACATCGTTACTTGCTGTCAATAAAAAATGCTCCGGTTCCAGGAAAATCAGCGTTAAAGGCTGTTCAGATAAGAATTAATCAAGAATCTACAGATCCGATTCTTGAATTACAGCAATTAGCAAAAACGATGCCTCAGCCAATGAATAGCTAGTTAGATCAGCTTGCAGATTACTCTTGGCGTTCAGTATTAAAATCTGCAATCGCTTCATTAGAAATAGAATGGAAAGAGAAGGTTGTGAATGAATTTAAGTCAAATCTTGCTGGGCGTTATCCATTTAATAAAAATGCAACCAAAGAGGTTTCATTAAGTGATTTTAGCAGATTCTTTGGACCGGGAGGAACAATAGATAGTTTCTATGAAAATAACCTTAAAGCATTTATTGAAAATGATCTAGGTCAATCAGAAGATGATATCCCAGCATTAATTAGAGAAGATGTGCTACTTCAGCTATATCAAGCTGAGCATATTAGGGAGATCTTCTTTAGTAAAGAAAATGGTCTAGGAGTTCAATATATTATAGAGCCAGTAGATTTATCATCAAATAATCGAAGAAGTATTCTAAATTTAGATGGGCAAATAATTGATTTTTCTCACGGTAGTAAGAGGAAAGCTAATATTGTGTGGCCTAATTCTATGAGTGCAAATGTAGAAAGTAAACTAACACTTGTTTCTACACAAAATGAAAGATCTCCAAGAAGTTTAATATTTAAGGGACCTTGGCCTCAGTTACGAATGTTGAATTCAGGTAAGGTAATAACTTCAAATAATGGTTCATTTACTGTCCGTTATGACTTTAATAATGGATACGCTATATATAATATCCACATTGATGAGTCAGCAAATCCATTTGAGCATAATGTATTTGAAAAATTCAAACTTCCAGATACTTTATTAAAATATTGAAAATGAGTTACTTAAAATTTTTAAGTAACTCATTAATAATAAATAAGGGAAAATATGTCTATATTTACCTTAACTAAAATAAATCAACTTATATCATAAACTAAAAGTATATTTGATATAACTTCTTTAAATAATAAAAAATTTATAAATACCATAACTCAAGAGAGTCAAGCCATAAGTTTAGTAGAAAGTTTAACAAGCGGGACATCGATAAGTCGTTTGCTGTCGGTATTTAACATTCAAAGTGACCCGAGAGGTCTTCAATTTACCTTAGAAGTTCCCAATTTACCCGTCACCGCGTTAGGCGTCTTATCCTTTAAACTTACTGAAAAATACAGTGAACTATATTGTTTAGAACTGATGTTAACGAGTCAGGATTCGGCGATAGATTTTAAAGCCGTAGTAGATAACAAAGTGATATTTAAGATTTGGCAAAATGGAGAATTACTTCGTCAAGTAAGCGGAATGGTAGTGAGCTTTGAACAAGGAGACAGAGGTTCAAGTCAGACCTATTATGGTATGGAAGTTTACCCGGATTTATGGCGAACGACGTTAAGACGAAATTCTCGGATATTCCAACAACAAGATATAAAAAGTATTTTAAGCACATTACTGAGTGAACATGGTATTGTGGATTATGCTTTTGCCTTACGCCATGAGCATTCTATTCGAGAATTCTGTGTTCAGTACCAAGAAAGTGATTTTGCATTTATTCAGAGGCTGACGTCGGAAGAAGGTATATTTTATTATTTTGAACAAGGAGAAGGGCAGCATACGGTGGTATTTAGTGATAGTGCGGAGACATTATCAGAGAAAATAGCCTTACCATATAACATGAGCCGTAATGCACAGTTACAAGAAAAGGTAGTGAGTTGTTTCCGGAAAAGTGAGCAGGTAAGGGCTTCAAGTGTAGAATTAAAGGATTACACGTTTAAGAATCCGAGTTGGAATGCGCAATTTAGCGAGTTAGCAACAGATATAGAGAATCAGCGCCAAAGTTATGATTACCCGGGACGTTTTAAAGATGAAGTTCAGGGGAAAGCGTTTACCCAATATCGATTAGAGAGTTTACGTCATGATGCCCATTTGGGTCATGGGGAGAGTAATGGTGCAGAGCTTCAAGTGGGTAGTTTATTATTGTTAAACAATCATCCGGTAGAGGAAACCAATACGAGTTGGCAATTAATTCATATTATACATGAAGGTAAGCAACCGCAATCGGGAGAGGAAGAATCAGGAGAGAAAGGGACTTATTACATAAATCGTTTCGAAGTGGTACCGAGACATCAGACATGGAGACCGCTTCAACCCCTATGGTTAAGGGGAACATATCCACACTCGTAGTTGGAAACATATCCAACATTGGCTCTCGTTTGTGGGAAGATATCAACGGTTTTGTCTGTTCGTGAGAACATATCAACTCAAATCATTTCATGGTTAATCCCTTATCAATGGCTTCCTGAATAATCTTATGACAACATACCCCCAAAGGATTGTTTTCCTTACAAAGCGAATTTTTCATTGCTCCAGTTATGGCATTTACTTCTTTAACGGTTTTCGCACCATGCTTTACAACTGCTTCAATTACCTGATCTTCTGTGACTTTGCTGCAATAACAAGCATACTTAGGATCTGCATCTTTCTTAAACCAGATAGGAACCCTAACTTGGTCTTTTAAGAATTTTATTTCTTTATCTAAGTTATAGTAAATAACGTCGCAGTCCTCATTCATGCATATCTTATATTGATCTCCATCAACGGCATTACGATAATCATCTGTCACCAAGTGTTCAACGGTTATCCTACTAACTGTTACTCCTTAATTATTACAGACAGGGCAACTCTCCTTTGTTCTATTTAAATTTTGTGTGATACATTCACAGCAACATTCATCAATAACTTTCAATTACATAACCTCCATATCTTTAAAACCATTTAATTCAAGGTAAATCCCAACCAATTTTCATTTATAGTTTTTAAATTAAAAAATACCCCTTGATTGTATCGTCAATTATCGGTATCATTCAAGGGGTGAATAGGAAAAATAGTTTATAGATTCTTTACATTCAAAGCTCTAAAAGCATTTAATACTGCGATGATAGTTACACCTACATCTGCAAATATAGCTGCCCACATAGTAGTTATTCCAAAAGCACTCAAAATAAGAACAATTATTTTTATTACAATTGCAAATACTATGTTTTGATGTGCAATTTTTAGTGTCTTTTTAGAAATCTTCATTGCAGTAGCAATTTTCGATGGCTCATCAGTCATAATTACAACATCAGCAGCTTCAATGGCCGCATCAGAACCTAAACCACCCATTGCTATTCCAATGTCTGCACGAGCTAATACAGGTGCATCATTGATTCCGTCACCAACAAAGGCAAGTTTACCTTTTTTAGATTTTTGCGAAAATAATTCTTCTAGTTTTTCAACTTTGTCTGCTGGCAACAGTTCTGCATAAACCTTATCAAGACCAAGCTCTTTAGCAACTTTTGAACCAATACTTTTATTATCACCTGTCAACATAACTGTTTGTTTAATATTAGCTGCCTTAAGTTCCTTGATTGCTTGTGCTGAATCTTCCTTTACCTCATCGGCAATTACAATGTAACCTATATATTTGTTATTAACAGCAACATGTACAATAGTACCGATCAGCTCTCCCTTGAAATAAGGGATATCCATCATTTTCATAAGTTTGATATTTCCTGCCATAACCTTTTTGCCATCTACTGTTGCAATAACACCATGACCTGATATCTCTTCTACATCTGAAATACGTCCATTGTCTATTTCTTTGCTATATGCACGTTTCAGTGAAAGTGAAATCGGATGATTGGAATAGCTTTCCGCATGTGCAGTTAATTCTAGTAGCTCTTCTTTGGAAACTCCTTCTGGATGAATTTCCTGTACATTAAATACACCTTTCGTTAGTGTTCCAGTTTTATCAAAAACAACAATTTCAGTTTCTGCTAATGCCTCTAAATAATTACTACCCTTGACTAAAACACCTTTTTTTGAGGCTCCACCTATTCCACCGAAGAAACTCAAAGGAATTGAAATAACTAAAGCACACGGACAGGATACCACAAGGAATGCTAGTGCTCTATATATCCAATCACTAAAAGTCGCCCCGTCTATAACAAGAGGTGGTATAATAGCTAGAAAAACTGCAATTATAACCACAACCGGTGTATAATATCTCGCAAACTTCGTAATAAATTGTTCTGAATTGGATTTTTTACTACTTGCATTTTCAACTAAATCAAGAATTTTACTTACAGTAGATTCTCCAAATTCCTTGGTAACCTCTGCTGTAATAACCCCATTAATGTTGATGCACCCACTTAGGATATCACTTCCAACTTCTACTTCACGAGGAACAGATTCGCCTGTTAGTGCCGATGTATCAATCATTGAACTTCCCTCAATTACCTTGCCATCAAGAGGAATTTTTTCTCCTGCTTTAATTACAATAATATCTCCAATTTGTACTTCATCTGGGTCAACTTTGACAAGTTCATCACCTTTTTTAACATTTGCATAATCTGGTCGAATATCCATAAGGCTTGCAATTGACTTTCTCGACTTGCCAACTGCATAGCTTTGAAACAGTTCTCCAACTTGATAAAACAGCATAACTGCAACACCTTCAGGATACTCACCAATAAAAAATGCACCAATTGTTGCAATACTCATTAAAAAATTTTCATCGAAAACTTGACCTTTAAAAATATTTTTGACAGCTCTTTTTACAACATCTCCACCTACAATAATGTAACTTATTATAAAGAGAGCAATCTGTAACCATTCGTTATTTAAACTAAGCAATACTGCTGTAGCTAACACGGCTGCACCAATAATTATTCGCCATAGTCGTTTTGTCATACTAAATAGCCTTCTTTAAGCCTTTTTCATAGTTGTATCGGGTTCGATTTTTTTAACTATTTTTTCGGCCTCTGCTATTATTGTTGGCATTTTTTCATCCTCACCATCAATAACGAGTTTTGTGGTCATAAAGTTAACAGTAGCTTCTTTCACTCCATCAAGCTCATTAATAGCCTTTTCCATTTTTGCCGCGCAATTTGCACAATCTAAACCTTCAAGTATAAATTTCTTTTTCATTATTAAATCCTCCTAAATATTATTTGTAATTTTATTTTGAATACTACAAGTCTTTTTCAAATTTTCTTGAAGCATTGCTCATTTGAAATGAAGACTTAAATATATGTCCAAATATCTTCAAAAAATATTCTATTCTACCGCATTACTACTTCTCGTTGATATGAATTAGACCTTGGTCAAATATTTCTCTTACATGATCATCAACTAATGAATAATATACTACTTTGCCTTCTTTTCTGTTTTTCACTAAATTAGCTTGTTTTAAGACTCTCAGCTGATGGGAAATTGCTGATTGTGTCATGTTAAGTAATACAGCGATATCACAAACACACATTTCAGCTTCATGTAAAGCCCATAATATCCTGATTCGTGTTGAATCTCCAAATACTTTAAATAATTCTGCTAGATCATAAAGGCTTTCTTCTTGAGGCATTTTATCTCTAACTTGATTTACAATATCCTCATGAATTACATTGCAGTCACATCTTTCAATTGAATTAAATTTTTTAGTCATATTATCACCTCTTTTTAAATCATTTCATCTGAATACTTGGACAAGCATTCATATGTTGTATATTTATACTTTACAGTTTAACAATATTGAGCCATTAAAATGGGGACAAACCTATTGGCAAGGCTTTGCTTCGTTGGATTGGTTGCGTATGCAAGCGCTCAATCTAGGTCGTGGCTATGATGGCAATGCCCCTGTTATTTTAGATGGCAAGTTAATGAATTATGCGGAAATGCGTAAAAAAGTGAATAACAATCGGGAAGAATGGATGGTGCGTTTGGGGTTAGATATGCAAATACCTGATTTAGACTTAACTTGGTCGAATAAATGGTATATCAAAGCACCAATTAAAGGCGCAAATCAATATGGAGAGTTGAAAGATATTCCATTGTATCGCAGTTATGACTATGGCACGCATACACAATGGGACACCAGCTTGCGTTGGTCGCCTAAAGTTTGGAATGACCAACGTATCGTGATGAAAGTTGATGTGTTAAATGTGCTTAATAAAACCCGTAAAGGTATCAGTAGCCAATCTGGTGCTGATTATGGTTTTTATACTGCAGGTAGAGAGTTTTGGTTAGAACTCGGCTACGAATTTTAATTTTTACACCAACAGTGGGCTGTTATGCCCACTTTTTTTGTTATGATGAAAACGCTTATTTTTTTATTTCAAATCCTATTGCTGATGGCTTGCCAAGGGGCAATACCTACAACAACCACAACATCGACCTTGTTACCGTTCAATCCGAATATTCATCACGGCGTATTAGCCAATGGGCTAAATTATTATATTTTATCAAACAAGGAACCTGAAAATCGGGTTTATATGCGATTGGTGGTGAATGCAGGTTCTATGAATGAAGATGATGATCAAAAAGGTGTCGCCCATATCGTGGAACATATGGCGTTTAATGGTTCACAAAAATACCCCAAAAACCAGATTATTAATGCACTTGAGCAGTTAGGAATGAAGTTTGCTCGTGATATTAATGCTTTTACAGATTTTGAAAATACTGTTTATACTCTAAATATTGCTAAAAATGATGATGAAACCTTGCTTCTTGCCTTGGATGTTATAAATGAATGGATGAATCATCTCACCATTTTACCAGAAGATTTAGATAGTGAACGTGGTGTGGTGTTGGAAGAATGGCGTGCTCGTTTAAGTCCAATGCTGCGTTTAGGAGATAAAAAAAGTGCGGTGGAAATGCAAGGTTCTCGTTACGTGTTGCGAGATCCTATTGGCGATGTGGCGGTGATCAAAGGCGTGACGACGCAACGAGTTCGTGACTTTTATCAAAAATGGTATCGACCTGACAATATGGCATTGATTGTGGTGGGTGATATTAACAAATCTTCCCTTGAAAACTTGATTGCGCAGAAGCTGTCCAATTCTACGCATGATACTCAGGCTCCGTTGCCAAAAATTGATTATGGCATTCCGTTAATCAAGCAATGGCGTGTGGCATCCGTGTCTGAGCCTGAAATGACTACGTCAAGTCTTGAATTGAGTTTCTTTTCAGACGCAGTCAATAAAGAAACTGAAGCGGATTATCGCAAAGATTTATTGCAACAAATTGTGCAGCGTTTAATTAATTTACGTTTGCAGCAATGGGAAAATCAGCAAAGTGCAGTGATAAATTCAGCTAATTTTTATCATAGCTATTTAGGTAAACAAACCTTACAAACTATTTTTTCTTTGCAGTTAAATAGTCCGAAATATGATAAAGCGCTTGATGTATTGTTCCACTTTATTAGCGAGTTAAAACAGCAAGGCTTTTCACAGGCAGAATTAAAGGCTGAACTTGAGCGCTTAACTCAGCGCAATGAAAAAGAAAGCCAAATTCAAGTAGGAAGTTTAAAACTAGCAAACGATTTAATCCCAATTATTGCAAATGGACAAGTGAGCTTATCAGCAAAAGACCGTTATCAGCTTAATCGCCGTTTGCTAAAAAGTATAAATTTGGCTGAAATTGACCGCACTTTTGAGGAGATGATAGCAAGCCAAGCACGGTTGGTATTGGTTACACAACCTTCGTCAGCCAAATCATTGCCGTTTTCTGCAGATACAGTTGCACAACGTTGGCAGCAAGCAATGAATGATCGCTCTCACCATTGGAAAGATGAAGCTATTCCCGCAGCTATGCCAGAGTTACATTTCAAGGCGGGGACGCTTATGCGTGAAAAATATTGGGATAAAGGTAATATCACTGAATATTGTGGGGTAGTGACAATATTTGCATAAGGAAAAAGAAAAAATTTGGTGGGAAAAAATTGGCTGGAGCCCCTGTTTGTAGGG
>NZ_AJSX01000035.1 GCF_000262245.1 Pasteurella bettyae CCUG 2042
ATTTAAAAATTTTTTGATTTGTAACTCAGTCCGGTTTAACAAAAGCATATCTGTTATTTCCCCTTATCTTTCATAAAAAAACTCTATGTAAGTATGCATAAAATAGACAAAATATAACCAAACCCCATTTCAATTCTATTTTTATTTTCTCTTTGATATTACCAATAGCAGTCCATAGAAAAATCATAACGGTAACACTTTTTGTGTTTATCCAGTTTTGAATATTGCTCAGTTGTTTTTTTTTGTACAATTTGAGCGCTTTTTACATTTATATTGGCGTTTTAAAATGATAGAAAAGTGTTTCCCTTGGGAAGCTAAAAAAGAGGGCCTCAATATATGATTGGGTTATTTATATGGGGGCACTTTATTTGTCGTGAATGATTATTTTAAAGGTTGGATTCAAGGTTTACTATGAGTATAGATTTTCTTAAAGCAGTTAAACAATTTCATAAAGATAAGCAAGAGCTGAATAGCAGATATCTTTCTTGGGAATATTGTTATGCTGGATTTTATCAGGCAAGAAAAACAAAAAATCCTGACTATGATTATTTGAGCTTGCAGCTTTATCAATATCTTGCCAGCTGGGGAATGTTGCGAGGTTCGTCTTTTTTATTATGGAAAGATTACAAAATCCATATTCCAGTTATTCAAGAAATGTTGCAATCGGAATATGACTGCCTACAAGGGGCAAGTTGCCAAGATTTTCTGAATGAAAAAGTACAGGCAGCTTGGGAAAAACTGGATAACAAACTCATTGAGTATTATAGCAGCGTGCGTAAAGAGCAGTGTGGTTCGGTCAAAAATGAAGTTTCTACGGTATTACGCAGCAAAATTTTGCTCGGTACATTAGGCTGCACGCCAGCTTATGACCGCTTCTTTAGAAAAAAAGTGAAATCGAAACCTTATGGCATCAGCAGCGTATATGGCAAAAATTCTTTCAAATAACTGGCTGAGTTTTATGAAAAACATCATTCAGAATTTGAAGCGTGCCGCCAAACTTTAAAATTTGATAATAGTGACTTGATTTATCCGCAAATGAAATTGTTGGATATGGGATTTTGGCAACTTGGTTTTAACGAGCAAAATATAGAATAATACTAATGCAGCTTTCTCTGATGAG
>NZ_AJSX01000036.1 GCF_000262245.1 Pasteurella bettyae CCUG 2042
TTATTTAAATAGACTTTATCTAACAATACATTTAAAAACTATAGCCAACATTAAATCCTGCTACAGTATTTGAGGTACGAAAACCTTGAGGCTTTTCAATTGGTTCACCCACAAAAACATCATAATAAAACCCCTTCACTGCACCTTTAAGTCCTATCGCAGTTCCGATTAAATGTTTTCCCAATTGATTTTCTGTTGACCAACCCGAAACTCTACCAGCATCCATCGCCCAATAAAGAGCATGATTCGGGTTAAAATGCCAAATCAGTTCATTCTGCCAATTCCAACCTTGTTCTCCAGAAAGCGTAAGCTCACCATCGAAGCCCCGCACAGTATAACGACCACCAATTGAAAATCTGTCTTGCAGAATTAAAGGCGTTTTATTCCATTGAGCATTTAAACTACTTTGCCATTCCCACATTTGATTTTTTATTTGAAATGGTTTTGTTAAACTCACACTTGCAGTAATAATTTTAGGTCGAGAGGTGCCTTCTCCATAAGCTTCTTCAGGTGCTGACAAAGCACCACGAGCTGCTGTACCTCGTTTAAAATTCACCGAAAATTCAAGGCTTGCAGAATCTAAATATTCTTTATGTGAAACACCAACTTCCCAACCTGCCATTCGGCGTTTTTGTACTGTAATTTCGGAACCATCAATATAATTTTGTGATTGACGAGACCAAAGTGCGGTAGAAATCGTCGTTTTTCTTCGACTATCTCGATAAAGAAGATAAGAAAGCATCAGCTTGTCAGTGTCACTTTCACCTGAATAAATATAATTATTATCAAAAGCCTCAAAAACTTGTTGATGATAACGATTTTGAGTATGTGACAATGCTAATTGCCAATAACCGAATGGAATAGAGTAATAAAGAGTGAAGTTTTTGGATTCACGACTGCCTTTATCATCACCTTTTTGCTTAATAGAATGAGTAAATGAGCTATAAAACAAATCATTTGCTGAAAAAATATTATCAATAGAAAGTGTACCACTTGCTTGCCATTTACCTGTAGCTTTTGAACCAGCATCATCAAGCCCTAAATTGAGACGAAATGGGAAAGCTTGATTGTAGGTAATTTTTAAATCACTCTCACCAATCTCTGCGTTATCAGTTTCGCTAGGAATAATTTCAATATTAGCATCAACCGTTGGCACACGTTTGAGGTTTTCTAAAGATTGTTCAATATCTCGTACATTCAGCACATCACCTGAATCAAATGTTAACCCTGTTAATGCATGTAATCGAGTAAAACGTGGAACTAGGCTGCTATCTGTAATAATTGTATTACGAACTTTACCTATAATCACAGTTAAGGCTAATTTACCCGAATTTAAGTCCTGTTCTTGTGTCACAACACGAGTCGTTACATAACCTTGCTCAATAATTTCATTTTGAATTTGTTTTATCAAAATGCCTACCCCCTGACTACCAAAACAATGAGGCAAGGTAAAATGAAGGTGTTCAGCTGCTTTATCTAATGCCCATTGGAATTGGCTTTGTGGGATAGAGGAACCGTAATCGGTTAAAGTAATTTGATGGATAGGATAGCAAGGAGATTCTTTATTAGATAAGCTAAGTGATTCATTTAGTTCGGTATCTAACCGCACATCTGCTTGAGGTTGTAGCACTTTAGCCTGATGTTGTTGATATTGTTGCTGGCGCTGTTGCTGGTCAGCGTCAATTTTCTGCTGAGTTCGATCCAATGGCTCTGCATGAGATATTGCAGAAGTAGCAAACAATATAATACTTAAAATAACACGTTGATAATTATTCATAAATTAGTAAAAATGGCTGATGGGTTTCGGTAGTCTATAAGATTACTGATTCTTTTGCAAATAAGAATCAATCTTAACAATGACAATGTTTTTAATACTAAGCTATAACTAGTTTGGTCATCATTCTGCCATAATAAAAATCCTGATCAAATTAATTAATCAGGATTTTATCAATTTTAGTTAAATTGTATTTGGCAACAGTGGCATAGTACAAAAATTTTTGAATATCATACCGCACTTTTTGTTTTAGATATGTGGTGGATAATCTCGTGTTCCACCTAGTTTTACATAAGCATCACGTTTAGGATCCACAACTTTAGCTCGCTCAATCATATTTTCCACCGTCATTCCTTGTATTAAAATAGAAAAAGTCACCACCGCATAAGTCATAAGAATAATTACATCTCGTAAATCCGCAGTAATGCCCTCGCCTTGAATAGTGACAAGCTTATCAGGAATTGATAACGCCATCGCTAATGCTAAGCCTCCACGTAAACCACCCCATGTTAAAATCCGTAAAGTATAAGGATTATAAGTACGAAAACGTGATATTATTTGATAAGGAACCCATAAACTAACGTAACGAGCCAGTAAACAAACTGGAATGGCAACTAACATTAAAATTGAGCTTTCTGCATTAAACTCAACTAACAAAAGCGCTAATCCAATTAATAAGAATAATAAAGAATTTAAAGAATGATCAATCATTTCCCAGAAGTGATCGAGGTGTTGCTTGCTTTGCTCAGAAAAGCCTTGTCGGCGTGTCCAGTTACCAATCATAATCCCAGCAGTAACCATCGCCAATGCACCAGAAATATGCAACCAGTTAGCTAAAATAAAGCCAGCGGTAGGAATGGTTAAAGTCAATAAAATTTCTAAACTTCCATCATCTGTGGCAGAAATCAATACATGGGCAATAAAACCAATGCATAACCCAAATAAAATGCCTCCAACGGCTTCATGTAAAAACAATCCAAGTACGGACATGAGACTAGGTTCTTCCCCACTAAAAGCAACGGAAAATACTGTCGTAAAAATCACTAAGCCAACACCATCATTAAATAATGACTCACCTTCCACCTGCATAGATAAGCGTTTAGGTGCTTTTAAATTTTTAATAATCGCTAATACGGCAATAGGGTCTGTAGGTGAAATTAAAGCACCAAACAATAAACAATAAATAAAGTTGATGTGAAAACCAATTAAATCAGCAGCCATATAAATTAAGCCACCGATTAGAAAGGTTGAGGCTAAAGTGGAAAATAGAGCAAACACCGCAATTTCACGGCGTTGTTCTTTCATTAAAGGTAATTTAATACCTAAAGAACCAGCAAATAATAAGAAACCTAGCATACCGTTTAGCAAGAAATTTTTAAAATCCAATTCTTGCATAATATGAGCTGCCATGTGATCAAGATGAAACCAATCTAATAATCCAAGCCCAATTAAAATTAGTGAACTCACCATTGCAGAAGCGGTAATGGCAATAGTAGATTGAATACGATCGCTTAATTTGCTAGTTAAAAAAGCGAGAAAAATGGAGATGCTAAACAGTAAGCAAATATAAGCATACACACCCATGACAGCTAACCTTTAAATAAAAAATGAGTGGAAAGTATAAATAATATGCAACAAATTAGAAAGTTAAAATCATCAAAATACCAACATTACGTTAATAAAAATTTTCCTCAATATAACCGCACTTTTATGCCATAACGTACAAATTCGCACCACCAGTATAAAAAGTGTATACTTATTTCATCCTCTACTCTATAAAAAGGAACAACTATGACAATTAATACTCTACTTGCCCAAGATGTGTGGAAAGATATTGGTAAAAACGTACAATTCACTATCTTAGAACTTAAGCGTGAAGATCAAGCGGTTGAAAAAGAAGCCATTATTGAATTTGCGGATCGTTATCAAGCTATCCTTCGCTCATTACGTATTAGAGCAGAAGATTCTAATTTAAAAGCAACGCTTGGCTTTAGCCGTAAAGCTTGGGATTATTTATTCCCCGATGCTCCCGTTCCCGCAGAATTGGAAATTTTTGAAGGATTAGCTGGGCCTGAATATAAAATGCCTGGTACCAAAGGAGATATTTTTCTACATATCCGTGCGAATGATGAAATGGTGATTTATGAAGTTCTTTCATTATTCCGCAAATCGTTAAAAGATGTGAGTAAAGTCATCGATGAAACCAAAGGTTTTCGTTATTTTGAAGGGCGTTCGATTATCGGATTTATTGATGGAACAGAGGTTCCAACAGGTGTTGAACAACTTGAATGCTCATTAATTGGGGAAGAAGATCCTGAATTTATTAATGGCTCTTATGCCTTTGCACAAAAATGGCGCCATGATATGGATTACTGGGATACCCTACCAACAGAAACACAAGAAAAAGCTATCGGTCGTAAAAAGTTTAATGATCTCGAACTAGAAGATGATGAGAAATTTACCAATGCCCATAGCGTAGTTTCCAAATATGAGGTAAATGGTGAAGAAAAACAAATTATTCGTATGAATGTGCCTTTTTCTGATCCCTCATCAGGAAAAACCGGAACATACTTCATTGGCTATGCAAATCATTGGACCGTCATGAAACAAATGTTAATACAAATGGTTGAACAAAGTGACTATTTACTCACTTTCTCAACTGTGATGTCTGGTCAATTATTCTTTATTCCTTCCATTACCACATTAAATAAAATTGCTGATGGTGAATATTAATCAATAAAAACTGCGGTAGGTTTTAGAAAAATTTCCCAAAATCCTACCGCACTTTTATTTAACTATCCTTCTATTTCATTAAAGGATTTCTTTCGCTTTCGCAACTACATTCTCGACAGTAAATCCAAATAGCTTGAACAATTGATCTGCCGGTGCTGATTCGCCAAAACTATTCATTCCAATAATCCGTCCTTGAGTTCCGACATATTTGTACCAGAAGTCCGCAATTTGCGCTTCTATTGCTACTCGTTTTGTCACTGAACTTGGTAACACGGATTCTCGATAAGCTTCTTCTTGTTTATCAAATACGTTCGTACTTGGCATGGAGACAACTCGTACTTTGACGCTTTCACTCTCTAATACTTCTGCCGCTTTCATTGCCAAATCCACTTCTGAACCCGTTGCAATCAGGATTAAATCTGGTGTGCCTGCACTTTCTTTTAAGATGTAACCACCACGTGCGACATTCGCCAGTTGTTCTGCCGTTCTCGTTTGTTGAGCCAGATTTTGACGAGTGAAAATTAAGGCACTTGGTCCTTCTTTGCGTTCCACCGCTTGTTGCCATGCAATAGCTGATTCCACTTGGTCTGCTGGGCGCCAGGTGTTTAAGTTAGGGATTAATCGTAAGGAGGCGGTTTGTTCTACTGGTTGGTGTGTTGGACCATCTTCTCCTAAGCCGATAGAATCATGTGTGTACACAAATAATGAACGTTGTTTCATTAAGGCTGCCATACGTACGGCATTATGGGCATATTCGTAGAACATTAAGAAGGTCGCTCCGTAAGGAATGAACCCGCCATGTAAGGCGATACCATTCATGATGGCTGACATGCCAAATTCTCTTACCCCGTAGTTGATGTAGTTGCCATCAAGATTGGTTTTCGCTCGTATCGGTTTTGAGCCTGACCATAAGGTTAAGTTTGAACTCGCTAAGTCTGCTGAACCGCCTAAAAATTCAGGTAATAGGTGGGCATAGGCTTCAATGGCATTTTGAGAAGCTTTACGACTCGCTATCGCTGCTGGATTCGCTTGTAATTTCTCTATAAATGCTTTTGATTCTGTCGCCCAGTTCGCTGGTAATTCACCATTGATTCGTCTGGTAAATTCTGTCGCTAATTCAGGGTAAGCTTTCGCATAAGCCGCAAATTTTTCATTCCAAGCTTGTTCCGCTAATTGTCCTGCCGCTTTGGCATCCCATTTCTCATAAATATCTGCAGGAATTTCAAAAGGAGCATATTCCCAACCTAAGGCTTTACGTGTTAAGGCGATTTCTTCATCACCTAGCGGTGCTCCATGGCAGTCGTGAGAGCCAGATTTATTCGGTGAGCCGTAACCAATGATGGTTTTACAGATGATTAATGTCGGTTTCGCTTTTTCTGCTTTCGCCAGTACAATGGCGGATTTGATTTGGCGTGGGTCATGTCCATCAATGTTGCGTATCACCTGCCAACCATAAGCTTCAAATCGTTTTGCGGTGTCATCGGTAAACCAACCATCAACATGACCATCGATAGAGATGTTGTTGTCATCATAAAATGCAATTAATTTGCCTAAACCTAATGTCCCCGCTAATGAACAAGCTTCATGAGAAACCCCTTCCATTAAGCAACCATCACCTAAAAATACATAAGTGTTGTGGTCGACAATTTCATGTCCTTCTCGGTTAAATTGACCCGCTAAGGTTTTCTCTGCTATCGCCATTCCCACTGCATTGGTAATCCCTTGTCCTAAAGGCCCTGTCGTGGTTTCAACTCCTGGGGCATAACCATATTCTGGGTGTCCTGGCGTTTTAGAATGTAATTGACGGAAGTTTTTTAAATCTTCTATTGAAAGGTCATAACCTGTTAAATGTAACAAGCTATAAATTAACATGGAGCCGTGTCCATTAGAAAGTACAAAACGGTCTCTGTCTGCCCATTTCGGATTATTCGGATTGTGTTTTAAAAATTTACGCCATAATACTTCTGCAATATCTGCCATACCCATTGGCGCTCCTGGGTGACCTGATTTCGCTTTTTGCACTGCATCCATACTGAGTGCTCGTATCGCATTCGCCAGTCTTTTATGATCTGCCATTTTGTTCTCCTGAATAATTAAAATGAGGAATAAAGATTAAAGTATTGTACCTGATTTATTGCTAAAAAATACCAATTAATGTAATAAATCTAATCGTTTTGTGATATGGATCGATAAGATAAAACAAGGGATAAATAAACCGCCCTTTATTTGTTTCTTATTTGTTATAATTTTGAAAGATATGTAATAGATAAATAAAAAACCGACAAAATGCCGGTTTTTCATCAATCATAAAATTATTTAAAAACTAACCGCACTTTTCAATTTTTTCAATGCGTTGTTTTCTAGTTGGCGGATACGTTCCGCAGAAACGTTATATTTTGCTGCCAAATCATGTAAGGTTGCTTTGTTATCATCCAACCAACGAGATTGAATAATATCTAAGCTACGTTCATCTAAGGTTTCCATGGCTGCGCTTAGTTGATCTACTGCTTGATTTTCAAAATTTTCATTCTCTAATTCAGCCGCAAAGTTTGAACCTTTATCTTCAAGGTACATTGAAGGAACAAAGGTATCTTCTTCACCATCATCATTTGGCAAATCAAATCCCACATCGGCGCCTGTCATACGGCTTTCCATTTCAATGACATCTTCTTTTGATACGCCTAATTCATTGGCAACTAAATCTACTTCATTATCACTAAACCAACCTAAGCGCTGTTTAGTTTTACGTAGATTAAAGAACAATTTACGTTGTGCTTTTGTGGTTGCCACTTTAACGATACGCCAATTACGGAGGACATATTCGTGAATTTCTGCTTTAATCCAGTGTACAGCAAATGACACTAAGCGTACGCCAACCTCAGGGTTAAAACGTTTTACCGCTTTCATTAAGCCAATATTCCCCTCTTGGATTAAATCAGCTTGTGGAAGCCCATAGCCAGCATAACCTCGAGCTACATGGATAACAAAACGAAGATGAGACAAAATTAATTTTTTAGCTGCCTCTAAATCTTCTTGGTAATACAAACGTTCCGCCAATTCCTTTTCTTCCTCTGCAGTTAGCATAGGATATTCATTAGCAGCTCGAATATAGGCTTCGATACTACCTTGCGGAACTAACATCATAGTTTGAACATCTTTAGTCATTATCTTCCTTCTTAGTCAGAGACTGTCATTACAGTTTTATAGTTATAACACAAATTGAAAGAATATCAACCGCTTTATCTTTCCAAATTTATGTTAAATTAGACGTCGCTTTCATTAAAAAAGTTCATTAATTCTTGAGTTATTTTATCAACTAATATAAGCAATTATTTCAGCAGGAATTTTCCTTTTAATACTAATCCTAAGGTAGCAATAAATAATAAACCGATAGAACAACTTCCTACCCAAAACATTGGTAAACCGACTATCCCTGCACCTTGTCCATGGCTCATAGCATAAATATGAATGCCATCTCCAGCCATGGCGGCAAGCCCAAATGAGATTGCCCAATACCCTACATGGAAATGTCGGAAAATACCCATCCAACCAAGTAAGCGGCTAATAAAAAAGAATTGTAATACGCCATAGCCCATGAGCATCTTAACAATAAAATCAATTTCACCACCATTGATGGTTAAATACGATGAACAGCAAACAAAGGCTGGAGCAAGCTGAATGCCTAAAGTAGGGCGAAGCGCCATGGGCATATCAGCAATATTACGTAAGCGTTGTTGAATCGTAGGTTCAATCATTATCCAAAATAAACAACCTGCTCCAAAAAATAAAATCGCAACATCTGGTTCGCCTAATAACACTAGTCCTATCGCACTTACCCAATTTGCTGGAACAATAGGCAAATAGAGTGCTGGAGTTGTGAATTCTTGTGGTTGCCTTCCTTGCCATAATCCTGCTGAACGATACACCGCATAACTGACCTGTAAAGCAATACAAGTGAAGGAAATATATTCCCCTAATATGGTATAAGGCTTTAAGATCAACCCCACAAAAATTCCCGAAATAAACATCAAACTGACAAAACAACCTGTGATAGGATGTATGACTTCTGCTCGTGCCAATTGCGGGTAATTGATCCACTTATAAACATATACAATAACAAACAATGCCCATACCACTGAAGCAAATAGGCCTATCAGCTCTCCACTCCAAGCGGGTACATTAATTACAGTTGCCGCATAACGCCATGCAAACCCTAAGGAACTTAATCCTAGAGTTAAGGCAAAATAATTAACAGGAATAGGAAAGGGTTTATTGTCTAACATCAGGCTTTTACGGGTTGAAGTTGATACTCTAAATTTTCATTGTTCACTTTAAACAACAAATCAATATTAGGGTGTTTTCCAGGATTTTGCTGGGCATCTGCAACATGTTCAGCAAAAATCTCAATGCCTTTTTGCGCAGAAGTGCGGTCTAATTTTCCATGAAATTGCTGTGCTAGAGCATGATAAACCTTTAATGAACCTAATTTACCAGCTATAGCTGGAATATGATGAATGACTTCACCTTTCGCTAAAATATTTAATCCTGCCAAGCCATCAATGCTTGGTAAAGTTTCTAAATTTGTTTTGAAATCCATCGTTATCTTTAATAATAAAACTAATTAACTAATTGCTGTTTCTGCATTTACTTCACCCTGTGCAGCAATAAAGCGTACTTCAGGTGATAAATATACTTTAAATTTATCGGCTACTGCTTGACGAACATGATGTGCCAAGGCCACGACATCTGCCCCCGTCGCATGGGCTTTATTAATCAATACCAGTGCTTGATTTTGATGAACTGCTGCGCCACCTATTTGATAGCCTTTAAGTTGGCATTGATCGATTAACCAACCTGCGGCTAATTTCACTGAGCCGTCTGCTTGAGGATAATTTGGAATGTGAGGATAAGCCTGTTGCAAGCGAGTGAATTGTTCTGCCGAAATCACAGGATTTTTAAAAAAGCTACCTGCATTGCCAAAATCTTGTGGATTGGGCAATTTTGCTCGGCGTACTGAACAAACCTCATCAAATATTTGTTTAGCCGTAACAGTATTTTCATCAAAATTGGATAATGAGCCATATTTCAATATGGGTTTCCAATGTTTAGCTAATTTTAATCCTACCGCAATGACAATAAATCCATATGCATATTTATGTTTAAAAACACTTTCACGATAACCAAATTCACATTCTGCATTAGTTAAACGAAATTGTTTACCAGTATTCAGATCAAGTACATCCACATAATGACAAAAATCTTTAAATTCACGACCATAAGCGCCAATATTTTGTACAGGAGCGGAACCTGCACAACCTGGGATCAGTGCTAAATTTTCTAGCCCATAAATACCTTGTGATAAAGACCATTGCACTAAATTATGCCAATTTTCACCCGCATTGACGTGTAAATAATGAAAATTTGCATCCTCAGATTTCTCAATTCCCATCAAACGATTGAGTAATACTGTACCTTGAAAATCTTCAAGAAATAAAACGTTACTACCTTGCCCTAAAAATAATACCGGTTGTTGTTCAGCAACACTCTCATTCCATAGCTGTTGAAGTTGTTCAAGTGCGGTAATTTCTACGATTTTTTTAGCACTTGCTGGCACAGAAAAGGTATGAAATGGCATTAAACTTTGCATAAATAATCCTTATGATTTTATCTGGTGCTTAGTTTAACTTTTGTTATCTATTTGAGCAAATTTCTAATAAAAAAATACCGCACTTTGTGCGGTATTTTTTAAGAAAATTTTATTTAGTGAAAGTAAGCAGCAATTTCAACAAAAACTTTCAATAATGAGGCATTCAATAAATCAATAAAAAATGCCCCTACCATTGGCACAATTAAGAATGCTTTATGTGACGGACCAAAATGAGACGTGATCGCTTGCATATTGGCTACTGCTGTAGGCGTAGCACCCAAGCCAAATCCACAGTGTCCCGCACTCAGTACAACGGCATCATAATCCGAGCCCATTGCTTTATAGGTCACGAATACAGCAAATAACGCCATCACGACCACTTGTACAGCTAATATCACAAAAATTGGTAAAGCTAAGCCTGCTAATTCCCAAAGTTTTAATGACATTAAGGCAATAGCTAAGAAAATGGATAATCCCACGGTCCCTAATACATCAATTGCTTCATCAGGCGCTTTAAATTTAATGCCATAAGTTAATGCATTACGTAAAATAACCCCAGTAAATAAACACCATACGAAGGTTGGTAATTGTAAAGCGGTTCCTTTGGTAAGATTATCAAGATGCTCACCAAACAATAAACAAATTGAAAGCATGGTGATGGTTTCAATAATGGTACGTGTATTTACTTTACGACGATAAACAGGTTTTTCAAAGGCTTCTTCAATATCGTCTACATTTTCATCTTCTGTTTCTTCTTGTTTGTGTAAACGTTTAATTAAGAAACTGGCTACTGGGCCACCAATAATACCACCAAAAACTAAACCAAAAGTAGCACAAGCCATGGCTAATTCCATCGCACCAGAAATACCAAAATCACGTGTTAAGGTTTCAGCCCAAGCGGCACCAGTACCATGCCCACCTGTTAACGTAACTGAACCCGCAATTAAGCCATAAGCTGGATCTAGATCTAGTGCTAGCGAACCCAAAATACCGACAGTATTTTGAATAGCAATTAAAGCTGCCGCCACAACTAAAAATACGATTAAAGGTTTTCCCCCTTTTACTAAACGAGAGAAGTTTGCACTTAGACCTATAGAACTGAAGAATACTAACATCATAGTACGCTGTAAGTTCCCATCAAAACTGAAACTTAATCCCCAAAACTGGTGAACAATAGTTAGTACAATAGCAACAATAAAACCACCGACTACAGGTTCTGGAATATTGAAGTGTCTGAGTAATTTAATACGTTTTACGAGGAAATAACCAAGCAATAACACTAAGCAAGCAAGGGCTAGCGTTTCATAAGTATCAAATGTCATAATTTTCCCTTTTTAGTTCAAAATGAGCAAAAAATTAAATCTGAATAGCATAAACCTATTCAGTAAATTAACAAGACTTGTTTTAAATAGCCGTCTGCACTTTATCAGAAAATAAAATAAGGTGCTAGGAAAACCACTTTTATTCTGGTTAACCAGCATTCAATTTATATCAACTGCTATACATTCAACCAAAAGGTAACGGGACCATCATTGGTTAAGCTGACTTTCATATCTGCAGCAAATTGACCATTTTCCACATGAATTTTCTCCGCACATTTTTGAGAAAAATATTCATATAATTGATTGGCAAGCTCAGGAGGAGCGCCATTTGAAAAACTCGGTCGAAGTCCTTTTTGGGTATCAGCGACCAAAGTAAATTGAGAAACGATTAACAATGAACCTTCCGCTTGTTGAACATTGAGATTCATTTTTCCTTGTTCATCATTAAATATACGATAATTTAATAGCTTTTCCGCTAACTTATCTGCTTTAAAACAGTTATCTTCTTTCTCTACGCCAAGTAATACTAATAACCCAGATCCAATTTGACCAATAGTCTGCCCGTTTACATCCACTTTTGCCTGCGTAACACGCTGAATTAATGCAATCATTACTGTTTATCCCGAATACTTTGAAAATCTAAATGTCCCGATTTAATAGAACGCATATCATCTAACACAGCTGCAAGTTGTGCTCCTAACAACACAAACAACCAACTTAATTGAATCCATAATAAGGTAATTGGCAAGGTTGCCATCGCCCCATAAATTAACTGATAAGACGGAAAGGTTACAATATACCACGCAAAAGCTTGCTTACCTAAAGTGAAAAAGATAGCCGCGACTAAGGCACCTACCGCTGCATGTTGAAAACTTACTTTTTTATTGGGTACTAAGGCATAAATCAAAGTAAAACTTAACCAGGTTAAAAAGAAAGGTACGAAACTAAGTAGTTGTAGACCAAAGGGCAAATCTAACTCGGAAGCAAATAAACTCATTGAACGAACATAACTACTTGCTGCAAAACTTACACCAATAAAAATAGGTCCTAAAGTAAGAATCGTCCAATAAATAGCAAAGGAAAATATTGTACTGCGATTTGTTACATTCCAAATATCGTTTAGGGTATTATCAATAGACTTAATTAATAACAGTGCTACGGCAATTAAACTAATCACACCAATAGCACTCATTTGTTTAGAATTATTCACAAACTCATCAATATATTGTCCAACAACATCACCTGTCGAAGGAGCCACATTGGTAAATACAAATTCTTTCATGGTTGCAGTAGCTTCAGCAAACATTGGGAACGCAGAAAAAATCGAAAATACGACCATCACTAATGGCACAATTGCTAACATCGTGCTATACGTGAGAGAACCTGCTGCTTGGGGTAATTTATTTTGATTAAAACGATGCCAAAATACCTGTAAAAATAATTTGAATTGTGTCATAACAATCCTCCACAACAAGCTTTAAATTTTTTTCCCGAACCACAAATACAAGGCTGTTTATTGGTGGGTAATGGCACTGTTGGATCAACAAAATACCAACGTCCATCAATTTTTACAAACAATGAATTTTCATGATGAATCTGTTCACCTTCATTTGTATTAAAAAAAGCCTTAAATTCTACCGCACTATGAATATTAGAAAGTTTGGGATGATGTGCCAAAATCGCTAAACCAACCCAATCTGTTTTTTCTGACCAATCTTGCAATGCTTTAACATCTAACAATGCTTGTTGATTTGGAACCGTAGTTTCAACCACATAAGAAATTAACTGCAAAACATAAGCACTATAACGTGAACGCATTAGCTGTTCTGCGTTTTCAGGAAAAGCCTTTAAAAGATGAAAGGGGGCACAACAGTCTTCATAAGGCTTACCTGATTGACAAGGGCAAGCTTGTGTGAAAAGTGCGGTTAAATTTTTCAAAATTATTTCCTTAACGACAGAATCCAATAATTAATAAAAAGCATACCATAAAATTCAGTATTTTTTGACCGCACTTTGATTTTTCCTTATTATGCACAACAGAATATTCAATCGAACTAACAAAATGTATTAGCGCATTTTTAGGGGTTTTTATGACACAATATAGCATCGCACAAACAGAACAAGGTACTCAACTCGGTATCACTGCTAAAATGGCTAATCGCCATGGATTAATTGCAGGTGCAACGGGAACAGGTAAAACAGTAACACTACGTAAATTTGCTGAAGCGTTCAGTGATGATGGTGTTCCTGTATTTTTAGTAGACGTAAAAGGTGATCTTTCAGGTCTAACTGTCAAAGGAACCATGCAAGGCAAAATTGCCGAACGTATCCAACAATTTAATTTAGGTGGTGAAAACTACTTAACTAGCTACCCTGTATCTTTTTGGGACGTGTTTGGTGAAACAGGCATTCCACTGCGAACCACTATCTCAGAAATGGGTCCGATGTTACTTTCTCGTTTACTCAATTTAAATTCAACTCAAGAAGGTTTACTCAATTTAGTCTTCCGAGTGGCAGATGATCGTGGGTTATTACTAATTGATTTAAAAGATTTACGCGCGATGTTGAAATTCGTTGCCGAAAATGCCAAAGAATTTCAAGTAGAATATGGTAATGTATCATCGGCTAGTGTGGGAGCTATTCAACGTGCATTACTCGCATTAGAAAATGAAGGTGCAGATCATTTATTCGGTGAACCAGCATTAAATCTAGATGATTGGATCCAAACACGTGATGGACGTGGCGTGATTAATATTCTGAACTCTGAAAAACTAATTAATTCTACGCGCATGTACAGTGCTTTCTTGCTGTGGTTAATGGCTGAATTATTCGAACGCTTACCTGAGGTTGGAGACCCAGATAAACCAAAGTTTGTTATGTTCTTTGATGAGGCTCACTTATTATTTGATGGTGCACCATCTGCGCTGATTGAAAAAGTGGAACAAGTAGTACGTTTAATTCGTTCAAAAGGTGTAGGAATTTATTTTGTGACACAAAATCCTTTAGACTTACCAGATACCGTACTCGGTCAATTAGGTAACCGTGTCCAACATGCTTTACGTGCTTTTACTCCACGAGATCAAAAAGCAGTAAAATCCGCAGCAGAAACATTTCGCACCAATCCTCAAGTTAATGTAGTGGAAACAATTTCCACCTTAGGCGTCGGTCAAGCTTTAGTTTCCTTCTTAGATGAAAAAGGCATGCCCTCACCAGTAGAAATTGCAACAATTTTCCCACCAAAGAGCCAATTGTCTCCAATTACTGAACAACAGCGTGCGGCTTGGGTAAAAGATGATGAAATCTATCCTGTCTATCGTGATTTAGTGGACAATGAATCTGCTTATGAAATGCTCAATGATCAAGCATTACAAGCTCAAGTTCAACAACAAGCAGAGGAAGCGGCTAAACAAGAAGAAAGCAATGATTTCTTAGGTGGTATGATTGCCTCAATTTTTGGTTCTAAGAAGAAAAGTCAACAAACCGTGACTGAGCAAGTTGTTAGCAGTGTTGCTCAACAAGTCGGGCGTAATTTACGCAATCAAGTTACCAAACAAATTATGCGTGGCATTTTAGGTGCGATTACTAAACGCTAATTAATCTAGTAAATCATAAGCCCATATATTGATATGGGCTTATTTTTTACCTCAAGGATTTCAACATATCCTGATATTCTTTCGATTCATCTAATAAAATTTTAGCGGAAGCTTTCAGTTTATTCACCTCGGAATCTAATAAATAGAATGAGGTACTAATATTCAATACATCTTTTTTCAATTCAGACTCGGGTAAATTTTTTAAGCCTAAATCAACAAAGTGCATTTCAACGCGTCTATTCACAGGTTTCTTTTGCATATTTTTATTCCATTCATCAGCAAATTCACGGAATCGATGCAAAGTGATTTGGGTATTACGGTCAATAGGCACATTCACGATAGTATTGACTACATCTGCTGGTCCAGGAACATCCGCACTTTTATTAATTTCACTCACAATCTCATTTTGTGCATTGACATTAATCACAATAATACGCTTAATATTATGGTTCAATGCTTGTTGATACATGCCTTCTTGACCCGCCACATCAAAAATATCAATTAACCCCGCCAAACCTAAATTATCGGTTAATCCACCATCTACTAAATGAATATAAGGATATTCTTTACTATTTTGATAATATTTAAGTAAATCTTTTGCTTCTTCAATGTTCTTTGTTTTCTGTGTTTCTGAACTAATCTGTTGTGTCATTCGCACTAACTCAGGCACTGAAAAATGACAATTTCCACCATTATTATTAAGTGTTAAAGGGCTAAAAATTAAAGGTACTGAACTAGAGGCTGCCACGGCTCTAGAAATTTCCATTTTACTTAAATTTAAACAAAGTCCGTCAAAGAACTCTTGGGTAAATGTAATTTTTTGCCCAGAATTCATATCTGTGGCACTTATCACGGCAAAAGGCCCTTTACGCTTTGCCACTAAGTCACCAAAGGTTGCTCCTTTGTATAAGGCTAAATCTAGTTGTTCCTGCAATAAATCGCCTCGCCCAAATTGCGGAGAAGAAATACGAGGTAAATTAGAAAAAGAGAAAACTTGACTAATAATTTCACGTTGAAAATCTTTCTTTAAAAAATTATTTTCAAACTTAGGAACGGCATCTGCACCATATAATGCATAATAAGCCGCCAATACTGATCCGCCAGAAACACCATAAACGATATCTACATTATCAATTAATCTAGAACCTTTATCAGTGGGCTTAATTTGCGTATTTTTAAAAGCTTCAAGTACACCATAGCCTAAACTCGCTGCACGGCTACCACCACCAGAAAACATTAGAATAATTAGATTTCCATCAGGTTGATTTATCGCCGTTTTCATCCGATAACCTTGATTCGGATTAATTTGACTAATTGTCTCAAGAGGCTGATAAGTAATTAAACTACAAGCAGATAAGAGACATAACGTAAAAAAGTTTAGCGATTTTTTCAATATCATATTAATAACAATATTCAGAATAATAATGAAATAAATTTTACTCTACCTTATCCCAACTGATGATGCAATATATGGAATTTGGCCTCGCATAATAAAAAATAACATACAGATACAAATAAAGTGCGGTAAAAATTTTAGAAATTTCTACCGCACTTTAACCTTTGATTGAGGATGATTATTCTGGTTTATCTTCGCAAGCCAAAATTTCTTGAATAAGGCGAGTAAGATCTTGATCTTGCTCCAATACTATACGACGGATTTCTTCATTATCAAATCGCCCAAACTTAGGATCATAAGCATCCGCCATTAACTGCACTGCTTGTTCATCCTTACGTGCATATAACTTTGCAATTTCCTCTACTTTTTGCTGGCTAATTCCTAATGTGCTCAAAGCAAATTTTCCTGCCTGCAAAGCAGATTCGAAAGTTTCACGCACCTCTTTATTTGCCCCAGCTTTTTGTAATTGATAGACATGAATACGGTCGAAAGCACGAGCAATAATAGTGAGGTTTGGATTAAATTTACGTGCTAATTTCACAATACGTGTAGATTTTTCTTGATCATCAATAGCCACAATTAATAGTTTTGCCTGCTCAATTCCTGCTATTTGTAATAATTCTGGACGAGTTGCATTACCATAATAGCCTTTCACTCCGAAACGTTTCATTCCCGCAATCATACTTTCATCCAGATCTATTACCGTGGCATGATGCCCTGTCATAATAATCAAATCATGTACAATCTGACCAAAACGACCAAAACCAATTAAAATAATTGGCTTCTGTTCTTCAATATAATCATCTGGACGTGTTGATTTTTTAGGCAGACGAGGCTCAATTAATTTTTTATAAACTAGAATAAAAACTGGGCTTAGCAACATGGAAATAACCACAATAGCTACCCCATTTGCTTGTTCTGTACGAGTAATTACTCTTTGACTAGCGGCGGCAGAATAAAGCACAAACGCAAATTCACCACCAAGTGCCATGACCACCGCCCGATCAAATGCATCTGTTAAACTTGCTCGAGTTAAGCGTCCAATCATAAAAATACCAATCGCGTTAGCAAGCATTAACAACAGCACACTCATAATAATAAAACGAAAATTTTTCATCACTAGCGAAAGATCTAGCGACATTCCAACACCTAGAAAAAATAATCCAAGTAACAATCCTCGGAAAGGCTCAATGTCTGCCTCTAATTGATGGCGGAAACTTGACTCCGATAGCAATACACCTGCCATGAAAGCGCCCATTGCCGTAGAAAGCCCACTGGCTTCCATTAATAATGCGGAACCTAATACCACTAATAATGCAGCAGCAGTCATCATTTCTCGTAATTTTGTTGAAGCGAGAATTCGGAATAGTGGATTCAAATAACGTCCACTGAGCAATAATATTCCTATACCTCCCATTGCAATCAAAATTTGTTGCCAAATGGGTTCTGCGTCTGAAGCTCCCTCAACAGAAGAAAGGAAAGTTACAATGGCAAATAAGGGCACGATTAATAAATCTTCAAATAATAAGACCGAAATCATACGCTGACCACGTGGTGAACCAATGTCCCCTCGTTCAGTAAGAATTTGAACCACAATCGCCGTTGATGTGAGTACAAAGCCCGAAGCGATAATAAATGCGGTTTGAAAAGAAAAATTTAATAAATAATATCCCACTAAGGTAATCAAAACACCACTAGCGAAAACCTGTAAACTGCCTAAACCAAATATTTGCTTTCTTAAACTCCAAAGGTGAGAGGGTTTCATTTCAAGACCGATAATGAATAAAAACATTACCACACCAAGTTCGGCAATATGTAGGATAGCTTGAGGATCATTTGAAAGCCCAAAGCCGAAAGGCCCAATCACTAAACCTGCGGCAAGGTAACCTAAAACTGAGCCTAACCCTAATCGCTTAAATAAAGGCACAATTAACACTGCGGCAGTTAATAAAGTCACCACACTGACTAGCTGATTTGCACTTTCTGCTGCCATACGTTCCCCAAAATTAAAATCGTAAATGTACAAAATTACATCATTATTATAAAGATAATATTTTTATTTATAAAGGTTATCAACTTGTAACTTCTATTTTTATATTTAGTTACCAAGATTGTTCACCTAACATTGTTAAATTTACTTTTCACACAGCTTGTAAACTCCTCTAAAATGATTATAATACATAACGCTATGTTACATTTTATTAACAAAAAACTATCAAATCGAAAAACAAGGGAAGTTATGGCAAAACAAGAAGTTCTTCAAAATCGTTTAGGACCTCAAATTCAAGAGTTAAAAGCTGAAGCAAAAACAATTATGTTAGCTACAGTGGACAGCATGGGTACGCCGAATATCAGCTATGCACCATTTGCGATTAATCAAGGAGAATACCAAGTATTTATTTCTACGATTGCTCGTCATGCGCGTAACCTACTTGAAAATCCTAAAGTTTCTTTAATGATTATTGAAGATGAAAGTAAAAGTCGTCAGATTTTTGCTCGTCGCCGTTTATCATTTGATGCAACAGCACGTGTTATTGAACGCCATTCAGCAGAATGGAAAGATGGGCTTGCAATGCTTAAAGCAAGACACGGTAAGTTGATTGATGATTTAGCGACCTTAGAAGATTTCAAATTGTTTAGTTTCAAACCAGGTCCTGGTCTATTTGTAAAAGGCTTTGGTCAAGCATTTCAAGTCAGCAATGATGATTTAGTGAGTGCCGTTCATTTAGATCAAGGGCATCAAAAAGAAGAATAACCAAAAACTGCGGTTATATTCTGATTAAATTTTTAAACAAAAGGTTTTGCTTAGCAAAACCTTTTTATTTTCCATTACACCTGATACTTATTTTTATCCCCAATATCAAAATGCAATGGCATACGCCATTTTTGAATGGCTACAATCAAAAATAAAAGTGCAGAAATTGCCGATGTTAACTGCAATAAAACTTCAATATTTAATACATAGCCTATCCATAACAAGGCAACAAAAATCGGTTGATAATTCAATGCAAAAACTTTAAAACAAAAATATTCTTTAAAACATAATCCACCAAGAGTAAGTAATGCACCACCTAATGCTAACTGTGAAAAACCAAACACTTCACATAATAGAGCCAACCAAGTAGCAAATTGTAAAATCAAACGAAAATGCTTTACATAAATATGTAAACTTGATGCACAACAACTCGCAGCGACTAATAATCCGAGCAATGAGAGATTAGGTTGATAAGGTAAAAGCGCAATAAAAATCGCGGCTAACACAAACCCTGAACGGTAGATACAAACGGTTAAGTAATCCCAACTATCCATGGGCGATTTAATATGTGGATCTGCCATAAACTAAACTTTCCTAATAAAATTTACCAGTTTGAAACATGGTATGTACTATATCAAATTTATGATAATAAAAAAGCCTCTTATGAAAGAGGCTCTATTCATTATTTCACTAAATTTTTGCCATTTTACCCGCAGCTTCAACAACAACCGACACTGCCTTTTCTTCTGTGCCTTTTATAGTTGCTTCATTTGGAATTTCTTGTTGAGTACGATTTACAATCACACCAGCAACCATACCCGCTTTTAAGCCAAGTGCCGCACACATGGTAAATAGCGTTGCAGATTCCATTTCATAATTCATTACATTTAATTCTTGCCATTGTTTTAATGAACCTTTAAATTTGGAATATACTTTACCCGTATAAGTATCATAACGTTCTTGGCCTGGATAAAAGGTATCTGAAGAAGCTGTAATACCTACATAAGGCGTTGTACCCTGTGCAACAGCAGCATTATATAATGCATTAGTACATTCAAAATTTGCCACCGCAGGATATTCTAGTGGTGCAAAATGTTGGCTTGCTCCATCTAAACGAACAGCTCCTGTGGTTACCAATAAATCACCTACGTTGATATGTGGTTGAATTGCTCCAGTTGTACCAATACGTAAGAATGTTCTTACCCCTAATTGTGCTAATTCTTCAACACAAATTGAAACAGAAGGTCCTCCAATCCCTGTTGAACAAACCACAACAGGCTCACCATCGACATAACCTAGCCAAGAAGTAAATTCTCGAGTTGAGGCTAAAAATTCTGGGTTTTCCATATGTTTTGCAATACGTTCACTACGTGCTGGATCACCTGGTACAATGGCAACTTTAGCGCCCTTTAGCATCGCTTTCGTCAACCCTAAATGAAATACTTCTGACATATGTCCTCCTTAATATACTGAAATTTCCTTTTTCTTTTATAAAAAACCCCTTCAAAAATGAAGAGGTCTTAAGTTTAAACTTATTTAGGCACCCCACGCAACAGCGGAACCGATTCAAATGGTGCAATAGATGTCGGTGCTGGCATATTAGGAAAAATAAAGATAAATGGTTGCGGTGGAACCACTTTCTCATTACGCCATAAGTTTCCCATCCCTACCAATTGAATATCTGCAGGTAAATTTTTTAATTCTGCTTGTAATACAGCAATAGTATTTTTCCGTGGATGACCAATAGCAATTGCTATACCATGTTTTCTTGCATATTGAATCGCTTGTTGGTATTGATGTTGTACATCATTATAAGCATCACTATCATCAAGGAAAATATGACGATCTAATGAATTAACTCCCTGCTGTTTTGCAATTTTTCCCGCTACTGAACGACCAATTGTTCGACTATCTAGAAAAAACAAATGATGTTTATATAACTCCGCCATCAAAAAATGCATTAATGTTGAATCTGCCGTTGCTGCACTTCCCATATGATTATTCATACCAATAGCATTAGGAAGTATTTGTTTAGCCATTTGAACTCGTCGAGCCACTTCTTCTTGAGACATACCCAATAGTAACCCACCTTCTTCAATTTTCATATTATTCATAGGCTGCATGGGCATGTGAATCAAAATATCACGGCCTTGTGCTGTGGCTTGTTGATGAATATGTTTAGCATAAGGAGCAGAAGGAATAATTGCCACAGAAATCGCTTTCGGCATAGACAATATTATCTCATCCTCTCGAAGATGGTATCCCATATCATCAATGACAAGTGCAAGTTGAGCAGCCTGACTAAATAAGCTCAATAAACATAATGTCAATAAAATAACGGTTTTTTCTACCGCACTTTTAAGCCAAATAATATCAATCATCTTAACCAACTTGCTGGATTCACTGCATTTCCTTGGCGGCGGATCTCAAAATACAATCCTGTTCTACCTTGGCCTCCGCTATTTCCTACTTCAGCAATTTTCTGACCACTACGCACTAAATTACCCACCTTAACGGAAACAGCTTGATTATAACCATATAAAGACATATCACCTTTACCATGATCAATCACTACCACTAAGCCATAACCTTGTAACCAACTAGCTAAAATGACCCGACCATCAGCAATCGCCTTGACTGCCGTACCTGCAGATGCACCAATCACCATGCCTTTCCATTTGACTTCACCCACCTGAGTCGCTCCATAAGAATAAAGTGTTTTACCAATCACAGGACGTGGATACTTACCAGCTAATCCTGTTCCTGTATGCATTAATTGTTGCTCTTGATTCGTCGGTTGATAAGGTCTGTTATTTTTCTTCTCTTCACTGGCTTTTTTCTGCGTATAAGCTTCACGTTCACGTTGTTCTTGCTCTTGTGCAATTTCAGAGGCACGTTGAATCTCATTACGCAATGCATTTTCATTTGCTTTTAAGGTTTCTAATTTATTCTGATCTTTTTCTAATGATTTACTTAATTGATTAAGTGTCAACTGACGTTCATTTTTGACTTTCTGCAATTCTTGCTGTTGCTTCTTTTGAGTGGATAACTGTGTTTTTTGTTCTTCTAATTGAGAACCGAGTAAATTCTTTTGCTCATCTAATTGCTTACGTGTATCACGAATATCTTGAATAGCCGTCATACGAGCTTGATTCATATGCTCATAATAAACTTTCATACGATCTGCTTTTTGTGCATTATCAGACAATAAGTGTTCCACAACAGAGGCAGGATTACCTGAACGATACACAGCATCAAGCTGTTTTGCTAACTTTATTTTCTGTGTTTTTTCTTGTTGTTCTAGCAATTTAATTTGCTTATTAGTTTCATTAATCACCTTACGAGTTTCTTCTACATCAGCCTGTGTCTGACGCAAATTTCCAATCACTCCACTCATTTTGGTTTCCTGAGCTTGTAAAATAGATTGGAGTTGATTTTGGGTACGTTTTTGCTCTGCAATTTTTTGTTCTTGTTGCTTAATTTGTTGCTGAATTTTAGACAAGTCCGCAGATTGTGCAGAAAACGCCCCTAACATCCCGACACAAAAAAGTGCGGTACATTTTAAAGAAATTTTTTTATTAAAATTTGATAGCATTGCTAAAACTACCCAAGCTTATTTTATCTTGTCAGTAAATATAGCATTATTTTTGCGAAAGATCAGAAAACATTAGGTTTTAACTTTTAAATCTACCCATTTTTTGCTATAAAATGCGGAGTATTTTTATTAATCCACTGACTCTAGGAGATTTTTATGGAATTAGTATTTATTCGTCACGGTTTAAGTGAATGGAATGCATTAAACCTTTTTACTGGCTGGCGAGATGTCAACCTAAGTGAAAAAGGAATAGAAGAAGCTAAAGAAGCTGGTCGTAAATTAAAAGCTGCAGGTTTCGAATTTGATATTGCATTTACTTCTGTATTAACTCGTGCGATCAAAACTTGTAACTTAGTGTTAGAAGAATCTAACCAATTATGGGTTCCACAAATCAAAACATGGCGTCTAAATGAACGTCACTACGGTGGTTTACAAGGTTTAAATAAAGCCGAAGCAGCAGCTGAACATGGTGATGAACAGGTTCATATTTGGCGTCGTTCATATGATGTTTTACCTCCAGCATTAGATCCAAAAGATCCTAACTCTGCACATAACGATCGCCGTTATGCTCATTTACCTGCTGACGTGGTTCCAGATAATGAAAACTTAAAAGTGACTCTAGAACGTGTATTACCATTCTGGGAAGACCAAATTGCACCAGCTATCTTATCAGGTAAACGTGTATTAGTGGCTGCGCATGGTAACTCATTACGTGCACTTGCTAAACATATTGAAGGTATCTCTGATGCTGATATCATGGATTTAGAAATCCCTACAGGTCAACCATTAGTTTATACTTTAGATGACAACTTAAAAGTAATCAGCAAACGTTACTTATAATCTATATTTTAAATTCTAAAAGAAACGCCTCTCTGCATAATAGAGAGGCGTTTTTTATTAGAGCTTAGAAAAATTTTTCTAATTTTAACCGCACTTTTACGGTTTAAAAAAATAAAAAAGCGGTGTTAATACACCGCTCAATCAATTAAAGCCAATTTATAGGAATAAATTTGCGAATAGTAAACCAAAGCCAATACTGAATGCCATACTGAGTAAGCCTGGAATCATGAAGCTGTGGTTAAAAATATACTTACCAATACGCGTTGTACCTGTTGTATCAAAGTCAATTGAAGCAATGATTGGACCATAGTTTGGAATAAAGAAATAACCATTCACCGCAACAAATACAGCGATTAAGATTTCTGGTGAAATACCTAATGCAATACCTAGTGGGAATAAAGTTGCCACTGTTGCACCTTGGCTATTAACTAAAACAGAAAGAACAAATAATGCAAAGGCAAATGCCCATGGTGCAGTTTCAACTAAACCTTTTACCATTTCTTTTACTTCGTTCATATGAGCTTGCATTAATGTATCACCTAACCATGCGATACCAAAGATAGCAATTACCGCACGCATACCCGCATGGAATACTGAACCACGGGTAATTTCTGTACCATCAGGTTTACAGAAGAAAATAATCAATGCACCAATAGACAACATAACAATTTCAATAGTATGAGCCATACCCATTGGTTTACCATCAAACACTGGACGTAATGATGGAATTGCCCCCATAAGAACAACTAATAGCGCACCAAATAGGAATAAACTCACAGATAAGATTGCGGTTGGTTTTAACTTAATTTCATCAGTTGATACAGAAGCATTATTCGCTTTTACATATTCTGGATCTTGTAAACGACGTTGATATTCTGGATCATCTTTTAATTCTTTACCAATTTTATTGACAAACACACAAGCTAAAGCAATCCCTAAAATAGTAGCAGGAATGGTAACCATTAATACGTCAGCTAAAGTAATGCCTTGAGGTTCAAGAAACGCAACCACTGCTACAACCGCTGCCGCAATTGGGCTTGCTACGATAGCAAATTGAGATGCGATAACTGCCATAGAAAGTGGGCGTTCTGGACGGATACCATTATGGCGTGCAACTTCAGCAATCACAGGTAATACAGAATAAGCTACGTGACCTGTACCAGCTAAGAAGGTAAACAGCCATGTTACAGCAGGAGCCATGAAAGTAATATATTTCGGATTCTTACGTAGAATATTGGTAGCAACTTTGATCATATAATCTAAACCGCCTGCGGCTTGCATTGCTGCTGCGGCAGAAACAACTGCCATGATCATAAACATTACATCAATTGGTAAACCAGCTGGTTTTAAACCAAAAACAAAAGATAAAATGGCAAGACCTAAACCGCCAAATACACCCAAGCCGATACCACCAACTCGAGCACCAATCAAAATACATAGTAAAACTATGGCAAATTGAAGAAGAAACATTGCAGACATAATTATCTCCCTGGTTACTATTTTATATTTTATTAAACTCAATTGTATTTTAATATTTCTTAAGCTATTTAACGACAGCGATTTCATATTAGAAATAATAACAATTGAAAGCCCTTTGAAATCTGCTGTTAATATACCAATTATGGGGCATTATATCTATAATATAGATCAATTAAATTGCAATAGTTTCTTTGAAAGATGAATAAACTACGGTTATACTTAACCCCTATTTTTGATTACTGATTTTTTGAGAGTAAAATGGAAGAATTAATGCCAATGGCAATTACGTTTGCCAAAAATCATACCCTATTAGTTGTAGCTTGGATTGCTGTATTTGTTTTTGTACTTGTGCAATTCATAAAATCAGCAACCAGCAAAGTTAAAATTGTTTCTAATGCAGAAGCAACGAGCTTAATTAATAATCAAGATGCCATGGTGATTGATTTGCGTAATAGTGACGAATTTAAACGTGGTCATATTGCAGGTAGCATGGAATTTAGTGCCACAGACATTAAAAACCAAAATCTTGGCAAGCTTGAACAATATAAAGAACGTCACCTTATTTTAACTTGTGCAAACGGTATAACAGCACGTTCATCAGCACAACTTCTATCAAAACAAGGGTTCTCCCATGTTTATACCTTAAATGAAGGTATTTCAGGTTGGAGAGCAGAAAACTTACCATTAGTTAAATAAAAGGATTATCCCAATGGCAGAAGAAAATCAAGCTGTAACACCAGCAACAGAAGAACAACAAGAAGCTGTACTGCAAATTCAACGTATTTATGTGAAAGATATTTCTTTTGAAGCACCTAATCTTCCACATATTTTCCAACAAGAGTGGAAACCTAAACTCAACTTTGATTTAAACACTGAAGCAAAACAATTAGCTGAAGATTTATATGAAGTGGTATTAAATATTTCCGTAGAAACTACATTAGAAGACAGTGGCGATCTTGCTTTCCTATGCGAAGTTAAACAAGCAGGCGTCTTTACTATCAGTGGATTAGCAGATATTCAAATGGCACATTGCTTAACTGCACAATGTCCAAATATGTTGTTCCCATATGCTCGTGAATTAGTTTCAAACTTAGTCAACCGTGGTACGTTCCCTGCATTAAATCTTTCTCCTGTAAATTTTGATGCATTGTTCATGGATTTCTTACAACGCCAAGAACAAGAAGAACAAAAAGCGACTGAATCAGCTACTCCTGAAGTTCAGCATTAATCTTAAAATCAAGATGGCACGGCTAATTTGTCCGTGCTATTTTATTTTCGTAATATGGCTTTTTATCTTACTTCAACATTTGCGAGGTAATTTATGAGTACAAATACATCTTCTGTTACGATTCTTGGTGCAGGTTCTTACGGTACAGCACTTGCTATTGCCCTCTCACGTAATGGTTATCCAACTTATCTTTGGGGACATAATCAAGAAGCTTGTCAACAAATGGCAGAACAACGTCAAAATGCACGTTTTCTTCCTAATATTACTTTCCCTGAAGCATTACAAATTGAGTCCGACTTAAAAACTGCAGTACAAAAATCAAAAAATTTACTGATCGTTGTGCCAAGTCATGTATTTGGTGATGTGATTAAACAAGTTAAACCTTATCTTACTACAGAACACCGTATTGCTTGGGCAACTAAAGGCTTAGAGCGAAATACAGGGCGTTTATTACAAAGCTTAGTAGAACAAGAATTAGGCACTAATTATCCTCTTGGAGTATTATCAGGCCCAACTTTTGCGAAAGAGCTTGCAACAGGTTTACCAACTGCTATTACCTTTGCTTCAAATAATGAAAAATTTGCCAAAGATTTCCAAGAACGTATTCACTGCAATAAACATTTTCGTGTATATCTCAATTCCGATATGATTGGTGTACAACTAGGCGGTGCAATTAAAAACGTGATTGCAATTAGTGCGGGAATGTCTGATGGAATGGGATTCGGTGCCAACGCAAGAACCGCACTGATTACACGGGGTATTGCAGAAATTAGCCGTTTAGGGGTATCCTTAGGAGCTCAAGCACATACCTTTATGGGAATGTCTGGGCTTGGAGATCTTGTGCTTACTTGTACCGACAATCAATCTCGTAATCGCCGTTTCGGTATGATGCTTGGACAAGGCATTAGTGCGGAAGCTGCTATGCAAGAAATTGGGCAAGTGGTGGAAGGCTACTACAATACTAAAGAAACCTATTTATTGGCTCAACAACAAGGCATAGAAATGCCGATTACTGAACAAGTGTATCAAGTATTATTCTATCAAAGAAATGTAAAAGAAGCCGCCTCTGCACTACTCGGACGGGAACGTAAAGATGAATAACCTCTCATTCATAAGGAATGAAAATATGTTACTTGAAGTCTGGAATAATATTAGAAATGAAGCGAAAGGTTTGGTAGATCAAGAACCTATGTTAGCAAGCTTCTTTCACTCCACTATTTTAAAGCATAAAAATTTAGGGAGTGCTCTCAGCTATATTTTGGCGAATAAACTGGCCACTGCCACTATGCCTGCAATTACATTACGTGAAATTATTGAAGAAACATATCAAGAAGACCCACGTATTATTGAATGTGCGGCCTGTGATATTAATGCCGTACGCCAACGTGACCCAGCTGTAGGATTATGGTCAACACCATTGCTCTATTTAAAAGGATTTCATGCTATTCAAAGCTACCGTGTGACCCATCATTTATGGTTACAACGCAGACAATCTTTAGCAATTTACTTACAAAACCAAATTTCTGTGGCTTTTGATGTGGATATTCATCCTGCTGCTCGTATCGGGCGCGGTATTATGTTTGACCATGCTACAGGTATTGTGGTCGGAGAAACTTCAGTAATTGAAAATGACGTATCTATCCTACAAGGTGTAACTCTTGGGGGTACAGGTAAAGAATGCGGTGACCGTCATCCAAAAATTCGTGAAGGTGTAATGATCGGTGCAGGTGCTAAAGTACTTGGCAATATTGAAGTTGGCAAATATGCTAAAATTGGTGCGAATTCTGTCGTACTACAACCAGTTCCAGAATATGCCACTGCTGCAGGTGTACCCGCTAAAATTATTAGTAAAGACCGTACAACAGTACCAGCCTTTGAAATGAATCAATATTTTATTGATGATGCAGAAGCCTTAAATATCTAGGAAAATTATGATTAATAAAGAGACTAAACTGTGTATGTCCTTAGCGGCTCGCCCCAGTAATCGTGGCACCAGATTCCATAACTATCTTTATGAAAAATTAAACTTAGATTTTATCTATAAAGCGTTTACTACCACGGATATAGAACATGCAATTAAAGGGGTAAGAGCCTTAGGTATTCGTGGCTGTGCAATTTCAATGCCCTTCAAAGAAAGTTGCATTCCTTTCATTGATGAACTGTCAGAATCTGCTAAATCCATTGAATCGGTAAATACTATTGTCAATAATGATGGCTATCTCAAAGCTTATAATACGGACTATATTGCTATCGAAAAACTCATTCAAAAATATCAATTATCGCCTCAATCAACTGTCATCTTAAGAGGCAGTGGTGGCATGGCAAAAGCGGTAGTTGCAGCCTTTAAAAATGCAGGTTTTAAACAAGTCAAAATTTTAGCCAGAAATACTATTACGGGAAAATATTTGGCTGATCTTTATGGCTATGAACACATTGAAAATTTACATGCTGAACAAGCTGATATTCTTATCAATGTGACGCCTATTGGCATGGCTGGAGGAAAAGAAGCTTCAGATTTAGCTTTTCCTGAAGCGATGATCGAACAAGCAAAAACTATTTTTGATGTAGTAGCCATGCCTGAACTCACACCTTTTATCCAATTAGCAAAAGCGAAAGGTAAGCAAACCATTTCAGGGGCGGAAGTGGCAGTATTACAAGCTCTTGAACAATTTGAACTCTACACAGGCATTCGCCCTTCTGAACAATTAGTCGCAGAAGCAGGAGCATTTTCTAGAGCAGAATAAAGCCAACGTTGTCCAAAACCGAACACAAATTAAGGCATCAATGATGTCTAGATTTTGAAGCCAATAAAAGTGCGGTTAAAAAATAAAAAATTTAGTTGTTTACACATGAAAGGCTTGAATTAATTCAAGCCTTTCATGATTAAGATAAGTTAGTCATTTGCGTTGAAATCATCTAGATTATCGCTAACTACACCAGATAACGTATATACACGTTTTGTTGTTGAAGTATGTAAGCGATATTTATTCCAGGTTTTTTCAAAGAAAGTTTCTGCTGGTCGTTCTCCCTTACAGAAAGCAACAAACTGTTTTTCTTCTGCTGTGCTAGGATCACGTTCACCTAAATCTAACGCCTTAAATGCTTGACCATATTGCTCAAGCGCTTGTGCTTCTTTAATTGTATAGTCACCGTGACGAGCAAAACCACGTGGATAGTTTTTATCGTCAAAGAAACGACGTTCAACACTAAAACTTTCTGCCATAATATCCTCTTTGTTTATATCTCTTTTAAGTGGCACGCATTAAACCAATTTTTTAGATCTTTTGCAAATAGTTATTTACTTAATAGACCATTTACGGTATCTACGTAGTCTTGAACGAAATTATCATGTGATAAACCATCCATTTTTACATGGAATTTGTTATTGACATAAAAATCAGGTACTCCACGCACTTTAAATTGTTCTGCCAGATTAATTTGTTTGTTATATAAAGCGGTTACTGCGAAACTATTAATGCCACCATCAAATTGTTCTGCACTCACACCATTATCAAGAAAAACCTGACGAACATCATTCATAGACTGTAAAGTATTAGCTTTTGCTGCTTTAAATAAGGCTGTTTTCACTTTATCCTCAGCACCAATCGCCATTGCAAGGGCCCATGCGCGAGTTAAATCATCAGAAATACCGCCTAAGAAGGTGACATGATATTGTTTGAATTCAGCGCCTTTAGGAAGGGCTTGCTTAATTTTTTGTGGAATCTGATATTCCAGTTCAAATGAATAACAATGAGGACAATAAAATGAGAAGAATTCAATAACTTCTGGTTGTGCAGAATGGGATTGTGCTAATGTTTCGTATTGTTTGCCTTCCGTTAAATCAGCGGCTTGCACATTGAAAGATAGTGTTGCTAAAGCTACAATGCAAGCAATAAAAAGTTTTTTCATTTCAGTAATCCTTTAAAACTAAGATTATTTAATAATACCACGAGCCTTTAAAATTGCGGTTTTAAAGTCTTCTTCGTAGTCTTTTTTAATACCAGGAATCGGCTCTAATTTATCTTTTCCATGCATCTTTAAATGATAAATAATGACTTCATCTGATAATTCTTCAAGAGGTTTTTCGAAACCCGCCTCTTTTGCAATTTTTTGTAGAATTTGAATAAGATTTAAATCGGAATCCTTAGACCAATATGGTTGTAAAAGTTCCAAGACTTCATTAAGACGATGACATTTCATAAAGTTTTCCTTATCATCAATAAACAGGTTACAAATCATACTTGAATTAAGAGAAGTTTACAATTTATGACAATAACAATTAGTGCAGTAATTTTAGCTGGTGGTAAAGCTCGCCGTATGGGAGGCGTGGATAAAGGTTTGCAATTATGGCAAGGTAAACCTTTGGTAGAAACAATTTATCAACGTTTACATTGCCAAATTGATGCTATTTCTATTAATGCCAATCGTAATCAAGATGCTTATGCACAATTGGGTGTGCCTGTTTTTTCTGATCAAAGAGACGGATTTCAAGGCCCATTAAGTGGTATCCAAACGGCATTAGAGCAGGCCACTACAGATTATGTATTATTTGTGCCTTGTGATAGCCCTTGCTTGCCATTAAATCTTGTAGCAAAACTAAAAAGTGCGGTAGAAAATTCAGAAATTTTAATTGCTTATGCCCATGATGGTGAACGAGACCATCCTACTTTTTGCTTGATTTCAACCGCTCTAAAAACTGAATTAGCAGATTATTTAGCAAGCGGTGAACGTCGAATGTTATGGTTTATGAAAGCACATGGTGCAGTCGCCGTAGACTTTAGTGGAGATAAACAGGCTTTCGTTAATATGAATACTTTAGGAGATTTGCAAGAAAAGGTATAATCAATCTGCAATATTTTGGATGAGATAAACCTTATGAATACACCTATTCCGATGTTGGGTATTACTGGCTACAGTGGTAGTGGCAAAACTACTTTATTAGAAAAATTAATCCCTCAATTAATTACCTTGGGAATTCGAGTGGCTGTGATTAAACATACTCATCATAACGTACAAACGGACAAACCAGGTAAAGATAGCTGGCGTATGAAAGAAGCTGGCGCCAATCAAGTGATAATCACCTGCGATGAACGTTGGGCAATAATGACCGAAACGCCACAACAGCCTGCTACGCTGGATTATTTAGCAAAACAATTTGACCCTGCCCAACTAGACTTAATACTGGTTGAAGGCTTTAAACAGGAGCCTATAGCAAAGATTCTATTGCATCGTCAAAATATGGAAAAGCCTTTACCTAGCTTAGATGAATATGTTATTGCAACAGCAACAGACTACCCTTTGCACACATTCGTTCCTCATTTAGATATTAATAATATTGTTCAAATTGCTCAGTTTATTCAAACCTGGCAGCTTCAACAGTGCGGTCAGATTTAGGTAAATTTTATGAAGCAAGATGTTGATTATCGTCCCTTAGCTTGGATTGCGGCCAGTGCTTTATTTATGCAAGCTTTGGATGGTACGATTTTAAATACCGCGTTACCTGCAATTGCTACAGATCTTAATGAATCACCTTTAGCAATGCAGTTAGCGATTATTAGCTACGCCTTAACCGTTGCCCTGTTTATTCCTATTAGTGGTTGGGTGGCAGATAAATATGGTACGTTAAATGTTTTTCGTGTTGCAGTAATTACTTTTGCACTAGGCTCTCTTGCTTGTGCTTTTTCTGAATCATTAAATCAATTAGTTGCTTCTCGGGTACTCCAAGGCTTCGGAGGTTCTTTAATGATGCCAGTTGCACGACTAACCATTATTCGTGCAGTTCCCAAAAAACAACTTTTATCAGCTTGGAATATGATGGCTACTGCGGGGTTAATGGGACCTATTTTAGGGCCAATTCTCGGTGGTTGGATTGTTACTTATACTACTTGGCATTGGATCTTCTTGATTAATATCCCAGTGAGTCTAATTGGCATTTTTCTTGCGACTAAATTTATGCCAAATATTACAGGTCAATTACGTAAATTAGACTGGAATGGTTTTTGGTTATTTGGTGGCGGCTTAGTCGGTATTACACTAGGATTAGATCTAGTGACAGAAGTCTTTGTTGCAAAATGGCAAGCAATAGCAATTATTCTAGGCGGTGTGATTTTATTAATTTGCTATATTTCCTATGCGAAAAAACATGTTGATCAAGCTTTAGTTCCATTAGATTTATTTAAAGTACGCACTTTTCGAGTTGGTATGAGTGCCAATTTATTAATTCGTCTTTGTGCCTCTGGTATCCCATTTTTATTACCTCTTATGTATCAAGTCGCATTTAATTTTAGTGCTGATAAGGCGGGTATGTTAATTACCCCTATTGCAATGAGTTCAGTGCTGGCGAAACCCATTAGTATAAAATTGCTTAATCGTTTTGGTTATAAATATGTTCTTATTGGCACAGCAATGGTGATGACCTGTACTATTTTTGCGATGTCTCTTTTACATGCCGATAGCGCGTGGTGGATATTGATCCTAAATGTTGCCCTGTATGGCGCATGTATTTCGATTATTTACTCTTCAATCAATACCCTAACCGTAGGCGATTTAGAGGATAAGCAAGCAAGTGCAGGATCAACCATGCTAAGTGTGGTACAGCAAGTGGGTATCGGTATTGGTATTGCCGTATCTACTTTAATTCTCAGTGTTTATCGTTATTTTTTGGGTGATAATATCGAGCAGTTACAACGGGCATTTAGCTACACTTATATGAGTTCAGCGATATTTGGTGTTCTCCTTGTTTTAGTACTTTTACGCTTGCATCAAGATGATGGTGCTCATTTACATAAATAACAGTTATAACTAATAAGATTAGATTATTTTGTTTACACCAAGTTTTGTTATATTTTAACCTTACTTATTCCCGTTAACCTAGGATTTAAATATGCAATTAACTACTAAATTTATTCTTGCTGCATTTACCTTATCAGCAACAACCTTGGTTCAAGCAGAAACTACGTTTATCAACTGTACGAGTCGTGCACCAATGAGTTTTAGTCCAGTTTTAGTGATGGATGGTATCTCTTATAATGCTAGTTCACAGCAAGTGTATAATCGTTTAGTGGAATTTAAACGTGGTAGTGTTGATATTGAGCCAGGCTTAGCTGAAAGCTGGGAAATTAGCGAAGATGGTTTGAGCTATACTTTCCATTTAAGAAAAGGTGTGAAATTCCATTCCAATAAACTTTTTACACCAAGCCGAGAATTTAATGCAGATGATGTTTTATTTTCATTCCAACGTCAATTAGATAAACAACATCCATATCATAATGTTTCAAACGCCACCTATCCGTATTTCAATTCTATGAAATTCCCTGAATTATTAAAATCTGTGGAAAAAGTGGATGATAATACGGTACGAGTTAACTTAACCCATAAAGATGCTACTTTCTTAGCAAGTTTAGGTATGGATTTCTTATCTATTTATTCTGCAGAATATGCAGATAAAATGTTAAAAGCAAACCAACCTGAAACCATTGATAAAGAACCTATTGGTACAGGTCCATTCATCTTTGCTGGCTATCAAGTGGATAAATCAGTACGTTTTATTGCCAATCCAGATTATTGGAAAGGAAAACCAAGCTTAGATCGTTTGGTGTTTAGTATCACTCCTGATGCAACAACTCGCTATGCAAAATTACAAACAGGCGCCTGTGATTTAGCAGAGTTTCCAAATGTAGCGGATTTAGAACGAATGAAAGCAGATAAACGGATTCAAATGCCATCTCAAGAGGGTTTGAATGTGGCTTATATCGCTTTCAATACAGAAAAAGCACCTTTTAATAATGTAAAAGTACGCCAAGCATTAAACTATGCTGTAGATAAAAAAACTATCTTAAATGCGGTTTATCAAAGTGCTGGTGTATCTGCGAAAAATCCATTACCGCCAACAATCTGGAGCTATAACGATAGCATAGAAGAATATCCATACAACCCAGAAAAAGCCAAACAATTATTAGCTGAAGCAGGTTTTCCTAATGGTTTTGAAACAGAATTATGGGTACAGCCTGTAGTGCGCAACTCAAATCCGAACCCACGTCGTATGTCTGAATTAGTACAAAGTGATTGGGAAAAAGTCGGGGTGAAAGCAAAATTAGTAACTTATGAATGGGGTGACTATATTAAACGTGCCAAAGCTGGTGAATTAACAGCAGGTACCTTTGGCTGGTCAGGAGATAATGGCGATCCCGATAATTTCTTAAACCCATTATTAGGTAGCTCAAATATTGGTAATAGTAATTATGCACGTTGGAAAAATGCTGATTTTGACGCTTTATTAGCAAAAGCCATTGGCTTAACAGATAAAGCACAACGTGCGGAATTATATAAACAAGCTCAAGTCATCGTGCATGAGCAAGCACCTTGGATTCCAATGGCTCACGCAGTAACTTATGCCCCATTAAGTGCTCGTGTACGTGACTTTAAACAAAGCCCATTTGGTTATAGTGCCTTCTATGGTGTGAGTGTAGAAGAAAATAAATAATTATGTTTCTATGCAAACCATTCTGTGCTTTTATTATCCATTTATATTAGGCACAGAAGTGACTAAATTAACAAACTGCGGTTAGTTTTTTAAAAATTATTAAGGGGAAATATGATATTTCCCTTTCATTTTTATAAATTCTATAGATAACTAAGTGTCTATTGATGAGCAAGTAAAAAGGCAGATATTAATATCTGCCTTTTCTTATGGATAAAAGTATTAAGCGTTAATTTGCTCTTTTAAGAAAGCTAACAATTGTTCTTTAGCGATCATTTGCTTTTCGCCTGTGCGACGATTTTTATACTCGATTTCGCCATTTGCCAGGTTTTTCTCACCAATAACAAGCATATGTGGCACACCGATTAATTCCATATCCGCAAACATTACACCAGGGCGTTCTTTACGATCATCAAAAATCACTTCGACACCTTGGTTGTTTAAGCTGTTATAAAGTTCTTCAACATAAGCTTGAACACTTTCAGATTTATGCATATTCATTGGCACAATTGCCACAGTAAATGGTGCAATAGCATCACTTGGCCAAATAATACCACGTTCATCATGATGTTGTTCGATTGCAGATGCCACCACTCGTGTTACACCAATACCATAACATCCCATGGTCATCACCAATGGTTTGCCGTCTTCACCTTGAACAGTCGCTCCCATTGCTTCAGAATATTTCTTACCCAATTGGAAGATGTGTCCCACTTCAATGCCACGCTTAATTAATAATGTTCCTTTACCATCTGGGCTTGGATCGCCTTCTACCACATTACGTAAATCAGCTACTTTAGGTAATGCCACATCACGCTCCCAGTTAATATTGAAATAATGTTTACCATCAATATTTGCACCCGCAGCAAAATCATTCATCACGGCCACTGAACGGTCAATAATCACTGGAATATTCAAGTTCACAGGGCCCAATGAGCCAACTCCCGCACCAACTTTCGCTTTAATATCCGCTTCATCAGCAAATTCAAATGGTGATGCCACTTCAGGTAATTTTTCTGCTTTGATTTCATTGAGCTCATGATCACCACGAATCACTAATGCTACTAATGGCTGTTCTTCTGTTGCACCTTTTACAATTAAGGTTTTCACTGTTTTCTCAATTGATAAATTAAATTGTGCTACTAATTCTGCAATAGTTTTCGCATTTGGGGTATCGACTAATTGCATTTCTGCCATTGGTGCTTGGCGTTCACCTACAGCGATCGCTTCTGCTAATTCAATATTCGCTGCATAATCAGATTCTGTTGAGAACACCACATCATCTTCACCACTTGAAGCTAATACTTGGAACTCATGTGATGCTGAACCACCAATAGAGCCTGTATCTGCTTGTACTGCACGGAAATCTAAACCTAAACGAGTAAAAATATTACTATAAGTTTGGTACATCACATCATAGGTTTCTTGTAATGATTCTTTAGTTGTGTGGAAAGAATAAGCATCTTTCATAATAAATTCACGTGAACGCATTACACCAAAACGAGGGCGCACTTCATCACGGAATTTTGTTTGAATTTGATATAGATTTAATGGAAGTTGTTTGTATGAACTCACTTCACGACGGACTAAATCCGTAATCACTTCTTCATGAGTCGGTCCTAATACAAAATCACGGTTACCACGATCGTTAAAACGCAATAATTCAGGGCCATACTGTTCCCAACGACCAGATTCTTGCCATAACTCGGCAGGTTGAACCACTGGCATTAATACTTCAATAGCTCCACTTTTATTCATTTCTTCACGAATAATATTTTTTACTTTTTCTAATACACGAATACCCGTAGGTAGCCAGTTATATAAACCTGAAGCCATTGGGCGAATCATCCCCGCCCGTAACATTAATTGATGGCTAACCACTTGAGCATCATTTGGGGTCTCTTTTAAAGTTGAGAAAAGGTATTTGCTTGTACGCATTATGATTATTCCTAGTAAATATATTTTTTGAATAGAAAAATTGGCGATAGTGTACCATTTTCAGGTATGTTGGAGAATGGGAATGTAACAAATAAATCCAATTAGAAGCTAAAGTGCGGTAACAATTTTAAAAATTATTACCGCACTTTCACCTTTCATAAATGTCAAATTAAGCGCTTAAACCTTGTTTAACTAATACCGTTTTCACCCCAACATCTGCGGCTACACGTTGATAGAAAGGTTCGAGATTTTTGAATTGGCTATAATCTAAACCTAAAGCTTTACACCAACGCAATTCAACATATAAGTATACATCGGCTACGGAGATTTGTTCACCAAAGAAAATGTGGCTTTCCAAATGATCATTAGCAATACTTAACATACGAAGAATATTCTCAGCAGCCGCTTTACGGATTTGTTTGCTTAACTCTTCATTACCTTCAGCATAAGCGGGTAAACGAAATAAAGGAGCAAAGGCTTTATGTAAGTCTGCATTGAAAAAAGCTAACCAACGCATTTGTTTTGCTTTATCTTGTGCGGTCTTACTACCAAAAATTTTGGTTTCTGGCGATAAATCATTTAAGTAAGTTAAGATAGCTATATTTTGTGAAAGTGCTAAATCACCATCAACTAATAAAGGGACTTGACCTAAAGGGTTTAATTTTAAATATTCTGCGGATTTAATTTCTTCACGAGTGACAGCAACTGCTTCATAATCTTCACCAATCCATTCTAAAGCGGTATGTGGAACAATTGAACAAGCACCGGGTAAATAATAAAGTTTCATAAAGTTCTCCTGTATGATTTATGCCAATAGGGCTTCTAAAGCCCATAGTTCTTTATGATCAGCACGGCGACGAATTAAATGCGCTTGATTGCCATCCACCATCACTTCCGCCGTTAATGGTCGAGAATTATAAGTAGAAGACATACTTGCCCCATAAGCACCTGCTGAACGTTGTACAAGGTAATCACCTTGAGCAATGGCTAATTGGCGTTGTTTGCCTAAAAAATCTGAAGTTTCACAAATTGGACCAACCACATCATAAACCTGAGATTCACGCGTTAAAGTGCGGTCAGCTTCAATAATATTCATATAAGCTTCATATAAGGCTGGACGAATCATATCGTTCATACCGGCATCAACAATCGCAAAATTACGGGTTTCATTTGTTTTTAGATATTCCACTTTAGTGACTAAAATCCCCGCATTTGCACTAATGGCACGGCCTGGCTCAAGAATAATTTCTAAATTTTCATAATGTTTGAGTTTTTCCAGTAACGCTTTAGCATAATCCGTTGGGTGAGGAGGCGTCTCATTAGTATAAGTCACCCCTAAACCACCACCTAAGTCTAAATGCTCAAGGATAATGCCATCTTGAGTTAATTGTTCGATTAAAATCATCAGACGATCTACCGCATCTAAAAACGGTTGGATTTCTGTTAATTGCGAACCAATATGGCAATCCATACCTGTTACTTTAATATGAGGTAATTTAGTGGCTAAATGATAAACTTCACGTGCTTTATCCACACTTATACCAAATTTATTTTCTTTTAACCCAGTAGAGATATAAGGGTGAGTATGAGCATCCACATCAGGATTTATCCGCAATGAAATGGGAGCAATCTTGCCTAATTGACCAGCAATCTCATTAATTCGATATAATTCAGCCTGACTTTCTACATTGAAACAACGAATGCCTAATTCTAATGCACGGGCAATTTCTTTAGCATTCTTAGCCACACCAGAGAATACCACTTTATGTGGATCGCCACCTGCAACCATAACACGCTCGAGTTCACCTTGCGAAACAATATCAAAACCCGCACCTAATTTTGCCATCACTTGTAAAATGGCAATATTAGGATTAGATTTCACTGCAAAACAAACTAAATGCGGATGTTCACCAAAGGCACTATCAAAAGCCTTCCAATGGCACTCAAGCGTGGCTCGAGAATAAATATAAAGCGGTGTGCCAAATTGTTCTGCAAGCTCAGTGACTGCTAAATCTTCGGCAAATAATTTATTGTTTTTATATTGGAAAAAATCCATATGTTGTGTCCTGCTTGCTATTTTTATGGCTGTTCTGTGTGTTTTTGCGGTGTTTGTTCAGGATAATACAGAGGGCCTTTAACGCCACAGCCCATCATAGCAGTACAAAGTGCGGTCAAAATAACCAGAGAAATAAATTTTTTCATGTTGATTTCCTAACTGATGAAAATTTACATTCATTCTATCTTTAAAGACAGAAAATATCTATAATTCTGCTCTCAAACTAAAAAATAAGGCAATTTTATGAATGTAGCAGAATTTCACGAAAATATTGACCAAATCTGGAACAGTATTGAAGAGCAATTAGAACAACAAGATATTGATGTGGATTGCGAACGTCAGGGTGCAGTATTTAATATTACCTTTAACGATGGCAATCAAATCGTCATCAATAAACAAGAAGCGATGTTAGAACTTTGGTTAGCTAGTCGTTTAGGCGGTTTGCACTTTGCTTACCGTGATGGTGACTGGCTCAACCATGACAATCTACGTTTTTGGGATTGTTTAGCTCAAGCAATGGCATTTTATGGCGAACCAGTGAGCTTCGCTTAATGACTGATGTTGTAGTCAATGAAGTTACTCAAAGTGCGGTGAAAATTTCAAAAAATTTGACCGCACTTGAAGTGCTGCGTTCCGTCTTTGGTTATCAATCCTTTCGTAAAGGTCAAGAAGAAGTGATTGAAGCGGCCTTAACTGGTCGTGATAGCTTAGTCGTCATGGCAACGGGGAACGGCAAATCCCTCTGCTATCAAATCCCTGCTTTATGTTTTGAGGGGCTAACTTTAGTCATTTCACCACTGATTTCTTTAATGAAAGATCAAGTGGATCAGTTACTCACTAATGGTATCTCCGCAGATTTTCTAAATAGTACTCAGTCTTTTGAACAACAACAAAAGGTGCAAAATAAAGCCATTTCGGGAGAACTGAAATTGCTTTATCTTTCACCTGAAAAAGTGATGACTAACAGTTTTTTTCAGTTCATCTCTTTATGTAATGTCAGCTTTATTGCCATTGATGAAGCCCATTGTATCTCACAATGGGGGCATGATTTTCGTCCTGAATATACCCAATTAGGTGGTCTCAAAAGCTGTTTTCCCAACGCGCCTGTAATGGCATTAACAGCTACAGCAGACCGCACTACACGGCAAGATATTCTACAAAATTTGCATTTAAATGAACCGCACTTATACGTAGGAAGCTTTGATCGCCCGAATATCCGCTATACCCTAGTGGAAAAATTCAAGCCCATGGATCAGCTCTGTAATTTTGTCGTGGCACAAAAAGGCAAAAGTGGTATTGTTTATTGTAATAGCCGTAGCAAAGTAGAACGCATTGCTGAAGCCTTAAAGAAAAAGGGCGTGTCTGCAGCAGGCTATCATGCAGGCATGGAACCGCAACAACGTGATGCCGTGCAACAAGCTTTCCAGCGAGATAATATTCAAGTAGTCGTAGCAACTATCGCTTTTGGCATGGGAATTAATAAATCTAACGTGCGTTTTGTCGCTCACTTTGATTTATCTCGTAGCATTGAAGCTTATTATCAAGAAACTGGACGTGCAGGACGTGATGATTTGCCTGCTGAAGCCGTATTATTTTACGAACCTGCCGATTATGCCTGGCTACATAAAATGTTGTTAGAAGAGCCCGAAGGTCCACAACGAGAAATCAAACAACATAAGTTAGAAGCTATTGGTGAATTTGCAGAAAGCCAAACTTGTCGCCGTTTAGTATTACTGAATTATTTCGGTGAAAATCGTCAAAAACCTTGTCAAAACTGTGATATTTGTCTCGATCCACCAAAAAAATATGATGGTTTATTAGATGCACAGAAAATTCTTTCTACGATTTACCGCACTGGGCAATGTTTTGGTACACAATATGTGATTGGCGTAATGCGTGGATTACAAAATCAGAAGATCAAAGAAAATCAACATGATCAACTGTCGGTATATGGTATTGGTAAAGATAAAAGTAAAGAATATTGGCAGTCAGTGATTCGCCAATTAATTCATCTTGGCTTAGTACAACAAATACTCAATGACTTTGGAATGGGAAGCCGATTGCAACTTACTGAAAGTGCGAGACCTGTGTTACGAGGTGAAGTTCCCTTACAATTAGCCATGCCGAGACTATCCTCAGTTACCATGGCTCAAACACCGCAGAAAAATGCCATTATCTACTATGATAAGGATTTATTTGCTCGTTTACGTTTCTTACGTAAACAAATTGCTGATAAAGAAAATATTCCGCCTTATATCGTGTTTAATGATGCAACATTACAAGAAATGGCATTACATAAACCAACAACTCGAGTGGAAATGCTACAAATTAATGGTGTTGGCGCAACCAAATTAGAACGCTACGGGCAAGCATTTATGGCAATTATCAAAGAACATAAATCCTTAGCTAAAGTCAGCAAAAATCCTTTGGAATTACATGCTTAAGCTCTCGCCCCGGTGATCCAAATACATGTGGGTTAAAAGCACCGCATCAATGCCAGCATCAATCTGATCCACGCTTTCAGGCAACGCAATCATTGGGTTGCGTAAATACCTGTTCACCGTACCCGGGAAGCCATCAAAGCTCTCTTTTTCCGCTAAAAACGGATCTTCTAAAAAAGTCACGCCTGCGTAGGTAATTTTTGCGGTAGCATTGCGAAGGTATTGGTATTGTAACGTCATAATCTTTCCTTAATTTGCAAAATTTTGTTGAAAATAGACCGCTTGTTGCGATGGCGGCTATTATGGGCAAAAGTGCGGTCAGGAAAAATTGACTTTTAGGGCAATTAACGAAAGAATTGGGTCAAGTTGATTGTTGGTCGGAAAATCGGCGTTTGGCAACATTTCCTAAAAATCTGACCGCTTGCATTCCTTTTTAGCTCACTCTCTCAACGAATTCAACACCATTTCAAACGCCCAAGAATGGTATTTTCGGCTGGGATAATAGGCAAAAACGGCTCATATTCATCGGCAAATTCGCCCAAAATTTCAATCAATTCGCCTGATTGTAATTCATTTTCCACTTGCGAGCGGGCGACAAAACCAATTCCCAAATGATTTTTAATGGCGGTTAAAGGATTGATATTTAATGTAATTTGCGATTTTGGCAAATATTCAACTAATTGACCATTTACCTTAAAATCCCAAGAAATCGGCGATTTATCCAAGCCCAAACGAATGTTAATCAACTGATGATTTTCCAACTCATTGATATTTTTAGGAATATTTTTATTTTGCAAATATTGGGGCGTGGCAACCAAAGCGGTTTTGACAGGCTTGGGAATCCGCACTGCTACCATATCATCGACAACCGCATCGCCAAATCGCACGCCCATATCAAAGCCTTGTTCCACAATATCCACAAAACTATTGTCGCTGTGAATTTCCAATGAAATCAAAGGATAATCCATCAAAAGTGCAGTCAATTTTGGCAAAATGACCGTATCAATAGCCAACTGACTGGCGTTAATGCGAACCGTGCCAACGATATTCTCTTGATTTTCCGCCAATTTTTGCAAACCCAAACCAATCGCCGAATACGCCCCCACAATGTCATTGTACAGCGTCAAGCCTTCGGGTGTGGGCGATACGCTCCGAGTGGTGCGGTTTAATAATCTGATATTTAAGCGTTTTTCCAAATTAGTAATGCTTTGTGATAAGGCGAATTTGGACACGCCCAATTTATCGCTCGCCTTGGTAAAACTGCCATTCTCAACAATGGTAATAAATAAATGTAAGTCATCAAAATGGGTTATCATTATTCACATTAAAGGCTATCCCCATTTTTCAACAAACGATACAACACCATCAACACCGTATTCAACGACTGTTTGTCTTTTTGCAATAACAATGTCGCTAATTTCTCGTGTGATGACAAGGCTTGAATGATTGCTTTTGTGGTTGCTTCGGGTAATTTGCCTTGCAAAGCGATTTCTTCGGGATTGTTTTCAATCTGTGCCATTAACACATCATCTTTTGCCAATATCGTCATCAAATGATTGATGAATTGCTTTTGGTCATCTGTGCTAGTTACATCGCCAAATGCTGATGACAACATTTTGATGATTTCAGACAAATAATCTTTTTTATCAGCCGATTCTTGATTACCACTGCTGCCTGAAATCGGTCGCAAGGTTTCTTTGTCGTCTGTGAGTTCAGAATTATCAGTCTCATTTTGACGAATGGCGTAACCTGTCAAAATCAAGCCTGACACATCAATTTCATCTTTGCCAATATTGTCCAAGCGTTTGGCAAGCAATTTACAAAATGCCGCAAAATTTTCCAATTCTGGGTCGCCCAAATCCAAAAGCTGGGCAATGTAGTGATACACACGGCTGAATTTTGCCAAATTGCTTTTGAATTTCAATAAATTTTTTAAGGCAATATCGGTTTGTTTTCGGTGTTCTTCAACTTGGTTTTTGCCGTGTTCATCGCCTTTTTGATTAGCGGATTCAAACGCATTTTCCCATTGAAGCAATTCATTTTGTAATTGGTGCAATCGGTGATTAAACCGCTCCATAGCTGGCGTGGTTGCTGCAAACAATGCCTGATGTTGTTTTTCATCATTGCGATTATTGGCAAGCATTTTGGCGGTGGCAAATTTGGCTTGTTTGAACTGTGCCAAATCCGAATCATCATAAATGCCTAATTTATCCAAATCATCTTTAATATCATAAATCACTTGTGGGTCTTGGATTTCGGTAATTTCTGCACCGCTATCGTATTTGGCAAAACAGGCTTTAATCCAGCTTGGGTCATTGACAAAATCCACTACAAAAGTGGTGTCTTTGCCTTTGCTTGTGCGGTTCAGGCGTGAAAGCGTTTGTACGACTTCCACTTCATTGGCAATTTTTTTGTCCAAATACATCGCACACAATTTGGGTTGGTCAAACCCCGTTTGAAATTTATTGGCAACCACCATCAAGCGGTATTCAGGTTCATCAAACACTTTACGCAAATCGCCTTTTGGATTCATTGAACTTTCGGTAAATTCAGCGTCATCGGCAAAATCAAATATATCGCCAAATTTGGTATCATCGGCGTGTTTGATTTGACTGCCATTCAGGCTGCCTGAAAACGCCACCAACACACGATAATCTTGATATTGCTGTTGTTTTAAATATTTCTCAAACGCCAATTTATACCGCACCGCCGCAGGGCGAGAACTGGTAACCACCATTGCTTTGGCTTGACCGTTGAGCAAATGGGCAACATTGTGATGAAAATGTGCCAAGATAAATTGCACTTTTTGGGTAACATTGGTGGCGTGCAGATTTTGCCATTTGGCGAGCGTGCGTTTGGCATCTTTGACATTCACTCGCTTGCCGTCATTGAGATTTTCACCGCCCAGTTGATAAGCAGTTTGATAGCTGATATAGCCTTTTAACACATCTAAAATAAAGCCCTCTTCAATGGCTTGTCGCATCGTATATTTGTGGAACGATTGTGGCACTTCGTCATTGTCGGTGGCTCGCCCAAATAGGGTAAAAGTGGAATGTTTGGGCGTGGCAGTAAAAGCAAAATGGCTGATGTTTTTGGGTCTCACTCTGGATTGCTGGATTTTTGCCAACAATTCTTCTACCGTCAAATTTGCCATTTCTTCGGCGGATTCCATTGCCAAAGTCGCTTGCAATTTGGACGCTGTTGAACCAGTTTGCGAATTGTGGGCTTCGTCAATGATAATGGCGTATTTTTGGTTGGATAATGATTTGGTGGTCAAAATCGCTTCCATTACAAACGGAAAAGTCTGGATTGTTACCACAATAATCGGTTTATTTTCCAATAAAGCGTCTTTTAACTGCTGGCTTTTGGATTTGCCACTGTTTTCTTTGTCGTCTCGGTTAATGGTGGCAATAAAACCTTTTTGATGTTCAAGTTAGCTGACGGCTTCTTGTAATTGTGCGTCCAACACCGTGCGGTCGGTTACGATAATCACGCCGTGAAAATACGGCTCGCCATCATCATAACGCAAACGTGTCAAGCCGTGAGCCGTCCAAGCAATCGTTGATGTTTTTCCGCTGCCTGCACTGTGTTCGCACAAATAATTCATTCCTGCCCCATTGGCTTTGGCATCGGCAAGCATTTTGGTAACCGCATCAAACTGATGATAGCGTGGAAAAATCAACCGCTCTTGGGTTTTAAATTGCCCCAACAAATCGCCTTCGGTTTTGCGTTCCACAAACACAAAACGATGAAAAATCGCCAGCTAATTATCCTTTTGGCAAATCTGTTCCCAAAAATAAGCGGTCGGATAGCCGTCTTTGCTTGGCGGATTGCCTTTGTGTCCGTTATTGCCTTGATTAAACGGCAAAAAGAACGTATCCGCCCCTTTGAGTTCCGTTGTCATCATGATTTCGCTTTCGGTCATCGCAAAATGCACAATCGCCCCACGCTTGACACTCAACAACGGCTCGGCACGCTTGGCAACTTTATCAAAAGGCAAACGGTCGTTTTTGTATTGATTGATGGCATCTTCCAATTTTTGGGTAAATTCGCTTTTTAATTCAACGGTTGCCACCGCCAAGCCATTGATAAAAAACACCAAATCAATGCGGTTTTGCTCATTGTGGTTATACACCAATTCTGGCACGACACGCAGGCGGTTTTGGGCGTATTTGGCGATAACCGTTTGATTGCGTTGGTCTTCGGGCATTGGGGCTTTAAATTCAACCATGCCAGCCCCTGCAATCTGAAAACCGTCTCGCAACACTTTCAGGCAGCCGTGTTTGTTTAGGGCTTTATCCAATTCGGATAAGATTTTTTGTTCGGCATTGTTTTTGTAAGTGCGGTTTAATTTTTCCCAACTTTCGGCTTGGGTGTTTTGAATAAAACCAATCACATCAGCAGGATACACGCCAAATTTTTGATTGTATTCACTGCTTTTGCCAACCAGCCAGCCTTGTTTTTCAAGCTCGCTGATAATGCGGTTTTGGAATTGTTTTTCTTGGTGGGAAGTGTCGTTAAACATTTTGGATTTTCCTTTTTTCAGGCTGCCTGAACATCAATTTTTCCCGTAACCGCCGCCGAAATTAGCGAAGCACGGTATTGTGTTAAGCGGTCAATTAAGCGATTTTGCTCGGCAATTAGGGCATCAATTTGAGCAGTTTGTTTTTCAATATAAGCCACAATTTCATTTTGTTCGGATAATGGGGGAATGGCGATATATAAATTTGATAAATCAGATGAATTTATCGCAGGATAACTCAATCCTTTTGAATAAAAAGTTACTTGATTTGTAAAACTATCACTTTTCAAACAATTTGTTAAATATCTGCTGTTAATATTGCCTTTTGATGATACAACTGCAAATCCAGTTGAAAAAATACAATCTTTAAATTCATCAGTAACTGTTGCAATAGCTTTTAAATAAGTTCTTACTGTTGAAACCACTATATCGCCTGTTTTTGCCATTCGTCTTGCACGAGATGGAGCTTCGCCAAAAATAAATTTTTCTACTTTTTCAATGCCTTTTTCAAGTGAAACACTACCAATATCAACATATTGAATGACAGCATTTTTATCTGTATTTTCAGGTAAAGTTTGTAAATTTATATTAGAAACATATTTCAACCGCTTAATTTCCCAATGGCTCGGCACATCGCCCAACCATTCCACACCGCTCTTTTTCATTGTGGCGTTGGGATTGATACCACTGGTTACGGCGTGGCTAATCACCGCTTTTCGCTGTTCGGCAAGCAATTCAATTAAGCGGTTTTGCTCGGCAATCAGCGTATCAATACGGGCGGTTTGGCGGTCAAGATAATCGACGATTTTTTGTTGTTCGGTTTCACTGGGGATAAATAAAACAAGGCGGTTTAATTCTTCCATTTTCAATGATTGTCGCATTCCATCGCCCATTGAATAAAATACTTTCATCAAATCATAAGCACGGAATAAATAATTGAAATGTAAGCCGATGTAATAATGCCACGAAATTTTGAAATTGCACTTCGTAAACTGCGTTTATCATTTTGTAAATCGGTAAAGCGAAAAATAATATCGTTAGGATTAACAATTTGATAAGTTTCAAAATTTTCAGGCACTAAACCTTTGGCATTTTCAATATTTTTTTCAATGATATTGCCATAACTCAATGATAATAAATTATTTTCAATCATTCCTTTATTTTTGATTTTGTTTTCGGTAAAAATTTGCCCAAATTTAACCGCTTTCCAATGACTTGGCACATCGCCCAACCATTCCACACCGCTTGGTTTGTATTCTGCATACGCTTTCATTATTTTCCCCTTTACTTGCCAAATTCAGCCAGCATTGCCGATACTTTTGCCGACAGCGTTTGAATTTCCGCCAATACTTCGCTTGGGTGGCGTGGCTGTTCAAATTGGTAAAAATAGCGGTTGAAATTGATTTCATAGCCCACTTTGCCCAATTTTCCGTCTTGTTCGTCCGTTTCTTTGGGGTCAATTTGAGCATCGGGGGCGTGGGGCAACACTTCACGGGCAAAATAATCTTGCACCGATTCGGTGAGCGGCACACGCTCGTAATCCGATAAATCGTTGTCGTATTGCGGCTCAAAGTCAATCACAACGATTTCGCCGTTTTCGTCTTTTTCGCCAAAATGGGCAATCAACGATTTTTTAAGTGCTTTGGACAATTTGGCAAGCGGTGATTTTTCCAGCACTTTTTGCACAAATTCGCTGTATTTCAGGCTGCCTGAAAGCGTGTTTAAATGATTGATAAATAAAGTTTGTTGTTCATCGTTTAATTTTTTGAAGTCTTTGTTTTCGGTAAATTGGGCGATTTTGGTTTCATCAATGGTCATCACATAACGCAGGGGGCGTATGGTTTTGATACGGCGATAACCAAATTCTTGATAATCAAAGATTTTGCTAATCGGCGTTTCGGCAAAATCGGCGTAAATGCGTGTGATTTGGTCAATGTTTTCTTGGGAAATGTATTTGGATTTTTTACCTTCATTTTTTCGCATTGATGATGCCATATTGCTGGCGTCAATCAGTTGGACTTTGTTTTTGCGGTGGGTGGGTTTGCGGTTGGAAATCAGCCAAACATAAGTGCCAATGCCCGTACGGAAAAATATGTTGGTTGGTAAAGCGACAATCGCTTCTAAATAGTCGTTTTCTAGGATAAATCGGCGAATTTCACTTGGACCAGATGCTGCCTCACCATTAAACAAGGGAGAACCTGATAATACAATCGCTCCACGCCCACCGCCATTTTCGGGCAATTCCAATTTAGCGATTAAGTTTTGTAAAAACAACATCGCTCCATCGTCAATACTGGGCAAACCTGCGTTAAAGCGACCTTTTTTGGAATCGTGTTCGGCTTGCACGGCTTTGGCGTCTTTTTCCCATTTTTTGCCAAAGGGCGGATTGGAACATTGATAATGAAAGCGTCTGCCCATAAATTGGTCATCAGACAGCGTGCTACCGAGTTTGATATTGGCGGACAAATCACGCTCCGCCGAGCCTTTTAACAGCATACTGCCCACCGCCACTGCGTAGGTTTCAGGCTGCAACTCTTGCCCAAAGGGAATGAAAGTGGGGGCGATTTTGCCTTGTTCGGCATAGCCTGCCACATAGTTCATCATATCGGTTAAAAATCCAGCCGTACCGCAAGTTTGGTCATACAGCGTACGGATTAAGCCTTTTTCGCCTGCAAACAAATCATCATCAGGGGCTAATAACAGCGTGGCGGACAAATGGACAATGTCGCGTGGGGTCATAAAATCTTCCGCCCCTGTGCCGACTTCTGAACCAAATTTGGCGATTAAATGTTCATAAACATTGCTCATTGTGCGGTCGGAAACGGCGTTGGGGTGCAAATCGGTGCTGGCAAAATTTTGGCAGATTTTGAGCAGTAAATTGGCTTCGTCCAATTTTTTGATGACGGTGTAAAAATCAAATTTTTCAAAAATTTGGCGGACATTTTCCGAGAAAAAGGTCAAATAATCTTCCAGATTTGCCCGAGTTTGCGTACCGCCCAAATTGCCCAAATGGTAGCTAGATGTTAAACCCGAGCGAGATAACCATCACGAAAAAACGAGATAAATCACTTTTACAAAACTTTCATATATTGAAACGTTATTACACAAAAAAGGGCTTTTACTATAAGGAGAGTAAAAGCCCTTTTCGCTTTTTAGCGTCTTTAGTGACGTTTTCCAATTAGTAGAAAACCTTTTATGAAGGTGCAAGCAAACAACTAATTGAAAGGTAAAATCTATTTAGTGAGTAGTTTTCTTAACTCTTTGATTTCTTCTACTGATAATTTGTCTAAATTAAAATGCTTCATTTTACCGTTTACCATAACTGAAATAGTATTGCGTTGCATAAAGCATTTTATGCCCTTTATAACAAATAAAAGCAGTAGAACAACAACTAAAAACCAGTTGAACATGCTATTTAACACAACCTGTAATCAAATATCCAGCAGGTTTACCCACTAAATGCGGAGCGTGAATATCGGTACAACGGATAATTTCTACTTTACCGCCTTTTTCTTGGTAGGTATCCACAAATAAGCCATTTTGACGGCGAACGGTGTAGCCGTAGGACGGTTCGAAAATGTTGCGTTCTTGTTGGCTACCTTGTTTTACTTCTTTTTGCGGAACGTAAGCTAAAACAATGCAATTAGACCAAATCTTTTCTAATTTACCGTTTTTTTCTTGCGAGGCTGAACCAATTTTTACCACATCAACCCCAATCAATTCCGCAAAAATTGCAGGCGTTAAAATACCCGTACGGGTGTATTTAATACGTTCTAATAATGTTTCATTTTCTTTTAACACTGCCCACACATCAGAGGCAATCACACAAACATTCGGCATTCTACCAATCACTGAAGAAACAGCATTTAAGCCTTCATCAATAATTTTTAGCGGATTTGATTTTGCATTCGTAAATTGACTGGTTCCCGATAGCTCAATTTTATTTGAATCTAAATAGTTATCAGGATTTTGAGCAATTTTTGCCACTTCTACTTCTCGCCCTAAAGCGATTACATCCTGCACCGTGCGAACGGCAAAACGTTTTAATGGATAGCTTGCATCATTATCTTCACGATAATCAATAGGATATTCAATATCGTGTTCTTTTAATTCAATCGCTAAAGAGGTCACATCTTCAGGCGTTAAGCGGTTAGAATCGCCGTGCAATTCACGCACCGTTGAACGTACTTGGAACGCTAAACGCCCAAATTGTGGAATACGCCCCGCCTCTTTTTCAATTTCAACTACTGGCATTAAGGCTTCAGCGACTAATTCGTTATTGTAATAACCCTGAGCTAATTCGGTTAAAACTGGATCTTGAATACGTTTATCGGCTAAACTCATTTTTTATTTTCCTCTTGGTTTACAGATAATATCAAATGCTTCGGTATAACTGATTTTGTTTACTTTGGCATAGGTTCGGATTTTCTGATCTAATTCAATCATTTCAGGCGGCGTATTTTCCGCATATTGAATAAAATCTTCTTCTGTTTTGCTTACCGCATTTTCTTTCGTTGCAACTTCGGAAAATGTAATAATTTGCGGTTGAGCGGTTAAAAAATCTTGCACTTTTTGCAGTAGGCTCTCGCCTTCATTAAAATCAAGCGTTTCGCCTTTTCCTATGCGTTCGGCATAATGCAAAATTGCTTCGGCTTCTTTCCGTACTTTAGGGGCTAATTTCCCTTGCTTAATTAAATTTTCGGTAAAATCTGAAATTTGGTTTTCACTTAATTGATTTTTTAAGCGTGCATTTTCGGCTTTTAATTTTTCCAGTTCTGAAAGTTCATTTTCATAATCTGAAAAATCCACCACGCCCGCTTCATTTTCGGCAAAAATTGGATTTTTTAAGCCTTTCACCGCTGGCGGTATCGCCCCTAAAAAGCCAACGTGACGCAAATAGAGAAAGCCTTTTTTCGGATTGCTTTCGCTATCAGGCAAATAAAACGAGGCGGAAACCTTTTTAAATCGCCCATTTTTCACTATTTCAGAGAAAGCGGGATCGACTTGATGAAATTCCGCTTTTAATACATCATTATCGAGCCTCAACCCTTTCACCCACGCATAAGCAGGATGATTATGTTCTGGATGCCCAATCACCGCAGGGGCCTCAAATGTATCTACATCGTAAGCGTTTACCACTTGTTGCAAATCGGCAGGCGTAATATCTACTTCTACGCCGTTAGCATCTTTCCGCTTGCCCGCTTTAAAAATTTCAATCAATTTCATCGCGTTATTTCTCTCTTAATACTTTATAAACCCATTGCACAGAAACATCATATTTCACGGCTAATTGGTTATGATTGTTACCGTTAAAGTCCTTAATAATGCCTTGCTTGATTTCATCGGATCGCATTCTGACTTTAATTGTTTTCGGAAAATAAATATTAATGCCAGAATTTAAGAAACTGATTTCTTTTAAAGCGACTTCTGTCATCTCTTCAATCGTTCCGCCTTTTTCTAAAGCCTTTTTAATTGAAAGTGATAAGCTTTCGATAAAGGCGTTAAATGTTCTACTTGCACTTACTGTTTTTGATTTTCCCACTATAAATTCCCCTATCGCTTAAGAATGGAGAAACTATAAACTAGTTTACTAAACCAGCCTTTTAAACTGCTTTAAGAAAACCAACACACAAAAACGCCCCACGTATTCAACAGAAAGGCAAAAAGAGAAGAAAATAGGCGTTTATAAACGTTTATAAACAAATATAGCGGATAAGTTAAAATCGCCTGTTTAGGGCGTTTTGAAATTGAAAGGCATGAAAAGAGGATTTTTGCGACTGTCGCACAAAATAAAATGAATAAAGTTAGATAAATCAAGGAAAGGATATAGGAAAAGACTGCGACCGTCGCAAAACTACTAACTGTTGGTGGGTTTCTGGTAACGGTTACCATTTTTTAGAATTGGTGGCGATCACCACTTTTTCTAAGTAAAATAACCGACGTTGGTTATTTTTAACTTTATAACTTATTGAAAATTATGGGATTATCTATTTTTGAATTGCCGGTGTTGGCAATTATAGACTACTGACCGTCACCAGTTTTTATTGCTTAAGCGGTAACAGTTACCACTTTTTTCCGCCAACCGTTGGAAGTTTTGAAAACTGTAACAGGTTACAGAAAAATACATAACAGTTAAGAGTTTTAATAACTAGAAAACTGCTGACCTGTTAGCAATTTTGAATAATTAACCATTTGATTTTATTGTATAATTATAAAATAATTGCTGACACGTCAGCAATTTTGATTAACAGAAAAAGTCCTAACAGTTAGGACTTTTTCTGTTACGGTTACAAGTTTTATTTACCGCTTACAGTAAGCAGTAAATTTTAATATAAAGTGGCAATAGGTTACCACTTTTCACTTTTTTATATAAATAAAATCAAATAGTTATAGATTGAGACTGGTGACAAGTTACCAATTTTGATAAATCTGTAGCTACTTACGGTAAGTCGTTCTAATGCATAACCATCTTAAAAACTCGTCACAGTGACGACTTCTAAATATGTAAAGCTAATAAATGCAAGACATTTACACTATAAAACCCGTCACCGTGACGAGTTTTGTTATCATTTTGCTATGAAATTACCGACCGTCGTGACTTTTTTTCTGACCGTCAGAAAACTAATAGAAAATAAAACTATAAATATCAACAAGTTAAAATATTACATTTTTTCCGACTGTCGGAAAAACTCCCGACATGTCGGTGATTTTAAAATTTATCTTATTTTTCTGCTTGTATTATAACACAGATTCAATTATAGTTCTTCTCAAGGTGTCGAAACCTTATTAGTAAGCGGATAACCGCACCCGATAGACAAGCGGTTTTTTTGTACCTGAAATTTACCAATTTTAGGGCGAAAACATACCATTTTTTAAACTCAATGCCGAGAGGGCGAGGAATACAACACCCGCAAGGGGAATAACTCCAGCCTACTTACTAGGGCTTTCGAACCTCTTGGCACCCTTATTTAAGGGAAAATTTCGAAAATTTAGTAAGGAGTTCGTTATGAACACATCAATCCGTCCCGCTTTTACTTCGCTTTCTCAAGTGATTAACGGTAAACATCAAGCCGTTTTTTCTGTGAGTGAATTTAGTTCTAAACTAGGCTTACCTTTCCGCCCACCTGTAGCACTCAATACCCTGCTTAATTATTTACAATTTCGATTAAATGTTGATTATGTTCCGTTTTATGGCTTAGACGGAAAAGGCGTCATAGATTACCGCTTAACGGCTGAAGCAATGTTGCTTTATATTCAAAAAATGACCGATGAAGTCAATTATAGCGTGAAAGCCTGCGTGCATTTTGTGTTAGAACGTATGCAAGCCAGCCCGATTGAGCAAACCATTCAACAACAGCAATTTAACACAGAAACGCAAGCCTTTTTAAAGGAATTTTTCCATACTGACTATCATTACTTATTAAGTGAAGATGATTTTATCAATATGGAAAGAATGAAAAATTCCTTTTTTATGATTGGATGTTTATTAAACGATGCTAAAACGCATTCAACCTTGAATAGCGACTATTTAGCCGACTTACTTGCGAGCCTTATTAGCCCTTTATATGATTTACTCAATCGTACAAATGAAACAGCTAAAAAAGCCGATCAACAAGTAAAAAGATTAAATCAATTAGCCGAAAGTTTACAGGGGGCGTAAAAATGACGACTCAATCAATGATTTTAGACTGTCAAGAATTAACTTGCGACTTACGGGATCAAATTCACGCCCTTAAAACGCTAGATGAGTTACTTTCTTCTTTTAATGGACGAGAGCAAATAGATAGCGGAGGCGTAGCCCGTTTAATTCGTGCGATTGCAAACACAGCGAGCAAGCAAGTAGAGCAATTAGACGTGTTATTAGAAGATTTAAAAATGGGGGCTTTATGATTTATTCACATTTAACGCTAGATGAAATGCAAGCCTTAATAAAATATAGATTACAACAAATCATAGAAAACCAAATACTGCTTGATGCTAAGAAGGCAGAAATAGCACATTTAGAAGAAAAAACAGAAAGGATAAAGGCAGTTATAGCAGAGCAAGATAAAATCATTGAATATTTGGAAAGAAAACAAGCATTATTAAACCAATTTAAAATCAATGAGTAGCCCCCCTGATAACAATTCTCCTATTAGCCCGATAATAATCGGGCTTTTTACTATCTAGGAGAATACAAAATGGCAAAACTTGCTAAACTTCCACCACCTATTTTAACCGCTTTACAAGAGCAAATCAGAGCGAATCACTACGGGCAATACCACGCTTTGAGCGACTGGCTAAAACAACAAGGCTATTCAGTAAGCAAAAGCACCATTCACCGCTATACCCAATATCTAAAAGAAAAAGACGGCTACACCGCAAAAGGCAATTCAAACGAACTCCTAGCCCAAATCACCACAGAAGATTTTGATAGCCTTTCTCTATCATCACTCTATAAAAAGCTAGGCAAGCTAGAACACGAAAAGCAAAAAACGCTGAACCAAATCAACCAGCTATTAAATGAAGAAAAAGCCTAAAAATTTAGGCTTTCTCTTTTTCAAATAGTGTAATGAAATTACATATAGTCCCACATAGTACAGCATCTTCCCGCATCAAAAAGCCCATTTATCTTACATTATTTGTAGTAGTTATGTTGGATCTCTTTAAGATGTGTTGTAAAACGGCGTGCCACTGGTGGTTTTTAAAATTTCGTCCAGCATTAAGCCTTTGTCTTTGTATTGATTGTAGGCGGTCAAAACCGCTTCTTTGTTGGGTTCTAACACGCATTCCAAACGGCGTAACACAGTAAAGGGCAAAATAATCTTGCCAAAATCGGTATGCGGAAAATCGCCCCACAAATCTTCAGCATTTTTCCAGATGAAATTGGCGAGTGTTGATGATTCTTGGGCTGGGATTGACATTTTGAGCTGTCCTTTGAATGTAGTAAATTGAATGATTTTAGTGGATATTTTAACAAATTTACGGCTAAAAAATAAGAGCGGTCAGGAAAAATTGACTTTTGGGGCGATTAGCAAAAGCATTGGGTCAAATTGAAAGCGGTGGGATTTTTGTTGAGTTTTGCAAAATACACGAAAAAAATGACCGCTTGTGATCTGCACCTTAATCAGTTGGTTGTTTAGTCCAACTTTTAGGGGCAGATCAAAGATGACAAATAAAGTTTTCAGGCAGCCTGAAAATAAGAAATCCCTTTAAAAACAGGAAAATACCAATGAAACAACATCAATAAACCGTAACCTTAACCCACACCACAAATACACAAAAAATTTATATTTTGGATTGTCTGACAAAATTTCAACATAGTTGATTAAAAATATTTATCCAATCTAAACACCCAAAATCTCCCCAATAAACTCCCTAACCCCCAAACACTTCACCCCATTCACACTATTTCCATCAAATTCATCAAGCGTAACCACATATTTTGGATAATTATCTTGAATTTTTAATAGATTACCAAATTCTCGCTCGGCAGTTTTTTCGCTATCAATGGTTAAAGCGACTTGTACATAAATCCGCTCGCCATTTTTATCCGCAACAAAATCAATCTCTTGAGCATTTAATCCGCCAATTTTGACAGTGAAACCAGCAATTTTTAAATGATGAAACACCATATTTTCCAATATTTTGGCACGGTCAGAAATACGATAACCAATCAAGCTGTTTCTAACCCCTAAATCTTCAAAATAATATTTTTCACCAATTTCAAAAATGCGTTTTCCTTCAATGTCATAGCGTTGTACTTTGTGAATTAAAAAAGCATTATTCAAATATTCGGTATAATTTTGCACTTGACTATTGGATATATTGATTTTTTGTGATTTTAGAAAATCGCTGATTTTTTTGGCAGAAAATAAATTACCAATATTACCTGCTAAAAATTGTGTTAATTGTTCTAAAAACAAACCATTACGAATGTTATAGCGATTAACAATATCTCGCACAACAATAGTTGAATAAATATTTTTTAAATATTCAAAAATAATTTCATCTTGCAATGGAAATTCTTTTAAAAACGGCAATCCGCCATATTTAAAATATAAATTCAAGGATTTAGCATTATCATCTAATCGCATAAATTCCAAAAATTCAACATAAGACAAACTGTAAATTTGAATTTCAATCGCTCGCCCACTCAATGAACCTGCAATGTCTTTGGATAATAAATTGGCATTTGAACCCGTACAATATAAATCCAATTCATCGTCCAATAATAATGATCGTAAGGCATTTTCAAATTCGCTAATTTCTTGAATTTCATCAATAAAAATATAATTTTTTACGCCAGGTTTTTTATTTTCTAAAATAAAATCCGATAATTCTTGGGCAGTTTTAATAGGGGAAAATGTTAAATCTTCTTTATTGATATAAATGATATGGGCGGAATTATCTGATTGTTTAATTTTTTCCATCAGTTGTAATAACAGATAGCTCTTACCAACACGACGTTGTCCCGTGATGACTTTAATCAATTTTTTGCCGATAAATGGCGTGATTTTCTCCAAATATTGTTTGCGAAAGATGAGATTTTACATAAATTTCAATCAAATTATTATGGGTATAGATAAAATCTTATCCTAATTTAAAAAAAAAATTTCTACTATACTAAAAACTTTATTCAAAATTAAATTAGATTTTAGGTATATTAAAAACTTTAAATTTAAAAAAGTAGCCACTTTAAAGATACTAATTTCATCAACATAATTTCAGCGTTCGGTGTTCAAGAAAATCTGTTTTTGTTGATACCGTATCGGGATTATCTGTAATCATAAGGCATTCAGCCTGAAAATATGATTTATTTCAATTTGGAAAATTTTGACTATCAATGCGTAAAAAGTGCGGACGATTTTCCCAATAATGGGAATGTGTCAGGAAAGTAGATAGATTAACTCGTAGGATTAGGCATTTTTGAAAAATGAAGTTAAACAAAGAAAATTTCTAAATTAACATTGAGTTTTATCGGTTATTGATGGGCTGGCGAGAAGATGAAAAATAAAATCGACTACCCCTAAGTCGCTTTTATTTACTTAATTTTTACGCAAATTTACCAATGCATCAGGCTTAATATCGCTAATGCATTGGTTGGTCTTGAAATAAGCTTTTAAGGTATAAAAAATTATATTCTCTTTTTCCTATAGATTATTCAGCTACAGGTACAAAACCTACTGCTTTGTAAACTTTGTCTAGAGTGGCTTTTGCACGAGCACGCGCTTTTTTTGCACCTTCGGCTGCAATTTTGTTAAGTAGCTCTTCATTATTGCGGTAGTGATAGAAACGTTCTTGTAATGTCGTTAACATTGCAACCACTTCATCTGCGACCGCTGTTTTTAAGTGGCCGTACATTTGCCCTTCAAACTCTTTTTCCAATTGCGGAATTGATTTATCTGTGATCACAGAAAGTATTTCCAATAAGTTAGATACGCCAGCTTTATTTTTTACATCATGTTTTACTACAGGTGGTTCATCGCCATCTGTCATAGCGCGTTTGATTTTTTTCGCTACTGATTTTGGATCTTCTAATAAGGTGATAACGTTATTACGGTTATCATCTGATTTAGACATTTTTTTCTCAGGATCTTGTAATGCCATAATGCGAGCACCTGCTTTTGGAATGAATGCTTCAGGAATCACGAATTGATCTTCGCCATACAAGGCATTAAAACGCTGTGCGATATCACGTGTAATTTCTAAATGTTGACGTTGATCTTCGCCAACAGGGACTTGCGCAGCTTGATATAACAAAATATCCGCAGCCATTAAGACTGGATAGGTGAATAAACCCACATTAATATTTTCTGCATAACGTGCTGATTTATCTTTAAATTGAGTCATGCGGCTCATTTCACCAAAATAGGTATAACAATTTAACACCCAGCTAAGTTGAACATGCTCTGGAACATGAGATTGAATGAAAATTGTACTTTTAGCAGGATCAATACCACAAGCTAAATAAAGTGCTAAGACATCTAACGTAGCTTTACGCAGTTTTTCTGGGTCTTGACGTACCGTAATTGCATGTAAGTCAACAATACAAAATAAGCAGTCGTAGTCATCTTGCATTTTTACCCATTGGCGTAATGCACCAAGGTAGTTACCGATAGTTAATTCACCTGATGGCTGAACGCCACTTAAGACAACTGGTTTAGTCATTATCATGTTCCTTAAATTTTTCTTTTTTGAACCGCACTTTTGGCGATTATAAAATAGTTAGTAGATCTGCAAAATTATCAAAGACCCAATCAGGGTGAGAATCAGCAATAGGAATATTATAATTATACCCATAAGTTAAGCCAACTGCAGGACAACCCGCAGAATGTGCAGCAAGAATGTCATTTTTTGAATCACCGACAAATAATATTTGGTGTGGGTATAAACCAAATTTACCACATAAATAATATAATGGTGCTGGGTGAGGTTTGATCGCAGGCAAGGATTGTCCACCAAGCATTTCACTAAATAAATGGTCGATACCAAAAGCAGATAACACAGGTTGTACATGACGAGTTGGTTTATTGGTTACAACAGCTAAAATAAAACCTTGTGCTTTTAATTTTTCTAATGTGGTTTTAACGTTTGGATAAAGGCGGCTAATATTACATAAATTCTCACCATAAAAATAATTAAACCGTTCTTTTAGTTTACTAATTTCGCTTTTAGTTAAGCTTTTACCTGATTGTTCTTTTGCCCAAGTTAATGCTCGCTGAATTAAAATATCAGCACCATTACCGATCCAAGTTAGAACTAATTCTTCTGAAGCTTGTGGTAAATCAAATTCTTGTAATGCACTATTTACGGAAAGTGCTAAATCAGGCAGGCTATTGACTAAAGTTCCGTCTAGATCAAAACCGATTAATTTAAATTGTAAACTCATTACTTATCCTTATTAATTATTTTTGAATTTGGCTTAATTGCTGGCGCATTTCTTGGATGACTTTTTGATAATCAGGTTGGTCAAAAATAGCTGAACCCGCTACAAACATATCTGCACCCGCTGCGGCAATCTGAGCAATATTATTCACTTTCACTCCACCATCTACTTCAAGGCGAATATCTAAGCCACTTTCATCAATACGTTTACGCGCTTCTTTTAATTTATTTAAGGTTCCAGGAATAAAAGATTGCCCACCAAAGCCAGGATTTACCGACATTAATAAAATCACATCAATTTTATCCATAACATAATCTAAATAGCTCAGTGGCGTCGCAGGATTGAAAACTAAACCAGCTTTACATCCATGATCACGAATTAGCTGTAAACTGCGATCAATATGTTCTGAAGCTTCTGGATGGAATGTAATATAATTAGCTCCCGCTTTCGCAAAATCGGGAATGATACGATCAACAGGTTTCACCATGAGATGAACATCAATAGGCGCTTCAATGCCATAATCACGTAATGCTTTGCATACTGCGGGACCAAAAGTGAGATTAGGCACATAATGATTATCCATCACATCAAAATGAATCACATCTGCCCCACTATTTAATACATGTTTAACATCTTCCCCTAAACGAGCAAGATCCGCAGACAGAATTGAAGGAGCAATTAAATAAGGCTTCATGGTTACCTCGCTAAGTCATTAATAATGCTAGTAGTGTACTACGTTATAAGGCTAAAATTAAGGAAATAATGTTGAATTCTTATCTTTACTTTATAAAATAACTGGATCATTTCAATCCGTTGATAATAATGAGGTATGTTATGGAAATCTTTATGCGAGGATTTCTTGTTTGTGGTAGTTTGATCATTGCTATTGGTGCACAGAATGCTTTTGTACTAAAACAGGGTTTACTTAAAAGAAAGGTATTTACCGTCTCTTTTACATGTTTTCTTTGTGATGTGATTTTGATTTCATTGGGTGTATTAGGCTTAGGAAGTTTAATTAGTGAAAGCCCAATGGCCACTGTCGCTTTAGCTATTGTCGGTACGGTCTTTTTGTTAGTTTATGGTGCGAGAGCATTTCGTTCGGCTTTAACAGGATTATCCGCTTTACAACTGAGTTCAAATCCAGACTCAGATATTGATTCTACTTGGAAATCAATCTTAGCGACGCTAGCTGTTACGCTATTAAATCCTCATGTGTATTTAGACTGTTTTGCCATCATTGGTGGAATATCTGGTACTTTAACCGCAGCGGAAAAGCCTATTTTTTTATTAGGTGCGATAACCACATCTTTCCTCTGGTTCTTTAGCTTAGGCTATGGTGCACGTTTATTAATTCCATTATTTAAACATCCAATTACTTGGCGGATTCTAGATTTTCTGATTGGCATTGTGATGTGGTTAATTGCTTATCATTTAGCAGAATATGCATATGAATTGATACTGTAACGCATAAAAAGTGCGGTAGATTTTCTAAAAATTTAATGCATCTTGGGCTAAATTACTGCTCGCCCTCAGATTTTATCTTTTTAATTAAAAAAGAGCGATCAAAATGACCGCTCCTACAGCTTTCCGAGTATATTAAAAAAATTAACCAGCGACCGCAATACGTTTCATATCAGTCATATAACCACGTAATTCTTGACCGATTAATTCAACAGGATGGTTACGGATTTCATCATTCACTTCACGTAAAGTCACGTTGTCGATTAGCACAGTTGGTGTTGGTTCACCTAAATCGCCTTTTTGTAAGTTAGGAATAATTTCTTTTGCTAAAATTGGTGTTGCTACATGAGAGAACAAATAGTTACCATATTCTGCGGTATCTGAAATAACCACATTCATTTCATATAAACGTTTACGAGCGATGGTATTAGCAATTAATGGTAACTCGTGTAATGATTCATAATATGCAGATTCTTCATAAATCCCACTTGCAACCATTGCATCAAATGCCATCTCAACACCTGCTTTAACCATTGCAACCATTAATACACCGTTATCAAAATATTCTTGTTCACTAATTTTGCCTTCATATTTAGGTGCATTTTCAAAAGCGGTTTTTGCCGTCTCTTCACGCCATGTTAATAGATCTTTATCATTATTTGCCCAGTCCGCCATCATCGTTGATGAAAACTGACCACTAATAATATCGTCCATGTGTTTTAAATATAAGAAGCTCAAATGTTCTTTAATTTGTTCTGAAAGTTCGAACGCTCTGAGTTTAGCACTGTTTGATAAGCGATCCATCATTAATGTGATGCCACCTTGTTTCAACGCTTCAGTAATGGTTTCCCAACCGAATTGGATTAATTTACCGGCATATGCAGGATCTTTTCCATCTGCAACTAATTTGTCATAACATGCGATTGAACCAGCTTGTAACATACCACAAAGAATCGTTTGTTCACCCATTAAGTCAGATTTCACTTCAGCTACGAATGAAGATTCTAGTACACCTGCACGGTCACCACCGGTTGCACTCGCCCAAGCTTTCGCAATCGCCATACCTTCACCACGAGGATCATTGGCTGGATGAACAGCAATTAATGTAGGCACACCGAAACCACGTTTGTATTCTTCACGCACTTCTGTACCTGGGCATTTCGGCGCTGACATCACAACAGTGATATCTTCACGGATTTTTTCACCTTCTTCAACAATGTTGAAACCATGAGAATAACCAAATGCCGAATCTTTTTTCATTAATGGCATAACATCTGCCACGACTTTTGAATGTTGTTTATCTGGCGTTAAGTTGATCACTAAATCTGCCGTTGGGATTAATTCTTCATATGTACCCACTTTAAAACCATTTTCTGTCGCACGTTGGAATGAAACTCGCTTTTCCGCAATTGCTGCTGCACGTAATGCATAGCTTACATCTAAACCAGAATCGCGCATATTTAACCCTTGATTTAAACCTTGCGCACCACAACCAACGATGACAATTTTCTTACCTTTTAAGTAGTTACAACCTTCTGCAAATTCAGCACGGTCCATAAAACGACAACGGCCTAATTGGTCAAGTTTTTGACGTAAATTTAGAGTATTGAAATAATTAGACATTGATTGCTCCTCGCATCAGCTTGTTTGGTAAGTTGTATTATGTTTAGTTTGCATACTGTTTTTATATATTATGTAAACGATTATACGCTTTCTTTATATTGCGTAAATTGATATTATCGGAACTTAATATTGCAATTATTGCAACATAAATTAAGGAGTCTTTATGGATTTTAATGATCTCAAATTGTTTCTGCATTTATCTGAATCAAAAAACTTTAGTAAAACTGCGGTACAAAACCATATGTCCACTTCAACTCTCTCTCGTCAAATCCAACGCATGGAAGAGGAATTGGGAGAGCCTTTATTTTTACGAGATAATCGCCGTGTAGCGCTGACAGACTGCGGTGAGAAATTCCAAATTTTTGCAAAACAAAACTGGTATCAATGGCAACAATTCAAACAACAATTACAGATAGATAAAACCCAATTATCAGGAGAACTCCGATTATTCTGCTCAGTCACGGCATCTTATAGTCATTTACCGAAAATCATTGAAAAATTCCGAACGCATTATCCCTTCGTAGAAATTAAATTAATGACAGGCGATCCCGCCTCGGCGCTAGGTTTAGTACAATCACAAACAGTGGATTTAGCCATTGCTGGGAAACCTGATAATTTACCGAGCTCTATTGCTTTTCATAAAATTGATGACTTAGAATTGTCATTAATTGCCCCTCGTATTGCTTGTCCTGCCACATATTTACTGCAACAAAATCCTATTGATTGGCAACAAATGCCTTTTATTTTCCCTGAGCAAGGCCATGCTCGTCAGCGAATTGAATATTGGCTAAACGTACATAAAAAAATTAAACATCCTAAAATCTATGCTACGGTTGCAGGCCATGAAGGAATTGTGCCAATGGTTGCGCTAGGCTGTGGCTTGGCGATGTTGCCTGATGCCGTGATAAAAAATAGCCCGATTGGTTCACAAGTATCAATCTTTCAATTAGATAATCCTGTTGCGCCTTTTGAACTTGGAGTGTGTGTACAGAAAAAATATCTTCAGCAACCTTTAATCAGAGCATTTTGGGAAACTTTAGAATAATTAATACATAAAAATTTGTAAAAATAATTGCAATTATGCGACTAAGATCGCAAAAAGAATAAAAAAATTGCCTAAAAATTTTCCCAAAATTTACCGCACTTTATAATTCTTAATCTAATCGCTTGATAACCTACGGTAAATTTTATGGATAAAACCACGGAAATATTACTCCGTCTGATGCAGGTACCAAAACTCGGTAGTCGCTATATTCAACAAATGCTTCATCATATTAATTTACAGACCTTACAAGATTATGATGCTGAACAATTACATCATATGGGCTGGGATGAAAAACAAATTCAAGCATGGTTTCATCCTAATATGAAATACCTTGAACCCGCTTACCGTTGGGCAGAACAGGCAGATCAACAGATTATTCATCTTCAACAAGCCAGCTATCCCGAGCTGTTAAAACAAATTAATAGTGCGCCACCAATATTATTTATTAAAGGAAATATTGATACTTTACATCAGCCTCAAATTGCCATGGTGGGTAGCCGTAATTGTTCTGATTATGGCGAATACTGGGCAAAATATTTTGCCTCTGAGCTCTCCTTAGCAGGGCTTATCATTACCAGTGGACTAGCCCTGGGGATTGATGGGTTTTGCCACCGAGCAGTAGTAGAACAACAAGGTCAAACTATTGCGGTAATTGGCTCTGGCTTATCACATATTTATCCAAGTCGACATAAAAAATTAGCTCAACAAATTATTGAAAATCAAGGCGCATTAATTTCTGAATTTTTTCCCACTCATCCACCTTTAGCAGAAAATTTTCCTCGCCGTAATCGGATTATTAGTGGCTTATCCTTAGGCACCTTAATTGTCGAAGCCAGTGAACGCAGCGGTTCATTAATAACAGCCAATTATGCGGTGGAACAAAATCGAGAGGTGTTTGCTATCCCTGGCCATATTCAAAATCAATCTAGCCAAGGTTGCCATAAATTGATCCAGCAAGGTGCAATGTTAGTTGAACAAGTTTCAGATATTTTAGAAAACTTACCGCACTTTTCAGCGGCCTATTCATTATCCCCACGCCCAAAATTAACAATAAAAGAGAAACCGCTTCCCACTTATCCTGAATTATACAAACATATTTCTAGTGTTCCTATTAGCATTGATCATTTAGCTGAAAAAACAAATTTAACTATCAATGAATTATTAGTTCAACTGCTAGAACTTGAATTACAAGAATTAATTCAACAAGAAAATGGAAATTATCTGCGGATTTTATAAAAGCGTCGTATAGAATGTGATCTGTTTCAACTTTTTTTAACTTAAAAATTAGTAAGATATATAAAATTAAAATAAAAAAATGAGGTAACCATGACAGAATCAGAACTTTTTCAAGAGGGTATTAACCTGATGTTCTCAGGTATGGGATTTGTAATCATCTTTTTACTTATTCTCATTTTTGCCATTACTGGCATTTCAAAAATCATCACAAAATTATTCCTAGAAATAACGCCTATCATACCGCCTAATAAACCTATTTCAGCAACGCTCACTGCCACCAATGAGGTAGATAAGCTACGACCTATTATTGTTGCAGCAATTGCACATCATCGCCGTCAACAGGGCCTAAATTAATAATTCAACTAAAAGGATTTTATTATGACTAAAAAAATTCAATTTACTGATGTTGTTCTTCGTGATGCACATCAATCTCTTTTTGCAACTCGTTTACGCCTAGATGATATGCTACCCATTGCCTCTGAACTAGATAACATTGGTTATTGGTCATTAGAAGCCTGGGGAGGCGCAACATTTGATGCTTGTATCCGCTTTCTAGGTGAAGATCCATGGGTTCGTTTGCGTGAATTAAAAAAAGCATTACCTAAAACCCCATTACAAATGTTACTTCGTGGTCAAAATTTATTAGGTTACCGCCACTATGCAGATGATGTGGTAGATAAATTCGTTGAACGCTGTGTTGCCAACGGTATGTCTGTATTCCGTGTATTTGATGCACTTAATGACCCTAGAAATATGCAACAAGCCTTAAAAGCAGTAAAAAAACAAGGTGGTCATGCACAAGGTACATTAAGTTATACCACTAGCCCGGTTCATACATTAGATACTTGGCTAAATGTTACTGAACAATTATTAGAAATTGGTATTGATAGCCTCGTCATAAAAGATATGTCAGGTATTTTAACCCCAATGGCAGCCTATGCATTAGTCAGTGCAATTAAACAACGTTACGATGTAGAACTTCACTTACACTGCCATTCAACCACTGGTATGGCTGAAATGTCATTATTGAAAGCGATTGAAGCTGGAATAGATGGTATTGATACTTCGATTTCTTCAATGTCTGGTACTTATGGTCACCCAGCTACAGAAGCATTAGTCGCAACATTACAAGGCACTGAATACGATTCTGGTTTAGATATTCCTAGCCTAGAAAAAATCTCAGCATACTTCCGAGATGTTCGTAAAAAATATGCAAAATTTGAAGGGCAATTACGTGGTACAGACAGTCGTATCTTAGTAGCACAAGTACCTGGAGGTATGTTAACTAATCTGGAAAGCCAATTAAAACAACAAAATGCTTCAGATAAATTAGATGAAGTATTAAAGGAAATTCCGCGTGTACGCCAAGATTTAGGTTACATTCCATTAGTAACACCAACATCGCAAATTGTTGGTACGCAATCTGTAATTAACGTATTAATGGGTGAACGTTATAAAACGATTGCCAAAGAAACGGCAGGTATTTTAAAAGGTGAATATGGTCGTACACCTGCACCAGTAAATGCTGAACTACAAGCTCGAGTATTAGAAGGTGGTCAACCTGTTACTGATCGCCCCGCCGATCATATTGCACCAGAAATGGATAAATTAGCCGCAGAAGTGAAACAACAAGCGAAAGAAAAAGGCATTAAATTAGCAGATAATGAAATTGATGATATTTTAATTGTTGCATTATTCCCACAAATTGGTCTTAAATTCTTAGAAAATAGAGGCAATCCAGAAGCATTTGAACCTGCCCCTACCGCGGCTTCTGCTGCACCTAAAGCAGCCCCTGTGACAACACCAAAAGCTCAAACAGGCTCAGCTGTTTATACTGTAGAACTTGAAGGAAAAGCATTTGTCGTTAAAGTCAGTGAAGGTGGGGATATCACGAATATTGCACCGACAGCAACACCTGTAGCAACAGCCCCTCAAGCAACACCATCACAAGCACCTATAGCATCTGGTACACCAGTAACGGCACCAATGGCAGGGAATATTTGGAAAGTAGTTGCCACTGAAGGGCAAAAAGTCGCAGAAGGTGACGTGCTATTAATTCTTGAAGCAATGAAAATGGAAACTGAAATCCGTGCTGCTAAAGCGGGTACAGTTCAAGGTATTACTATTAAAGCAGGTGATACTGTTGCAGTGGGTGACACATTAATGACTTTAGCTTAAGGGTGGTGGTATGAAAAGTATTATTGCTTTACTGAAAGGTACGGGCATTATGCATATGGATTGGGGACAAGCGGTGATGATTCTCATCAGCTTATTACTACTCTGGTTAGCAATTGCTCGTAAATTTGAACCATTGCTCCTCTTACCTATCGGTTTTGGTGGTTTATTATCAAATATCCCTGAAGCAGGTCTAGCGATGACAGCTTTAGATAATCTATTGCACTTAGGTAGCGCAGATCAAATCGCAGTTATCGCATCAAAACTAGGTGTAATGGCAGATCCTACTCAGATTAAAGCTGCAATCGCTGCAAGTACGGCTTCTGAAGTCGCACAGCTAGAAGCGACGGCAGTGGATATGGGATATAGTGCAGGTATTCTTGCATTATTCTATAACGTTGCTATTGGCTATGGAGTGGCACCACTTGTTATCTTCATGGGGGTAGGTGCAATGACGGACTTTGGTCCATTAATTGCGAATCCTAAAACCTTATTATTAGGTGCAGCGGCACAATTCGGCATTTTTGCAACAGTGCTTGGTGCATTAGCATTGAACTATTTTGGTATTATTAGTTTCACGCTTCCACAAGCCGCTTCTATTGGTATTATCGGCGGTGCAGATGGTCCAACGGCTATTTATTTAACAAGTCGTTTAGCGCCTGAATTATTAGGTGCTATTGCGGTAGCTGCTTATTCATATATGGCATTGGTTCCATTAATCCAACCACCAATTATGAAAGCGTTAACCACGGAGCAAGAGCGAAAAATTCGGATGGTGCAACTACGTAATGTAAGTAACCGAGAAAAAATTATTTTCCCTATCGTATTGTTACTGTTAGTCGCATTATTATTACCAGATGCAGCCCCATTACTTGGTATGTTCTGTTTTGGTAATTTAATGCGAGTTAGTGGTGTTGTAGAACGCTTAAGTGATACTACCCAAAATGCTTTAATTAACATTGTCACCATTATTTTAGGCTTATCAGTGGGTTCAAAACTTATTGCTGATAAATTCTTGCAACCGCAAACCCTTGGTATTCTTTTACTTGGTGTGGCAGCATTCTGCATTGGTACAGGTAGTGGAGTATTAATGGCAAAATTTATGAACAAATTTAGTAAAAATAAAATTAATCCTCTTATTGGCTCAGCTGGGGTTTCAGCTGTTCCAATGGCCGCTCGGGTGTCTAATAAAATTGGTTTAGAAGCAGATAACCAAAACTTTTTATTAATGCATGCTATGGGGCCGAATGTCGCGGGTGTAATTGGTTCAGCCATTGCCGCTGGCGTGATGCTGAAATATGTCACCGCAATGATGAATTAAAAAATTTTTACCAAAAACCACCGCACTTTTTGAGTAATCAAAGTGCGGTATTTTTTTGTGAATTTTTAATTTTATATAATAGGAAATAATGATTTCATTGAGAACTATATGAGCTTTTTAGAACGCATCTTCCATTCTGCCTTATTTGAAATTGGTGCTATTTTACTCTCGATCGCCTTTATTTGGATCATGACAGGTACCGCTGGGAGCCATGAATCAATTACGATGATATTAATATCCCTTATTGCCATGGTTTGGAATTTTATTTTTAATTGGGTATTTGATCAATTTTTTACAGGTCCAAAAGAACATCGCAGCGCAAAATTAAGACTATTCCATGCTACTAGCTTTGAAGGTGGTTTATTAATTATTACATTACCAATTATTGCCTACTGTCTTAATATTAGCTTGATAGCGGCATTCTTTATGGATCTCGGAATTTCTATTATGATTGTGATCTACGGTTATCTGTTTAACTGGATTTATGCCCATCTAAGACCCTTAATCATTTCCAACAGACAATAAAAATCCCGATATTTAATCGGGATTTTTATCAATATAACTACAAGTTTAATTAGAGCTATTATCTGGCAACGCTTTGACAATCATTAATTTATCTGTTTCTAAATCAGAATGCAGTAATTCTACTTCTGGCATTGTCTTATTCGCTTTAGTGGACAAATCTTTAAAACGCTCCACTTTCCCCACTAAACCTTGATTGCCTACTAGAGCTGTCACCGTACTATTATAATGACCTGTTACAGTAGACAACGTTGTTCCAAGTTTGGATAAACGTTCTGCGACCAAACAAATTTGGTTATAGATTTCCCCTGCTCGCTCACTAATTTCACGAGCTTCTGTATTGCCTCGTTCAATACGCCACAAATTAGCAACAGTACGTAAAATCGGCATTAAGGTAGTATGAGATACTAAAATCACATTTTTTTCATAACCATAATTAAATAGATTTAAATCCGCTTTCATTGCCTCAATATACGCCGGTTCAACTGCAACAAACATCAATACAAAATCTGGGCTACGCATACCAATTAAATTACTATAATCCTTGCGAGATAAATCATCTATATGATTGCGAATAGCCCGCAAATGTTCACGTAAGAACTGTACGCGTTGCGTTTCATCTTCCGTATTGACCGCACTTTCATAGGCCACCAGCGACATTTTACTATCAATAACAAGATGTTTGTTATCAGGTAAGTTCACTACAAAGTCAGGATAATTATTTTTACCTGTTTCATCTTTGAAATGTGCTTGCGACTCATAATGCTCCCCTTTCACTAAACCAGCTAACTGTAATGCACGCTCAAGTTGCATTTCTCCCCAGTTACCTAAAGTTTTTTTCTCACCTTTTAAGGCTGAAGTCAGATTATTCGCCTCTTGCGACATTTGGTTTCCAATATTCAGTACGCGTTTAATTTCAGATTCTAAATTAGCATTTCCCTTTAAGGATTCAGAATGAATTTCATTAACACGTTTTTGGAAACCATCAATCTGCTCACGGAAAGGTTTAAGTAGAGAATCTAATGCGGTTTGATTAGATTGGCTAAAACTTTGGCTCTTCTCATCTAAAATACGATTGGCTAAATTTTGAAATTCCGTAGAAAGCTGTTGTTTGCTTTGTGCAAATGCCTGCTGTTGTTCTGCAAAGTTTTTTTCTTTCTCTGAAAGCGTCGTCTTAAGTTCGGTTAATTCTTGGGTTAATAAGGTCAATTTTTCATTTAAATTAAGAATATCCTGATCTTTACGGACAACCATACTTTGTTGTTGTTCTAATTGTTGTTGATAATTTAATGACTGTGTATTTTTAATACTAAATTGATCACGTAAAATCGTCATTTTATCCACCGTGATCTGATGACGATTCTGTTCTTCATTCAATTCCGTTTGCAAACTAGAAATCTGTTGATCACGCTCTTGCAAACGAACTTGTAATCCTTCTGCCGTGGTTTGAGAACGAATTATCGCTTGATCCAATTGATTTTTACTCACAGTTAAAGCATCAAACTTTTCAACTAATTGATTGTAATCTAAGATATTTTTATTTAGATCTTGTTGTAATTCTTGTACATCACGTTTACGGCGAGCCATCACAAACAAGAAAATCAAACATAAAATAACGAGTACGATAGTGGCAATCACGAAAGGGTCTTGCAGTAATTCTTGATATTGTTGTAAATCTTGCATCTAAAAATCCTTAGTTAAATGAGTGCTAAGTATAAACTAAAAAACAACAGAATGCGGGCTTAATTCCAATTTTTATATTGTAAACTACGCTGATTATTGCTACCCTCAGAGCATTATTAGGAATAGAAGATAATTATGAGCGAACCTCTTTTTCAACATACTAAAAGTGAAGAAATTTGTCCTCAATGCGGTTCTCCCTTACAAATGAAGCAAGGGAAAAAAGGCTTATTTCTAGGTTGCTCTGCCTATCCACAATGCGATTTTATAAAACCCTTACATGCTCAAACAGAAAGTCGGGTAATTAAAGAGCTAAATGAGCTGTGTCCTGAATGTGGGCATCCTTTATATGTCAAGCAAGGGACATTTGGCATGTTCATTGGCTGTAGCAATTATCCTGATTGTAATTTTATTGTGCATGAACAGCCAGAAACCCATAATGAAGAAAATATTACTTGTCCTGAATGTCATAAAGGTTTATTGATCGCTCGTCGTGGACGACAAGGTAAAACATTTTACGCATGCAATCAGTTTCCACAGTGCAAATTTACCTTACCAAGTAAGCCTTATCCGATTACTTGCCCGCAGTGTGGCGAGGCTGTTTGTACCCTAAAAAAACAATCAGAAACCCACCGCACTTTGATCTGTGCCAATAAGACATGTAAACATAGTTTTGAACAAAAAAGAACAGAAGAAATATAGAATGAAAGTAGCACAAATTGTCGAACAATTAAAACAACAGCAAGTGGTTGCTTATCCCACTGAAGCGGTCTTTGGCTTAGGTTGCGATCCTCGTAGTGAAAGTGCGGTCAAAAAATTATTAATTTTAAAACAACGTCCTGTAGAGAAAGGGTTAATTTTAGTAGCTCATAAGCTAGAATTACTCTTACCTTTCATCAATACTCAACAACTCCATGATCAACATTGGGATTTAATTACCGCCCATTATGATCGTCCAATCACTTGGGTCGTGCCTGCTAATCAAGATACACCAAAATTTATTACGGGGCAGTTCAGCTCGCTTGCCGTTCGTTTATGTACACATCCTGCCGTGGCTCAAATTTGTGAACAAACAGGCTTTGCAATTACTTCAACCAGTGCCAACCTTAGTGGACATCCTCCTTGTAAAACCGCACAAGAAGTGCGGTCGCAATTTGGAAAATTTTTCCCTGCATTAGATATGCCTGTAGGGAATGCCATTAATCCATCAGAAATTAGAGATATTTTTACTCAGCAAATCTTTAGACAAGGCTAGTTTATGATTGCTACCGAACTTCACGTCAACGATAAAATCTATTTAAAGAAAGTTCAACTTGATGATGCAAAACCTCTTTTTGCAATCATTAGCCGCCAACGAGAATATCTTGGCCGTTGGCTACCTATGATTGATAAGACACACCAACTTGAAGACACTGAACACTTTATCCAATCACTTGAGCATAGCAACGAATGGGTTTTTGGTATTCACTATAATTGCCAATTAGTAGGTCTGATTAGTTATACCAAAATAGATTATTCAAATTTAAAATTAGATATTGGATATTGGCTTTCAAACACTTTTCAGGGTAAGGGGATTATCACCCAATCCTTACAAGCCTTATTAGATTATGCGTTTAACGAACTCTACATAAATCGTGTACAAATTAAATGTGCCACAGAGAATATTGCTAGTAAAAAAATCCCTCAACGTTTACATTTCACCTTTGAAGGCATAGAAAGACAAGGATTACTATTATCTTCTGGTGAATTTACCGATTTTGAGATTTACAGTATGTTATCTCAACAATGGAAAGCTTTAAAAAAAGGAATAGATATGGATAAGTATGCTGTTTGGGGTAATCCAATTGCACAAAGTAAGTCTCCCGCTATTCATCAATATTTTGCACAACAGACCCAACAAGTTATGGAATATACCGCGATACTTGGTGATGAACAAAATTTTGAGCAACAAATAAAAGATTTTTTCTCAAAAGGAGCAAAAGGTTGTAACATTACCGCCCCATTTAAAGAACGAGCTTACCAACTCGCAGATCAATATAGTGAGCGAGCCTTGAGCGCAGGAGCCTGTAATACCTTAAAAAAATTAGACAATGGTAAACTCTATGCAGACAATACTGATGGTGCAGGCTTAGTGAGCGATTTACAACGTTTAGGCTATTTAAAACCCCATCAACATATTCTTATTTTGGGAGCAGGCGGTGCGACTAAAGGCGTGTTACTGCCATTATTACAAGCTCAACAAAAAATCTTAATTGCTAACCGCAGTTTATCTAAAGCACAAGAACTAGCGACTAAATTTAGTCAATATGGACAAATTCAAGCTGTTGAATTAGCTAAAATTCCTGTGCAAAAATTTGATTTAGTGATTAATGCCACTTCTCTTGGCTTACAAGGTAAAACCGTAGATATTCATCCAGAAATTTTACAAAAAGCCACCGCAGTTTATGATATGCAATATGCAAAAGATGCGGATACGCCTTTTATTGCACTTGCAAAACGCTTGGGTGTCACGAATGTGAGTGATGGTTTAGGTATGCTCATTGGGCAAGCCGCACATTCTTTTAAATTATGGCGAGGAATCATGCCTGACGTAGAATCACTATTCAATAAAAATATTATATAAATAATAAAATATCCTCTTAATATAAGAGGATATTTTTATTTAATGACTTGTTCACAATAAATCAGCTATATAAGCTAACTAACATGTTGCCCATAGATCATATTCATCCGCTTGAGTAATGGTTACTGAAATAATATCCCCCACCTTAACGGCGATTTGGCTTATGTTATCTATATAAACAACACCATCAATTTCTGGAGCATCTGCCATAGAACGGCCTATCATCCCTTGATCATCAATTTCATCAATAATCACTGATAATGTTTTACCAATTTTTTGTTGCAAGCGAGTTGCTGAAATTTGTTGTTGAAGTTCCATAAAACGCTGGAATCGCTCTTCTTTTACATCCTCTGGTACTTGATCTGCCATATCTGTTGCTTTAGCGCCTTCAACAGGGCTAAATTTAAAACAACCCACTCGATCTAATTGTGCCTCTTTTAAAAAGTCGAGAAGAATTTGGAAATCTTCTTCTGTTTCCCCTGGAAACCCAACAATAAATGTAGAACGTAATGTTAACTCTGGACAAATTTCACGCCATTTTTTAATACGTTCAAGTACCCGTTCAACAGAACCTGGTCGTTTCATTGCCTTTAAAATTTTCGGGCTAGCATGTTGAAGAGGTATATCTAAATAAGGCAGAATTTTGCCCGCTGCCATCAGCGGGATTAAGTCATCTACGTGGGGATAGGGATACACATAATGTAAACGAATCCAAACGCCTAAAGTACTTAATTGCTGGCACAATGCCATTAAATTATTTTTAATCGGTGCACCATTCCAGAATACGGTTTTATTTTGTGCTTCTTTTGACTGATCTAATGCATATGCTGAAGTATCTTGAGAAACGACTAAAATTTCTTTTACACCTGAATTAGCTAAGCGTTTTGCTTCATCTAATACTTGTGTAATTGGACGACTATCCAGTTCTCCACGTAATGAAGGAATGATGCAGAATGTACAATGATGATCACAACCTTCAGAGATCTTTAAATACGCATAATGCTTTGGTGTTAACTTAACACCTTGAGCTGGAACTAAGCTAATATAAGGATTGCGTTCTGGACGAGGTACATATTTATGTACATGTTCCATTACTGCTTCGTAGCTATGTGGACCTGTAATATCCAATACTTTTGGGTGCACTTCTCGAATTTGATTTTCCTTAGCCCCTAAACAACCTGTAACGATAACTTTGCCATTTTCTTCAAGCGCTTCACCGATAGCTTCTAATGACTCCTGTACTGCACTATCAATAAACCCACAAGTATTAACAATAACTAAATCCGCATTTTCGTAAGTGGGGATAATATTATATCCATCAGTACGTAACTCCGTTAAAATGCGTTCTGAATCCACTAAATTTTTTGGACACCCCAAACTAACAAAACCAATATTTGGTGCTGAAAAACTCATAAAATTATCTCGAAATAAAATTTTTATTAGAGTGGTACTTTCCACCCACCCCAATCATAGATGCTACCATTGTATAAAAATCATACTGCAAACATGATAGATTAAAATTAAAACTATGCAAAGTTTTGCAGATAAAAAGACCGCACTTTACATAATTCAAAGTGCGGTACTTTTTATGTCAATTTAAGTAAGATTTCGCGCTAAATGGCGACTCTTTCCTAATGTTCGTGACCGTGCCCACCACATCCACAACCGCCATGTCCGTGATGATGACTATGGTCATGGTCGTGATCATGGCTATGTCCGCCACATCCGCAACCACCATGTCCGTGATCGTGGTCATGATCGTGTCCACCGCATCCACAACCACCTTCATGATGATGGTGATGATCACCTGAATGAATGTGGCCATGAGCGATCTCTTCTGGTGTTGCTTCACGAGCAGAAACCACTTCTACGGTAAATAATAATTCTTGGCCAGCTAACATATGGTTGCCATCAACAACGACTTCATCATCAGAGACTTCAGTAATCACTACAGGCAATGGACCCATATCTGTATCAGCAATAAAACGCATACCAACTTCTAAATCATCAACACCAACAAATACATTTTTTGGTACACGTTGAACCATATTTTCATTATATTCGCCATAACCTTCTTCAGGTTTCACACGCACTTCAAATTTGTCACCAACTGATTTACCTTCTAATGCGTTTTCTAAGCCAATAACTAAATTGTTGTGACCTTGTAAATATTCTAATGGTTGATTTGCGGGTGCTTCATCAACTAAGACTCCATCTTCTGTACGAACTTGATAAGCAATGCCTACAACAATATTCTTAGCAACTTTCATTTTGACCTCATATTTATGGTTAAAAATTTTCCACGTATTGTATAGGATTTATCATAGCCTGTCATTGAAAAGACAGCCTGTTTATATACAAATACCTAAAATTATTCTTTAATTAATTGAATCTTACCTTCCACAACGGCTTTAATTAAAGTTTTTCCACTTTCTAATTGAACAGGCTCTGACTCAGGCGCGGCTGTAGCCATTCTCATGCTCATCATATTCGCCCCATAGGGTGCATGATAACGATCATCCACATTAGCAACGTTCATCTCTACAATATGATAACTTTTTGCTTGCAAAGATTGTTGGATTAATTCTGCTTTATGCTGGAATTTAGTTAATGCAAGTTTTACCATTTCATCTTCTAAATCAGCTAATGCTTCCTTGGATAAAATTGCATTAATATGATTAATTGCTAGAAAATCAGATACCTCATCTATTAATTGTGACAACTGATCAAAATCTTTACTTTGAACGACTAATTCTGCAGTTTCTACCCAACCATTTTTCTGACTTTTATCGTTATAATGTACTTGTGTTTGGCGATTATTACTTCGAATCTCAATATTATTTTTTTTCTTAATTAAGGCTAATGCTTTATTTAATTTTTCAGCCACCTGTATATTCAGATCTTTTAAACTCTTACCCTCTTCATGTAAATAAAAAGAAACTTGCAATACATCTCTTGTGACTTCTTTTTCTACTTCAGCAGAAAAGCTGATGACATCTTTTAAATTATTGTCAACTTGATTATTGCTTTCTGCAAAACAAGCAACAGATACAAATAAACATGACCATATTAGTAATTTAGATTTCATATAAAACTCCTTAAAAAAGAACCGCACTTTTCAGTGCGGTAAAATAAATTAATGGATTTTATGATCGTCTTCCTCGTAGAAGTCATCTTCCTCATTGAAGAATTCTCCATCATCACCATATTCATCTTCTTCAGCATTAGGATCTTCAAAATAGGTTCCCCAACCATCATAAAGCCCACCTTGTTTCTCTAAAATAGGTAGAATTTCTTTTTGCTGTAAATCGATAATTTCAGGTTTTAATGCAACTTCACTAATAATATCAAAACAATAAATAACTTTGCCATTATCGTCTTCAAACTCTTCAGCTTCTGATACTTCATATCCCGCTTTAAAGGCATCAACAGCAATTTTTTCCAATTTATCAAAGTCATAATGCGCTACATGATGCTCAATAATATAAAGCGCCTCAGGATCACTCCCATCATTTAATAAATCAGTAATAATTTCTCTGGTTTCAGCTTGTAGTGCTTGCAAATCAGTCATCTTGATATCCTTGTTAAGCTTAGCAAATGAGTGAAGAAATAAACAAAAAATCCTCACAATTATTGAGAAGATTTTTTATTTAATGGTATGATTATTTTTTCAATAAATCACGAATTTCAGTAAGTAGCTCTTCAGATGTTGGTCCTTTCACTACTTCAGCTGGTTTTTTCACCTTATTAATCGCTTTCACCATCATAAAGATCGCAAATGCAATAATAATAAAATCAAAAATATTTTGGATGAATAAACCGTAATTTAATGTTACTGCTGGGGTTTCTCCTACAGCTTCCGCTAATACAATTTTTAAATCTTTAAAATCTACACCACCAGTTAATACACCTAGTACTGGCATAACAATGTCAGCAACTAATGAACTAACAATTTTACCAAATGCACCACCGATGATCACACCGACAGCCATATCAACAACATTTCCGCGCATTGCAAATTCACGGAATTCTTTCATAAAGCTCATAAGATTCTCCTAAGTTAGATTATGTATAAAAGACAGCGTATTATAGTAATTCTATGTTATTTGTATAGCATTTTTAGATGAAAAATGCACTAGGTTGGAACATTTTTTCAACATCAGACACATATTTCTTATCACTAATATAAATAACAACATGGTCTTCTTCTTGTAAAATAAGGTTTTTACTTGCAATGATAACTTCATTATCACGTAACAAAGCACCAACCATTACCCCTTGAGGTAATTTTAACTCGCCAAGTTTACGCCCAACAACATTAGATGTAGTTGTATCTCCATGTATGACAAGCTCTAATGCTTCTGCTTGCCCATGTCGTAAGGAGACTACATTTTTGACATCACCTTTGCGAACATGACTTAACAATGCTGAGATAGTGGCTTGTTGAGGAGAAACGGCAATATCAATTGTCCCACCTTGAATTAAATTAATATAGGCCATACGCTGAATAAGCACCATTGCTTTTTTTGCGCCAAGACGTTTTGCTAATAGTGCTGACATAATATTTGCCTCATCATCACTGGTGAGAGAAATAAATACATCAATATTCTCAATATGTTCCTCAAATAATAGGGATTGATCAGAAGCATCTCCCTGAAAAACCAGTGTATGGGATAATTTTTCAGTTAAAGCTTTGGCTTTTTCTGCATTTCTCTCTATTAATTTAACACTACAGGTTTCTTCTAAATATTTCGCCACCCCAGCACCAATATTACCACCACCAACAATCATAATCCGTTTATAAGGTTTATCTAATCTTTGTATTTCACTCATAAAGGCTTTTGTATTAACCGTCTCGGTAATAAATGTGACTTCATCACCTGCTTCAATAATGGTTGATCCTTGTGGGCGAATTTGTGTATCTTGGCGAAGTATAGAGACAATTCTACAGCCAATATGTGGCAAATGTTCTTTCAAAGTAGAAATAGAATAACCTACCAATGGTCCCCCATAATAGGCTTTCAATACGACTAGACTAATGCGTTTATCTGCAAAATAGGAAATTTGTAACGCTCCAGGATAATCAATCAAGCGAATAATTTCATCAGTGACAAGTATTTCAGGAGAAATAATATGATCAATCGGAATCATATTATGATGAAATAATTTATCTTTTTCTCGTAAATATTCTGAATTTCGAATACGTGCAATTTTTGTTGGTGTATGAAATAACGTATACGCCATTTGGCAAGCCACCATATTAACTTCATCTGAACTCGTTACTGCCACTAATAAATCAACATCAGTTGCCCCAGCCTCACGTAATACACGTGGTGAAGATGCAGGGCCATTTACTACTCGTAAGTCATGCTTTTGCTGAATATCCTCTAACAGTTCTAATTCACTATCAACCAACGTGATATCGTTATCTTCACTAACAAGGTTTTCTGCAAGCGTTAAGCCAACTTGTCCTGCACCAAGGATAATAATTTTCACAATTTTTCCTTCTAATTACGTTCAATAACCAGAGATTGGATACCAACATTCTCTGTAGATAATACTAATTTTAACTGATTTATTTGCTGACAGATATGATCTGTCACTGAATTTGCTTGTACTATTTTCTCAGCAGTAACTTCTTGAGGAACTTTATTAAATAAAATAGCATCTAGTAATCGTTCCGCATGCATGCCTTCACGACAATAATGCAATACACCAACCTCATCAAAAGCTGTCGCAACCAAACTCATTTTTGTGGTTGCAATACCTAATGCCCCGTCTTCCCCACCAAGTTCTTTGAATAATTGATGTTGAGGGAAACCACCGCAGGCTAAAAAAAATGCACGATTAAATACAATATTTCCACCACAAGTCATACGCATATGCTGCCAGGCAAAATCAAAGTTTTCATGTTGACTATAACGCTCAGCAATACCTACAGGTTTCAACGCTAATCGTACAACAGCCACTTCAGGACGAAAATGAAAAATCGCATCTGCCACTTCTAATGCATTATTTTCATAAGCATCGTCTGCATCTAAAAAAGCAATATAATCTGCTTCACTTTGTAATGCTCCCCAATTGCGTGATTTAGCAACACCTGAATTTTTAGGCATTCTTTCTACTTGAATAAATTCAGGATATTGAGCAGCTAATTGTGTAGCCAACATATAAGTTTGGTCTGTTGATGCATCATCAATCAACCATAACTTACCTAAACCAGGCTGATTTAATGCAGACATCGCAGCTCTTTCTAAAGTTTCTACAGCATTGTAACAAGGAATAATGACATCAATTTTGGCAAAACCCATTATGCGCTATCTTTCCTCTTTTATCCATTAAACCAATTTGTAAGTAATTGCTCACCATATTCTGAAATATAAGATTCAGGATGAAATTGTACCCCATAAATTGGTAACGTTTTATGTTGAAATGCCATAATCACGCCATCATGGCATTCTGCAGTAATTTTTAATTGCTCAGGAAACTCATATTTATCCACTGCCCAAGAATGATATAACCCTACTTTAAATTGCTTAGGTAAACCAGAAAAAATACCAGAATTACACCGCACTTTTAAATTACCAGAGACCCCATGTCTCACTTCGGCCAAATTATATAAATGTGCACCAAAAAACTGACATAAGGTTTGATGCCCTAAACATACACCTAGTATAGATTTACATTGATGGTAACGTGCTAGACAAGCAAATAATTGAGGGTAAGCCTCTGGCACATCAGGGCCTGGAGAGATTAATATATGACTAAAAGCATCAACCTCATCTAAATTTAGTAATTCAACATTGACTATTTCCATTGGAATACATAATCTTCGTAACAAATCCACTAAATTATAGGTAAAAGAGTCATGATTATTTATAATTAATAAACGTTTTTCCATAAAAATCTCAAATCAACAATACTTTAGCTAAGTATAAAATAACAATTGTTGCGTTACTTTAATATTTTATGACTTACACTTAAAAAAATGAATTTTAATCAATTTATTCAACAAGCAAATCAATTTGGGAAACAACATATCCCCTTTTTCTTTTTAATTGATTTTGAACAACAAAAACCTATCCTCTGCCCTATAGAAAGTGCGGTTGAAAATGGCATATTTTTTGATTTCCAAGGACTAAAAAATTTTCATACTGACAGTAAAGTATTTACAGATAAAATGACATTGCAAAGCTTCCCTATCAGTTTCAATGAATATCAACAAGGTTTCAAGCTGGTAAAACAACAGCTACAAAAAGGAAACTCTTATTTACTCAATCTGACTTATCCAACAGAAATTAAAATTAACGGGAATCTGGAACAACTATTTTACCTCACACAAGCACCTTATAAACTATGGCTAAAAGATCAATTTTTATGTTTTTCTCCTGAACCTTTTATTAAAATTGAAAATAATCAAATTTTCACTTATCCCATGAAAGGAACGATTAATGCTTCTATTAAAAATGCAAAAGAAAAATTATTAAATAATCCTAAAGAACAAAAAGAACATTACACTATCGTAGATTTAATGCGTAATGATCTCGCTATCGTTGCACAAAATATTCAGGTTAAAAAATTTCGTTACATTGATAAAATTCAAACGAATAGAAGCAGTATATTGCAGACAAGTTCTGAAATTGTTGGCGATCTTCTGATAAATTGGCAAGAAAATATAGGAACCATACTCAGTAAATTGCTTCCAGCAGGTTCTATTAGTGGGGCGCCTAAACAAAAAACCGTTGAAATTATTCAACAAGCTGAAAAACAAAATCGTGGCTATTATACAGGCATTTTTGGTATCTTTAATGGAAATACATTACGAAGTGCGGTGGCAATTCGATTTATTGAGCAACAAAAAGATAAGCTTTACTTTCATAGCGGTGGAGGTATAACTAGCCAAAGTAATGCTGAAGATGAGTACCAAGAATTACTTGAAAAAGTTTATTTACCAATAAGTGAAATATAATGCAATATCCGTTATTTGAAACCATCGCTATTGAACAAGGAAAGATTCAAAATATCCAATTACATCAAATGAGATATGAACATTCCTTGTCTTTATACTATGCAAATCGAGCTTATCGCATTTTTGATCTTGAAAAAATTTTGCAAAAATCTACCGCACTTTTAGCCTTACAAAGTCAACACAATTTGATTCGTTGCCGTATAAATTACAATTATGATAGTTATCAAATTCAATGTTTTCCTTATATGAGAAAGCATTATCATCATTTCCAACCTATCATAAGTGATAACATTGACTACCAATTAAAATATACCGATCGACATATATTCGATAATTTACTAAAACAAAAAAATAATTGTGATGAAATTATAATTATTAAAAACGGTTGTGTAACTGATTGTTCTATAGGAAATCTTATTTTTAAAAAAGATGAGCAATGGTTCACACCTGACACACCACTATTAATTGGTACTCAAAGAACAAAGCTATTATCAGAGAAAAAAATCAAAGAAAGAAGAATTAGACTAGAAGATATTGGGGATTTTGAAGAAATTAGAATTATCAATGCGATGAATCCATTATAAATCAAAAGGACTCATTTGATCTGCGCTCAAAAAGTTAGACGGATTTAATTTAAGGAGTGGGTTCTGTACTCCACTGGGCTCAGTGCTTTTAATTTCAATTGAATATGCACACATCAGTAACCTATTTCTGATTTGTCGCCGTGGAGTGGAAATCCCGTTGCAGCCTATTGTCTACAATTTTGCCAACTTCACCGTGATACGAACGATATCGTCTCCGTTTGCATTTCCTTTTAAATCCAGCTGTTGCATTATCCTTTTTACTTTTTTGTGGTTAATTATCTCGCTTTTCCTCAACATGAGGGTGATGCGAAGATAACCATAATTTCCCTGATTTTCATGATAAATTGCTACTACTTTCTATAAAATATCTGCATTTTATCTACTTTCTCTGCCTGATGATAAAAGAACGAGCTGCGTTTTAAGGTTGTTAGTTGCAACAACAGTTTAAGCGAAAATTAAGTTAGTAGCGATTTTACGAGATTGTTTTTTTTGCATTTTTGCTTGAATAAGCACCTGCAACTTTTTTAAGAGGGCATTCTCCGCATTCCAGTATTAAAATACGATAACGAAAACGTTCTTCTTCGGTTTTGACTACTTGTATCACAGATAATTTAAATTCGGGCGAATAGGTTTGTTTTCTACAAGCACAGATAACCGATCAAAATCATTATGATTATATTGGCTAACCCAGCGTTTTAATGAGATTTCTGAAAGTTGAAAATACTGACGAGTGAATGACTGATTTTTCCCATGTGGGGGATAAAATTTAATCACCTGTTGTTTCAAGGACTAGTTGCATTTAGTCATAAAAAATCTGCACCTTAATTTGTTGGTTGTTTAGTCCAACTTTTGGGATGCAGATCAATTCTTCAAAATACTAATATAATCCCTTAAAGTTTACTAACTTATTGATAATTAATCTTAATTAGAGCAAATATTCACTTTTGATTTCTTTATAGCCTGCCTCTACTAGCATTTTATTGAGAATAAGTAATGCTTGCTTTCTTTCTGCATGAGTTAATAAGCTAACATGTTTATTTTGCAAAGCAGCCAATAATAGCCAAAATAATTCAATATTAATTGGAATACCTTTTTGTTTTAGTTGAATAAAACATCTAAATGGACCAACCTCTTTAAAAGTCTTAACATCATAAATATCTATTTTAGCTAATAAACGTTCATGCTTAATTGATAAATTAGGTAATTCCTTAATTCGCTCTTTGCGTGCCAATTCAGCATCTAACTTTTTTTGCTAAATTTGTTTAACTGAAGCAATGACTAAACGCTTATAAACATTCTCATCCTTAGTCACTGATATTGGCAATTCATAATAATTTGCAATAGCGAGATCTGAAGATTTTGCGGTGGTTGTCCATGAAACAGCCCCCATATTCTCAAACACCTCAGCTAACTTATGCTCACCTTTTAAATAAAATTGTCCTTTACTATAAATACCAAACATTAAATCTTGATAGAATAACCCATATCCCATAAAGAGGTGTCTAGCAGTTACCTCACCACCTAAAAACTCACCAAGACGTTTTCTAATTTCATAAGTATCTTGATTTGTCAGTGTCATGATTCCTTTCTCCTATAAAACTAACTATCCTTTGTTATTAATTAATTCATATGATAAATATAAACATTTATTATAATAAAATTAAACTAGTTAATATATTTTTGCGAGTTAGATCGCAAAAACTTAACTAAATTGAAGAAAAATTAAAAAGATCACTTAAGAAAGTATCACTTACAAGTTACTAAATATATAAATAATTTCCATAAATAAAATATATTAGCTAATAAAATTTCCCTATTTCACCTTTTTAATAACAATCCACCCGTGAAATCGGTGGTTTTTAGTATATCCTATAAAGGTCTAGAGCTTCACATCCCTCTAAAACAAACCACATTCTTTCTCCTGATATATTCCTCTGCCAGTTTCAGCGGGATCTTAAGCAACATATGAATATGATCTTTCATTGCATGAGCTTCTATTATCTCAATGCTTTTATACTGACATAACTGCCTTAATATACTGCCTATATCTACTCGCAATTTTCCATAAATTGCTTTTCTCCGATATTTCGGAATAAACATAATATGATACTTACAGTTCCACCTTGTGTGTGATAGACTTACATCGTCATTGGATTTACTTACCATGACTTGTCCTCCTATATGTTGAATTTTGGTTGTCAGCCTTATTCATTATAGGAGGACTTTTTATTTCTACTCAACGCTTAAGCTCTTTGATTCCATGCGCAAAGCGTATGGTTTTTATAGCTCAACTTTTTGTCTAACTATAAA
>NZ_AJSX01000037.1 GCF_000262245.1 Pasteurella bettyae CCUG 2042
GGCTTGTAGGCTTGTAGGCTTGTAGGCTTGTAGGCTTGTAGGCTTGTAGGCTTGTAGGCTTGTAGGCTTGTAGGCTTGTAGGGACATTTTTTGTTCCTTATTGAGTTAATGTCAAGTTAAATATTTATTGTTTTTCTGATATTTCTTTAAAAGAAATAGCAAAGGCATCCTTTAAATTTTCAGGCATAGTACGATAGTCTGCAATCAGCTTTTCTTCTTGCTCTGAGATAGTATTTTTTGGCGTTACAGCTTGAAACATCTCACCTTCACCGCTAACGAGCCAATTTAAATTCACTCCTGCTTTAGCGATCCCAGCCATCCCTTCCGCATTAGGTTCTCGTTCGCCACCGATGTAACCTTGCATCGTGCGATAGGCTATTCCTGTTTGTTCTGCGAAGTCTGTAATTTTCCAATTTTTAACTTCACAAACTTGTCTTAATCTTTCTGATATGCACATTTGAGCATTCCATTTTCAATTTATAATTGACAAATTACGCAAATGAGCGTATATTTGTTTTGAGTTTAAACGCATTTTATCACGTTTGAGCATATTTAAAATCTCTATTAACATAAATTTTAAACAAGACGATGACTCAGCATTTCTTACTTTCTAGCCAA
>NZ_AJSX01000038.1 GCF_000262245.1 Pasteurella bettyae CCUG 2042
AAAAAATAAATTGGTCGGCGAGATAGGATTTGAACCTACGACCCACTGGTCCCAAACCAGTTGCGCTACCAAGCTGCGCTACTCGCCGATACTTACCTTACGGTAGAAGGTTGGGGTGGCTAATGAGGCTCGAACTCACGACAACTGGAATCACAATCCAGGGCTCTACCAACTGAGCTATAGCCACCACTGTTTAAATCAGTTGCAATTACGCTGACCTGGCGCGCTCGACAAGATTTGAACTTGCGACCTTTGGCTCCGGAGGCCAACGCTCTATCCAACTGAGCTACGAGCGCTCATCGCGTCGTTGCGGGGCGTATATTAATGGGTTAAGCAATACTTGTCTAGTCTTTTTTTTAAAAATTTTATTGTTAGAATGTAAAATATACAAATTGAGTGATTTTCACTATTATTTTGCTTGATTTTTAATTAACTCTCCCATTTTTCTTTTCTTCTAATTCTTCCCATCTTATAAATACATTCTCTAACTCCATCTCTTTATCAGCTAATTCTTGTAATTTTGTTGCAGTATATTGATGAGGTTGTTGAAAAAATTCTGGATTAGCTACTTCTTCTTGTAGTAAAGAGATAGCTTCTTCTAATTCTTCTAATAATTGTGGTAGCCTTTCTAACTCAAGTTGTTCTTTATAGGATAGCTTTATTGCTCTAGGTTTATTTTGTGCTTTCTCAGAAATTTTTGATTTTTCTACCGCACTTTCGATTACCACTTTTTTTACTTTAGACTGTTCAACTTCAGCTCGATCAGCAAACACATTGGCTTGTTGCTGCTTTGCATCAAAGTAGCCACCAATATATTGGCTTAATTGGCCATTACCTTCAAAGATATAACATTCCGTTGCCACATTATCAATAAATTGACGATCATGGCTAACGATTAATAATGTACCTTGATAATTTGCAAGAATTTCTTCTAATAGCTCTAAGGTTTCTACATCAAGATCATTGGTAGGTTCGTCTAGAATCAATAAATTGTTTGGTTTTAATAGCAATTTTGCTAATAATAAACGGTTACGTTCCCCTCCTGATAATGCTTTAACTGGTGTCATTGCACGTTTAGGTGGAAATAAGAAATCTTGTAAATAGCCTAATACATGACGTTTTACCCCATTTACTTCAATATCCTGTTTACCATCTGCAACATTATCCATTACTGTTTTTTCAAGATCGAGATCAGCTCGATATTGATCGAAGTAAGCAATCTCTAATTTGGTACCACAACGAATGCTTCCTTGGGTTGGTTGAAGTTCATTAAGTAGTAATTTAATGAAAGTCGTTTTGCCACAGCCATTTGGTCCAACTAAAGCAATTTTATCACCACGTAATATTGTGGTACTAAAATTAGATAATAATTGCTTACCTGCAACCGTATAGCTTGCATTTTCTACTTCAAAAATAATTTTGCCTGAACGGCTTGAAGTATCTAATTGCAATTTGACAGTACCTAACACATCACGACGTTGGCGACGTTCTTCACGTAATGCTTTTAATGCACGGACTCGCCCCTCATTTCTTGTACGACGAGCCTTGATGCCTTGACGGATCCAAACTTCCTCTTGAGCTAGTTTTTTATCAAACAAATCATTTTGAAGAGCTTCAACACGTAAGTTTTCTTCTTTCGCTGTCAAATACAAATCATAATTACCTGGGTAAGATACTAATTTACCGCGATCTAAATCCACTATTCTAGTCGCCATTTTACGAATAAATGAACGATCGTGAGAAATGAAAACAATACTTCCACTGAAAGTCATTAAGAATTCTTCTAACCACTCAATAGCATCAACATCTAAATGGTTAGTAGGTTCATCCAATAATAATACATCTGGATTGCATACTAACGCACGTGCTAGTGCGGCTTTGCGTAACCAACCACCAGATAATTCAGATAATAAGGTATTTGGATCTAATTCTAACTTAACCAAAACTTCATTAATTTTGTTTTCAAACTGCCAGCCATTCTCATGTTCTAAACGGCTTTGCACTTGAGATAATTGACTTAATAAGGCTTCGCTATAATCGCTTTCTAATTGAGTAGAAATATGATGATATTCTTTTAATAGCTCGGCTAGATGTTCAATACCCTCAGCCACATAATCAAAAATATTGCCTTCTGCATGACGTGGCGGATCCTGCTCTAAACGGGAAACGATTAAATCTTTTTCATATTGTACTCGACCATCATCCATCGTTACTTCACCTGCTATAATTTTTAGCAACGTGGATTTTCCAGTCCCATTTCTTCCCACCAAACAAACTCGTTCATTAAGTTCAATATGTAAGTCTGCGTGATCTAATAGAGGATGATCGCTAAAAGAAAGATAACCGTTAGTTAAACTAATTAATGCCATTTTTATCTCGAATAGGTTTATATAATAAAAAAGTAGAAGGATTTTAGCAGTTTTAGCTATAAAAGGGAAAAAAGAAAGGCGCTAATTATTAGCGCCTGATATTTGATTAGTCTTCGGGCACAAATCTTAAGAGTCGATTTGCATTAGTCGCCACAGTGATTGATGAGCAAGCCATAGCCGCTCCACCAAACATTGGATTCAATAGAAAACCAAAGGCTGGATATAACACACCTGCTGCAACAGGAATGCAAATGATGTTATACACAAAAGCAAAAAACAGATTCTGTTTCATATTATGTAGTGTAGCTTTAGCCAATGAAAGCGCATCTGCAACAGCATGAATGCTATGACGCATTAAAGTTAATTCAGCAGTTTCAATGGCAATGTCACTGCCACTACCAATAGCAATACTGACATCTGCTTGGGCTAAAGCTGGTGCATCATTGATACCATCCCCAACCATTACAACTTTATGACCTTGCTTTTGCAAGTCTTGAATCACTTGAGCTTTACCTTCAGGTAATACGCCCGCAATGACTTGATCAATACCTAACTCTTTAGCAATCGCTTGTGCAGTTTTTTCTTGATCACCAGTTAACATAATTAGGTGGTAACCTTGTTTATGTAAACGTTTTAGGGCTTCAACAGAATCATCACGCAATGGATCTATAATGGCAAACACCGCTGCAAGTTGGTTATTCACTGATAAGAATACTACCGTCGAACCTTTAGCTGTTTCTAATTGGAAGAACTGTTCTGCTAATTCAGTTTGCACATTATGCTGTTGTAATAAAGTGCGGTTCCCTAACAAGATTTTTTGTGTTCCTAGATTTGCAGTTACGCCAAGACCTTTTAAGGTACAGAAATCTGTCATTTTTTGATTTACTGTGACCTGACTATCCTTAGCAAAATCTAAAACGGCTTTTGCTAATGGGTGATTTGCACCTTGCTCTAACATTGCAGCATATTCAATTGCTTGAGTATCATTAAACTCATTAAAACTTGCCATTACCGTAACCTTAGGTTCTCCTTTAGTTAAGGTACCAGTTTTATCGAAAACTACAGTATCTACATTTGAAGCTTTTTGTAATGCATCGGCATTACGAACTAACGCACCTAATTCTGCTGCTCGTCCCACGCCACCAATAATAGACATTGGTGTTGCTAGACCTAAAGCACAAGGACAAGCAATAATTAATATGGTGGTAAGTACCACTAATGAATAGGAAATTTGAGGTTCAGGCCCAATAAAATACCAAATCAATGCAGCAATAATTGCAATGCTAATTACCACAGGCACAAAAATACCTGCAATTTTATCCGCAAGTTGACCAATTTCAGGTTTACTACTTTGTGCTTGGCGAACTAAACGAATAATATTAGCTAAAGTAGTTTTGTTACCTACTTGTTCTGCTATAAACTGCAAGGTACCGTCTGAGACTAATGTTCCTGCACTGACTTTATCGCCCACTTGTTTTTGTACGGGTATCGGTTCACCAGTAAGCATACTCTCATCAATCCAAGCCGCCCCCTGTAATACTATACCATCCACAGAAACACGATTGCCTGTTTGTAAACGGATAACCATACCTTCTTGTACATTTCTAATTGGTATCTCATGCTCGCCCTGTTGATCAATAATTCGTGTGGTTTTCGGCGTCAAATCTAACAATCGTTCTAAAGCTTGTGATGATCTTTGTTTTGCTTTGGCTTCTAGCATTTTCCCCACATTGATTAACCCAATAATCATCACACTTGATTCAAAATAAAGATGTCTTGAACCCTCAGGAAAAAAATCAGGTTTCAATGAGATAAACATAGAGAACAACCAAGCCACTCCCGTTCCTAAAGCTACAAGGGTATCCATTGTGGCATTTCCTTTTAGTAAATTACGCCATGCACGCTCAAAAAAATGCCATCCCGTCCATAACATAGCTACTAATACAGCTAAGCCAACAACAACCCAATTCCAATGATTTTCTGTGGTTGCAACCATAGTCCCACCGAAAATCCCCCAAAAGAACAAACCAAAACCAACAATTAATGCAACAATTGCTTGCCACTTACGTTGTTTAATTTCATGTCCTGCCTGTGCATTTTGCTTTTCACGTCGAAGATTCTCATCTTCTACGAGTTCCGCTCCATAGCCAGCCTCTACAATAGCTTCTATCATAGTTTTAGGGTCAACCTTACCATACACAAGTGCGGTACGTTCTGCTAAATTAACTTGAGCTTTTGCTACTTCTGGAATATGTAATAAAGCTTTTTCCACTTTACTGACACAAGCAGCACAACTTAACCCTTCTAACATCAAGGTCGTTTGCTGTGTATTCTCATCTACCTTAATATTTTTCTCAGTTTTAGCTTCAATTTCTTTTACAGGTTGAGGAATTTCAACAATTTCAGGTAGAGGATTATTTCCTGGCTAAGCTCGCTTGGAAATCGGCATCAACGACTGCTTTGATTGCAGCTTCTGGATCTGCTGAACCATAAACTTTAGCATGAGTCAGTTCCACATCTACGGCTTCTACATTTTCAACAGAATTTAATGCTTTGATTACAGATTTAATGCAATGACCGCAATTTAAACCAGCTAAATCTAATTCAAAACTTGGTGTGGCTACTTTTGCCTGAAAACCTGCATTAACGATAGCATGAATAAATTCTTGTGGATCTTTGTCGCTATTAATTTTTGCAAAATTTAAAGTCACTTCAGCTGTTTCTGGACCACTAATTGCTTCAATTGCTTTAGTAACTGATTTAATACAGTGACCACATGAAAGATCACCTAATGCTAAAATAATATTTGCCATAATGAACTCCTTTTGTTTTTAACTAGTTTTTGACGATATAAGGATAAAGCTTGACGCAAGGGGAGGGTCAAGCGTAAATTACAAAAATGATTAAAAATAATTCAATAGAAAATAAAATGAATATTAATGAAATTGCTAAACAAACTAATCTCACTGCCAAATCCATTCGTTTTTATGAAAAAAAAGGATTAATCACCTCACCACAACGTGCGGCCAATGGCTATCGTCAATATGGCCAACAACATATCAATGAATTAAATCTTATTCATCAAGCCCGTCTAGTAGGATTTTCTTTACCTGAATGTAAAGAATTAATCGAACTCTATAATAATCCTCATCGGCGCAGTGCAGATGTGAAGGCAAAAACCTTAGCTCGTATTGAGGCAATTAATGAACAAATTGAAAAACTACAACAAATGAAAAATCAATTATTAGATCTTGCTAATCAATGTCCTGGTGATGGTTCTGAGCATTGTCCAATTATTGAAGGTTTGACCTGCCCTAAATGCGCTGCTAACTAGGACATTCAATGCTTAATCAATACAACCTTGCACTTTTTAAAGTTCACTGTGCTGCGGTTTTATTCGGTTTAACAGGTGTTTTAGGGGCTATCATTCAAAGTAGTTCTGAAGTATTAGTCTTTGGCCGAGTACTCATTGCATTTGTAGCCCTTAGCCTCTTCTTATTAGTGAAATCCCAAAGAATAATTAAATTATCAACTAAAGATATGCTAATACAGGCCATATTAGGCACAATGCTGATTTCTCATTGGATCACCTTTTATATTGCGATCAAAGTCGGCGGTGTTGCCGTTGGCACATTAGGTTTTGCGAGCTTTCCAGCCTTTGTCGCATTATTTGAAGTTTTAATCCTTAAAGAAAGTATCAAACGACGTGAAATTATTTTATTAATGGCAATCACCTTAGGATTAGCCTTAATTACACCTAAATATGAATTCAGTAATCAAGCTACTCAAGGTTTATTGTGGGGGATTTTCTCAGGTGCTATTTATGGTGCTTTAGCTATTTTCAATCGCTATAATGCTGAAAAACTCTCAGGTACGCAAGCTAGCTGGTGGCAATATCTCGCTGGAGCACTGGTACTTGCGCCATATTGTCTCACTGAATTACCAAAAGTTACAGCTATAGATTGGTTTTGGATTGGTTGTTTAGGATTATTATGTACTAGCCTTGCTTATACAATATTCATTTCTAGTCTGAATATTATTAAGGCTCGTACCGCAGCCATGATCATTTCATTAGAGCCTGTTTATGCCATCTTAATTGCATGGTTATGGCTAGATCAAGTGCCGACTATAAGAATGATTATTGGAGGTTTAATCATACTAATATCGGTGGCGATTGTGAATTTTAGAAGATAACGCTTCTTATCTTATAAAAGTGCGGTCAGAATTAAAAAAATTTTATCTGTTATAATTTAGTGGCATGTTTCCTCTTTCACATGCCTACTATCATTGTGCTAAATTAAATCAGATATTATTTCATCAATCGTTTTTATTATATCTGGATCTTCACATATATAAGGATCCAAATGACAAATTAACTGCCAATCACCGTTATCCTTACAGACCATAATCGCTTCCCCATCTTCTGAACCTAAATATTGTCTTTCAACCTTAAATCCTTGCTCCTCTAGATGTTGTTTAATTATTCTATAAGTCTTTTCTCTGCGTAAAATATATTCTTTAACATCCTTATTATCGATAATATAAGCATCTACTTTTGTAGTTCCCTCCACCATCCCCGTTCCTTGCGCTGATAAAACAGGCATTTCTTTCCAAAAAATCTCAATTCTTGTTTTTTCAAAAAACATAAATCGAGTAATAGGAACAATATTCCCATTAAAATTAATTTCAAAATAATCTGGCAATTTATCGGGACAGAGATATTCATATAACTCATCATCTTCTTCATCGCAGCTATAAGCGGCTATTTGAGAAATAAACCCTCTACCATCTGAAATACTGTTAAAAATACCTAACTCAATTTTATGATCATCTTGACTCAGTTCTAAAACATACATATTAGATTTCCTATGATTTTTATTTATAATCGCTGATTTAATTTTTCCAAATGTAACACATCTATTTAACTCAATTCAGCTTTCAGTTGTTGACTAAGCAAGAAACGTTGTTGCTCTGTGAGTGCTTTATTCTCAGCATTCGTTAAAATAAAAAAGTCTTCTACCTTTTCACCAACCGTGGTAATTTTCGCATTTTGTATATTCAGATTATGTTCACTAAAAATACGACTGACATCTGCCAGTAACCCTGTTTTATCTAAAGCATACAATTCCATCTCTGTATGCGTATTTTTTATTGTATTTAAAAAGCGAACCTCAGTAGTGACATAGAAATGTTGCAATCGATGATTATTTATACCCTGTAACTTTGGCAAGTCATTCGATTTTAATACTTCAACAATTGACTTTTCCAGTTTTCTTCTTCTATCAAAATTGAGTAACGAACCATCTATTTCTGTCACAATAAAAGTATCAAATGCATAACCATCTAAACTTGTCATAATTTGCGCATCATGAATACTCAATTTTTTATTACTAATCACACAAGCCACTTTATAAAAAAGACTCGGTTGATCTTTACAGTAAATAAAAATACCTGTACCGCCAGAAGAAAAACGATTACTCACTTTAACCACAATTTGAGAATCAACACCTAACAATAAATTTGCATGCCAAGCTAATTCTTGTGGAGTATTTCTCAAAAAATATTCTTCTGGGCAACGAGCCCATAATTCTTGAATATTTTCATTGATGCCTTGATTATGTAATATTTCTAATGCAAGTTTAGCATTATATTGAGCATGCTCTTTACTATCCCGCAAGCTATCCATTCCTTGTTTAAATTGCTCTTTTGTATAATGATACAAACTAGTAAACAATGAACGTTTCCAACTATTCCATAATGCTACATTTGTAGCACAAATATCCGCTACAGTGAGACAAATTAAATAATCTAACCGCACTTGATTCTTTACATCTTCTGCAAAACGCATAATCACTTCTGGATCATGAATATCACGACGCTGAGCGGTTATAGGCATTAATAAATGTTTTTTTACCAACCATTTCATGGTATCAATTTCACGTCCATTAAAACCATGTTGTACAGCAAATTGTGCAACCTCTAGCGCACCTAATTCTGCATGATCACCCCCTCTTCCTTTGGCAATATCATGAAATAATGCTGCGATATAAATTAAACTGCGATCAGGTAATTTTGGAAAGGTATAAGCACAAATAGGATGAGATTCCATGCTACTATCATCAAGAAAACTTTCTAGTTTCGATAATAAACGCATAGTATGTTCGTCCACAGTATAAATATGGAATAAATCAAATTGCATCAGCCCTTCTATACCTTTCCAAGCTGGAATATAAGCTGTTAAAACCCCATATTTATGCATCGGGATTAAAGCTCTTTCTACCGCTTTTGGCTTGGTAAGTATTGCTAAAAACTTTTCACGTGCAGCAGGGATTTCGCAAAGATAACCTGTTAATTGTCCTAATGCTAAATGTAATTGACGTAATGTATTAGAATGAATATCAATTTTAGGATGTTCAATCAAATGAGCAAAAAGATCTAAAATACTTTCAGTTTTTTCCATCAAACAAGTTTGATTATGTAAATATAAGCTATTATTTACTATTTCAAAATGTTCATCTAATACATCACGCTGATGTGTTATCATCGGTTGTAAAAAATGCTCTTTATAATGTTTTGCTAGAATATCACTGGCTAATGAAATAGCTTGAAGGGATTGGAAAAAATCTTTCATCATGGCTTCCACGCCTTGATTACCCTCACCTTGATAACCAAGTAATTGGCTTACTTTTACTTGAAACTCAAATAACAAACGATTGTCATAACGTTTGATAATTAAATGTAATGCAAAACGCACTTTAAATAAAAATTGTTGATGTTTTTCTAGTTCTTCAAATTCTTCTGGATAAATAAAACCTGTTTGAAAAATATCTTCTAAGTTTAAAACATTGAAATGACGCAAAGCGATCCAATAAATGAGATGAAGATCTCGTAAACCGCCTGGGCTATATTTAATATCAGGTTCTAGATTATAACTAGTGTTGTTATAACGTTGATAACGCTCAATTTTCTCTTGTATCTTAGCATTATAAAAATCTTCCTTCTTCCAAAAGTCAGGCGCTTGCAATAAATGACTTAACTCACAATGCAATGATTCATTACCACATAAGAAACGGCTCTCTAGTAAATTAGTCGCAATGGTTATTTCATTACGTCCTTCTACATCACACTCAGCTAATGTTCTGACACTTGCTCCTACTTCAAATCCACAATCCCATAAAAATTGAATATATTCACTTATTTTTTCAGCTAAAACCGTGGGTAATGTATACTTGCTTAAAATCAGAAAATCAATATCTGACAAGGGAAACATCTCTTTACGTCCATACCCACCAACCGCAATTAAAGCTAAATCTTGAATTTGTTCAAAACCAAATTGCTTCCATAATTCAACCAACAACTTATCGTAGGCTAAAGTGCGGTTAGAAATTAGAAAATTTATATCCGATTGAGCAAAATTTTCTAATTCTATCTGCTTAAGTTGTGCCTTCTGTTGTTTCACATTGTCAACTGTCAACGGCATATTAAAAAATTCAAACATAGCCTTACCTAAAATCATTACATTAATAGAAAGTACGTAAATATTATGGCGAAGAACCTAAATTCAATAAAGGAAAATATTTAGCCCAAAAAAGCCCCGTATAAAACGGGGCATTAAAAAATACAACTGATTAGCTATTAATCATAATACGAGTAATGCGACCTTCTCGCTCTTCTTCCTCACGGATGGTCATCACTTCACAGCCCTGTTCTGTCACCACTAACTCATGTTCATATTGCGCTGAATGGCTACGGTCTTTAGTTTTCACCGTCCAACCATCGCCCATTAAACGAACTTCTTTTTTACCTGCATTAACCATAGGTTCAATCGTAAATACCATACCTGGTTTTAAAATAACACCACCATCGTCACCAAAATAATGCAATACTTGTGGTTCCGTATGATATTCATCACCAATCCCATGTCCACAATATTCACGCACTACAGAAAAACCTTGTTTTTCAACATACTGTTGAATAGCTTTACCAATAGTGTTCAAACGAACTCCCGCTTTCACCGCACGGATACCTACATATAATGCTTCTTGTGTAACATCGCATAATAATTTACTTCTTACGCTAGTTTCACCCACAATATACATTTTGGAGTTATCTCCGTAGTAACCATCTTTGATTACCGTAACATCTAAGTTTAAAATATCACCTTTTTTCAAGATCTTATCTTCACTTGGAATGCCATGGCATACTACATCATTTAATGAAATGCAGGTTGCTTTAGGAAAACCATGATAACCAACATTTGCAGGAATGCCTCCTTGAACTTGCTCAATATATTCATGACAAATACGGTCAAGCTCTCCAGTAGAAATACCTTCTTTAATATGAGGTTCAATCATTACTAAAATATCAGATGCTAATTTACAGGCAATACGAATTTTTTCTAATTCTGCCTCTGTTCTTAATGGAATAGCCATTTTTATCTCTCTTATAAAATCGGTTAGACGTTGTCTTCTATATTAAAAATCGTTCGTATATGATAACACTTTTTATTTACATGCTCCACATTCTAAAAATTACTAATATCTGAAGATTTTTTGTTGAACGATTTAGTCGGTTATACGATAATATAAAATTATTTTTCGGAACATTTAGATTAGAAATGTGGGATATAGATTATGACAGATATAGCAGTGCCGCTAACATTTACTGATGCAGCAGCTAATAAAGTAAAAAACCTAATTTCAGAAGAAGAAAATCCAGAATTAAAATTAAGAGTATATATTACTGGTGGTGGTTGCAGTGGCTTCCAATATGGTTTTACTTTTGATGAAAAAGTTAATGATGGAGATTTAACCATCGAAAATGCAGGTGTTCAATTAGTAATTGATCCAATGAGTTTACAATACTTAATTGGTGGAACAGTAGATTATACTGAAGGATTAGAAGGCTCACGTTTCATTGTGCACAATCCTAATGCAACAACAACTTGTGGTTGTGGCTCATCATTCAGCATTTAATATGGTCATATGGATTTTAGATTTACCTATGATTTAGGTTCTGTTATTGCCAAATGTTCCATGGGACATGAAGCAGTAGCTAACTGGTTCAATACAGAAGTGCGGTGTGATTTTCAGAAAATTCATACCGCACTTATTGCTCTTAAACAAGCTAAAATAGGCTTACCACAACATCAAGAAATTCGATTAATTGGTGCCGAATATAGCGTATTTATTCACTCCGATGAAGTATTAATCAAAGCCAATAACCTTGATATTGCTGACAGTAATGAACAAGAGATGGAACAAGATTTTAATTACTATAATGAAGAAAGTATTGCTTTCTGTGGATTAGAAGACTTTGAAAGATTTCTTCTCTCTTATCTCGAATTTATGGATATGCCCTCTTCGACTTAAATATACTTCAAAAGAATCATACGATGTGTTCTAGATAAAAATTTTTCAATTTAACACCGCACTTAATTCGTTTTCCATTAAGAGCATAATTAAGCATAAATATTAATCAACTATTTTCCTTTTCGCACATTTACCGATTAAAAAGCATCCATTTTAAAAAAATTTTTATATGTAGATCACATTTTTACATTTCCCTTTTTGAAATTTTTATTTCATTCTCCTAGTATAGCTGCCACGATTTCACATTAAATTTCAAAATAAAATACTAAGGGGATATTATGTCATTAGACAATAATTCTAAAAAATGGAGCAAGTTCGATATTACTTGGATGTTAAACTTATTCGGTACAGCCGTTGGTGCGGGTGTATTGTTTCTGCCAATTAATGCAGGGATGGGAGGATTCTGGCCGCTTGTATTAATGGCAATATTTGTTGGTCCTATGACCTATTTAGCTCACCAAGGGCTTTCACGCTTTGTACTTTCATCATCAAAACCAGGAAGTGATATTACAGAAGTAGTAGAAGAACACTTTGGTAAAACAGCAGGAAAACTTATTACTTTATTATACTTCTTTGCTATTTTCCCAATCCTATTAATTTATGGTAATGGTATCACGAATACTATTGATTCATTTATTGTGAATCAACTTGGTCTACCTTCACCAAATCGTGTTATTCTTTCTTTTGTTTTAATTGCATCATTAATTTCTGTTATGTTAATGAATGAGAAAGTGATGTTGAAATTAACTGAGCTTTTGGTTTACCCATTAGTATTCATTCTTTTTGCTTTATCAATTTATTTGATTCCTGAATGGAATACCTCAATGCTTAGCCAACTTCCAACCACAGGAGATTTTATCAAGACATTGTGGATCACTATTCCAGTATTAGTCTTTTCCTTCAATCACTCTCCTGCTATTTCTGCATTCTCTCAATCACAACAACGAGAATATCAAGATCCTGAATTAGCCGAAAAACATGCAAGTAAAACCTTAAAAGGTGCTGCAACTATATTATTAGTATTTGTGATGTTCTTTGTTTTCAGTTGTGTACTTACCTTAACACCAGAAGAACTTGTAGCCGCTAAAGCACAAAATATTAGTATTTTATCCTTTTTAGCAAATAAATTTGATAATCCTTATATTTCTTATCTTGGTCCATTGGTTGCATTCTTAGCAATTACCAGTTCATTTTTTGGTCATTACTTAGGTGCACGTGAAGGCTTAGAAGGTTTATACATTAAATTACAAGGTGAAAATGCGAAATCTATTAATCGTAAAAAACTTAATTATGGTGCAGCAATTTTCTTCTTATTCACATTATGGGGAGTGGCTATTATTAACCCAAGTATTTTAGGTTTAATCGAATCACTTGGTGGTCCAATTATTGCGATGATCCTATTTATTATGCCAATGTATGCTATCCGTAATGTTCCAGCAATGAAACGTTATCAAGGTAAATTCAGCAACGTTTTCGTAACTATTATGGGATTAATTGCAATTTCTGCAGTTGTCTATGGACTCTTTTAAAAATTAGTCTAAAATCTCTCAACTTATAAAAATAAAAAATCCCCTTTAATGAACATAGTTAAAGGGGATTATACATATGAGAATAATAATATGATTAGTGTATTTGACATGTTTAAAGTGGGCATTGGTCCATCAAGCTCGCATACTGTTGGGCCAATGAAAGCAGGTAAACAATTTATCGACGATTTAATTGCACAGGGAAATCTAGAAAAAACAACCCATATTCGTGCAGATGTGTATGGTTCACTTTCTATGACGGGACGAGGTCATAGTACTGATATTGCGATTATTATGGGGTTAGCTGGTTATCTTCCTCATAATGTGGATATTGATAATATTCCAGATTTTATCTCTCAAGTAAAACAAACAGCACATTTACCTATTGCAGAGGGAAAAGCTTTAGTTGAATTTGATTTTGATAAAGATATGGTTTTCCATAATACTTTTCTTTCTTTACATGAGAATGGTATGACATTAACTGCGTTTAATGGAGATACCTCCATTTATAACCAAACCTATTATTCAATTGGTGGTGGTTTTATTGTTGATGAAGCACATTTTGGTGAAGTTCAAGAAGAAAGTATAAGCATTCCTTATCCTTATAAAAATGCAGCTGATATTCTTCAACATTGTAATGATTCAGGCTTACCAATTTCTACGGTTATCTACAAAAATGAAATCGCATTACATAGTCAAGAAGATCTTGAACATCATTTAGCCTGGGTATGGCAAACCATGCAAGATTGTATTGCTCATGGCTTAAAAACAGAAGGTTTATTACCAGGGCCTTTAAAAGTCTCTCGTAGAGCACCAGCTTTACATCGTTTATTACAAGCGAATAGCAATTTAAATAATGATCCAATGCAAGTAATAGATTGGATTAATATGTATGCACTGGCTGTGAATGAAGAAAATGCTGCGGGAGGACGAGTTGTTACAGCACCAACCAATGGCGCCTGTGGCATTGTTCCTGCGGTGTTGTCTTATTATGAAAAATTTATTTCACCTTTAACTGCCGAAACTGTACAACGTTATTTATTAACTTGTAGTTTTATTGGTTCACTTTATAAAATGAATGCATCAATCTCTGGAGCGGAAGTCGGTTGTCAAGGCGAAGTTGGTGTTGCTTGTTCCATGGCAGCGGCTGGATTAACTGAAATTCTTGGCGGCACTCCAGAACAGGTCTGTATCGCAGCTGAAATTGCAATGGAACATAATTTAGGATTAACTTGCGATCCTGTCGGAGGTCAAGTACAAGTGCCTTGCATTGAGCGTAATGCAATTGCCTCAGTAAAAGCAATTAATGCGGCTCGCATGGCTGTGCGTCGTAGTACAAACCCTCGTGTAAGCCTAGATAAAGTCATCGAAACAATGTATGAAACGGGTAAGGATATGAATGCAAAATATCGTGAAACCTCACAAGGTGGCTTAGCAATTAAAATAGTATGTAGCTAATTTCCTAGCATATAAAATTTTTCCAGAATGAACCGCACTTTGAGCGATATTCTACTCAAAGTGCGGTTACTTTTTCGTTAATTTACATATATTTTTAAGGTTCTTTACAAATTCTATGATAGAATTTCTCCTGTGATTTTATGAGAATTAGGTCAATAAATAATGTCAAAAGAACAAGATCAAGATGATTTAGCACAGCAAAATGATATTGAGCAAGAAGACGTAAAAAAAAGTAGAAAAAAACGTTTTACACTTTTTATCGCAAAAGTTGGATTTACTGCTGCGTGTCTAATTACCGCTTATGGCATTTATTTAGATGGACAAATTCGTTCTAAAATGGATGGACAAATTTGGCGTTTGCCCGCTGAAGTCTATAGCCGTATCGAAAAAATACGCTTAGAAGATCATTTCTCTTTAGAAAAAATTAAACAAACCTTATTAGAAAATGATTACCGCCAAACCACGATGGTTGCTGCACCTGGTGATTTCAAAATTGAAGACAATACCATGGTACTTATTCGTCGTGCCTTTCCTTTTCCTGAACAACCTGAAGCTCAACGAGTCTTCCGTTTACGTTTTGTGGACAATAAGCTTGATGTCATTGAGGATCTCATTAATTTAAAAGCGATTGATGAATTCAAGCTTGCTCCAAGATTAATTGGGATGCTTCAGTCTGAAAATGAAGAACGTCTTGCTATCCCATTACAAAACTACCCTCGTTTACTTATTGATGCATTACTCTTGACAGAAGATAGAAATTTTTATGAACACGAAGGAATTAGCCCACTTGGAATAGCTCGTGCCATGATCACCAATATTCGTGCAGGTCATACTGTACAAGGCGGAAGTACATTAACTCAGCAACTAGTGAAAAATTTATTTCTTAGTAACAAACGTTCTATTTCTCGTAAAATCAATGAAGCACTAATGGCTGTGCTATTGGATCTTCGCTATGATAAAAATACCATTTTAGAAACCTATTTAAATGAAATCTATTTGGGTCAAAATGGTGATACACAAATTCATGGTTTTGAATTAGCCAGTCATTTCTATTTCGGGCTACCAATACGGGAAGCAAGCCTTGATCAAATTGCACTATTAGTAGGCATGGTAAAAGGACCTTCTCTTTATAATCCATGGCGTAATCCCACTTATGCGTTAGAACGTCGCAATGTAGTATTAAAATTATTATTAGATCATAAAGTTATTGGTAATGAACTTTATGAAATGTTAATTAAACGTCCTCTAAATGTTCAAGAAAAAGGTAAAATTGCTCGTAATTACCCGGCTTTTATTCAAACTTTACAAACAGAACTACGGGATACCTTTGGTGAAGATCGTGAATCAAAACTAATGGGAGCACGTATTTTTACCACACTTGATCCGAAACAACAAAACTATGCGGAACAAGCAGTCGTTAATGCGACCTCTGAGTTACAGCTTAAAACCAAAAATCCTGCATTAGAATCCGCGATGATCGTAGCTGATTACAAGCATGGTGAAATTCGAGCGCTCGTAGGAGGAACACAAATTCAATATGCAGGGTTTAACCGTGCCTCTATGGCAAAACGTCAAATTGGTTCATTAGTAAAACCTTCTGTTTATTTGGCGGCTTTATCCGGTCCTGAAAAATTCCGTCTTAATACACCATTAAATAACCATCCTATTACTATCACAATCAAAGGAAGCCAACCTTGGTCACCTCGTAACTATGATAAAAAGTTTAGTGGTTCTGTGATGGTAATTGATGCATTGTCTCGTTCTTTAAATATACCTACTGTAAATCTAGGAATGAAAACGGGATTAAGCAAAGTTATAGAAACTCAAAAAGCCATGGGATGGGATAAGGTAAACATTCCTAAAGTTCCTTCAATGTTATTAGGTTCTTTACAAGTATCACCTTATGATGTTACGAGATTATTTCAAACTATTGCGAATAATGGCGGAAAAATTCAATTAACAACTATAGATAGCATTACTGATCGTCAAGGAGAAGTTTTATATCAGCATTCAACGCAACCAGAACAAGTTGTTCCTGCCGAAGCCGCTTATCAAACTCTCTATGCTATGCAAGAAGTTGTAGACAGAGGGACTGCTCGTAGCTTAATGAATGATTTCCCTCAATATCATCTTGCAGGTAAAACAGGAACAACTAATGATGCAAGAGATACATGGTATGTTGGAATTGATGGCAAACATTTAGTGACTGTGTGGGTTGGACGTGATGATAATGGTGAAACAGATTTAACGGGTTCAAGTGGTGCATTATATGTTTATAAAGATTATTTGAAACGTACTCCAATTACTAGTTTAAGACTGGATAAACCTAAATCTATCAAATTTGTTGGTATCAATAGCTATGGAAGTTGGGATTGCTATACTCCAACAAAAACCATTCCAGTTTGGATAAATAAAGATCAAAACTTCTGTAATTATTCACCTAAACCTGCGCCAATCATAGATGCTCAACCGTCGGGTTTACCTTTGGTACCTTCTATACCACAACAAGAAAATCCATCTATTAGGCACACTGATCAAGGTGCCACAGTTGAAGAAGCAAAACCTGCGGAGTAGATGAAAAGTGCGGTATATTTTTAAAAAATAGACCGCACTTTTATTATTTTAATAATTAAATTCTGACTGCTAAATATCTTTCAACCGTGTCTACAATAGCTTGTGTTTGAGAATTAACTTCAATATTTACTTTTGAACCCACTATTCGTTCACCGATCAAAGTACGTTGGATGGTTTCTGGAATTAAATTCACACAAAAAGTATTCTGCTCTACTTCGACAACCGTTAAACTAATACCATCGATAGCAATAAAACCTTTAGTTAAAATATATTTCATCGCTTCGGTATTTAATAATTTAAACCACAATCTTAAATTATTCTCAGAAGAAACCTTTTCTACCACCTCAGCCATACAATACACATGACCTGAAAGAATATGTCCTCCAATTTCAGTGCCCATTTTCATAGCTCGTTCAATATTAACAAAGTCTCCTGCTTTTAATTGCCCAAGATTAGTGATATTTAATGTTTCCATCATTAAATCAAAGCTGACTAAATCATCTTCAATAGAAGTAACCGTTAAACAAACCCCATTATTTGCTACAGATGCACCAATTTCTAATCCATCTAATAATTCCTGTGGCATTTTAATTGTCTGTGTTCTAAAATCTTTTTTTGATACAATAGATTGGATTTGAGCAGTACCCTGTACAATTCCTGTAAACATATTTCTCTCCGATAAATGTGTAAATTTCAATATCTATAAAATCATTTTTACTATTATAAATTATAATTACTCATTTTTATGCAAAAAATTACCCACTGGCAAGAATATAAGCAAGAAACAAACACATTAATTAAACTATCTCTTCCAATTTTGTTCGCACAAATTGCACAAAACTCTATGGGGCTAGTGGATACTATTATGTCAGGCCGTGTGAGCGCTGCCGATATGGCTGCCATTTCAATCGGCGCTTCTATTTGGATGCCATTAGTGTTATTTGGACAAGGCTTATTATTAGCATTACCGCCAACAATTTCTTATTTAAATGGCTCAAATCAACGCCATCGTATCGCTCACCAAGTCCGCCAAGGGATTTGGATTATTGCATTATCTATTATTCCTCTCGCATTATTAATTTATCATAGTGATATTATTATTAATCGCATGGGTATGGAAAAGCACTTAGCAAAAATTACTATCGAATATTTACATGCAATGTTATTTGGCCTACCTGCTTATTTATTACTCGTAAACTTTCGTTGTTTGAATGATGGTCTAGCCAAAACCAAACCCGCAATGATCATTACCTTCTTTGGCTTATTATTAAATATTCCTCTTAACTATATTTTTATCTATGGAAAATTAGGATTACCACCTTTTGGAGCCGTTGGTTGTGGAATTGCTACAGCCATTGTTAATTGGGTAATGTGTATAATGATGATCGGTTATAGCAAATCTGCACAAAATCAACTAGATCTTAAAATATTTGAGAAAATTATTGAAAAACCTAATGTAATAACTTTAAAAAAACTGCTCAAACTTGGCTTACCCATTGCTATAGCCTTATGCAGTGAAGTGGCGCTTTTTGCTTTAACGTCATTACTTCTATCACCTTTAGGTACAAATGCAGTTGCAAGCCATCAAATTGCACTCAATACGAGTTCTTTTATTTTTATGTTACCCATGTCTCTTGGTATAGCGACAACCATTCTTGTTGGACAAAGTCTCGGTGAAAAATCCCCATTAAAAGCTAAACATATTAGTTATGTTGCTCTTTTTGTAGGATTAGCAACTGCAACTATTACCGCTTTTATTACTGTTGTTCTGCGTTATGAAATTGCTGGTATTTTCGTTAAAGATCATGAAGTCATTGCCTTAGCCGCATCTTTATTATTACTCAATGCCTTATATCAATTTTCAGATGCGATACAAGCCGTTATAGGTGGAGCGCTAAGAGGCTATAAAGATACCAAAGCAATTTTATATATTACATTATTCTGCTATTGGGGAGTTGGAATGCCTATTGGCTATGCATTAGCTCGCACAGATTTAATAATAACCCATATCGGCCCAACAGGATTTTGGATAGCCTTTGTTGTAAGTCTCACTATAGCCGCCATTCTGTTATATTATCGAATGCACAAAATTCAATCTCAATCAGATGAAGATTTGCTAACTCATCTAGAAAAACTGAAATAATTCAATGAAAGTAAATGTATCTTTGATAATGATTTAATTTTTTTATTTTATACCGCACTTTATTGTGCAAGATATTCTATGGTTTACACAAAAAAAGCGATGCATTAAATAATGCATCGCTTTCTATTTAAATAATATTAATGATTACTCAACAACTAATGTACGGCAGGTATTAGTTGCACCACCATTTAATGGATCGCCTTGAGTAAGAAGCACTAAATCGCCAGCAATTAAATAACCTTTTTCTTTTAAAAGATTAATTGCATCTTTAGCACCTTGTGAATTACGTGTCTGACCATCAAAACGTACTGGTGTTACACCGCGATATAAAGCACATGCATTTAATGTTGATTCATTACGTGATAAAGCAAAAATTGGTAATCCAGAACTGATACGAGACATTAAACGAGCTGTACTACCAGTACTAGTTAACGCAATAATAGCGGCAACCCCTTCCATATGGTTAGCTGAATACATTGCAGATAAAGCAACTGATTCTTCAATCGTTTGGAATTTAACATCCATACGGTGACGAGAAACATTAATACTTGGCATTCTTTCAGCGCCTAATGCCACTTTTGCCATTGCAGCAACTGTTTCAGAAGGATATTGTCCAGCAGCGGTTTCAGCAGAAAGCATTACTGCATCAGTACCATCTAAAACGGCGTTAGCAACGTCCATAACTTCTGCACGAGTTGGCATTGGATTGCTAATCATAGATTCCATCATTTGTGTAGCTGTAATCACAACACGATTTAATTGACGTGAACGACGGATCAATTTTTTCTGAACACCAACCAATTCTGCATCACCGATTTCAACACCTAAGTCACCACGAGCAACCATAATAACATCAGAGGCTAAAATAATATCATCCATCGCTTCTGGTGTTTGAACAGTTTCTGCACGTTCTACTTTAGCAACGATTTGTGCTTTTAAGCCGGCATCACGAGCTAATTGTCGAGCATAGTTTAAATCTGCACTTGAACGTGGGAATGAGACAGCTAAATAGTCAACACCAATACGTGCAGCAGTGATAATATCTGCTTTATCTTTTTCAGTTAATGCATCAGCTGATAAACCACCGCCTAACTTATTGATCCCTTTATTATTAGATAAAGGTCCACCTACTGTTACTTCAGTGAAAACTTTAGCGCCTTCAGCTGATAATACTTTTAATTGCACACGTCCATCATCTAATAATAGGATATCGCCAGGAACAACATCTTGTGGTAATTTTTTATAATCTAAACCCACTGCATCTTGATTACCTTCGCCTTTAGGTAGATCTGCATCTAAAATAAATTTATCGCCGATACTTAAGAAAATTTTGCCTTCTTTAAAAGTAGAAACACGGATTTTTGGACCTTGTAAATCACCTAAAATTGCTACATGCTTGCCTAATTTTTTAGCAATTTCACGCACTTTTTCAGCACGTTGAATATGATCTTCTGGAGAACCATGAGAAAAGTTCATACGCACAACATTAGCGCCTGCTGCAATAATTTTTTCTAGGTTATTGCCTTTATCTGTTGCAGGTCCCATTGTACATACGATTTTGGTTCTTCTTAATTTTCTGGACATTAATTACTCCGTAAATATTTATACCGTTTGATTTTAAAATAATCTTTTTACTCCGATTTAGCTATAAAAATTAGCCACAGAGAAAAAACTGGCGGATATTATACGCTGAATTTCAATTTAAAGCGAGCTTACAAAGTAATAAATTTTTCTTTGACTTTTTTTACGAAATCTTATTAGATAAGATCCTATTTCTTTAAGGAGCAAACATGAAAATTTTTGTAATGCGTCATGGCGAAGCTGAAATGCTAGCCAAATCAGATAAAGCACGAGAATTAACAGAGAAAGGCCGCCAACAATCCTTACAACAAGGTCAATGGTTAAAAGATAATTTCCCAACGCTTGATTACGTGATTGTTAGCCCATATAGTCGAGCACTACAAACCTTAGAGCAAATTGATAAAATTTATGAAGGGCAACTGGCAAATAAAACTGAAATTTGGGATGGTATTACACCTTATGGTGATGCAGAAATTATTTCTGATTATTTACTCGCTTTATATGAACAACACTCAATTGAATCTTTACTCATTATTTCTCACTTACCATTAGTGGGTGAAATTGTGACTGAGCTTTGCCAAAAAAATCCCATTAACTACCAAACATCGACTATTGCTCAAATTGAATGGGACACAGAAATAGGCATCATTGAACAAATTAAATATGCGGACAAATAATTCGTTTAAAAAACAGGCAACCTCATATAAAAGATAAAAAATACCTTGTCGTCACTTCTAAAAATCTATATTATTACAACCAATTTGCGACTATAGCTCAGTTGGTTAGAGCACCACCTTGACATGGTGGGGGTCACTGGTTCGAGTCCAGCTAGTCGCACCATTTCATCCCAAGTTATATAACTTGGGATTTTTTATGAAAAATAACTATTCTCACTAGAAAATTTTTTTAAAATTAACCGCACTTTTCTATAAAACTAAAGCCGAAATAAATTTTCGGCTTCAGATAATCAGTGGAAAGAATTAATTATTCTTTACTACTTCTGCAATTTCCTCTGCATACTGCTGAGCCAAATTACCGTCAGAACATTCTACCATAACACGAATTAAAGGCTCCGTTCCTGATTTACGTAATAAAATGCGACCTATTCTAGCTAAACGCTTTTCAACACTGGCTGAAACGGTTTTTACAGCTTCACTTTCCAATGGGTTTTTACCACCACTAAAACGAACATTTATTAAAACTTGTGGGAATAATTTTACTGCACTGGCTAATTCATTCAATGATAACTTATGGGTTGCCATCGCTGTTAATACAGCTAAAGAAGCAATGATACCATCCCCTGTAGTATTTTTTTCAGCAATGATAATATGACCAGAATTTTCGCCGCCTAATGACCAATTATTTTCTTGCATTTTTTCTAGTACATATCGATCTCCCACATTGGCACGAATGAATGGGATACCTAAGGTCTTAAGTGATAATTCTAAACTCATATTACTCATCAATGTACCAACAACACCGCCTTTTAATTTTCCAGCACGTAAAGCTTCACGAGCAATAATAAATAAAATTTGATCGCCATCAACAGTATGACCTAAATGATCAATCATCATAATACGGTCACCATCACCATCATATGCAAGTCCTAAATCTGCTTTAGTTTCTAGTACTTTAGCTCTTAATGCACTTACATCTGTTGCACCACATTTATCGTTAATATTCATTCCATTTGGAGAAGTTCCAATCTCAATGACTTCTGCACCTAATTCACGCATGACATTAGGTGCAATTTGGTAAGTTGCACCATTTGCACAATCTACGACAATCTTATATCCAGATAGACCGAGATGTGTTGGGAATGTCCCTTTGCAGAATTCAATATAACGCCCTGCTGCGTCATTAATACGACTTGCCCGACCTAACTCAGCAGACTCAACACAATCAATAGGCTGCTCTAACATCGCCTCTATAGCTTCTTCTACTTCATCTGGTAATTTTGTGCCCTGAGCAGAAAAAAACTTAATACCATTATCATAATAAGGATTGTGTGAAGCAGAAATAACGATGCCTGCTTCTGCACGGAAAGTTCGAGTTAAATAGGCGACTGCTGGGGTTGGCATTGGACCAATAAAGGCTGCCGATAATCCAGCTGCAGCAAGTCCCGCTTCAAGTGCTGATTCCAACATATAACCCGAAATACGAGTGTCTTTACCAATTAATACTTGTCGAGAACCTTGTGAAGCAAGCACTTTACCTGCTGCCCAACCAAGTTTTAATGCAAAATCTGGTGTAATAGGAAAGGTACCTACTTTTCCTCGAACACCATCAGTACCAAAATATTTACGTTCTGCCATTTATCATTCCTTATTTAATTCTAGGCTTGTAAGGTTGCTTGCCAAATTTTCAATGCATCAGCAGTTTCATCTACATCGTGAACACGCAAAATTGTTGCACCATTCATTGCAGAAATTAATGCTGCTGTTGCACTACCTACTGTACGTTCTGTAACTGTTTTATTTAATACTGCACCAAGCATAGACTTCCGAGAAAGTCCTGCCAGCACGGGATATCCATGAACAGCAAAACGAGCAAGTTGTTGTAGTAGTTTATAATTGTGTTGGACTGATTTCCCAAATCCAAATCCCATATCCCAAATGATATTTTCTGATTTCATGCCTGCCTGTAGACAAACTGCGGTACGATTTTGTAAAAAATTTAATACATCAGTGACCACATCATCATATTGAGGATTTTGTTGCATGGTTCTTGGCTGCCCTTGCATGTGCATAATACAGGTAGGCAATCCTAATTCGACTGCCACTTCAAGTGCATGAGGTTCTTGTAACGCACGAATATCATTAATCATATCCATTCCTACTTTTGCACTTTCTTTCATAACCGGTGGTTTAGAGGTATCCACAGATATCCAGCAATCAAATCGCTGAGAAATAGCTTCAACTACAGGAACAACACGATCTAACTCTTGTTCTAAGCTAACTTCCTCGGCATTCGGTCTGGTTGATTCCCCCCCCACATCAATAATAGATGCTCCCGCTTTTAGCATTTTTTCTGTCTGTTCTATAGCCTTATCTAATTGATAAAACTTTCCGCTATCAGAAAATGAATCTGGGGTAAAATTCAATATACCCATAATTTGGGGAGTGGACAAATCTAATACTTTATTATTTGCATAAAGTTTCATGAATAAATGATCTCAATAAGTAAGAAGCCATAATAAAAAGTCTGTTTATTATAATCAAAATATAAATAAAAATAAAAAAGCCTTTTTAGTTATTCACTAAAAAGGCTTCGTTGACACATACTTATTGTACAGAAGAATTATCTGAAGTTTGCGTTTCTTCAAATTTATTTTCTTCAGAAGAATTTTCACTCTTCGTTGATGAATTAGTACCTGAATGATCTTCCCAACCTGAAGGAGGTGTAACAGGTTCACGATTCATTAATTGTTTAATCTGCGTTTCTTCAATGGTTTCATATTTTACTAATGCATCTTTCATTGCATGTAAAATATCCATATTATCTATTAATATCTGTCTTGCACGACCATAGTTACGAGATACAATTTCACGAACTTCTTCATCAATAATATGAGCAGTTTCATCAGACATATGTTGTGCTTTAGCCATTGAACGTCCTAAGAAAACTTCGCCATCATCTTCAGTGTATAAAATCGGACCTAATTTATCTGAAAATCCCCATTGGGTCACCATATTACGTGCAATATTAGTTGCTACTTTAATATCATTTGATGCCCCTGTAGATATATTTTCTTCACCATAAATTAAATCTTCAGCTAAACGTCCAGCATAGAGAGTAGATAATTTGCTTTCTAACTGTTTCTGACTAACGCTAATTTGATCGCCTTCTGGTAAGAAGAAAGTAACACCGAGTGCTCGACCACGAGGGATAATAGTCACTTTATGTACAGGATCATGTTCTGGCACTAAATAACCGACAATCGCATGCCCTGCCTCATGATAAGCTGTGGACTCTTTTTGTTTATCCGTCATAATCATTGTACGACGTTCAGGCCCCATATTAATCTTATCTTTTGCCTTTTCAAATTCAAGCATTGTAACAACTCGTTTATTGGTACGAGCGGCAAATAATGCAGCTTCATTGACTAAATTGGCTAAATCAGCACCAGAATAACCAGGTGTTCCACGAGCTAATGTCATAGCATCAACATCAGAAGCAATAGGCACCTTACGCATATGCACTTTTAGAATTTGTTCTCGACCTCGTACATCTGGTAGCCCCACAACAACTTGGCGGTCAAAACGTCCAGGTCGGGTTAGTGCTGGATCTAATACATCAGGACGGTTAGTTGCGGCAATCACAATCACACCTTCATTACCTTCGAAACCATCCATTTCAACAAGCATTTGGTTCAAAGTTTGTTCACGTTCATCATGACCACCGCCAAGGCCAGCACCACGCTGACGACCTACTGCATCAATTTCATCAATAAAAATTAAGCATGGGGCATTTTTCTTAGCCTGTTCAAACATATCACGCACACGAGATGCACCAACCCCAACAAACATTTCAACAAAGTCAGAACCTGAGATACTAAAAAATGGTACTTTTGCTTCGCCAGCAATAGCTTTAGCAATTAAAGTTTTCCCTGTTCCTGGAGGTCCCACCATTAAAATACCTTTAGGAATTTTACCGCCTAATTTTTGAAACTTGCTAGGATCACGTAAGAAATCAACAATTTCGCCCACTTCTTCCTTCGCTTCATCACAGCCTGCGACATCTGCAAATGTGGTTTTAATTTGTTCTTTTGTCAGCATTTTAGCTCGACTTTTACCAAAGCTCATTGCCTTACCGCCACCGCCTTGCATTTGACGCATAAAAAATATCCATACACCAATTAAAAAGAGCATTGGAAACCAAGAAATTAAGATCTGTGATAATAAACCTCTTTTTTCTGGCATAGTGCCTTCTACTTTGACTTTCTTATTTAAAAGATCATTTAAAATTTTATCATCGTAAAGAGGCATTACGGTTGAGTATTTCGTACCATCTGTCTTAGTGACAATAATTTCAGAATCTTCAAAACGTGCTTGTGCCACTTGATTGTTACCTACATCCGTTACGAAAGTAGTATAATCTGTAGCATTGCCATTTGCACTAGAACTAAAACCTTGGTATGCCGTCATCATGACAACTGCAATAACAACCCAAAGTATTATGTTTTTAACCATATCGTTCAAGGTTCGACCTCGTTTTCTCGTTAATAAATTAGTATTAGTATGTAGCTTACTATAATTTTATAATTACATAAAACTATTAGTAAAATAGTCAGACTTAAAAAAATCTAAAATAGTTTAAATTAATGGCTATCATAGTTAACCGCGATAACCAGTTGCCACAATATAGACTTCACGAGAACGATCTCGAGAAGCTTCTGGCTTACGTACTTTTACCGTAGTAAATAAAGAACGAATCTCTTTTAAATATTCATCAAAGCCTTCTCCTTGGAAAACTTTTACTACAAAACTTCCCTTTTGTGCTAAAACTTGCTTACACATATCTAAGGCTAATTCCACAAGATACATTGCTCTTGGAATATCCACAGAAGGTGTACCACTGAAATTAGGTGCCATATCTGACATCACGACATCCACTTGTTCATCACCAACACGCTCTAACAATGCGGCAAGTACATTTTCATCACGGAAATCACCTTGTAAAAAATCTACACCAACAATTGGATCCATATCTAAAATATCACAGGCAATTACCCTTCCTTTATCTCCAATTTGGGTGACCACATATTGCGACCATCCTCCTGGTGCAGCACCAAGATCCACCACTGTCATGCCAGGTTTAAATAGACGATCAGTTTGCTGAATTTCGTCTAATTTAAAATAGGCACGAGAGCGTAATTTCTGCTTATGTGCTTTTTGTACGAAAGGATCTTTAAAATGTTCATTTAACCAACGGCTTGAACTTGCCGAACGTTTTTTTCCCATAATTTTTATAAATCTTTTGGTGTTTCTTGAATATAAGGTTAAAATTCATAAGTTCAAGTGCTTAAATTAGAAATTTTTCATTTTTCTACCGCACTTTTTTATTATTTTAGGATTAAATATGTCAATTACATTATCAACTAAACAAAAACAATTTCTTAAGAGCCTTGCTCATCATTTAAATCCAGTTGTTATGCTCGGTGGCAATGGTTTAACCGAAGGTGTATTGGCTGAAATTGACAATGCATTAGCTCATCATGAATTAATTAAAGTAAAAATTTCAGGCTCTGATCGTGACACAAAACAATTGATCGTTGATGCCATTGTACGAGAAACCCAATCTACCGCTGTGCAACTTATCGGCCATGTACTGATACTTTATCGTCAAAGTGAGAATAATAAAATTATTCTTCCTAAAAAATAATTTATACTATACATGTTACTGGCACCTCAATTGGTGCCAGTTTTTATTGATTAAATTTAATTCAAAAATTAAAGATAATTCACTTCGACAATATCAAATTCCACGGTACCACTTGGTACGGCTATATTCACCGTATCATCCACTTCCTTGCCAATAAGCCCTCGAGCAATAGGTGAATTCACTGAAATTAGCCCTGACTTAATATCCGCTTCATCATCTCCGACAATTTGGTAAGTAACTTCTTCATCAGTCTCCGTATTCACTAATACTACTGTTGCACCGAAAATCACTTTGCCATTATTGGGAATTTTAGTGATGTCAATAATTTGGCAATTTGATAATTTACTTTCAATTTCTTGAATACGTCCCTCACAAAAACCTTGCTGCTCACGAGCAGCATGATATTCTGCATTTTCTTTTAAATCGCCATGCTCACGAGCCTCGGCAATAGCTTTAATAATCTCAGGACGACGCGTATTTTTTAAAAAATCTAACTCTTGCTTTAATAAATCTGCACCACGCACAGTCATTGGGATTTGATTCATAGTTATCCTTTTTTAGTAAAACAAAACCACAATATTGCTAAGCAATATTGTAGTTAAATTAAAAATTTGCTATTTATGAGAAAAAATCATTTACTCAATGTTATTCGAGTTCTATTATTGTTCGTCTAAAAAAAAATAGCAACAATAACGCAATTTTATCTGTATTAATATGCCAAAATTCACTCGAAAATTTCTTATAACTAGCCTCTTTTTTGCTAGTTCTGCTTTTGCTCAAGTTGATATTCAATCAATCAGTCAAGAACTTCCACCAGGTGCCAGCCTCGGATTTATGGCTGAAAATATCAACCAAAATAAAATTATCGCCAATTATAATGGCTCAACTTTTATGTTACCCGCTAGTACACAAAAGGTTTTTACCGCATTAGCGGCAAAATTAGCACTTGGTGACCAATTTCAATTTGAAACTAGCTTGCAAACTACGGGTAAAATTCAAAATAATAAATTAGAAGGCGATCTAATCGCAAAATTTACAGGGGATCCTGATCTCACAACAGGTCAGCTTTATCAACTGTTTGCTCAGCTAAAAAAACAAGGCATAAATAAAATTACTGGGAATTTAATTTTAGATACCTCTGTATTTGCTAGTCATGACCGTGGTTCTGGTTGGATTTGGAATGATTTAACCATGTGTTTTAATTCGCCTCCAGCCGCAGTTAATTTGGACAGTAATTGTTTTTCAGTAAATATTGATGCTAATAAAGCTATTGGTGAACTCGCACAATTTAATGTTCCAACTCAATATCCAATTCAAGTTTTTGGGCAAGTAAGGATTGTTGGCTTAGATGAAGCACCTTACTGCCAATTAGATGCTGTGGTTCATGATAATAATCGCTATCAAATTAAAGGCTGTATTACTCGCCAAACTCAGCCCTTTGGATTAAGCTTTGCCGTACAAGACACAGATGCCTATGCAGCTGCAATTATTCAACGTCAATTAAAACAAGTTGGAATTGAATTTAATGGTAAAATTCAACAACCTCACCATCCGCAAACGGGAACAATGTTAGCACAACACTTATCGAATCCCTTACCTGATTTACTAAAAAAAATGATGAAAAAATCAGATAATCAAATTGCAGATGCTCTATTTCGGACAATTGCCTATAAAACTTTTAATCGTCCAGCTTCTTTTCAACTAGGCACATTGGCAATAAAACGGATTTTAAGTTCACAAGCTAAAATTAAGTTTGGTCATACGATCATAGCCGATGGCTCTGGTCTTTCTAGACATAATTTGATTGATCCGAACACAATGCTTCAAGCATTACATTATATTGCTGAAAATGAAAATACCTTACATCTAATGGAAACGTTCCCTATTGCTGGAGTCGATGGCACGATTAGCGGTCGTGGATCACTTATTAATCCTCCATTAGTAAAAAATATTTTAGCCAAAACGGGTTCTCTTAAAGGCGTTTATAATCTAGCGGGCTTTATGACAAATGCAAGAGGTGAAAAAATAGCATTTGTACAGTTTATTAATGGCTATTCTACAGGTGAATTAGAAAACAAAACTAAGCGTGCTCCATTAGTACAATTTGAAAGTAAACTCTATAATGCTATTTATGTAGAATAATTTATTATAATTAAACTCTTAAGCCCTTAATCAAAAAGAAATAAATAGATTAAGGGCTTTCTTTTGTAAATCTATCTAAATATTCAAAATTCCATTTTTCAAACTCCAAAATATGTTTTAGAATGATGTCATCGCTTACTCTATCATGCTTATAAAACTATGAAATTAAATTTTCCAACATTTCTAACATTATTCAGAGTTGCATTGATCCCCTTTCTGATTATTGCTTTCTATCTGCCATTTACATGGGCACCATTCTTAGCAACAATCATCTTTTTTATTGCTTCAGTAACCGATTGGTTAGATGGATATTTAGCTCGAAAATGGAAACAAACTACTCGTTTTGGTGCTTTTCTTGATCCTGTAGCCGATAAAGTTATCGTGGCAACCGCTTTAGTTTTAATTGTAGAATATTATCATGCCTTTTGGATTACAATCCCAGCTATTGTCATGATTGCACGAGAAATTATTATTTCTGCCTTACGGGAATGGATGGCTGAAATTGGTAGCCGTACTACTGTTGCTGTATCTCATTTAGGTAAAATTAAAACAACCTCTCAAATGCTTGCTTTAGGCGGATTATTGTGGCGAGCTCAACCTTGGATGGAAATATTAGGTATTATTTTACTTTATATTGCAATGATTTTAACTGCATGGTCAATGATGCAATATTTAAAAGCAGCGAAAGGTCATTTACTTGATGATGTCAATTTCTAAATTAATTTAATTTATCAAAACAAATTAATTGTTTTAAATAAATAACTTAATTCAAGTTGCTTCATTTTTACTCAAACAATATTAAATTTAGTAAAAACTGATAAATACCGTTTGACATCCCCTCAGAAATCCGTAAAATTCACTCTCGTTGATTAACGATACGTTGTTATGTAAATCAATGCGGGAATAGCTCAGTTGGTAGAGCACAACCTTGCCAAGGTTGGGGTCGCGAGTTCGAGCCTCGTTTCCCGCTCCAAATTAAAATCTGCCCGGGTGGTGGAATCGGTAGACACAAGGGATTTAAAATCCCTCGCTTTCCGAAGCGTGACGGTTCAAGTCCGTCCCTGGGCACCATTTTAAAAAACCAATAAATTCAAAAATATAGTCGCTTAATGCGGCTTTTTTTTATATCTAAATTTTTCCTCTTTCAACGCTAAACCGCAATAAGCAATTAACATTTATATTTTAAATAAAATAGACTGAATTTGAGTATACTTTTACCGTGAAAATTTTTTCTAATCAGACCGCACTTTTAATGGCGTAATGCCTCATAAATTTTCTCAGCTAGAGATTCTGAGATGCCTGGCACAGAAGCAATTTCATCTAGCGTGGCATTTTTAACACCTTGCATCCCCCCTAGATATTTTAATAATGCTTGGCGACGTTTCGCACCAATTCCCTCAATAGTTTCCAAACCACTTTGAGTGAAGGCTTTTTGACGTTTTTTACGATGACCTGTAATAGCATGATTATGACTTTCATCACGAATATGCTGAATCAAGTGCAAAGCTAGACTATCAGCAGGCAAGTTAATTTCACGCTCTTGTTTACTGATAATTAAGGTTTCTAAACCAGCTTTTCGATCTACACCTTTAGCAACTCCAATTAAGTGCGGTCGATTTTTATCCCATTTCACGTTCAGTTCACTAAAGACTTTTAAAGCACGATTTAGCTGACCTTTTCCCCCATCAATAAATATAATATCAGGAATTTTTTCAGACTCTAAATCACGGTCATAGCGTTTTTTGAGTGCTTGTTCCATCGCTGCATAATCATCTCCTCCCGTAATACCTTCAATATTAAAACGACGATAATCAGATTTTAGAGGTCCCTCTTCATTGAAAACGACACAAGAAGCTATCGTTTGTTCACCCATTGTATGGCTAATATCAAAACATTCCATACGGTGAATTTTGCCAATATTGAGTAGCTGTTGTAGTTCTTCATAACGTTCATGAATAAGAGAAGATTGCTTTAACTGCAATGCTAAAGCGGCTTGTGCATTCATTTGTGCTAAATACAAATATTTACTCTTGCTACCTTTCGTCCTATCTTGAATAGAGACTTTTCGACCTGCTTGATCAGACAATAACTCTTCTAATTCTATTTTCTCTGCAAGTTTATGATCCACAATAATACTATTAGGAATAGTTCTACCTTGATGTCCTTGTAAATAAAATTGCCCTACGAAAGTTTCCGTTAATTCATTTAATGTTGTATTAGCTGGTACTTTCGGAAAGTAACTGCGATTACCCAAAATTTTACCTTGGCGAATAAACAACACATGCACACATGCAATGCCTAATTTATAGGCAATAGAAATAATATCCATGTCATCTAAGCGTTCATTAGAAACAAATTGTTTTTCAATCACAGAGCGTACCGCTTGAATTTGATCACGATATTGAGCGGCCTCTTCAAAATTTAACTCTTGACTCGCAGTTTCCATTTTAGTGATAAGATGATCCAATACTTGTTGATCCTTACCTTGTAAAAATAAACGTGCATAATTCACTTGTTGATTATATTCTTGATCAGTCGTGTAGCCTTCTACACAAGGTGCAAGACAGCGTCCAATCTGATATTGCAAGCAGGGGCGTGAACGATTTCGATAAACAGAATTTTCACATTGACGAATAGGAAATAGTTTTTGCAATAAGGATAAAGTTTCTCGCACCGCACCTGCATGAGGATAAGGTCCAAAATACTCTCCTTGCACTTTTTTACTACCACGATGAGAAGTAATACGAGGGTGTTGTTCTTTGGTTAATAAAATATAAGGATAGGACTTATCATCTCGCAATAGTACGTTATAACGAGGTTGAAAAGTTTTAATATAATTATGTTCAAGCAATAGCGCTTCTGTTTCAGAAGTCGTTATGGTGGTTTCTATATGATGAATAGAGTCCACCAATGCTTCTGTTTTTTTACTACTTAGATTGGCTCTAAAATAGCTAGATAAACGTTTTTTAAGATCCTTCGCTTTTCCCACATAAATGACCGTATCTTTGTCATCAAACATACGGTAAACACCAGGATCATGAGTTACATTTGCTAAAAATGTTTTGAAATCAAACATTACTTTATATTCTAAAAATTTTTACTTCCTAAGATACTATCATAGAAATAAATAAGGCACGAACAGAAATGCACGTGCCTTACTAAAATCAAGTTATTAATTAGGAACGATTACCAAAGAAACCATTTAAGATTGAACCTATATCTTGTGCTAATTCACTATTTGAACTTGGTGCACGAGTTTGGCTTGTGCGAGTTTGTTGGTTTAATACTTGATTTAATAAATCACCTAAACCGCCTTCTGTACCTTGTTGCATTGGTTGTTGAGGCTGTTGAGGTTGTTGGCTCACGCCACCCCCTAATACACTACCTAATACCCCGCCAAGTAAATCATCTAAACCAAAACCCTCTTCTTGTTGTGCTCGTTGAGTTGCTTGAGCAAGGCTATCAGTTTGGACACCACCTTCACGTCCATTAGGTGTTAACATATCAATAATTTGTGGTAATACTTGAGATAAAATATCTTGTGCTTGTGATTTATCTACACCCGCTTGTTTAGCCACATTTGAAATAGTATCCTCACCAAATACTTCTGACACCTGATTTGAATGCATTGGCTGATTGCGTTCTGTACCAATCCAAGATTCTAATACATCACCTAATCCACTTTTTTGTAATTGATTAAAAATACCTTCCATACCACCTTGTAATTGTAGTAATGAACCTAATACATTGGTTATTAATGATGAATTTTGACCATTATTTGAATTACCGCCTAATGCATTACTAATTACCGCCTAATGCATTACTAATTACCGCACCAATAATTTTTTCTAACATGATAGATGTTCCTTAATAGAGATAAACTTTAGGATTAAGCTAAAATAGCTCTGACTTTCTCAAGATCTTCTGGTGTATCAACACCTACTGCGGGAACTTCTTTAGCTAGTTCTACATGAATCTTTTCACCATACCAAAGTACACGCAATTGTTCTAGGCTTTCTATTTGCTCTAATGCGCTAGGTTGCCATTGCACATATTGTTTAATGAAACCCGCACGATAAGCATAAATACCTATATGACGTAAATAATGATCTGATAATTTTAATTGTGCCAGTCCAATTTGTCCTGATTGTAACTTCGCAAATTGATCTCGATCCCAAGGAATCACTGCACGAGAAAAATATAAAACATACCCATCTTTATCGGTCAACACTTTGACGGCATTGGGGTTGAAAAGTTCTTCAGACTCATGAATTTTCACTCCCAAAGTTGCCATATTTACATTAAATTTACATAAGTTCTCTGCTACCTGAGAAACAATTACTGGTGGAATCAAAGGTTCATCCCCTTGAATATTCACGATAATCTCATTATCTGAAATATTTAATTTATCCACTACTTCAGCTAAACGCTCAGTTCCAGAATTATGCTTTTCGGAAGTCATACAAACTTCACCACCAAATTGTTCTACTACTTTTTTCACATCTTCATTATCTGTAGCGACAATAACTCTGCTAGCACCTGATAATTTAGCCTTCTCAAGCACATGAATAATCATTGGTCTGCCTGCAATATCTGCAAGTGGTTTACCAGGTAAACGACTCGATGCAAAACGGGCAGGAATAATTACAGTAAATTTTGTCATTTTATATCCTTAGAGATATGATTATCTTCATTAAGCATAACCGCTGTTTCAGGCAGTAAAACAGGGATACCCTCTTTAATTGAATAGGCGACATGATCAAAACGGCAAATTAAACGCTCATACTGTTTATCATATTGCAATCGACCTTGGCAAATTGGGCAAGCAATAATTTCCAGTAATCTACCGTCCATCATTCACCTTCTGCGTAATTTTTTTTATAAATTCTACCGCACTTTTTCCCTTAATTTCAGCCTCAACAGGCACATACCACCAGTTTTCTTGAGCAAAAGGAAGACATTTAACAGCATCTTTTTCAGTCATAAAGTGCGGTTCGTTTTTAACAAATTTTTCGAATAATTCAGCACTAAATTTCTGGTGATCTTGAAACTCATAGGTGTTATTCAATTGAATACCTAAATTTTGTAACATTAAAAAGAAACGTTGTGGATTACCAATTCCAGCAAAGGCAGAACCTGATTTAAATTCAGTTAAAGAACGTTTTTCATTTGTTAGTAAATTAATCGCATATTGAGGCACTAAATTCATTATTACTTGGCTATATTGATTTGCTTGACCATTAGCAATAATTAAATCTACTGAATCCAAACGACTTGATAATTCTCGTAGCGGGCCCGCTGGCAATAGAAAACCATTACCTAAACCTCGCACAGCATCCATTACTACAATTTCAAAATCACGTTGAAGTTTATAGTGTTGTAAACCATCATCACTCACAATGACATCACAAGGAAATTTTGATAATAATAATTCTATCGCTTGTTGACGATTTGGAGAAATACAAACGGGTACTTCTGTACGTTTGGCAATAAGAACTGGTTCATCGCCTCCTTTTACAGGATCTGTTTCACTGGTGACAAGTAACGGATAAACCTCAGTCTGACTACCATACCCTCGAGAAATCACACCTACCTTTAATCCTTCAGCTTGTAACGCTTTAACTAGCCAAATCACCACGGGGGTTTTACCATTGCCTCCCACAGATAAATTACCAACGATTACAACAGGAACAGGGGCTTTATAGGATTTGGAAATACCAGATTGAAAAAGCCAGCGGCGACAACTGCTCACTAGCCAAAATAGACAAGAGAATGGTAATAATAAATAGGCGATCCAGGATTTTGAATACCAAAAATTCATTGTAAATTCTCTTCAATAGATGATTTAATTTAAAAGGCACAAGCCAAAATATCTAACGGCTTGTACCATTATATATAATAATTAACCGTTAAACTGCATGCTATGCAACTGTTTATAGGCACCATTTAAAGCGAGCAATTCAGTATGATTACCACGTTCACAAATTTCACCATGGTCAATCACTAAAATTTCATCGGCTTTTTCAATAGTTGATAAACGGTGTGCAATGACCAATACAGTTCGATCTTTTTGTAACACTTCAAGTGCGGCTTGAATTGCACGTTCTGATTCTGTATCTAAAGCTGAAGTTGCTTCATCTAAAATCAATACTGGTGAATTACGTAATAACGCACGTGCAATAGCTAATCGTTGACGTTGACCACCAGATAAACTTGCCCCATTCTCGCCAATGACAGTATCAAAACCTTGTGGTAGCTGTTCGATAAATTCATAAGCATAAGCGGCTTTTGCTGCCTTAATAATTTCTTCACGGCTATATTTATCTTTTGCCGCATAAGCAATATTGTTAGCAATAGTATCATTAAATAAATGCACTTGTTGTGATACTACAGCACAGTTTTCACGTAAATTAGCTAACTGATAATCTTTAATATTAACGCCATCTAACAAAATTTCACCCTGTGAAACATCATAAAAACGTGTCATTAAGTTCGCAATAGTGGATTTACCTGAACCTGAACGTCCAACTAATGCAAAAGTTTTGCCTACAGGCAAGATAAAAGAGATATTTTTCAATGCTAATTCATCTTTATCTGCATAAGCAAAACTGACATTTTTAAATTCGACTTCACCTTTAGCAGGCTCTGCTTTATAAGTTCCTGTATCCTTTTCAATTTCTAAATCAAGTAACCCAAATAAGGTTTGGCAAGCAGCCATACCACGTTGAAACTGAGCATTTACATTGGTTAGAGATTTAATTGGACGTAACATCGCAAGCATTGATGAGAATACAACCGTAAAGGATCCCGCAGTCAAATTATCATCCATAATGGTTGGTAAAGTTGCAAGATATAACACAGCCGCTAACGCTAATGAAGCAATAACTTGTACAACACCATCAGAAATTGCATCTGCTGTGACCATTTTCATACCTTTACGACGCATATCATTACTTACATGATTAAAACGTTCTTCTTCGATAGCTTGGCCACCAAAAGATAAAACTTCTTTATGGCCTCTTAGCATTTGTTCGGTGGCAGAAGTTAACTCCCCCATAGAGTCTTGCATGTTTTTACTTAACTTACGGAATATCTTAGAAACCATGCGCACTAAAACCGCAATAATTGGACCGATAACAAAAAGAACGAGGGTTAATTTGACACTGGTATAAAACATAACCACTAGCAATGAAAGTACATAAGCGCCTTCACGAACGATAGTAATTAATGAGCTAGAAGAGGAATTCGCAACCATTTCAGAATCATAGGTAATTCGAGAAAGTAATTTACCCGCAGAATTTTGATCAAAGAATGCAACGGGCATAAACATTAAATGTTTAAACATTCGACGACGAATTGTCATCACTACTTTGCCTGATACCCAGCTAATGCAATAAGATGCCACAAAGTTTGTCAATCCTCGAGCAAAGATAATAGCAACTACAGCAAATGCCATAATTCTCAGAAATGTATGATCTGCTTGACCAAAGCCATCATCTAGTAAAGGTTTAAGCAAATAAATGAGACCTGAATCTGCCAAGGCATTAAATATTAATGCTATACCTGCAACAATTAAGCCTAATTTGAAAGGTGCAATGGTTGGCCATAAACGTTTAAATGTCTGACTCGTTGACAGATCTTTTTTTTCCATTTCTTGCATAAATTCTCAATGTCCGAATGATATAATTTGGCGCATTGTACCCTATATTAGACAATGATCCAAATATCAATCAGGGATCTTGCCTACAACTTGTTCAAACCAAGGAGAATAGGGATTCCTAGCAGAATCCAATTCTATTTTATCTGGATAAAATAGTAAGGATATTTGCCCCAATATTGCCGTATTATAGACCGCACTTTGATACTGTTTTAATCGTTCTGTGACTACCTTATGAGGAAAATGCCATTGATTCCAACGCCCAGCAGAAATGATTGCAATTCGGGGATGAGTTTTATCTAACAAGGCTTTGCTAGTTGATGTTTTACTACCATAATGGCCAACCTGTAGAACATCTATTTTATCTAATTGAGAAATAAATTGAGTTTCTTCTGCTATATCAGCATCTCCTGTTAATAATAGTTTATGCGAACCATCATCCACTAATAACACACAGGAATGTGTATTTTTTGCTCTTTGTACTATTTGTTTTGGTGCTAATGCCTTAATTTGTAAACCTTGCCATTGAAATTCAACACCTTGTTGGCAAAAAGTGCGGTCAGTTTTGCCATAATTTTGTTGTGATGACATCATTAGCTTGACTTCTGGATAAGCTTGTAACACAGCGCTCGCACCACCTGAATGATCATTATCATCATGGCTCAGAATCAACCAATCCAATTGCAAACCTTGCCTTTTTAGATAGGGAATCACTTCAATTTCTGCCATATTACTTTCTTTCCAGCCTGCACCTGTATCATATAAAATCGCATGTCTATCTTTAATTAACAGATTAGCAAGACCTTGACCTATATCTAAAGTTTCAAATTGCCAATTAGGTTTATTCAATAACTGTAGAGCAAATCCAATAGAAGCGGAAATAACGCCTAATAATGCAATAAAACAAATATTCCGATATAAGATTGGGGATAAACTGCGGTCGGATTTTAAGGAAAATCTTCTAGGTTTTAAGTAATCATATACACCTCGAGGTTGATGCTTTCTCTGATAAACCCAATACATTAGCAAGATAAATAAACCGCCTAGCATGACAGAAACCCAGCAAGCTATGGGATGGCTAATATTGATCCAATAATTTTGAAAAAAACTTAATAATGCGGTGAAATAATCTATTAATTGATTAGCGAGCCACCAACTCGATAATGCGCCATTTGTGAATAAAGCAAAAAGTATCAATGGCACTAATAACAAGCTGAATAAAGGCACGATAAGCAAATTTGCCTAAAATGCAGTTAAAGAAATACCATTAAATATAAATAACTGAATAGGTGTAAATAGCCAGAATAACCCAATTTGTAAATGAATTAATCCTAAAAACCAACGCCACATTCCTTTTATCGGTTGACCTTTCCATTCAATTAAACTCAGAGGGAAAACTTGATACCATAAGATAAGACAAAAAACAGCACCAACGGAAAGCCAAAAGCTACTAGATAAAACCATTAAAGGATCAAACAATAATAAAACCGCAATAACCCGAATAAACAGTTGCCACGGATTATAATGAAATCGCAATAATTTCAAACTGCTAACAACTAGCAAGGCAATAAAGGCCCGTAATGTCGGAATAGCAAAACCTGCCAATCCCGCATAAATAAAAGATAAAACTAATCCGACAATAAGCGGGAACTGAGGTTTAATCAAATGTGTAGGAAGTAAAAACTGAATCCCCTTCCCTAGCATCACACCAATAAACATCGCTAAACCAATATGCAAGCCTGAAATTGCAATCAAATGAGCCGTATTCGTTTGTTGATAAACTTGCCAGACATTGGGCTCTAGCCAAGCTCGCTCACCGAAAGATAAAGCCATCAATAAACCTTGATGAGATAAATTTTGAGTCTGTTCAAAATAATGGTTAAACAATCTTTGCCGAAGAGATAAATTTTCTTCAATTTTGACCGCACTTTTAATACTTGCCCAAGCAGTTATACCATGTGAATAGTACCATTTCTGCTTATCAAAGCCACCTTGATTTAACCTGGAGGAAATTGCCCGTAAGCGTAATTCACCTTGCCAAGTCTCCCCTACTTTTACGGGTTCATTCACACGCCAATTAGCATAAATACGCTGTTCTGGATATTCTGGAGATAATCTCGTGGTAATAATTAAAGTTTGATAATTTTGCTGATGCACAATTTCATTAACGGTAAACTTCGCATTCATTTTTTGTGGAAAATTTTGTACCGCATCAACCTGATGAATTAATAATAATGGTTTGGAATGAATATAAAAAATAATCCCTAGCGCGATAAATAAATAGAAAACAATCCGCCGCCAAAATTGATACTTAAAAACGATAATAATCAGAAATGTAAAGCAACTAAAAAGAATTAGAAAAGCCTTTGTTGTAATTAACAAATCTAAAGGTAAATAAAGTAATAACAAACAGTTAACGATAATAAACAGACAAACTACTTCCAACTTAAAGTAACCCATATTCAATCCATGAATAAAAAAATTCCAATACCAATCTAAAATTAGAAAGAAATGATGTTAACCAGCAAATTTTATTTTCATTTTTGAGGGAAAGATCACAAAAAAAACAAATTAATTAAAATTTTTATCAGTTCAGGTAAATTTGTTTGCCAAATGAGAAAAGTTCTGCTATTTATAACGCCTTTCAAAATACCTATTAAGTTAGTTTTTGTATTTTTGAGTTTAATTTTTCTGATCACTTAAGCAAATGCCAATAAGGTGCAGTTAAATTAAATGGATGATTTATATTAGGAGATCAAAATGACTGCAAATACAAACAAAGCATCTTTAAGCCTTTTAGCTTTAGCGGGCGTAGAGCCTTATAAAGAAAAAGTAGGCGAAGAATATATGAATGAAGCACAATTACTTCATTTCAAAAAAATCTTAGAAGCTTGGCGCAGCCAAATTATTGAAGAAACTAACCGTACGGTTAATCATATGCAAGATGAAGCTGCAAATTTCCCAGATCCCGCAGACCGTGCAACTCAAGAAGAAGAATTTAGTTTAGAATTACGTACAAGGGATCGTGAACGTAAACTTATGAAAAAAATCGAAAGTACATTAAAAAAATTAGAAACAGAAGACTTCGGTTACTGTGATTCTTGTGGTGTTGAAATTGGTATTCGTCGCTTAGAAGCTCGTCCAACCGCAGATCTTTGCATCGACTGCAAAACGCTTGCTGAAGTACGTGAAAAACAAATGGGACACTAATTTAAAAACTAATCTCTTCACTATCTCTCATATACCTCCTATTTAGGAGGTATAGGTATATTTATAAGAGAGCAATTTCTAGAATTATGATTCGCTCCATTTTATTCATATCAAGCGAAACGAGTTTCTAATTTTAGATCAATAAACGAGGCAAATTATTTTAAGTTATATTAAAAACCTGTTTAATAAAAAAATAAATAAACAGGCACATCATCTCAGTCAAACAACGATTAAAACTGAACGAGTAGAAACTAAACTCGAGCAGCCTAAAAAACATACCCCAAAAAAAGTTGCTAAAAATATGCAGAATGCGCAACGTCTGCAAAATAAGCATGCGATTAAAGCAACACAATTAGGCATTAATCCAAGAATGATTAGTAAAAATGCGCTAGCTGTGGTGGAAAAACTTAATCGTAATGGCTATGAAGCTTATATTGTTGGCGGATGTTTAAGAGACTTACTTTTAAATAAAAATCCTAAAGATTTTGATGTAGCGACTAATGCACGTCCCGAACAAATTCAAGCAATTTTCCAACGTCAATGCCGTCTGGTAGGTCGTCGTTTTCGTTTGGCACACATTATGTTTGGACGTGACATCATTGAAGTTGCGACATTCCGAGCAAATCATACCAATATTGCAAATGAAAATGCCTCTAAGCAAAGTGACGAAGGAATGCTATTACGTGATAATGTGTATGGAACATTAGAGCAAGATGCAGAACGTCGAGACTTCACTGTTAATGCACTTTACTATAGCCCTAAAGATAATCTTATTTTTGATTACTTCAATGGTATTGAAGATTTAAAATCTGGAAAATTACGTTTAATTGGTGATCCCGTTACTCGTTATCAAGAAGATCCAGTACGTATGCTACGTGCTATTCGTTTTATGGCAAAATTAGATATGTTCTTGGATAAACCAAGTGAAAAGCCAATTCATGAGTTAGCATATTTATTAAAAAATATTCCACCTGCACGTTTATTTGATGAAAGTTTAAAACTTTTACAATGTGGGTTTGGGGTAAAAACATATAAATTATTGCGTGAATATCATTTATTCGAACAATTATTCCCTGCATTGATGCCATATTTTACAGAACGTGAAGACAGTTTTGCTGAACGTATGATTATGATTGCATTAGCTTCAACAGATGAACGTATAGCTGACAAATTACGGATTAATCCTGCGTTTTTATTTGCTGCTTTCTTTTGGTATCCATTACGAGAGAAAGTGGAAATCTTGAAAAATGAAGGTGGATTAAATAACCATGATGCTTATGCTTTAGCTAGTAATGAAATTCTAGATTTATTCTGTGCAGCATTAGCTGCTCCACGGCGTCACACTAGTGTAATCAGAGATATTTGGTTTCTTCAATTACAACTATTAAAACGTCATGGTAATGCACCTGAAAAAACAATGGGACATCCTAAATTCCGTGCTGCATTTGATTTAATTGCGATGAGAGCCGAAATTGAAGGCGGTGAAACCATTGAATTATCTGCATGGTGGCATGAGTATCAATTGAGTAATGGCGAACAACGCAATATGTTAGTAAAAGAGCAAGATAAGAATCACCCTAAACCGAAGAAAAAATTCTATCGCTCACGTAAGCGTAAACCAAAAAACAAACCTATGGTAAATAATCATCTATGATGAAAGATGCTTTTATTGCTCTCGGGAGTAATCTTAATACCCCCGTAGAACAACTCAAATCAGCATTAAAGGCTATTGATGAGCTAACTGAAACCAAATTAGTAAAAGTTAGCTCGTTTTATCAAAGCAAACCGCTTGGACCTCAAGATCAGCCTGATTATGTCAATGCTGTTGCACAGATAAAAACAAACTTATCAGCATTAAGCTTATTAGATTCTTTACAACATATTGAAAATGAACAAGGTCGAGTAAGATTGCGCCGTTGGGGAGCAAGAACCTTAGATTTAGATATTTTGCTATATGATAATCAAGTGATTAGTTCTGAAAGGCTTACTGTTCCTCACTATGACATGAATAATCGAGAATTTGTTATTGTGCCATTATATGAAATAGCGCCCAATCTAGTGCTACCTAATCAGCAAACACTGATGCATTTAATGAAAAATTTCAAATCACATCAAATGATTATCCTAAATGACAAATAATACTTCTAATTAAAAAATAAATTACAGCTTAGTCATTAAAAGTATATCAGGATGAATCTAGTCCAACATGTTAGTCTACATAGACTTACTAACTGAGTATTTATTTATAACCCTTTAAAATATAAATAGAAAAATGCAGTCAGAGGAATGCATTTTTCATTTATATGATTAAATCAGTTAGCATCTACACTAATCCATTTCTAATTTTTTGTTCGAAAATATCATAGTCCACTAAAAAAGCATCATGCCCATAGTCCGACATAAATTCATAATAATGTAAATCAACATCCGCTTGCTCAAGTAAAGTTTTACTTTTATGTAAATCTGCCACTTTAAATAATTGGTCATTGGTCACTGAAACTAAAGTATATTTTGCTTTAATACGAGATAATGCCTGCTTCATATTTTCAAAGCCAATACTTGGATCATATAAATCTAAAGCTCCCAATAAGTGCAAATAACTATTAGCATCAAAACGAGCTAAGAATTTTTTGCCTTGATAGCTCAAATAAGATTCAACTTGGAAAAAATCTCCCCAAAACTCACCTTCTGTTTTAATTGCACGTCCAAATGCTTTGGCTAATTGAAGATCAGTTCGATAAGTTAACATGCCTATCATACGAGCAATAGACAAGCCTTTATCTGGTGGATTCCCATCATAATAATCGCCATGATTAAAATTAGGATCATTAATAATTGCCTGACGCATCACATGATTAAAACCTATTGCTTCGGCACTAAATGTTAAAGAAGAACAAAGGTTTATCACTCGTGCAACATCATTTGGATATTCTATTGCCCACTGCGTTGCCTGCATTCCGCCAAAAGATCCGCCAATGACAGCATGTAATTGAGAAATATTTAAATAAGTAAGTAAAGCTTTTTGTACGTGAACAATATCTTGAACAGTAATATTAGGAAATTGGCTACCATAAGGCTTTTGAGTAACAGGATTAATAGAGGCTGGGCCCGTTGTACCTTTACAACCTCCTAATACATTTGAGCAAATAAAGAAATATTTAGCCGTATCTAATGCCAGCCCATCGCCCATAAAACTCTGCCACCAGCCTTCAGCATGCTGTTCATTTTTAGATAAATAAGGTTCAGCATCACCTGTTAATGCATGGCAAATTAATACAACATTACTTTTATTCTCATTTAATCTACCATAGGTTTGATAAGCCACTTCAACATTTTCTAGTTGACCGCCTAAAGTGAGTTTTAAAGTGTTTTCGGTAAAGAGCTTAACTATTTTTACTGACATTAAATAACCCATAAATTAAAAAATACTTCTCTGTCTTTGCAGAGTTCAATATAAACTATCTCTAAGCATAAATATTGTCAAGAAATTTTAGACGTTTAGACGTCCAAAATTTATTTATCAAAAATTGCACTTGAACTTAAAAGAATTTTTGATTAATCTCCACTTAACGATTAATCGAGTGAGAGATGTTTAAATGTCAGGATATAAAGGAATACAATCAAACATTGTTTCTTTTCTAGCCCCTTTGAAGCTTCTTATTAAAATTTGTTCTATTCTATTTGCTATCAGTATTCTTAGCTTAATCGCTATTGACCAGGGTATTGCATATTATGTCCGCCATGACGTTTATACTGATATAAATAAACTACCTTATCGTCCTTATGGGTTACTTTTAGGCACATCAAAATATTTTGCTAAAAATACACCAAATTTATTCTATGTTTATCGTTTAGAGGCTGCGGAAAATTTATTTAAATCAGGTAAAGTTAATCACTTATTACTAAGTGGTGATAATCGTACTTTGCAATACAATGAACCTCGAACAATGTTTAAAGATCTCCGACAAAAAGGCATTGAAGAAGAATATCTACATATGGATTTTGCAGGATTCAGAACGCTAGATTCAATTATCCGAGCAAAAGAAATTTTCCACGCCACACCAATGACAATTATTACCCAAAAATTTCATTGTGAAAGAGCTTTATTTATCGCCAAATTCAATCATATTGATGCTATCTGCTATAGTGCAGAATACCCTAAAGACTACCCAATGGTTCGCTTTAGAGAAATCTTTGCTCGAGCCTTGATACTTTGGGAAATTTTTACTGAAAAAGAACCGCACTTTTTAGGTACACCAGAACCTTTACCTTCTCCGACTCAAAATACCCCATAATAAACCTCTATTTAGGGATAAAAATTATCTTGAAAATCTGTTATATTTAGCTGTTAAAATTCTTATTGTTCTAAAATCTTAAAACGAGGATAATAACTCGCTTACTCAAACGAATTACACTGATATGACAGATTATATTTTATTAATTATTGGTACAGCTCTAATAAACAACTTTGTCCTAGTTAAATTCTTAGGGCTTTGTCCATTTATGGGAGTATCCAAAAAAGTTGAAACAGCTATTGGAATGGGGCTCGCAACCACCTTTGTATTAACTGTTGCTTCACTTTGTTCGTATCTCGTGGATACCTATATTTTAGTACCACTAAATGCAACCTTTTTACGTACCCTAGTTTTCATTTTAGTGATTGCTGTTGTGGTTCAATTCACCGAAATGGTGATTAATAAAACTAGCCCTACTTTATATCGCTTATTAGGTATTTTCTTACCATTGATTACAACAAACTGTGCGGTTCTTGGTGTGGCATTATTAAACATAAACTTAGCACATAATCTTACTCAATCTGTTATCTATGGATTTGGAGCATCACTGGGTTTTGCTTTAGTACTAATTTTATTTGCTTCTTTACGAGAAAGACTGGTTGCTGCGGATGTTCCTGTTCCATTTAAAGGTGCATCAATCGCCTTAGTGACAGCAGGACTAATGTCATTAGCGTTTATGGGTTTCACGGGTCTTATTAGACTCTAAGGCAACAAAGCTAATGACAACTTTCTACTACGTTCTTATTGCCATTGCAGTGTTAGCACTTATATTCGGTGCTATTTTAGGTTTTGCATCGATAAAATTAAAAGTTGATGCCGATCCGATTGTCGATAAAATCGATGCGATTCTTCCACAAAGTCAATGTGGACAATGTGGCTATCCTGGTTGTCGACCTTATGCAGAAGCTATTGCCAATGGTGATCAAATCACTAAATGTGTTCCTGGCGGTCAAGAGACTGTCGTCAAAATTGCTGAATTACTTGGCGTTGATGTACCTGATGCTGAATTTGCTGAAGATAACAGCCCTAAAGTTGCTTTTATCAATGAAGATATGTGTATTGGCTGTACTAAATGTATTCAAGCTTGCCCTGTTGATGCCATCATTGGCACCAATAAATCTTTACACACTATTATTCCTGACCTTTGTACAGGCTGTGAACTTTGTGTCGCCCCTTGCCCAACGGATTGTATTGTGATGATAAAAGTTGAAAAAACTGTTGATAGCTGGGATTGGAAAATTAATCCAGATCTCGTTATTCCTGTTATAAATACCACAGATGGTAATAAAAAATTAGTGGTGGGGAAATAACAGATGGCTGATGTATTAACAAGATTTAACTCTGGTAAACTTTGGGATTTTGATGGAGGCATTCATCCTCCTGAAATGAAATCACAATCTAACCAAACACCTATTATTCAAGCCCCACTGGCTGAAGATTTTTATGTGCCTATAAAGCAACATGCGGGCTCTGCGGGTAATTTATTAGTTAAACCAGGTGATAAAGTGCTTAAAGGTCAGCCCCTCACCCAGGGTGATGGTTTACGAGTATTACCTATTCATGCGCCAACCTCAGGAACGGTAATCGATATTGCGCCTTATATTGCTGCACATCCATCGGGTTTATCTGAATTAGCCGTGCATATCCATGCTGATGGTAAGGATCAATGGCGTGAGCAAAATCCAATTGAAGATTTCCTCACACAAACGCCTGAAACTTTAATTGAAACTATTTATCAAGCAGGGATTGCAGGGCTTGGTGGTGCTGTATTCCCAACTGCGGCGAAAATAGACTCTGCTCAAAAACAAGTTAAATTACTGATTATTAACGGAGCTGAGTGCGAACCTTATATTACCTGTGATGATCGTTTAATGCGAGATAACCCTGAGGAAATCATTGAAGGGGTTCGTATTCTACGTTATATCTTGCGCCCAGAAAAAGTGGTTATTGCTGTTGAAGATAACAAACCAGAAGCTGTAGTTGCACTTAAAAATGCATTACATGGGGCTAATGATATGGAAATCCGAGTCATTCCAACAAAATATCCTTCAGGTGCCGCAAAACAATTGATCCAAGTATTAACAGGTATGGAAGTGCCTAGTGGTCAACGTTCTTCAAGTATTGGTGTATTGATGCAGAATGTTGGAACTGCCTTTGCTATTAAACGTGCAATCATTGATGATGAGCCGTTAATTGAACGTGTTGTTACTTTCACTGGTGATAAAATTCCCAATAAAGGTAACCAGTGGGTTCGCTTTGGTACCCCTATTTCATTCTTACTAAAAAATGTAGGTTACGAATACGATGAACGCTTACCAGTTTTCCTCGGTGGACCAATGATGGGCTTAAGCTTATCTAACCTTGATGCACCTATCACAAAATTGGGTAACTGTGTTTTAGCACCAGATCATTTTGAATATGATCACAAAGCGGAAGAACAAGCTTGTATTCGCTGTTCTGCTTGTTCTGATGCCTGCCCCGTACATTTAATGCCTCAGCAGCTCTATTGGTATGCCCGTTCAGAAGAACATGAAAAATCTGAAGAATATCATTTAAAAGATTGTATCGAATGTGGATTATGTGCCTATGTTTGCCCTAGCCATATTCCATTAATTCAATATTTCCGCCAAGAAAAAGCAAAAATTTGGGAAATTAAAGAGAAAGCTAAAAAAGCAGAAGAAGCTAAAGTTCGTTTTGAAGCAAAACAAGCCCGTATGGAACGTGAATTGCAAGAACGACAAGAACGTTCAAAACGTGCAGCAGAAGCTCGCCGGGAAGAATTAGCGAATCAAAAAGGTATCGATCCAGTACAAGCAGCACTTGAAAGATTAAAAGCCAAAAAAGCAGATATTACGACTAAACCAACAATTTCTAGCATGAAAACGATTGTCTCTGAAAAAGGTGAAATCTTACCTGATAACTCAGAGATAATGGCATTACGCAAAGCTCGTCGTTTAGCTCGTCAACAAGCTGAAAAAGCAGAAAATATTGGTTCAGAAATAAACTCAATTAATACAGAAAACTCCCCGACTGATGATAAAAAAGCCGCGATTGCTGCAGCATTGGCTCGAGCTAAAGCCAAAAAACAGGCGAGTCAAGGCGCTAGTGAGCAATCAGAAGTCTCCCAAACTGCGGTGCAAAATACAGAAATTTCTACGGCTACTGAATCAACAGAAATGGATCCTAAAAAAGCGGCGATTGCTGCTGCCATTGCCCGTGCTAAAGCGAAAAAACAGGCGGCTCGCTAGT
>NZ_AJSX01000039.1 GCF_000262245.1 Pasteurella bettyae CCUG 2042
AAGAGATTTGGGTTTGGCTTTCACGATAGAAACTGCAAATTTGTTACGAATTTCATCTTGTAAGGCTTGTGGCATTGATGAAAGAGCATATTCTTTGCCTCCACCTTTGCCTTCACGTTTACGCCATTCCACATTTTCACGTTCAAACAATGCGAGTGCATTTTTATGTGCAGTAGGCATGTTTAAAAGTTTAAGTTTTAATAATTCCGCTATCGGATAATGTGTTTTTAAAGAAATTTCATTCATAAATGATCCTTTTTGTTTCTTTTACGTTTAAATTCCTTTAAGATTAAAACTTATTTGTTAAAACAGGTCTTCGGTTACGTTCAATTCGTTCCCGAGAACGTGCAGCCCAAATCTCTTCAGGGGCAACACCGACCGCATTAGCGATAAGTCTTTCCATTTTCGGATAGGGTTTATCAAGTGCGGTCTTTAATGTGTTGTAACTCACGTTCCCAGCTTCAGCTAAAGAACGCAAAGACCACCCGTTTTTACGCAACGCAGCCAAAATATCCGCACGATGCCAATCATTTGTTGCGGCTTTTTTTGTGTCGCTTAATACACTCATTAAATACACCTCCTTTTATGTATCAACTGCGTGTATTAAAACGTAAATGTTTCACCATGTCAAGCGTAAAAGTTATGATTTTTCGATAAGGTGTTACTTTTATGTTTTATTTTATATAAATCAATTACTTGTGGATAAGATTTACTGTAAAAACTTTTTATGGAGAAAGTAAAATATGAGCAAGCCTAACATTTACGATACTGGCTTTAGTGAAAGAATGACTAAAATCATTGAAAAGGAAGGTGTGAGCATTAATTCATTTGCTCAAAAGTTGGGAGTATCACCACCTACAATATCACGCTGGATGAAAGGGGAAGCAGATCCAACAAGAAGCAACCTGATAAAACTAGCAGAGCAGACAGGAATTAATATAGAGTGGCTTGCAATAGGCGCTGGTCCTAAGTATTGGCAACATCCAATAACTGAGGAAATAATTTTACGTGGTCAACCTCAACCAATTGAAAGTAGCAATGACGAAACCTTTTCAGTGATTGAAGATTGCCGAGAAGTGCGTATTTCAGCCGGTGGCGGTGGTTTTAATGATGAATATAAACCTTATCAAACCACTAAAGTAGAAAAGGCTTGGCTTGATTCACGTTGCTTAAAAGCGGAAGACTGTGCAATGTTCTTAGTAAGTGGCGATAGTATGTACCCAACGCTAAAAGACGGCGAAGAAATTATTGTAGATCGGTCTAAAAAGGAATTAAAAGACGGAAAAATCTTTGTATTAAATAATGAAGGTGCAATGCTAGTGAAGAAAGTGCAAATTACCTACAACGGCATCATACTCATCAGCCAAAATACAGAATACGCACCAATAGAACTCAACGCAGAACAAGCCAATAACTTGATTGTGATAGGGCAAGTCGTGCGTGGCTATCGAGACTTCTAATATGTCGCCGACA
>NZ_AJSX01000040.1 GCF_000262245.1 Pasteurella bettyae CCUG 2042
AGTTGCTATTTGGATATAAAAAGGCTCTCGTACGATTAATAAAAATTTTAGCATCTGATACCGCACTTTTATCTATTAAAATTAAAAAGAGAGCATAAGCTCTCTTTTGTCGTGTTAGTGTAGTTTTAATGATGGGCGGATAAAGCGATTTAAACGACCAATAAGAATAATAAGACCCGTTTTAAAACAACCATGTAGTTTTTGTTGATGTAGGCGATAGAGAGATATATAGGCTAATCTAGCAAGTCGCCCCTCAATTGTTAAAGAACTTTTTTTACCCGTAGTAATATTACCTAGTGCGGTGAATTTTGATAAAGATACTAGTGATCCCTTATCAAAGTATTGAAAATCTTTAAGTGGTTTATTATTAAATATAGCTACAATATTTTGTCCACAGATAGTTGCCATTTGGTTGGCAGCTTGTCCTCTAGGCGGAACAGGTTTTCCATCCTTTTGTAGTAGATATGCACAGTCACCAATGGCAAAAATGCTTTCATCCACTGTAGTTTGTAGAGAATTTTTTACACATATTTGATTAATACGATTAATTTCTAATCCATCAAATTGTTGGGTAATTTTTGAAACACGAATTCCGGCAGCCCATACCATAAGATCTGCTGAAATTTCTTTTCCCTCTTTTGTCAGTAAGGTATTTTTAGTTGCTTCAGTGATCATTGTCGATGTTTGTACTTTTACGCCAAGGTTTTCTAGTTCTTGCTGTACTGATGAAGATATGCGTTCTGGTAAAGCTGGCAAAATTCGGTCTCCAGCTTCAATTAAAGTGACTTGTAAGTGACCACTTTTTATTTTTCCATATCCATAAGATGATAAATGTTGTGCTGCATTGAAGAGCTCGGCAGAGAGCTCAACGCCTGTGGCTCCGCCACCAACAATTGCAATATTTACTTTGCCATCTTGAACAAGTTTTTGTTTACTTTCATCTTCACCAATTTCTTCTAATGCATTGTTCTCTGCGAATTTTAAGAACAGCTCTAGCATCTTATGTTGGAATCGTATTGCTTGATCAGGGCTATCAAGAAAAATACAATGTTCAGCTACACCTTTGGTGTTGAAATCATTAGATTGACTGCCAATAGCAAGGACTAAATAGTCATAAGGAATGCGGCGAGCAACGACTAATATATCACCTTCTTGACCTGTTATAGGTGCTAATTCAACATATTTATTAGTGCGATCAATACGGGTAATAGAGCCTTGTTCAAAATTAAAGTGATGATTATGTGCATGAGCACGATAACTTACTGCATCGGTTTCAGAATCTAATACACCAGTAGCTACTTCGTGTAATAAAGGTTTCCAAAGATGAGTTTGATTACGATCGACCAGAGTCACATTAGCTCTCTGTTTTTTACCTAGTTTATTGCCTAAATAAGTTGCTAATTCTAATCCGCCAGCGCCTCCACCAACGATTAAAATATTTTTCATAAATGCTCCTAAAATCAAAATATTAAATTTACAAAACTTTAACAATTATAATAAAAATTTAAAATTTTATCTATAAAGGTGATGGTTATAAGGAATAAAGCAGTTAAGAAAATGAGCAAGTTCGTTTATAATATTTTAAATTATATATATGTTCTCTATTCACAATATATGAGGTCCTCATATGAAAACGATTCAGCCGTCAGATAATGGTTTTTGGATGTTAACTCAAGATTCTACAGTCTACTTTCCGAATGACCAGCTTCTGTATGGAAATGCCAAGGATTTAGGTTTCACTGGATTAAAAGGTATGAGAATTGGCGATTGGGAACAACGGCCTTTATATTTATTAGAAGAGCAGCATGATGAATATAGATATATTAATTTGCGTGACTTATTAGTTTTACCTGAAGTTAAATTCAACTTACTTAGTCGTGGTGTTGAACTTAATCATTTTATTAAAACACACCAGTTTTGCGGTACATGTGGCTACCATAACCATATGGCAGAAGATGAATGGGTAATGCAATGTTCAAATGAGCACTGTAATTACCGCACTTATCCTGTGATTTGTCCTTCTATTATTGTAGCAGTACGACGTGGTGATGAAATTTTGTTGGCTAATCATAAACGTCACTCGTCACCTATAGATAAAAAAGATCGTATGTACACTACTTTAGCTGGCTTCGTAGAAGTGGGCGAAAGTTTTGAACAAACTGTACAACGTGAAGTATTTGAGGAAACAGGCATTAAGATTAAAAATATTCGCTATTTTGGTAGTCAACCTTGGGCATTTCCTAATTCACAAATGGTTGGTTTCTTAGCAGATTATGAGAGTGGTGATATAAAACTACAAGAAGCGGAAATTGTTGATGCAAAATGGTTCAAGTTTAATGAACAATTACCCAATTTGCCACCAGAAGGAACAATTGCATTAAAATTGATTAAAGCAACTTTAGATCTGTGTGCAAAAGAATAAGTGTTTATTATTTCTACTTTACTTAAATATACATTCTAAAAATATCTAGAATAACTTAGGAAATATCAATGACAATATTAAAGAACGATCGTTATTTGAAAGCATTATTACGTGAACCTGTAGATATGACTCCAGTATGGATGATGCGTCAAGCAGGTCGTTATTTGCCAGAATATAAAGCTACAAGAGCTGAAGCAGGTGATTTTATGTCATTATGCCGTAATGCAGATTTAGCCTGTGAAGTCACACTTCAGCCTTTGCGTCGTTATGATTTAGATGCTGCGATCTTATTCTCTGATATTTTAACTATTCCAGATGCAATGGGATTAGGTTTAAGCTTTGGACCAGGTGAAGGACCTAAATTTACACATTCTGTAGAAACTAAAAGTGCGGTAGAAAATTTACCAATTCCAGATCCTGAACAAGAATTACAATATGTGATGAATGCTGTGAGAACTATTCGCCGTGAACTTAAAGGTGAAGTACCTTTGATTGGTTTTTCAGGTAGCCCTTGGACGCTTTCAACTTATATGGTTGAAGGGGGAAGTAGTAAAGCATTTACTAAAATAAAAAAAATGATGTATAGAGAACCGCAGTTATTACATCAGTTATTAGATAAAGTGGCTGATTCTGTCATTTTATATTTGAATGCTCAAATTAAAGCAGGAGCTCAAGCGGTAATGATTTTTGATACTTGGGGAGGTGCTTTAGCACATCGTGAATATTTAGATTTTTCATTGCAATATATGCATAAAATTGTTGATGGATTAATTCGTGAAAATGATGGGCGAAAAGTACCCGTCACCTTATTTACCAAAGGAGGCGGGTTATGGTTAGAAGCTATGGCTAATACAGGTTGTGATGCAGTTGGTTTAGATTGGACTGTCAATCTTGCTCAAGCTAAGCAATTAATTGGGCATAAAGTTGCATTACAAGGTAATATGGATCCATCTGTACTTTATGCTTCACCAGAATATATTCAACAAGAAGTGAAATCTATTTTAGCTGACTTTGGTCATGGAACAGGGCATGTATTTAATTTAGGGCATGGTATTCATCAAGATGTGCCAGTTGAGAACCCGAGAGTATTTGTTGATGCGATTCACAATTTTTCAAAACCTTATCATAAATAATATTAAAGGAATAATTTATGCGTAATCCCATTCATAAACGTTTAGAACATTTTGAAACTTGGCAACACTTAACTTTTATGGTTTGTCTATGTGAACGTATGTATCCAAATTATCAGTTATTTTGCCAAGTTACAGAACAACCTGATAACGCTAAGATTTATCAAAATATCTTAAATTTAATATGGGAAAGTTTAACGATTAAAGGCGTAAAAATTAATTTTGAGAATCAGCTTGAAAAATTTGAGAATATTATTCCTGATGTTAATAATTATGATTTTTTTGGTGTGATTCCTGCGATAGATGCCTGTGAAGCACTTTCTGAGCTATTACATGCAATTATCGCTGGTTCTACATTAGAACAGTCTATTAAAATTAGTAGACTTTCTTTACAAACGGTTGCAACCCTATTAGAAACACAATTAGATTGTAATTTAAATGAAAAAGACTTAAAAGAAAGCGAAGAAATACAACAAGAGCTAGATGTTCAATGGGAATTGTATAGAGCTTTGAATAGTACCGAAGAACGTGACGTAGATCTCATTTTACAACTTAAAAGTGAGCTTAGAGCGTCTGGAATCTCAAATATTGGCATTGAATGTTCATAAAAGTGTAAATTTTTCACAAATTTTGCAGATAATACTTTGCTTTATGTTCAACTTAGATTAAGCTTTATCGTACTGTTTTAAACAGTTATCTAAAATATCGGTAAAACAATATTTAGCTTTATCCGAAGACATAACAAAGTGTAATAAAACAAACAAAGAAGGTACTAATTTATGAACAAAACGGATTTAATTGATGTGATTGCTGGTGCAGCGGATTTAAACAAAAAACAAGCTAAAGCAGCATTAGAAGCAACTTTAGATGCAATCACAAAAAGCTTAAAAGCGGGTGATCCAGTGCAATTAATCGGCTTTGGTACATTCAAAGTGAGCGCACGTAAAGCTCGTACTGGTCGTAATCCACAAACTGGTGCTGAAATTAAAATTGCTGCATCAAAAGTTCCAGCATTTGTATCTGGTAAAGCCTTAAAAGATGCTGTAAACAGTTAATTAAACCTTTCTAATTTTAAAACCCTGCTATTTTAGCAGGGTTTTTTATTTTTAGGATTAAATAAAACCTATTTACATTCCTTATAACATTTCATAAAATTACGAACCGAAACTTATAATGATTATTATGTTATGAAACGAAAACCTCAACAACGTAATACACAACAACGCCGCTATTCCATTATGCAGTTATTACAGCAGCATGGTGAAGTGAGTGTAGAACAATTAGTAAAACTATTTGATACATCTGAAGTGACTATTCGTAAAGATTTAGCTGCATTAGAATCAAATGGTTTTTTATTGCGTCGGTATGGTGGGGCAATTTTAATGCCTCAGGATTTAATAGATGACTCTCAAGAAGAGGCGTTGTCAAAGCAAAAATTGCAGATTGCTAAAGTAGCCTCTGAAAGAATTCGAGAGCATAACCGTATTATTGTAGATAGTGGGCGTACAACAACCGCACTTATTAAGCAGCTAAATGGTAAGCCTGGATTAGTGGTCATGACTAACTCGCTTTCAGTAGCAACAGAATTACGGGCATTAGAACAAGAACCAACCTTATTGATGACGGGAGGAATTTGGGATCCTATTTCAGAATCTTTTCAAGGAAAAATTGCTGAACAGGTTTTACGTTCCTATGATTTTGATCAGCTGTTTATTGGTGCAGATGGTATTGATTTAGAACGAGGAACAACGACTTTTAATGAATTAGTTGGGCTAAGTAGAGTGATGTCTGAAGTTTCTCGTGAAGTCATTGTGATGGTGGAGTCTCATAAGATTGGCAGAAAAATGCCTAATATAGAGCTGACTTGGGAACAGATTGATGTTTTAGTTACTGATGATTTGTTACCAAAGGATATTAAAAACATGATTGAAGCACATAATGTAGAAGTTATTTGCGTAAGTGCTTGATCATAGATTGTATAAATAACATAAATAAAGGAAAAATATTATGTGTGGTATTGTAGGTGCGGTAGCACAACGCGATGTGGCTGAGATTTTAATAGATGGGTTACATCGTCTAGAATATCGCGGTTACGATTCAGCAGGTATTGCGGTAATTAGTCCCGTTGATAAACAAATGCACATTTTGCGTAGAGTGGGAAAAGTAAAGGCCTTAGATGATGCTTTAGTTTCTGAACCATTATTAGGAGGTACTGGTATTGCTCATACTCGTTGGGCAACGCATGGTGAACCTTCAGAAAAGAATGCTCATCCTCACCGTTCAGGTAAAATTGCGGTGGTACATAATGGCATTATTGAAAATTATGCTGAATTAAAAGTAATTCTACAAGAACGAGGATTTGTTTTTCAATCGCAAACTGATACTGAGGTAATAGCTCATTTAGTTGCTTGGGAATTACGTACAGCCTCTTCATTATTGGAAGCTGTACAGAAAACAGTAGTGCAATTACGTGGTGCTTATGGCACAGTGGTAATGAATGAAGAAGAACCTGAACATTTAATTGTTGCACGTTCTGGTAGCCCACTGGTGATTGGTTATGGTATGGGAGAAAACTTCTTAGCCTCAGATCCTTTGGCATTATTAAGTGTGACACGCCGATTCTCATACTTAGAAGAAGGCGATGTTGCTGAAATTTCGCGTCGTGAAGTTCACATTTATAATCGTATGGGGGAGCTAGTTGAACGTGAAATTAAAGAGGGGCATTTTGAAGCAGATGCTGCAGATAAAGGGCAATATCGTCATTATATGCAGAAAGAAATTTTTGAACAGCCAGTTGCTATTATGAATACCCTAGATGGTCGCATTGTTAATGGCAAAGTTAATCTAGCTGCATTAGGTGAAAACGCACAAGATGTTCTAAAAAATGTTCAACATATTCAAATTGTTGCTTGTGGAACCTCTTATAATGCAGGTGTGGTAGCTCGTTATTGGTTTGAGTCTATTGCAGGAATCGCTTGTGATGTAGAAATTGCTTCTGAGTTCCGTTACCGTAAATTTGTTGCCCGACCAAATAGTTTATTAGTGACTATTTCTCAATCTGGAGAAACTGCGGATACATTAGCTGCATTACGTTTAGCTAAAGAATCTGGCTTTATGTCAGCGATGACAATTTGTAATGTAATTACTTCGTCCCTTGTAAGAGAATCCGATTTTGCTTTTATGACGAGAGCAGGCGTTGAAGTTGGTGTGGCTTCTACCAAAGCCTTTACTACCCAACTAACATGTTTATTGTTATTAACTGTAGCAATGGGACGTATCAAGGGGACAGTTAGTGAAGCAGTGGAATCGCAAATTGTTCATTCATTACAGCGTTTACCCGCTCAAATTGAAAGCGCATTAGTAATGGATAAAACGATTGAAAGTTTATCTGAAGATTTTGCAGATAAAAGCCACGCGTTATTTTTAGGTCGTGGAGAATTCTATCCTATCGCTATGGAATCTGCATTAAAACTAAAAGAGATCTCATATATTCATGCAGAGGCGTATGCTGCCGGCGAATTAAAACATGGTCCTCTCGCTTTAATTGATGGCGATATGCCTGTTATTGTGGTGGCACCAGAAAATGATTTATTAGAAAAAGTAAAATCTAATATTGAAGAAGTGCGTGCACGAGGTGGTCAATTATATGTATTTGCTGACCAAGATGCTGGTTTTGCAGATACAGATGGGTTTAAAACATTAATTTTCCCTAAAGTTGATGAAGTGACTGCACCAATTTTTTATGCTGTACCATTACAGTTGTTAGCTTATTATGTTGCCTTAATTAAAGGTACTGATGTTGACCAACCACGTAATTTAGCAAAATCAGTTACCGTAGAATAATTTTCTAAAAATTTTTTATAATTACACCGCACTTTGAATTAATCTCATTTAAAGTGCGGTTATTTTTTGATAAATTTCCTGAATAGCTTGCTAAAGAAAAATAGATAGCCTAAACTAGCCCACGATTTCCCTATGGGGAAATAATCTACATCTCCTTTCACTTTTAAAGGTTGCCTGTGAGCAACAAAAGGACTTTTCAATGAAAAATAAAGTAAACAGTTACGGCTGGAAAGCGTTAATTGGTTCTGCGGTCGGCTATGCAATGGATGGCTTCGATCTTCTGATTCTTGGTTTTATGTTATCGGCTATTTCAGCTGATCTCGCTCTTTCACCTGCACAGGCAGGTTCATTAGTCACTTGGACATTAATTGGTGCGGTTGCGGGTGGTATTATTTTTGGTGCATTAAGTGATAAATATGGGCGTGTACGAGTTTTAACTTGGACCATAGTGCTTTTTGCAGTCTTTACTGGCTTATGTGCTTTTGCACAAGGATATTGGGATTTGCTGATTTATCGAACTATTGCAGGAATTGGGCTTGGTGGTGAGTTTGGTATAGGTATGGCACTTGCGGCAGAAGCTTGGCCAGCCCATCACCGAGCTAAAGCCTCTTCTTACGTGGCATTAGGTTGGCAAGTTGGTGTGTTAGCCGCAGCATTATTAACCCCCTTATTATTACCTATCATTGGCTGGCGAGGTATGTTTTTAGTGGGAATTTTCCCAGCATTAGTGGCTTGGTATTTACGTGCAAAATTACATGAGCCAGAATTATTTGTAAAAAAACAAGAATCAACAATCCCTACTAAATCTCCATTTAAATTATTAGTAAAAGATGTACAAACTACGAAAGTTAGTATTGGCGTTGTGGTGTTAACCTCAGTACAAAATTTTGGTTACTATGGGATTATGATTTGGTTACCTAATTTTTTATCAAAACAATTAGGTTTCAGTTTAACAAAATCTGGTATTTGGACCGCAGTTACAGTATGTGGAATGATGATTGGAATTTGGGTATTCGGTCGTTTAGCCGATCGGATTGGTCGTAAACCAAGCTTCTTGTTATTCCAACTAGGCGCTGTCATCAGTATTTTTGCTTATTCACAATTAACCGATCCAACCGCCATGTTATTTGCAGGTGCAGCATTAGGTATGTTCGTGAATGGTATGATGGGGGGGTATGGTGCATTAATGTCGGAAGCTTATCCAACGGAAGCTCGAGCAACAGCTCAAAATCTATTGTTTAATTTAGGTAGAGCTGTAGGTGGGTTTGGTCCTGTGGTGGTTGGTGCGATTGTTTCGCTGTATTCCTTTAAAATTGCTATCGCCTTATTAGCCCTAATTTACATTATTGATATGTTAGCGACAATATTTTTAATCCCTGAATTAAAAGGTAAGGAACTTGAATAGACATAGCTTTTTATTCAAGTTATTTAAAAGCTTTTCTAGATAATTTATAGATAAACCGCACTTATTAAAGTGCGGTTTATTTTTTTTAAATTTACATTGTTTGATGTTTTTTCACCAATTTAGTCCAATTGTAATACCCATAAATTGAATTACATAGGTACATAATATACATCACTAATAAAGGTAAACTGGTTTCTCCGTTTTGGAGATACATACCTGTCCAAAGTGAAATAGTCAGAGCATTGACAATAATCCATAATGACCATTGTTCACGATAACGTAAAATCATGAGGATTTGTGCCACGATTGAAACGCCAACGGTGACTCCATCTAATGCAGGTAATGCACTACCTAAATGGCGTAACCACTCAATATATGCATAAGTTACCGCGGCAGCTGCAATGCCAACAATAATCCATTGGGTTAAGGTAAGTGATTTAGCAATTACTTCTTCTACGCCAGCATCATTAACTGTATTTTGGCTTGTCATATGTTTACGCCACATATAAAAACCAATAAATTGTACTGGAACATATACGAGGAGATTTAACATCATTTCACCATACAGTTCGAAAGTATAGGAAGTATATGCATAAAGTGAAACACTAATAAGGCCAAATAAATAGTTACTAATTTTTCCTTTACCGACAAAGACAACACAAAGTATACCTGTAATGGCGGCAATGGTAGCTATCCAACTATCAGGTTGATAAATAAAAATAGCAATTTGAATAACGAGAAAAAGAGTCAGCCAAAATGCTTCAAATTTTGTCCAGCCTCCGAAAAACTCATTTTTTAAATTTGTTGATAAACTCATAATGATTTCCTTTGAGTATAATAATGGTGTTGGGATTCTTGCATTGCCCTTGTTAATTGTCAATAAAGCTAATCTGAAATTAGAATGGTTTATTTTATACTTGATTAATAATAAGGCTAATAAGCGGTTATCTTCAAGAGAGGATTCCTTTTTTTGTTGAAGCCCGTTAGAATACGCCCCTTTACATATTTTATTGTTTTTGTGTAGGTTAAAGCATGATGTCCTTTGCAGTTGGTCAACGTTGGGTAAGTGAAAGTGAGAGTGATCTCGGTTTAGGAATAATAACTGCGGTAGATAATCGTACGATTTCGATTATGTTTCCCGCAGTTGATGAGCAACGTATTTACTCCGTGGCTAATGCCCCTCTTATAAGAGTGATATTTCAGAAAAATGATATTGTTAGCCATCACCAAGGCTGGCAAGGAAAAGTGTTAGAGGTGTTAGAAGAGGATGGACTATTAAGCTATTTAGTTATGCCAGAAGATAGTCAACAAGAAAGATTATTTAAAGAGATCGCCCTTGCTCATCAGATTACTTTTAGTAAACCTCAAGATCGTTTATTTACTGCACAAATTGATCGCAGTGATCGTTTTGCATTGCGTTATCAGGCATTGTTACAACAACAGGCTCAATTTCTATCTCCTTTACGTGGATTACGAGGGATTCGTGCGGGATTAATTCCTCATCAATTACATATTGCTAAAGAAGTGGGACAGCGTATTCATCCTCGCGTATTACTTGCTGATGAGGTTGGTTTAGGAAAAACTATTGAAGCAGGTATGATTCTGCAACAGCAACTTTTTTCAGGTAAAGTTGAACGTGTTTTAATTATTGTGCCTGAAAGCTTACAGCATCAATGGCTGGTAGAGATGTTACGTCGTTTTAACTTGCATTTCTCGTTATTTGATGAAGAACGAGCGAGTGATTTTAGCGCAAATGAATATGATGAAGAATCTAACCCTTTTGAAAGCGAAAATTTTATTATTTGTTCTTTAGATTGGCTTATTTCTCAACCTAAACGTGTTTCACAAATTTTAGCAAGCCATTTTGATATGCTGATTGTGGATGAAGCACACCATTTAGCATGTTCTGAACAACAAACCAGTTTACCTTATCAGTTGGTTGCACAACTGACCCATAAGATTCCCGCAGTGCTTTTATTAACTGCAACTCCTGAACAATTGGGTCCAGAAAGCCATTTTGCCCGTTTAGCATTGTTAGATCCAGCTCGCTTTCATGATTATCAGGCTTTTTTAGTTGAACAACAGCAATATCAACCTGTGGCAGATATTGTGCAAGCTTTATTGGCCAATGCAGAATTAACCGCCCCACAACAGAAGTATATTATCGATGTATTAGATAAGTCATGTGAATTATTAATGACTCGTATTCACTCGCAAAATAATCCACAACAATGTTTTACTGCGAGACAAGAGTTAATCAATCAGCTTATTGATCGCCATGGTACTAGTAGAGTGTTATTCCGTAATACTCGTCAAAGTATAAAAGGTTTTCCGCATCGTCAATATCATCAAGTCGCATTAGAGATGCCAGCGCAATATAGCAACGCTATTAAGGTTCTCAAAATGTTAGGTGAGAAAATGGATGATGGCTTGTTTTACCCAGAACAGTTATTCCAAAAAATGAATTCAGAGGCTAAATGGTGGGAATTTGATCCCTGCTTATCATGGTTAATTCATTTTTTGAAAAATCATCGTGAAGAAAAGGTATTAGTGATTTGTCAGCATGCACATACTGCTATGCAATTAGAACAAGCTTTACGTGAGAAAGAAGGCATTTATAGTGCGGTCTTCCACGAAAAAATGTCTATTGTTGAACGAGATCGTGCAGCAGCTTATTTTGCACAAGTTGACGGTGCTCAAGTATTATTAAGCTCGAGTATTGGATCTGAAGGGCGGAATTTTCAGTTCGCTTGTCATTTGGTGTTATTTAATTTGCCTGCTGATCCTGATTTGTTAGAACAATGCATCGGGCGCTTAGATCGAATTGGACAGCCTCGAGATATTCAAATTCATGTGCCATGTTTTATAGATTCTCCACAAATGGTCTTAGCTCGTTGGTATCATCAAGGTTTAAATGCTTTTGAAGAAACTTGCCCAATGGGAATGGCAATTTTTGAAAAGTGCGGTAAGAAATTATCAAATTTTTTAAATCATCCTACTGATTTGACTGGTTTTGATGAATTTCTTATGGAAACACGCCAGCAACAGCAAATCTTAAAACAAGCCTTAGAAAAAGGTCGGGATCGTTTATTAGAATTACATTCTCGAGGTGGAGAGCAAGCACAGCAATTGGCAGAAGAGATTGAGAAGGAAGATTATTCTACTGAACTGGTCAATTTTACCTTAAATTTATTTGATGTAATTGGTGTAGAACAAGAGGATCTAGGGGAAAAATCTATTGTGATTACGCCAACTAGCACAATGTTAGTTCCCGATTTTCCTGGCTTGAAAGAAGAAGGGGTAACGGTCACCTTTGATCGCCAGTTAGCTTTGGTTAGAGAAGAATTTGAATTTCTAACTTGGGATCACCCTATGATACAACATGGTATTGATTTGATTACTTCAGGTAATATTGGTAAAACCGCCGTATCATTATTGCCACATAAATCCCTTCCTGAAGGAACATTATTAGTAGAACTTATTTATGTAGTGGAAGCCCAAGCGCCTAAAGCACTACAGCTGAACCGTTTTTTACCACCAACACCAGTGCGTTTATTATTAGATCGTCAAGGTAATAATCTTGCACCACAGGTTGCCTGGTCAGCGCTAGAAAAACAATTACGTCAAATTAAGAAAACTATGGCTAACAATGTGGTAAAAATGGCTCGTACGAATATTGAATTGATGATTAAGATGGGGGATAAACATATTGCTGAACAGGCACAACATTTTATTCATCAAGCACAACAAACTGCACAGCATCAATTAACAAGCGAACTTGATCGCCTTCGTGCTTTAAAACGAGTTAATAAGAATATTCGCCAAGATGAAATTGATACACTTGAGTACATTCGTCAACAATCACTCATACAAATTCAACAAGCCACTTGGCGTTTGGATAGTTTGCGTGTAATAGTCAGTCATCGAATATAACTTAAAGTTTATCTTCAGATTTAATTAAAGCTATCTCTTGAAATTCAAGAGGTAGCTTTTTTGTATAAAACGATAGTTTAAATTCTTGATGATTTTCTAATTACTGTGGAAAAATATTTGTTGATTATATATTTTTTAAAAATAATAAGTTTTATTATATTTTATTTACTCATTTATAAAAAATGATAATTTTTTGATAAATTAATTGTGTTTCTATTAATTTTTATTGCATATTATTTATAACTTCATTTATTTATATAAAAAAAAGCAAACACAACAAGGAGTTTATCATGTCTCAAGTCGTATCATCATTAGAGGTATTTTTGGCTAATGTTGCTCAAAAAGATCCTAATCAACCTGAATTTTTACAAGCTGTACGGGAAGTATTTACATCCATTTGGCCGTTTTTGGAAGAGAACCCTAAATATCGTTCAGAAGCATTATTAGAACGATTAGTTGAGCCAGAACGTGCATTTCAATTCCGTGTAGCATGGACGGATGATAAAGGAAATGTCCAAGTTAATCGTGCATTTCGAGTGCAATATAACAGTGCTATTGGTCCTTATAAAGGTGGAATGCGTTTTCATCCTTCTGTTAATCTTTCAATTTTAAAATTTTTGGGTTTTGAACAAACCTTTAAAAACGCACTCACTACATTGCCTATTGGTGGTGGAAAAGGTGGTTCAGATTTCGATCCAAAAGGTAAATCAGATGCGGAAGTAATGCGTTTCTGCCAAGCATTAATTGCAGAATTATACCGTCATATTGGCGCTGATACTGATGTCCCCGCAGGTGATATTGGCGTAGGTGCTCGAGAAGTCGGTTATCTTGCAGGCTATATGAAAAAATTATCTAATCAAGCCGCCTGTGTGTTTACTGGTCGTGGTTTATCATTTGGTGGTAGCTTAATTCGTCCCGAAGCTACAGGTTATGGTTTAGTCTACTTTGCTCAAGCGATGTTGGCGGAAAAATCAGATAGCTTTAAAGATAAACTTGTTGCAATTTCAGGTTCAGGTAATGTCGCACAATATGCTATAGAGAAAGCCATGCAATTAGGTGCCAAAGTAGTAACTTGTTCCGATTCGCTCGGCTATGTATATGATGAAGCAGGTTTCACGCCTGAAAAATTGGCAACATTAATGGAAATCAAAAATGTAAAACGTGGTCGCGTTAAAGAATACGCAGAACAATTTGGTTTAAAATATGTTGAAGGTAAACGCCCTTGGGAAGTAAAAGTAGATATTGCACTTCCATGCGCTACTCAAAATGAATTAGAGATTGCTGATGCTAAATTATTAATTAGCAATGGTGTGAAATTGGTTGCAGAAGGGGCTAATATGCCGACTTCAATTGAAGCAACAGAGGCTTTGCAAGCAGCTGGAGTATTATTTGGACCAGGTAAAGCGGCAAATGCTGGTGGTGTGGCAACCTCTGGTTTAGAAATGGCGCAAAGTTCACAACGTTTATATTGGACAGCAGAAGAAGTTGATCAAAAACTTCATCGTATTATGTTAGATATTCATGAAAATTGTAAAAAATATGGCTCAGATGGTCAGGGTAATATTAACTATGTGGCAGGCGCTAATATTGCAGGGTTCGTGAAAGTGGCAGATGCGATGTTAGCACAAGGTGTATTTTAATGCCTAAACTTTAAATTTTTTTAAATTCAACCGCACTTTGAAAAGCATAAATCTGTCGAGAAGCCTTGAAAAAGTTAAACTTTTTACAGTTTTTAAAGTCAAAGTGCGGTATATTTAATAAATGATAAAAAGTTAAAAGGATTATTTATGAAAAAATGGCTCTTATCTGTTGCAATTATCACCGCTTTAACAGCATGCTCAAGTGATGAAACTCGTCAATATGCGAATGATAGCTATGAAAAACATGCAGAATCTCAGATTCATTTTTCCCCATTAGAAACAGGCGGTGTCACTATCGTTGGTCAAAATAATCAATATCAATTACCCACTACAAATATTAGCAAGGGTTCTGCAGTAGATATTCGCCCACCTTCAATGCCAATGTCAATTATTGGAAATTCTGTTGCACAATTTAATGGAGAACAAGCTTCCATTGTTTATCCTGCTAATAAAAATGCGGTATATAACTTAAAACAAATAGAGCGTTTGTTATCAGAAGAAAATATTACTTTTACCTCAAAAGAGAATCAAATTGTCACAGATTGGACGCCTTCTCAAGATAAGGATGTACAATTACGTTATCAAATTGAACAATTAGGAAATAAAGAGGCTAATGCATTAACGGTCGCAATTTTGGCGGCAAAACGTAAAGAGATTATTTTTACGCCATCAGTGCCTGAGAAACAACGTTATACATCTGATCGTTTAAATGCTTTTATTGGTAAATTGAATCAAGCCTATACTACGCAGATGGAACAAACTGCACCGCCTGTTACAGCTCTTTCTACAGGGCCTATTTCTGCGGATATCATAACCGATGTTAATAGACATACCGCATTAGGTTTAACTTCTAATTTTCAACAATCTTGGGATAAATTAGGTTCGGTTTTACCTGAATTAGGTTTTGAAATAAAACAAGAAATTGTTGGACGCGGTTATAGAGAACTAAAATATAAAGAAGTAGATGACCAAATTTGGGCACGTTTAGGCCTCTCTAAACCTTCACTTGAAAGTGGTAAATATTATATGCAATTGAGTGCATATGGTCATCAAAGTGCGGTTGTGTTATCTGATGAAGATAAGCAAGCTTTATCAGGTGATAAAGCCCAAGCAGTATATCAAGCTTTAAAACTACTAGTCACAAAATAATATTTTCATAAAATGCACATTCTTTGCCATTAAGCAAGGAATGTGCTTTATTAACTTGTTTTTGAAAAGTTAATCTATTTCCTTTCTAATTTTTATCCCTGTCTATCAAAGTCAATTATTAAATGAATTTTCATTTATGTTAGCTTGAAAAGCTTAAATTCAGCCCCATTTTAAAAGAAATCATCAAATAATAAAGGAAAGAATATGACTACAATTGTGTGCGTTCGTAAGAATGGTAAAGTCGCTATTGGTGGTGACGGTCAAGCAACCTTAGGTAATTGTGTCGAAAAAGGTACGGTTCGTAAAGTTCGCCGTTTATATAAAGATAAAGTCGTTACGGGTTTTGCTGGCTCAACTGCTGATGCTTTTATTTTACGTGACTTATTTGAAAAAAAATTAGAATTACACCAGGGGCATCTAGTTAAAGCAGCAGTAGAATTGGCAAAAGAATGGCGTACAGAACGTGCTTTACGTCGTTTAGAAGCAATGATGATTGTTGCTAATGAAAGTGAATTTTTATTAGTTTCAGGCAGTGGCGATGTTATTGAGCCTGAATTTGATGTCTTGGCGATTGGCTCTGGTGGCAACTATGCAAAATCTGCGGCACTTGCATTACTTCGCACTGATAATACGTTAACCGCAGCTGAAATTGTTAAACAAGCGTTAGTCATCGCTGGTGATATTGATATTTATACCAATCATAACCATGTTATTGAAGAACTTTAAAATAACATTTCCGTGCCGAAAGTGCGGTTAGATTTTAAAAAATTTTTGAATTAGGAAGATAAATTATGTCTATGACTCCACGAGAGATTGTCTCTGAATTAGATGCTCATATTATTGGTCAGAATGAAGCAAAACGAGCGGTAGCTATTGCATTACGTAATCGTTGGCGTCGTATGCAGTTACCTGAAGAGCTACGCCAAGAAGTTACGCCTAAAAATATTCTTATGATTGGTCCAACAGGTGTGGGAAAAACTGAAATTGCTCGTCGTTTAGCAAAATTAGCTAATGCGCCATTTATTAAAGTTGAAGCAACTAAATTTACTGAAGTGGGCTATGTTGGAAAGGAAGTCGATTCCATTATCCGTGATCTTGCGGATATATCCATGAAATTAGTCCGTCAACATGAAGTTGAAAAAAATCGTATGAAAGCTCGAGATGCCGCTGAAGAGCGGATTTTAGATGTGTTACTTCCACCTGCTAAAGATCAATGGGGTAATACAGAAGAGCATAATAATGAAAGCACTCGCCAAGTTTTTCGTAAAAAACTGCGTGAAGGGCAATTAGATGATCGTGAAATTGAAATCGACGTTGCTACACCTGTGAGTGTTGAAATTATGACACCTCCAGGCATGGAAGAAATGACCTCTCAACTTCAATCTTTATTTGAAGGAATGTCACCAAATAAAAGTAAAAAACGCAAAATGAAAATCAAAGATGCGTTAAAAGTGATGATTGATGAAGAAGCCGCAAAATTAGTCAATACTGAAGAACTTAAACAAAAAGCTATTGAAGCAGTTGAACAACATGGCATAGTGTTTATTGATGAAATTGATAAGATTTGTAAAAAAGGTGAGCATGGTGGTGCCGATGTTTCTCGTGAAGGAGTACAACGTGATTTACTGCCAATTATCGAAGGCTCTACAGTGAATACCAAACATGGCATGGTAAAAACGGATCATATTTTGTTTATCTGTTCAGGCGCATTCCAAGTAGCGCGTCCATCAGATCTATTACCTGAATTACAAGGTCGTTTACCCATTCGTGTAGAATTAAAATCTCTCACTAAAGAAGATTTTGAACAAATTCTTACCGAGCCAAATGCTTCATTAACTTTACAATATCGTGAATTAATGAAAACTGAAGGGGTAGATATTGAATTTACACAAGATGGTATTAGTAAAATTGCAGAATCAGCCTTCCGTGTTAATGAGAAAACTGAAAACATTGGTGCACGTCGTTTACATACAGTGTTAGAACGCTTAATGGATGGTATTTCATTTGATGCGAGTGAACGCTCTGGTGAGAAAGTCGTTATTGATGAAAAATATGTTTCTGATGCATTAAATGATGTCGTAGAAAATGAAGACTTAAGCCGTTTTATTCTATAAACGGTTATTACCTCAATGTAAAAGTGCGGTCAGATAATCAAAAATTTTTCTAAAATGAACCGCACTTTGATATAAAAAATGCCAGTGTGAAGCTGGCATTTTGTTTATATGTTAATTTACTTACTTACCCACTGAGCGGTTTTCACGGTTTCTTGAGGTTTATTTTCCACCGATTCAGGTAAGAATGCAGGAGGCTCTACAACAATTTCTTCCGTTTTTAGGTTATCCACCGCCATAGCCGTTTTTAAGCTTGTTTCACGCACTGATTTAGCTGCATCAAAATCCTGGACCTGTTCAAATACGTAAGCTGCCATAGTCGCATCATTCGGATCCAGTTTTTCTGAACAAGTGATCACCTTTTTAAAGGCTTCAGTGGCTTTTAAGAAGTTATCATTACGTACATATAAATAACCTAAAGCTCGATTTAATGCACATAGATTTTCTGATGAGGTTGAAGATGCACGTTTTTCAAGAAGTTTCATGAGTTTACTGCTATCAGTTGCTTGTAAGCGAGTAATCACATTAAATAACTCTCCACTTAAATCACGATTATCATCTATTTTTTTCACCGCATCTAAGGTCAATTCATAAGCTGAATCATGATCATTACAATCAATTAAACGTTTAATCAGACCCAATTTCGCATAGAAATTATTACGGCGTTTACGAGACTGATCATTCCACCATGCTAATAGGCCATCAGCTCCATCTTCATTCATAATTTCATCAAGTAAGCCATCTTCAACTTGATGTTGTAATTTAATAAATTCCTGTTGTGAATATAAACCACTGTTTTCTAAATTATTTAGAATGTTATCTAATGCAGCAAATGCTTTTGAACGTGAGTAAATTTCAGTGGCTAATTTTAAGACTTCTGGATTGCGTGGCGCCATTTCTAACACACTATCTACCGCACTTCGAGCCGCAGGTAATTTATTTTGTTGTAATAAAATCCGAGTTCTTGCTAATTCAACGAGTAAATTATCTGAACCTGCCAATTCTGTGGCTTCAATGAGGTAACGGTTAGCACTGAATTCATCACCTCGTTGTTGAGCTGCTTCTGCCGCTTTAATAAAATTAAGGATAGGTTCTGCAGAATGTTTTGCATTTTTACCAATGAGTTTTTCTGCTTTAGAATAGTCACCTTCATTCATTCGCATTAGACCTTCGAGGGTCTGTTGTTGTGCTTTTATACGTTTTCTTTTGGAAAAAAAGTTATAGCTGTTATTGCTCCATTTAAAGAAAAGACTTACGAGCCATTCTAAAAGATATACAATAGCCATTGCCATCACAAAGAAAATGATCAATGTGGTAATTGACATTTCAATATTGTGTGAATTGGTTGCAATTAATACATAGCCTTGTTTGCCTGAAAGATATGGACCTGCAATCAAACCAGCTAATAAGGCAAGCATTAAAAATAATACTTTAAACATAATTTTGTTCCTTATTGTTTAGGCTCTTCACTGCTTTTCTCAGCAGGAGTTCCATTTTCTGTTTGTGGCATATTTGGTGTTGCTTCTGTTTTTTCAGTGAGATCTTTATCTACCGATAACTCCACCTTTTTTACCTCATGTACTTGTTTATTTAATAATTTATCTAATGCAGTTAGACTGTTTAAATGATCTGGTACATCCACATAAATAGATTGTTCAGCTAATTCATCTAAGCTTTTTAAAAAGTTTTTCGCTATTTCTGTATTGGTATCAAAATAACTTCTTACCCAAGAGCTTACCGCTTCAATAGATTGTTTATATAAGTCATTTTGTTGACGAGGAACCGCCGAAATTGCCATTTGTAAGCGTAAACGGATATTTTCACGTAGATAAATATCTTGGTTTGGTGCTAATAGTTCTTTTTTACTAGAATTGATTGGCGTTACCCGAACAAAATGATTTAAAAAAGAAGAAGCACTTTTCTTTAAGTTGTTTTCCCAGTCATTAACGGAATCTGATACATTGGTATCATTTTGTTGGTTATCGAAATCAACATTTAACACCGTTAATTCATCAATGCTATTGGCTAATTGTGACAAATGTTGCATGATTGCATTTTGGTCAATATTATTTACTGCGAGTAACTGTTTTAAGTCATTATTCAGAGCAGTTCTTACCGCTGAAACCTGTGCAGTACCCACTTTCTCTAATGCTTCATCAGCTAATTTTAATAGTGAGATACTGGTATCAACATCACTATCAAGAACCAGTTTACGTAATGCATTTCCTAATAGAAAATCTGCTTCAGATAATAGCCAATCATTTGGTTGCTGAGCATTTACAGTATTTTTTATATGATTAATTTGAGTTTGTAGATCCAAAAGGGCTTGGTTTTTTTCTGTTAGCGCTTGTTGTAGGGCGGTAATTTTATCTGCATTATTTTGATAGCCTTGACGAATTAAGTTGGTCATTTCAGATTTCGCTTGATCTAAGTTAGGTAATTCAGCTACAGCGACTGATTTTTGACTTTCGAGTGCATTGAGTTTTTGTTGAATCTGCTCAACTTGTTGTTGACCAAAGTAATAACCAGCACCGCCTACGCCTAAAGCGACTAATAATGCAAGGAAGCCTAAACCAGCCCCACCTTTTTTGACAACGACAGGCTCTGGAGTGCGGTTGTTTTTCGCTATTTTTTCGGAACTTTCAGCTTTGATTTGTTCCTTTTCATCCTGAACGGTTACGCTTTCCACGTCTTCCACAGTTTCAGTTTGCTTATCTGTCATAGTTATAACCTTTTATTTCAAGAAATTAACGTTAGTAGGGTTTGTAATAAAGTATGATTATCAGCCTTTGGTGACACCACAACATCTGTCCAACCAAAGTGACGAGCCATTTTCTCAATTCTTGCACTAACTACAATTAATTGACAACTTTTTAACCAATTTTGCTCTGAGGCTGGCACAAATTCAATTAGTGATTTTAAAAGTTCTCCACTGCTTACAACAATAGTTTGAATTCCAGAACGTTTACAAATACTCGTTTGTTCTAAATTATCATAGATAATTGCTTGGCGTTGATAACATTCAATAATTTCAACCTGACCACCACGAGCTTGTACTTGTTCAGGAAATAATTCACGTCCACTATTACCTCGTAGTAATAATACTGTCTTACCTTTCAAAATATGCATTTCAGGTAAAGCGAGTAAACCTTCACTATTTTCTTGCTGAAAAGGATAATGAACGGCTTGTCCGCTTAGACTTGAAAAATGCATAGCTGTTTGTTGGCCAATTGCAAAGTATTGTAAATCTGCACGCCAGTGAAATCCTGTATTGTGCAAGGTTTCTGTTGCATATTCTACCGCATTTTGAGAAACCGCCATGACATAATCATTTGCTTTTAGTTGGATAAGTTTATTTGGCAGTTCATTTAATTCTCGACCTGCGGTGATGGTAAAAAAAGGCAGATGTAATGCGGCAACACCTGATTTATTTAACATTTCAACTAATTGTGTTCCTTTTTCACCAGGACGAGTCACGAGTACTGCCATAATTTACCCTTGGTAAACTTCTTCTAAAATTTTATCTGCACCTTGTGCCAAAAGTTGTTCAGCAATTTGCACACCTAAATTTTCTGCATTTTCTACCGCACTTTTGCCTTCAGCTCTGATGATTTGAGAACCATCTAATGCGCCAACTAAAGCACGTAGATAAACTTGATTATTTTGTATTTGAGCAAAACCACCAATAGGTACTTGGCAACCGCCCTGTAAATGATTATTCATGGCTCGTTCAGCAAGTACACAAATTGTTGTTTCTTGGTCTGCTAATGGTGCCAATAATTTTTTCACTCGGCTGTCATCTGCTCGACTTTCAATGCCTACTGCACCTTGACCTGCCGCCGGTAGCGACTGCTCTATTTCAATAAATGAGGCAATACGTTCTGACAAGCCTAAACGAATTAATCCTGCAGAAGCTAAAATAATTGCATCATATTCACCATTGTCTAATTTATTTAAACGTGTTCCAACATTACCTCGTAATGAACGAATTTCTAAATCAGGGCGTAATTTTTTTAGCTGACATTGTCGGCGTAAACTTGAGGTACCTACAATTGAACCTTTAGGTAATTCATCTAGATGATGATATTTATTAGAGACTAACGCATCACGAGGATCTTCACGCTTACAAATCACAGATAATTCTAATCCTGCGGGGAATTGCATTGGCACGTCTTTCATTGAATGTACTGCGATATCAGCTTGATGATTTAATAAAGCATGTTCAAGTTCTTTGACAAATAATCCTTTTCCACCAATTTTAGCTAAGGGGGTATCTAAAATTACATCGCCTTTAGTCACCATGGTAACTAATTCCACTTGCAAATCTGGATATAAGTTTGTTAAACGATCTTTAACATAATTTGCTTGCCATAAGGCTAAAGGGCTTTGGCGTGTTGCTATTTTTAAACTCTGTTTTTCATTCATAAAATAAGATTATTATTGTCGATATTTTAAATGAGTATATCCTATCACTGTTGTTTTAAAATGTCAGTCTATTTGATAGATTTACAGGATCCAGTTTGATTTAAATTATAAGCAGTGATAGAGTAGCAAGTCATCTATTCCCTTTAGGATATATTTTGAAATACGATCTTGAGTTTGCCAAAAAACAAGTATTAAGTTTGCATGAGTTACGCATTGAACGAGCACTTGCGGGCTCAACGACAGACTTCCAACATGTTTTCCAATTAATTAGCTTATTGTTGCATCTTAACCATCCTGATTTACCAGGTTATGTCGTAGATGCACCTGCGGGTGTGGCTAACTTTGAAATTTCCGATTATCAAAAAAACTTTCTTACAGATTATTCATTTTATCCAGAATTTTTTACTCAACTAGAACAGCTTTCACAACTCCATCAAAGTGAAAAGACGCCTATTTATGGTATTTATGTGATGGGGAGTATTGCTTCTATTTCACAGACTACTAAATCAGACTTAGATACGTGGATATGTCATAGTCCAATGTTATCGCCTTATGCTCTCAGTAAGTTGCGTCAAAAAGCAACATTATTAAAATTGTGGGCAAAACAATTGAACACCGATATTAACTTTTTTCTGATGGATGAATCTCGTTTTCATAGTTATCGTTATGCAAATGAATTATCCGCTGAAAATAGTGGTTCAGCACAATATATGTTGCTGTTGGATGAATTCTATCGTTCCGCTATTCGTTTAGCGGGGAAACCATTATTGTGGTTGCATTTAAATGTAGAAAATGAAAAAGAATATGAGCAGGAAGTAAGAAATTTAGTCGCAACAAAACAAATTAATCGTTCCGAATGGGTTGATTTCGGTGGGCTAGGTTCTTTTTCGGCTAATGAATATTTTGGTGCAAGTTTATGGCAATTATATAAAGGAATTGACTCTCCGTATAAATCTGTCCTAAAAATTCTATTACTTGAAGCATATTCCTGGGAATACCCAAATACACAATTAATTTCCCGAGAATTTAAACAAAAACTTTTTACTTCAGACAATATTAAAGAACAATGTTTTGATGCTTATATGGCAATGCTTCATCGAGTAACAGATTATTTGACTAATCTGAAAGATGAGAAACGACTAGATTTTGTACGTCGTTGTTTTTATATTAAAGTGACAGAAACCATTCGTATTCGACCTCTTGCACCTTGGCGTGCCCAATTATTAAAAAAATTGACAGAACAATGGCATTGGAATGAAGAGACGATTAAGTACTTAAATGCGGTACCTGATTGGAAAATTCGTCAAGCTAAAGAAACTCATAATAAATTAATTCGTGTGTTGATGTTAAGCTACCGTAATTTAGTTAATTTTGCACGTAAACATAATGTAGATGCAAGTATTGCTCCTCAAGATATTAGTATTTTGACACGTAAATTATATAGTGCTTTTGAAGTCTTGCCAGGTAAGGTAACATTAATGAATCCTAAATTAGCCTGGAATTTATCAGAAGAGCATTTAACTTTTATTGAGGTGAATGAAGATAATGGGGTAAAACCAGGTTGGTATGTGGTTAATCAAATGCCATCTGTAGTGTTAACATCACAGCAACGTTATAGTGAATATAATGTTATGTTGATTAAACTGGTTGCATGGGCTTATTTTAATCGGTTGCTTACGAAGACTTCTACTATTCATATTTCTAGTGAATCAGTAAGCCTTAATAAGTTGAAGCAGTGTATTGAAGATCTTCATGAGTCTTTTCCTGTTTGTGTTCCTCCCGCTACTAACGAAGAATTAAACCACCCTTGTGAGATCCGCAGTTTAGCTGTTATGGTTAATTTGACTGATGACCCCACCAAACGAATCGGTTTACAGAAATCAGAAATTCAACAAAGTGATTTGTTTAGTTTAGATGGTGAAAATGACAGTTTAATTGGCAGTGTTGACCTGATTTATCGAAATAAATGGAATGAAATTAAAACCCTACACTTTGAGGGAAATAAAGCCATTTTATCCACATTAAAATTACTTTCTAGTAAAATCCATCGAGCTTCCACTACGCCTGAACTCATTAATGTCTTTTGTTATAGCCAATACTATCAAAATGAGTTAACAGAACTCGTTTCTAATTTAATCAATAAATGTATTAGTATTCAGTTAGGAACAACCAATATTACGAAAACAAATAATCATGTGTTACGTGTTGCAGGTAAAAATTGGCAATTTTTCTTTCAAGAGCGCTCATTATTAGCTGATCATTTACAAGAGGCAAATATAATTATTGATCAGGCTCTAGAAGATAAAACACAATCATCGGTTAAAAAAATCGAACAACCTCCATATTACCCACACCAAATAGAAGCATTTGCCAGTGAAGGTTTCTTACAATTTTTCTTTGAAGATAATGAAGATAATTCATTTAATGTTTATATTTTAGATGAAAATAATCGTATTGAAGTATACTTTGAGTGTGAGGGCGATAAAGCACAAAAAATCAGAGAAATTAGCCAAATTTACAACGCTTCAGGCTTTGATAATAAAGGTAACTATTACAAAATAATAAAACGAGATTTTAATTATCCTCAATTTTATCAATTAAAAATGCAACATAATAAACTCCTTATTCTGCCGTTTAGTCATTCACATACAGTATAGAATCTTAATTAATATTGTTTTATAATCAAATGAAATGGCTTGAATAATATTTGGATATTAATATGAGTGAAAAAACAAAAGTTATTGTGATTGATGACCATCCGCTTATTCGTCGTGGTATCAAACAACTTATTGAACTTGATGATCAATTTGAAGTTGTCGGTGATGCAGGAAGTGGTAATGATGGTGTCGAGCTTGCGATGAAAACATTACCTGATCTCATTATTCTTGATTTAAATATGAAAGGTCTGTCAGGTTTATATACATTAAAAGTCTTACGTCAAGAAGGGGTTGATGCTCGTATCGTTATTTTAACTGTATCTGATTCTAAAGCGGATATTTATGCTTTAATTGATGCGGGTGCAGATGGCTATTTATTAAAAGATACTGAGCCTGAAGTTTTATTAACGCAAATTAAAAAAATTGCTCAGGGTGAGATTATCCTGAGTGATTCAATTAAGAGTTTATTGGTTGAGCGTCATCCAGCCCATGAGCCTATTCATTCTTTAACAGATCGTGAAATGGATGTTCTACAATTAATTGCAACGGGTCTTTCAAACAAGCAAATTGCAGCCCAATTATTTATTTCAGAAGAAACAGTGAAAGTACATATTCGTAATTTATTACGTAAATTAAACGTACATTCACGTGTGGCCGCCACGGTTCTTTACCTGGAATATAAAGGTTCATAATGTCGTATTTATAAAAAAGCTAATTGAAATTGCAATTAGCTTTTTTATTTCCCTATTTTTTACCGCACTTTTTAATTGAACGATTGTCTGTAATTGAGTAAGTTAATTATTAATTCGTAATTTTAATAAGAATTCCCAAAATAAATTAACAAAAAATATGAGAATTTGTCGAAAAATCATATATTTTCGCATTGCTAAACTTTTAGTTTACCGAGTAAACTAGAGAAGTTTTATTATCGAGGGAAGTGTGACACATTTTGGCTATATTATGAACCGTTTAACTCAACATTTATCTCTAGTTATTAGGATTATTTTTTTTGCATTTATTTGCAATTCTAGCTTTGCTGAGCAGACAGTAGAACTGAGTGTTCAAGGTATTAAGAATAAAGAATTAAAAGAAAATGTTCGTCTTTATTTAGACACTTTAGATAAAGACACGGCTAATGGTTCTGAACGCTATCAAAATAATGTAAAGGAATATATTGATAAAGCTTTACGTGTTTATGGTTACTATGATAGTTCCGTAGTATTTGATCTGCAACCTCGTAAAAATGTAAGAGATCTATTAGTTGCACATGTGGATATTGGTGAGCCCACACTTCTTGTGGGAACAGATATTCGGATCACTGGAGACGCTGTAGATGATGATTATTTTAAAAAATTAAATAGTAAAATTCCTGAAAATGGTACCGCACTTAATCATGAAGCCTATGAAAATTATAAATCGTCATTAGAAAAATTAGCTATCCAACGAGGCTATTTTGATGCCCAATTCCCTGTTCATCAACTACAAGTTATGCCATCAAAACGACAAGCTTGGTGGGTAATGGATTTTAATAGTGGCGTTCGATACCGCTATGGCAACATTACTTTTGAACATTCTCAAATTCGTGAAGATTATCTGCGTAATATGTTAGAAATTCAATCAGGTGATAAATACTTGATTAATGATGTTTCTGAAATGACTAACAATTACACTTCTAGCGGTTGGTTCCAATCTGTGATGGTCAGTCCTGAATTACATGAAGATAGCAAAACTGTGGATTTGCATGTGTTAATGTACCCTAAACGTAAAAATGCAATGGAAGTCGGGTTAGGTTATTCCTCAGATGTCGGGCCTCGTGCAAAAATTGGTTGGACTCGTCCTTGGATCAATAGCCGAGGTCATAGTTTACATTCTAATCTTTATGTTTCATCTCCAAAGCAAACCTTTGAAATTACATATAAAATGCCATTATTGAAAAACCCAAGATTATATTATTATGAATATTCTGCGGGTGTTGAAAACGAAAATGATAATGATACGGATACCAAATCATTAGCGGCGACTTTTGCGGGATTACGTTATTGGAATAATCCGACAGGATGGCAATATTCACTAGGGTTAAGAATGCGTTATGATAAATTTACCCAAGCTGCGGAGAAAGAAGAAAAAACCTTATTAGTTTATCCCACAGCATCTGTCAGCCGTGCAAGAACTTCCGGCGGATTATTTGCAACCCGAGCCGATACGATTAGCTTAACCGCTGATTTTGGGCATAAAATCTGGATGTCTGATGTAGACTTTTTTAGTATTAGAGCTAAAGCAGGATGGATAAAAACCTTTGCCGTTAATCATCGTTTTTTAACTCGAGGTGAAATTGGTTATCTCCATACTAATCATTTAGAACGAATTCCTCCTGCATTACGTTTTTTTGCTGGTGGCGATCGTAGTATTCGTGGATATGGCTATAAAAAAGTGTCACCTAAAAATAGTAAAGGTAAACTGGTTGGTGCTTCTCGTTTAGCTTCAGGAACTTTAGAATATCAATATCAAGTGGTTTCTGATTGGTGGTTAGCAACTTTTGCTGATGCTGGTTTAGCCGCTAATTCTTATAATGTAGGTGAGTTGCATTATGGTGCTGGTATGGGTGTTCGTTGGGCATCTCCAGTAGGTGCAATTAAATTTGATATTGCGACTCCCATTAGAGATAAAAATAACAGTAAAAATATTCAATTCTATATTGGTTTAGGTACAGAACTATAATGCTTTTTTTCAATTTATGTTAGATTGAATGACTATGGATTTTATATGACAGAGAATATTGAGAATACAACCACAGTAGAACCGCCTCCACCAGAAAAAACACCAACTAATAAGAAAAAATGGTGTTATCGTATTTTCTGTATTGTAAGTTTAATAATTTTAGTTCCTATTATTGGTGTAATAGGTGCATTATCCAATCAATCTGGTCAACAAGAGTTATTAAAACTCACTGATAAAATGATGGATAATCTATCTTTTGAACAGATTACAGGTAACTTGCAAGAGGGATTAGAATTACATAATGTTCGTTTTCAATCTCCAGGTATTGATACTCTTGTAGAAAAAGCCCATATAAAACTAGACTTTAGTTGTCTTTGGCATCGTGAAGTCTGCGTAGAAGACATTAGTATTCAAAAACCAATCATCAATATTGATACCTCACTCTTACCCCCTTCAGAAGATGAGCCTGAAAAAGAATCAGAGCCAATGAAGCGTATTCATTTACCCATCTCCATTTCAGTAAAAAATGTTGCAGTAGATGAGCTTGCTTTAGGAATCGATGCTAATCAGCTTATTCTAGAACATTTTAAAACCGCAGCTAGTCTCGATAATGAAAAAGGCCTAATCCTTTTTCCAACAGAAATTAATGATTTTAGTTTTGTTGCTAAAACGACTAAGACTGAATTAGAAAAAGCAGAAAAACAAATGGCAGAGGAGGCTAAACAGGTTCAGCCTGTGGATTGGGCGAAAATTGAAGAAATGTTAACTCCACCTTTATTAGGTGATGTAATGCAAGTGATATTACCTTTTGATATGCACATTGAAGATATCCAAGGTAACAATTGGAAATATGAAAGCTTTATTGAGGATAAGTCGCAACAAGTTATTACTGTTCCTCATATGCAATTACAAGCGGATGCTACAGATTATCATGTTCAATTAAAAACCTTGAATCTCAACAGTAATCTTGGCAACCTTACAGGTAGCGGTGAATTACAACTAAATGAAAATTTCCCATTAGATATAACCATTCATACTGATATTAATCAGATGAAGCAAGGAAAAGTCATCCTTTTGCCAGACAGTCAACTTGAGCTCAAGTTGTCTGGAAATTTGAAAAAACAGACCGCACTTTCTCTCACTACGAGTGGGGCAATTGAGGCAATCTTAACTGGGAAGGTTGAGCTTAATGAGGAGAAAACACCTTTCAATTTACAATTGATTGGTAAGAAAGCACAGTATCCATTTAGTCTCGCTGATGGTTCGATGCCTTTACAACTGCAAGATATTAATTTAAATGTGAGTGGGAATTTACTTGATTATAAGGGCCAATTAAGTGCTCAAGTAGAAGGAATGGGGATACCTAAAACTCAAGTTGATTTTGATGGACAAGGTAAATTATATGAAGCGACTATAGAAAGATTACAGTTTCTTACTCTTGATGGAAGCCTTAATTTAGTTGGGCATATAAATTGGAAACAGGGCGTAGAATGGAAAACGGATGCAGTCTTGAATAAGATTAATATGGGCGGTTATATTAAAGATTTCCCTGCAATTCTTTCAGGAAATATTTCTAGCTCAGGATTGGCAAATAATCAAACTTGGAAAGTGGAAATTCCTACGTTAGATGTCAAAGGAACTGTCAGCCAGCGCCCACTTAGCTTAAAAGGTAACCTTACAGCAAGCCAAGAAACACTATTAAATATACCTGATTTATTGCTGACTTATGGCGATAATAAAATTTCAGCAAAAGGGATATTAAGTGATAAATCAGATTTCAACCTTGATATTAATGCACCTAATTTAAAAGGGTTAGTTCCCGATTTATCTGCTTCAGTAAACGGCAGAATGGTGTTAACTGGCAACATTGCTGAACCTCATTTGGATCTTGATCTAAAAGGAAATCAAATTCAATATCAGAATTTCCATCTTGGTAAGTTTTATGCACAAGGTAAAGTCAATTCAGAATCGCAAATAGAAGGTAATTTAAATATTGCCCTTGAGGGATTTAACTATGGCGATATTAAGCTAAATGATGCAACCTTAACCGCTCAAGGTGATGAGAAAAACCATCAACTACATTTACGTAGTCATGGCGAACCTGTTGCTGCACAATTAAATTTAACGGGGTCTTTTGATCGTAGTACACAAGTGTGGAAGGGGGCGATTAGTCAAACAGATATCAAATCTCCTATTGGTAATATTACCAATAATCAATTTACCGTAAATTATGATAATAAAGAAAGTAAAACAACAATTTCATCTCACTGCTGGCATAATCCGAGCATTGAACTTTGTTTTCCTGAAAATTTAGTTGTCGGCTCCACAGGAGAAATCCCATTTGAGATTAAGAAAGTTGATTTAGCTTTAGTGAATAAATTAACTGAAAAAGAAAATTTACTTTCAGGTCAATTAAATAGTAAAGGAAAAGTTGCTTGGTTTACTGATAAGCCCATGAAGCTTGATGCTGAAATTAAAAGTGATGGGATTAAATTTGCACAAAAAATAGAAGGAAGAGAATTTAAATTAGGGGTTTCAAAACTCAATCTTACTGCCAATATGGAAAATAATAATTTAGCAGTAAAATCAGTGATTAGCTTACAAAATCAAGGTAATCTTAATGCAGATTTGAAGTTACAAGACTTATCTAAATCCCGAAAACTAAGTGGTTCATTAAAAATAGCTGGGTTAAATTTAAATCTTGCTAATCAGCTATTGGCTAATACAGAACATATTTCTGGTGATGTTGGGGCTAACTTAACTTTTGCCGGTGATCTGAATAGTCCGTTGATTAATGGTAATTTTGATGTAAAAAACATGAAAGCTGCAATGAGAGCTTTACCTTTTGATTTAACGGGTGGCGATCTAACATTAAGATTTAACGGTAATCATTCTGTTCTACGTGGAAATTTACAAACATCTGAAAGTCGATTAGAAGTGGATGGTGATGCAAGTTGGAAAGATCTTGATCACTGGACGGCTCGAGTGCATGCTAAAGGAAATGAATTTAAACTAGATATTCCTACCATGGCAAAACTTAAAGTTAGTCCAAATGTAGAAATGAAAGCTTCACCTAAGTTATTAGAGTTAACTGGAAATGTTGATATTCCTTGGGGACGTATTATTGTTGAAAGTCTGCCTGAACATGCCGTATCTGTTAGTAAAGATGAAATTATTTTAGATGATACTAAACCTCGTACACGAGTCGTGCAATTCCCTGCTGAAGCAGAAGGCATGGCGATTAAATCTGATTTAAAAATTAATGTTGGCGATGATGTTTTTCTTGATGCTTATGGTTTGAAAACTGAACTTGTTGGAAACTTGATGGTAAAACAAGAGAAAGGAAAACTTGGTTTATATGGACAAATTGATTTGAAAAAAGGTCGTTACGCCTCTTTCGGACAAGACTTATTGATTCGTAAAGGATACATTAGTTTCAACGGATTACCTTCACAACCGATGCTAAACATTGAAGCTATTCGTAATCCTGAAGCTATGGAAGATAGCAATATTACCGCGGGTGTAAATGTGACAGGTTTAGCAGATACTCCAACGGTACAAGTCTTTTCTGAACCGGGTTTACCACAGGATCAAGCATTATCTTACTTACTTACAGGTCGTTCTCTTGAAAATAGTGGCGAAGCGGGGTCTAGTGGTTCTGTTGGTGCGGCATTATTAGGGATAGGATTAGCTAAGTCAGGCAAGTTAGTTGGTGGCATAGGCGAGGCTTTTGGTATTCAAGATCTAAATTTAGGTACTTCGGGTGTCGGTGATAGCTCTAAAGTGGTGGTTAGTGGTAATATAACGCCAAGATTACAATTGAAATATGGGGTTGGCTTATTTGATGGGTTAGCTGAGTTTACGTTACGTTATAGATTATGCCCACAACTTTATTTGCAATCCGTTTCTGGTGTTAACCAAGCGGTTGACATTCTCTATCAATTTGAGTTTTAACTTTGGGGTTTTATGAAGAACGATACTTTACGAGTAAAAGCCACCGCACTAAGCCGTAGCTCTTTTCATGGAATATCAGAAGCAAAAGAAATTGCAGCTATTGATCTCGGCTCAAATAGCTTTCATATGATAGTTGCTCGTATTGTTAATGGTTCTATCCAAGTGCTTTCACGTTTAAAACGGAAAGTACAATTAGCCGCAGGATTAGATGAAAATAATTTGCTTGATCAAGCCGCAATTACACGTGGTGTAAATTGTCTTTCCTTATTTGCTGAACGTTTACAAGGATTTTCTCCTGAAAATGTGAATGTAGTCGGGACTTACACTCTTCGAAGTGCGGTCAATAATCAGGAATTTTTACGTCAAGCCCAAGCCGTATTCCCTTATCCTATTAGAATTATATCAGGTGAAACTGAAGCTGAAATGATCTATGCAGGCGTCTCACATACCCAGCCAGAACAAGGTCGTAAACTGGTGATTGATATTGGCGGGGGATCTACAGAAATGATCATTGGTGATAATTTTACTCCTCTTTTAGTAAATAGCCGTAGTATGGGTTGTGTTAGTTTTGCTCAACAATTTTTTTCCCATGGAGAGATTTCTGAGGAAAATTTTTATCAAGCGAGAGAGACTGCCTTAAGTCGCATTCAAGATCTGGCTGTTGAATATAAACAGCACGGTTGGAAACATGTTTTAGGTTCCTCAGGTACAATTAAAACAGTACACCAAGTAATTATGGGGAATATTGATAGTGATGGCATTATTACCGCTGGTCGTCTTGATCTCCTAATAGAAAGAACCTTAAAGTCTCAGCATTTTAATCAGTTAAAACTCATAGGTTTAAATGAAGAGCGCGTAGATGTTTTTGTCCCTGGACTGGCTATTTTAAGTGCGGTTTTTGATACCTTTGATATTGAGCAAATGCGTTATTCTGATGGCGCTTTACGTGAAGGTGTCATGTATAGTTTGGAATCAAATTTTCAGGTCAGTAATATTCGTGAACGTACTGCTGAAGGATTGGCAGAACAGTTTGATATTGATCGAGAACAAGCACAACGAGTAACAGAAAGTGCAATTTTATTGGTGAAACAATTTACCAACTGGCAAGTTCCAGAACAAGCAGAAGAGCTTAAAGAAATCTTATTATGGGCAGCATTATTGCACGAAGTTGGATTGGTCATTAATCATAAAAATTTACAACGTCATTCAGCGTATATTCTTGCAAATATTGAATTACCTGGTTTTGATAAAGAGCAACAAAATTTATTAGCGACTTTAGTACGATATCAAATAAATTATTTTAAATTAGAGGAAATTGGACATTTCTCACGTTATCATTTTCAAGACATATTTAATCTCATTAGATTATTGCGTATTGCAATCGCTTTAAATAAATCTCGACAAGCGACTGAATGTGCAGAAAGTATAACTCTTACTATTGAGCCTCATTCAAACGCTTGGTTCTTAAGTTTTGATGAAAATTACTTACGAGATAATCCCTTAGTGGAAAATGATTTAGCCTATGAGAGATTGCAAATGAAAGAGCAAGGGGCTGAATTCGATTTTAAATAATACATAAATTTTTGTAAAAAACACCGCACTTTAAACCCTAAAGGCGGTTTATGTTGCTATGGTGTAACGCCGATAAACAAAAAGTGCGGTCTGAATTAGAAAAATTCTACCGCACTTTTTAAAGCCTAGTAACTGCTAACAATTAAGCATAATACATTTCAAATTCCACTGGGTGTGGAATCATATTTACACGTTCCACTTCTTTACGTTTGATATTGATAAAGGCTTCAATAAAATCCTTAGTAAATACATTACCTTGAACTAAGAATTCATGATCTGAAGCTAATGCATCTAATGCTTCACTTAATGAAGAGGCTACCGCAGGAATATCTTTTAATTCTTCTGGTGGTAAATCATATAAGTTTTTATCCATTGCATCACCAGGGTGGATTTTATTAGTAATACCATCAAGTCCAGCCATTAATAATGAAGCAAATGCTAAGTATGGATTTGCTAATGGATCAGGAAAGCGAGCTTCAATACGAATCGCTTTTGGATTTGTTACCGCTGGAATACGAATTGATGCACTACGGTTACTTGCTGAGTAAGCTAATAACACAGGCGCTTCAAATCCAGGGACTAAACGTTTATATGAGTTAGTTGTTGGATTTGTAAAGGCATTTAATGCTTTTGCATGTTTAATGATACCACCGATAAAATAAAGAGCAGTATCAGATAAGCCCGCGTATTTATCGCCTTGGAATACATTTTTTCCATCTTTACTTAATGAAATATTACAATGCATTCCCGAACCGTTATCTCCAGCAAATGGTTTTGGCATGAAGCAAGCTGTTTTACCATGTTCTAATGCGACATTTTGAACCACATATTTATAGATTTGTGTTTCATCGGCTTTTAAGGTTAAGGTATTAAATCTAGAGGCAATTTCATTTTGTCCCGCGGTTGCAACTTCATGATGATGAGCTTCAATGACTAATCCCATTTCTTCTAAAATTAAGCACATTTCAGAACGAATATCATGAGAGCTATCTATTGGCGATACTGCACAATAGCCACCTTTTTTAAGTGGTCGATAACCATTATTACCATCTTCATAACGTCGATTAGTATTCCATACCGCTTCCGCATCATCAATTTTATAAGATACATTGTTTATATCTGTACTAAAACGAACATCATCAAATAAGAAGAATTCTGGTTCAGGCCCTAATAACGCAGCATCAGCAATACCTGTTGATTTTAGATAGTTTTCTGCTCGAGTAGCAATAGAGCGAGGATCACGATCATAACTTTGCATCGTATTTGGATCATATACACTGCAACGAATAGAAAGCGTAGTAATTTGAGCAAAAGGATCTATGACCGCTGTCTCTGGCATTGGCATTAAAAGCATATCCGCTTTGTTAATTGCTTTCCAACCTTCAACTGATGAGCCATCAAACATTTTGCCTTCTTCGAATAAATCTTCTAAATCATCAATAACTAAATTAACTGGCAAAGACACACCATGTTCTTTTCCTTTGATATCAGTAAAACGAAGAAGAACGAATTTTACATCGTTATCTTTGATGAGTTTTGCAACGTTTGAGATTGCACTCGTATTTGCCATAGAATAGCTCCTATCTTGCTTATCTTGAGTAATGAAATACAATTAAATTTTATTGGCTAAAATAGCATATTTTACACAAAATACAATCGTTTGCAAAAAATAAATTTAATGAAGTTATTAATTATTTAAAAAATATTTATTATTATTTTATTTTTTTATATCAATTAATGTTGATTGGCTGTTTTTATTAAAATAAATATTGTTTTTATGTTGATTTATATGGAAAACTATCAATCACTAGCTAGTCGCTTAAAATATGCTTATTTTAGGTAACTACATTATTTAATAGCTCATTTAGGGAAAAAGTTGTATAATCTGCGACCTTTCGTAATTTATATCCTTTTTATATATAAGCAAGATACGAAATTCTTCGGATAAATTTCTTTATATTTTATACAGATTAAGAACTCTCAAATGGCAGAATTAGATATTAATAAATTGCGTAATATCGCAATTATTGCTCACGTTGACCATGGTAAAACTACTCTCGTTGACAAGCTTTTACAACAATCAGGCACTTTAGACTCTACTCGTGGTGATTCAGATGAACGAGTGATGGACTCCAACGATCTTGAAAAAGAACGTGGTATCACCATTTTAGCAAAAAATACAGCAATCAATTGGAATGACTATCGTATCAACATCGTAGATACTCCAGGACATGCAGACTTCGGTGGTGAAGTAGAACGAGTATTATCAATGGTTGACTCAGTGTTATTAGTTGTAGATGCGTTTGATGGTCCAATGCCACAAACTCGTTTCGTCACCCAAAAAGCATTTGCTCATGGTTTAAAACCAATCGTTGTGATCAATAAAGTCGATCGTCCAGGTACTCGTCCAGACTGGGTGGTTGATCAAGTTTTTGATTTATTTGTAAATTTAGGCGCAACGGATGAGCAATTAGACTTTCCTATCGTGTACGCTTCAGCATTAATGGGCGTTGCAGGTCCAGATCACGATCAACTTGCAGAAGATATGACACCGTTGTTCGAAGCTATTGTAGAACATGTTGCACCGCCAGCGGTTGAATTAAATGCACCATTCCAAATGCAAATATCACAATTAGACTATAACAACTATGTTGGTGTTATCGGTATCGGTCGAATTAAACGTGGTACAGTAAAACCTAACCAATCAGTGACTATAATTGATAGTTTTGGTAAGACTCGTAACGGTAAAATTGGTCAAGTCCTAGGTCATTTAGGTTTACAACGTTATGAAGAAGATCTCGCCCAAGCAGGTGATATCGTAGCAATTACAGGTTTAGGTGAATTAAATATTTCAGATACTATTTGTGATATTAATGCCGTTGAAGCATTACCTGCATTAAGTGTTGATGAGCCAACAGTAACGATGTTCTTCTGCGTAAACACCTCGCCATTCTGTGGTCAGGAAGGAAAATTTGTGACTTCTCGTCAAATTCTTGAACGTTTAAATAAAGAATTAGTACATAACGTAGCATTACGTGTTGAAGAAACGCCTAACCCAGATGAATTCCGTGTGTCTGGCCGTGGTGAATTGCACTTATCGGTATTAATCGAAAATATGCGTCGTGAAGGTTATGAATTAGCGGTATCACGCCCGAAAGTAATTTTCAAAGAAGAAAATGGCCATAAGCAAGAGCCGTTTGAACAAGTTACTATTGATATTGAAGAACAGCACCAAGGTGCCGTAATGGAAGCATTAGGTATTCGTAAAGGTGAAGTGAAAGATATGAGTCCTGATGGTAAAGGCCGTACTCGTTTAGAATATATTATTCCAGCACGTGGTTTAATTGGCTTCCGTAATGAATTTATGACAATGACTTCAGGTACTGGCTTACTTTATTCAAGTTTCAGCCATTATGATGATGTAAAACCTGGTGAAATTGGTCAACGTAAAAATGGTGTATTAATTTCTAATGCAACAGGTAAAGCGCTTGCTTATGCATTATGGGGTTTACAAGAACGTGGTAAATTAATGGCTGAACATGGTCAAGAAGTGTATGAGGGTCAAATTATTGGTATTCATGCACGTTCAAATGACTTAACGGTTAACTGTTTACAAGGCAAAAAATTAACTAATATGCGCGCATCTGGTAAAGATGATGCTATCCAGTTAACTACACCAATTAAGTTAACTCTTGAGCAAGCGATTGAATTTATCGATGACGATGAATTAGTTGAGGTTACTCCACAATCTATCCGTATTCGTAAAAAATTATTAACGGAATTAGATCGCCGACGCTCAGTACGTACGACAACCAGTACAAGTACACACTAAGTTAAAATTTTAAGAAAAAATACCGCAGTTTAAAGTGCGGTATTTTTTTAGCTATTTTTGTTCTAAATAATTCAGAACTACTTCATGATGATCTTTGGTTTTGAATTTATCAAATACTTGTTCGATTCGACCTTGTTCATCAATTAAAAAACTAATACGGTGAATACCATCATAGACTTTTCCCATAAAGTTTTTTTCACCCCATATACCAAACTGCTCAGCTACTTGGTGATCTACATCAGATAATAACGTGAAATTTAATGCTTTTTTCTCAATAAAACGCATTAATTGGCTTGGTGTATCAGGGCTGATTCCTAAAATTACTATGCCTAATTGATCTAACTTGACTTTCGCATCACGTAGCCCACAAGCTTGTGTTGTACAGCCTGGTGTTAAAGCTTTTGGATAAAAATATACTAATACTTTTTTACCTTTAAGGGGTGATAAAGAAACTAGCTCATTATCTTGATTAGGTAGCGTAAACTGCGGTGCAAAATCCCCTATTTTTAAATGATTCATAATATTTACCCTAGAAATTTGATATGTGATATAAAATTACAAAAAATTACTTGCAAATTGTAACGATTTTGGAGAATCTAAACAAATACTAAAAAGCCTAAAACACAGTTGGAGAGATATTATGTCAGCAACACGTCCTTTATTCCATGGTAGTATCGTCGCATTAATTACACCAATGAATAGCCATGGCGCTATTAATTATGATGAACTAAAAAATTTAGTTGAATACCACATCGCAAATGGTACACATGCGATTGTTTCTGTGGGAACAACGGGAGAATCAGCTACATTAAGTGTTGATGAAAATATCAAAACTATCTTGAAAACAGTTGAGTTTGCTGCAGGCCGTATTCCAGTGATTGCTGGTGCAGGTGCAAATGCTACAAGTGAAGCAATCACGATGACTAAATTATTAAACGGTAGCGGAGTTGCTGGTTGCTTATCTGTGGTGCCTTATTACAATAAACCTACTCAAGAAGGTATGTATCAACATTTTAAAGCTATTGCTGAATCTACTGATCTTCCACAAATTTTGTATAACGTCCCAGGTCGTACAGGGAGCGATATGAAACCAGAGACGATAGCCCGTTTAGCAAAAATTAAAAATATTGTTGCTGTCAAAGAAGCTACAGGTGATGTTAGCCGTGTTAAGCAAATTAAAGAATTAGCTGGTGAAGATTTTATTTTCTTAAGTGGCGATGATGCAACAGGATTAGAAAGTATGAAATTAGGTGGACAGGGTGTAATTTCTGTGACAAATAATATTGCTGCTCGAGACATGTCCAAAATGTGTGAACTAGCAATGGCAGGCAATTTTACTGAAGCAGAAATGATCAATCAACGTTTAACTCCATTACATAAAGATCTATTTATTGAGGGTAACCCAATTCCTGTCAAATGGGCTGCTTATAAATTAGGTCTAATCAAAACCCCAACACTACGTTTACCATTGACTACATTAAGTGAATCAGCACAACCTACGGTATTATCCGCATTAAAATCTGCTGGCTTACTTTAGTCATTAATGATCGTAATTTAATGATTATTTACATAGTTTAAATGGGCTGATTTTTTGTACTAAATAACAGCCCTTTTTATTTTAATACGATACCAAGATTGCATTGTTGTAATATTCTTTTCCATTCCATTAGAAATAGAATTACCATTTTCAGCTCGCTTTCAGCTGTGTTCAGTTATTATCTTATTGAGATTGATAGGAAAAAATGAATATCAGAAAATTAACAACAAAATTTCCATTGTTAAAAAAATTAATTAATCTAGAAGAAGTAACTTGGTTTAATCCTAATATTACTTCATATGCAGAAGGTTTGCCTTTTGTCACTTTAACACAAGAGGATAGTAATGATGCAGCCGAACGTTTAAAACGTTTTGCTCCATATATTTGCGAGGCTTTTCCTGAAACAAAAATAACCAATGGGATTATTGAATCAGGAATAGTTGAAATTCCACAAATGAAGCTAGCACTTGAACAACGCTATAACACGTCTATTACAGGGCGATTAATGTTGAAGAAGGATAGCCATTTACCTATTTCTGGCTCTATAAAAGCAAGAGGGGGAATTTATGAAGTGCTAGCTCATGCTGAAAAATTAGCGATAGAGCATGGATTACTTTCTCAATCAGATGATTATGCTATTTTATTCTCAGAGAAGTTTAAAACTTTCTTTAGCCAATTTAGTATTGCTGTGGGTTCAACAGGAAACTTAGGTTTATCTATTGGCATTATGAGTGCAAAACTGGGTTTTAAGGTGAGTGTTCATATGTCAGCCGATGCTCGAGAATGGAAAAAACAACGACTACGTGAAAATGGTGTCAATGTTGTTGAATATGCACAAGATTATAGTGTAGCAGTTGCACAAGGGCGTGAGGCAGCAAAAAATGATCCCACTTGTTTCTTCATTGATGATGAAAACTCTAAAACTTTATTTCTCGGTTATTCTGTAGCGGGTCAGAGATTAAAGCAACAATTTGCAGAAAAAGCGATTGTTGTTGATAAAGAGCATCCATTATTTGTGTATTTACCTTGTGGTGTAGGTGGTGGACCTGGAGGCGTCGCTTTTGGTTTGAAGCTTGCTTTTGGTGATAATGTACATTGTATTTTTGCTGAACCAACTCATTCCCCTTGCATGCTATTAGGGGTTTATACTGGATTACATGATCAAATTTCTGTACAAGATATTGGTATTGATAATATTACAGCCGCTGATGGCTTAGCCGTTGGACGAGCTTCAGGTAAACCTGCGCAACATAACTGCAATAAAAAAGCGAGATAAATTATTTCTCTCGCTTTTTTCACATTATGTAATGATGTTACATTTTTTAAAATTTATAAACTAAATTATCCTCATATTTTCCTGAATAGCTCGCTGATCCATTCACTACAATTCTTTTAGCTCCTTCAAATGACTGCCAATTATCTACTTTATCTTTCTGCATATACTCAATAAATCGAATAAATTCAGATTTCGTTGAACTGAAGAAAATATAAGGTGGTCTTGTAATATTGACTAATCGTAAGAAGTCTATTAAATCGAAATAAGTAGCTTGTTTATAGCTTTCTTGTTTGGTGCAAAGATAAGGTGGATCTAATACAAACAATGCTTTACGATTGTCGGAAAATTTCGGTAGTAGAGTGTGGAATGATTCACGAATAATTTCAATATCGTCCAAATAGCAATCTGCCTTAGGGTAATCGGACTGACGGATACAATTCCAAAAATCATTTTGGAATAACTCATCGGTTGTAGCTACTTGTTGACCGCTAAATAATAACCAGCTTGCTAAACAATTCAAATCTTTGTAGCCGTCAAACTCTTGAATAATTTTGACACATTTTGCCTTTACTTCCTTTGGCATTCGTTTGTTTTTAGGTACAGCACTGCCGACTGCGGTAAAAAGTTGTGAACGTAAGGTATTGATATCACCTATATGGGCTAACCTTTCGGAGTAACCATCAAAATCATTGTAGATGACACGAGCTTTTGGCTTAATTGCTTTGGCTACATGACTCAATAATCCTGAACCACCGAAGGCGTCAATAATTATCCAGTCCTCTCCATCATCTTTGATGTGTTCATTAAGAATATTCTGAAAATGTTTCAAAAACATTCTTTTTTGCCCGATAAACGGTAGCGGGGCTTGTTTAAAAGTTTTTTTGTTTGCCATAGTTTTTCTTTCTATGGTGTTCTGATACTCAAGGTATTCTGACACTCAATAAAGTTATTTAGTAAAGTTAATTACTTTGCAACGTGGGCATTTGATTTCTAAATAAACAACTGTACCCACTTTCGCCAATAATTTGTTACAAAATGTGCAACGGATTGTTTTAATTGACTGCATATATTTTCCCTAATCAAAAGATTTGTTACAATCCGCCCGCCTTGCGCAAGGTAGGCGGCGTATGGCTATATGCAGGTGTGTTCTGCGTAGCTGGTAATAACGCGCATTGCCGCGCCGTTATTATCGCCGTCTTTTCTTTTTAAACTTTGTGCGAGGTAAACCCTCCTTTTATCAACTCAGCTAGTTTATTTGGACTTAACGCCTTTTTCGGTTGTGTGCCAAAAATCGCTTCGTAACACCACTCACTGCAATAATCTCGGCTTGGCTTTTGGCGTAACGGTAACACACAACCTATCGCACCGATAAAATCGTATTTTTTGCCACCGGTACGCTGAAAAAAGTCCACAATGTCTGAATCTGTGTGCACTGGGATTAAATCCCACTTATCCGCAGGCATACGCATAGTTTTTACACGTACACCACCATCACGAGGGCTTGATGAATAGCATTGGTAAACGCGCACTCCTGTTTTGATTGCCACCTCGCAATGACTGTAAGGTTTACCGGTAAACAAGCGAATAATTTTATCCACCCAATTACCACGGGCTTTGTACATCGCTAAATAGACCACTGCGCAATCTCCTTGGTAAGCTGTTCGACCTGTTCAATCGTAGTGGCAGCCATTAGTGCATCCTCAAATTTCTGGCGTTGCCCAATAATCACTCCTATCGCTACGGCAAATTGGTTGGATTTTTCCAGCACTTTTCCCACTAACACCCCAAATTCAATGCCGCGCACGCTGGCGATTTGGGTCAGCATTGGTGTTTCCACGCTGTTATCTGCACGCCACGCTAAGGCTTCTTTTTCTTGACGATAAAAACTCTCAATTTCTACCTGTGGATAGCCAACTAGCAGACGAGATTTCAGCTCATCGGCTTTATTTGCCAACATCGTCAACACCGCTGACTTACGCCCAACTAAATAATCCGCTTGTTTGGCTTTATCTAATACCCACGTTTTACCCGCCCACTTGTGCGCTAGGCTTGGTTTTGGTGTGGTAAGTGATAGCTGGTTATCTTTGCTGACGATAATTTCGCAGCCGTTGGCACGCCCATCAACCAACATTAGGTAATTCTCATCGCTGACGGCAATAGCATCAGCAGGGATTGGGTGGATGCCCTTAACTAAAAATGTTTGTTGGGTTTTATCAAAAAAATACTGCATTTATTATCTCCTGATTGCAAACATTGAGAACGCTCCAATTGCACCCTGAACAATCACATCGAATTTAGTGTTTGTCAGCCCCGTAGTTGTAAGCGCATTAACTTGACTACCATTATCGTTGTAGTCAGTGCATTGCACAACATAAGGCGTGCCGGTGAAAGCGATTGGGAAATTGAACGTTCTAGCGTTGGTTGCATCATAACGCCCCCATTGAAAAATCAATCCGTTTGGTAGTCTCTGCCATCCGTTTGTGGCGTGATGGCTTTCAAATTTCAACTTTTGATTAACCCACCGAGCAGTCGGGATTTCATCGCCGTTAGCATTGTTAGACGGTGAATTTTGAAGTTTTGCTACGCCGTCAAGGCTAGAATAAACAAGCCATTTGTTTTGTGTAATATCATAAAGCCCAAAATTACCCGATGATGAGACCTGCAACATACCTTTGTGCAGACTGTTCGCTACTCGAAATTGGGGTTGCGTATTATCTTCAAAGGCAAATTCGGCATAGGTGCGATTTAAGGCTAAACCCTTCCAAATTTCGCCATTAGATTGCAGTTCGCCAAATTTCAGCGGTTTACCTCGCGGAAACGCAAACGCTGTGCCGTCGGCATAGACATATTGAGCTGGTGTGTTAGTTGTACCGCGTAAAATACTTTGATATTGGCTAGCCATTGCGACAATATGTGTGTTTTTAATGGTTTTGCCTTTTTCAGCACCGCTAATCACACTCATACAAAGCATCAAGCCATCGTTATTACGTAGGAAGAATAATCCTTCAGGCTCATAATACATACCACCTCCTGCGTTTTTTACCGCTTGGCAAATATCAAAGCCTGTGAGATTTTTATCATCACGCAATACATGCACGCCATTGATGGTATACACATCAATGGTATTTTCATATTTTTGTTGCGAGCCACCATTTAACACATAGATAAATTCCCCATCACAGGCAATATCTTGCACCGCTTTGCCTGTGTTTGTGCCTGCGAGTACATCACGGAAAATATGAAATTTGCTAATCGGTGTCGGTGGTATGTCTAGAAAATCATCATGAAATAAATCGGCTAGATGAAAAACGGAACAACCCCATTTATATACTGTGCCATTTTCAGTCGGCTCATCAGCACCATTGGTAATCGCAATTACACTGCCATTCGGGTCAATCGCCATACAACGGGTGGCGTTACCTGTTACAGGTGCATTAAATACGCGCTGATATTTAAGGTTTTCCATCGTCCAGTTGGACTCGTTAATGGTAAAACGAGCGACATATAACGCACGCTCATTGCCTTTGACACTGCCGACCATCGTTACGAAATAACGGGTATCGCCTTCATAATAAATTCCTAAAGATTGGTGACCGATAGAGTTATTAAAAACATGTCCCACAGTTTCACTTTTTCCGAAAAGCGAGAACTTATGCTTAACCAATGCATTGTGATTATTATCGCCCGATTGAATTTGCCAGATGTCACCTGTGCGAGGGTCTTGTGCTACGCCTTGCGAATAATACGACGGGGCATTTTTATCAACATAAACTGGCACAAGTTCACTAAATTTAGTGCCATATTGACTATTTAAATCGTATAAATGCTTGTAGCTGCCAATAAACCCCTTGCCTTTCGCTCCACTGCCTGTGCTGTTGCTGGCGATATAGCCGTTGTAGTAACGATTTTTAACTTTGTCAGTATCACAAGTAAACACTAAACCACATAAATCCACTGCTTGCCCTTGCATGGCTTGCTCAAGGGCTATAAAGGCGGATTCAGAGTTATTCAACCAACCTGATTTTGCACCAAAATCAAAGGGAGTGATTTCGTAATAGATTCGCGTCCAACGTTTACCTGCACCAGTAACAATCACCGTGCCAGCATTATCCACACTCGCATTGTCCGCAAGATCAGCTATAAAATACCCACCGCCTTTGGTTGAGCCTGCGTGGTATCCTTTAACGAAAATAGTTTGTTTATCTGTGGTTGGCTCAATAGTGCGCAATTCAGCAATACTATCGCACTGTTGTAATTCAATTTGTTGTTTTAGCCACTCCGTCCGTTCTGCCAACTCCATTGGAGCTCGGTTACTAATACCGCCTTCACCGCCAACCACAGGGTCAGTGCGTTCGATTTGATAGATTTTGTCGTGCCATTTGGCGTTTTTGTCAAAATGTCCCATATTTCGTCCTATGCAGCACCGTGTCCCCAAGTGCCGTCGTAAGTGATTGTGTCGTTATATAAATGTGCGTGCGCGGTGTAATCTAAGCCTTCGATTTCGCTACGGGCAGGGGCGAAGGCTTGAATATATTTTCTTGCTTCCCTGCCTTGGGCTAAAGTCATCACGCCGTTTAGTAAAATTCGGTAGTATGCCTATTCATTTTCGCGGTCGTTTTTAATACGCAGGTTTTCTTCGATGCCAACCGCACCTAGCCCTAACTTGGCGCAAATTTGTTTCACCGCCCACGGTGTGCCTTTGTATTTGTGCAATTCCACGGCGGAGCTAATCAGCGTACGTTTTGATTTAATGTCTTCAGCCAATAAATAGCCGTCGTAACCTGTCACACTCCATTTTTCGGCGACCAGCTCAATATATTTTTCATCAAGCAAATCAATCAGCGAGGTCATAATTTGCGATTTGTCGAGTTGGTCGAGCCGATTAGCTAAATCTGCCAACGTGGTGAATTTCACATCTTGGCGAATAATGTCAGCGTAAATCAGCTTAGCCATGAGATTCTCCCACCACGTTTAAGATAATGCTTTCACACACCGCCCATTCGTTTTCCAATACTTCGGTTAAGTGCGGTTCAACAATTTCTACGTTGTACACGCCTGATACTTTCAAGGTTGCAGCAATCGTGAGTGGCACAATATCCACGCCCAAGGTAAAAGGATCTTTTGCCAGCAACTCTTGAATCGCCTTCAAAGCACGACTTTTGGTTTCGGTCGCATTGGCTGAGGTATAAAGCTCAAGATTTGCCACGATGTTGTAACTGACTTTTTTCGCCGGTGAAACAATTACGGTATCATTGAGTGGTCGGCGTTTATCACCACTTAAATAGGCTTTGATTTTGTCAATTAAGATTGGCTGCGGCACACCACGTTTGGTCAGCACCGTCATTTCTACTGTGCCGGCTTTGGGGCGTTGTACGGTAACGTCATTGATAAATGGCGTCACGCTACGTGTGTGGTAGTTGTAGGCTTCAAAGGTGCCACAAACGGTAAACGCTTCAGGCGCAAGTAAAATCCGCTTACGGTAATCTTCATCACTTTCTTCTGCCACCCCACCATCGGTTTCATCAATGTTGCTGACCGTGAGTGTGCCTTGATAAGCTATCTGACTTTCAAGCGTTTTCACCCGTCCAGCCTCCCAACCATTGCCTGCTTCCCCTGTAAGATTGGCCACTGCCACCACATCAACAAAGCTGGCGAATTTTGAAATCACCGTTTCCGTTTGGGATGAGAAGTAAAGCGTTTCTGTGGCACGCACCATCGTGCCTGCCGGAATAACAATCTCTTCGTGTTCTGTTTCTTCTACTCTAAAACGCAAAGTAGTTTCGGCTGGTTGCGCGGCAAGGCGAATACAGCCCATTTGCTCACCGCATAAATCCAAGGCTTGCCCTGTAGCGGTTTGCGGAAAGGTTTGCCGAAAAGCCTCGTTAATCCCTTTGCGCATCAATAATTCACGGTAGGCATATAAGTTAATAATTAGCCGTTCAATATGAGCAGGTTGTAAGGTTTTGCCTGTGTGCTCTTCATATTGGGCAATGCAGTCAGCAAGGATTTTTGCCACATCTTCTTCAACAATTTGAATTTCTTCACGGTTTGCAATCATAGTTGATACTCCGTTGCATAAATTTGACGTGCCACATCTTCAGCCACGCACCATTTCACCATAAAGTGAAATTCAGGAGCTTCACCGGTAATAATGACTTCTTGCACCACGACACGCTTTTCCCATTTATCAATGGCAGCAAAAACTTCGCGCACGATATTCGGAATCGCAATATCTTCAGGTTGGTCGATATAATCGAAATGGTCGGAACCAAAATCAGGACGAAGCACGTCGCTGCCTTTTCGGGTGGACAGAATATTCAGAATGCACTGATGTAAATCATCTTCGCCTTGAATGGTAGCGACATCAGTGGGGGCTAATTGCCAGTGGGTATGTTGAATAGCAGTTTTCATAGCCGTGAGTGTAACGGCTATGAATGGAGAGGGATTTTAAACTAATTTAAAGAATTACTGGGGTTTACCGGAAGTGTCTCGACCACCTTGGACGCCACTATGAACATGAGAACCAAGTGAAACAGAACCTTGTTTAACACTTGGCGCAGACACCTCTTTGCTCGAGGTAATGTTGCCACTAGCATGTAATTTGCCATTGATGGTGGTGTCGCCATTGATTTCGGTTTCGGCATTCACCACCGCCTTGCCTGCAGTAACCGTTACCGTACCTGAGGTTTTTACCACGACATCACCTGTTTTACGGTTGTGGGCAATTTCAGTCCCATTACTGAATTTATGTAACCACATTTCACTATTTGTAACAGGCACAGGGTCTTGTGCATTGTAAATTGCCCCTAAAACACAACCGCTTTCACCGCGTGCATCGAGCAAAATTGCCACCAACTCACCGAGATCAGGCAGGCAGTAAAATTGATTGCCGCCTGCGTTGGGGACAAGGTAAGCCAGCCACGCCGTTTCAAAATCCTCAAGAGCAGGAATGGTTGCTTTGATACGGTGTGTTTTTGGATCAACTTGGCTGACAATACCTTCCTGATAAGTTGCACCAAAATTATGCGTGGGTTGCTGCTTTCTCATCTTTTGGTAATTCCTCACTAAATTCAATCATTTTGATTTCAAGGTCGGTGGTGTAGCCTTGCCGTTTGTCCACCGTGTGGCGTGCTTGCTTGATTAAGTATTTACCGCTAAACATACCGACATTCGTCAGCCAAATGGTATTGCCGGCCACCAGTTTTGGGTTGCCAATCACGGTAATGTTGCCCGCTTGTTGGTCATCATTTTCAGCTAACGCAGCATCAGCACGCGCATTGATTTGCACTTGGCTTTCGCCGCGGGTCACAATTTTCAACGTGTCCGCACTATTTGCAGCAGCTTGCTTTTTACTTGGGCGTTTTGCCTTGTGCTTTTTAGTGGATTTTAATGCCTTCTTCTCGTGCTGATTAAAGCCTGAAACCTCCACTTTTGAAACCGTGTCTTTAATGCGGTCGCGCAAGCGTAAATTTTTTACCTCACTATAATCAATCACAGCAACGGGTTGGCGTGCTTCAAGGCTTGCCATAGTCGTGAAAACCAGCGTTTGATTGACAATTTTAAAGCTGTGGTGGTATTCGTGCGCCAGCCGAGTTAAAAATTCCACGTCCCGTTCTTGATATTGAGTCGCGCGCTGAATGGGTATATCAGCCACTGTTCCCGTTACCTTCAGTTTTAACCGTTTTGCTACAGTTCTCACAATATTGGCAAGCGTGGTGTTTTCATAAGATTTCGGTTTAAGTGTTCGGTTAGACTTGGTTACGCCTGTGCTTAAGGCTTTAAGCGCAACGGCAGAACCACTATTAGGCGACCATTGCCATTCGATTTCGTCCAGCTCAAAACTACCTAAATTCACTAACGGCTCGCCTTTGTAACCTAGTTGCAAACTTAATTTATCGCCTTGAGTGGGAAACCAACTGCCGACCCATTTGCGTTCAATATCTTCAAATTCCACTTGTAATTCGTCCGACTGGTCAGAGAGATAGTCGGTATAAGTGAGTCGCAACAAATTCGGCTTCACATATTGGGTAATTTGTTTGGCTTCATACAGCAATTCAAAATCAGGGGATTGCACTTGCATTAGTTATCTCCTTGCAACCACGGCGGCAAATCACTGTTGTCGGTGGTTTTCACCTCTAGCACAGGCACTTTTAAAGTTTCGCCCATTGGCAACATTTCACAAAAGGGGATATGCGGATTGGCATCAATCAAGCGGTTGATTTCGTTGACCGTGCCATAATAATGATAAGCAAGGTTATCCCAACGTTCACCCTGTTTAACTGTGTGTAAAATAATGGCGTTACTCATCGTTATCCTCCCCGCTGTCAGCACGAATCGCAATCCACGCGGTCATTTTTGCCGAATTTTTTGCAAGGGATTCGGAAACTAAATCGGCAGATTCAATCGCTTTTACACCTAAGTCAAACCATTCGCCCAACTCATCGCCTTCGATGCCTGATTTAAATAGGCTATAAGCCGTGTTTAAATGCCCTGAAAGGGTGGTTAAATCTTGCATAAATCCCGCAGCACCTCGCACACCTTCGGTAAGACTTGCAAAAGCATTGCCCAAACCGACCATTTCCGCTAAGCCCCCAAAAGAACCGCCTAACGTATTCACAATGCCTGAAATTTCAGACAGGGCTGCCAGAGGGTTATCTTTTAAATGCTTCATAATTTCGACCGCACTTTTGACATCTGCCACCACTTGCTTAACCTGACGTGCCACGGCAATGCCTTTGCTCATTAGTTGATTGGCTTGACTAACAAAATTGCTTAAGCCCTTTGGTACAATCGAGGCGAGGGGTGAATTATCGGCTAACGATAATGCCGCACCTAAAATCCCTGCTTGTGGATTGCCCACAAATTCCCGTAAAGTTAAGCTAACATCACGGGCAAGCGCATTGCCTTTCCCATCGGTGAACAATACCGTGCTGGTAACGTCTGTAATGACAAAATGTCCTTTGAATTTAGAGAAACCAAAGACCAATGCCAAAGCCTCTTGGCTTTCTTGCGCTGTGAGTAAGGCTTGATAGCGATTTTCTACGGGCGCAAGTTGATGATGTAGTTGTAACTGTAATGTGACATCCGTTAATGCCATGCCCATGGCTTGCAATTTCGGTTTGCCCGAAAGCACCTCGTGTTCAGCAAATACTGCAGAACGGCTTTCGTCAAAACCCGTTGGGGCAGAGAGTAAATCAAAGGCAATATTGCCTAAAAGTGCATAATTTGACATTAGTAAGCCCCCGTTGTCGTTGGTCTAACACGCGATTGAGTAATTGCTCAAACTCATATGCCCCCATTTTTAATGCGCTTTGTAACTGGTCAGTCACACTTTGTGACGCATTACCGGTTACGGTAATTTGAGGGCTAAAATGCACCACAATGCCACCTTGATTGATTTCACTATTGGTAACAGCGTTTCTATTCAGTGGTTGATAGTTAGCAAGTAAGCTACCTTTGGTCGCACCATCAAAACTCACTGCATCAGATAAGTTATCACTGGCTTTTTGAGCTAACGGTTGGGCTTTATCCATACCGATTGCCAAGCCTTCCACCACGTTTACCCCGTAGCCCTTAAAAACACGGCTTGGCGAGTGAATACCGAGTTTTTCTGCAAACCAGCCCTTAATGCCGTCGCCTAAGTCTGAGACAATCTTTTTCGCTCCTTCCCAAGCGTTTTTAATCCCATTGACTAAACCGTCAATCATATTCTTGCCGAAGTCGGTAAACTTGCTTGGTACATCAATCCCAAACCAAGAAAGCACGGTAGAGAAAACTTGCTGGAATAAGCCAAGTGGCGACCAATTGAGAATAGTGGCAGTAATGTTGCCGATGCCTGAATCGAAAAAACTAGTAATACCGTCCCACAGTTGTCCGAAATAATCCGAAACACCCGACCACGCACTTGACACCCATTCAGTCGCACCATCCCAAATACCTTGCACCCACGTACAAAAACTTTGGAAATAAGCGGTTACATTTGTCCAAAGATTTGCAAACCACGCAGAAATAGGTTCCCAGTTGTCATAAATTAAGTAAGCCGCAACCGCGATGCCTGTGATAATTAAGCCGATGGGGTTGGCGAGCAAAGCTCGGCTCATCATCAAAAGACCTTTTCCAAAAGTGATTGCAATATCTAATACTTTTACACCTAGTACTGAAAATAATGTAATGAGTTGCCGCCCCCAACCTAAAACTGCCCGAATAACACCTATCGTTTTAAAGATAGGCTTACTCATTACTACCCAGCCCATACTTAAACCACCAATTATGGCAGTTAAAGCCGAAAAGCCAGTAAACAGCCCAGCTACCGCGCCACCTAAATAAATAATCGTGTCAGCAAGCCAACTATTTTGTGTGATTAAATCCGTTATCCAATGCACCATTTTGCCTAGCTTGCCTGCAACAGTGTTAATCACTGGGAGCAATTTCGCACCTAATGTCGTCCAAAATTCAGATACACTATTTTTCAACAACTGCAAACCATTTTCTGTGGTTTCTGCACGAGCAGCAAACTCTTTCCCCATTGAGCCAAGATAACTAGCTTTGCCATTTTCATCTGTGTTTTGCAACGTTTTTAGGCTTTTCTCTAATACTTCCACATTACCTGCAAGCACAGCAACATCATCAGCGTAGTCTAAGCCGAATAAATCTACCAATGCCCCCATTTGTTTCTCTTTGGGCAGTTTTTGGATCTGTTTTAAAAAGCTGGTTAATGCCCCTTGAGCATCTTGTCCAATCGCTTTTTTCAAATCTTTAGCATTTAAGCCCATTGACTTAAGAGCAGCTTGGAATTTTTTCCCTCCTTTATCTGCCGTCATCAATTTGGTGAGCATACCGTTAATAGCGGTACCAGCTACTTCAGGAGTTTTGCCTAATGAAACAAAGCTATTTGAAAGGGCTGCAGCAGCGTTTTCGGTAAGTCCAAATTGTTTTGCCACTCCACCAATTCGTCCAAGCGTGCTGACAATATCACTAGCTTTTGCTGGGCTGGAGTTGGATAGCTCATTGATAGCATCACCTAAATTGCCAATGTCTTTAATCGGGATTTTGTACACATTCGCTAATTTTGCCATTGCATCGCCACTATCTTGGGCTGACATATCAAATGCCACCGACATTTTAGCAATCGTGGTCGTGAATTCTTTGAGATCTTCTTCTGCTACACCAAGCTGGCCACCTGATGCGGTAATCGCAGCCAATTCTTCGGCTGTCATTGGCAAAGTGCGGGTAAGGTGGAGAATATCTTTGGAGAGATTTGCGAACCCTTCCGGCGATTTGAAGTCCACAACCTTTTTCACATCGGCCATAGCACTTTCAAATTTAATTGCAGGATCGGCAATATTCATTACCATACCACTTGTTGCTTTAATGCCAGAGATTGAGCCGGTTAATCCCAATGCCGTTGTGCCGGCCAAACTTTTTAATTTAGCTGTTGTACTGAGTGTACTATCTCTTAAAGTATGCAGCGTGTTTTGTAGGCGTTTAATGCCAGCCATTGCACCGCCTACACTTGCACCAATCATCAAGGCGATTGAAAGATTACTTGCCATCGTTTATAGTGTCCTTGTTTATTTTGAAAAGGGGTAGATATGGAAAAACAAAAAGAAGGTATGTTTGAATCCGCATTTTGGTTCTGTTACGGTCTATTTATGCTTGGGCTTTTTGGTGTTTTGACTTACGCCTTTTGGCAAAATGGCTTAATGACTTCTTGGCTAAGTGGATTAGGCTATATTGCATTGGCATTTTTCATTACCGTCATCATCAATACCTTGCTCATAATGGCTTACTTTGCTTTTGCCTTTTTCTCCCGATTATTCGATACTGCATTCGAGTTTACTTTTCCATCTAAAAACAAAGCCGCTTAAATAGCGGCTTTGGTGTAATTAGCTTTTATCTGCCGTTGGGCTTGTGTGAGCCACCGTTCAATATCATCAAGCGTCATTTCTTCCAGTTCTGAATGCGAAAATCCAAACCAAAATGCCAAGTCTGCTAAAGCCACATCGAGTACCGTTAGCTCAACTTTCCCTTTTGCATTTTTTCAACCACTTCTGCCGCACGTTTAAAGTCGGCAATATCTAACTCGTCTAAATCTTCAGGTACTAAACCTGTCACAATTGAAAGTAGGCTAATACTTTGCTCAATATCTGTGTTGCCTTTCATCTTGCGAATATCTTTCGCTTTTGGACGGCGGATTTTTAATTCAGTGATGGTTTTACCTTCCCCATCTTGAATTGGAAAATCAAGAGCGACAATAATTTCAGACATAAAAAAACTCCTTTGTGAGATTGTTTAACTTTCACAAAGGAGTTTACTTAAATTATGTTTAAAGGTCGTTTAAACTGCTTTAAAGAAATTACTGCCCGATATTTTTGCGGTAGGTTTCTAAAATATCTTGCCCTGCAACGCGCCATTTATTGCTGAAGGCATCAAAATATAACACTTCTTTACCATCAATCATCTGCTTAACCATACTGACTTGATAAGTCATTGCGTATTCTGAATTCTCTTTAGGCTTATATTCACCCAGTGGCGCTTTGTTGAAGTTGCAGTTTAACATCATTACCAATGGCACCTCAGTTGCACGTCCTGCAGCGTTATACACGCTGACATCGGCACGCACTTGTAATTGAGCGGTGCGGTAAGGATTGTTAGCAATGGCGGCAACCTCAGGGTAAAAACCGTCCCACACAATTTCCCCTTCAAGGGCATTCACGCCACTTGGTAGTTTTAATGTGCCTACCAAACCTAAATTTTTATGCTCGGTCATTTCCACTTCAAATTCTGGCAACTTGATGGATTTTGCCTTGCCTAAAAAACTGTTGCCGTTGATGTACACATTGGCATTATCAATTTTGTTAATTGCGACACCGCTCATTATTGACCTCCACGGCTAGTTAAATTCACGAGATATTTACGCGTTACCACACTCTTATTGCGGATACGTTCTGCAGGGATTTTCGGCGTAAAGTCATATTGTAATGGTACTAATCCTTGGCTAAAGGCATCTAACAAGTCCGCATCAGGGTCAAGAGATACACTATAACCCACAATGGATTTGAGTGTTCCCATATAGGTTTCAATCGTACCGAGTAGGCTATCTAGTAAAGCCTCATCAATTGGACGATCTACGTATTGTAATTCTGCCTGAGCAATGCCTTCATCAATCAAGTCTGCCGTGCGTTGTACCACTTCAAATTGGCTGATATGGGTGCTGGTTGGGTAAGCGGCTAAGCGGTTGCCCCATAAGCGATAGCCCGTTCCATAGCTATTAAATACGGTAGTAATACCGCGGGAGTTAAGCTGGTTGGTTTCACTTTGCACGTCGTTCACACGCGCAGTCAACTTAACCTCTACACCTTGCACACCTTTGAGTTCACGGTTCGAGGTAGAGTACCAATAGCCGTGCTCTACATCGATTTTCATACGCAAGCCAGCAGCGTGTGTGGCAAGGCTTTCTAACGTACCACGTTCACCAATAACGTGTGGGTAAAAGAGATGCACTCGGTCAGAACTGGTGTGAAAGTTAATGGTACCATTACTGCCACGCCCAGCCACTGCTTGTGAAAGTGTGGTACCTTTCGGTGCATTGATATAAGCAATCGCATTGAGCTTATCCGCAATGGTGGCAAGCGATGTCATTACGCCTGCTTGTTGGTCAAATTGAGGACAAATCACAATTTTGGCATCAGCCCCAAATTCGATAAAACCCATTTTGAGTAACTCAAAGCCTGTGCGCTTACCTGTGGTTGACTCAATTCCGCCTCGCACATCACCCTCTGTCACTTTCGTTGGATCAGCATAAACATAGGTTGCTTTAAGCTCTGTTTTTGCACGCATAAAGGTGATTTCACCAGTTAATAAATTAGCAGTGTAATCTTTACCGGCACTTAATACAGTTGTACCTGATTTAATGGTTAACTCAATTAAGCCTGCTTTCTGAGTTTGTGCAATAAGCGTATCAGCATTTTGTGTTAATACTTCATCTGTTACCGTAGTGCGATGTTTTTTGGGGTCTAATACGTTAATTACATATACTGTACCTGCTTCATATCGCTTAATAATATCTAGTGCATCACAAATGGTATAACCTTTATCTACTAGATCGCCGAATTGCGCAAAATGTTTTGAGGTTTGGCACAGGGTAATTTCATTGGTCGCGCCAATCGGTGCTGTGCCAACCAAACCAATAATCGCCCCGTCAATTTGACGGATAGCGACTGTACCACCGTTAATACGTTCGGTTTCCGAACCGTGGTGAAAGGCTACTGCCATATTATTCTCCTTGTTTGGTTTTCAACCGTGTATCTAACGGTTGCGTGGTTGAGCGTTTAATTAAATGTGCAAATTTCGGGGCAGAATTGACCGCTTCTCGTGCTTCCACCTGCCATGTTTCGGTTTGAATAATCAGTTGGTATTGCCACAGCCCACTGTCTTCGCCTGCAAATTCTTCGCTAATCAAATGACAAGCGGTGCAATTGGTCGGCTTAAATCCCACAATCGCCAGCCGTAACTGGTCGAGCATTTCCAACGCCCCTGTATCATCGTGTTGACTGCGGGCAATCACCGTGAGGGCAATCAGCACTTTGCGGCGTTGTTGGATAATGTCGGTGCTATCAAGACTTTCAAATTTTGACCCTGCATACTGCACCAACACCGCCCCGAAAGGATTAACCTTTTAAGGACAGAGAAAATAAAAAAACTTGGAAAGGAGGTAATTCTCGTGTCAAATATGAAAAGAACAGGACAAACAGCCCTTTACGAGCGTTTAAGTCGAGATGATGAAATGCAAGGAGAAAGCAATTCCATCACCAATCAAAAGCAGCTACTTGAAAGCTATGCGAAAAGAAACGGCTTTGTAAATATCTATCACTATACCGATGACGGAGTAAGCGGAACAACCTTTGATAGAGAGGGATTTCAAAAAATGATAAAAGCAGTAGAAGAAAACAAAGTATCTACTGTGATAGTAAAAGATATGAGTAGGTTTGGCAGAGATTACCTCAAAGTAGGTTTTTACACCGAAATACTGTTCAAAGAAAAGGGAGTAAGGTTTATCGCCATCAATAACGGAATAGACAGCGAAAAACAAGCAGAAAGCGACTTTACTCCATTTCTAAATATCATGAACGAATGGTATGCAAGAGATACATCAAGAAAAATACAATCCATCTTCAGAGCAAGAATGGAAGAGGGTAAAAGAGTATCACCAAGCGTACCATACGGCTATTATAGAAACCCTAAGAACAAACAGGAGCTACTTGTCGATAAAGAGAGTTCAAAGGTCGTAAAACGCATTTACAGACTTGTAATAGAGGGATATGGAGTAACACAGATAGCAGATATACTAACCAAAGATAAAGTCCTTATCCCATCAGCCTATGCAGAAATACATTATCCCGAAAATAATCATAGCTCCAAGAAAAGAGGAATAGAAGACCCGTATTTTTGGACACCGACCACAGTAGGCTATATCTTAGAAAAGCAAGAATATATGGGACACACCGTACTTGGTAAAACAATATGCCTTGATTACAAAACCAAAAAACGAAGAAAGGCGAAAGAAGATGAACTCATTATCTTCAAAAATACCCATGAAGCCATCATTGATGAAGAAACATGGAATAACGCCCAAAGGCTAAGAAAAACAGTGAGAAGAAGTCCAAAGTATGGAACAACATCACACCCCTTTACAGGGCTTTTAATCTGTTCAGATTGTGGAGGAAAGTTAAGTTACAGAGAGCCGGCAGAACACAAAGAAAAGAAATACGATAGTGATTACTCTTTTGTATGTCAACATTATAGACACAGAAAAGGCACTTGCAGTATGCACTACATCAAAGTAAAAACAGTAAATGAAATTCTTCTAAAATCAATCAAAGAAATCACAGACTTTGCCAAAGAAGAAAAGCAAGAATTTCTAAAAGTGATGAATAGATTATCCGATGAAAAAAAAGAAGAAAAGTATCAAGGAGATAAAGAGAAGTTAGAAAAACTGTCATCAAGAAATGCAGAACTAACAACCCTTATTACAAAGCTATATGAAGACCATGCACTTGGGAAAATTCCTGTAAAACACTTTGATAGATTGTTTAATACCTATGATATGGAGCAACAAGATTTAGAGAAACAAATACAGTATTTTGAACAAGAAATAGAAAGCTATCATCAGAGGAAAGTTGACACCGATAAATTTCTAAAAATGATAGAAAAGTATACAGATATTGAGGAACTGACAGTACCAATGATAAACGAGTATATTGAAAAAGTAGTAGTCCACGAAGCGACAGGGGGAAGAAAAGGCAAAAACAGAAAACAACAGGTTGATGTTTATTTTAACTTTATAGGCAACTGTCAAGTGCCACAGAAAGAGGAGATAGAAAAACTGGCTTAAAAATGGTATAATATTATTAATTATTCAGAGAGAAAAATAAGAAGTTGTGGAGGTGATTTTTTGCGAACATACGAAAATAAAGAAGAACTCAAGACTGAAATAAATAAAACATTTAAAAAATATATTTCAGAATTTGATAATATACCAGAAACCTTAAAAGATAAGAGAGTTGATGAAGTTGATAGAACTCCCGCAGAAAACCTTGCTTATCAAGTGGGATGGACAACCTTACTTCTTAAATGGGAGAAAGATGAAAGAAAGGGACTTAAAGTAAAGACACCATCGGACGAATTTAAATGGAATCAACTTGGTGAATTATATCAGTGGTTTACGGATACTTACGCTCATTTATCCTTACAAGAGTTGAAATCCAAATTAAATGAAAATATTAATTCTATCTATGCAATGATTGATTCGTTAAGTGAGGAAGAATTGTTTAAACCGCATATGAAAAAATGGGCTGATGAAGCGACTAAAATAGCAGTATGGGAGGTATATAAGTTTATTCATGTAAATACGGTTGCACCTTTTGGATCTTTTAGAACAAAAATCAGAAAATGGAAGAAGATAGTACTATAAATCTCAGTTTGTCGAAGTAAAATAATTAAATACAAGTAATAATATATCAACTTACGAAACAGTAAACAAAAAGAATGGTTTACTGTTTTTTCTTTGCTCAAAATTACGAAGAAAGGAAAACAGAAAATGAAAAATATAGATGAAAAAATTTTAATGGCAGAAGAAGAAATTAAGCAGTTACAAAACAAAAGAAAAAAGCTCATCAGTCAGCAGAAACAGGAAGAAAGAAAAAAGAGAGATAAAAGGCTTTATGAAAAAGGAGCAGTCTTTGAAAGTATCTTTACCGAAAGCAAGGATTTTACAAAAGATGAATTCTATCAACTAATCTCATTTTCAACTATCAAAGAAGCAATCAATCAAAAAATCTTAAAAATCATAGAGAAGCGAGAACAAAGCGAAAACAAAATTACAGAAATACAAGAGGAAGAAACAGAGATAGAGAAATAGTCCCTTGTTGACAAGGGCGCACTTATACACCCTAAAGGGTGTGTGCGTTCTCCGAAGGCTCTTGCAGAGAGCATATCAGCTAACGCTGATACAGGGGAGCTACACTCCCCTACGGAAATAAATTTCCTACCCCTTGTGTACTTCCCAAAAGAAATCGGATAAAAAGCAATCCGATTTTTTTTAGTAAGTCTTTATCATCGCCATCGTCCCCACATTAAAAAAGAGAGGAGGTTTTTTCTTATGGCGATATATCATCTTAGTATAAAGATTATTTCAAGAGGAAAAGGCAAAAGTGCAGTAGCAGCTTCCGCCTATCGTAGTGGCGAAAAGATAAAAAACGAATATGACGGAATAGTCCATGACTTTACAAGAAAAGGCGGAATAGCCTATACCGAAATTCTATTACCGCAAAATGCACCTGAAGAATTTTCAAACCGTTCTGTCTTATGGAACAGTGTCGAGAAAATAGAAAAAAGTAAAAACTCACAGCTTGCAAGAGAAATAGAAATTGCATTGCCTAAAGAATTAAATAGAGAAAAACAGATAGAGCTTGTAAGAGAGTATGTAAAAGAAAATTTTGTAAAAATAGGTATGTGTGCCGACATTGCTATACACGATAAAAATGACGGAAACCCACACGCACATATCCTACTTACCATGCGACCACTAAATGAAGATACAACATGGGGAGCAAAATCAAAAAAGGAATATATCCTTGATGAAAACGGAGAAAAAGTAAAACTCAAAAACGGCAATTACAAAACAAGGAAAATAAATGCAGTAGATTGGAACGAACAAGACAAAGCAGAGCATTGGCGAAAAGCATGGGCAGATATTACAAACAAATATCTTGAAGAAAACAGCATACAGGAAAAAGTAGATCACCGTTCTTATCAAAGACAGGGCATAGAACAAATACCGACCATTCATTTAGGCGTATCAGCCACCCAAATGGAAAAGAAAGGCATAACTACCGACAGGGGAAATATCAACCGAGAAATCAAACATCAGAATAAGATATTAAAAGAGATTGCAAGAAGAATAAAAGCCTTACTAAATTGGATAAGAGGAATAGGAAAAGAAGAAAAGACAGAAACTGATAATCTCAAATCTACCCTCCCATCCAAAGAAAATTTGCTATCCGTTTTTAAAAATCTTATCCGTAAAAATGCAGATAACCATAATACAGATTTAGAAAAATACATCGAAAGCTATCAATTCTTAAAAGAGAAAAACATTATTTCCTTATCTGGACTGAAAGAAAGTATAGTTACTTTAAGAGATAAGAATTACAAGACCACAAGAGCCATTAAAGATACTGAAAAGAAAATAGATGGTAAAGTACAGCTTATCGACCACGCCGAAAATTATTTGAAGTATAAAGACACCTATAAAGCCTATATCAAGCTGAAGAAAAACAAACAAGATATTTTCTACAACGAACATACGGCAGAGATTATTTTATTTGAAAGTGCCAAGAAATATCTCAAAAAGCATTTAGGAGAAAGCAAGACCTTAAATGTATCCAAATGGAAATCGGAAGTTGCCAATATGAAGAAAGAGAAAAATAGCCTATACAATCAAATACTAAAGATACGAGAGAAAGTGGAACAGGCTGAAAAAGTTAAGACCTGTATAGAGCAGTTACAGGAACAAGAAAAGCAACTAACACAGGTAAAGAGGAATGAGTTAGAAATATAATTTGCGTAAAGGAAACTTGACAACGAGGGTGGTAGTGGATATAATGATAATGTAAAGGAAACTTGACGAAAGGAGAGCGGTGCGTTTGAAAAACAAATTAGATGAATTAAGAAAGCTTAACGGCATAACTCAAGAAGAATTTGCAAAAGAATTAAGAGTTTCAAGGCAGACTATTAGTGCTATAGAAAATGGTAAATATAATCCGTCTTTAGACTTAGCATTTGAGATAGCACTATATTTCAACATGACAATAGAAGAAGTCTTTATTTATGAAAAGGAGGAAAATTATGAAAAAAAGTAATCTAATTTATGGTCTGATTTATACTATCTTGGCTGGAATATTTTTGTATTTGGCTATTACATTTGATAATAAAATATCGGGTATATTTTATGGAATGACAGGCGCTTTAGGAGCCAACGGTATCTTTATAATAATTCGATATTTTTATTGGCAAAAGAATAAGGAAAAGTATCAAGAAAAATTAGAAAGTGAAGAAATTGAACAGAATGATGAATTAAAACAAAAACTAAGAGATAAAGCAGGAAAATATACTTATTGGATTGGAATGCTGATTATAGCTCTATCAATTATGGTTTATTCTGTGCTTGGTGTTTTGAATATTATGGATACAGAACATATTGTAATTTATTTAGGAGCATATTTGATTAGCCAAGTGTTTATCGGAGTAATAGTTTTCAATCATCTATTAAAAAAATACGACTGATAAATCCCTATATTAAAATTATCTTTTATAAACAGTAAATCGAAAAAGGTTTGCTGTTTTTTCTTTGTCTAAAAGTGGAAAGGAGGACTTATGGAAGAAGAAAAAAGAGTAAGAGAAGAACCACAACATAAACAGTTAATAATGGATATTGGAAAGACAAAATATACTGTAAACCTGCATTTCAAGCAAGGTACAGGGGAAACATACAAGGATAAAATACTAAAGCTAATCAAAAGAGAAACAGAAAAGATATAAATTTATCAAAGAAATTTTGTTTATGTCCTTGACAAATCTTTCCAAATGGGTCGAGCAGGTTGTAGTGTTCAAGGTCATCAGGGAACAGCTCGATGCTGAAACTCGTGGTCTTCTGTTCGATATGGTCTCTGATACTTTGCAAAATTGGTAAAGTGGCACTCATCGATGCGCTCCTTAATAGCCCGACAAATCCAATTTCTGTGGCGCACGGGCTTTAAACTTTAAGGCGGACGGCAAACTGTCGTCTGCTTTTTCGCCAACTTCGAGCAAGCCCAAATGCAATTTGCCATCAGCAATACGTTCTAAATCTTTTAACGCTTGGGCGTGGGCATCTTTCACATTGGGCGGAAAGCCTTTGCCGTCAGGACGGCGTGAATAGAGCCAGTAGCGAGCCAACTGTAAGCAGATGTTGCGAACTAAGGTCGGCACTTGATTTAACGGCAGCCGATAACGCGAGCGAAGATAGCCATCCACGGTTTCGGTGGCGTATTCGCACGCTTTGGCAATCACAGCTTGGTTCGCTTCTGTTGCTCTGCTGTTATCGGTTGAAAGTTGTCTTAACGTGATTTCGTCCATCACGTCCGTTAAATCTTGTGCCTGAATGTACATTATTCTTTGCCTTCGCCTTTGTCGTTTTTATTCGCTTTTTCCGCTTCTTTACGGGCTTTTTCTTCAGCAGCTAAACGTGCTTTTTCTTCCGCTTCAAGACGAGTTTTTTCCGCTTCAGCTTCTGCTTGTTTGCGTTTTTCATCGTCTTCATCTAACTGCACATAAAGTGCAATGCGTTCGGCTTCTTCGTCGGTCAGTTCTAGCTTGTCGCCTTGCTCATAGCGTTGGTTGTTGTGGTAAATTGCCATTGCGCTAATAACAGCATAGAGTTTGGTCTTGTCCATTACTTTCTCCTAGTGAAACGGTGTTACATCTTTAACAAATCTCCCCTAACCCCTCTTTACTAAAGAGGGGGATTTTCAGGGATTACAAGCAGCCTTTGATTAAGTAACCTGCGGCACTGCCAACAAGGTGTGGTTTGTGAATGTCGGTGGTGCGAATGACTTCGAGTTTGCCGCCGTTTTCTTTGTAGGTGTCCACAAATAAACCGTTATGGCGACGCACGGTGTAGCCGTAAGATGGCTCGTAAACTGTGCCTTTGCGTTCTGCTGAACGTGGGGCAACGTAAGCAAGTACAATGGCATCGCTCCAAATGTCTTTGAGTTGTGAGCTTTCTTCATACACCGCCTCACCGATTTTCACGGTATCGATACCAATCAATTTAGCTAAGACTTCAGGTGTTACAATCGCTACCTGTGAGTATTTGAGTTTTTCAACCACCGCAGGGTGTTCTTTCAGTGCTGCCCACACATCGCTTGCAATCACGCATACATTCGGCTTGCGACCAATCGCACGTTTTACCGCACGAATGCCTGTGTCGAACATGGCAAAAATGTCTGCTTGTTTGCTAGTAATTTTCGATGTACCGCTTAAGGTCACTTTGTTGCCTGCATCGTATTTGCTTTCATCAAGGGCAAGGGTTGCCACTTCTTTTTCACGCCCTAATGCAATCACATCTTGGGTAGTATTTAAGGCAAATTGACGGAGCGAGAAAATCGCTTCGTTTTCTTCTCGGTAGTCGATGGCGTATTCCACATCGTGCTCTTCCAACGCCACGTCGATTGCCGTGATGTCTTCAGGGTCTAAGCGGTTTGAGGTGCCGCGTAAGTTACGCACCGTGCTAGGCAAGCGGAACGCAAGACGACCGAATTTTGGAATTTTGCCCGCTTCTTTGTCGATTTCGACAGTTGGCATTAAGACTTCACTCACTAATTCAAGGTTGTGATAGCCCTGAGCCAAGTTGGTTAAAACAGGATCTTGCACGCGAAGTGCTTGAAGATTGTGTGCGGTCATAAGTTTTCCTTATATTGATAAATAGCATTAAATGCAGCTTTGTAGCTCACATTGTGTTCTTTGGCATAGGCACGGATTTTTTGGTCTGCTTCGATGCTGGCTGGGTTTGTGCCTTCGGCATATTCCACTGTGTCATTTTGTGCGGTTGCCGCTTTTTCTTTGGTTGCCACCTCAGAGAAATTTACGACTTGAGGTTGAGCATCCAAAAAGGCTTTGAGTTTGCTGTGTAGGCTTTCGCCTTCGCCAAACTCAACCACACCGCCTTGCATTGTGGTGGAAGCGTAGTTCAACAAATCCACTGCTTGCTGTTTGGCAATCGGGGCGAGTTTGCCTGCTTTCACTAAACCTTCAGCAAAGTCGGCATTTTCGGCTTTGGCTTGGTTGAGCGCGGTTTCAGCTTTTTCGGCTTTCAATTTTTCGTTTTCTGCCTTGAGCTGTTCAATTTCTTCAGGTGTCATTTCAAGTTCTCCTTCGGTTGATTGAGCTGGGTCTGAAGTTGGGTTATTCGGTTCATTAAAATTCGGCACCGGAAAATCTGCTTCATCTTGTTGATACCGTTTCAAATCATTGCGGATAGATTCTTCTACCACGCTATTGACTAAATAATCAGGCAATGCTTTGTCGGCTTCATCTTGTCCGTGTTTGCCAATCAGCCATTCACGCAAACGTCGCCACAAACCTGCTTCCGCCCAGTCGGAAAAATCCACTACGCCTTGTTCGTTTTCGGCAAATTCAGGGTTACGCAAGCCTTTTACGGCGGGTGGCATTGCCCCTAAGAAACCGACGTGGCGTAAGTACAAACTGCCCGGGCAAGGATTGTTTGGGCTATCGGCAAGATAGAACGAAGACGACACTTTCTTAAATCGTCCTTTTTCCACCATTTCGGCAAATTCAGGATCCACTTGGTCGAACTCGGCTTTGAGTACATCACCGTCCAACTCAAGGCGTTTTACCCAGCCATAGGCAGGTGCATTGTGTTTTGGGTGTCCAACTACCGCGGGGGATTCGTGAAAGTTTACGTCGTAGGCATTGACGGCTTGTTGCAAATCATCGATGGTAATTTCCACTTCTACGCCATTTGCATCTAGTCGTTTGCCGGCTTTAAAAATTTCAATCAGGGTCATTTGGTTCTCCTTGTGTTGGCAAACATCATAGAAAAAACGACCGCTTGTTACTTTTAAACTGGTTTAAGGAATGAAAATGGGAAAGAGAAAACGAAAAGGGAGTGAATGGGGTGTTTTGGCGTGTTTATCGGTGTTTATAAACACGCTCAAGGTGATTTAGGCGATAATTTATCGAATGGGATTTAAAACGCCACAATGGGCGTTTTATGCGTTATTTTTGAAAATTGGGCGATACTATAGATTTTGGTCGATTTGGCGTTGTAAAACAGCCTTTGCTTTCTCTAATAATTTTTGCTCATTTTGTGAATTAACACCTAACCACGGACGAGCAGGAATTTTTGACTGTTTAGCGAAGACGGCATTGTCGCCTTTACCAAATTTTAATCGCTTGCCTTTCTTCGGTTTAATTACACCACCGAATTGGTGCAATCTGGCATACTTGGCATCTGAACCAAATTCAACGCCGTTGTCATCGTAGTTGTAAGCCGTTCTCTCAGATAAATAGCCTCGATGTTTTAAGATTTTGTCGTTGCCTTTTATCTCTTGGGTGATTGGTGAAAGAGGTTTCCATTTGTTACCATCAGGATCAACTTCCTGCTTAAAGCGTTCTGCGTGGATTTTCTTCAAGGTTTCGCCCAGCACGCCATAGAGTTTACGAGGCTGTTTGAGTTGGCTTGCAATACGGTGGAGTTTTTCCACCGCTTGCGTGTCGTTAAGACTGATTTTAATCATAGCTAAAAGCCAGCGAGTTTATTTTTCAATACATAGCCTTCAAGTTGCCATAATTTATTGAAGGCATTTTCAAAAGCAATACGTTCACCAATTTCTTGGTTATAGGTTGCTGGTGAAACGCAAGCAGACTCGCCTGTTACTGTGAACCCATTGCGTAAGGTTAAAACACAGATGGTGAGGGTTTCAGTTAAGCGGTGGAATTTTTTATCGGTAATAATAGATTCCAAATGTTCTTGGGTAACACGTTCAGTCATATTTATTCTCCTATTGATTAAAAAATAAGTTGGGCGTATAGTATTTCTAACGGTGGGGGTTTCCTACTGGAAAGGTTGCGGTTCCGCCCGTATTATCCTGTTCGAATCAGGCAAACCACCGTTAGTCTAAGCTCCCCCATAAAAGCTCATACGCATTTTTTAAATTTCCCCATTCTTTTGTCGGTTCAATTAAACTTGCCGTTCTTACTAAATTGATTTTGTGTGTCAGTTTTTTCTTGCTTAATTCGTCTTTGAGCTTTACTTCGTAATCCATTTTGATTGCTACTTTACCTTGCTCGATTTCATACACAAAAATCAGCGTAGGTAATTTCTGATCACGTTCCAACAAGATTGCCTTTGGATTTCTCAACTTCTCTGGCAACTGCTCCCAAAACTCAATCGGCAGGTTAATGCCTTTAGCTTGCTTGGTATCACGGAGGGCATGCAGTACATCTTCATCACGTACAGCAATCACGGCAGATTGTGGGGCTTTCTCAAGATCGTTTAATTTATCAATCACTTTGGCAGGAATTACGCCTACGTTTTTGATTTGCCCACGAGCCAGTTTTTCGCTGGCGACGGTATCAACCATCGACTTCATCGCCCCATTTAGCAACATCATCGCACGCGGATTTTGTAACACGTTTTCAATTAAGAGGCTTGCCAGTTTCGGTTCAGCGGTGACGGCTTTGTTGAAAAGTAGCTGATCTACGTTGGCATTTCGCCCTGCCGTCAAACGCTCAAAATTGTGCGGCTGAAACCCCACGTCATAGCCTTTCGGCACACGCACCATTCTTGGATTGCCTGAACGTGTGCCGACTAATTTTTCTTCCCACTCAATTTCAGGCGAGGGGCTGACGGTTCTACCCATTTCCTTGAGGTCATCCTCATCGTGGGCGGTCACGGTGCAGTGGCAGCCATAGGCTTTAATGGGGTAGTAATAACGCCAAAATGGATCGCTGGCGGGCAAAATCGTGCAGTCCAAATCAATATGTTCTTGACGTGGGTGGGCGTTGTCGTGGTGATGGTATTCCCAATAAGGCATTACATCAGCCAAATCTAAATGCTGCTGTAACCGTCCGCGATTGTAAGCCGCATAAACGTTGGTGTCGTAAATAATACGCGTTCGCCAATTTCTGCCGCCTTTGTAATCCCAGCCTGTGTGAGCCACAATTTCATCAAACTGCTTGCGAAAGCCCTCCAGCGTTTCGCCGTTGTTAATCGCTTCATCTACCGCTTCGCGAAAGGCAAGTAGCACTTCGTTGCGGTTAGCTCCTGCGACCATAAAAAAGTAGTCGTGTTCTTCGCCTAATACATCCAAATAGCTGTTAGTCGATAGGTTGAGTTTTTTCTCAAAGTATTTGACTTGATTTTCAAAAGTGAATTTCATTGACAAATCTCCCCTAACCCCTCTTTACGAAAGAGGGGGACTTGGCACGCTCATCTTCTACAGATTGTTGCCCTGCAAACTGTGCCGCAGTTGAACCCCACGCCAGCAGTTCGCCATATTCCGCATAGCTCAATTCAGGGATAAGGCTATCAAGCTGGTTGCGGAAATCTTCCAAACTCTCCGCTTGACCTAAACGGTCGCGAATATCTTGTAGCCAATGTTCAACGTGGGCTTCGCCTTCCATTTCTAACTGTTCGCCAATGGTTTCAATCACGCTTTTCGGGATATGTTCGGCAAAATCGACTTTATCCGTCCCCCTCTTTTGTAAAGAGGGGTTAGGGGAGATTTCTTGCATCACAATATCACCGTCTTCAAAACCATAAGTGCGGTGGATATATTGCTCGGTAAAACTCACGCCGATTTCGGTCAAAATCTTGTCGCGTTCAGCTTGCAGCTTATCAATGCTTTCTTGCTCGAATAGCTCAAAGGCTGGCAAGGTTTCTACGTTGAAATTCAGCTCACAAATCCACGCCAGCAACTGATTGAACACGCCTTCCACAAGGCTGGCATCGTCGTTGCGAATATCACGCGTGACTTCTAGCCCTGCGGTCGCACTGGCTCGGTTGGCTTCCGCTTCGGTGGTTTGGTTTTGTCCGAGTAATGCGATGGCAATTTCAGATTTGCAGTACTTGATAAAGTTATCAAAGGCTTCTGATGAGCCGCTTTTATCAGCACCTTCCACCAAGCCGATTGAGCTGTCGTCAGGAATGGCGGCAACAGCCGTGCCAAGCATTGCTTCCATACTGTCGAGCAAGTCTTCCACTTCATGAATTTGCGCTTGTCGCGGATGTTTCCCCACTAGCCAAGGCGAGCCGTATTTTTCGGTAAATTCCAACCAATACTTAAAGCCTGCTTTCTTAAAAGTCGCTGCCCAAAAGCAGAGCGAGAGATCGCCCAAGCCATACGGGTTGATGTAAGTCGCATTTTGGGTGGCAAGCAACATTCGATAAGGCGGCAGTTCTTCGCCGTTGAAGTTCTCTTTGGTACGAAGTTTAAGCTGGTTTTCTTCATCGAAGATGAACCACTCTTGCGGTTTGCCTACGATTGCCGTTGGCAACAGTAAGCCGTTTTCGCTTTCCCACATCACTTCTAACGCTTGATAACCAAACAGTGTGGCATCAAGTATTTCACTGATGATTTGGCTCATCGGCAAGCGGTCGAAAAGTGCGGTTAAAATCTCGTCCGTTTTTTCATTGCCTGTGGGCGTAATTCGCCATTCCAGCCCTTTAATGGCTGCTTTTCTACGGCGAACACAGCCCCCAACGTGGCTGTCGGATAAAATTTCACGGTAAGCCGAAATATCCTTGCCCATTTTCTTTAGCACAGGATCAGGGTTCGGCAGGTAGTGCATAAACGCCCAATAGTCAATGGCGTTGGCACGGCTGGCGATGACGCGGATTAGGTCTTGTTTTTTTGGTGTCATTGGCTTTCCTTATTTTTCATAATCCACAAAGGCGGCAAGCAATAAAAATACCCACCAAAACGGTTTGTCGTAAAAAATCAGCACAGCGACAGAAATGGTTAAAGTTACAAATGCGATCATGGTTAATATCCTTGCGTTAATTTTCGGCTGGCTCTTGGTTTGCGACTGTGGGCTTTAACCGGCAACTGCACCAACTGACGGCTAGCATAATGAGCAAGCAATAAAGAAATTGCGGTGTCGCCGTGGCGTTTGTTTTTGCCGTCTGCACTTTTGGTTCGTTTATCGGGAATGCGTGGCACGCCTTTCACCACTTGGAACGAACGCAAATCGGCAAGAATATCGGCATCTTTGGGAATGCTGTCGAGTTCACCATCTTCGAGTGCGGCTTTAAATGGGGCGGTGTGTTCGCGATACCATTTTTCCGATAACTGCACGCAATCCACCAATGAGCCGAAGGCATCACGAGCAGCTTCAGCTAAATAGCCCCCATTCCCACGCGCATCAAAAGCTGCACCGGCGAAGCGTGGCAAATGCTTGAAAATAAACAGCACAATTTGTTCTTGTTGCTTGTAAGGCATATTGCCCAGCTCCACAATCAACCGAACGCTTTTGGTTAAGTTTTGCTGTTGTGCTAACACCACAAAGGACGTCATATCGCCACTGCGTGCAAAGTCTTCGCCTAAAAAATGTAATTGCGTTTCATCTAAGGTTTGCAAAATCGGCTGAAGCGTGGTTTCACACCAATCCTGCATTTCCTGATAGCGTGTCGGTTCAGGCACAAGGCTAAAGCCATCTTTTGCCGTCATTCGGATTACGGGCGTGCTTTCGCTCATTTGACGTTCAATCAACGCACGCGAGAGCCATAAGCCTGTGCCGTTTTTCGGCACGCAATAGTATTCTTCTTCCGCATCTTCTTTGGTTGCCGTGTCATTGAGTAGGTTTTCTTTCCACTCTGCTTCTTTTTCGGCTGTCCATTCTTGCTTGCTGACTTGGCAAATACGTTGGTATAACCCTTCAGCACAGGCATCATCAAGGGTAATCGTATGCACTGAGTAGCGTTTTCTGCCTGCCCGACTGTCTAAGATCAGCTCATTGAAAAGGTTGTCCGCGCCGTTGTGGGTAGAAATCAACCGCACTTTCGCACCCCACATTGTCAGCGCGAGCGCGGCTTTCAATACTTCAGCAAGGTATTCATGGAAGGCTGCTTCATCAATCACCACCACGCCTTGCATACCACGCAAGTTTTTCGGGTTGCTGGAAAGGGCTTTCACTTTGAAGCCTGATGCAAAATAGATCACATAGGTCAGAATGTCCTTGTCTTCATCTTGCAATACTTCTTCTTGAATTTCGCCTGCTGCATAGTTAAACGCCCTTGCCCACATTGCCACCGCGTCAATAAATTCGCGTGCCATTTCCTTGTTTGACCCAATGTAGAACACATCAGAGCCACCGTCTTTTTTGGCAAGGCTAGCAATCAAAGCATCATCAGCAGCTTCTGCCCACGTCAAACCTGTTCGACGAGATTTTTCAGCGATTTTGAGTTGGGATTTATCGGCTATCCAACGTTTTTGGTAGCCCAACAGTAGCTCGTTTGGGTCAAAGGGAATGATATCTTTCACTATGCAATACCTAAAATTTGCTGTTTGATTTTGTCTGCGGTTTCTGCCGATAAGCCCGCCTGAATAACAATTTTTTCCGTTTCTTCTGCGGCAAGTTCCGCTCGTCTTTTCACGTCCGCTTGATAGACTTTCAGCTTGGTGCTGGCTTGGATAAGCGACGCCACGTTTTTGCCTGCAAAACTCAAGGCTTGGAATTTCTCCATCGGGGTCATCTCATCATCTTTGGCTTCTTCAATATCGACCAACGCATCAAACAAAGACGACTGCAACATCCCCATTAAGGCTTCACTACGTTTGTCTTCCTTATCTTCTGCTCCTTCGGCAATAATGCGAGCCGCTTCAGTACTGTCCTTGATTGCCTTAAAACGGCGTTCAATCTTCTGCCCATAGCGATGAATCGCCGATTTGCTGATGGAATAGCCTTTCTCACGTAATAGTGTTTCCAATTCCACATAGCCCGAAAAGCCATTCTCAGTTAAGGCACGCTCCAACCAGCGGCGGACATCTTCGGGCAGTTTTTCGATACTTGAACGGGGAGCCATACCAGTTCCCCCCTACGCCCAATACTTTTCAGGGCGGGCGATACCAGCTTGGCAGTCGATGGTGTATTCCACAATGTCCACGCCTAGGCGGTTAATATCGGCAAACCACACGCCGTGCGGTTGTTTGGTCAGTTCCACCAGTTTGCGGTCGGAAAGATATTCCAACTGCTGACGGATTTCATGCGGTGTTACATTTGGGTAAATGCCTGCCATCACATCACGCAAAAATTGTTCGCTGGTGGTGTATGGCATAGCTTTGTGTAAAGTATTGAGCAAGTGCCAACGCATACCTTCTCGGCGGGCTTTTTCCATCATTTTGCACTCTCCATTTTGTATAAATCACTTAAGGTTTTGTGTAGGGCATCCATTTTGGCTTCCAGCACTGTTTGTCCGCGAATGTAGTCATCACGCAGGACATAAACGAGCGGCAGGCTCGACTGCATTTGGTTGAATTGCTTTTCCAATTCTTCCACTTTGTCGTTTACTTTGAGCTGGTTTTGGTGGCGTTCACTCAAACTGTTTTGAAACTGCGATACTAAAATCTTGGCAAAGCCAAAACAGCAACCAAGAAACGACAACAACAACCCGACCAAATGCCAAAATTCCACGTTAATGGTCATCGTTCGTCTCCTTGCAAATCTCCCGATAGGTCGCGTTATGCACCGCAATTTGACGGAGCGTTTCGGTGGTGTCTTGACGGCTTGCCTTGATTACACCAAAGCCTGAACAGCTCGGGTTAATCACGGAGATCACCTTGCTGTTGCAGGCGGTCAATAAGCCCATTACGATTAGAAGTGCGGTTGTTTTCTTCATTCTTTTTTCTTGTTTCAAAATGTTGGACTTGGGTTTGAGCTACTGCTTTTTCGTTTTGCAGTTGCTCATTTTGCTTAGACAAGCGGTCGATTTCTTGTCGAGATTTGCGGATTTTATAGCCAGCCATCATTGCTCCTACCAGACCCACTACAACAAAGCCTAAAATCAGATAAAAAATCATTCTTCACGCCCCCGATTATTTAATGCATTAGCAAAGCCTTTTGTAGCTGCGCCACCTGCAGCAAAAATGGCGAAGGTCATAAAGAGTTCTGGCACATAAGGGCGGTCTAAATACACACAAAAGCATAAGATGCCCGCCATCAATAAAGCCCCGAAAAATTGGATAAAGGCGGTAGTGCTGAGCCTGCCGTTATCGTTGGTGATGAGTTCTTTGATTGCCATTAGTAACTCCAACGTAAATAAAACCATTGAGCAACCGTGCGACCCTTGTTGATTGCACGGTTAATTTGAGCGTTATTGCTTAATTTTTTCATTGTGTTCTCCGTATTCTTCAAATCTCCCCCAGCTCATCTTTTCTAAAGAGGGGGCTGTTTTTTTCCGTTTTACCGTTCCCCTCTTTTGTAAAGAGGGGTTAGGGGAGATTTATTTAAATAAATGCTCAACATTCACGACTTCTTCGCTATCCAGCCAGCTCCACACATCAAAGCACGGGCAGTCTTTAATCCATTCATTAGGCGTGATTGTTCCATCGCCATTTAGGTCTGGGCTTAAATCACGATGTCCACAAATGCGAGCGCTGGGATATTTGGCTTCTAATTGGCGAAGCAAGCGGTGCAGGGCTTTCCATTGGGCTTCCGTATATTCGCCGTGATTGCGTTTGTCTTTAGTAATACCGCCGACTAAGCAGATGCCAAGGCTGTTTAAGTTATGCCCTTTAACGTGTGCGCCCGTTTCGCCTTCAGCACGTCCCGTTTCGACTGTGCCATCGGTGTCAATCACAAAATGGTAGCCAATATGTTGTAAGTGCAGATTGAATTGCTTGTAATTGCCTGCTAAACGTTGAAAACCACGTTGTTTGTGCCAATCGTCGATACGTTGTGCCGCGGTTTGGGTGGTAGTGTGTAACTGCTTGCCGTTTTGAGTAGCTGAGCAGTGGATCACGATTTTGGTGATGGTGGGATTAGCCATAAAAAAACTCCAGTTATTAGGTTTGACTGATAACTGGAGTTTACTTAATGCTTGTAGGAACTGATTTTAAACTGGTTTAATGATTAATCAACAGTCTTGTCTAATTGAATATATTCTAAGACTAATTTTTGTTTTTCTTCTAAAAATTTTTCTTTTTGTTCTTTTGAGTATTGTTCATTATTTATCTGTAAATCAAGAAGATCCATTCTATCTTTCATCTTCTCCTTTACTGCTATTTGTGCCGCAGATTGTCGTTTTTTATTTAGAAAACTAAATATCCAAACGCCCAATATTGGGCTTATAGCCGCAGAAATAGTCAAAGAATTTTCAATATATTCCGCGGGTACAAACATTCTAATGAGTGCTGCCAATATTGCTGCAAAAGCACCTGCATAAGTAGCAGGGTTATTAGAAAAAGATGACTGTTCGGTCGGTTGTTTATCGCTCATTTCCTTTCCTTGTTTTTAGTTCTGCATCAATACGTTCTAATTGAGCGATAATGGGTTCTGGAGACGTCAAATCTAATTCCCCATATCCAATAATTTGTTCATTGTGCCAACGACGAATTTTTACTTTTTTTATAGGAAATAGCATTAAACGAATTTTTTGCCCTAACATTTCCCCAATACGAACAAACATAGGGATAGCCATCACTAACCCTATAATCAATATTGTATATGTTAAAATATCAGCATTATTCATCTTCGTTCTTAACTAATTGCCGGTCTTCGGTGACCAAATGTTCTAAAACCTCGGTTATTATATAGGACGTTTTTGTCGAATTACCAAAAGTTTTTACAATATCTAACTTAACTTTTAACCAATCACCTTTACGGAAACTAGCTTGATTTGCATTAATTTCTTCAATAAATGCCTCGTCTTGCAGCTCAACCGCTCGCTCTTTACCATCATAACGCATTTTCCACCCTGTTTTGCCAGAGTAGAAATTTAGCTGGGTAATCATAATCATTGCTTCTGGTTCAGTTTTCTTTTCAGGTTCTTGTGCAATGGTTTCGGATAATCGAGTAAGGGTATCAATCTCTTTCAGACTTTCAATTTTAACCGTTGTCTGTTCTTGTACCTCAACTTTACCGTCTGTATTTTCGACTTTTTCAGTACGTTGAATTTTAAATACAGCATCTTTTTTATTTGCCAAAGGTGTTACAGTCAATTTTTTAATTGCTTGGCGAATTTGATCATCTTGCATCAGAATAGCGGTTTCTTTTGTTGTAGTGACTTTGGTGTTTTCTGTCAAAACCTCTACTTTATCAGACCCATCTTGAGTCTTTACGTCAATTACAGGTTCGCCTTTGGTAAGCAAAATATCTTTAAATACGCCATAACTGACGGCACCGGTCGGAATACTAATACCCAATGTAGCCATTACATCTTTGGTGTCTATGGTTGTGACCACATCTTTGACAGTACAAATATAATCAAAGATTTCCATAGCAAATGGAAAGGCAATTGATCCCTCTTTTACAATGGCATTTCCATTTGGAGCTTGAACGTATAGCTCAACAGTTTTTTGTTTACCATTGAGTAGTTTATCACTTCTTTCAACCAAATCTATCATGTCTTTCACCACTTCAACCAAATTACGTGCGTTTATTTTGTGGTGAGCATATTCTTCATCTGTGGCATCATAAGAAACCGTAAAATGCTCTACAGTTCTAAGTTTTCGTTCAATTTGTTTTTTTACTTTTGTTTTCTTTTCAGTTGTCATCTTAATTCCTTAATTCCTTAGTTCCTCAATTATTTATTTTTCTTCCCACCACAAATACTTTCACAAGGTACGCCGTCTTTATCGCGGTTGAAACTGCTCATATCGCATTGTTGTAACTTTACTCATATTGTCTGAAATAATCCAAGTTAAACATTGGACACCAGTCAACATTGTTTTCAACAGCCAATGCCTGAATTTGTTCTTTCCAAGAACCAAAGTGTTCTCCTCGCTCTATTGGGTGATTTTCTAATTTTTTGCAAGGAATGACATATTGAGTTTCTTTCTGCTTTGTTTTTTCATCAGAGAAAATAGATAAGGATAATCCTTGAGAATAGTAAACATCTCTGAACAATCTGTTAGTTAAAGATAAACAATGTGACTTTGCATTTAAGCATTGGCAGGCATTTTGATAGCATTCTAATATAGAGCCTAAGCTATAATAGCCAGAACCAGTATATAGTTTTCCAGCAACAAAAATTTGTTTTGTTGTCCAACCATCAACGTAACGTAGTAATAAAAGAGCTCTAGCCGCTTGTTCAGGCGTTTTATCGAAAGTACAAGTGTAAATTATATCTTTGTCTAACTCATAAGATGAGAATTTAAAAGCTCCTGTGGCAATAGATAATGCCATTTTAAAATAAGGACTTTTAGTCTTGGCAAAAACGATTACAAGTAAATTATTTTTTGATAATTCAATAGGATCATCATATTGCTCACTTTGATTTTTTAATTCCGTAATTTCGGATTTCTTTTGTTGTTCAGTTGTCATTTTAATTCCTCGGTTCCAATCTCTTTAATTTCTTTTTCCACGTGTTGCCCAGCTTTGTTAAAGCCCAACGCCAAAGAACCTGCGACAAAAAACACGAAATAACCCACAGGGTGCAGGCTGCCTAAATACAGCCCCAGCAAGCAAATTACAAAGCCTACGAGCGTGAATATCACTAATCTTTGGCTTTTCTTTTGCAATAAGGCTTTGCGGTGTTGTTCTTTTTCGTACCATTCTTGATAGTCAAAATACTGCTTAATCCCAAAGGTGCATTTGCCGTTGTAGCAGTATTCATTGAAGCGGTAGCTTTCGCCGCCGCACTGTGGGCAAATGACGATGTGTGGGCTGTTTTTATCAATTACTTTTTCTGGCTGATGAAAGTGAGCTTCATTGATGTTGTTAAGCTGCTCAACATTGTCAATTTTAAAATCCATTTATTTCCCTTTCTTAAAATGAATACCACCTTCAAGGTGTTCGATGTTGTTTTGTTGCTCTACGTTGCCAATGTGCATTTTTGTAGCGAAATTGCCTTGTGTTGTGTTAGCCTTTGCCGCCATTTTGGCAACATTCAAAATCATTTCTTTGCCTTCCTTACCAGCGGTGCGGAAATACTGCAAAAGCAGGTTCTCGGCTGGCATTAAATTTTCCATTTCTCGGTTTGGGTCAAAGCGTGGCTCATCAGTCTTAGGCATATCTTTTAACATTTCCTGTTCTATCGCTTCATAGGTTTCACGGCGATGTCCAAGCAAGATGTAATCCATATCAAGGTTTAATTCTGGACATTTGGCTTTTAGGGCGAAAAGCTCTTTTTCGGGGAAGCTGTTTCGGCTTTTTCTTGCACTAAAAGCTTTAACACCAAAGCCCAACATTTCAGCAATATCTTTATCGTCTTTTATTTTTAGTTCATTTTTTAAGCGAAATAGCTTTTCTTGAAAAGAATCCATAAAATTCCCCTTGTAATTCTACAAATATAGATTATTCTACAAATGTAGATTAAGTTATATCAATTTACCGAAATTATACCACAACAACAGGAGCTAAATAATGAACAATGAAGCAAAAACACCCGATCAAATTCGATTGGAGTTTTATCGAAATGGGCAAACTTTTCAGCAATGGGCGATTGAAAATGGCTATCACCCTGTGTTGGTAAGTAAGGTGCTAAATGGTGCAGTGAAAGCCAATCGCGGAAAAGGTTTGGAAGTTGCCGTGAAATTGGGCTTAAAAGCCGCTTAAAACTTCTTTTGCTCTTTAACAATTTGGAAAAAACAGCGAAAAATCGACCACTCTTTAACGGACGAAAGTCCACTATTTATAGGAGAGAAAAATGAATGAAAAAGAACTGATTGAATTATTGAAAAAGCCGCAGGTAAGAGCGGCTTTGAAAGAGATTACACTTCCGTTTCAGGCGGTGAATATACCGACCAGAAAAAACGCCCTTCAAATTCACGAAACGTTTGTAGATACGCTACGCCGCGATAATCAGCTGTATCAAGAAGTGTTGGATGAGTGGCGTGAAAATCCGTCAAGCTTTTCACCATTTCATAAATACTCATACGGGCTTCATCGGGCAGCTTTGTGGCTATATAGTCAATTAAATTCAGACAAGCTTCATAACGACCATTGAGTTCTTCAATGTGTTGCTCAAGCTGAGCAATTTTATCTTCTAAATCAGCCAAGCGTTTTGCTGGCAATTTAATTACCGTCATAGGGTTTCCTTTTGGAAGTTGAGAGAGCCAATAGGATACCACAGGGAGAAAAATCAAATGAAAATGTTAGAAAAATTATGCTTATGGTATTTGAAAAAATACTGGAACAGTCAAGGTTATAAAAAAGTGGTTGCGCTTGAGCAACAAAAACAGGCGGAAAACTTACCGCAGTTTATGAAATCAGGGCAAGCCAAATGAAAGAAAAAATTAACAGCACGCAGCGTGCGTTGCGGATTTTAAAAGCCCTGAAAGGGCGAACGATGGACGGCTTAAGCAATAAGGATTTGTGCGAAGCGATTGATGAAACGCCGGTGAATATCACGCGAGCCACGGCGATTTTAGAAAGTGAAGGCTTTTTGCGAAAACTTCCCACAGGCAACTGGACGCTCAGTTTTGCCCTGCTCAACTTGGCAGTGTGTTATGAGCAGGATATGCAGGCAGTGAATGAACGATTTAATGAAATGCGACACCGTGTGGCAACAGGCGGTTTTTAGGAGTAAGCGATGACAGATTTAAGATTAAGTGAACAGCAAGATGCGGTGGCGTTAGCCGCAAAAGCAATGACCCAAGATATTGCAGAAGCCCACGAAGCTATGGGTATGGTTAGAGCGTTTGGCTTTGTAAACAAACTGCTGACCGTCGGCACTCTTAAAGTTATGAGAGAAGTTAAAGAAGCCAAGAAATACAAAGGGTTAGTAACCTACATTGACGGAGAACTGACGACGGTCGGCAGTTGGGAAGAGTTTTGTAAAGCTTGCGGATTAACTAGACAAAAAGTTGATGAAGATTTGCAAAACCTTTCTAAATTCGGAGAAGAATTTTTAGAAACCAGCCACCGCCTCGGCTTAGGCTACCGCGAAATGCGAAAACTTCGCCAACTGCCTGAGGAAGCTCGTGCGGAGATTGTGGAGGCAGATTATTCGGAAGCGACAGATAAAGAAGATTTAATTGAGAAAATCGAAGATTTAACCGCAAAACACGCCAAGGAAAAAGAAGCCTTGCAAGCCCAGTTGAAACGCAAGTCGGACGATTATGAAGCGCAAGCGAAAGTGCTTGCCACCAAAAACGAGCGGATTAACCACTTAGATTTGGAGCTAGCGAAGAAAACTAAAGCGATTGAAACCCAAACGCCTGAACAACGCGGTGGCGTATTACGCGAAGAAGCGGCTGCGATTTCTTACAAAGCAGAAGCCGTGCTACGCGGACAAGTTTTCCAAGCCTTTGAAGCCTTAACCGCTCACACGGAAGCCACAGGCATTGACCACAAGCAGTTTATGAGTGGCGTACTTGCCGAGTATCAGTTGATTTTGTCGGAACTTAAATTCCACTTTCAGCTTGATGATGTGCCAAGTGGCTCGAATGTGCCTGAATGGGCAAGACCTGATTCAGAATGGGCAGATAAATCTGAAGAGATAGATCCTGCGTTAGCCGCGATGTTAGATAACGCGGTTGAAGCAGACATTGTGGAGTAAGGAAATGCAATGGCAATTTTACCGAGCGTTCTCGCCAAATATGCCGAACGTGTGGAGAAAGCAGGCTTTGGCGAGAAGGAGAAAATTATTGAAGAAGGGCGCAACAAAACGGGCTTAAGCCGTGCAACCTTTCTGAAACAAATCAAACCGTTTCGACCGGCAAGCGGTCGTAAAGTGCGGTCGGATAAAGGCAAGCATCAACTTGAATTTAAAGAGTTGCAAACGATTAGCTCGGCTTGGTTACATATCCGCCGTAATAACGGCAAAACAATGATGACATTGGAGCGCATTATGAAGATTTTGAGAACCAACGGCAAAATCAAGGCGGAATTTACCGATGAGAATACGGGAGAAATTCGCCCTTATTCGACAAGTTCGGTGGAGCGGGCGTTGCGCAATGCCAATCTTCACCCCGACCAGCTTTTACGCCCTGCCCCTGTGGTGCAGTTGCAAAGCCGTCACCCCAACCACGTTTGGCAAATCGACCCATCTTTGTGTGTGCTTTATTACTTGAAAGAAACAGTCAAAGGCAATGGGTTGTGTGTGATGGAAGCGGAACAGTTCTATAAGAACAAACCGGCAAATGTGGCGAAAGTGGAACCGCAACGAGTGTGGCGGTATGTAATCACCGACCACGCGAGCGGGGTGATTTATGTGGAATATGTGTATGGTGGCGAGACGGCGGAAAATGTCAGCCAATGCTTTATCAACGCTATTCAACCGAAATCCAATAAATCAGAGCCGTTTTTTGGTGTGCCAAAGATTTTGATGTTTGACCGTGGTACAGCCAATACTTCGCAAATGTTCACGCACTTGCTGAACCAGTTGGACGTGAAAATTGAAGTGCCGAAAGCTCACAATGCTCGAGCCAAAGGGCAAGTGGAGAAAGGCAATGATATTGTGGAGCGCCAGTTTGAAAGCGGTTTGAGGTTTATGAATGTGAACGGGCTTGATGAGTTAAATCAACTTGCCCACCAATGGATGCGCTATTTCAACAGCACAGAAATACATTCACGCCATCATAAAACACGCTATCAAGTATGGCAAACCATCAAGTCTGATGAATTACTTTTCCCACCGAGCCGTGAAATTTGCCAAGAGCTGATGATTACCGCACTTACCGAACGATTGGTGACCGATAAGTTGGAAATCAGCTTTGAAAATCGCCGATATGATGTGCGTGATGTACCTGATGTGAAAATCGGCGAAAAAATCACAGTGGGCAAAAATCCGTACCGCCCTGAATGTGTGCAGGTGCAGTGCTTTGAGCAGATTTTTGCCGATGACGGCACAGTAAGCCTGAAACCTTACTGGGTGGTGCTGGAGCCGATTGAAGTGAATGAACTAGGCTTCCGTGTGGACGCGGCAATCATCGGCGAAGAATACAAATCCCACCGCAAAACGGCGTTTGAAGCAAATAAGGAACAGGCGGAGCAACTGGCTTATGGCGTAGAAACCGAAGACGAGTTGAAGCGAGCCAAGAAAGCCAACGCACCGTTATTCAACGGCGAAATCAACCCTTACAAACACATCGAAGAGAGCAAGCTAATGTGGTTCTTACCGAACAAAGGACAAGAACACAAACTCACCACTAACGCCCGACGGGTGGAGCAAAAACCGATGTCGGTGGTGGAATTTGCCAAAAATGGCAAGGCTCGCTGGGGTGAGTTGTGGAACGGTGAGTGTTATCAATGGGTGAATGGCAGATACCCACAAGGCGTGCCGCCACTTGAAGCGGAACGGCTGTTGAGCTTAGGGTTTGAAGATTTTAAAGCGGAGTTTGTGGCACCCGAGCCTACACGCTCTCACTTGAAACTATTAGCGGCGTAATCGCCCTAAAATCTCCCCTAACCCCTCTTTACAAAAGAGGGGAACTTATTGAAGGAGCATTTTATGCTGAAACTAAAACAGGTACTGATTGACAAGGGCGTGAGCTTAAGGCAGTTGGCACAGATGATGAATGTGTCGCCTGCGACCATTTCTCAGTTGATAAACCATAATCAACGGGTCCGGGAGTGGGCGGCATTTGAGAAGAGTTTAATAGCGTCTTTGCAAAAGATTGGGATAAACCAACCGCTTGCAACGCTATTGAGACAGGAAGCGACAGGGGAAAGTTTGGTGACCGAGCCTGCCGCTTCCGCCCTTAAAACCAAACGAGAAATTAAGGACGAGATTATGTTACTCGCAAAACAGGCTTTATTTCCAGCCACTAAGAAACATTTTTTATTACCGATTGACCCTTTTTCCGTCGATATTCGCTCGGCTGATGAAGTTTTCGCCACCAGCGACATTCGTTATGTGCGGGAGTCGCTTTATCAAACCGCCAAGCACGGTGGTTTTATGGCGGTGGTGGGTGAAAGTGGTGCAGGTAAATCGACCTTGCGCCGTGATTTGATTGACCGCATTCGTGCCGAAAACGCCCCGATTGCGGTGATTGAGCCTTACATCATCGCAATGGAAGACAACGACATCAAGGGCAAAACGCTCAAAGCAGCCCATATTGCCGAAGCGATTATTTCCACCCTTGCCCCACTGCAAAGCGTGAAACGTTCACCTGAAGCACGTTTCCGCCAGTTACACCAAGTGTTGAAAGAAAGCTGTAAATCGGGCTATTCGAACGTGCTCATCATCGAAGAAGCGCACTCCTTGCCAATTCCGACGCTTAAACACTTGAAACGCTTTTTTGAGTTGGAAGATGGCTTTAAAAAGCTGATTTCCATTGTGTTGATTGGTCAGCCTGAGTTAAAGCTGAAACTTTCCGAACGCAACACCAAAGTCCGCGAAGTGATGCAACGCTGTGAAGTAGTGGAACTCGCGCCCCTTGATGCAGAGTTGGAAAACTATGTGGCGTTCCGCTTGGCTAAAGTGGGCAAAAAACTCAGCGATATTTTTGAAGAAGACGCGTTTTTAGCAGTGCGGCAACGCTTAACGGCGGTGGGCAGAAACAAAACTACCACTAGTTTGCTTTATCCGCTCGCAGTAAACAACTTGCTCACGGCAGCGATGAACTTGGCAGAAAGTTTAGGCGTGCCGAAAGTGAACGGCGATGTGGTGATGCAGGTTTAGGGGGCGATATGAGAAAAACAACCTTAATTTTGACCGCATTTTTGTTGGCTGGCTGTGATGACGGAATGATACAAAAGCAAACGTGGGCGTATGCCGAGCTTTGTATCAGCGGTGTAGTTTACCTCCGCTCGCCCAACGGCAGCCTAACCCCAAAAATTAACGCAGATTTTTATCCTTATACTTGCCAAAAAGGAGTAACAAACAATGGCTAAAATAAAACCTATTACTAGTAAAGATCCTGAAAATTTCCTGATTTGCTGTAAAGCCTTAGCAAAAGCACTCGTAGATGACCGAGATGGCATTACACAGGCGTTATTTGGCGGTATCACACATTTTAATGGTTCAGTAAATGACAATGAAACGATACTGGAAGCCGTGTTAGGCAAGAAATGCGGAAAAATCAAACTCACAATCAGTAAGGAATTAAAAAATGGCTAAACGCGCAACAAGAGTAAAAAGCGAAGTACAAGAAATTGCCTTGCAAACCCAAGATGAAGTGGCGCTGGCGATTAAACAAATTGGTGATTTGGAGCGTGAGCAGGTGAGATTGACCACCCTGCAAGCGGATGAGAAAGCGGCGGTTGATGAAAAATATACGGCAGAATTGACCGCTCTTAAAGAGCAGGTGAAGCCATTACAAAAGGCGGTACAAGCGTTTTGTGAAAGTCGTCGTTTAGAACTCACTAACAGAGGCAAACAGAAGACGGCTTACTTTACCACCGGCGAAGTACAATGGCGTGCCAAACCGCCTGCAGTGGTTGCCAAAGGCATTGACGGCATTTTAGAAAGCCTGCGCAATTTGGGGCTGTTTCGCTTTATTCGCACGAAAGAAGAGCTCAATAAGGAAGCGATGCTTGCCGAGCCTGATATTGCACGCTCTATTTCGGGCGTAACTATTCGAGAAGGCGTGGAAGAGTTTGTGATTAAGCCGAATGATGAAGAGGTGCGGAAATGAGTCGAAGACCAAAGATCGACCGCGATGTGCTAGAAGAAGCCTATCGCGAAGCAACAGAAGTCGCAGCAGAAATGGAGCGTTCTGGCAATTATGCCCGAGCTAGTGAATTGTGGGGAGAAGCAGCAAAGCAAGCGGTAACACTCAAACAACGTGAGTGGTGCAACACGCGCAAAATCTACTGCAAAACATGGCAAGGTAAACGGGAGAAAAAACAATGATTTCCACACTAGACGCCTTAAAAATGCAACTTCGCCAAGCGATTATTCAGCTGGAACAGGCAGAGAAATCGCTGGATAAAGAACAAATGGAATACGCCAAAGTGTATGTAAGTAATGCGAAGGGGATTTTGATGAAACTCGGCATTACTTTTTAAGATAAATCAAACCGCCTTCGGGCGGTTTTCTTGTATTAGGAGAACCGAAAATGAAAGTGAAATGTAGTGCGTGCGGAGCGTTGCATTCGTTGGATGCGTTAATTGCCAATCAAGCAGCGAGCGAGGCGCTAAATGCGGCATTGATGGTGAGTGGTGAACTAGGTGAGGCGTTGATTCGCTATTTGGGGCTGTTCCGCCCTGCCAAAAGTTCGCTCACCTTTGACCGTGTTGCTACGTTATTGAGCGAGCTTACACCGATGATTCAGGCAGGCAAAATTAAGCGTGATGGCGTGGAATGTGATGCCCCTGTGGAGGCGTGGATTTATGCGATCAATCAGATGATGGCAAATCGGTCGGCATTGAAATTACCGATGAAGTCGCACGGTTATTTGTTGGAAATTATTGCGAGCCATAAGCCTGCTGGCACATCGGTGGTGCAAAATTCCGAGCAAAATCGCCCGCTTGCAAGCAATAAAATGAACGCAATTAAAGGAGCGTTGGAATGGGGCAAAACAATCAATGGCTAAAGCCCGTACTGGCGCAAGGTGTAGCAATGTTGTTGCTGTTACGTCTGAAAAATTCACCGACGGAAGAGGTAATTCAGCCTACGTTGGAAGCGTGGTATCAGGTAATTACTTATAAAAAGTCGTGGGATATGGAGTTGGATAAAGTGCGGTTTGAGACGGCATTTATGACACTTGGTCAGACTTGCGATTGGTTTCCTACGCCAAAACAACTGCTAGAGGCCTTGCCAAGCCGTGAATATCCTGAACTCCCGCCACCACCGCCGAAAAGTGCGGAAGAAATGGCACAGGAAAAGGCGCAAGTGGAAAGTAATTTACAAAGATTGAAAGCAATTTTAAGGGGTAAACGATGAGAAAACGATTATTGCAGCTGGTGCATATTGGGAAAAGCCAGTTGGGAATGGACGATGAGACGTATCGAAGTCTATTATCTCAACAATTCTACCAAAATTCTGCAAAAAATATAAGCTATTCAGAGCTAGTGAAACTGGTCAAAATATTGCAACAAAAAGGTGCGAAAATTCGCTTGCCGCGTGATACACCGAAACTTTCAGCCGTTCAGCGGAAATTGTGGGCGGTTTGGAAAGCGACAGCCGATGAAAGCACGTCTGCAGCGTTAAATGCGTTTGTGGTTCGCTATTATGCCGAGATTGCGGACTGGCGAGAACTCAATAGCGAGCAAACAGCGGCTATTATTGAGCAGTTAAAACAGTGGAAAAAACGAGTAGGTAAATAATGATTGATGCCAAATTTGACAATAATGACTTTCAAACCAAAGCCCCCGATTTATTGGCAGATTTGGCAAAATATACGGTAATGGCGGTGCGTGAATGTTACCCTGAAATGGACGCGGAAACCGCGGAAAATATCGGCATGATTGTGGCATTGAAGACGGGCTACAACTGGGGTGGTTTGAATGTGTATGTGCCGAAATCAATGTCGCTTTTTGCCTGTGAACGTGAAAAGCAGATTTTCAACGAGTTCACCGGCAATAATCACGCCTATCTTGCTAAGAAGTATGGTTTATCTTTGCAATGGATCTACAAAATAGTGAAACGTGTGCAGAAGGAAGAAATTGCCAAACGACAGTTTGATATGTTCGCTCAATCCTAAAAAAATAAACCCAGTGACCGTAAAAGTCGCTGGGTTTTCTTTTTCTCTATGTGTAACTCTATTTCATTTCGCCTTTTTCATTTCTTCCCACTTCATCCAAATTTTTCCCATTTATGTTGGATTATGTGTGAGGGTTATGTTGGGTGAGTTTATTCAGGATTTGTCGGGCGTGCGATGGAAAGACTAATTGATGGCTATTATACTATTAGCGATCAAGAAATGTATGATTTACTTAGTTTATTAAATAAAACAGAAAATATTAAGTTAGAGCCATCGGCATTATCAGCTATGGTAGGTGCTGTTCGTATGCAAAATAAAGAATATTTACAGCGGATGCAATTTTCTGAATCTCAATTAAAGAATGGGACTCATGTTGTTTGGGCAACTGGTGGTGGAATGGTTCCTGAGGATGAAATGAAAAAATATTTAAGTTTGGGAAACTAAAAATTTTCTAAAAACTAACCGCACGTTAGCTAAAATTGAGGAAAATAAGGTGTGGTTTTTATTAAAATTTTAAGTAAAACGCTTTAGTGAGCTGAATAAACTCCTCCGTATATTGATTTTGTTCATCATAAATAGTCAATTGACTCATTTTAGTTTCACAATGTTGCGGAGTAAAGGATAGTAGTAATCGATTTGGCTTTTTCCCTTTTTTCGTAATTACTTCACAACAAGCCGCACAATAAAGTGCGGTTTGTTTTTGTAAAATTTTTCCTTCTGTATAAGGTAATATAAAATGAATCAGTCCATTTTTATTTAATAAGTTATGACAATGTTCTAACCAACTAAGATGATTGAGTGTTGATGTATAACGGGCAGTCTTACGTTGTTGATCACGACAGTCTACACCTTGTTGAAAGTACGGCGGATTAGAAACAATAACATCAAATTTTTGTGAACAGGTTTTATCAAAGTGAATGAGATCTTGATGAATCACTTGAATTTTTTCATGCCAAGGTGAACTTTGAACATTTTCTATTGCTTGTAAATAAGCTGCTTTATCGATTTCAATTGCAGTAACTCGAGCATCTTGGGAGCTACGCTGAGCAAGCATAATTGCCACCAATCCAGTACCAGTCCCTACATCAAGAAATTGTGTTCCTGATAATTTTGCCCATGCGCCTAATAAAATCCCATCGGTACCGACCTTCATGGCACAATGATCATGATTGATATAAAATTGTTTAAAAGTGAAATCTGGTTTTTTCGTCATCATCCGGATTAGTTATTAAAAAGAGAAAAGATATTTTAAAAGATTATTGTCTGAGCGCCAAATTCTTATTTATTCCGTAAAAAATCTACTGTTAACTGCATAATTTAATATGAAAGATCAAAATTAAATGCTACAATCACGCGTTCAAAAAGATGTCCTAAATTTTTAAATTGGATTTATGAGTTAATTATGGCTTTAGAAATCGAGAAAAATAAGAAAAATGCTCCTGAACAAGTTGAGCAACAATCAAAAGGGTTAAATACTCTTTTATGGGTGGCTGTAGTTGTTGTAATTATCGCAGCGGCAATCGGTAATGTCTATTTAGCAGAACAATTTTCAACAGCAATCCGTGTGGTTGGTGTGGTTGTTTTATTAGCGGTTGCATTAGGTTTAGCTGCGTTAACCAGCCAAGGTAAAAAAGCATTAGCATTCTTCAGTGAGTCACGAACAGAATTAAGAAGAATCGTGTGGCCTACACGCCCAGAAGCAATGCAAACAACATTAATTGTGATTGGTGTTACGGTACTAACTTCACTAATTTTATGGGGATTCGATAGTATTATCGTATCAATCATTAATTTCTTAACAGATTTGAGATTCTAAGATGACAGAAACAGCTACACCTAAAAAACGTTGGTATGTGTTGCAAGCGTTTTCAGGCTTTGAAGGTCGTGTTGCAACCACATTACGTGAATATATCAAGCTAAACCAAATGGAAGATCAATTTGGCGAAGTATTAGTTCCAACTGAAGAAGTTGTTGAAAATGTTGCTGGTAAGCGCCGTAAAAGTGAACGTAAGTATTTCCCAGGCTATGTTTTGGTTGAAATGGAAATGAATGATGATACATGGCATTTAGTGCGTAGTGTTCCTCGTGTTATGGGCTTTATTGGTGGTACACCAGATAAACCAGCGCCAATTACAAAGCGTGAAGCTGATATGATTTTAAATCGCTTAGAACAAAATAGCGATAAGCCACGTCCAAAAACTACTTTTCAGCCTGGTGAAGAAGTTCGCGTTACTGAAGGTCCATTTGCAGACTTTAATGGTACGGTTGAGGAAGTTGATTACGAGAAAAGCCGTGTTAAAGTGTCAGTTTCAATTTTTGGTCGAGCAACGCCAGTTGAGCTTGAATTTGGTCAAGTTGAAAAAGCAAATTAATTTTGTGACGTACTATGTATGATATTTCATATAAAGTGCGGTGAAAAATTTTGGAGTTTTGAATATTCAAAGCTTGAAAAATAGGCAGTATTTAATTAAAATGCAGCCCTTTTTATACGAAAGTAAACAGGGGAGCTAGATTTCTAGCGATATTACCCATTCATTAAGGAAACTAAAATGGCAAAAAAAGTACAAGCCTACGTTAAGTTGCAAGTTGCAGCGGGTATGGCTAACCCATCACCACCAGTTGGTCCTGCATTAGGTCAACAAGGTGTGAATATCATGGAATTCTGTAAAGCATTCAACGCAAAAACTGAAAGCATTGAAAAAGGTTTACCAATTCCTGTAGTTATCACAGTTTACGCTGACCGTTCATTCACATTTGTGACTAAAACTCCTCCAGCAGCTGTATTATTGAAAAAAGCAGCAGGTGTTAAATCTGGTTCAGGTAAACCTAACAAAGATAAAGTGGGTAAAGTAACTCGTGACCAAGTTCGTCAAATTGCTGAAACTAAAGCAGCTGACATGACTGGTGCAACTATCGAAACTAAAATGAAATCTATTGAAGGTACTGCGCGTTCAATGGGTTTGGTAGTGGAGGACTAATCAATGGCTAAACTTACCAAACGTATGAAAGCAATCCAAGCTGGTGTTGATTCAACTAAAGCATATGAAATCAATGAAGCTATTGCAGTATTAAAACAATTTGCAACAGCTAAATTTGACGAAAGCGTAGATGTAGCGGTTAACTTAGGTATTGATCCTCGTAAATCAGACCAAAACGTTCGTGGTGCAACAGTGCTACCAAACGGTACAGGTCGTACAGTGCGTGTTGCGGTATTTACACAAGGTGCTAATGCAGATGCTGCTAAAGAAGCTGGTGCTGATTTAGTCGGTATGGAAGACTTAGCTGAACAAGTTAAGAAAGGTGAAATGAACTTCGATGTTGTTATTGCCTCTCCAGATGCAATGCGTGTTGTTGGTCAATTAGGTCAAGTATTAGGTCCACGTGGTTTAATGCCAAACCCTAAAGTTGGTACAGTAACTCCAAACGTTGCTGATGCAGTTAAAAATGCTAAATCAGGTCAGATCCGTTACCGTAATGATAAAAATGGTATCATCCATACTACTATCGGTAAAGCAAGTTTCTCAGCTGAAGCATTAACGCAAAACTTACAAGCGTTATTAGCAGCATTAAATAAAGCTAAACCAACGACAGCTAAAGGTATTTTCATCAAGAAAGTAAGCATCTCTACTACTATGGGTGCTGGCGTACAAGTTGATCAAAGCAGCTTATAATTTGCGTTAAACCTTTACAAAGGCATAGATTATACTTATAATTCTGTGCCTTATTTTGCGAAAGTTCGCAAAACAATTTTCTGGTTGGTGCTTGACCTTATTCAAGCCCCGTCCAAGACCGTAGGGGAATGTAGTCGTTCTTAATTATCCTACGTAGATGGTGAACAGACAGAGTAAGAAATTTTCTGCTTCTGTACACCGAAGTCGTCCTAATATGCAGTTTATATTAGGTAATTTAATTCTGAGAAATCAGAGTGTATTCAGGAGCTAAAAGCCAATGGCATTAAATCTTCAAGACAAACAAGCAATTGTTGCTGAAGTAAATGAAGCAGCCAAAGGTGCCCTTTCAGCAGTAATCGCAGATTCTCGCGGTGTGACTGTTGATAAAATGACTGAGTTACGTAAAACAGCTCGTGAAGCTGGCGTTTCAATGCGCGTTGTTCGTAATACTTTATTACGTCGTGCAGTTGAAGGTACAGAATTCGAATGTTTAAAAGATGCGTTTACTGGTCCAACACTTATCGCATTCTCTAACGAACACCCAGGTGCAGCAGCACGTTTATTATCTGCGTTCGCTAAAGAAAACGATTTGTTTGAAATTAAAGGTGCAGCCTTTGAAGGTAAAATCCAAGATGTTAATTTCTTGGCTACATTACCAACTTACGACGAAGCGATTGCACGTTTAATGGGTACAATGAAAGAAGCTGCGGCTGGCAAACTTGTACGCACTATTGCGGCATTACGCGACAAATTACAAGAAGCTGCTTAATTTTTAATAAGCACTTCTTAACTCGTTTAACTTTATTTACATTAGGAATTGATTGTCATGTCATTAACTAACGAACAAATCATTGAAGCAATTGCTTCTAAATCAGTGTCAGAAATCGTTGAATTAATTACAGCGATGGAAGAAAAATTCGGTGTTTCAGCAGCAGCATTAGCAGCAGCTCCAGCAGCAGGCGGCGCAGCAGCAGAAGAAGAAAAAACTGAATTCAACGTAGTTCTTAAAGCAGCTGGTGCTAACAAAGTTGCTGTAATCAAAGCAGTACGTGGTGCAACAGGCTTAGGCTTAAAAGAAGCTAAAGACTTAGTTGAATCAGCTCCAGCTAACTTAAAAGAAGGCGTTTCTAAAGAAGAAGCTGAAGCATTGAAAAAAGAATTAGAAGAAGCTGGCGCAGAAGTAGAAATCAAATAATTTTTGATTTAGCTTTTTGCCTGATTTCAGGTCTAGATAAGCCCCGATGGAGACATTGGGGCTCATTTTTTAATATATTTGCTTCTGCAAAAAAATCTGGTTTTTTATTGATAAAAATTAACCAAACCGTTATAATTAACGACCATTTAAAAAATGATGCTGATAATGAAATATTATCGGCATTTTGTGTTCTCTTAAAAACACAAAATCACCGTTTGATTGCAAAAAAATTAAGCTAAATTAAGCTGTTAGCTTAATGCAATCCGCTCATCAGAAGTAAGGTTCAGAGTGCGGTATCTAGCAAACGGATCAAAACATTGATATAAAATTTTCTGGATTTAGACCGCACTTTTTTTGTGTGGTGGAAATTTTGTGTCAAATCGGTCTCACTAAAAATTACAGAGGAAAACCAATGGGTTACTCCTATACTGAGAAAAAACGTATCCGTAAAGACTTTGGTAAACGTCCACAAGTTTTGAACGTACCTTATTTATTAACAATTCAATTAGATTCTTTTGAAAAATTTATTCAAAGAGATCCTGAAGGTCAGCAAGGTTTAGAAGCTGCATTTCGTTCAGTTTTTCCTATCGTCAGTAATAACGGTAGTACTGAATTACAATATGTGAGCTATAAACTTGGTGAGCCTGTATTTGATGTTCGTGAATGCCAAATTCGTGGCACAACATATGCGGCACCATTGCGTGTTAATTTGCGTTTAGTAAGTTATGATCGTGATGCTGCACCTGGTACCATTAAAGATATTAAAGAACAAGATGTTTATATGGGTGAAATCCCATTAATGACAGATAATGGTACCTTTGTGATCAATGGTACTGAGCGAGTTATCGTATCACAATTACATCGTAGTCCTGGTGTATTCTTTGATTCTGACAAAGGTAAAACCCACTCTTCTGGTAAAGTGCTTTATAACGCACGTATCATTCCTTATCGTGGTTCTTGGTTAGACTTTGAATTTGATCCGAAAGATAACTTATTTGCTCGTATCGACCGTCGTCGTAAATTACCTGCAACTATTATTTTACGTGCTTTAGGCTATACGACTGAAGAAATTTTAGATTTATTCTTCGAAAAAATTTCATTTGAAATTCAAGATAACAAATTATTAATGGCATTAGTGCCTGAGCGTTTACGTGGTGAAACCGCATCATTTGATATTGAAGCAAATGGTAAAGTTTATGTAGAACGTGGTCGCCGTATTACTGCGCGTCATATTCGTGCATTAGAAAAAGATAATGTTACGCAAATTGATGTGCCAACTGAATATATCGTTGGTAAAGTATCTGCTAAAGATTATGTTGATTTAGAATCAGGTGAATTGATTTGCCCTGCTAATATGGAGATTTCTTTAGAAATTTTAGCAAAATTAGCACAAGCTGGTTATACATCAATCGAAACATTATTCACGAATGATTTAGATTTTGGTCCGTACATTTCTGAAACTTTACGTGTGGATCCATCTAATGACCGCTTAAGTGCACTAGTTGAAATCTATCGTATGATGCGTCCTGGTGAACCACCTACGAAAGAAGCTGCAGAAGCATTATTTGATAACTTATTCTTCTCTCAAGAACGTTATGATTTATCTGCGGTAGGTCGCATGAAATTTAATCGCTCTTTAGATATTGATGAAGTTGCTGGATCCGGCGTGTTAAGTAAAGAAGATATCGTAAGTGTGATGAAAAAACTTATTGATATTCGTAATGGTCGTGGAGAAGTGGATGATATAGACCATTTAGGTAACCGTCGTATTCGTTCTGTTGGTGAAATGGCAGAGAACCAATTCCGTATTGGTTTAGTTCGTGTTGAACGAGCAGTTAAAGAACGTCTATCTTTAGGTGATTTAGATGCAATTACACCGCAAGATTTAATCAATGCGAAACCTGTTTCAGCTGCTGTGAAAGAATTCTTTGGTTCTTCACAACTTTCACAATTCATGGATCAAAATAACCCATTATCAGAAGTAACACATAAACGTCGTATTTCTGCATTAGGTCCAGGTGGTTTAACACGTGAGCGTGCTGGTTTTGAAGTTCGAGATGTACACCCAACTCATTATGGTCGTGTGTGTCCAATCGAAACGCCTGAAGGTCCAAATATTGGTTTGATTAACTCACTTTCTGTGTATGCGCGTACCAATAACTATGGTTTCTTAGAAACACCATATCGTAAAGTGGTGAATGGCCAAGTTACAGAAGAAATTGAGTATTTGTCTGCAATTGAAGAAGGTAACTATGTAATTGCACAGGCAAATTCAAGTTTAGATGATGAGCTTCGTTTTACTGATGCGTTTGTTACTTGTCGTGGTGAACATGGTGAGTCAGGTTTATACCGACCAGAAGAAATCCATTATATGGACGTTTCTCCACAACAGGTTGTGTCTGTTGCCGCGGCGTTAATTCCGTTCTTAGAACATGACGATGCTAACCGTGCGTTAATGGGTGCGAACATGCAACGTCAAGCAGTTCCAACATTACGTTCGGATAAACCATTAGTTGGTACTGGTATGGAAAAACCAATTGCACTTGACTCAGGTGTAGCGGTTGTTGCTAAACGTGGTGGTACTATTCAGTATGTTGATGCTTCACGTATTGTAGTTAAAGTTAATGAAGACGAAACTATCCCAGGTGAAGCAGGTATTGATATTTATAACTTAATTAAATATACCCGTTCAAACCAAAATACTTGTATCAACCAAATTCCTTGTGTGAACTTGGGTGAGCCGATTGGACGTGGGGAAGTACTTGCTGATGGACCATCAACAGACTTAGGTGAACTTGCACTTGGTCAAAATATCCGCGTAGCATTCATGCCTTGGAATGGTTATAACTTTGAAGACTCAATGTTAGTGTCAGAACGTGTTGTACAACAAGACCGTTTTACCACCATTCATATTCAAGAATTATCCTGTGTAGCTCGTGATACTAAACTTGGTGCAGAAGAAATTACCGCAGATATTCCAAATGTGGGAGAAACTGCATTAAGCAAACTTGATGAATCAGGTATTGTGTATGTAGGCGCTGAAGTAAAAGGTGGGGATATCCTTGTAGGTAAAGTCACGCCTAAAGGTGAAACACAATTAACACCAGAAGAAAAATTATTACGTGCAATCTTTGGTGAAAAAGCATCTGATGTAAAAGATTCTTCGTTACGTGTACCAAATAGTGTTTCAGGTACAGTTATTGATGTTCAAGTGTTTACTCGTGATGGCGTAGAAAAAGATAAACGCGCGCTAGAAATCGAAGAAATGCAATTAAAAGAAGCGAAGAAAGACATTGCTGAAGAGTTAGAAATCTTAGAAGCTGGTTTGTTCTCTCGTGTTCGCAATCTTTTAATTGATAGCGGCATTGATGCTAAAAGCTTAGATAATATGGCTCGTGTACAATGGTTAGAACAATCATTATCAGATGAAGCTAAACAAAATCAATTAGAACAACTTGCAGAACAATACGAAGAATTACGTAAAGACTTCGAACATAAATTAGAAGTTAAACGTGGCAAGATCATTCAAGGTGATGATTTAGCACCAGGTGTATTAAAAGTTGTTAAAGTGTATCTTGCGGTGAAACGTCGTATTCAACCAGGGGATAAAATGGCAGGGCGTCATGGTAACAAAGGGGTTATCTCAAAAATTAATCCTGTTGAAGACATGCCATACGATGAGAATGGTCAACCAGTTGAAATCGTATTAAACCCATTGGGTGTACCTTCTCGTATGAATATCGGTCAGATCCTAGAAACTCACTTAGGTTTAGCTGCTAAAGGTATCGGTGAACAAATTAACCGTATGCTGAAAGAAAAACAAGAGATTGAGAAACTTCGTGGATACATCCAAAAAGCATATGACTTAGGTGGCGGTTCACAAAAAGTTGATTTAAATACCTTCACAGATGAAGAAGTAATGCGTTTAGCACAAAACTTACGTAAAGGTATGCCTCTCGCAACACCAGTATTTGATGGTGCAGAAGAGCAAGAAATTAAAGGCTTATTAGAATTAGGTGGCTTGCCGACTTCAGGTCAAATTACCTTATATGATGGCTGTACAGGTGAAAAATTTGAACGTCCTGTAACTGTTGGTTACATGTACATGCTCAAATTAAATCACTTAGTTGATGACAAAATGCATGCTCGTTCAACTGGCTCTTATAGTCTTGTTACACAACAACCATTGGGTGGTAAAGCACAATTCGGTGGTCAACGTTTCGGTGAGATGGAGGTATGGGCATTAGAAGCATATGGTGCTGCATATACATTACAAGAAATGTTAACTGTAAAATCCGATGATGTGAACGGCCGTACGAAGATGTATAAGAACATTGTGAGCGGTACTCACCAAATGGATCCAGGTACTCCAGAATCCTTCAATGTAATCATGAAAGAGATTCGTTCATTGGGTATCAATATTGACTTAGATGAAGATTAATTCACCTCTAAATCAATAAGTGAAAGTAAGTGCAAGTGCGGTAAAAATTTCTTAATTTTCTACCGCACTTGAATAAGTTTAACTCCGACAGGAGCAAATCTGTGAAAGACTTAGTTAAGTTCTTAAAAGCACAATCAAAAACTTCAGAAGATTTTGATGTGATTAAAATTGGTTTAGCATCACCAGATATGATTCGTTCATGGTCTTTTGGTGAGGTTAAAAAACCAGAAACTATCAACTACCGTACATTCAAACCTGAACGTGACGGGCTTTTCTGTGCACGTATTTTCGGGCCAGTAAAAGACTATGAATGTTTATGTGGTAAATATAAACGTCTAAAACATCGTGGTGTAATTTGTGAAAAATGTGGCGTTGAAGTCACTCAAACCAAAGTACGTCGTGAACGTATGGGACATATTGAATTAGCTTCACCCGTAGCTCATATTTGGTTCTTAAAATCACTTCCATCCCGTATCGGTTTATTATTAGATATGCCGTTACGTGATATTGAGCGTGTTTTATATTTTGAATCATATATTGTTATCGAACCAGGGATGACTGATCTTGAAAAAGGTCAATTATTAACTGAAGAACAGTTCATGGATGCCGAAGATCGTTGGGCAGATGAATTCGATGCAAAAATGGGTGCCGAAGCAATCCAAGCATTATTACGTGACATGGATTTAGCACATGAATGTGAAACATTACGTGAAGAATTACAAGAAACCAATTCTGAAACTAAACGTAAAAAAATCACTAAACGCTTAAAATTATTAGAAGCATTTTTACAATCTGGTAATAAACCAGAATGGATGGTGATGACTGTATTACCAGTATTACCACCAGATTTACGTCCATTAGTACCATTAGATGGTGGTCGTTTTGCAACTTCTGATTTAAATGACTTATATCGTCGTGTAATTAACCGTAATAACCGTTTAAAACGTTTATTAGACTTGGTTGCACCAGATATTATCGTACGTAATGAAAAACGTATGTTACAAGAATCTGTAGATGCATTATTAGATAATGGTCGCCGTGGTCGTGCGATTACAGGTTCTAACCGTCGTCCATTAAAATCTTTGGCTGATATGATCAAAGGTAAACAAGGTCGTTTCCGTCAAAACTTGCTTGGTAAACGTGTTGACTATTCAGGTCGTTCAGTAATCACTGTAGGTCCATACTTACATCTACATCAATGTGGTTTACCGAAAAAAATGGCATTGGAATTATTCCGCCCATTTATTTATGCTAAATTAGAAAGCCGTGGTTTCGCTTCAACCATTAAAGCTGCGAAGAAGATGGTGGAGCGTGAAGATGCTATCGTATGGGATATCTTAGCTGAAGTTATCCGCGAACATCCAATTTTATTAAACCGTGCACCAACACTTCACCGTTTAGGTATTCAAGCGTTTGAACCTATCCTAATCGAAGGTAAAGCAATGCAATTACACCCACTTGTTTGTGCGGCGTTTAATGCGGACTTCGATGGTGACCAAATGGCGGTTCACGTACCATTAACACTTGAAGCTCAATTAGAAGCTCGTGCGTTAATGATGTCAACTAATAACGTATTATCTCCTGCAAATGGTGATCCAATCATCGTTCCATCACAAGACGTGGTATTAGGTATCTACTACATGACACGTGAAAAAGTGAATGGCCGTGGTGAAGGTATGTTATTACAAGACCCACGTGAAGCAGAAAAAGCTTATCGTACATGTCGTGCAGAATTACATTCACGTGTAAAAGTTCGTATTACTGAATATGTGAAAAATGCAGCAGGTGAGTTTGAATCTCAAACAACCTTAACGGATACCACTATTGGTCGTGCAATCTTATGGATGATCGCACCAAAAGGTATGCCATTTAGTTTATTCAACCAAACTCTTGGTAAGAAAGCGATTTCTAAATTAATCAACGAATGTTACCGTCGTTTAGGTGTGAAAGCGAGTGTTATGTTTGCTGACCAAATTATGTATACTGGTTTCGCCTATGCTGCTCGTTCAGGTTCATCAGTTGGTATTGATGATATGGTTATCCCAGAGAAGAAATATGAAATTATTTCTGCTGCGGAAGCTGAAGTCGCTGAAATTCAAGAACAGTTCCAATCTGGTTTGGTAACTGCTGGTGAACGTTATAATAAAGTGATCGATATTTGGGCAACAGCTAATGAACGCGTTGCAAAAGCCATGATGGAAAATCTTTCTACGGAAGAAGTTATCAACCGTGAAGGCAATCCAGAAAAACAAGCATCATTTAATAGCATCTTTATGATGGCAGACTCTGGTGCTCGTGGTTCTGCAGCTCAGATTCGTCAGCTAGCTGGTATGCGTGGTTTGATGGCTCGTCCAGATGGTTCAATCATTGAAACACCAATTACTGCAAACTTCCGTGAAGGTTTGAACGTTCTTCAGTACTTTATTTCAACCCACGGTGCTCGTAAAGGTTTGGCGGATACCGCATTAAAAACAGCGAACTCAGGTTACTTAACTCGTCGTTTAGTTGACGTTGCACAAGACTTAGTGATTATTGAAGATGACTGTGGTACACACGAAGGTATTGTGATGACTCCACTCATCGAAGGTGGTGATGAAAAAGTTTCACTTCGTGAATTAGTATTAGGTCGTGTGGCAGCAGAAGACATTTTAAAACCAGGTACAGAAGAAGTATTGATCCCTCGTAACACTTTATTAGATGAAAAAGTGTGTGACATCCTTGACGATAATTCAGTGGATAGTGTGAAAGTACGTTCTGTTGTAACCTGTGATACAGATTTTGGTGTCTGTGCGAAATGTTATGGTCGTGACTTAGCTCGTGGTCACTTGATTAACCAAGGTGAAGCGGTAGGTGTTATTGCTGCACAATCAATCGGTGAACCAGGTACTCAGTTAACCATGCGTACATTCCACATCGGTGGTGCAGCATCTGCAGCAGCAAAAGAATCAGGTATCCAAGTTAAAACAACAGGTACTGTACATTTAACTAATGCTAAATTTGTTACTAATACTGAAGGTAAATTAGTATTAACTTCTCGTAACACAGAATTAACAGTAACAGATACTTTTGGTCGTACCAAAGAGCATTATAAAGTCCCTTATGGTGCGATATTAACCAAAGGCGATGAAGCTCAGGTGAGTGCAGGAGAAACCATTGCAAGTTGGGATCCACATACTATGCCAGTTGTTTCTGAAGTTGCTGGTTTTGTGAAATTTGTTGATATTGTTGATGGTTTAACGGTTACTCGTCAAACTGATGAATTAACAGGTTTATCTTCTATTGTGGTACAAGACGTGGGTGAACGTGCAACGGCAGGTAAGGATTTACGTCCAGCAATCAAATTAGTTGATGCGAAAGGTAATGACATTATCGTTCCTGAAATTGAAGTCGCTGCACAATACTTCTTACCAGGTAAAGCAATTGTAACTTTAGATGATGGTGCTGAAATTCATGTAGGTGAGCCATTAGCTCGTATTCCACAAGAATCTGTAGGTACGAAAGATATTACTGGTGGTCTTCCACGTGTTGCTGATTTATTCGAAGCTCGTAAACCTAAAGAGCCTGCAATTCTTGCAGAAATCACAGGTATCGTATCATTCGGTAAAGAAACGAAAGGTAAACGTCGTCTTGTAATCACCCCAACTGAAGGTGAAGCATACGAGGAAATGATTCCTAAATGGCGTCAATTGAACGTATTCGAAGGCGAAATGGTTCAGCGTGGTGATGTGATTTCTGATGGTGCAGAAACACCACATGATATCTTACGCTTACGTGGTGTTCGTGCAGTAACTGAGTATATTGTGAATGAGGTTCAAGATGTTTACCGCTTACAAGGGGTAAAAATCAATGATAAACACATCGAAGTTATCGTACGTCAAATGTTACGTAAATGTGTGATCACTAAAGCTTATGATTCAGAATTCTTAGAAGGCGAACAAGCTGAAGTAGCACGTGTGAAAATTGTGAACCGTAAACGTGCAGAAGAAGGTAAACCATTAGTAGAGTTCGAACGCGAATTACTCGGTATTACTAAAGCTTCATTAGCAACTGAGTCATTTATCTCAGCCGCATCGTTCCAAGAAACCACTCGTGTGTTAACTGAAGCTGCGGTTGCAGGTAAACGTGACGAATTACGTGGCTTAAAAGAAAATGTAATCGTTGGTCGTTTAATCCCAGCAGGTACAGGTTTTGCATACCATCAGAATCGTGTGAAAAACCGTAATCTTGTGCAATCAGAAGAAGTTGCAGTAAAATTCTCGGCAGCAGATGAAGCTGAAATTGAAGCAGAATTTAATATTGTAGCTGAAGATCCAACTGCAAGTTTAGCTGAAATGTTAAATATGGCAGATGAAGCAGAATAAGCACTAGATTAGTGAATTAAATTTAAAACCCTTAATGTAAAAACATTAAGGGTTTTTTATTGGAAATTTTCTAAAATTTCACCGCAGTTTTAGGATTAATTAGATTAATAGCCCTCGCTAATTTAAATAACTGCTATAATGTTTTATATCGCTAAGATTCAATAATTATTTTGGCAGAGACCAAGTGACGGATAAAGATGACACAAACCTATTTCAATTTAGATATCCCTTCTCAAGCAAATGATCATAAAATTATTGGTAATGTGATAGCAGGTTCAGACAGTTTAGCTATTGCAGAAATTGCCAGTGAGCATAAAGGTCTCACACTAGTGGTCACTAACGATACTAAAAGTGCGGTAAAATTAGAGAAAATTTTACAGGATATTAGCCCTCATGAAGTGCGTTATTTCCCTGACTGGGAAACCTTGCCTTATGATAGTTTTTCACCTCATCAAGACATTATTTCTACTCGTTTAAGTACCTTATTTTACTTACAAAATGCAAAACAAGGGATCGTGCTATTGCCAATGACCACTTTGATGCAACGAGTGTGCCCTCCAAGTTATTTGCAACATAATGTCTTATTAATTAAAAAAGGTGATCGTTTAGTTATTGATAAATTACGTCTGCAATTAGAGAATGCAGGTTATCGTGCTGTAGAACAAGTATTGGAGCATGGCGAATATGCTGTTCGAGGTGCTTTACTTGATTTATTTCCAATGGGAAGCAATGAACCTTATCGTTTAGATTTCTTTGATGATGAAATTGATACCATTCGTACCTTTGATGTGGATACGCAGCGGACTATCGCAGATATTAATTCTATTAATTTATTACCTGCACATGAATTTCCAACAGATGATAAGAGTATTGAATTCTTTCGTAGCCAATTCCGTGAAACTTTTGGTGAAATCCGTCGTGATCCAGAACATATTTATCAACAAGTGAGTAAAGGCACTCTAGTCTCTGGCATTGAATATTGGCAGCCACTTTTCTTTGAAGAAATGGCGACTTTATTTGATTATTTACCTGCGAATACATTATTTGTGGATATGGAACAAACCCAAATCCAAGCAGAACGTTTTTATCAAGATGCTAGCCAGCGTTTTGAAAGTCGTCGCGTGGATCCTATGCGCCCATTGTTACCACCAGAGCGTTTATGGTTACGAATTAATGAAATCAATAAAGCTTTAAAAAATTATCCTCGTATAAGCTTTAAAGTTGAAAAAGTGCGGTCATCTGCGAGACAAAAAAATCTATCCGTACAAGCGTTACCTGAATTACAGATCCAATCACAACAAAAAGAACCTTTACAAAACCTTCGTCAGTTTATTGAGAGATTCAAAGGACATATTGTCTTTTCTGTGGAAACAGAAGGCCGTCGTGAGACTTTATTAGATTTATTATCACCAATTAAATTACGTCCGCAGCAGATAGAAAATCTCTCGCAAATAGAAGGATTAAATTACAGTTTACAAATTAGTTCATTAGATAATGGTTTTATTATTGAAAGTGAAAATAATGAAGCTATTGCGATTATTTGTGAGACAGAGTTATTAGGTGAACGAGTTCAACAACGTAGTCGTGATAAACGTAAATCGGTGAATCCAGATACCCTGATTCGTAATTTGGCGGAACTCAAAATTGGTCAAGCGGTTGTTCATCTAGAACATGGTGTGGGTCGCTATGGTGGATTAGTGAGCTTAGAAAATGGGGGCATTAAAGCGGAGTACTTACTACTGACTTATGCGAATGAAGCAAAATTATATGTCCCCGTTGCTTCATTACATTTAATTAGTCGTTATGTAGGTGGTTCAGATGAAACTGCACCACTGCATAAATTAGGCAGTGATGCATGGGTGAAAGCTCGTCATAAAGCGGCTGAAAAAATTCGTGATGTGGCAGCAGAATTGTTAGATGTTTATGCTCAACGAGAAGCACAGAAAGGTTTTTCTTTTAAATATGATCGTGATGAATTTATGCAATTTTCTGCAACTTTTCCATTTGAAGAGACTTATGATCAAGAACTCGCAATTAATGCAGTTATTTCTGATATGTGTCAACCAAAAGCCATGGATCGTTTAGTTTGTGGCGATGTGGGATTTGGTAAAACTGAAGTAGCGATGCGAGCCGCATTTTTATCTGTCATGAATCATAAGCAAGTAGCGGTATTGGTACCTACAACCTTACTTGCTCAACAGCATTATGAAAATTTCCGTGATCGTTTTGCTAATTTGCCTGTGAATGTGGAAATGGTTTCACGTTTTAGAACGGCAAAAGAACAAAAGCAAATTTTAATCGATTTAGCTGAAGGTAAAGTGGATATCTTAATAGGTACACATAAGCTGATTCAGTCCGATGTAAGATTCAAAGATTTAGGATTGCTAGTGATCGATGAAGAACATCGTTTTGGTGTACGTCAGAAAGAAAAAATTAAACAATTACGTGCGAATATCGATATTCTTACGTTAACAGCAACCCCCATTCCTCGTACTTTAAATATGGCGATGAATGGTATTCGTGATTTATCTATTATTTCAACGCCACCTGCGCGCCGACTTACGATTAAAACTTTTGTACGTCAGAATGATGATTTGGTGGTACGTGAGGCTATCCTGCGTGAAATTTTACGTGGTGGACAGGTATATTATTTACACAATGATGTGGCAACTATCGATCGTTGTGCAGAAAAATTAGCTGAGCTTGTCCCTGAAGCTCGAATAGTGGTAGGGCATGGTCAAATGCACGAACGTGAGCTAGAGCGTGTGATGACGGATTTTTATCATCAACGTTTTAACGTATTAGTTTGCTCAACCATTATTGAAACTGGGATTGATGTACCTACCGCCAATACGATTATTATTGAACGGGCGGATAATTTTGGTTTAGCGCAATTGCATCAATTACGTGGACGTGTTGGTCGTTCACATCATCAAGCTTATGCTTATTTATTGACTCCACCGCCGAAATTAATGACTAAAGATGCTCAGAAACGTCTAGAGGCGTTAGAAAGTTTAGATAATCTCGGAGCTGGCTTTATTCTTGCTACTCATGATTTAGAAATTCGTGGTGCAGGAGAATTATTAGGCAGTGAACAAAGTGGACAAATTGAAAGTATTGGTTTCTCTTTGTATATGGAATTGCTAGAAAGTGCAGTGAAGGCGATGAAAGAAGGGCGTGAGCCATCTTTAGATGAACTAACTCAACAGCAAGTAGAAATTGATTTACGTATGCCAGCATTATTACCTGAAGATTACTTGGGAGATGTAAATATGCGTTTATCTTTTTATAAACGTATTGCAGGTGCGGAAAATAAAGCTTCCTTAGATGAATTAAAAGTAGAATTAATCGATCGCTTTGGTTTATTACCTGAAGCAACAAAAAATTTAATGCAAATTGCCGAGCTACGTCTTATGGCAAAACAGCTGGGTATTATTCGTATAGATGGTACTTTACATGGTGGCTTTATTGAGTTTTCACCTACTGCAGATTTGGATCCGATAAAATTCCTTAATCTGATTAAACAACAGCCAGCGGTGTTTAAATTTGATGGGCCTACTAAGTTCAGATTTACTTGCAATTTAGAAGAAAATACTAAACGCCTTGAGTTTATAAGCCAGTTGGTTGAGTCCTTACTAAACTAAACATAAGTAAAAGTGCGGTATTAAAATATTTATTTTTGAATATTGGTTATATCAATCACCCTAATTGAATGCACAATTGGTTATGTGAGTTGTGAATACTTTTTACAATAATTATTGTCTAAATGTTACTTGATTGGATATTTGGCATAGATTAAATAGATATGATGTTATACAATCAATCTTACGACTTTTAACTAAAGTACGTTGATTTTTTACGTATTTTCAAAGAGGAACATATTCATGTACTTAGATCAAATTAAAGCTGAATTAAATGAAGCAGCAGATGTATTAGATAAATTCATTAAAGATGAAAATAATATCAAATTAATTCAAGAAGCAGCGTTAATTTTAGCGAATAGCTTCAAACAAGGAGGAAAAGTACTCTCTTGTGGTAATGGTGGTTCACATTGTGATGCAATGCATTTTGCAGAAGAATTAACGGGTCGTTATCGTGAAAATCGCCCAGGTTATCCTGCTATCGCAATTTCAGATGTGAGTCATTTAAGTTGTGTAAGTAATGACTTTGGCTATGACTATGTGTTCTCCCGCTATGTTGAGGCTGTAGGGCAAAAAGGTGATGTGCTATTTGGTTTATCTACTTCAGGTAATTCAAAAAATATCTTAAATGCAATTAAAGCAGCTAAAGAAAAGGGCATGAAAGTTATTGCGATGACGGGTAAAGATGGCGGTAAAATGGCGGGTCTTGCGGATGTTGAGATTCGTGTACCTCATTTCCGTTATGCAGACCGAATTCAGGAAGTGCATATTAAAGTGATTCATATTTTAATGATGTTAGTTGAATTTGAAATGGCTAAAGAAGCTTAACTATTTATAGTTTGTATAAAGTGCGGTTAGAATTTTAGAAATTTTAACCGCACTTTTTTTATTCGTTATTCTCACAAATATAATTGCATAATTATGCAAAAAATATTAATATTATTTCAATATTTGGCAAATATAGAGATTGTATTAAAAATGACCCTTAGTGTTAAAAACTTAAATTTCTTTTATGGATCATCTCAAGCGTTATTTGATATCAATTTAACCGCTGAAGATGGCGATACTGTAGTTTTGCTTGGACCTAGTGGTGCAGGTAAAAGTACGTTAATTCGTACCTTTAATTTACTTGAAATACCACAATCAGGTGAATTAAATGTCACGGGTAACCAATTTGATTTATCACAAACTGCTGATGCAAAAAAAATGCGTCAGTTACGTCAGGATGTTGGAATGGTGTTCCAACAATATAATTTATGGCCACATTTTACTGTGGTGGAAAACCTCATTGAAGCACCAATGAAAGTGCTTGGTTTAAGCGAATCAGAAGCTAAGAAAGAAGCGATGGAATTATTAGTTCGTTTACGCTTAGAAGAACACGCAGATCGTTTTCCACTACAGCTTTCAGGTGGTCAGCAGCAACGTGTAGCAATTGCTCGAGCTCTCATGATGAAACCAAAGGTTTTGTTATTTGATGAGCCAACAGCGGCGTTAGACCCTGAGATTACTGCACAAGTCGTTGCGATTATTCAAGAATTACAGGAAACTGGCATAACTCAAGTGATCGTAACTCACGAAGTTGGTGTAGCACGTAAAGTGGCAACTAAAGTGGTTTATATGGAAAGTGGTCGTATTGTGGAAATGGGGAATGCAAGTTGTTTTGAAAACCCAAAGACAGAAGAATTTAGACAATATCTGTCACATGACTAATAAAGGTGAACACAATGAAAAAATTACTTTTAGCAACACTTTTTGCAAGTACAACATTTGCCACACAAGCACAAGATATTACTTTTGCCTGTGAACCATCATATCCACCCTTTGAATTAACTAATGCAAATGGTGAAATCGTAGGTTTTGATGTGGATATCGCACAAGCAGTTTGTAAACAAATTAATGCAAATTGTACTTTTAAGAATCAATCATTTGATGCCTTAATTCCAAGCTTAAAAGCAAAACGCTTTGACGCTGCGATGTCTGCGATTGATATTACTGAATCTCGTGCAAAACAAGTATTATTCTCTGATCCTTACTATGATAGTTCTGCAAGTTTCATTGCAGTGAAAGGTAAAGCCGATCTTAATACAGCAAAAAATATTGGTGTTCAAAATGGTACTACATTCCAACAATATGTTGTTGCTGAAGCGCCTCAATACACGCCAAAATCTTACGCTTCATTACAAGATGCGATCTTAGACTTAAAAAATGGTCGTATTGATATTATGTTTGGTGATACTGCAGTATTAGCGGATATGTTAGCAAAAGAACCTGAGTTAGCATTTGTTGGCGATAAAGTCACTAACAAAAAATACTTTGGTAATGGATTAGGTATTGCCGTGCATAAAAGCGATAAAGCTTTAGTTGATAGCTTAAATAAAGGGTTATCTGCAATTAAAGCAAGTGGCGAATACCAAAAAATTTATGATAAATGGATGACAGCTAAATAAGCATTATGTTCTTTGATTATCTTCCTTTAATGACTACCGCAACCCTTATGACTTTAGGGTTAGCGGTTGCTTCGTTGTTAGTTGGTCTAATTCTTGCTATTTGTTTTGTGGTATTAGAGACTAATAAATTTGTTTGTATACGTAAACCAACTTCGGTGATTGTAACCTTATTACGAGGTTTGCCAGAGATCTTGGTAGTATTGTTGATCTATTTTGGTTCTACCGAAGTAGTAGAAAAACTAACAGGTGAATATATTGAATTTAGCCCATTTTTGTGTGGTGTGCTGGCATTAGCGATTATCTTTGCCGCATATGCCTCTCAAACTTTACGTGGTGCAATTCAAGCGATTCCATTAGGTCAATGGGAATCTGGTGCTGCCTTGGGACTTAGTCGTAGTTATACATTCTTACATATTATCATGCCACAAGTTTGGCGTCATGCATTACCAGGTCTAAGTAATCAATGGTTGGTGCTATTGAAAGATACTGCCTTAGTGTCATTGATTGGTGTTGATGATTTAATGCGTCAAGCAAGCTTAGTAAATACTAATACTCACCAACCATTTACTTGGTATGGGTTTGCTGCCTTGTTATATTTGGTGATTACGCTTGTTAGCCAATTTTTTATTCGTAAATTGGAAGTGCGTTTCACTCGTTTTGAAAGAGGAGTGAGATAATGTTCCAAGAATATTTTGCAGAAATTGCTAAAGGTATTCCAACCAGTTTATTGCTTACTGTGGTTGCTTTAGGGGTTGCATTTATTTTGGCGTTAGTTCTAACTTATTTATTATCAGCAGGTAATAAATGTGTAAGAATTGGTATTAATGGTTATTTAACTTTATTTACTGGCACACCATTACTCGTCCAATTTTTCTTAATTTATAGTGGCCCAGGTCAGTTTGAATGGATTGTTAATAGTGCATTATGGCCATTGCTGTCTAATGCTTGGTTTTGTGCTATGTTAGCTTTAGCGTTAAATAGTGCGGCTTATTCTACACAATTATTCCATGGTGCAGTTAAAGCTATTCCAAAAGGTCAATGGGAAAGTTGTTCAGCACTCGGTTTAAGTAAAGGGCAAACCTTAAAAATCCTTATTCCTTATGCCTTAAAACGTGCATTGCCTTCTTACAGTAATGAAATTGTATTAGTTTTTAAAGGTACGTCATTAGCTTCAACAATTACCATTATGGATATTATGGGCTATGCAAGACAGCTTTATGGTACAGAATATGATGCTTTAACTATTTATGGTATCGCCGGGATCATTTATTTAGCTATTACCGGTATTGCAACTTGGTTGTTACGTAAGTTAGAACATAAAGTTTTAGCCTTCGAAAGATTAGAAGTAGAAAAAGTATAATAGAGAATAATAAGGAAAGGTGGGTTTTTATATCCACCTTTTTTATTGAAAATAGCCTCTGCTGTGATAGATTATAAGCTATAATAATTTACAATTTTAACATTTATATTGAGATTTTTATGGCACAAATTGCACAAAACCCACTTGTTTTAGTTGATGGTTCTTCTTATTTATACCGAGCTTTCCATGCATTTCCACCTTTAACTAACTCCCTAGGTGAGCCTACAGGAGCAATGTATGGGGTGATGAATATGCTGAAAAGTTTGATTGCTCAAGTGCAACCAACCCATATTGCTGTGGTATTTGATGCTAAAGGTAAAACATTTCGTGATGAATTGTTTGAACAATATAAATCTCATCGTCCACCGATGCCTGATGAACTTCGTAAACAAATTCAACCACTACATCATATGATAAAAGCATTGGGCATTCCCCTGCTTTCTATCGAAGGTGTTGAAGCGGATGATGTCATCGGCACGCTTGCCACACAGGCTTCACAAGCGGGTAAAAAAGTGTTGATTAGTACAGGCGATAAAGATATGGCACAGTTGGTGGATGATAACGTGATGTTAATTAACACTATGAATAATAGCTTACTTGATCGTGAAGGTGTGATTGAAAAATATGGCATTCCTCCAGAGCTAATTATCGATTATTTAGCCTTAATGGGCGATAGTGCGGATAATATTCCTGGTGTTGCTGGCGTAGGTGAAAAAACAGCATTAGGGCTATTGCAAGGGATTGGTAGTATGACGGAGATTTATGCCAATCTTGATAAAGTTGCTGATTTACCTATCCGAGGTGCCAAAAAGTTAGGTGAAAAACTTGAGTCAGCAAAAGCAGATGCAGAACTTTCTTATATCCTCGCAACGATTAAAACGGATGTGCAATTATCGGTAAATCCCGATCAATTAACTATTGGTAAAGCTAATAATGATCAATTAGTAGAATATTTTGGTCGTTACGAATTTAAACGTTGGTTAACGGAAGTGATGAACGGTACAAGTTCAGTGACTAACCCACAAGAACAAGCAGTGAAAGTGAATAATTACCAAGTCACTCCTATGCCTTCTGGAGAACCCGCCACACCTAAAAATTTTGTCAAAATAGACCGCAGTTTATATGAAACTGTGGATAGCCCAGATAAACTTGCGATGTGGATAGCAAAAATTAGTGAAGCTAAATTAGTTGCCGTGGATACCGAAACCAATTCTTTAGATCCGATGGTGGCAGACCTAGTTGGGATTTCATTTAGCTTAGAAAATGGAGAGGCTTGTTATATTCCATTGGCACATATGCACCAAGTGAGTACAAATTCAACTGGGCTGCAAGGTGATCTTTTTGCTGAAACTGAAGCTAGTGATGAACTTACTTGGGCGCCTATTCCAAATCAATTAAATAAAACAGAGTGCTTGCAGCAGTTAAAAGCAATTTTGGAAAACCCTGAGATTCAAAAAATTGGTCAAAATATTAAATATGATCTTAGTATTTTTGCTAATAATGGCATTGAGCTACAAGGTGTTGCCTTTGATACAATGTTGGAATCTTATGTGCTAAACAGTACAGGTCGTCATAATATGGATGATCTTGCTGCTCGTTATTTAGGGCATAACACGATTGCTTTTGAAGATATTGCAGGAAAAGGTAAAACACAGCTAACATTCGATCAAATTGCCTTAAGCAAAGCCTCCGAATATGCCGCAGAGGATGCTGATGTTACGATGAAATTGCATCAAACCTTGTGGCAAGATGTTTCACAAAATGCCGAGTTAGTGAAATTATTTACAGCAATGGAAATGCCTTTGGTAGGCGTGCTTTCTCGCATGGAACGTAATGGCGTATTGATTGATAGCCAAGCGTTATCTACTTATTCTGAAGAAATTACGCATAGATTAGCTGAACTTGAAGCTCAAGCGCATGAAATGGCAGGTCAACCATTTAACCTTGCTTCAACCAAACAGTTGCAAGAAATTCTGTTTGATAAATTGGGATTACCAATTTTGAAAAAAACGCCTAAAGGTGCGCCTTCAACTAATGAAGAAGTATTAGAAGAACTTACTTATGATCATGAATTACCTAAATTATTGGTAGAACATCGTGGCTTAAGCAAATTGAAATCCACTTATACAGATAAACTGCCTCAAATGGTTAATCCTAAAACGGGTCGAGTGCATACCTCTTATCATCAAGCAGTGACGGCAACGGGACGTTTATCTTCAAGTGATCCTAATTTACAAAATATCCCCGTGCGTAATGATGAAGGTCGTCGTATTCGTCAAGCTTTTATTGCTCGACCTGGGTTTAAGGTGATAGCCGCAGACTATTCACAAATCGAATTGCGAATTATGGCTCATCTGTCTAGTGATAAAGGGCTAATGACGGCATTCAGTGAGGGCAAGGATATTCACCGTTCTACGGCTGCAGAAATCTTTGGCTTAAGCTTAGATAAAGTAACCAGTGAGCAACGTCGCAGTGCAAAAGCAATTAATTTTGGGTTAATTTATGGTATGTCCTCTTTTGGATTATCTCGCCAGCTTGGGATTAGCCGTGGTGATGCACAAAAATATATGGATTTATATTTCCAACGTTATCCTGGCGTGCAAATTTTTATGACGGAAGTGCGCGAAAAAGCGAAATCTCAAGGATATGTAGAAACCTTATTTGGTCGCCGTTTATATTTACCTGAAATTAATTCAAGTAATGCGATGCGTCGTAAAGCAGCAGAACGAGTTGCTATTAATGCACCAATGCAAGGTACCGCAGCGGATATTATCAAGCGAGCAATGATTGATATTGATAAAGCCATTTTAAATGATCCCGATATTCTGATGATTATGCAGGTGCATGATGAATTGGTGTTTGAAGTGAAAGAAGAAAAAGTTGAGCATTACAGCCAATTAATTAAATCTTTAATGGAGAATGCCACACAACTTAGTGTGCCATTGATTGTTGATGTAGGTATCGGTGAAAATTGGGATGAGGCACATTAATTAAAGTTATTAGTGAAGTAATTTAATGATTATTCATATGTAATGATATTCAAGCAGTTTTAACTTTCATTCTATTTTAGAAGCACTAATCCTTAAATCTTATGAGCTTGCTATAAGAAGAAATAGCAAGGGGATTATTTTTTTCAATAAATTAAAGAAACAAGAGAATATAATTAATTTTATGTTTTCAAAAATGGAGTATTTATGAGCTTTTTACAGCAATTACGTGATTCAAGTACATTGAAAGCCCCTATTTTTGTGCCAACAGTTATTTTGGTATTACTTGTAACAATATGTTGTTCAGTTTTCCCTCAGCAAGCACAAGAGATTTTAAATATTGCTAAGCAGAGCATTTTTACCAATTTTAGCTGGTTTTATATTTTAGCAGGATCTATTTTCTTTTTATTTTTAATATTCATAGGCGTTAGTCGGTTAGGGGATATCCGATTAGGTGCGGAAACTGACGAACCTGAATTTAGCTTTGCATCATGGATTGCAATGTTATTTGCGGCTGGAATGGGAATTGGTTTGATGTATTTTGGTGTTGCTGAGCCTGTATTACATTATCTAAAGCCTGTTCAAGATGGGTTAACTGAATCGGAACGTATGAAAGAAGCCATGATGACAACATTTTATCATTGGGGCATTCATGCATGGGCGATTTATGCGGTTGTTGCACTGGCATTAGCCTATTTTGGCTTTCGTTATAAATTACCACTGACAGTGCGTTCAGGCTTTTACCCTTTATTGCAAAATAAAATATCAGGTTTCTGGGGGCATTTGATTGATATTGTCGCTTTATGTAGCACAATTTTTGGTTTAACCACAACCCTTGGCTATGGAGCAATGCAAGTTAATGCAGGGTTTAATTTCTTAGGGCTAGTAGAGGGAAATAGTTTCATTATTCTAGCCATTATTATGATGGTAGCAATGGCACTTGCCGTGATTTCTGCAATTTCTGGCGTAGGAAAAGGCGTTAAAATTCTCAGTGAAATCAATTTAGTGTTAGCGGGCTTATTGTTATTGTTTGTTATTGCTGTCGGACCAACCTTAGGGCTATTTTCAGAATTAACCGAAAATTTGGGTTATTATTTTAGTTCATTAGTGGAGCTTAGTTTCCGTACTTTCGCTTATGATGCTTCAGCTGAACATAAAGATTGGTTAAGTAGTTGGACGATTTTATATTGGTCTTGGTGGGCCTCTTGGGCTCCTTTTGTAGGTACCTTTATCGCTAAAATTTCAAAAGGACGTACAATTCGTGAATTTATTTTAGGGGTTTTATTTGTCCCTTCATTATTTAATATTTTATGGATGACCAGTTTTGGTGGCTCAGCCATTTGGATGGATCAACAAACACAAGGCGCATTAGCTGCTATTAGCGACAATGCAGAAGCTTTATTATTTGGATTTTTTGAGCATTTGCCTTTTGAGATTATTTCTTCAACTGTTGCTGTGATTGTTATTTCTATCTTTTTCGTGACTTCTGCCGATTCTGGTATCTTTGTTTTGAATAATATTGCCTCACAAGGTAATGAACAGGCACCAAAATGGCAAAGCATTTTCTGGGGAGCTTTATTAACGGTGCTTGGTTTGTCGCTCCTTTATTCAGGAGGATTGGCATCACTTCAATCTATGACATTGATAATAGCTCTTCCATTTATGGCAATTATGTTATTGCTTTGTTTTGGTCTATGGAAAGGGTTAATGATTGATACTCAGTATTCTAATAAAAAGTTTACACCAGGTAGTAATAATTGGTCGGGTGAAAATTGGCGTGAACGATTAGAACAAATTGTTAATCCAACTAAATATCAGGATGTTCGACGCTTCTTTATGAAAGTTGTGAAACCTGCATTTAAAGAATTAGTGGAAGAGTTTGAAAGCCATGGATTGAAAGCTCAATGGCATTTCATTGAGGAGCAAAACCCAAAAATTGAATTTGAAGTGGTGAAGGAAAATTTACGTAATTTCCTATATGGGGTGGAATGCCAATCAAGAGAGCTTTCAGATTTAGTGATTACGGATGATCATGTGCCTAATATGGATGAAAGCCAAGTTTATGAGCCGATAACTTATTTCTTTGATGGGCGTCAAGGATATGATGTTCAATATATGACAAAAGATGAATTAATTACTGATGTTTTAAAACAATATGAACGTTTTATGAATTTAGCGATGGATGAAGCACATAATTTAATGACCGCTGATGTTGAGGGAATGTCAGATATTAGTGAAACTTAAGTTTTGTTAGGGGCTCGCTCAAAGTGCGGTAAGAATTTTTCAAATTTCTACCGCACTTTTTTCATGTTATTAAGCGGTCAGTGCTTGTTTTAATTTACCTTGATGTTGTGCTAATAATTGCGTTGCAGCCTGTTTATCAAGATTGCCTAAAATCATCATAATTGCTATTTTTGCATTATTTTCAGCGATTTTTAACGTATTTTCAGCCACTTCCTTTTTACATTCAGTGGCTTGCATAACAATGCGAACAGCACGAGCTTTTAACTTTTCATTACTCGCTTGTACATCCACCATTAAATTACTGTAACACTTGCCCATAAGCACCATGCTGGAAGTTGTGAGCATATTTAACACGAGCTTTTGTGCCGTGCCCGATTTCATTCTGCTTGAACCCGTTAAAACTTCCTGACCAACAATAGTTTCAATGGCAATATCAGCAATTTGTGCCATCGCTGAGTTAGGGTTACTAGCAATAGAAATGGTTGTTGCACCAAGGGATTTTGCATATTCTAATGCACCAATGACATAAGGTGTGCGCCCACTTGCAGCAATCCCTACAAGCGTGTCTTTGGCAGTAAATTGAATATTTTTGAGATCATTTATCGCCATTTCTTTGTTATCTTCAGCACCTTCAATCGGATGGCGTAAAGCATGTTCTCCACCTGCAATTAATCCTATCACCATATTATTTGAAACCCCATAAGTAGGCGGACATTCGGAAGCATCTAATACCCCTAAGCGCCCACTTGTGCCTGCACCAATATAGATTAATCGTCCTCCTTGTTGAAAACTCTCTACAATACGCTCAATTGCTTGGGCGATTTGTGGTAAGCATTTTTCAATGGCAATAGGTACTTGTTTATCTTCATTATTAATAAGCGTAACTAATTGCAATGCGGAAAGATTATCTAATTGCATGGAATTTGGATTGCGTTGCTCGGTAATCATTTGCCCAAGCGAGTTTAAAAGGTTTTTTTCTATCATCTGGTTGTCCATTTATTTAGGATAAATTACGCCTAAGCTGACCAGCTTGCTTGCCCCAGTTACACTCGGTAAGTTGCTGGCTAAATTATGCATACGTCGATAAGCCAACCAAGCGAAAGCCGCTGCTTCTACATAATCAATATCTAAACCAAATTCAGTGGTTGTGGAAACTTGCCATGTCGGTAATAATTCAATTAAACGTTGCATAATGAGAGGATTCCTTGCTCCACCACCACAAACTAGCAGTAAATTAGTGCGGTCTGTTTTTTGTAAATTTTTTAATTCATTGGCGATACTGACCGCAGTAAACTCAACCAAAGTACGTTGAACATCTTCAGCTGCTAAAAGTGCGGTGAATTTTGCTAATTTTTTATTCAGCCATGCTAGGTTAAAAAGTTCACGTCCCGTACTTTTGGGCGGAGGTTGTTGGAAGTAAGGTTCATCTAATAATTCTGTTAATAATGATTCATTCAATACGCCTGATTTTGCCCATTCAGCATTTTTATCATAGCGTTTACCTTGATGAAATTCGATCCAAGAGTCGAGTAATGCATTGCCCACACTAACATCATAGCCAATGGTAGGCTGATTAGGATCTAAAACTGAAATATTACTAATACCACCAATATTTAATACGAGAGTCAATCGATCATTAGCAGAAAACATATCTTGATGAAATGCAGGTACTAAAGGTGCGCCTTGTCCGCCTACGGCTATATCACGACGTCGGAAATCAGCAATAGTCGTGATGCCCGTTTGTTCCGCAACAATATTCATATCACCGATTTGCATAGTAAAAGGATATACTGAATTAGGAGAATGCCAGATAGTTTGTCCGTGACAACCGATAGCAACAATTTTTTCAGAATCTAACCGCACTTTTTGTAGAAATTGATTAATGCTTTGTGCATAAAGTTTTCCTAATTGGTGATCCAGTTCGCCTAATTTCTGCAAACTTGTCTCACTTGAATGTAAAAGTGCGGTTAGATTTTGTCGAATTTCTTCTGGCATAGGAGTAAAGTCAGAAGCGATAAGTTTTGCAGGATTTTGAGCAAAATCCATTAAGGCTAAGTCCACTCCATCAAGGCTAGTACCCGACATTACACCAATATAATATTGACTCATAGACATTCCGTAAGCTGATAAATAGTCAATATTATAGCATTGGATAGGCAATTCTAAAGGAATAAAATATTGATTAGTGATTACTTGAATATGGTGTAAAATACGAAAATTTTATGATGATTAAAAAAGAGAACAATTATGTCAAAACTTAGTGTTGTTATTCTCGCTGCGGGTAAAGGAACTCGTATGTACTCTGATTTACCGAAAGTACTCCATAAAGTAGCAGGTAAACCCATGGTTAAGCATGTGATTGATACTGCAAAACAGCTGGCAGCAGAGAATATTCATTTAATTTATGGTCATGGCGGCGAATTATTAAAAGCACATTTAAGTGATGAGCCTGTAAACTGGGTGTTCCAAGCGGAGCAGTTAGGGACTGGTCATGCTATGCAACAAGCTGCACCATTTTTTAAAGATGATGAAAATATTTTAATGCTATATGGTGATAGCCCCTTAATTACGAAAGAAACATTAGAAAGATTAGTGGCAGCAAAACCTGAAAATGGCATTGCATTATTAACCGTGACCTTGGAAAATCCGACTGGCTACGGTCGTATTATTCGTGAAAATGGCTCTGTAGTTGCTATTGTTGAACAAAAAGATGCTACGCCTGAACAATTAAAAATTAACGAAGTGAATACAGGTGTAATGGTGTCTAATGGGGCAAGTTTTAAACAATGGTTATCTCGTTTAGAGAATAATAATGCCCAAGGTGAATACTATATGACTGATGTAATTGGTTTCGCAAACCAAGATGGCAACCAAGTGGTGGCTGTATCTGCAACAGATCCGATGGAAGTTGAAGGTGCGAATAACCGTTTACAATTAGCCACATTAGAACGTTATTATCAACGTAAACAAGCTTCTCGTTTATTATTAGACGGCGTGATGTTAATTGATCCTGAACGCTTTGATTTACGTGGTACATTAGAACATGGTAAAGATTGTGAAATCGATGTAAATGTGATAGTTGAAGGTACAGTAAAATTAGGCAACCGTGTAAAAATTGGTGCAGGTTGTGTACTTAAAAATGTAGTCATTGGTGATGATGTAGAAATCAAACCTTATTCTGTATTTGAAGATGCTGTTGTGGGTGAAAAAGCACAAATTGGTCCATTCTCACGCTTACGTCCAGGGGCCAGATTAGCTAAAGAAACTCATGTCGGAAACTTTGTTGAAATCAAGAAGGCTGTTGTGGGTGAAGGTTCTAAAGTTAATCATTTAACCTACGTGGGTGATGCAGAAATTGGTACAAATTGTAATATTGGTGCGGGTGTTATCACTTGTAATTATGATGGTGCAAATAAATTTAAAACAATTATCGGCAATAATGTATTTGTTGGCTCTGATTCCCAATTAGTGGCACCAGTTACCATTGCTGATGGTGCCACTATTGGTGCTGGAGCAACGATTACTAAAGATGTTGCCGCTGGTGAATTAGTGACAACAAGAGTACCACAACGTCATACGGCAGATTGGGTGCGTCCAACTAAGAAGAAATAATAGATTACTGTTTTGATTATTTAGGCTCCTATTGGAGCCTTTTTTTGGGATTCTGACCGCACTTTTTTCTATATTTATCTGGTTATATTAGAGATAAATTATGTATAAAAGTTGATAAAAAAATAAGGTTAATTTTTTATACAAAATAACCTTAATTTATTGTTTTTATTAGTAATAATTATCATTTATGCAAGTGTAGCTTAACTCTTTATAGGTAGTGTTTTTCGATTGGATCAATAAAATTATAAATAGTAAAAACTTATTCTTTTGGTCGGTTTTTAAAAGTACTAAAATTCGCTCTAATTAAAGCTGACTAAATTAGTCGGATTATTTTTTTTTTATTTTTATTTAGGAGTACGTTATATGTATTGCGTTCAATGTGAACAAACAATGGTAACACCAGTCGGGAATGGTTGTAGTTTTTCTCAAGGGATGTGCGGTAAAACTTCAGAAACTTCAGATTTACAAGATTTATTGATTGGTACTTTACACAGTTTATCTGCGTGGGCATTAAAAGCTCGTGAATTTAGCATTATTATTCATGAAGCTGATGCTTTTGCTCCTCGTGCCTTTTTCTCTACATTAACAAATGTAAATTTTGATTCAGTTCGTATTGTTGGCTATGCTCAACAAGCCTTAGTTTATCGTAACCAATTAATCCAAGCCGTTCGTAAAGTTTCCCCAAATGCTGATATTGATCACCCATTAGCACATATGGAATTAAAAGGTATTTCTGTTGATCAACTTGCTGAACAAGCAAAAGAATTTGCATTAGATACTGACCGTGCAGAAATTGGTGAAGATGCACATGGTGTGCGTTTACTTTGCTTATATGGCTTAAAAGGTGCAGCAGCATACATGGAACATGCTTATGTATTAGATAAATTCGATAATGAAATTTATGCTGAATATCACGGTTTCATGTCATGGTTAGGTACTCAGCCAAGCGATATTAATGAATTATTAGAAAAAGCCTTAGCGATTGGCTCAATGAATTTCAAAGTAATGGCATTGCTAGATGCAGGAGAAACAGAACATTTTGGTAACCCTGTGCCTGCTCAAGTTAATGTACGTCCTGTAGCGGGTAAATGTATTTTAATTTCAGGCCATGATTTAAAAGATTTAAAAGAATTATTAGAACAAACAGAAGGTAAAGGCATTAACGTTTATACACATGGTGAAATGCTACCTGCTCATGGTTATCCTGAACTTAAAAAATACAAACACTTAGTGGGTAACTTTGGTTCAGGCTGGCAGAATCAACAAAAAGAATTTGCTCGCTTCCCTGGTGCAATCGTAATGACATCTAATTGTTTAATCGATCCAAATGTCGGTGATTATGCAGATCGTATCTTTACTCGTAATATCGTAGGTTGGCCAGGCGTAACACATTTAGAAGATCATGATTTTTCTCAAGTGATTGAGAAAGCATTAGCATGTGATGGTTTCCCATATACTGAATTAGAACACTTAATTACAGTGGGTTTTGGCCGTCAAACTTTAGTTGATGCATCAGATGCTGTGATTGGTTTAGTGAAAGCAGGCAAATTAAGTCATGTATTTGTAATCGGTGGTTGTGATGGTGATAAAGAAGAGCGCCATTATTATACAGATTTAGCATATGCTTTACCTCGTGATACTGCAGTATTAACTTTAGGTTGTGGTAAATATCGTTTCAACAAACTTGATTTTGGTACTATTGATGGTGGCTTGCCTCGTTTATTAGATGCAGGTCAATGTAATGATACTTACTCAGCAATCATGTTAGCAGTAACCTTATCTCAAAAATTAGGCATCGGCTTAAATGAACTACCATTGTCAATTGTTCTTTCTTGGTTTGAACAAAAAGCGATTATTGTGTTATTAACATTATTAGCTTTAGGTGTTCAAAATGTGTATTCAGGCCCAAGTAAACCAGCATTCTTAAGTGATAATGTAATGGCATTATTACATGAAAAATTTGGTTTAAGCGGTTTAACTACACCAGAACAAGATTTTGGACATATTATCAATAAATAATTTTTGTATTTTGAAAAGTAGTGGATCTGTTCACTCATGATTATCAAATGCAAACTTAAGAAAGGACAATAAAAATGGCAAAAACAAATAAAAATCCATTGTGTATCAATGAGTTACAAGTTCATTCAATTGTAAAAGAAGCGCCTGGTGTAACCACAATTAATTTAATCGCACAAGACTTCTATCCATATGAAGCAGGTCAATATGCATTGGTAAGTATTAAAAATACGCCACATATCACACGTGCATATTCACTTTCTTCTACGCCAGGTCAAAGCCGTTTTGTTACTATTACGGTTCGTGAAATCGAGAATGGAGTAGGTTCTACTTGGTTAAATAACGAAGTTAAAGTAGGCGATCAAGTGTGGTTTTCAAACCCAATGGGGGAATTTTCTTGTCAACACGTGATTGCTAATAACTATTTATTAGTTGGTGCAGGCAGTGGTGTAACGCCGATTATGTCAATGGCTCGCTGGTTATTAAAAAATCGCCCAGAAACTAATGTTACTGTTATTCATAGTGTTCATTCTCCTGAAGATGTCATTTTCAAACAAGAATGGGCTGAATTAAAAGCACAATTCCCTCGTTTAAATTTAGTGATGAATGCTTCGGTTGATGCAACACCAGGTTTTGAATCAGGCCGTATCAGCAAAGAAATGATTGCTAAAGCTGTCCCTAATATTGCGGATTATACCGTGATGACTTGTGGACCAGAAAGTTATATGAATGCATTAAAAGATATTGTTTTATCTTTAGGTGTAACAGAAGATCGTTTCTTTACTGAAGCCTTCTTTAATACTGCGCTGGCAGGTGATATTAGTTCAGATAAGAAAACCACATTAACCATCAATGGTGTAAATAAAGTGACTGCTGAAGTGCCCGTTGGTATGACATTATTAGCCGCACTTGAATCGCAACAACAACCTGTTGTTTCTGGTTGTCGTACAGGTTTATGCGGTCTATGCAAAACGAAAGTCACTAGTGGCGATTATGAAGTGGTTAATTATGGTGATTTAACACCAGAAGAAATTGCACAAGGTTATGTTTTAGCTTGTAGCTGTCGAGTAAAAGAGAATGTTTCAGTAGAAATAGCCTCATAATCGGGTTGTGGTTTTTAAGTTAAAATTTATTTCTTGATTAGACAAAGTGCGGTGGAAATTTTCAAAAATTTCTACCGCACTTTTTTGTTCTTAAAATGTAGCAAATAACCCAATATACCTATTTATAGGTATGCTTATTATGCTATATAACTATACATACCATAAAATGGTTAAGTTAATGAAATATAAGCTATTTATAACTACTCATAATGGGGTATAAGTGTATAAAGAAAATTGAAAATATCAGTTAATCTTGAAAAAATATTGATCAAAAACAATAAAAAGTGATTTAACCATGAAAAAAACATGTGATTCTGTTATTTTTAGCCTTGAGAAAATCTCTTTTTTATTAGTTATCGTATTGTTTTTAGTGATAAAAATTCTCATTTTCAAAACCATGGGGTAATTAATAGAACAGTATAAATTTATATATAAGTTTTTTAACCTTGGTTAAACCTTTAATGGAGTAATTATCGTGAACATGCTCATAAAAACGCTATCTTCTTTAGCGATTGCTAGCTTAGGTTTCGCAATGACACAATCTGCTGCTGCAGAGGAAAAAGTTGCGACTCATCAACAGGCACAGCAATTGGAACAACCTCTTCCTCCAGCCTCTGCAAAACATGCGCCGACAAAAGAAGAGTTAACAAAACCTAATCCAAATTTGAAAATTGAAGCAGTAAATGAGAAGTTTGCTAAAGATTTTCCTCGTCAATATAACTCTTGGGCAAGTACCTCTAAACAAACTGAATTTCATCCAGAAGTTGAAGAGGATCCTCGTATGATTGTCATGTGGGGTGGCTATGCATTTGCGAAAGAATTTAATTCTCCACGTGGTCACGTTTATGCGGTAACTGACGTGCGTAATATTTTACGTACAGGTGCGCCTAAAGATGCAAATGGTGGTCCACAACCAATGGCATGTTGGACATGTAAAGGCCCTGATGTTCCTCGCTTAATTGCTGAATGGGGTGAAGAAGGTTACTTCTCAGGTAAATGGGCAAAAGGTGGTGCTGAAGTGGTAAATAGCATCGGTTGTGCAGACTGTCACGATACGACATCTCAAGATTTCAAAGAAGGTAAACCTGCATTACGTATTTCACGTCCACATGTTTTACGTGCCTTAGATCTTGAATCTGTAGGAAAAACCTTTGCAAGTTCTGATCGTACGGATCAACGTGCTGCGGTTTGTGCGAACTGTCACGTTGAGTATTATTTCGACAAAACCACTGGTGCAAATAATGTGGTATTCCCTTGGTATAAAGGCCGTGACGTAGATAGCATTGAAAAATATTATGATGAAATTGAGTTTAAAGACTGGGAACACTCTATTTCTAAAGCGCCAATGTTAAAAGCACAACATCCTGACTTTGAAGCTTGGTCAATGGGTACCCACGGTAAAAATGGTGTGACTTGTATTGACTGTCATATGGCGAAAAAACAAGACAAAGACGGTAAAGTATATACAGATCACCAAGTTGTAGGTAATCCAGCAACAGATAATTTTGAAAATACTTGTGCTCGTTGTCATGATCAAAGTAAAGAAACCTTGGTTAAAACTGTTGAACAACATAAAAAAGATGTGAAAGAAGTGATGCTTAAATTGGAAGATCAAATTGTTAAAGCACACTTTGAAGCGAAAGCTGCATGGGATGCAGGTGCAACTCAAGATGAAATGAAAGATGCTTTAAAAGCAATTCGTCATGCTCAATGGCGTTGGGATTATTCTGCAGCGAGCCATGGTATGCACATCCATGCACCAGACGTTGCGTTGAAAGTGATTGCTAGTGGTTTAGACCGTGCAGCAGATGCTCGTGCTAAATTAGCGGTGATCCTAGCTAAACATAATGTTCAACAACCAATTCAATACCCAGATATTTCAACTGCTGAAAAAGCATGGAAAGTGATGGGCATTGATATTGAAAAAGAACGTAAAGATAAAGAAGAGTTCATTAAAACTGTGATTCCTCAATGGAATAAAGAAGCGATCAGTAAAGGTTTAATCTTAACTGCGCCACCAACAACACCTGCAAAATAATGAAAAAAGCGACCGCACTTTCTTTGCTTAAAGTGCGGTAACTTAAATCAAACAATTAAGGTAAATAACATGAACTCTGTATTGAAAAAATTTGCAAAACTCTCAACATTGTTTGGAGTGATGCTATTTGTGACAACAGTTCAAGCTGAACAGGCGAAAACTGAAGCACAGAAAGAGTCTCCAGTGGCATCTTTTGAGCAAAAATTGGATAATGTGCGTGATCCTAATCAGTATTGTGCACAATGTCACAACCTTGATACTGCAAAAGACCAAGCCGTAGGGACAAACCATGCGGGTAAATTCCATGGTACACATTTAATAAAAGAAAATCCTGCAACGGGTAAGCCTATTACTTGCGTAAGTTGTCACGGTAATATATCTGAAAATCATCGTCGTGGTGCTAAAGATGTCATGCGTTTTGAAAGTGATATTTTCACTACTGAAAAACCGATGTATTCAGTACAAGAACAAAACCAAGTTTGTTACTCTTGCCATAAACCTGAAGTGTTACGTGAAAAACTTTGGGCTCATGATGTTCATGCGATGAAAGCACCTTGTGCAAGTTGCCACACATTACATCCTGAAAAAGATGCAATGAAAGATATTGAGCCTAAACAACGTGTAAAACTTTGTGTTGACTGTCATGGTGAACAACAAAAACGTAAAGCAGAACAAACTGCAACCGAACAAAAGGATAAGAAATGACAGCCTGCTCACGCCGAAACTTTGTTTCCGGAATGGGTGCGTTAATCCTCACAACGGGAACATCAGTTAAATTATCGGCACAAGGTGAAAAACCGACAGAGATAGCCCCTAAACGCTATGCAATGGTACATGATGAAACCTCATGTATCGGTTGTACGGCTTGTATGGATGCTTGTCGCGAAGTAAACCAAGTGCCAGAAGGTGTTTCTCGTTTGGAAATTCTTCGTAGTGAACCTTATGGTGAATTTCCGAACCAGGAATATGAATTTTTCCGTCAATCATGTCAACATTGTACCAATGCGCCTTGCGTATCAGTTTGTCCGACAGGGGCTTCGTTTATTGATCCTGAAACAGGCATTGTTGATGTTAATAAAGATTTATGTGTCGGTTGTCAATATTGTGTTGCGGTATGCCCTTATCGTGTACGTTTTATTCATCCAATACATAAAACAGCAGATAAATGTAACTTCTGTCGTGATACTAATCTTGCTAAAGGTAAACAACCTGCTTGCGTGGAAGCTTGTCCAACAAAAGCATTAACTTTTGGTGATATGAATGATCCAACGAGTGCAGTTGCGAAAAAAGTAAGAAATAATCCAGTTTATCGGACAAAAGTGGCCTTAGGTACAGAACCTAATCTTTACCATATCCCATTTGCAAGAGGAGAGCATAGATAATGAGTACATTAGAATATCCTGTGCCTTTCCATACACCTGATCTTGTATGGGACTCAAGTATTGCGATTTATTTATTTTTACTTGGTATTTCTTCTGGTGCAGTGCAATTAGCCATTGCTTACCGTCGTAGTAATAAACTTGAAAAAACAAGTCAAAATTGGATTATTCGTAGTGCGGCAGTGCTGGGAACGGTTCCCACTCTAATCGGGTTAACCTTATTGATTTTTCATTTGGCAAGACCTTGGACATTCTGGAAATTGATGTTTAATTATCAATTTAATTCTGTAATGTCGATGGGGGTTATGCTGTTCCAAGTTTACATGTTATTCATGGTGATTTGGATCGCAGTCTTGTTTAAACAGGAAATTGATGAGCTAATTAAGAAATATGTACCTAAGTTGCAATTTGTCAGCAATATGATCACTATGTGTGAACGTATTTTTAGTGCAGCAGAAGTTATCTTATTTATTTTGGCTGCTGTATTAGGTGCTTATACAGGTTTCTTATTATCAGCATTGATTAGTTACCCAATGTTAAATAACCCAGTTTTACCTGCGTTATTCTTAGCATCAGGGACTTCTTCAGGTATTGCTGCCACTTTCTTATGCATCTTATTGGCAGGTAAGCTAAAAGGCGATAGCCATGAAGTTCACTTTATGCATAAATTTGAAGTACCAATTATGGTGACTGAATTAGGATTAATTGTGTGCTTCTTTGTTGGTCTACATTTTGGTGGTGGACAAAAGGTTGTTGCCTTACACAATGCGTTATCTGGTTTCTGGGGGGCGGTATTCTGGATCGGCATTATGCTGATTGGTATTATGATTCCTCTGATTGCAAATTTATTTGCCAGTGATAAGTGGAAGTACAATGCGAAATTCATCATTTTAGTTTCTATTTTTGACTTAATTGGTGTTCTTTGCTTGCGTTACTTTATTTTATACGCAGGACAACTAACCATCGCAATGTAAGTTAACTTTTTGTAAAATAAGGGCGTATTTTTATACGCCTTTTATTTTTATTCACATTTATTTAATTAGATTATGATGATTCCAGAGCTTGGCTTTATTGCATTGTTGATAGCAGTGCTTGTTTCTTTCTTATTAGCCTTTGTGCCTTTATGGGGTATTGTTAAAGGTAAATCTCATGTGATTAGCTATGCTTGGAATTTTAGCTATCTGTTAGGGATTTTTAGTAGTCTATCAATGGGTTTATTAGCCTATTCTTTTGGCGTAGATGATTTCTCATTAGAGTATGTGAGTGCTCATTCTAATTCCCAACTCCCTTTATTTTTTAAATTAGCAGCGACTTGGGGAGGACATGAGGGTTCAATGTTATTTTGGCTATTTTGTTTAGCTTTATGGACCGCACTATTTGCTTTCTTCAGTCGTAAAATTGATCCTATATTTTCTGCTCGAGCCTTATCTATTCTCGGGTTTATTTGTTTAGGAATTGGCATTTTTATTTTATTTTTCTCAAATCCCTTTATTCGTCAATTTCCATTACCTCCCGAAGGTCGCGATCTCAACCCTATGCTACAAGATATTGGTTTGATTATTCATCCACCTTTATTATATCTTGGTTATGTGGGCTTTGCGGTTAACTTTGCGATGACAGTTTCTGCAATGTTAAGTGGATATTTAGATGCGGCTATTGCACGTTGGACAAGACCATGGGTATTAGTTTCTTGGCTATTTCTCACTTTGGGTATTATGTTAGGTGCTTGGTGGGCTTATTATGAACTCGGTTGGGGAGGCTGGTGGTTTTGGGATCCTATAGAAAATGCTTCTTTAATGCCTTGGCTATTAGGACTTTCTTTATTACATAGTTTAGTGGTTACCGAACAACGGGGTATTTTCAATTATTGGACAATTCTGTTTTCACTTTTTGCATTTTCATTTAGCTTACTTGGTACCTTTGTTGTTCGTTCTGGTGTTTTGACATCCGTGCATGCTTTTGCAGTAGATGGTGAACGAGGAACGGTATTATTGCTGTTATTCTTCATTTTAATGGCGGTAGCATTAACGATTTTTGCGTTAAAAGTAGATCTCAAACAAAGTGCGGTAAGATTTTCAATTTTTTCTAAGGAAAGCTTATTGTTGTTAGCCAATATGATTTTTACTATTGCAACAGTGAGCGTATTCTTAGGAACATTTTATCCAATGGTATTTTCTGCGATGGGGTGGGGTTCTATTTCTGTCGGTGCCCCTTACTTTAATAGCATTTTTGTTCCTTTGTTAGTCATTATTCTTTTGGCGATGGTATTGGTGTTAGTCACTAAATGGCAAAAAGCCAATTCTGCTTTATTAATCAAAAAATTAGCATTAATCATTCCCGCATTAAGTTGTACTTTTGTAGTGATTTATTTCACCATACAACAAGATGAAAGTTTAAAATTCCATATATTTGCTTTTATTATTCTAAGTTTAGCTATTTGGTTACTGATGGCAACATTATGGACTAATTGGCTGAAAATTTCAGTGCAGCAATTAGCTATGGTATTAGCCCATTGTGGCGTGGCATTGGCAGTTATTGGTGCGGTGATGTCGAGTTATTTCGGCAGTGAAATTGGTGTACGTTTGGCACCAAATCAAAGTAAAGTGTTAAATGGGTATGAATTCCGTTATTTAGGATTTAGTAATGAATTAGGACCAAACTTTACTTCAGAACAAGCACATTTTGAGATTTATCAAGATGGTCATAAAGTGACAGAATTATTCCCTGAACGTCGTTATTATGAAGTAAGAACTATGAATATGTCTGAAGTGGGAATTCAATGGGGAATTTTAGGGGATATTTATATTGTCATGGGCGATAAATTAGGCCCTGGCGAGTTTAGTTTCCGTTTACATTATAAACCTTTTATTCGTTGGTTATGGCTTGGTGGAGTTCTCATTGCATTAGGTGCATTATTAGGCACAATTGGGGTACGTTATAAAAAGCCTAAGGAAATAATATGAAAAAGAAAGCAATTTTATTTTTACCATTAATTTTATTATTAGGGATATGCATATTTCTAAGTATGGGGCTAAAACAAGATCCTAAAAAAATTGCCTCTGCATTAATTGGAAAGCCAGTCCCAGAATTTTTTCAAGCGGATTTACTCGACATTAATCATATTATTAACAATAAAAGCTTACCTAAACAGCCTTTTCTTTTGAATGTATGGGGAAGTTGGTGCTATTACTGCATGCAAGAACACCCATTTTTAATGGAATTATCTGCACAACATATTCCGATTGTAGGCATTAATTATCGTGATCAAAAACAAGGTGCCTTAGAAATGCTCACTAGAAAAGGCAATCCTTTTATTATGAATATTGATGATAGTCGTGGTGAATTAGCCATGAAGTTGGGCGTTGATGGTGCGCCTGAAACTTATCTCGTAGATGAAAATGGTGTCATTCGTTATCGTTATTCTGGTGCTTTTAATAAAAAAATTTGGGAACAAGAAATTCAGCCTGAATTTAATAAATTGATACAATAATATGAAAAAATTACTATTATTAGGATTAGTTTTATTTGCCTTTTGTGTTCGTGCAGAAATGGTAGATACCTATGACTTTAAAAATGTTGAAGATCGTACCCGTGCAGTCACTTTAGCGAAGTCTTTACGCTGCCCACAATGCCAGAATCAGAATTTGGTAGAATCCAACTCGCCGATTGCTTATGACTTACGTATTGAGGTTTATAAAATGGTAGATGAGGGTAAATCAAATCAACAAATTATAGATGTGATGACCTCAAGATTTGGTAATTTTGTACTTTATCAACCACCTTTTGAATTAAATACCGCACTACTTTGGCTGATTCCTGTTGGTCTAATCTTACTCGCTTTACTATTAGGTTGGCGTTATGTAGCAAGAAGAGCCAAAATTCGTGAAATTCCTACCGCACTTAATGCAGAACAACAGCAAGCATTAAATGACTTATTAGCAAAAGGAAAAGAGAGAGAATGACAGGTTTTATTATTGGACTTATTTGTTTTGCTCTTATTAGTTTAATCTTATGTATCCACTTTACTAAAAAAGTGCAATGGCAGAAAAATTATCGTCAGCAACAAAATATTGTTCTTTATCAGCAACAGCTCGGTACAAAGCCTGATTCTGCATTAGCTAAAGAATTTGCTGAACGCTTATTACTGGATGAACAACAAAGTGAGTCTGCACTTACCATCAAAAGTACGGTAGGATTTTCAAAAAAATTGTCTATTGGGCTATGGGCTATTTTAGTTATCATTCCACTGACTTATTATTTTTCACTTAATAGATTTGATGCCGCCCAAGATGGACAAAAAGCTTTTGCAGAAAAACAAACACAGTTAGCAACAGTTAGTGCGGAAGATAAAAATATGGATTATGTGATTTCTATTCAAAATCGTTTACGTAAAGATCCAAATAATGTTCAAGATTGGGTGGAATTAGGACAAGCCTATATGCTTAGTAATGATTATCAGCATGCCATTGTTGCTTATAGTAATGCTGAGAAAATTGAGGGGAGTAAACCTTATATTTTAGGGCTGGCGGCAACTACTTTATATTATCAAGCAGGTCAAAAGATTACTCCACAAGTGCAAGAGATTATAAACCTCGCACTAACAGAAGATCCTAAAGAAGCCTCAAGCCTCTCTTTGTTAGCTTCAGATGCTTTTATAAAAAATGATTTTAAAACCGCTTTAGATTATTGGCAGCGTTTGTTAGATACTGAGCAAAGTTCAGTAGATCGTCGAGAAATTATTAAGAATATGAATATGGCAAGAATGTTAGAGAATAGCAAAACGCAACGTTCAGGAGTAAATGAATAATGGCAAATTATGCTGATGTCGTTGTGATTGGTGCCGGAGCAGCAGGGCTGTTTTGTGCAAGTCAAATTGCTAAACAAGGTAAGTCTGTGACCATTTTAGATAATGGTAAAAAAATTGCCCGTAAGATTCTGATGTCTGGTGGTGGTTTTTGTAATTTCACTAATTTGGAAGTGAGTGCTCAACATTATCTTTCTCATAATCCACATTTTGTTAAATCTGCCTTGGCTCGTTTTACCCAATGGGATTTTATTGCCATGGTAGCAGAATATGGCATTGCCTATCATAAAAAGGAACAGGGGCAGCTATTTTGTGATGAAGGTGCTGAGCAGATTGTCAATATGTTACAAGCAGAATGTGATAAATATCATGTGAATATTCAATTACGTCAGCATATAGATTCGGTAGTGTCCTTTTATTCAGTTGAGAAAAGTGCGGTACGTTTTAAAATAATTTCTAACGCTCAAACTTGGCATTGCCATTCATTAGTGGTGGCAACGGGTGGATTATCAATGCCAGGCTTAGGTGCTTCCGCGTTGGGTTATCAGCTTGCAGAACAGTTTGATATGAATGTTATTGCGCCGAGAGCGAGCTTAGTTCCCTTTACTTATTTAGAAATTGATAAAATTTATACCGCACTTTCTGGAATTGCATTACCTATCAAGGTAACTGCGCGCTCTGGACAATCTTTTACGAACAATATGTTGTTTACTCATCGTGGTATTTCAGGGCCCGCCATTCTACAAATTTCTAATTATTGGCAACCGAATGAGCCTATAGAAATTGATTTATCACCTCATCAAAACATTACGGAAGTAATTCAACAGTTACGAATAGATTCACCTAAATTACAGCTTAAAACCGTGTTAACACGATTATTACCAAAAAAACTGGTAGAACTATGGCTTGAACAAAACTTTTTTCAAGATGAAGTGTTGGGAAATTTAACTAAAGTGCGGTTACAAAAAATCGAAAATCTGATTCACCATTGGCAATTCCAGCCTAATGGTACTGAAGGTTATCGTACCGCAGAAATTACTATGGGTGGTGTGGATACTAAACACGTGTCTTCAAAAACCATGGAAAGTAATACTATGGCTGGTTTGTACTTTATCGGGGAAGTGCTAGATGTGGCTGGATGGCTTGGGGGGTATAATTTTCAATGGGCTTGGAGCTCTGCCTATGTGTGTGCTCAGGATATTGGAAAACGTGAGTAAAAAAAATTTGCACCTCAATTTTTGAATTGCTCTTCAAATTTTAAGGTGCAAATTAATTTATAAGGTACTTTTTTATGAAATAATCAATTATTTTATTTCTGCTAATTTTTTCTCAAAGCGTTCTGCTGCGAAATCCCAGTTTACAACACTCCAGAATTCTTTAATGTAGTCTGGACGACGGTTTTGGAATTTTAAGTAATAAGCATGTTCCCAAACGTCTAAAGCAATTAGAGGGAATCCTTCACAACCAGCAATTGCTTTGCCCATTAATGGTGAATCTTGGTTAGCTGTTGAAACAACGGCTAATTTGCCATCATTTTGAACGACTAACCATGCCCAGCCTGAACCAAAACGTGTTGCAGCTGCTTTTTCAAATGTCGTTTGAAAGGCTTCAACTGAACCAAAGTCACGAATGATAGCTTCTTTCAATGCACCTTTTAATGTTGTGCCTTTTTTCAAACCTTTCCAAAATAATGTGTGATTCGCATGGCCACCAACGTTATTACGTACAGCGGTTAAATTTTGTGGTGCAACTTTATCTAAGTTCTTTAAAACATTGCCAGGACAACCTGTGGCAAATTCAGCTAATTCTGGGGCATTTTCTAATGCAGCATTTGCGTTATTTACGTAAGTTTGGTGATGTTTGCTATGATGGATTTCCATAGTTAATGCATCAAAATGGGGTTCTAATGCATCATATGTATAACCTAATTCTGGTAGAGTATAAGGCATAACAAGCTCCTTTTTTATAAAGTAAGTGAATAAATCGAAATCATTTTAACAATAAATTTGATTAAGATCATTAAAAATACAAATTTTTAACAAAAAAATAGCTTATGTGAATATTGGGTCAACATAAGCTATTTAGACGATTAGGTATTAATTATTTTACGTTTTGTGCTTTAACTGCAGCAATAGCCACCATATTAATGATACGACGTACAGAGCTCTTAGAGGTCAAAATATGAGCTGGTTTATTAAAGCCCATTAAGATTGGTCCAATGGTGATTGGAGTTGCAGTGCCTTGTAATAGGTTTAAGCTAATGCGAGCGGATTCCATATTTGGCATAACCAGTAAGTTTGCAGAACCTTTGATTGGACTGTCAGGCATAAATGAATCTCGGAGTTCGGCATTTAATGCTAGATCAGCGTGCATTTCGCCATCAATAATTAAGTTAGGTGCTTTAGCTTTTACCAGTTCTAAAACTTTACGCATTTTAACCGCACTTTCATTATTAGCAGAACCATAGTTTGAATGAGAAATTAACGCTACTTGAGGCTCAATACCAAATGCACGTACTTCATCTGCTGCCATCAAGGTAATTTCAGCTAATTCTTCCGCATTTGGATTTTCATTAACGAACGTATCTGTAATAAATAAGTTACCACTACGTAATACTACACCATTAACGGTTGCAGGGGTGGCTACGTTTGCTTTTATACCAATGACTTCTTTTAATAATGATAGGTTAGAGCTGTAAGTACCGACTAAACCACACAACATCGCATCCGCATAGCCTAATTCTAATAATGCTGAACCGATAGCTGTACTGTTAGTTAACATACGGCGTTTTGCCATTGCTTCAGTGACACCATTACGTTTAAGGTTGTTATGATATAAGCTCCAGCATTTTTTGTAGATTTCTTCATCATTTGTATTTAATACTTCGAAATCTTTACCTACTGCAATTTTTAAACCTAGTTTTTTGATATTAGTTTCAATCACATCTTTGCGACCGAGTAATACAGGGCTTGCAATACCTAATGTAGTAATTTCTTGTACCGCATGTAATATGCGAGTCTCTTCACCATCAGTTAATAAAACTCGTTTTTTATCTTTTTTCGCTTGATCGAAAACAGGTTTCATAAATAAATTGGTTTTATAAACAAATTGTGTCAATTTTTCGATATAAGCATCAAAGTCAGTGATTGGACGAGTTGCTACGCCACTGTCCATTGCCGCTTTTGCAACTGCTGGTGCAATACGTACAATTAAACGAGGGTCAAAAGGTTTAGGAATAATATATTCAGGACCAAAGGTTATTTCTGAGCTATCGCCATAAGCTGATGTGACAACTTCGCTTTGTTCTGCTAATGCCAAATCCGCAATAGCTCGTACGGTAGCCATTTTCATTTCTTCATTAATTGTCGTCGCACCGACATCTAATGCACCACGGAAAATAAATGGGAAACAAAGCACATTATTAACTTGATTTGGGAAATCTGAACGGCCTGTACAAACAATAGCATCTGGGCGAACGGCTTTTGCTTCTATTGGGGTAATTTCAGGATTAGGATTTGCTAGTGCAAGAATTAATGGGTTTGGTCCCATGGTTTTTACCATATCCTGAGTTAATGCACCTGCTGCTGAACAGCCTAAGAAAATGTCGGCATCTTTTACAGCATCAGCTAGATTTCTCCAGCCATTATCTTTAATTGCATAGCGTTTTTTCGTTTCATCCATTTTGTCATCACGATTGAGGTAAATAACTCCTTTTGAGTCGCATACCGTGATGTTTTCCTTTTTCATACCAAGAGAAACTAATAAATTTAAACAGGCAATTGCTGCTGCTCCTGCACCAGAAGCAACTAAACGAACATCTTCAATTTTTTTATTAACAATACGTAAACCGTTTAATACTGCAGCTGAGCTGATAATAGCAGTACCATGTTGATCATCATGGAATACAGGAATATTACAGCGTTCACGTAATTTTTGTTCAATATAAAAACATTCTGGTGCTTTAATATCTTCAAGGTTGATACCACCAAAGGTAGGCTCTAATGCAGCGATAATTTCAACTAATTTTTCTGGATCTTTTTCATTAATTTCAATATCAAATACGTCTACACCTGCAAATTTTTTGAAAAGAACACCTTTTCCCTCCATGACAGGTTTACCTGCAAGTGCACCAATATTACCTAATCCTAATACAGCTGTACCATTTGAGATAACGGCGACAAGATTTCCTTTAGCTGTATATTTATAAGCATCCATCGGCTCATCTTTAATAGCTAAACAAGGTTCTGCTACACCAGGTGAATAAGCCAATGCGAGATCTCGTTGTGTTGCTAATGATTTTGTTGGAGTGACTTCAATTTTACCAGGTACAGGAAATTGGTGAAAATCTAGAGCGGTTTGTCGTAGTTGTTTGTCCATAGCTATCCTCTTTTATAGAAATGCATAAAATAGTTTACTAAGATACTCGGATTAAGTATTGATCTTTCGATTATACACATAATTAAATTAAAAACTGTGATAAAGTCCAAGTTTTTACATATTTTTTACAAAATTAATTAGAATCTAACCGCACTTTATTTTGTGCAATTTTTGATAACAGGCTAGAATAATAAAATGATTCATTGATTTGAATATGTATTTGTTAAAGAAAATAAGTTGAGAGTTTTATGAGATTAGATAAATTCCTTGCCGAAACCACAGGGTTGACCCGTTCACAGTCGACAAAAGTACTTCGCCAGCATCGAGTTAAGGTCAATGGTGAGAAAGTCAAAAGTGGTGCGATTCAAGTGAGTTCTGAAGACCAAATTTATTTTGATGATCAGCTATTAGAGTGGATAGAAAGTGGTATTTATTTAATGTTTAATAAGCCACAGGGTTATGTGTGTGCAAATGAGGATGGGGAATATCCCACTATCTATCAATTTTTTGATTATTCTATAGCAAATAAATTACATAGTGCTGGGCGTTTAGATGTAGATACAACAGGGTTAATTTTATTAACTGATGATGGTCAATGGTCACATCGAATTACCTCACCTAAACATCATTGTGAGAAAACTTATTTTGTCACACTGGCAGATCCCGTAGAAAATAATTATCGGGAAGCTTGTGAACAAGGAATTATGTTACGTGGTGAGTTAGAGCCGACCAAACCAGCGAAATTAGAGATTATTGATGACTATCATGTGAATTTGACGATTAGTGAGGGACGTTATCACCAAGTTAAACGAATGTTTGCAGCGTTGGGAAATAAAGTGATTGGCTTACATCGTTGGAAAATTGGCGAGATTGAGTTAGATCAAAATTTAGCTGAAGGTGAATGTCGTGTTCTTACAACAGACGAGATTACTAGTTTTAATAAATAGGACATATTTTGCAACAATCTAATATTATTCGTGCTAATTGGGTATTTGTTATGACCCTCGGGATACTATCAATGCTACCTCCTCTTGGTGTAGATATGTATTTACCTTCTTTTTTGAATATTGCTAAGGATCTTAGTGTCGATCCTGAACAGGTTCAGTATACACTCACCTTTTTTACTTTAGGAATGGCTATTGGGCAACTATTTTGGGGACCTGTAGGCGATAGTTATGGGCGTAAGCCTATTATTCTCTTAGGCGTTATGGTCGGTGCAATTGCTGCATTTATGTTAACGGGTGTTCAATCTATTACGCATTTTACAACCTTACGTTTTTTACAAGGCTTCTTTGGTTCTGCCCCTGTTGTTTTGGTGGGTGCATTATTAAGAGATTTATTTGACAAAGAAGAATTGTCGAGAATGATGTCTATGATCATTTTAGTGGTGATGATTGCTCCACTCGTTGCTCCTATTATTGGTGGGTATATTGTTTCTTATTTTCACTGGCATAGTATTTTTTATGTGATTGGATTTATGGGAATAATTAGTGCATTACTGGTGTTTTTTATTATTCCTGAAACACACAAAAAAGAAAATCGTATTCCTTTACGGCTAAATGTGGTAATGCGTAATTTTGTTACACTATGGAAACATAAAGAAGTGTTAGGCTATATGTTTTCATCGGGGCTTGGTTTTGGAGGGCTTTTTTCTTTCTTGACCGCAGGCTCAATTGTATATATTGGACTTTATGGTGTTCCTGTAGATCAATTTGGTTATTTTTTCATGATCAATATTGGCATTATGACTTTAGGGTCTTTTATTAATGGAAGAATTGTTCACCGCGTAGGTGCGGAACGTATGATGCAATTCGGGTTAATTATACAATTTATTGCAGGATGGTGGCTGATTTTGGTTGCGATATTTGATCTTGGCTTTTGGCCAATGGCAATTGGCGTGGCGGTTTTTGTTGGACAAAATTCCTTGATTTCATCCAATGCTATGGCTTCTATTTTGGAAAAATTCCCAACAATGGCGGGTACGGCTAATTCTGTAGCGGGCAGTGTACGTTTTGGGTTAGGGGCATTAATTGGTTCTTTAGTTGCCTTGATGAAAATGGATACCGCAGCACCAATGTTATTTACCATGGGTGGATGTGTAACAGGAGCGGTTATTTGTTACTATTTTCTGACTTATCGAACACTTAATGCACAATAAGTTTATTGCTCTAAAATGAAGATAAGTTTGCTTGGAGTTTATTTATCCAATAAGAAAAAAAGCGTATAATGCACAGCCTTTGTGTAAGTTAGGAAATGAGAAAATAATGTTCAATAAAATCTTTTCGTGGTTTGAAAATAGACTAGATGCCTATCCACAAGAAACACCAGAAACCCCAGCAAAAGGGCTATTTAAATTTATTTGGTCAAGTTTAGAGGGGATGAAAAAATGGATCCTGCTACTCGCAGTATTAACGGTAGGAACAGGGGTAATGGAGGCACTATTATTCCAATTTATGGGAGTATTAGTTGACTGGCTTGGTCATTATAATCCACTCACCTTATGGCAAGAGAAAGGAACATTATTATCGGCTATGGGAGGCTTACTCGTTTTTAGCGTCCTTTGGTCATTTCTCGCTTCGGCTGTTCGTTTGCAAACCTTGCAAGGTGTGTTTCCTATGCGTTTACGCTGGAATTTTCACCGTTTAATGCTTGGGCAAAGTCTCAGTTTCTATCAAGATGAATTCGCTGGCCGAGTTTCTGCCAAAGTCATGCAAACCGCTTTAGCGGTACGTGATACAGTGCTCACACTCGCTGATATGATGGTTTATGTGCTGGTCTATTTTATTAGTTCTGGTGTGGTATTGGTTGCCTTAGATAGCTGGTTCCTGGTGCCTTTTATTCTATGGATTATTATTTTTATCACTATCTTACGTGTACTCATTCCTAAACTATCAAAAACTGCAGAACGTCAGGCAGATGCTCGTTCATTAATGACGGGACGCATTACTGATGCCTATTCGAATATCACAACGGTTAAATTATTTTCTCATGGCGCACGTGAGGCTGCTTATGCAAAAAGTTCAATGGAAGAATTTATGCTAACAGTTCATGCGCAAATGCGTTTAGCGACCTCACTAGATACTTTAACTTATGCAGCTAATGTATTTTTAACATTAACAACCGCCATTTTGGGTGTGGTGTTATGGCAACAGGGGGCTGTCGGGGTTGGTGCGATTGCTACTGCGGTAGCCATGGCATTACGGGTGAATGGATTATCTCGTTGGATTATGTGGGAGTCTGCACGTTTATTTGAAAATATTGGTACGGTAAATGATGGTATGACAACTTTATCAAAACCTCGTACTATCGTGGACAAACCTAATGCACCTGCATTAAAGGTAACTAAAGGTGAAATTCGTTTTGATAATATTAATTTCTATTATGATGCCTCAAAGCCATTACTGAATAACTTTAATTTAGTGATTAAGCCTGGTGAAAAAGTGGGGTTAATTGGTCGTTCAGGAGCAGGTAAATCAACTATTGTTAACTTATTATTACGTTTCTATGAACCACAAAATGGTGTGATTACTATAGATGGACAAAACGTATTAGATGTTCAACAAGAAAGTTTACGCCGTCAGATTGGCTTAGTTACACAAGATACTTCATTATTACATCGTTCAGTGCGTGATAATATTATTTATGGTCGTCCTGAGGCTACAGAGGCAGAAATGATTAATGCCGCAAAACGTGCCGAAGCAGCAGATTTTATTCCTTACTTAAGTGATGCTCAAGGTCGCCATGGTTATGACGCACATGTGGGTGAACGAGGTGTGAAATTATCTGGTGGTCAACGTCAACGTATTGCTATTGCTCGTGTAATGTTAAAAGATGCGCCAATTTTATTATTAGATGAAGCAACAAGTGCCTTAGATTCAGAAGTTGAAGCAGCAATCCAAGAGAGCCTTGATAAGATGATGGAAAATAAAACCGTTATTGCCATTGCACATCGTTTATCAACAATTGCTGCGATGGATCGTCTCATTGTATTAGATAAAGGTCAAATTATTGAACAAGGTACTCATGCAGAATTACTAGAAAAGAATGGGTTATATGCCAAATTGTGGCAGCACCAAAGTGGTGGTTTCTTAACTGAGCATGTAGAATAGTAGTAAAAGTGCGGTTGAAATTTTAAAAATTTTCACCGCACTTTTTATTTCAAAGTAAGTTTGATTATGGCTCTATTGTTCCTTAAATAATTATTCAGGGTGAAATTCAGGTGCTTGATAATGCTCAATAAAGTCTTGAATTTCCGTTAAGTCCGCAGAAAATAGAACCAAATCTCTATCCGCTTGGGATAAAAATCCTGTGTTTACCATATCATCAAAGAAATGTTTAAGTGGTGTATAATAATTGTCGGCATTGTAAAAGATACAAGGATTTGGATTTTGCCCAATGCGAGCCCAAGAAACCATTTCACTAATTTCTTCTAATGTCCCTAAACCACCAGGCAAGGCAATATAAACCTCTCCTAACTCAAACATTTTCATTTTACGTGCTGGCATATTTTCTACTGTTAGCATTTCTGTGAGACCAGTATGAGCTTTTTCTTTTGTTTTCAAAAAGCTAGGAATTACGCCAATTACCTGACCACCATGCTGTAATACGGTATCTGCGATAACTCCCATTAAACCTTTTTTTGCTCCACCATAGACAAGTGTATGTTGGTTTTCAGCAATCCATTTACCTAATTGAATAGTGGTTTCTTGATGTTTTGGGTTGGTGCTATTGTTTGCTCCACAATAAACAGTAATTTTCATAAATATCCTAATATTTTCTAGTTAATAAGGTGAGTACTTCAACTTGTTTATCATTGTCCAAACTTATATTCAAGTCATCGTCTATAATTGGGAGCTTGAAAGTAATTGATTTTAACCATTGTCCGTTAGGCTGTTTTTCTTCATAAACTTGAATTTCAGAAATCAAAGCTGTAATTAACTGTCTACGCTCTACATCATTCATGACTTTATAGAGTTTATCAAAATAGATCAGAACCTTATATATGTTATCTCCTGTAAGTTTTTCAGCTTCAATAGTCTGTTTCTTTGCTTTCGCATCAATTAGTGATGATTCTAATTCATCTATTTTGTCATACATACGATATAGTCTATCATCTAAATCCTGTTTCCTTTTCTTATAATGCTTATCTTCAACATCTAAATTATCTATTTCCTCAATTAGCTTAAACTTTGTAGAATGACTCTTCCTCAATTCCTTTTGGTAATTATCTATTTCTTTTTCTATTTCAGAGGTGTCCACCTTCATGTTGATTTTTTCTTGCATCATAGAAGCAAATTTCGGATTACTTACAATCCTGACAATTACCTCTGCAACAGCATCATCTAACAATTCTTCTCTAATTTGCTTACTGAATGTACACTTATGACCTCTTATCATCTGCCTATGTTTACAACCATAGTAATAAAAATCTTTATATTTTGTGCCATCTTTCTTTTTCTTGGTACACTTGTTTCCAAACATTCCCACTCCACATATAGGGCATTTTACAATTCCAGAAAGCAAGTGTGTGCGTGTATCTTTTCCTTTATTCACATGCTCATATTTCTTTGCTTGAGATTTTAGCTTAACCTGAGCAGCTTGCCAAACTTCATTGGAAACTATAGCTTCATGTATCCCTTCAGATATTAGATATTCATCTTGTTCAACCTGCTTATATTCATTTCTTGTACCATGAACTTTTTCTAAAGTTCTTCTTCCAAATGCTATTTTCCCATTATATACAGGATTCTTTAATATCTTTCTTATAAGACCTGCATCGAACAAAGGATTCTTACCATTCTGTCTTGGGATTTTTCTAATTCCATGATTCTCTAAGTATTTAGATAGCCCATTGGCTCCTATCGTAGTATTTACATACTGATCGAAAATCGTCCTTATGGCAACTGCCTCTTCCTCATTTATAAACAGCTTGCCATCTTCAAGTTTATATCCATACGGAGCAAAGCCACCATTCCATTTTCCTTCCCTTGCTTTTTGAATGCGACCTTCCATTGTTTGAATACGTATGTTTTCTCTTTCTATTTCAGCCACAGCTGATAAAACAGAAATCATTAGTTTCCCAGCATCTTTAGATGAATCAATGCCATCTTCAACGCAGATAAGATTAACTCCATAATCCTGCATTATCTGAAGTGTAGAAAGAACATCAGCGGCATTTCTTGCAAATCTTGATAACTTAAACACAAGAACAAAAGACACTCCATCTTTTCCAGATTTTATATCTTCCATCATTTGATTGAACTGTATTCTACCTTCAATAGACTTTCCAGACTTTCCGGCATCTTCATACTCTCCAACAATTTCATAATCGTTGTAAATAGCAAAAGCTTTCATTCGTGATTTTTGTGCCTCTAACGAATACCCCTCTATGTAACAATCCTTAATTGGTATGAAGAAGATAAAGAAAAACTAACACAGAAAAGTTTAAATAAAAAAATGAACTATGATGTAGGAGAATCTTTATAGATAAAAAGAGGTGGAAAGCCATTATTAAAGACTTTAAGTCTAAAAAGGTATCAAAGTATACCAGAGATAATAAAAATATAAATATGACACTTAAAAGGCGATTATATAATTAAAGAAATGCTAGAAGACTTTTAGATGACAGTTACCAAGAGGGTCTAATTTTCACTGCTACTCATGCAGTGGGAATTGGACCTTTTTACATAATCAAATTCTATTTCAAAATTGGTTACCAAGAAAGACTTCTTTTCACTGTTAAGTATAAGAGGGTAATTTATAGAATTCTGTTACATCAAGATAAATATTTTCTGATGATCAAATTTTAAAAAAATTAATAACTCTCGATAAATTTTGAACCTTAACAATTGAATAGACCAAGACAGGACGTTAATTATTTTTGGAGCGTAATAACCTAGCCGCCAAGATCTTTCTGCTGAATAATTCGGTAAAACAAGTACTGCTAAGCAAAAAGAAAGTGAGCGATAAGTAAGAGTTTGAATATAGGGAGGGATACCCTATCCGCTATGAAGAAAATGAGGATAATGATACTTCTAAGGTTGAAGCCGGCTCATCCGGAATAGAGGCGGAGGTGAGATTCCTATGTTGCTAATCCAAAGCACTTGTCAATGTCGTAAAACTTAATTAAACAAATAATTATTAGATATAAAACTTTAGAGAGAGGAGGTATATATTGGACAATGACTGGAATGGATTGGCTGATTTAATAGCGAATCTGATTACAAAATATGCTGGTGCTTTAGATTTAGATAATCTGCCCGATCCAACGCCAGCAAAAAATCAAGAGAAGAAAAATAGTTTTGACATGGCAAAAACACAAATTGAGACGGACTAATAAAAGTGTTATAATATACTTGAAATTATAGTCCAAACTTAAATTCAAAAATCAAAGTTTATATATGATATAGAAAAGTTATATTGAGGTTAATGCTATGTCAAAAGAAAAAATAAAAGTATACCTCTATACACGAGTATCTACGTCAATACAGATAATGGTCTTTATAGTATTTCCCAGAGCTTTTGATATATCTTGATAGCTTTTCAATCATTGTATCTGTATGACTTTGCAGCTTATCCTTTAACTTATGATATTCTTCTTCAGTTAATCGAACATTTTGATATTCTCCATAAAAAATAGGAGTGGACTTTTTATCTATCTCTCCCTCTCTCTCTTTATCTATCTCTTTATCTATCTCTATATCTTTCTCTATCTCTATCTCTATCTCTATCTCTATCTCTATCTCTATCTCTATCTCTATCTCTATCTCTATCTCTATCTCTAT
>NZ_AJSX01000041.1 GCF_000262245.1 Pasteurella bettyae CCUG 2042
GCCAGGAAGACCTTGGTCACCTTTATCTCCTTTAGGCCCCTTAAAGTTAGGATCATTCTTAAGTGTTTCTTTATCTAAACCAACAAATACAGTCTTAGTTCCATCACCATTATCTTTTTCAGCTGCATATAACCCATTACCAAAATCAAAACTAAGCTTACTTAAATCATATTTTGCAGTTGGGAGTTGTGTACCTGCCGTATAAGTATTAACGGTTACACCATTGACTGTTGCCGTACCTTTACTATAAATAGATAAAGCTGGATATAATTGGGACATCGCCGCATATAATTGGCTACCATTAATTGCATCAGTACTTGTATTAGAAATTAAACCAGCTGCCACATTTTGAATACGACGTTCAGAACCTACATTCCCTACAGATACTACGCCAGAAGCATTACCACCTGCAAAATTAACGGTTTTCTTAACTCCATTAATGGTAAATTCCTGGGATTGATAAGCATCAGCACCTTTCGTTGTATTAGAAGCTGATAATGTTGTTGATTTTGCGCCTAAAGCCACTGAATTTTTAATATTCGCAAGTGCATTATGTCCAATTGAAACAACTTCATCTACTGTTGTTTCTTGTTCTGCATCTGCGGATCCAATAATGACATTATTAGATTTACCCGTAACTTTATGGTTATCGCCAATAACAATATTTTTACTGCTGTCGGTTACGGTATTGCTAGTTCCGATAATAGTTGTATTATCAACATTAGTTGCAGTATTTTGGAAACCTGTTATCAAGTTTTCTTGACTTTGATTGCTAGAAGTACCTGTTAATGTATTATTAACACCAATCATTGAGGAACGTAATGTATAGTTTGCGGTATTTCCACCACCAAACGCCATGGTAGAACCACCCGATTTATTTTTTTGAATGTTTTTTATTAAAGTATCTTGAAATGCTTTGGCAGAATCCCCACTGCTTGTTGGTACTCCAGATAAAGTTGTCACAGAATTTTCAATGGTATTCCCTGCACCATAAACCAAAGCACCATTACTGTTAGCCACACGGTTAGCGATACCAGTTACACTATTGGCAATACCTGCATGGTTATTTCCTGTCATAGATTCAATACTATTTAATGAACCATAAACGGTAGCCCCCAAGTTTTTAACTGGGTTTGCCATACGTCCACCATTGTATTTACTTGAAATAATATTATAGACACCAGTAGTAGTCGTAAAAGCACCATTACTATGACTATTGCTACCGATAGTCGTAGCATATACATTTAAATTGCTTGTACGAGTTGAAGCACTATCAACTTCTGTATCCCCTAACGCACCTTTATAATTATGAGTACCAATCATCGTACTACCAGTACGGGCAAATGAATTTTGACCAATAGCAATACTGCCCATGGCTTTTGTAGGATCCGCAGGAATACGTGAACTAGAAAAGAAATTTCCACTATAGGTAGTTTGCCCAAAGGCAAAGGAAGCTTCAGCACCACCAGCCATATTTTCAATTTTTGCATTGCTACCTACCGCAATACTACCGCCTTGGCTAGCATAGTTATTAATATTCGTGCCATTACCCACCGCAATATCACCAGTGGCATTACTTGCACCATTGCTATAAGCTATTTTTGCATTGGTTCCAACTGCGACATTTTCAGCTTTAGGTGCACTACTTCCAGTTCCTACAGCAATACCTAATCCATCACCCGGGGGATTTGTCGCTGTTGCAGATTCTGCCACTCCAACAGATAAAATCGTTACAGTCATAATACCAGCAATATGACCCGTTACTTTACCTGCACGTTTTGCTAATTCAGAACATACATGATAAGTTTGACTGATTGGATTCAGTTTGATTTTAAAAATTTTATTCATTTGTTTTTCCTTACTGAAAAAGTATCTCCTCACAGATAAAACAAAAAAATTAAATTTTACTTAAAAAAATATTAAAAAATAATTAAATAAAAATTAATTTTTACTTAAGATTATTCTTAATTTATTATTTATCAATCAAAATATTATTTATTTACAATAATTTACAATATTAAACTTATGATGAAAAAATATTAAAAATAAATGCAAAAAGTTATTTAAATTAATTTTTTAATAAAAAATTGATATTTATAAAAAACATGCTTCCAAATATAAGAAAAATAGTTAAAAATCAAGATAAAAATCCGTTAAAATATATAACTAAAAAGCATATTAATAACTGACTTTCTGATCAATCAGGATAAGTTTAATAAAATATTACAAATTCATATGACATCTCAACCAACAGCAATATTTCTCATGGGCCCTACCGCATCAGGGAAAACAGATTTAGCCATTCAGCTACGTCAGGAATTACCTGTGGAAGTCATTAGTGTAGATTCTGCATTAATTTATAAAGGTATGGATATTGGTACGGCAAAGCCAAGTGAAGAAGAACTCGCTTTAGCGCCACATCGTTTAATTGATATTATTGATCCGGCAGAAAGTTATTCTGCTGCTAATTTTCGTTCTGATGCATTACGTGAGATGCAGAAAATTACCGCACAAGGCAAGATTCCTTTATTAGTAGGAGGCACAATGTTGTATTACAAAGCCTTACTTGAAGGACTATCTCCACTTCCTCAGGCAGATGAAAAAGTGCGGTTAGAAATTGAAAAAAAAGCACAAAAATTAGGCTGGCCAGCATTACATCAAGAATTATCCCAAATAGATCCTGTTTCAGCAGAACGTATTAATCCGAATGACAGCCAGCGTATAAATCGGGCTTTAGAAGTATTTTATATTAGCGGCAAATCCATGACTGAGCTTACTGAACAAAAAGGGGAGGAAATTCCTTATAATATTTTACAGTTTGCGATTGCACCTCAAGAACGTGCTTTATTGCATGAACGTATTGAATTACGTTTTCATAAAATGCTTGAATTAGGTTTCCAACAAGAAGTGGAAAAGCTATATCGTCGTGGAGATTTACATATTGACCTCCCTTCAATTCGCTGTGTTGGTTATCGTCAAATGTGGGAATACTTACGTGGTGATTATTCTTATGAAGAAATGATTTTTCGCGGGATTGCGGCAACTCGTCAATTAGCGAAACGGCAAATCACTTGGCTAAGGGGATGGAAATATCCAATTCAATGGTTAGACAGTTTAAAAAATGCAGAAAATAAAGAAATTATAAAACAAGCATTTGATTTAGCTATGCAAACTCGATAAAAGTTGCTATATTGACACAAGGGAGACGTATAGCTTCTGCACCTAAATTTTTATTAACTATAAATATAAGAAGGAAAATAAAATGGCAAAAGGACAATCTTTACAAGATCCTTATTTAAACGCATTACGACGTGAACGCATTCCCGTTTCGATTTATTTAGTAAATGGTATTAAATTACAAGGCCAAATTGAATCATTCGACCAATTCGTAATTTTATTAAAAAATACTGTAAACCAAATGGTTTATAAACACGCAATTTCAACTGTTGTTCCTGCCCGTTCAGTATCTCACCACAACGGTACACCTCAACAACATTCTCAACAAGCCGATGCTCCAATAGCAGAAGCACAAGTCGAATAATATTGGATAAAGAAATTTATATTCACCAAAGTGCGGTCAATTCGACCGCACTTTCTTCTGGTACAAAATTATCAGCTCAATCTGATAATGCTATTGTTGTGCATGTTTTTTTCTCTCAAGATAAAAACCTTGAAGATCTGGAAGAATTCCAACAACTTACTTCTTCGGCAAATGTCCATATTCTAAAAACTATCACAACTGCTCGTTCCACGCCACAAGCCAAATATTTTGTAGGTTTAGGAAAAGCAGAAGAAATTGCTGATGCAGTAAAAAGTTATGGTGCTAATGTTGTTTTAGTAAATCATATCTTAACTCCTGCACAAACTAGAAACTTAGAAATGCTTTGTAACTGTCGTGTTGTTGATAGGACTGGAGTAATTTTAGATATTTTTGCCCAAAGAGCACGTTCTCATGAAGGGAAATTACAAGTTGAATTAGCTCAATTAAAACACTTAGCGACAAGACTTATCCGTCGTAAAACGGGCTTAGATCAACAAAAAGGCGCGGTAGGATTACGTGGGCCTGGTGAAACACAGTTAGAAACTGATCGTCGCCTTATTAAAGTGCGTATTGCTCAATTACAAAGTCGCTTAACTAAAGTTGAGAAACAACGCAATCAAAACCGTCAAACCAGACAAAAAGCAGATATTCCAACCGTTTCATTAGTGGGTTACACCAATGCTGGGAAATCCACCTTATTTAATCAAATTACGCAAGCTGGAGTTTATGCAGCAGATCAACTATTTGCAACACTGGATCCCACTTTACGTCGATTACAAATACAAGATGTTGGCACCACTATTTTAGCCGATACTGTAGGTTTTATCCGTGATTTACCCCATGATCTTATCTCCGCTTTCAAATCTACTTTGCAAGAAACCACTGAAGCCTCTTTACTTTTACATGTGATTGATTCAGCAGATGCAAGAAAATTAGAAAATATCACCGCAGTTAATCAGGTTTTAGAAGAAATTAAAGCCAATCAAGTTCCAACGCTATTGGTTTATAATAAAATTGATAATTTAGAAAATGTCACTCCTCATATTGTATATGATGAAAATCAAATCCCTGTTGCCGTTTATCTTTCTGCATTTACGGGAGATGGAATTGATTTATTAATTAATGCTATCCGCCAACGTTTAACTGATGAAATTCTTTATTTAAATTTAACTTTACAACCACAGGAAGGAAAAATTCGTCATCAGTTATATCAATTAAATTGTATTCGGGACGAAAAAATTTCTGATAAAGGTGAGTTTTTATTGGAAATTCAGGTTGATAAGGTGGAATGGTTAAAATTAGTGAAAACTTTTGCCCATTTAAATCAATTTACACCTCAAGGAATTTTAGATGAAATGAATATAGGCAAGCTCTAAATCGTCAAATAACAGCGATGTTATTAAAGAAAAGATAAACTGCGGTAGTCTTTTTAAAAATTTATTTTCCTATTCCATATTGTTTCAACTTATTTGCAATTGCTGTATGAGATACGCCCAAGCGAGTCGCTAATTTTCTAGTACTTGGATACTGTTCATAGAACTTACGTAAAACACTTGCTTCAAAGTTATTCATAATCTCTTCAAGGCTCTTGTTATAAAATTGTTCTAATGTTAAAGGCGTAGTTTCTGATTCAGCTAAATTTAAACCATCAATAGATAATTGATTATTTTCTACTAATGAACAAGCACGATATAATGCATTATAAAGTTCACGTACATTACCAGGCCATTGATAAGCTTTTAAATATTGAATAAATGCTTGGTCAAAAGTCGGCTTTTGTATCTCTAACTGTCGACTAATTAAATCAATGAAACATGAGGTTAATTGTGGAATATCTTCTATTCGATCTCGTAAAGCTGGAATCTGTAAGGTAAGTACATTAAGACGATGAAATAAATCACTACGTATTTTCCCTTTATCCACATAGTGTTGCAAGGAAATTTGTGAAGTACAAATAACCCTTACATTGGCATAACGCTCTGCTTCTTCACCAACACGACGAAAGGTTCCATCATTTAAGAAACGCAAAAGTTTCGCTTGTAAACTAAGAGGCAGTTCAGCAATATTATCCAATAATACCGTACCACCATTAGCATACTCGAAAAAGCCCGTATAAGTTTTCCCATGATCAACTCGTCCAAACATTTCACTTTCTGCGTCACTATTTGGTAAACCAGCACAATTTACTGCGATAAACTTTTGCGTATTTCGAAGACTAAAATGATGACATGCCTTAGCAATTAGCTCTTTACCTGTACCTGTTTCACCTTCAATGAGTAAGGGTGCATCTAACAAAGCAAACTTTTGAGCCTTCTCTAATAATTTTCTCATTTTAAGGCTTACTGCCACCACATCAGTAAAAGATTCATATTGATTTACCGTAAAATGTGATGATGTATTGATTGCTGGCATATTTTTCTCTAACAGTTAATAAATGAAACAGGATAATAATTTTCTATCATACCTTGTGAATGTAAATAATAAAAGTTTAATGGCAACTTTTATTTACACATTTTCTTTATCTTTTATTTTTGATAAAGAAAAAACACTTGATTTTAACGAGCCTAACAATTCACGATGAATATGGCTTAATTTAGGTTTTTCACTTTTTCGGAATTTCAGTGGGCGACAAAACTCCATTGTTTTAATACCTAATCGGGCTGTAAGCAAGCCTACGCCAATACCTTGTGCCGCACGAGCAGAAAGTTTTGCAACAATATCTCTAGAAAGCCAGTCCATACCTATTTCTTGTATAAGTTCTGTAGCCCCAGTAAACGCAATGTTCACTAAAATTAAACGCATTAATCGTAAACGGCTGAAATAGCCTAACTGAATGCCATAAATTTTTGCAATCTTATTGACTAAACGAATATTACGCCATGCAATAAAGAACATATCTACTAGTGCTAGTGGACTAATGGTAACAATAGTTCCAGCCTCAATTGCACTTGCAGTAATCAGTTTAGTGACTTTACTATCTATCGGTTTTAACACTTCCTGACTAAATAAATAGGCAACTTCTTGTGCTGAATAGCTATCATTAATTTGCTTTTCCCATTGAATAAAAGTTGGCGCCTGCTCATCAATATTTACTGCAGAGGCAATTTTTAAACATAATTGTTTACCTGATTCACTATCTTGTAGCTGAAAATTTTCTTGAGAATTGACCGCACTTTTCTCTATTAAATATTCACTTTGTTGCTGCAAATCCATATGTCGTCTTAAATTAACTAAGCGACGCCATTCTTTAATTAAAGCCGATAATCCTAATACCACGACAAGAAAGCTAACTAAAGCAAAAACAAAGTAAATCCATTGGTGGTTTTGCCAAGTATCAATTAACCATTGAATAGATTGAGCAACGGTTGCACCTAAAAATAAGATGATGCTCGCTGCTAAGAGCTTTTTCCACCAACGAGGTTTAGGATTAAGTGTTTCTTCAAACTTTTCGGTGAGCAATTCCCCTTCTAAAGTTTCACTATTCAATGCTTCAGGATCAACGGTTATCTCTGACTCAGCAAACTCTTGTTTAGGTTTAAAATCAAAGTTAGATTGCGGATTTTCTGACTGTGAAAAAATAATTTTATCATTCATTAAACTCACCTTCTTTCCAATAACATAATTGAAATTATAAATAACCGCTTGAGGTTTGTAAAAAGAATAAGATCATCGCTTAATTAGCCTATCACCTTAGGATAAATCAAGAAATATCAAAGGATATGATCTAAATCACAAAAAAGAGTTTTCTTCACTTTTCTTGTTTTAAATACTAACTCTTAGGTGTTAATATTTATGCAAATTTTTTATTTATTACTATAGAGGTGATCATAATGACAACGTTTCGTATTGAAAAAGATACTATGGGCGAAGTGAAAGTTCCTGCTGATAAATACTGGGCAGCACAAACAGAGCGTTCACGTAACAACTTTAAAATTGGCCCTGAAGCGTCAATGCCACATGAAATTATTGAAGCTTTCGGTTATTTAAAAAAAGCGGCTGCATTTGCAAATACTGACTTAGGTGTTTTGCCTACTGAAAAACGGGATTTAATCGCTCAAGCTTGTGATGAAATCTTAGCACGTAAATTAGATGATCAATTTCCATTAGTTATTTGGCAAACTGGTTCAGGTACACAATCTAATATGAACCTAAATGAAGTTATCGCAAATCGTGCACATGTTCTTAATGGTGGTAAATTAGGCGAAAAATCTATTATTCATCCAAATGATGATGTAAATAAATCACAGTCTTCAAACGATACTTACCCAACTGCAATGCACATTGCTGCATATAAAAAAGTCGTTGAAGCCACGCTTCCAGCTATCGAACGCTTACAAAAAACATTAGCAGCTAAATCTGAAGAATTTAAAGATGTTGTTAAAATTGGTCGTACTCACTTAATGGATGCAACCCCATTAACATTAGGTCAAGAATTCAGTGGCTATGCAGCTCAATTAAAATTCGGTTTAGAAGCAATTAAAAATACATTGCCACATTTACGTCAATTAGCATTAGGTGGTACCGCAGTTGGTACAGGTTTAAATACGCCTAAAGGTTATGATGTCAAAGTTGCTGAATACATTGCAAAATTTACTGGTTTACCATTCATCACTGCTGAAAACAAATTTGAAGCATTGGCGACTCATGATGCTATCGTTGAAACTCACGGTGCATTAAAACAAGTTGCCATGTCATTATTCAAGATTGCAAATGACATTCGTTTATTAGCCTCTGGTCCACGTTCAGGTATCGGAGAAATTTTAATTCCTGAAAATGAACCTGGTTCATCAATTATGCCAGGTAAAGTTAATCCAACTCAATGTGAAGCAATGACAATGGTTGCAGCACAAGTGTTAGGTAACGATACGACAATTTCATTCGCTGGCTCACAAGGTCACTTTGAATTAAACGTATTTAAACCTGTTATGGCTGCAAACTTCCTACAATCAGCTCAATTAATTGCTGATGTTTGTGTATCATTTGATGAACACTGTGCAAGTGGTATTCAACCTAACCATCCTCGCATTAAACACTTGCTTGACAGCTCATTAATGTTGGTTACCGCATTAAATACTCATATTGGTTATGAAAATGCAGCTAAAATAGCTAAAACTGCACATAAAAATGGTACAACATTGCGTGAAGAAGCTATCAATTTAGGATTAGTTTCAGCTGATGATTTTGATAAATGGGTTGTGCCTGCTGATATGGTTGGTAGCCTAAAATAAAGAAATTGAAAATTAAATGGAAAAGGCGACATCGTTCGCCTTTTTTTTATTTCAATTATTGATATAATCACCACAACTATTATTATTAAGAAATGTTTATGAAACTTAAATCGTTTTTCTTATCACTTTTCTGTTTGTTTCCTGTGTTGGTTAATGCACAATGGATCAATGTCGGTAAGGCTGATTATAACTGGGGTCCATTCCTCGTTTACACGGTTTCCTTAGATAGTGAAGATGGTCACTATGAAGCAAACCAATCGCCACTTATGTTTTCATTTGATTATGCCAAACCAGTAGAAGGGAAAAATTTTTCAATTATTCTTATAAAAGAAATGGAATCTTTAGGCGCAAGCAAAGAGCAAACCACTACATGGCTAAAGGAATTAGAAGCAATCCCTATGCCTGATTTTGCACCCAATGATCGTTTAAGTTATATTTCATTAGAAAATACTGGATATTTTATTTTGAATAACCAAGTGATTGATCATCAGTTTGATACTGAATTTAATCAATACTTTATTCAAGTATGGCTCTCAGGCAAAACTGGATTTGCACAAATCCAAAATCAGTTGTTGGGAAAAGAGAAAGGCAAAGTGAGCGAAACCTATCCTAAGCAACCTGAAATTGAACCACTTAAAGAAGATGATGCAGATCCTCAATTACCACCGAATTATGAGTTATTTAATATTACTCATGCAAATTGTTAATCTGTTCCTCTAAAAGTTAACTTCTAAATCATCAATCATCATATAAGCTGAAGTTATAACATTAAATATATTCAATCAGCTTATAAATATAAAATCTCTATTTCCCTAAAAAGAAAAAAGCCAGAACAAAAAGTTCTGGCTAAAGGGGTTTTATGAATAAAATATTTAAAGTTTAGCTCTATCAAAGTTACCTTTAGATAAAATTTCAAGAATTGTAAAGTTTTATCGATTTTTTGTCAATAACTTGACAAAACTTTTTACACTTTTTTATCTAAGAGAGATTTATTAAAGAACATATTAACCTAGATAATCCTCTAACTATTTCATTTTATTGTTTAATAAAACCTATTTATTTAAGAATAAGAATTTAACCAATCAGCTTTTTCATAGCCTTATTTCAACTGAAAATATCTCATCACAACCAATTAATTAGTCAGCTCTTAAGAGCTTATTTTGCGATATCTATATTTTTATCAACATCATTTGAAAAATTATTTTCATAAAAAAGACCGCACTTTTATGCGGTCTTATAGCAACTTAATGAGTTCCACCCACGGTAATCTTTTCAATTTTCAAGGCTGGTTGCCCAACACCAACAGGGACACTCTGACCACTTTTACCGCAAACACCGATACCATGATCAATTTCCATATTATCCGCGACCATAGAAACTTGTTGCATTACTTCAATACCACTGCCAATCAAGGTTGCTCCTTTTACTGGCTTAGTAATTTTACCTTTCTCAATTAAATATGCTTCTGTTGTAGAAAAAGTAAATTTACCTGAAGTAATATCCACTTGCCCACCACCAAAATGGGAAGCAAAAATACCATGGTCAATAGATGCTATAATGTCTTCAAATTTACTCTGACCAGCAAGCATATATGTATTTGTCATGCGAGGCATAGGTAAATGTGCATAAGATTCTCGACGACCATTTCCTGTAGGTTTAACGCCCATTAATCGAGCATTCATTTTATCTTGCATATAACCTTTTAATATGCCATTTTCAATTAATACATTACATTGAGAAGGTGTACCTTCATCATCGATGGTTAAGGAACCTCTACGATCAGATAAAGTGCCATCATCAACAATCGTACATAATGGTGAAGTAACTAACTCTCCAATCTTGCCTGAAAACAACGAACTTTCTTTACGATTAAAATCACCTTCTAATCCGTGTCCTACAGCTTCATGTAATAATACACCTGGCCACCCAGCACCTAAAACTACGGGCATTGGACCTGCTGGTGCGCCAACAGCTTCTAAATTAACTAAAGCTTGACGAACAGCCTCCTTGGCAAAATGGACTGCACGAATATCACCATCCACAGATTCTAAAAACCAATCTAAACCCAAACGACCACCACAACCCGCGCTACCACGTTCCCGTTTTCCATCTTTTTCCACTAATACGGAAATAGATAAGCGTACCAATGGGCGAATATCTGCAGCTAATGTACCATCTGTTGCCACAACGAATACTTCTTCATAAATAGCACTTAAACTAGCAGAAACACGGCTTACATAGGTACTCATTGTACGAGCTGTCTTGTCCACCAAATATAATAATTCAATTTTTTTCTCTTTGCTTAAGGTATCTAATGGATTAATACTCGCATAACGTAAAGGAGGGTTTACTGAGGAAAATTTTGTAGGCACAATGATGTTTCCCTGTTGCACATTAGCAATTCCCTTCACCGCATTGGCACATTGCTGTAAACTGGCAAGATTAATTTGATCGGAATAGGCAAAGCCTGTTTTCTCTCCACTTATTGCTCGTAAGCCAACGCCACGATCAATATGGAATCCACCCTCTTTGATAATTCCATCTTCTAAAACCCAGCTTTCATCTTGACTTAGTTGGAAATAAATATCCGAATAATCTAATTCACGGTGAGACAGTTGATCAAAAATATTGGCGAGATCTTTTATACATAAATTACTTGGTACAAGTAAGCTTTGTTCAACTTTATTTAACATTCTGTTCCTAATATATTTTTAATTAAAAAGCCATCTTAGGCATAATTATATATAAAAAGTGCGGTCAATTTTACCGTTTTTTAATGATCTTAACTAATCCACTGATTAGCTTCGCCTAACTCATTAAAATTTTTCTAAAACTGACCGCACTTTTCACAATTATTACATCACAACCACATCAAATTGATCCTGATTATAATACACTTCTGTTTTCACTTGCACTTGTTTGCCAATAAAAACCTCTAGCTCAGCTAATAAACCATGGCTCTCTTCATTAATCAAGTATTCCGCAACTGCCCTTGAAGCATACACAACAAATTGCTCACTAGAGAATAAATGATGCACACGAATAATCTCACGCATAATTTCATAACAAACTGTTTCTACTGTTTTCACTTGGCCTCGACCGTGGCAGGCTGGACATTCACCGCATAAAACATGCTCTAAGCTTTCTCGAGTACGTTTACGAGTCATTTCAACTAAGCCTAACTGGGTAAAACCATTAACATTGGTTTTTACTCGGTCTTTAGCTAACGCTTCTTCTAAAGATTGAATCACTCGATTACGATGTTCTTCTGCTTGCATATCGATAAAATCGATAATAATAATTCCACCTAAATTACGTAGTTGTAATTGTTGTGCAATAGCTTGAGTTGCTTCAATATTGGTATTAAAAATAGTTTCTTCAAGGTTACGATGTCCTACGAAAGCTCCAGTATTAATATCAATAGTCGTCATTGCTTCGGTTTGCTCAATAATGAGATAACCACCAGACTTTAAATTTACTCGCTTGTCTAAAGCAATTTGGATAGCATTTTCTACCCCATAAACATCAAATAATGGTTGATTACCTGCATATAAGCTCAGTTTTCCTACCATCTCTGGAATAAATTCTTCACAAAACTCTTTAACTTCATTGAAACAAAGCTTTGAGTCAATACGAATTTTCTCAATTTTCATTCCAACAAAATCACGTAATACTCGTTGTGTTAACGCAAGTTCACCATATAGCATGGAACGTGTTGGATATTTTACTCGGCGCTCAATCACTTTACGCCATAATCGTTTTAAAAAATCTGCATCCTGTTTAAGCTCTTCCTCATTTACACCTTCTGCTGCAGTACGAATGATAAATCCCCCTAATTCATCACAGAAAGGCTCTGCCAATGACTTTAATCTTGCACGTTCTTCTTCACTTTCAATACGTTGTGAAACACCAACATGACTATTTTCAGGCATAAAAACCAGATAACGAGACGGTAGCGTAATATCGGTGGTCAAACGTGCACCTTTAGTTCCTAAAGGATCTTTTACCACTTGAACAACAATATCTTGCCCCTCTCGCACTAGCTCAGCAATATCTTTCACGACAAATTGCTTTTGCTCCGTCTCATCTACACACTCTGTGTGAGAAACAATATCAGAAGCATGTAAAAATGCCGCCTTTTCTAAGCCTATATCCACAAATGCAGACTGCATACCTGGCAAGACACGAGTAACTCGCCCTTTATATATATTTCCGACCATTCCCCGTTTCGCTTGGCGCTCAATTTGAACTTCTTTTAAAATTCCCGTATCCACCAATGCGATTCGTGTTTCATTCGGGGTGACATTCACCAATAATTCAACTGAATCCATTAAAAATACCTAACTCGTCATTAAATTTATCAAAATTGTTATTAGTCTAGCGAAAAGGACAATGGAATAACAGGGCTAATTATTGTAAAATATGACTTTTCTCAAAATTTATCATAATAATCCACTAGCAATCATACTAATCCTATTGTAATAAGGTTCGGCATTGAATAAAGCTTCCTTATATAAGATAGGTTTAGTGGTATGGAGTTTACTAATGTTTGGATTGGATCCAACTCTAATTACATTTACTATTTATATTTTAGGCATGATTACCATTGGTATTCTTGCCTATCGTTATACAAAAAATTTATCAGATTATATTTTAGGTGGCCGTCGCTTAGGTAGCTTTGTAACAGCAATGTCAGCGGGAGCATCTGATATGTCTGGCTGGCTATTAATGGGCTTACCAGGTGCTGTTTATGTATCTGGCTTAGTCGAAGGTTGGATCGCAATCGGTCTCACGATTGGTGCTTACTTTAACTGGTTATTTGTGGCTGGACGTATCCGTGTTCATACTGAATTTAATAATAATGCCTTAACTTTACCTGAATATTTTCATCATCGATTTGGAACTTCTCACCATTTATTAAAAATTATTTCAGCCTCAATTATCCTAGTATTTTTCACAATTTACTGCTCTTCTGGCGTTGTTGCAGGTGCAAAATTATTTCAAAATCTCTTTAATATAGACTATTCAACTGCCATTTGGTACGGTGCTTTAGCAACCATTGCTTATACTTTTATTGGTGGTTTTTTGGCAGTCAGTTGGACAGATACTATCCAAGCAACATTAATGTTATTCGCCTTAATTCTAACACCTGTTGTTATTGTGATTTCACTTGGTGGGTTTGATGATTTTTCCATGGTAATGCAACAGGCTGAGCTAGTACAACAAAAAGATTTTACAGATCTATTTACAGGCACAACGCCTCTTGGTTTGTTAAGCCTAGCAGCTTGGGGATTAGGCTATTTTGGTCAACCTCATATTCTGGCACGTTTTATGGCAGCATATTCAGTGAATTCTTTACATAAAGCCCGCCGTATTAGTATTACCTGGGTGATGATTTGCCTTGCTGGGGCTATTGGTTTAGGTTTCTTTGGTATTGCTTATTTTCATGCGAATCCAAATGTTGCTGGAATAGTGAATCAAGAACCAGAACAAGTATTTATTGAATTAGCTAAATTACTCTTTAATCCTTGGATTGCGGGTATTTTACTTTCTGCCATTCTCGCTGCTGTTATGAGTACTTTAAGTTGTCAATTATTAATTTCCTCCAGTGCATTAACTGAGGATTTCTATAAAGGATTTATTCGCCCTAAAGCGACCGAAAGAGAATTAGTTTGGTTAGGCCGTGCTATGGTATTAGTTATTGCAGCACTAGCCATTTGGATAGCTCAAGATGAAAACAGCAAAGTATTAAAACTCGTTGAATTCGCTTGGGCTGGATTTGGTAGTTCATTTGGACCAGTTGTATTACTTTCATTATTTTGGAAACGCATGACATCTTCAGGAGCAATGGCGGGAATGTTAACTGGAGCGATTGTCGTTTTCTGTTGGAAAATTGTCATGCCAGTAGGTTCTGAATGGGCAAATTTATACGAAATGATTCCTGCATTTTCGCTAGCAACCTTGATGATTATTGTCGTATCTTTAGTTTCACCAGCGCCTAATCAGCAAATTATCGAAACTTTTGAAAAAGCCAATGAAGCCTATAAAAAAGCACATTAAAATATGATTGATTTTCGTCCTTTTTATCAACAAATTGCTACAAGTGATCTTTCATCATGGTTAGAATCCTTGCCATTACAACTAAAAGAATGGCAAACACAAACTCATGGTGAATATGAGAAATGGGTAAAAATTATTGATTTCTTACCGCACTTATCTGCAGATCATATTGACTTAAAGCATGCAGTCAAAGCTGAAAATGATCAGCCTCTCTCTGTGGGTGAGCAACAGCGCATTATTTATCATTTAAAACAACTCATGCCTTGGCGGAAAGGCCCTTATCATCTATATGGAATTCACATAGATTGCGAATGGCGTTCTGATTTTAAGTGGAATCGTGTTTTACCGCATTTATCACCATTGCAAAATCGTCTTATTTTGGATGTAGGATGTGGAAGTGGCTACCATATGTGGCGTATGGTTGGTGAAGGTGCCAAAATGGTGATAGGGATTGACCCAACAGAATTATTCCTGTGTCAATTTGAAGCTGTACGTAAATTATTAAATAATGATCGTCGAGCCCATTTAATTCCCCTTGGTATTGAAGCAATGCAACCTTTAGGAGTATTTGATACCGTATTCTCTATGGGCGTACTTTATCATCGAAAATCACCTCTTGATCATTTAACGCAATTAAAAAACCAATTGCGCATAGGTGGAGAGTTAGTGCTCGAAACCCTCGTCATTGATGGTGATGAAAATACGGTTCTTGTTCCTAAAGATCGTTATGCAAAAATGAAAAATGTCTATTTTATTCCTTCAGTAGACGCATTAGTCAACTGGCTTCAAAAAGTAGGCTTTACCAATATACGCTGCGTAGATGTTGAAGTCACCTCATTAAAAGAACAGCGTAAAACTGAATGGCTAGAAAATGAAAGTTTAATTGACTTTCTCGATCCCAATGATCACCGAAAAACCATTGAAGGTTATCCAGCACCTAAACGTGCTGTTATTATTGCAAATAAATAAGGCTCCTAATGGAGCCTTATTATTAGCGTATTAACAACGATTATTTAGCTAAGCATTCTGAATAGCTATCTGCAGTTGATTGTAAGAAGTTGGCATAAGAGCCTTTACCTAACTTAACTTTATCACCAATTGGATCTAAATGCCCTACATGAACACCAGTACCTTTACTTAAGGTTTCAATCACTTTAGGTGTAAATTGAGGTTCAGCAAATAAGCATGCCACTTTATGTTCTTCAATTTCTTCTTTAATGGTTGCTAAGGTTTTTGCACCTGGAGCAACAAGTGGGTTAATTGTAAAATAACCCGTTTGTTTTAAACCATATGCATCATTGAAATAGCCATAAGCATCATGGAAAACATAAAAGCCTTTTTCTTTTACTGGTGCTAATTGAGCTTTAATTTTCTCACCTTGTTCATCTAAAGTGCGGTTAAAATCAGCTAAATTTTTAGCAACAAGCTCTTTTTTAGCAGGATATTGCTCAGTTAGCTTATCAGCTAATTTCTGTGCGATAACTTTACTAATTGCTGGAGAATACCATACGTGCCAGTTTGTGCTTAACCCATTCTCATCGTGTTCATGTTCATGGTCATGATGATGTTCATGTGCATCTGCATGATTATGAGCATGCTCGTGGTCATGTCCATGATCATGGTCGTGATCGTGCCCATGGTCGTGATCGTGTCCATGGTCATGGTCGTGTCCATGGTCATGGTCGTGTCCATGGTCATGGTCATCATGATGATGGTGTGCAGCTTTTCCTAATAAAGGTTCTATACCTGGTAAATCTGCAATAGTAATTACTTTTTTATTATCTACACTACTTAAACTTTTTTCTAAGAAACTATCGACATCTTCACCAATCCATAATAATAAATCCGCTGATTTTAATTTTTTTACGTCTGTTGGTTTAAGGCTGTAATCATGAGGTGAAGCACCTGGTGGCACAATAATTTCTGTTTCAGTTACGCCATCAGCGATAGAAGAAGCAATAAACCCTAATGGTTTTACTGAAGTCACAATATTTGCATTTGCTACACAAGCGGCAGAAGCCACCACGCTAGCAAGTAATCCTTTAGTAAATATTTTATTTAAATTTTTCATAGCTTAATCCTTAATTAGTCTAAATATGCTTATGCAAATCGTATTTAGATTACTCTTTTTATCTTTAATTAGCTATCTTTTTTTTTATAAAAAAATAAGTAATCAGTTCGAAAGCAATTTATCAATCACACGGGAAACCGCAAAAAAACCAAAAGTTGCTGTAACCATGGTTGCTGCACCAAACCCATTTGCACAATTCATCGTTGCAGAAATAGCACATTCCTTTTCCATTTGAGGAAAAATTAATGGTTGTGTGGAAAATACACAATCTACACCAAATTTACGTTTAGGGTTTTGGCTAAAATGATATTCTTTGCGTAAAAGTGACCGCACTTTTGAAGCAAGAGGATCCTGAATTGTTTTACTTAAATCCTTAATTTGAATTTGTGTAGGATCAGTTTGTCCACCCGCTCCACCGATCATAATCACTTTAATTTTATTACGTTTACAATAAGCAATCAGAGCTGCCTTAGTTTTTACATGATCAATCGCATCAATAACATAATCATAACCACAATCAAGATATTCATCTAAATTATCTATGGAAATAAAATCATCAATAATTTTGACTTCGCATTCTGGATTAATCAGCTCTATGCGTTGTTTCATCACTTCCGTTTTAAGCTTTCCAACATTACCAGTCAATGCATGAATTTGGCGATTTATATTGGTAACACAAATATCATCCATATCAATTAGGGTTATTTTACCTATCCCTGAACGAGCTAACGCTTCCACACACCAAGAACCCACACCACCAATACCAATGACACAAATATGGGCATGACGTAAACGTGTTAAACCTTGTGTTGTGTATAAGCGAGCAATGCCTCCAAACCGTTGTTCATAATTATCAACAGACGCCATCTAAACTTACCTCGTTATGACATAATAAGTTGGCACGAGTTTATTCTCGTGCCAATCTCTATTTATCTACTAAAAAATTAAATAAATTAACGTAAAATCCAAACTCGACCATAATGTTTTAATAAACCTGATACATGGCCTGCCTTATCGCCAACACCTTGATACAAATCAAAGTGATTCCCTTTCACTGCGCCCCCCACATCTAGTGCTATCATCAAATGCAGTTTATGTTTACCTGTCCAATTACCTTGATCATCAATTTGTGGAATCTCAACTAAAAGTATTGAACCTGATGGTACAATATTACGGTCAGATGCCACAGAGGCTAAAGGTACCAAAGGTACACCAGCAGAACCTTTTACTTTACCTGCTGGATCATTTTTAAAAAATACATAAGATGGATTACGTTCAAGCAAGCTTTGTAAGCGTGAAGGATTAAGTTTTGCCCAATCTCGAATAGCTTGAATAGACATTTTCTCTTTGGCTATTTCACCATCCTCCACTAATAAACGCCCAATGGCTTGGTATTTATAACCATTCTGTCCTGCATAGGCAAAGTAATTTAAATTACCATCGCCAAAATCCACATAACCACTCCCCTGCACCCCTAGGAGAAAATTATCCAACATTGAATCACTATAAGCTAATTCTAATCCCTGACCGACTAATGCCCCTTGATAAATTTGAGCTCGAGTGAAACGTTTTTGTGAAGGCAATGCATAAATAGGATGTTGATACTGCCCTTGTGGCAAACGACGAGCATGAATCACTGGAGAATAATAACCTGTTAAAAGAACATTTTGATAACCATCTTCACCTGCCATCACTTGTGGGCGAATACCATAATTCTCTAATTGGGTAACATCAGCCCCAGAAATAACCCACTGCATCACCTTACTATAATTTTCAGCGTAAGTTGAACTAATTGCAGTGGAATATGTACGCACATTTGATAATTGGGTTAAAAAATCCCCTTGATTAACAACTCCTGAATAATTATCAACCGACATCGTAGAAAATAAATTAGTCGTATATGAACGATCTTTATATTTTGCTCCAAATTTTTGCAAATCAATGGAAGTATTCACGCCTGAACTCGAAGATCCTCGTCTAGATACATCAGATGAACAAGAGGCTAAAATAGTAGCAACGCAAAGTATAGTCACTTTGAGTAAAAAACGCTTTTTAAATAGCATGGTAAAGTCCTAATAAAATAGAAAGAGACAATGATTGAGATTAAGTCGTGATATTTAAATGTTAGGCTTAATGTAAGCGAGCTATGCTATCAAAAAATAGCACAACTCTCTAATCTTTTTTCTATAATTTACATTCAGGCTAATAAACATTCCATTGTTGATTAATTAGTCATTTTGACTATTTTTATTGCAAACAAAGCATTTAACATAAAATTTTCTTGCAATTAATCCAAAAGCGAGTATATTACATCGCATCTGACGCGGGGTGGAGCAGCTTGGTAGCTCGTCGGGCTCATAACCCGAAGGTCGTTGGTTCAAATCCGGCCCCCGCAACCAAATTCAAAAAGAAAGGCGTTAATTAAAGTTAACGCCTTTTTTATTTCTGCGGTAGAAAATTTTTAAAATTTCTACCGCACTTTTTCTCGTTAAGTTCTCGAGCTATAATCTCCTACACACACCCACTTATAAGTGGTTAATGCTTCTAATCCCATTGGTCCCCGTGCATGCAGTTTTTGTGTGCTCACTGCAACTTCTGCACCTAACCCAAATTGTCCACCATCAGTAAATCTTGTACTGGCATTCACATATACTGCGGCCGCATCCACTTGAGCCACAAATTGTTTTGCTAATTTTTGTGATTCGGTCAGAATGCTTTCTGAATGTTCACTACCATATCGACGGATATGAGTTATCGCTTGTTCAATATCTTTTACTACCACAACATTGAGATCATAAGATAACCATTCTCTAGCGAGCTGTTCTTCTGTTACTCGCTCAACCTCAGTTGTCACATTTTTTAAAATAGAAAGTGCGGTAGGATCCGCATGAAATTTTATAGCTTTCGTTTTTAAATGATTAGCCAATTTGGGTAAAAAGGTTTCGGCAATACTCTCTTGAACTAACAGGGTTTCTAAGGTATTACAAGTGCTTGGGCGTTGTGTTTTTGCATTTTCAATCAAAGGTAACGCTTTCTCTTGATCTGCGGTCTCTTCTACAAAAATATGACAAACGCCAATTCCTCCGATAATTACTGGAATAGTAGAATTTTTTCGGCAAAGTTCTTGTAAACCTGCTCCACCACGAGGAATAATCATATCGACATATTGATCCAAATGCAGCAATTCCATTACTAATTCACGATTAGGATCAGTAATTGCTTGTACTGCATGTTTTGGCAATCCAGCTTGTTGTAAAGCATCTTGCAGGACTTTTACTAAAATCTTATTGGAATGTTGGGTTTCTTTCCCTCCTCGTAAAATCACTGCATTACCCGTTTTTAGACATAAGCTTGCCACATCAATTGTCACATTTGGACGCGCTTCATAAATTGTGCCAATTACACCTAGAGGTACTCGAATACGTTCCAGCGTTAATCCACTGTCTAATACTCCGCCATCAATGATTTTTCCTACAGGATCGGCTAATGAAATAACATGACGAACATCATTAGCAATACCTTTTAACCGCTCTTCTGTCAGTAATAAACGGTCAATCATTGATGCAGATAAACCATTTCCCTTTGCTTCCTGAACATCTTTTGCATTTTCCGCTAAAATGATATCTTTCTGAGCTTCTAATTGTTCGGCAATAATTAATAAAGCTTTATTTTTCTCTGTTTGAGATAATTGAGAAAGAATAAATGATGCTTGTTTTGCTTGTTTGCCCATTTCATTAATTATCGACATACTCTGCCCCATTATTTTATTTTTTTTGGTAATTTATCATCCACTGAATTTACGATTATTTGTTGTTCTTGAAAATCAAAAACGGGCAACCCTAATTTAAAGTAAATTGCTAATAAACGTAGAATGAAACCACTTATTAAGGTCACGATAATCGTAATATTTTGTTCTAAACCTATATGTTGTAATCCAATATAAATAACCGTAGCTAATAAGGCAATACTCGCATAAAGCTCTTTTTGGAAAACTAAAGGAATTCGGTTACATAGAAGATCACGCAGTACCCCACCAAAAGCCCCTGTTATAATTGCCGCAATAGAGGCAACCGTAAATCCATGTCCCATATCTAATGCAACTTGGGCCCCAATAATAGAAAAAACAATTAATCCTAAAGCATCTAAAACCAAAAATATAGTTCGAAAATAACGCATAAAATGATTAATAAAAGGAGCAATAAATACGGTTAAAATCGCCGCACTTGCAACAATTAAAAAGTTTTCAGGATGTTTTACCCAACTTAATGGATAATGTCCTAACAATACATCTCGAACAGAGCCTCCACCAATAGCCGTCATTGAAGCAATAATCACCACACCAAAAATATCCATTTTTTCACGCCCAGCGGCTAATGCCCCCGTAATCGCCTCTGCGGTAATCCCCACGAGATAAAGAATTGATAACAACATATAAAATTCTCATGAATAATTCGTCATTGAAATTATTCTAACTGAAATCCTGCCCCAACTCCATTTTCCTTTACGCTCATTTTGTGATGTTGATAACAGAATTATTTTTCTTTTTCACTTAGTATACCTATGCCATCTATATCCATCTCATTAACCCTAATATAAGGAAATATTATATGAAAAAATTGATTAATACAGTTGAAACTGTACTTGATGAACAATTACAAGGTTTTGTCAAATCACATTCACAACTCGTTTTAAATACGGACCCCGTTTATATTCGAAGAATTGATGCACCAGTAGCCGGGAAAGTAGCAATTATCTCAGGGGGTGGAAGTGGACACGAACCAATGCATGCTGGATTTGTAGGGGATGGTATGTTAGATGGAGCTTGCCCTGGTGCAATATTTACTTCGCCAACACCAGATCAAATGTTTGAATGTGGAATGTCAGTAGACAGTGGAGAAGGAATATTATTATTAATTAAAAACTACACAGGCGATGTTTTAAATTTTGAAACTGCGACTGAATTACTTGCTGATATGGGAAATAAAGTTGCCACCGTATTAGTGGATGATGATGTCGCCGTAAAAGACAGTTTGTATACTGCAGGCCGCCGTGGTGTGGCTAATACCGTTATTCTTGAAAAATTATTAGGTGCTGCCGCCAATAAAGGCTATAACTTAGATCAATTGGCTGAACTAGGTTATAAACTTAATAACCAAGGTCATTCTATTGGAATTGCATTAGGTGCTTGTACAGTTCCTGCAGCAGGAAAACCGTCATTTACGCTAAATGAACAAGAAATGGAATTTGGTGTTGGTATTCATGGTGAACCAGGTATTGAACGTCGTCCTTTTGAGAATCTTGATAAAACAGTTGAACAAATGTTTGATACCCTAATTGCACATGGTGATTATGAACGTAAAACACGCCGTTGGGATCATAAAAATCATCAATGGAACGAGGTTACTGATAAGAAAAAAGCCTTACAAAAAGGAGATCGAGTCATCGCTTTAGTTAATAATTTGGGTTCAGTTCCACTCTCTGAGCTATATGGTGTCTACAATAAACTGACAGAATGTTGCCAACAGTTTGGACTAACCATTGAACGCAATCTTGTAGGCTCATACTGCACTTCTTTAGATATGCAAGGCATATCAATTACTCTAGTCAAAGTAGATGATGATATTCTTTCCCTTTGGGATGCATCAGTTAATACCCCTGCGCTTCGCTGGGGAAAATAGTTTAAGCAAGGAGAAGTAACATGGCTTTAACTCAAAAACAGATATTACAATGGCTTGAAAATTGTCATCAATGTTTTACTGAACAACGAGATTATCTTACCCAATTAGATACAAGCATTGGCGATGGTGATCATGGACTCAATATGCAAAGAGGCTTCAGTAAAGTCGCTGAAAAGTTTCCTACATTAGTTGATAAAGATATTAGCACAATTCTAAAAACCGTTGGCATGACATTACTGTCTCAAGTCGGTGGAGCCAGTGGGCCTTTATATGGCACATTTTTTCTAAAAGCCTCCCAAAGCATAGATGGTAAACAGGACATTTCTAGTGAAGAGTTAGTACAAATGTTAAAAAATGGTGTAGAAGGTATTGTTTCTCGAGGACATGCTAAATTAGGTGACAAAACCATGTGCGATGTATGGCTACCGGTTTTAGATGAATTAGAACAAGCTGATCTTCATCAACCTCTGTGTACATTGCTTGAAAGTGCGGTTAAAAAAGCCAAAATATCACTTGAAGCCACCATTCCATTAGTTGCTAAAAAAGGTCGAGCAAGCTATTTAGCTGAACGTAGTGTAGGCTATCAGGATCCTGGTGCAACTTCTACAATGTACATGCTTGAAGCATTATATCAAGCGGTAAAATAGGAGTAATTAATGGTTAACCTCGTTATTGTTTCACATAGTGCAAAATTAGGTGAAGGCGTTGCAGAACTAGCTAACCAAATAGTGAGAGATGGCTGTAAAATTGCAGTTGCCGCAGGAATTGATGATACTGAAAACCCTATTGGTACAGATGCGGTGAAAATTATGAATGCTATTGAAGCTGTTTTTTCAGAGGATGGCGTTGTGGTTTTAGTCGATCTTGGTAGTGCTATTCTCAGTGCTCAAACTGCTTTAGAACTACTAGAACCAACAATTACTGAAAAAGTAGTAATTAGCTATGCTCCACTGGTAGAAGGCACTCTCGCAGCCGCACTGGCAGCCTCGACAGGCGATACATTAAATACTGTTTTAGAAGAAGCCAATCTAGCGGCGCATTTAAAATTAGAACAAGCTTATAACTAACGGCTATTAATGTTCTACATATAAAAAGTGCGGTAAAAATCTCTCAAATTTATACCGCACTTTTCTTATCAAAAATAAAGTTAATTACGCTTCAAACAAAGCTTTATGTAATAAACGAACTACATCATCAGCATATGCACTATGTACTAAAGTACAAACATTATTAGTGCTTGCACCATAGCTAATCATACGAATATTGTATTCCTCTAAGGTATCAAAAATACGTTTTGCAATACCAGCAGATAAATGTAAGTCATTACCAATTAATGCTACCAATGCTAATCCTGTATCCACTTTTACTGTACAGACCTCGCTTAATTCATTCAGTAAATCACCCGATAATAATTCCGTACCTGAAGAAGCTGAGCCTGTTTTATCCAAAGTTAAAGCAATGCTCACTTCTGACGTAGTAATCGTATCTACTGAGATCTTATGTTTTGCTAAGATACTGAATACGTTAGCTAAGAACCCTTGAGCATGGAGCATATTTAAGCTAGATAAGGTTAATAAAGTTTGATCTCGACGTAATGCTATAGCACGGAAGGTCGGGCGAGGTTGAGGATCACGAGTCACCCAAGTTCCCCCCTCTTGAGGCGCTTTACTTGAACCAACATATACAGGAATATTGCTACGTACCGCAGGTAATAACGTAGCAGGATGTAATACTTTTGCTCCAAAAGTTGCCATTTCTGCCGCTTCAGCAAAACTCATGGTATCAATACGTTGTGCATTTGGCACAATTCGCGGATCTGTCGTATAAATGCCTGCCACATCAGTCCAAATTAATACATCTTTTGCATTTAGTACTTCAGCAATTAATGCAGCTGAATAATCGGATCCGCCTCGGCCTAATGTAGTGGTTTTACCATTTGCATCACGACCAATAAAGCCTTGTGTAATCACAAGTTCACCACGATCAATGAGTGGTTTTAATATGTTATCACTATTTTTTTGAGTCTGCTCATCATTAGGAACAGCCTTACCAAAATGGCTATTTGTGGCAACGATAGTTCGTACATCAACCCAAGTAGCTTGTGCATTTAATTCACGCAAAATTTGCACAAATATTTTGGTCGACATCATTTCTCCATGGCTAATCAGCTCATCAGTTAACGCTGTCGAATTAGCTAAACTTGCAGCTTCGGCTAAATACTCAATATTTGTTAATAATGCCTCTACCTCAAGTCGTACAGTACTACTATCCTTTAATTCATTTAAAATATTTTCTTGAATTTGACGAACTTCGCCAATCAATTTAGCACGTTCAGTGCTATCGCAACCTGCTGCGAGTGCCACTAATAAATTGGTGACTCCTGCTGATGCAGAAAGAACAACTACACGAGTGTTAGGATCGGCAATAATGATTTTTGCACAAGCAGTCATTGCTGCATGGTTTGCAACACTTGTGCCTCCAAATTTAGCCACAGAAAGGTTAGCCATAGGTTATATCCTCTTAAAAGTTAATAATGTTGTGTTTCCCATACAAATAGCGATTTGCCCATTATTTGTCAAATAAAATCTATAAAATTTAAAAGATTTTTTATTTTTATTAAGAGATTATTATTTATTTGCTAACTTATCTAAGATTTTTTGATGAATTCCACCAAAACTTCCATTGGACATAACTAAAATATGATCTGTTGGTTGAGCTTCTTTTACAATAGAATCAACTAGTTTATCCAAGTCCGCAGTCCAAGTTGCTGGTTGAACACATTTATTAGTAATTTCAACCACATCCCAAGGAATATTATCTGGCTGAAGAATAAACACATGATCCGCGCGAACTAAAGCAGGAGCAATTTCCTCTTTATGTACGCCCATTTTCATGGTATTTGAACGAGGTTCAAGCACTGCCAAAATACGTACACCACCGCCAACCTTATCACGAAGTGCGGTTAATGTTGCTTGAATTTCAGTTGGATGATGGGCAAAGTCATCGTATACCGTTATACCATTGACTTCACCTTTAACTTCTAAACGACGTTTTGCATTAACAAAAGTAGATAATGCTTTAGCCGAATCTGCAATAGCCACACCTGCATGATGAGCCGCAGCAATTGCCATTACCGCATTATGCATATTATGCTGACCAACAATATTCCAATGTACTTCAGCTACTTTTTCACCTTTATGAAATACTGCAAATTGAGTGCAATCATGAGTAATGCGGGTTGCATCCCATTCTTGATCTTTACCCAAAAATTGCTGTTCACACCAGCAACCCATATCAAGAGTCTCTTTAACACTCGCTTCACTCGCAACCGACAAGATTCGACCACTTTGAGGAATCGTACGAATCATATGATGAAATTGACGTTGAATCGCTTTGAGATCATCAAAAATATCAGCATGATCAAAGCCAATATTATTAATAATTAAGGTTTTCGGATTGTAATGAACAAATTTAGAACGTTTATCAAAAAATGCCGTATCATATTCATCAGCTTCAATCACAAAATATTGGCTATCCGTAAAACGAGATGACACACCAAAATTACCTGCAATTCCGCCCACCAAGAAATTAGGATTTAAGCCGTTTTGTTCAAGAATCCAAGTCAACATACCTGTAGTAGTGGTTTTACCATGAGTGCCCGAAACAGCAAAAACCCAACGATTATGTAATAGGTGATCATGTAGCCACTGCGGTCCAGACATATAGGGAAGTTGATTCTCTAATACATATTCCACACAAGGATTCCCACGTTTCATCGCATTTCCAATGATCACCATGTCTGGAGCAGGCTGTAATTGTGATACATCAAAATGTGGGATAATGGTAATACCACTTTTTTCTAAAAAACTGGACATTGGAGGATAAACATTGGTATCAGAACCCGTCACATGGTAACCCATTTGTTTTGCAATAATTGCTAAGCCACCCATAAATGTACCACAGACGCCAAGAATATGAATATGTTTCATTATTAGTTATCTCTTTTATGCTTTAATATATCTAAATAAATTTGTGTATTAGATCACATTGTTAAAATTCTGTTATACCTAGTGCACAATTAAGTTCCTATAATAATCCAAGTCACTTATTGAGTAAACGCTTAGTATTGACGATAGAATTAATAGGCATTAGCAAAAAACATTTTATTCAAATTTGTTATACTAAAACTACTACTTTTTATTATCTAACATAGGTAAATGATATTATGAAAACACTAGATGAATTTATTGTCGACAAACAAGCGGAATATCCTAATGCAAAAGGTGCATTATCTGGCATTCTTTCATCAATCCGACTTGTTGCGAAAATTATCCATCGAGATATTAATCGGGCTGGATTAACCAATAATATTCTAGGTTTATCCGGTGTCGATAACGTTCAAGGCGAACATCAAATGAAGCTTGATTTATTTGCTCATAATGCAATGAAACAAGCATTAATCTCACGTGAAGAAGTCGCAGGTTTTGCTTCTGAAGAAGAGGAAGAAATTGTCGTATTTGATACTGAACGTGGTCGCAATGCAAGATATGTAATCTTGACGGATCCATTAGATGGTTCATCTAATATTGATGTGAATGTATCTGTTGGTACAATTTTCTCTATTTATCGTCGAGTAACACCAGTAGGTACACCTGTCACATTAGAAGACTTTACCCAACCAGGGAATAAACAAGTTGCAGCGGGTTACGTGGTCTACGGTTCTTCTACTATGTTAGTTTATACCACAGGTAATGGCGTTAATGGTTTCACTTATGACCCATCACTAGGGACTTTTTGCTTATCTCATGAAAATATGCAAATGCCAAAAACAGGTAAAATCTACTCTATTAATGAAGGTCAATATTTAAAATTTCCTACGGGAGTTAAAAAATATATTAAATATTGCCAAGAAGAAGATCCCGCCTCTAATCGTCCTTACACCTCACGCTATATTGGTTCATTAGTAGCCGACTTCCATCGTAATTTATTAAAAGGTGGGATTTATATTTATCCTAGTGCAACTAACTATCCAAAGGGCAAATTACGTTTACTTTATGAAGGAAATCCAATTGCTTTCTTAACCGAGCAAGCGGGTGGGATTGCAAGTGATGGCTATCGTCGCATTTTAGATATTCTACCGACTGAATTACATCAACGTATTCCATTATTTATTGGTTCTAAAGAAATGGTTGAAAAAGCCCAAGAATTTATGGAACAATTCAAAGATTAAGCACATAATAAGAAACAAAAAACGTACCTTTTTAGGTACGTTTTTATTTTTAAAGTCAATAAGTTAAGATTATTCAATATAAGTAAACTTTGCCCATAAAGGGAAAGTCGCTGTAAGAAATAATAAAAATATTAGAACATAGTAGGAAAGTTTTTGCTTATGGTAAATATGAAATGCCAAAATGCCAGCTATTAATAAATGTAATAGAAAATATAAAATAAGGGCAAACGGATTAGCTAAATTTACGCCTGTTGATAACAGTGAATATATCAATACAGCAAGGCTCCATAAAGCATTAAACACTAACAATACAGTGATAATTAAAGGCAACAATGCAATAAAACCTTGTAACCGATTACGAGAAACCACGAGTACAATATTTGCCAAAATAACACCAACCAAAAGTTGTGAAAATAGATTATATTGCAGTAATTCTAAACATGAAATGTTTGTTAATAAGCTGAAAAATGCAATAAGAGCGGATAGTCCTATCAAGGCAGCTAGTTTTAATCTAAAAATTTGAGGGTTAGGTTCCAAGGATTGCTTTAACATAATAATTAACATCAATCCTCCAGCAATAAACTGTAAGAGAATATTAACTGAATATGGCTTTGCAAATAAACCTAATATCCATACACTTCCCCAGTAAAAAGCAAAATAGCTTACGGCACGAATCAAGCGCCCTCGTTGTCCATTACAAATACGACCGTTAAGAAAGACTAATACACAAATAAATTGGGCCATTAATACAGCAATATTAAAATGAGGAATAGCGTTTATTTGAGGTGGTAAAAGCACCGTATAAATCTCAATTAAAAGCAATAATACGACGGGTAAACTTAATTTAATTATCGTTAGTTCTCTTGATTCTTGTTCTTCTGACATTGTCCTATATCAACCTTACAATTAATAAATTTGAAACATTATGAATGAATAAAAAAGTGCGGTCAAAATTTTATAAATTTTATTTTATTCGCCTAATCTTAATCTTGATGATATATACTTATTTTTGTTAAAGCAAAATCATCAATAATGCTTGAGTTTAGTTAGACTTAAGCATCATTTTTGTTTAGACTGTAACAATATTTTGACAAAATGGAGAACACAATGTCACTTAACGATCAAGATCCTTGGGCAAAGCCTGGGCAAGGTAGCCAGAAACAGCCAGAAAATAATACATCAAATAATAATGATGATAATAAACAAGGCTGGTCTAATAAGCCAAATAATACTGAGCAATCTCCCCCTGATTTAGAGGAAGTATTTAATAACCTACTCAAAAAATTAGGTGGTGGTAATGGTCACCATAACTCATCACTTTCCAATCAAAATATGGGAAAACTTGCTCCCATTGGTATAGCATTAGCCATTGCAATATGGGGCTTAAGTGGCTTATATACCATAAAAGAAGCAGAACGTGGTGTAGTTACACGCTTTGGTCAATTACATAGTATCGTACAACCAGGTTTAAACTGGAAACCAACCTTTATTGATAATGTTATCCCAGTTAATGTAGAGCAAGTGAAAGAATTAAAAACTCAAGGCGCTATGCTTACACAAGACGAAAATATGGTTAAAGTAGAGATGACTGTACAATATCGTGTGCAAGATCCAGCTAAATATCTATTTAGTGTTACAAATGCCGATGACAGTTTAAACCAAGCTACTGATAGTGCATTACGTTATGTTATTGGTCATATGACCATGGATGATATTCTCACAACAGGTCGTGCAGTTGTCAGAGAACAAACGTGGAAAGCACTTAATGAAGTGATTCAACCTTATGATATGGGGGTCGAAGTAATTGATGTAAACTTCCAATCTGCACGCCCACCTGAAGATGTCAAAGATGCCTTTGATGATGCTATCAAAGCTCAAGAAGATGAACAACGCTATATTCGTGAGGCGGAAGCCTATGCTCGTGAGCAAGAGCCTATTGCTCGTGGTGATGCCCAACGTATTGTAGAAGAAGCCACCGCTTATAAAGATAAAGTTGTATTAAATGCACAAGGTGAAGTGGAACGTTTACAACGTCTATTACCTGAATTTAAAGCCGCACCTGATCTTCTTCGTGAACGTCTGTATATTCAGTCCATGGAACAAATTATGGCAAAAACCCCAAAAATCATGCTTGATAGTAATGGCAATAATCTTAATGTATTACCAATGGATCAAATTCTACGTAATAAACATGAGCAAGCTAAAGCACCTACGACAACAGGCTCACCTAATACTGTTGTGGCTCAGCCACAAAGTGCGGTCAGAATTCCACAAAATTCTGTGCAACAATCTCAAGCAGAAAGTTCGAATAATAGCAATACTCGTCAAGGGAGATTTAACTAATGCGTAAATTTTTATTACCAATTTTAATCATTCTTGCCCTGATTCTTTATTCAAGCATAGTGATCGTCAATGAAGGTTCTCGAGGCATCATGTTGCGTTTTGGCAAAGTACAACGTGACGCGGATCATAAAGTCGTGGTCTATAATCCTGGTCTGCATTTTAAAATTCCATTTATTGATACCTTAAAGCCTTTAGATGCACGTATCAGAACCTTAGATGGTCAAGCCGACCGCTTTGTTACGGTGGAGAAAAAAGACTTATTAGTGGATTCTTACGTAAAATGGAAAATCAGTGATTTTGGACGTTTCTACACATCTACAGGGGGTGCAGACTATGCTCAAGCAGCTAACCTACTTCGTCGCAAAGTCAATGACCGTTTACGTTCTGAAATTGGTACAAGAACGATAAAAGATATCGTTTCTGGTACTCGTGGTGAATTAATGGAAGGCGCTCGAAAAGCTTTAAATACCGGGCAAGATAGTACTGCAGAATTAGGTATTGAAGTGGTTGATGTACGTGTAAAACAAATTAACTTGCCAGATGAAGTTTCCTCATCTATTTATCAACGTATGCGTGCAGAACGTGATGCGGTAGCACGTCAACATCGTTCACAAGGAAAAGAAAAAGCAGCCTTTATCCAAGCTGATGTTGACCGTAAAGTTACAGTAATTTTAGCTAACGCCAATAAAACAGCTGAACAATTACGAGGAGAAGGAGATGCCAATGCAGCAAAATTATTTTCCACTGCATTTGCAAATGAACCTCAATTCTATAGTTTTATTCGTAGTTTGAAAGCCTATGAAAATAGTTTCTCTGGTTCAGAAAACATGATGATTTTGAAACCAGATAGTGACTTCTTCCGCTTTATGCAAGCACCTAAAAAATAAAATTATTTAGATACAAGGGCGTTTTAAACGCCCTTTTTTATTATTTATAGAAATAATTAAAAATATTTTAAAATTCATCAAAAAAATTTAATTTTTATGATTAATCTTTCACTTTACTTGAATTTACATTGAGATTTTAGTAGAAAAATAGTAAAGTTAAGCACGAAAATTCGTTAAAACTTACCTCTCACAAGGCGGAAAATATATGGGTAAAAGTGTTGTTGTCTTAGGCGCTCAATGGGGCGATGAAGGTAAAGGCAAAATCGTTGACTTATTAACCGATCGTGCAAAATATGTTGTACGTTATCAAGGTGGTCACAATGCTGGTCATACATTAATTATTAATGGTGAAAAAACAGTTTTACGTTTAATTCCATCTGGTATTTTACGTGATAATGTGACTTGTTTAATTGGTAATGGTGTAGTGCTTTCTCCAGCCGCATTAATGCAAGAAATGGGAGAATTAGAAAGTCGTGGAATTAAAGTTCGTGAACGTCTATTAATTTCAGAAGCTTGCCCGTTAATTCTGCCTTATCATGTTGCTATGGATCATGCACGTGAAGCTGCATTAGGTAAAAAAGCAATTGGGACAACGGGACGTGGTATTGGCCCTGCTTATGAAGATAAAGTGGCTCGTCGTGGTTTACGTGTAGGCGACTTATTTGATAAGGCACAATTTGCTGAGAAACTTAAAAATATCTTAGATTATTATAACTTCCAATTAGTTAATTACTATAAAGTAGAAGCTATTGACTTCCAAAAAACCTATGATGATGTCATGGCAATTGCTGATATCATTACTGGTATGGTTGCAGATATTGGCGTTATCTTAAATACTGCTCGTCAAAACGGTGACAATATTTTATTTGAAGGCGCACAAGGTGCTATGTTAGATATTGATCATGGTACTTACCCTTACGTGACAAGCTCAAATACCACTGCTGGTGGGGTAGCAACAGGCTCAGGTTTAGGACCTCGTAATATTGACTATGTATTAGGTATTATCAAAGCATACTGTACTCGTGTAGGCGGTGGCCCATTTACAACTGAATTATTTGATGAAGTTGGTCAAGAAATTGCACGTAAAGGTAATGAATTTGGTGCTGTTACTGGTCGTCCTCGTCGTTGCGGCTGGTTTGATGCAGTGGCTATTCGTCGTGCAATCGAAGTAAATAGTATTACTGGCTTCTGTATGACTAAATTAGATGTATTAGATGGTTTTGACGAAGTAAAAATCTGTGTAGGTTACAAACTTCCAAATGGCAAAGTCGTGGATTATGCACCATTAGCAGCGAAAGATTGGGAAGGCGTTGAACCTATTTATGAATCTATGCCAGGTTGGAAAGAAAACACTTTCCGTGTAACTGATGTCGAAAAACTTCCAGTAAACTGCCGTAACTATATTAAACGTATTGAAGAAGTTACTGGCGTACCTGTTGCAATTCTTTCAACGGGTCCAGACCGTGTTGAAACTATGGTTCTTGTGGATCCATTTGCTGCATAAGCCAAGAATTTTTTTAAAACGGACCGCACTTTTAGTTAGTGCGGTTTTGATAGAAATAAAAATAGCCACAAAAAAAGCCAATATTCACATATTGGCTTTTATTTTCAATAAGATAGATTATTATCCCACTCGGCTCCCTGGTTGGACACCTGAATCAACATCAAGTAGATATAAATCTTCACCACCAGTACCTGCTGACAAAATCATCCCCTCAGACATACCAAATTTCATTTTACGTGGTGCTAAATTCGCTACCATAATAACAAAACGGCCTTCTAGTTCTTCAGGTTTATTATATGCAGCTTTAATTCCAGAGAATACCTGACGGGTTTCAAAGCCTAAGTCTAATTGGAATTTCAATAATTTTTTACTTTCTGGCACAGCTTCACATTTAATTACTTTTGCGACACGTAAATCGATCTTAGCAAAATCATCAATGCTAATTTCAGGCTCTACAGGCTCAAAATTAGTTGAAAGTGCGGTTGGATTTTCCGAAATTTTTTCCTCTTTTTTAGCCTGTGTATTCAGTTGTGCATTTTCTTGTTTAGAAGACTCGATCATCTCTTCAATTTGCTTAGGATCTAAACGACTAAATAATGCTTTAAATGGCGCGATATTATGAGCTAATAATGGGGCACTTAAGCTATCCCAAGTTAATTCAGATTGTAAGAAAGCTTCTGAACGCTCAGCTAATTTAGGTAAAACAGGTTTTAAATATCCCATTAATACACGGAACATTTGAATCCCCATTGAGCAGACCTCATGAAGTTCTTGTTCTCGAGCTTCTTCTTTCGCAATAATCCAAGGAGCCTTATCATCAACATACTTATTCGCTTTATCCGTTAATGCCATAATTTCACGAATAGCTTTACCAAACTCACGATTTTCATAGTAAGTTGCGATTGGTTCCGATTGAGCCACAAACTCATTGAATAATGTTTCATCTTCCAATTTATTAGCTAATTTACCTTCAAAACGTTTTTGAATAAAGCTCGCATTACGAGAAGCTAAGTTCACTAATTTATTTACTAAATCTGTATTTACTCGCTGTACAAAATCATCGAGATTCAAATCTAAATCATCAATACGATTACTTAATTTCGCTGCATAATAGTAACGTAAACATTCAGGATCTAAATGTTTGAGATAAGTTGCAGCCTGGATAAAGGTACCTCGAGATTTTGACATTTTCTCGCCATTTACTGTCACGTAACCATGCACAAAAATATTCGTTGGTTTACGATAATTAGCACCTTCTAACATAGCAGGCCAAAATAAGCTATGGAAATACATGATATCTTTACCAATAAAATGATAAAGCTCTGCTTGACTATCTTTTTTCCAGAAACAATCAAAATCAATATTTTCACGTTTACATAGATTTTTGAAAGAAGCCATATAGCCAATAGGTGCATCTAACCAAACATAGAAATATTTACCTTCAGCATCAGGGATCTCAAAACCAAAATAAGGTGCATCACGAGAAATATCCCATTGTTGTAATCCTGCTTCAAACCATTCCTTCATTTTATTTGCAACTTCTTGTTGCAATGAACCTGAATGGATCCAATCTTTTAACATGGATTCAAAACTTGGTAAATCAAAGAAAAAATGCTCACTTTCTTTTACAATGGGTGTCGCACCAGAAACCACAGAATGTGGATTTAATAATTCTGTTGGACTATAAGTTGCAGAACAAACTTCACAGTTATCACCATATTGATCTTGAGCACCACATTTTGGGCAAGTACCTTTTACAAAACGATCAGGTAAGAACATTCCTTTTTCTGGATCATAAAGTTGTGAAATAGTACGGCTTTTAATAAATCCATTCTCTTTCAATTTTTTATAAATAGATACAGAGAGTTCTTTATTTTCTTCACTATGTGTTGAATGGTAATTATCAAAGCTAATATTAAAGCCTGAAAAATCGGCATAATGTTTTTCTTTTACATCAGCAATTAATTGCTCTGGTGTGATACCCATTTGATCAGCTTTCAACATAATTGGGGTACCATGTGCATCATCAGCACAAACAAAATAAATTTGATTCCCACGCATACGTTGGAAACGCACCCAGATATCAGCTTGAATATGCTCAAGCATATGACCTAAGTGGATAGGACCATTTGCGTAAGGTAACGCACAAGTCACAAGAATTTGGCGGTTTTGGTTTGACATTAAATACCTTCTTATAGGTGGAAAAGAGTTCACTCAATATATTTTATATTTTACAAAATGAGATCTAACAGATTCGTTAAACTTACATAAAAACTGCGTAATTTTACCTTAACTGCGGTATTTTTTCTACTTCAACTATATTTTGCTTAACAGATGAGTCTGTTCATGTTTAAATACCCAAGATTTCTCTCTACTATTAAAGGATTAAAGAATGTCTATTACATATACTGATAATCTTACTACTGAGCAACAAGCTCAAATCCAAAAATACTTTCAAGAATATCAACACCCTACTCTACAAAAAGATTTACTGGCTTTAAATGCAATAAAAAAAATAGAAAAAGGTGGAGATACATTACGCATTGAACTACAAATGCCTTTCCCGTGGAATGGTCCTTTTGAACAATTAAAATCTGCGCTTTCAGATAAATTACTCTCTGTGGCAGAAAGTAAAAATATTAAATGGCAATTAAATTACCAAGTTTCCACGCTAAAACGTGCCAATAGCCAACCAGCTGTAAAAGGCGTGAAAAATATTATTGCGGTCACTTCAGGTAAAGGTGGTGTAGGTAAATCCACTGTTACCGTAAATCTTGCATTAGCACTACAAGCACAAGGCGCCCGTGTGGGAATCTTAGATGCCGATATTTATGGTCCATCAATACCGCACATGTTAGGCGCTGCAGCTCAACGCCCAACTTCACCAGATAATCAACATATTTCACCTATTGAAGCTCATGGTTTATTTGCAAATTCAATTGGTTTTTTAATGGATGAAGAAAATGCTACTGTATGGCGAGGTCCGATGGCAAGTAGTGCATTAAGTCAATTATTAAATGAAACATTATGGCCAGATCTTGACTATTTAGTTATCGATATGCCTCCTGGTACGGGAGATATTCAATTAACCTTATCACAACAAATTCCTGTTACTGGTGCTGTTGTTGTCACTACACCGCAAGATATCGCATTATTAGATGCGGTAAAAGGAATTAGTATGTTTGAGAAAGTAAAAGTTCCTGTACTTGGCATTGTTGAGAATATGTCTATGCATATTTGTTCAAACTGCGGTCATCATGAAGCAATTTTTGGTACTGGTGGTGCAGCGCGTATTGCTGAAAAATACCATGTTCAAGTATTAGGTCATCTTCCTTTACATATCTGCTTACGTGAAGATCTTGATAAAGGTGTACCAACTGTTATTTCTCATTCTAATGAAGAAATTCGTGATTCATTCCTACAACTTGCTGAAAAAGTAGCTAGCGAACTTTACTGGCAAGGATCCGTAATTCCAAGTGAAATTATGTTCCGTGAAGTAAAATAAAAACTCATTAACAACAAACGAAAAGGACATTAGAAGTGTCCTTTTTTATTTGTCTGGAATTTTTATAATAAAAAACCCGCACTTTGAATCTGCGGGTTTTAATATTATTAGCTCAACTATTCCGATTTAGCTTGTGTTGGTTCTGCAAACACATGAGTTACGGCACTGCTATGCCCTGCTGAACCTTTACCGTGGAAATAATAGCGAGAATCTTGCCATTGAATAATTTCAAATGGTTCTGAAACTTCATCGAGAACTTTTGCTTGAGTCATTGGTACTTTAGTATGGCTCACCGCAGAAACCGTCCCTAAACGACCATTAAATTGGTAAGTCACTGCCTTCGCTGAAGAAATTTCTGATTTTTCTACCGCACTTTCAACGACCTCCGGCTGACTTTCCAGATTAACAACAGCCGCTTGAGTTTCTTCTTGCAAACGGTCTAATGATTCTTGCAATTTTTTCTGCACTGATTCATTAGCTGGTTGGGTCACAAACCCTAAAGGAGCCATTTCAGTCTGAGACTTATCAAAAATAACTTGTGTTGCAGGTGCGGTTAATGGAATATCATTTTCAAATTTTCCATCTTGTTGTTCAAGCAACTCATCTACAGACAAGAATGAGCTATCTTTAACTTTTGCTGATGTACGAACATCAATCCACACTTTACCACTCGCTAATTCAGGTGAAGCAACTGCAGCAAATAACGGCATCGCAGAAGTTGGTTCTGAACCACGACGGCGACGTTGATTATTCATACGCAAATGACGAGGTAAGCGACGACGTTCCTGACGGTCACGAGACTCTTGACGTTCAGTTGATAAAACTTCCTCTGCAACAGCTTGGCTGTTATCAACATTATTATTAATCTCAGTCAAGTTATCTTTTTCTGTTGTTTGAGAAATATTTTCTACGCCTTGAGCTTTTTCGGTTTCACTAACACGCACTTTTTTACGTAAATCACGACGTTGACGACGTTGTGTTGGCTCAACTTTTATTTCTTCATCTGGCACATCAATGTTATTAGTTAAAAGATTTTCGCGCTCTATATTTTCATCGACAATTTGGCGATTACGATTATTACGACGATTATTTCGTTCGTTGCGATTACCACTTTCTGTTTTTTCAGATTTAGCTGATATCTCTTTACTTTCAATGCTCTCATTAACATCTACCGCTTTCGTATTATTTCTTTCATTACGATTACGACGGTTATTACGACGTTCTTGATTGTTGCGACGATTATTACGGGCTGTTGCAGGTTTCTCTGTTGTTTTTTCTTCCACCTGAGGCTTACTTGCAAACAAACCTTTAAGCACTGTTCGAATACGAGTCAATAATGAAGGTTGAAGATTTTTCTTCTCTTCTACTAATGGTGCTGGCTCTGAAATATTCATAGAAAGTGCAGCTGTTTCCAATACACTTTCAGAAGTTACTACCGCAGTTTCCGCAACTCGAGTTGTGAACGGTTCATCTGCAATATAGGTAGAATCTTCTTGTTCTTCATACAATTTAACCAAATTGTAACTTAAGGTATTAACATCTTCACCATCACGTACTCGGAACACATTAAAGTGAGGTGTTTCCATTTCTTTATTTGGCACCACTAGAATATCTACATTGTGGCGTTTTTCTATTTCATGAATAGCCTTACGTTTTTCATTCAATAAATAAGACGCGACATTGACAGGTACAATAGTATGTACCTTATTGGTATTTTCCTTTAATGCCTCTTCTTCAAGCAAACGTAAAATTGATAATGAAAGAGACTCATTATCACGCACTTTACCCGTACCTTGACAACGAGGACAAATATGATGTGAAGACTCACCTAATGACGGGCTCAAACGTTGGCGCGACATTTCAAGCAGACCAAAACGAGAGATGCGACTAATTTGAATACGAGCACGATCTTGACGTACAGCTTCACGCATACGGTTTTCAACTTCACGTTGATGGCGAACTGGTGTCATATCAATAAAGTCTATCACAACCAATCCACCTAAATCACGTAAACGTAATTGACGAGCGATTTCATCAGCGGCTTCAAGATTAGTGTTTAAGGCAGTCTCTTCAATATCTCCACCTCGTGTTGAACGGGCTGAGTTAATATCAATTGCAATTAATGCTTCTGTGACATCAATTACAATTGAACCACCTGATGGTAAACGCACTTCACGCTGGAATGCCGATTCAATTTGAGATTCAATTTGATAGTGACTAAATAATGGCACTTCACCTTGATATAATTTCACACGATTAATGAAATCTGGACGAACTAATTTAATATGAGCCTTAGCTTTTTCATAAATCTTAGGACTATCAATTAAGATTTCACCAATATCACGACGCAAATAATCTCGAATTGCACGCACGATGACATCACTTTCCTGATGAATCAAAAATGGTGCAGGGCGACCATCAGCAGCTTGTTTAATTGCTTCCCAATGATGTAATAAAACTTTTAAGTCCCATTGTAATTCTTCTGGTGATTTTCCGACTCCCGCAGTACGAACAATCAGACCTACACCTTCTGGAACATCAAGAGAACTTAGGGCATCTTTTAGTTCTAAACGTTCATCTCCCTCAATACGACGAGAAATACCGCCTGCACGAGGATTATTTGGCATAATAACCAAATAGCTACCAGCTAAAGAAACAAAAGTAGTTAATGCGGCACCTTTATTTCCACGTTCTTCTTTATTAACTTGAACGATAACTTCTTGGCCTTCTTGCACCACATCTTTGATATTTGGACGACCTTGATATACATAATCAGCTGGAAAATATTCGCGAGCTATTTCTTTGAGAGGAAGGAAACCATGACGTTCAGATCCGTAATCAACAAAGGCAGCTTCAAGGCTTGGTTCTACACGAGTAATACGACCTTTGTAGATGTTGGCTTTTTTTTGTTCATGACCTGGACTTTCAATATCCAGATCGAATAAACGCTGGCCATCGACCAACGCAACACGCAACTCTTCTTTTTGAGTTGCATTAATTAGCATACGTTTCATTTAAATTGTCTCTTATATTTATATATTATTTCTCGACTCAAACAAATCGTCATAAAGATAAATAGCAGTTCTCTAAAAACTTCGCAATCGACCTCGTGTCTGTCGCCTAATGTCATTCTCTCGACTGTCAAGGGCTGGGTGCATTGACTGCGTTATTCATTCAAATTTAAAACATCATGCTCAAGTAATTGCATGAAATATCTAGATTTAAGTGAAGAATAAAACAAAGTTGGATTATAAAAATAAAACTTTGCAAGTAAACGTTTGTTTAAAGCCATATAAAATCGTTAAACATCAGCGTCTTACGCCATTTGCAGCACAAATATTGGATTTAACGATAACTTTTCTATACGGTTTGCATGTACAAAAAAATGCAATTTATTATCGCCTGAGAAGCCAATTTTAGCAAGGCATTTCAATAATTTTAATCTCGCTATAAATATGATAGAATTCGCCCCTCATTAAAATTTTTGAATGACTATAATCTTATTTAATTAAACTAGTTTCAGCTTGCCACTTATATGAACGATAAAATTATTAATACCTCAGTCAAAATGTTGACCATTAGCGAAGATGAAGCTGGTCAGCGTATTGATAATTACCTTCTTGCTAAGCTTAAAGGTGTTCCTAAAAGCTTAATTTATCGTATTGTGCGTAAAGGTGAAGTGCGAGTGAATAAAGGTAGAATTAAACCTGAATATAAACTACAAACAAATGATGTTGTACGTGTTCCACCAATTCGTATATCAGAAAAAGAACAAGCTCCCGTTTCTAGTAAATTAAATAAGGTAGCTTCCTTAGAGAAACAAATCATTTTTGAAGATGATTGTTTATTAGTATTAAACAAACCTTCAGGTATTGCGGTACATGGGGGTAGTGGATTAAGTTTCGGCGTGATTGAAGCTCTGCGTGCATTACGCCCTACGGCAAAATATCTAGAATTAGTTCACCGCATTGACCGTGATACCTCAGGAATTTTATTAGTTGCTAAAAAACGTTCGGCTTTACGTAGCCTACATGAGCAACTTCGAATTAAAACCGTTAAAAAAGATTATTTGGCTCTTGTACAAGGTCAATGGCAATCAGAAAAAAAAGTGGTTAAGGCACCATTATTAAAAAATGAAGTTTCTAGTCTTGTACGTGTTAGCGAACAAGGAAAACCATCAGAAACTCGTTTTGCCATTGAAGAGCGTTATCCTATCGCCTCCTTATTAAGAGCATCACCTGTTACAGGGCGAACTCACCAAATTCGAGTTCATACCCAATATTCTGGTCATCCGATTGCTTTAGATGATCGTTACGGAGATCCTGAATTTGATAACCAAATGGCTGAATTCGGATTAACTCGCTTATTTTTACATGCCTATTCAATTAAATTTGAACATCCTAAAACTGGCGAAGAAATCCGTTTAACAGCGCCTTTAGATGACAATATGAAAAACATTCTAAAAAAATTAAGAGCATTAAAAGAAAAATAATTGAAACACAAATTTTTCGTTTTTTGACCGCACTTTCTAATAAAAAGCCCTTAATATTAAAGGGCTTTTTTATCTATAAGTTATAAACAAATCACATTATCCAATACAGTTATTTTCTCAAGCACATTACGTTGAGCAACTGCTTTACCTTGTTTAGCTTCTTCCGATTTAACTTGAGAAAGAATTTTTTGATCAGCAATATTAAATTTAGGTGTATAGTTTAATCCTACGAGTTTTTTCGTTTTCTTACTCACATTAGCAGCAATTAATGTAGCAAAATAATCATTACCTTTTGCAGAAAGATAATAAGTTGTGGCTAAATTTAAATTTACCCCTGCTTTTGTTTGTAAATCTGCACACATGCCATTTTTAGCTTTAAATTGTGTGTGGCCAACACGTGATTTGCCAAATTCGTAAAAATCGATTGTTTTAGCTTTAGCTAAGCTTACTCGGTCTTGTGGAAGATGTGGATTAAAGGATTTTTTTAACTCAGGAATGGCTAAGATGACATTCATCACCTGGCCATTTGCATCATACAAATTATAAATATCACCAAGCGTTATGTATGAGTCAAAACCACCTTCTTTGACTTTCATAAGCGCTTCTCCAGAAGCTAATTTACTGGTACCTTTTTGTTCACTAGCATAAGCACGTTTCATAAATGCCACTTGATGCAGCTGATTATCAATATCTTCATATCCCAGCCACTGAAAGTCGCTATTACCTTTCGTACCTGAGCTACAAGCATTCAACAAAATTAAACTTAATATAACTAATAATTTATTCATATAAATTCCTCTTGATATAGAGATATTATGCTTCTGCGATATTTAGAAATTCATCAAAGAAGGTTGGGAAAGTTTTAGCTGTACATTTTGGATCTAAAATTGTTATTGGCGTATTAGATAATGCAATCAATGCAAAACACATAGCCATACGGTGATCATTATAGGTTTCAATTTCAGCATGTTTAAATTTATCTAAAGCTAAAGGCTGGATTCGAATGAAATCATCACCCTCTTCTACTTCGGCACCGACCTTACGTAATTCTGTCGCCATTGTGGTTAAACGATCTGTTTCTTTTACTCGCCAATTATAAATATTACGAATGACGGTTTCGCCTTCAGCAAATAATGCCGTTGTAGCAATTGTCATCGCAGCATCAGGAATATGATTCATATCCATATCCACACCAACTAAATGACCTTGCTCTGCCTCTATATAATCTTCACCCCAAGTAATCTTTGCCCCCATTTCTTCAAGCACATCCGCAAATAGACGATCGCCTTGAATACTATTTTTACCTACCCCTGTTACACGTACCTTACCTTTAATTGCACCCGCCGCTAAAAAATAAGAGGCAGATGAAGCATCGCCTTCAACTAAAAAGGTCTTTGGTGATTGATATTGCTGATTACCTTTGACAATAAAACGCTGATAGTTTTGATTTTCTACAGATACTCCAAAAATTTTCATCATATTTAACGTGATATCAATATAAGGCTTAGACACTAACTCTCCAATAATTTCGATTTCAGTATCCCCCTCTGACATAGGTGTTGCCATTAAAAGTGCGGTCAAAAATTGAGAAGAAACCGAGCCATCAATTTGAACTTTACCGCCTTTTAGTCCAGTATTACGAATAGCAAGTGGAGGATAACCTTCTTGTTCTAAATATTGAATATCTGCACCCGCTTGTAATAAAGCATCTACCAAATGCTGAATTGGGCGCTCTTTCATTCTAGGCTCACCCGTTAACACAATTTCAGCAGGCTTTAAGTTTGGGCTAACTAAACATAATGCTGCGGTTAATGGACGCATTGCTGTTCCAGCATTACCTAAAAATAATGACAATCCGCTATTCCATTCAAAAGAATGCCCTAAACCTTGTACTTCACAAACTGATTTATCTTCAGATAACTGGTAATTAACACCTAAATGCTTGAGTGCATTAAGCATATGACGAACATCATCACTGTCTAATAAATTCGTTACTTTAGTCGTCCCTTTTGCTAAAGCTGCTAGCAATAAGGCTCGATTTGAAAGGCTTTTTGAACCAGGTAAATTAATTGTACCTTGAACACGAGTAATTGGCGTAAGTGTAATTTTTTCCATTGTTTGTCTTAAATAGGATAAATAAAAGCGGAAAAATTTTTATTATTTGACCGCACTTTTAAGAAGAAGGCATGAGTTAATAAACTCATGCCTAGCATAGGCATATATTAAAATTAATTAAGCATTTTCTGCTTCAAATTTTTTCATAAATGCAATAAGTGCTTCAACACCTTCAATTGGCATAGCATTATAAATTGAAGCTCGCATCCCACCGAATACTTTATGACCTTTCAAAGCTTGTAAACCTGCCGCCGTTGCTTCATTAACAAATTTTGCATTGAGTTCATCATCACCAGTTGTAAATGTCACATTCATAACTGAGCGATTTTCCTTAGCAATCGTATTGCGATAGAAGGTGGTTTGATCTAAATAGCTATAAAGTAATTCTGCTTTTTTCAAGTTACGTGCAGCAACTGCATCAACACCGCCATGAGCTAATAAATCTTTAAACACTAATGAACATAAATACCAGGCAAATGTGGGAGGGGTATTAATCATTGAATCAGCATTCGCTTGTATTTCATAATTCCAAATTGAAGGAGTTGCTTTACGAGCTTTACCAATTAAATCTTCACGAACAATCACAATTACAATACCAGCGGGACCTAAGTTTTTTTGCGCTCCCGCATAAATTAAACCAAATTTGCTAATATCTAATTTACGAGAAAGAATATTTGATGAAAAGTCTCCCACAAGCACCGCATTACCTACATTAGGAATTTCTGTAATTTCAACCCCTGTAATGGTTTCATTGGGACAATAATGAACATAATCATATTGTTCTGCAATATCACTAAAATCTAAACGATTGACTCGAGTTAATCCCCCCTTCTCTTCAATAATACTAATTTCATCGATTTCAGCAAAATTACGGGCTTCTTTCGCCGCAGTTGCAGACCAATGCCCACTGTTCAAATAAAGCGCTTTACCTTTTTCAGCAATTAAATTCATTGGAATAGCCGCAAATTGACCTCGCGCTCCGCCTTGCAAAAAAAGTACTTTATAATTATCTGGAATGTTATATAGCTCACGAAAGTCTTTATCTGCTTGGGTAATTAACTCCATAAAATATTTACCTCTATGGCTAACTTCCATTACCGACGTACCTTGACCTTGCCAATTCAACAGTTCTTCTTGTGCTTTTTTTAACACGGCAGCGGGTATCATTGCTGGACCTGCACTGAAATTAAATACTTGTGACATATTTTGGCTTCCTAATAATTGGTTATTGAATAAAAAGTGATAGTTTTTATTTTTATCACCTTGACGCATACTAATCAACGAATTTTCACCAATTCCTAATAATTTTTGATTTGTATTACAAAAAAAAGCTTAACTCTTTGACGAGAATAGCAAAACAAGCTAAATTATTTGTATCTTTTGCCTATCCACTTTATAGAGAGAATTACTATGGGAAATGTAAACAAACAATCATTCCAAGACGTTTTAGAATATGTACGTTTATATCGTTTAAGAAACAAATTATTACGCGATATTGGTGATAATGATCGTAAAATTCGTGATAATCAAAAACGTGTTTTACTCTTAGACAATCTAAGTGAATATATTACGAATAATATGAGCATTAGTGATGTACGAGCAATTATTGAAAATATGCGTGATGACTACGAAGGTCGAGTGGATGACTATATGATTAAAAATGCTGAGCTCTCAACACAACGACGTGAAATCAAAGAAACGATGAGAGCACAAAGAAAAGCACATGAAGCTTTATTAAAAAAAGTTGAGGATTAATTATTCCTCAGTAAAAAAGTGCGGTGATATTACCGCACTTTTTGTAGTTTATGACTGATTATATGGACAACGTAAAATCACCCTATTATAAAAGTTGCCATTAATTTGCGTTTTGTTCAAATGGTAACGCCGATAAGCTATAAATAAATTAGCATCGGGTATTTGTGGATTATTCCAAAACTCTTCTAAGCTACATTGGCTAGTTAAACCCGGAATATCATAATTAGCACGCCCCAAGGTTTTAACAGGCATACCATGCAATAAGGCAGAAACACCACTTGTGCTGTTCAATGTTACCATCCCTTGTCCATGTCTTAAAAAGACTGGTAATGGCACATCATGAATGTAAAAAACCCGTCCTTTCAAATTTGAATAATCTTGCTCAATTTCTTCAATTACATGACTATAATCAATAAATCCTCGATCCATTGGATGATGTTTAACAATCAAATTAATATGTGGTGGAGCATAATTTGCGAAAGAAATTAAAACATCACGTAAAAAAGCTTCTACACTCTCATAATCAGTATGTTCTGAAATTTGACTATCATCATAAACTTGTAAAGGAACAATAAAAAATTGTCCGAATTTTCCATTTTCAACATCTTTAGCAAAAGAACTATCTTTCAACAAATAACAGAGCCTTTTAATACCCGATGTTACCCAGAGTTTAATATAATAACGTAAACTTAAAATACGGTGATGCTTATAATGAGAATATCTTTTATGTGCTAAATAAGTGGCTACATAATATTGTGTTGCTAACTTTGCCATAGGATAAAAACCTTTCGCAACATGAAGTGGTTGGGGAGATTCATGTAATTCATGTGCTAGTTCTAGAAAAAATGCACTTTCACGAGGAATCGGTGAATAAGCATTCACACCTGATTTCTCTAAAGTAATATAATTCGGTCTAAAATAACCTTCCTCAAATGCCCAAAATGGGATATTTAGTTCTTCTGCAACTCTTTTAGCAATTTTATGGCAATGACGATTATCACCAAAACACACCATAGCATCAATACAATGCTCACGACAAAATTGTTTTAAATAAGCACGTAAAATTACAAAGTGATCGGAAAATTGAAATGTATTTGGAGACGAAGGAGGATAAAAATGATCATCTCCAGCATTAAAATTTATTTTATATACTGTTTTACCTTGTTCGTGTGATAACCATTCTCCAAATTGAAAGAAAAAAGGACCAATTGGACCCTGCAATAACAAAATTTTATTAGCAGATGCTACTAATTCATCTAAATAATGAGTAATCATAAAAACCCTAATTTTAATATTTTAATGCTTGATAAAGCTGTTTTAATTTTTCTAATTGTTTTGCAATCCAATATCGATGCAGACCATTATTTTGGCTTTGAAATTTTTGTTCTCTCAAAATATTTATTGCGTGCTCCGCGTCTATTATACATCCTTTCTTAGGATCTACATACTGAGGATAATAAATCATGACTGCAGCTATCAGTTGTAATAAAGATAACTTTCTTTGGCGACGAGTTAAACAAATATAATCTTTCGTTAATCCCCAATTAGAATAAAATGGCAATCCATAACAATGTACAACTTTTCCTCTCAACAGAGCTTCAAATCCAGCTAATGAAGTCATTGTATGAACTTCATCCACTTGATTTATACAATCTAAAATATTTATATTTTCAACAATATCATCAGCATAACTCATCGCTTTATCACGAGCAATTTTACCTGCACGATTTCCGCTTTCTACATCAGGATGAGGTTTATAAATAATATAAGCATCTGGATTCATAGTTCTAACTTGTTTCAATAAATCAAGATTTTTATTGATCTGAGGTGAACCAAAACGAATTGATGCATCATCTTCCACCTGTCCAGGAACTAAAATAGTTAGCCTATCCTGATGTTTCAGACGAAAACCTGAATTACCTACATTATATTTACCAATATTTTCAGCAACTAAACGTTGTCTTAACTTCTCTGCCAAAATGAGATCTTGCTCAGAAAAATCATAGTTCTGTAGAATAGATTCTAAACGTGAGGGAGTTTGTGCATTAAAGTAAATCCCTAAATCATCAATGACTAAAGATAAAGGTGCAACTAAATTTGATCCTAATCCAACCGAACGAATAAAACCATCTTCCATACGTAAAAGAGGTAGATTATGCTGTTTAGCATAATTTAATATTTCAGCGTTACCTTGACTCCAAATAAGTAGTTTAGTATCCGAAAAGTGCGGTAGCTTTTCTAATTTTTTTAACGAAGATACAAACTTTAAATGACATTGTGGTAAATTGAAAAATGGCTTAATTACAGCTCTTTTCCATAAAGACATACCAACAGAATACAAATGACCACTTAAACGTAAATTAAGTAATTTAGTTCGATGTAAATATTCAATCACATCAAAAATAGACCCAACTTCTCCATTATTTGGATTAATATAACGACTATATTGTAAATATGCTGCTGTAAAGAGTTGCAATAAGGTTCTAGGAACACGACGATTACCGTTCACTAATTGCGTAACCATTGGGTGTCGATCATCAGATAATCCCCATCCAGCAAACCAAGGAACGCCAAATGTCACAACTTTTTTTCGTAACATTAAGGCTTCAAATCCCATTTGAGATGTAACACAGTAAACCTTATCAACATATTTTAATAAAGAAAGCGCATTCACATCATCTACAAATAAACGAATTTTATTCGTATAATTTGATAAATTAGTTAAATACCCTTTTTTTCTACCACTTAGTACATCAGGATGTGTTCTAACCCAAATTTCTGCATTAGGATTTTCTTCTATAGCACAATCTAACATCTTTTTGAAGTGGTATTCTGTGGCCTGTCCATATTGTACCGCCATATCACCAAAGGTTTGATCCACCACAAGCACGATATCAGATTTATTTGACATATCCGGAGAAAAGTCTGGAGCATGATTATATTTTGATAGGTTATATTTCACTAGTAAAGATAGTGCTTTTTCTGCATCAGACAAGATACTTTGAGGAATATTTTCAGCTGATAAAATAAGTTTTTCTAAACGAGAAGGCTTGGTGCTATCGTAATAAATACCACAATCATCAACTACCATAGAGAAAGGTGGATAGCCTGCAACCCCCAATCCCAATGAACGCAAAAAGCCATCTTCTAATGCGAAATAGGGTAAATGATGTGATGAGGCATAAATTCTTGCTCGTCGAGAGGAAGGACGTAAGCCCCATCCCAATACAGCACTAACATTTTCTGTTGGTTGAAACCATTTAGCGTTGATTAATTGATACTCTGGAAGGAAATTTTTTAAATTTGGAATTTTTAAAATCCCACGGGAAAAAATAAGTGCTTTAGACATCATTAAGTGTAGGCTCTTAAAATAAAACTGGAACAATAATCTTATAATTATTGTCCCTATTATAATATTAAGATGCTACCATTACCATAGCAGGGCGAATCACTCGGCCATTTAATAAATAGCCTTTCTGTAACACGCTAGTAATTTGATTACTTTCGAAACCTTCCGCTGGTTGCATGGAAATAGCTTGATGCATTTCTGGATTAAAAGCTTCTCCCACATTACCTACTGGCTCAACACCAAAACGTCCAACTGTAGCTAATAATTCTTTAAGTGTTAGTTCTACACCATCAAATAAAGCTTTTATACTTTCATCTTCTTTATTTACTGGGGAAGCTAACGCACGTTCTAAATTATCAATAGTATTTAAAATATCTTTTGAAAATTTCTCTAATGCAAATTTATGGGCTTTTTCTACATCTTGTTCAGCTCGACGACGCATATTATCCATTTCAGCACGAGAACGTAGCAATAAATCTTGCTCTTTTTTAGCTGTTTCAGCTAATTGTTCTTCTAATTCTTGAACACGTGCAATAGCTTCTTCTAGAGCATCAGAAGGCTCTTCCTCTACAGTGGTTTGTTCTTCAGTATCCTGTATTTCTTGAGTTGTTAAATCTTCTGTAATTTCAACTTTTTCTTGGTTTTGCGCTTGTTCTGACATTATTTTCTCCGTCTGAATATAAAAATCTAATCATAAAGCAAAGATTAGTAGTATCATTGTAACAAACCCATGAAAGAATGTTAATGTTACTCTTACTCCTTTTTATAGGTTATATAAGGGTAAAACTGCCTGATTCAAGTACTTATAAAAAACATAAAATAAGGAATTGTAAAACAAATGGTTACAGCAGCCTCATTTAAAACTATTGCAGTAGTAGGTCGTCCTCGTAATGATGCATCCTTACAAATGCATAAAAACATCGTTCATTGGTTGAGCGAAAAAGGATATCAGGTTTTAGTCGAAAAAGAGATTGGACGAAGCTTAAACATTGATGAAAAATATCTCGCCTCGTTAACACAAATCGGACAACAAGCACAATTAGTCATTGTTATTGGTGGAGATGGAAATATGCTTGGCCATGCGAGAGAGTTATGTAAATATGATATTCCACTGATTGGTATAAATAGAGGTAACTTAGGTTTTCTCACCGATATTGATCCTAAAAATGCTTATGCGCAATTACAAGCTTGTTTAAACGGCGAATTCTTTGTAGAAGAACGATTTCTATTAGAAGCCTCTATACAACGTAATGGGGAAATTATTGCAAAAGGAGAAGCTATTAATGAATTAGTTATTCATCCTGCTAAAATTGCACATATGATTGATTTCCAAGTTTTTATTGATGATAAGTTTGCCTTTTCACAACGTTCTGATGGTTTAATTGTTGCTACCCCAACAGGCTCTACGGCTTACTCTCTTTCAGCAGGAGGCCCTATTTTAACACCACAGTTAAATGCCATTGCTCTTGTTCCTATGTTTCCACATACATTATCTTCAAGACCCTTGGTTATTGATGGTAATAGCAAAATCTCAATTAATTTTGCTGATTATAATGTCGCAAACGTTGAAATAAGTTGTGATAGCCAATTTACACTTGATGTTCACAGTACTGATATCGTGCATATTCAAAAGACTCCACATAAACTACGCCTATTACATTTACATAATTACAATTATTACAATGTGTTAAGTTCAAAACTTGGATGGCTTAAAAAATTATTTTAGTTTTTTCCATCATAACCTCTTTACTGTATAAAAAATCATATATATACTGATTATTATACAGTAAAGGAGATTATCTAATGCTTACTCAACTCACAATTAATAATTTTGCTATCGTTCACCACCTTGATATTGAACTCTCTAAAGGAATGTCAGTTATTACAGGTGAAACTGGTGCTGGTAAATCTATTGCCATTGATGCATTAGGTTTATGTCTCGGTCAACGTACAGATGCATCAATGTTACGTGAAGGTGCTGAACGAGTTGAAGTCTGTGCAACATTTCATATTGAAAACAACTCTGTTGCAGATCAGTGGTTAATTGACAATGAATTGAGAGATCAAGAAAATCCTGAAGAATGCATTCTCCGCCGTTTAATCAATCAAGAAGGCCGTTCAAAAGCTTTTATTAATGGCACCCCAGTATCTGCCTCGTTACTAAAAGACTTAGGACAAAAACTTATTCATATAAATGGGCAACACTCATCCCAACTATTACTAAAAAATGAGTTTCAATTACAGGCTTTAGATAATTTTTGTGCTCACTATCAGTTACTAGAAGATATGGCTGAAACTTATCAAGTATGGAAGAACTTACAATTACAAGTTAAAACATTTAAACAAAGATGTGCTGAAAATGAAGCTAAAAAACAACTTCTACAATATCAAGTTGATGAATTAAATGAATTGAACTTACAACCTAATGAATATCTTGAATTAGAAGAAGAACAGCGCCGTCTCTCTAATAGTGAACAACTTACTAACTTATCACAATCTACATTACAAATTTTAAGTGAAAATGAAACAGTTAACGTCGATAGCTTACTTTATCGGGCAACTCAATATATTGAAGAACTCTCTGAATTAGATACTCGTTATACAAATATTCAAAGTTTATTGCAAGATGCATTAATTCAAATTAAAGAAGCTAATACAGAATTACAACATCTATCCAATAATATTGAGTCAGATCCTCAAGTACTGCAAGAAATAGAACAAAGAATGCATCAAGTACTACAATTAGCTCGTAAGCATAATGTAAAACCTGAAAATTTAGTAGAGTTACATCAAACATTAAAGAAAGAATTGTCCCAACTTATAGATTTTTATGACAATGAAGATGAATTACTAGCACAAGAACAGCAAGCTTATCAAAAGACATTAGCAACAGCTACTGAACTTCATCAAAGTCGTCAACAAGGCGCAGATAAACTTGCTAAGCAAATGACAAAATCAATAAAACAACTTGCTATGGAAAACGCAGAGTTTTTTATTAATTTGGAAGCCAATTACAATGAAATTACAATTAATGGAGCTGATAATGTCATTTTTAATTTACGAAGTAATTTAGGACAATCAGCACAGCCTCTTTCTAAAATTGCATCTGGTGGTGAATTATCAAGAATTGCACTTGCACTACAAGTATTAACTTCAGATAAAATTGCCATTCCCACCTTAATCTTTGATGAAATTGATGTTGGTATCAGTGGCGCTACTGCAAGCATTGTCGGTAAATTATTAAGAAAACTAAGTAGCAAATGCCAAGTAGTTTGTGTCACTCACTTACCTCAAGTCGCCTGTCACGGACATCAGCATTTTATGGTAGAAAAATCGACAATAGAAGGCAAAACAGAAACGAAAATGATTGAACTATCCGCTCAACAACGTATAAAAGCACTTGCCAAACTATTAGGGGGAAGCAAAATTACTGATACGGCGTTAGCAAATGCACAAGAATTATTAGCGCTTGTAGGTTAACAGCAACGCCAAAATTAAAGGACTGATTTTGATCAGCCCAAAACCAGTCCTTAAACTTATAATCTAACTACATAGAACAGAGAATAATAGTTATCTGCTTTATGAAATATCAGATTAGAAGCGATAACCAACACCTAGGAAAAATATAGTTGGATCTAAAGTCACTTTATTTTCATGCTCAGTACCTGCAACTTTAAATGTTGCTTTAGTTTTAATTTTTGCATAATACATTGAGGCATTTATAAAGAAATTATCAGTGATATTAATATCCACACCCATATTTGTCATTAATCCCCAAGAATCTTTTAATTTGAGGTCTGTAACTCCAGCGAGTACTTCTTTTTCATCAAAGAAAGTGGTGTAGTTTACCCCTGCACCAATATATGGGCGAACAGGAGAATCTTTATCTAAGAAATAATATTGTGCGTATAAACTTGGTGGTAAATGTTTTGTTTTACCCACTAATGTATTACCTAGTGTAATTTCATGGCTAAATGGCGTTGCAGCTAATAATTCAACACCGACATTATCAGTAAACATATAGGTTGCAGTTAAGCCTAATTGAGCATTAGAATTAACATCTAAATTCTTCCACGCTGGATTAGAATTATCTACATTAGGAACAACTAACGCTCCACCTGCGCGAACAATCACATCACCTGCACTATGTGCCATTACCGCTCCACTGACTAATGCAGCACTTATACCCAACACGAATCCTAATTTTTTCATTGTATTATCCTTAAGTCGAAAAACTTACAAAAATTGTGCCTATTTACAGGCGTAAGAAATATACCAATAAATGGTTATTAAAAATGTGATCAATATCAAAGTTTATGAAATAAATTCATTAAAATTATTTGATGTGTATCAAAATCCACTATTTTTATACAATTAAGCATAAACACAGTATAATAGAACAGTGATAATTCAACTGATTAATATGAGGTCTTAAATGACAATTAATTTTTCACAGATTTTACAAGATAGTTGGAATTTTATGAGAAACCAGCGTAAATTTGTGTTCACTCTGATACTATTCTTTTGTTTAGCCAGTTTAATAATTAACTTGTTGGGCTCATCTTTATTTCAAACTGCAATTGAAACATCAAGCACAGAGATGGGAAATAAAAATGATATTTCTATCATGATGCAACGTGTACAAAGTGATAATTTCTTAGTGTTATATTTAGTCAATCAATTAATAACATTTGTCCTTTCTGCTTGGGGGCTATTTGGTATTCATCAAATTAGCCAAGGTCAAGCTGTGAATTACACTCAAAGCACTAAATCGACTTTGAATGGAATTATCGGTTTCATCATGCTCAACATCATTATCAGCCTTCCTTTAGCAATAGGGTTAATAAATATACTTCCTGCGATTGTTAACTCTAGTAATACAACTGGACTCTTTGGAATTATTTTAGTTATCCTAGGTACTTACATTTATATTCGCTTATGTCTAACCCCTATACATTATCTCACTACCAAAGTGACTCTTTTACAAGCTATTCAACAAATTTGGCAAATGAGTCATAAGCGTGTTGCAATTCTTTTTATTTATTGCTTATTAATTTATTTTCTTATCCCTGCTCTAACACAGCAAATTGCGTTTTTAGCAACGAATATAACTATTGATATTATTGCAACATTATTAATTGCTACAATTAGTGTATTTGTGCTTATTATTAGTTATCGTTTTTATATTTTATTTAATCAAAAGGCATAAAATAAATGAAACAACTACTTGAATTTATTCCTCTCATTTTATTTTTTATCGTTTATAAATTATCAGGTATTAGAGAGGCTGCGATAACTCTAGTTTTAGCAACAATTATTCAAATGATCATTCTAAAATTGAAATATGGTCAAATTGAAAAGCAACAAATTATTATGGGCGTTGCCGTGGTTTTCTTTGGGGGATTAACTGCTTATTTTAACAAAGTTGAATACTTGCAATGGAAAGTCACCATTGTTTATGCGTTATTCGCACTTATTCTTTTAATAAGCCAATTTATTTTTAAAAAACCACTCATTCAAAAATTATTAGGTAAGGAAATTTCACTTCCTGAAAAAGTCTGGAATAATCTTAATTTAGGCTGGGCATGCTTTTTTCTTTTATGCATGGTGATTAATATTTATATTAGCCAGTATTATTCAGAAGAAATTTGGGTTGATTTCAAATCTTTCGGGATTATTACTATGACTTTCATAGCAACCATATTGACAGGAATTTATATTTACCGTTATCTTCCTAAAGACAATCAACAAAAGTAGGTTATAAATGACAGAAATAACTCAAACAAACCGATGCCCTAAAGGTTCCCTAATTTTGAGAACCCTTGCGATGCCTTCTGATACCAATGCAAATGGTGATATTTTTGGTGGTTGGATTATGTCTCAAATGGACATGGGGGGGGCTATTCTCGCCAAAGAAATAAGTAAAGGGCGTGTGGTCACAGTATGTGTAGAACGAATCACATTTTTACATCCAATTGCTGTAGGCGATGTTGTTTGTTGCTATGGCAAATTAGTAAAAATAGGACGTTCATCTATGCAAGTCAAAGTTGAAGTATGGATTAAGAAAGTTTATGAAGGCATCAGTGATCGTAATTGTGTGACAGAAGCACTCTTCACCTATGTTGCGATAGACAAAGATGGAAAACCTCGAGCCGTTCCTAGAGAAAATAATCCAGAATTAGAACAAGCATTAATGTTAATAACAGAATAATCAATAGGAAAATAAAAATGATGTATTATGTAATTTTTGCACAAGATAAGCCTAATACACTAGAACAACGTATGGCTGTTCGCCCACAACATCTAGCTCGTTTAGAGTTACTCCATAAAGAAGAGCGTTTACTTACCGCGGGCCCTAATCCTACGATTGATGGAACAGGTATAACAGGCTCAACTGTAATTGCAAAATTTGCCTCTTTAAAGGATGCTCAAGTTTGGGCAGATAAAGATCCTTATGTGGCTGCTGGGGTATATGAGAATGTTATTATCAAACCATTCAAACCTGTGTTCTAGCTAATGGCTTGAATAAAATTTTTTTAATAAACACCGCACTTTAGCTAATTAATCAAAAAGTGCGGTGTTTTTTTGCAAAATTTTTAGGCATTATTCACCGAAAATGCCATAACATTTTCAATTTTAGATTCATCTAAAGCAACCATAATTAAACGATCTACACCTAATGCCACACCAGAACAATCAGGCATACCAGATTGCAATGCCCCCAGTAAACGTTTATCTACCAAACGTTGTGGTAAGCCCATTTTCTCTCTTTGTCGATTATCTTGTTCAAAACGAGTTGATTGCTCATGGGCATCCGTTAACTCATGAAAACCATTAGCCAGTTCTAAACCTTTATAATAAAATTCAAAACGCTCTGCAACCCGATGATCTTCTGGGCTAATTTGAGCTAACGCAGCTTGTGTTGCAGGAAAATGATAAACAACAGTAGGACGCTCTCTACCAATGCAAGGCTCAACTACGGTACTAAATAAAAATTCCAGCAAGGTATCCCGATCTTCATTAGCATCACACATAAAATGGTGTTCATGGGCTTTCGCCACTAATTCTTCACGAGTTGCAGAAAGAGGGTCTAATCCAACAAATTGTTGAAAAGCAAACTGATAACTCAAACTTTCCGCTGGTTCACAATCAAGAATTTGTTGCAATAAGTCATCCACTTCATTAATCAAACGATACATATCAAAATGTGGGCGATACCATTCCAACATGGTAAATTCAGGATTATGGCGATTTCCAGCTTCTTCATTACGAAAAACTCGGCATAATTGAAAAATTGCTCCACACCCTGCGGCAATTAAACGCTTCATGTGATATTCGGGACTTGTACCTAACCATAAGGTTTTAGAATGCACATTTAAAGGCGCCACAAATTCAGTATTGAACGTAGATAAGTGTACATCAGTCACACCAAATTCACTTAGAACAGGCGTTTCTACTTCTAATAAACCTCGTTCAGTAAAGAATTTACGAATTTCATTAATAATTTTAGCTCTCGCTTGTAAAGTTTTTATAGAGGCCGTAGGACGCCAATCTTCTGCTACAAACATAAATATACCTATTATAAAAATATTAATGCTATATTTTAATCTACTTTCAAGTAAGTTACCAAAGAGTTTGATTGATAATAAAAATATTAAAAGCACTTATTTATTGCTTAACAAGTGCTTTTTGATATTGATTTACTGAAGTTGATATTCAGTTAAATCGATAATTTGATGACAATAATGCTCAATCAGATGATGATCATGACTTACTATGACTAAAGTACAATTGTGAATACGACATTGTTCTATCAATAAATCTAAGGTTTCTTTCTGAGTAATAGGATCTAATCGAGAAGTCACTTCATCCGCAAATAAAAGCACAGGTTCAAATAATAAAGCTCGTAGAATTGCCACTCGCTGTAATTCTCCGCCAGATACATTATTTGCAGTTCTAGCCAATAAATCCTGATCTAACTTAAGTTGCGTTAATAAATAAGGAATTTTACTTCTATCTAAGCCATGCTTATCGATGACATCGTCTAACAATATCTGTAAACTGACGCTTTGAGCAAATGCTGCTGGGGGATCTTGGTATAGCTTTAACACTTGTTGACGTTTTGGTTTAAAATTCCAAGAAATTTCACCGCACTTTGGCTTTAATAAGCCACACAAGGCATCACCTAAAGAACTTTTTCCGATACCACTATCGCCAATTAATCCTAATACTTCACCTTTTCTTAATTGAAAATTTAAATCCTTAAATAAAGTTCTCTCCCCTCTTCCCAGGCTTAAATCCTTTGCCGTCACTAAAATCTCAGAGACAACTTCTTGTTTAACTTGCTTTTGCCAATTATGAGGCGAAGCCGCCATCAATTGCTGAGCATACTCAGATTGAGGATTTTTTAAAACTTGCTGAGCATTTCCTTGTTCTAATAAAATCCCCTTTTTCATCACCATAATCGAACCACCAAGTTGCTCAGCAACATCAATATCATGGGTGATAGTGAGTAACGTTCCACCTTGATTCACAATATCTTGCAATAACTGAATCACAATACATTTATTTTTTTCATCTAAACCTTTAGTTGGTTCATCAGCAATCACCATAATGGCACCACCTGATGTAGCAGCTGCAAAAGAAGCTCGTTGTGCCATTCCTCCTGAAAGTTGATGAGGAAAATATTTAATAAACTTAGCTAATCCAAGTGCGGTTAGTTTCTCAGTAGTTTTTTGCGAAGAAAGCCCATTGTTAAGTTGACCTACTAAAGAAAAACTTTCCCATACTTGATTAAATATATTCATCGTTGGATCTAATGAACGCACGGGTTCTTGAGGCAACATCGCCATGCATTTACCCCAATTTTGTCGTCTTAATTTCTCATTGATTAAATCCTGATGTATATGAATTTGCCCTTTAATTATTAATCCATCAGCTAAGCAGCCCATGATAGCCTGTGCTAATAAACTCTTACCTGAACCAGTTTCTCCTAATATGGTCAAACATTGCCCTTGTTGTAATTTTATATTAATGGGTTCAACCAAGCATAATCCCGATTTTGTATAAACAGACAGAGATTGTGTTTCAATTAAAATAGTCATTATTTCACTCTCCCTGAAATTAATTGAAAACTTAATACAAGTAAGAATACGACAGCTATCGGTTGTAAAAAGATCCAAGGTGCTTCGTGATAATAAGGAAATAATTCCGTCATCATCAAGCCTAGTTCGGGTGTAGGTGGACGTAAACCGACATTCACAAATCCTAATGTTGCTAGCGCTAACACCGCATTTCCTGCAGAAAATGCACTTAAGGTTAAAATGACAGGAGCCAATTTAGGAAAAAAATGACGTTTAAAACAATACCATAACCCCATTCCCATTAAACGAGAAGATTGAATTTCTATACTTGATGCCAAAGTTCTGCTAATAGCACGAATCATTCTGAAAAACTCTACCCACATCACTAATGAGATACCGAGATAAAGTGACCAAAACGAACCAGGAGCAATAGCCGCAAATAGCAATATAAAGAGTAAGCCTGGTAATGCCATGATGACATCACTTATAAATGAGAAAACACGATCAACTAAACCACCGAGATAACCAGCTAAAATACCGCACAATAATCCAAAAAATAACGAACAGCCAACTGACATCACGACTAAAGAAAAAGATAATCGAATTGCAGAAGCAAGGCGAGCAAACATATCCCGACCGAAATGATCGGTTCCTAACCAATAAACTGCGGTAGGTTTTTGCAAAATTTTATTAAAATTTTGGAATGCTTCATCCATAGGATAAAAATACGGCTGCAAATAAGCGATAGCTAATAAAAAAATTAATAAAAAACTACCGCACTTTTGAGCAAAAGAAAGTTTCTTTAACATTATGCTGCCCCTTCTGAATGATGATTAATACGGGGGTCAATCCAACTACTTAACATATCAACCAACATATTTAAAATAATAAAAAGATCGCCCATGATTAGCGCAGTCCCTTGAATCATCGGTACATCTCTGGCAATGACTGCATGTACTAACGCATGCCCACTGCCTGGCCAGGCAAAAAGACTTTCAACAATAACCACACCTTCAATTAAATAAATTAATTGTACTGAATGGTAAGTAATAATCGGAATTGCCACATTACGTAACCCATGTCTAACAAAACTTTGTTGTTGATTAAGGCCTTTAAGGTAAGAAAACTGATAATATTCAGATTGTTGTACAGCAACCATAGCATTACGGCTGATACGAACAGAAACAGCACTTAATCCTAGCGCTAAAGTTAATGCTGGTAACAAAAAATGTTGCCAACTTCCATATCCCGCAGCAGGAAGCCATTTTAAATTGACTGCAAATAGACTGATAAGTCCTATACCAATAATAAATGCTGGGACTGAACGTAAGAACGTACTAATTACTAAGGTTAATCGGTCAAATAACCCATTGGGACGTTGGGCAGCTAATAATCCTAATGGTGGACCAATTAAAATGCCTAAGATCAAAGCTACTACAGCTAAACTTAATGTATGCATAAATTGATGACCGATTAATGCCCATACAGTTTCGCCTGAAACTAATGACTTACCAAGATTCAACTGAATCAAATCAGTAAACCAATTAAAATAACTTTGCCACCAACTCTGATCTAAACTCAGTTCTCTTCGTACAAGTGTTGCAGCGGCACTATCTGTCTGATCATAACCATAGCGGCTTGCAGCGATACGAAATGCCATGTCCCCAGGCAAGCTTCTTGTCAAAATAAAGGTCAGTGTTCCCACTGACCAAATCATTAAAAAGAGTTGCCCAATACGCTTAGAAAGCAATTTAACCATATATTTCTACCAAGACAATTTATTTAATTTGAAATTACGTTCAAAAGGATCTAATTCCAATCCTTTTAATGCTTTATTTGAAACTGCATTTGTTTGATAGAATGACACTGCGGTAATTGGCTTTTGCTGATAAATAATTTCTGCAGCTTTAGCTTTTAATTTACGTTGCTCAGCCTCATCTGAAGTTTTTTGCAATGCTTCAAGTGTTTCGGTAAACACATTATCAGACCAATTCATCACGCCCCAATCAGCGCCTTGAGGTGCAAAATCTTGTAATAACATAGCAGTTGGATCTGGCAACATACCATAGTAACGAGAATATAATGCCATTTCTAAAGATCCATCTTGATGACCCGCAGGAATTTCAGAAAAATTGCCTACTGAAACGATCATATCTACACCAATTTGTTTCCATTGGTTTTGTAATGCAGTAGCAATAATGGGTAATTCTGGGCGATCAGAGAAAGTACGCAGGGTAAATTGGAAAGGTTTTCCATCTTTAACTAACATACCATTTGCATCTTGTTCAAAGCCTAAATTAATTAAACGAGATTTAATTGCAGGATAATCTGGTTTTGTGTGCGGTACATTTAGATGCCAATCCGCAAATGCTGGAGGTAAAATTTGTTCCGCTTCTCCAATTTGCATTCTAAGCACAGATTTGACAATCCCCTCACGATCAATTGCATCACTCAATGCTTGACGAACAGCTACATCTGCAAACAAAGGATTTTTTACATTAACTTTATATTGAATAGTGTGAGCAACAGGCTTCACTTGAATAGTTAAATTATTATCTGAGGAAAGACGGCTTAAACTCGCAGGATCTAAATTAAATACTAAATAATTAGGTTTACTTTGTGCTAATAAGCTACGAGTTTCACTACGGCTATTGGCTAAATAGGAAACTTGTTTAATTTTAGCTTTATCACCCCAATAATCATCGAATGCTGTTTGTTCAATTTTTTGTGGCGGCTCAATTTTTAGAACTCTATAAGGCCCGGTACCAATCACCTCAGAAATTTCGCCATTTTTAACCGCACTTTTAGCAAAAATCATCGTTGTTGCATGAGATAAATAAGCAGGAAAAATCACTAATGGTTTATCTAAAGTAAATTGAACGTGCTGCTCATCTAATGCTTTAATTTCCTTAATCATCGCATTTTTTAAAGGTGTTGGCTTAGTTAACGCAATAGTTAAACTATTAACCACATCTTCAGCAGTTAAAATTGATCCATCATGAAATTTAACATTCGGGCGTAAAGTAAAAACCCATTGATCTGATGTTGGATTAACCGTCCAACTTTCAGCTAAACCAGCTAATAAATGTCCGTCCTTATCTACATCAACTAAAGTTTCAGCTAATTGTAAACGTTGGAAGATATAACCAGATTTACTTGGATCTACCGATGTAATTTCCCAAGGAGTGACCACAACTAAAGCTTGATTCTGTTTATCTGCATTTAAAGCTGATTTATCACTTAATTCTTCTGAAGAAAAGTTAAGCATAAAAAAGATTACCGCTAAAATAATAATCAGTAAAAATATTATTTTTTTCATAAAATAAAAATTCCTTTTCATTGGTATAAAATAAGTCATTTTATATAACTTATACTTTTTATTTGGTTGCTAATTTAGCATAACTAGAAATAATTTTCATTGTTATTTTTCACTAAAAATTAAGTTTCACAATATTGATTATTAGTATGTAAAAATTCGGCAAAATAAACTCATTTTAGCCAATCGATAAATAAGACTCGTTTCAGGATAAAAATATGACTGATTATTCTCTGTTAATAAAGCTACTATATATATTTTTATATCTCATGATTTGTTTTTCATTTAAAAAAATAATTGATTTTTAATAATTATCTAAATAAAAACCTAAAATTATTAGTTTTTTAAATAATCTATAGCAAAGGCTCAAAAAAGTTACTTTTTTGAGTTAGATCACAAAATAGTCATTCTTATCCTTTAAATAATAAAAAAGAGTTAGTAATTGAATCTTTTAATGGCAAAATAAACATACCTAATGAAGCATTTGATATTAAAACGTGCTTTTACCTTTTTACTTTTATTATTCATTATTGGAGAAAATATCGTGCAAACTGTTAATGTCGATATCGCAATCGTAGGTGCGGGTGGCGGTGGCTTACGTGCTGCAATCGCAGCAGCTCAAGCCAATCCAAACTTAAAGATTGCATTAATTTCTAAAGTCTATCCAATGCGTAGCCATACTGTTGCAGCAGAAGGTGGTGCCGCTGCAGTAATCAAAGAAGAAGATTCATATGATAAGCACTTCCAAGATACTGTTGCTGGTGGCGACTGGTTATGTGAACAAGATGTTGTTGAATATTTTGTACAACATTCGCCTGTTGAGATGACGCAATTGGAGCGTTGGGGCTGTCCATGGTCTCGTAAAGAAGATGGTGATGTCAATGTACGTCGTTTCGGCGGAATGAAAATCGAACGTACATGGTTCGCGGCTGATAAAACTGGCTTCCACTTATTACACACTTTATTCCAAACATCTATTCAATTCCCACAAATTCAACGTTTTGATGAACACTTCGTATTAGACATCTTAACTGATGACGGGCACGCTCGTGGTGTAGTCGCAATGAATATGATGGAAGGAACACTAGTTCAAATCAATGCTAACGCAGTTGTTATTGCAACTGGTGGTGGTTGTCGTGCATTCAAATTCAATACTAATGGCGGCATTGTAACTGGGGATGGTCTATCAATGGCTTATCGCCATGGTGTTCCTCTTCGTGATATGGAATTTGTTCAATATCACCCTACAGGTTTGCCAAATACAGGTATCTTAATGACTGAAGGTTGTCGCGGTGAAGGTGGTATCTTAGTCAATAAAGATGGCTATCGTTATCTACAAGACTACGGACTAGGTCCTGAAACACCAGTAGGAAAACCTCAAAACAAATATATGGAACTTGGTCCTCGTGACAAAGTATCACAAGCTTTCTGGCAAGAATGGAAAAAAGGCAGAACATTAAAAACGGCTAAAGGTGTTGATATCGTTCACTTAGATTTACGTCATTTAGGTGAAAAATACTTACACGAACGTTTGCCATTTATCTGTGAATTAGCACAAGCTTATGAAGGTGTAAATCCAGTTAATGAACCAATTCCTGTACGTCCAGTTGTTCACTATACTATGGGTGGTATCGAAATAGACTTTAATAGTGAAACTCGTATTAAAGGTCTATTTGCTGTGGGTGAATGTGCTTCTTCAGGTTTACATGGTGCGAACCGTTTGGGTTCTAACTCATTAGCTGAATTAGTTGTGTTAGGTCGTGTTGCAGGTGAATATGCGGCACAACGTGCAGTTGAAGTACAAAATGTAAATCAAGCTGCTATTGATGCTCAAGCACAAGATGTTATTCGTCGCTTAGAAGACCTATTTAACCAAGAAGGTACTGAAAACTGGGCTGACATCCGTGAAGAAATGGGTGTTGCAATGGAAGAAGGTTGTGGTATTTATCGTGACCAAGAAAGTATGCAAGGTGCAGTGGATAAAATTGCGGAATTAAAAGAACGCTATAAACGTATTCGTATTCAAGACCGTTCAAGCGTATTCAATACAAACGTGTTATATACTGTTGAATTAGGTTACATCTTAGATGTTGCTCAAGCAATTGCAAACTCTGCTATCGAGCGTAAAGAATCTCGTGGTGCTCACCAACGTTTAGACTATGTAGAACGTGATGATACAAATTATTTGAAACACACGTTAGCATTCTATAACGAAAATGGTGCGCCAAGCATTGATTACAGCCCTGTGAAAATTACTAAATCACAACCAGCAAAACGTGTATATGGTGCTGAAGCTGATGCCGCTGAAGCAGCAGCGAAAGCTAAGGAGAACGCAAATGGCTAATCAAGCAATGATGAACGTTGAAGTATTGCGTTATAACCCAGAAGTAGATAAAGAACCATACTTACGCACTTACCAAGTGCCTTATGATAATCAAACTTCTTTATTAGATGCACTAGGTTATATCAAAGATAGACTAGATCCTGAACTTGCATACCGTTGGTCTTGTCGTATGGCTATCTGTGGTTCATGCGGTATGATGGTTAATAATATTCCTAAATTAGCATGTAAAACTTTCTTACGTGACTATAGTGGTCATATGCGTATTGAACCATTAGCTAATTTCCCTATTGAACGTGACTTAATCGTTGATTTAAGTCACTTTATTGAAAGTTTAGAAGCTATCAAACCATATATCATTGGTAACAAGATGCCTGAACTTGATGGTCAACCCCATCCATCAGCGGAATTAGCGAAAAGTCGTACCAAACAAACCCCAAAACAATTAGAGAAATATCGTCAATTCTCTATGTGTATTAACTGTGGTTTATGCTATGCAGCTTGCCCTCAATTCGGTTTAAACCCAGAGTTTGTTGGTCCTGCTGCATTAACTATGGCTCACCGTTATAACTTAGATAACCGCGATCATGGTAAAGCAGAACGTATGCCTATCATCAATGGTGAAAATGGTGTTTGGTCTTGTACATTCGTTGGTGCATGTTCAGAAGTTTGTCCTAAACATGTAAATCCAGCTGCGGCAATCAACCAAGGCAAATTAGAAAGTGCAAAAGACTATCTAATTTCAATGCTTAAACCAAAAGCGTAGTAGGAGGCATATTATGACAACTGAAACTAAACGTAACAAATATGTACGTCCAATGACAGCGACTTGGTGGAAAAGCTGGGATTTCTATAAATTCTATATGGTACGTGAATCAAGTGCTATTCCTACTGTATGGTTCTGCCTTGTATTACTTTATGGTGTATTCTGTTTAACCTCTGAAAATGGTTTTGTAGAAAACTTTATTCCTTTCTTACAAAATCCATTAGTTGTAATCTTAAACTTAATTTCACTAGCCTTATTACTAGTGCATGCATTCACATTGTTCCAAATGACAGGTGAAGTAATGTCTGGATCAACAGGTATTAAATCTGAAGTGATCCAAAAATTATTAAAAATTGCATTTGCAGCAGTCTCTGTAATCGCATTAGTATTAGCATTTATCTAGGGAGCAAGACAATGGTTGATCAAAATCCAAAACGTTCAAATGAGCCACCAGTATGGTTAATGTTCAGTGCTGGCGGTATGGTGAGTGGGCTTGCATTCCCAGCATTAATTCTTATTATTGGTATTCTATTACCATTTGGCATTATTTCCCCAGATAATATTATTGCATTTGCTCATCACTGGTTTGGTAAATTAGTAATTCTTGTACTTACTATTTTCCCAATGTGGGCTGGTTTACACCGCGTTCATCATGGTATGCATGACATTAAAGTACATGTTAATAATGGTGGACTAATTTTCTACGGTTTAGCTGCTTTATATAGTTTTATTGTATTATTCGCAGTCATCGCTATTTAAGCCACATATTTAAAAATAAAGGTCTTCTTTTATGAAGACCTTTTTAATACTTGTAGATATAAAAAGTGCGGTAGATTTTCAAAAAATTTCAACCGCACTTTAACTTTATATGATCAAAAAAATAACCTTACACAATTTTAAATCTATTTTACCTCTACAGGTTTGATAATCTCACTAGGATAACAGCCTAGAATTTTCAAATAGGTGGTATATTGTTTCAATTCTTCTATTGCAACAAGGGTATCATGATGATTAATATTTGCTTCTATTTCTACATAGAACATCTCTTCCCAAGGTTTACCATAAATTGGACGAGATTCTAATTTTGTCATTTTAATTTGATGATTTTTAAATACAGATAAGGCATCAACTAATGAACCTGCTTCTTGTGCTGTGGTCATTAATAATAATGTTTTGGTATGAATCTGAGGTGATACAGCTACTGCATTACGAGAAATCACAATAAATCGAGTAATATTATTATCTTGGTTCGCAATATTTGATCTCAACACACTTAAACCATATAAATGGCCACCATCTTCATTACCCAATGCTGCAATATTTGGCTTATTTAAGCTAGAAACTAAATGCATTGCATGTGAACTACTTTCACAGTATTCAATATGCACACGCTCTAAACTACGAATAAACTGACTACATTGCTGAATCACTTGTGGATGACTATATAAAGTGTCAATTTGACTTAAATCTACTTGACTACTAGTAAGAACACAATGTTTAATCGGATACGCAAGTTCTCCAACAAGGGATAACTCTGTATTCTGCAAGAGATCATAGACTTCATTAATTGAGCCTGAAGTAGTATTTTCTAAAGGAAGTACGCCATAATCTGCTTCGCCATTACTTACTTTTTCAAAAACCTGATCAAAGCTACTACAGCTTAGCTCAATAAGTTGTTCTTGATAGCGAGTCGCATAGCTTCGTGCAGCTAAATGAGAATAAGAACCTCGCTTACCAAGAAATGCAATATGAAGGCTTTGTTCTCTTTGCTGATTAAGTTTTTTCTGCAAATAAACTTGTTGAGTAAGAACAGAATCTTCGATAATACGTTGGAAAATTTGAGTAATATATTGTGGTTCTAATTGATAATTCTGATTTTCAGCATAGTTTATCAATTCTTGCAGCAATTGTTGTTCACGTACTTTATCACGTAATGGTTTTTGTATAATTTCTTTGCTACGAACAACATCAAATGCAAGTCGATGACGTTCTGACAATAGCTTTAACAAACTGCGATCAATTTGCGTAATTTGCTGACGAATTTCAGTAAGATCAAGTGCCATAAATATTCCCCAAAACTAATAAAGGCGTGTAGTTGATAAACTTAACACACCCTTATTACATTGTAAGAGGATAAAGATGATTTCTCAAGCTTAATAATTCTTTTAAATCAGTATATTAGTATTAATAAGTAAATTTTTATACTTTACAACCGCACTTTTTCATAAAAACTATAGCTTCTCTTTAAAGTGCTAAATATAAAATTTCCATTACCGCTTGATGATCTATTGATTCATGCTCACCTAAAAGAGGTTGGCGATGCTCGGATAATTTTCTGATCACTTCAGGGAATAAGCTATCATCAATACCATAATCAGAAAATCTCGTTTTTACTCCCATCAATTCAAAGAAGGCACAAATTTTCTGAATGGTCAATTCAGCGGCTATATTTACGTCATTACCGCGATAATCTAATACACGCTGCGCAAATTGGATCAGCTTCTCACGCTTAGCTTGCTTTTGGTGATGCATAATAGCAGGTACAATAATCGCTAATGTTTGACCGTGATCTAAGCCATATAATGCAGTTAATTCATGTCCTATAGCATGAGATGTCCAGTCTTGAGGAACTCCCGTACTCAGAATCTTATTTAATGCCATAGTTGCAGCCCACATAATATTCGCTCTAGCATCATAATTTTCAGGCTCATCCAATAATTTAGGACCATCTTCCATTAATGTACAAAAAACACCTTCCGCAAATCTATCAGGAATCTTTGCATCCACAGGATAAGTCATATATTGTTCGAACGTATGCACAAAAGCATCTACTACACCATTAGCAGTTTGTTTTTGAGGGAGAGAATAAGTCACTGAAGGATCTAAAATAGCAAATTTAGGTTTAACTAAATCAGAATAAAGAGATAATTTATCTTTAGTTTCACGACGGCTTACAACAAAATTCCCATTCATTTCAGAACCTGTTGCTGGGATCGTCATAACAGTACCTATAGGCAGCGCTCTAATAATCTCTTGTTTTTTATAAAGAATATCTAACGCATCGCCTGAATAAGTGGCTGCCGAAGCAATAAATTTGCAACCATCTAAAACCGAGCCACCACCAACGGCTAAAATAAAATCAATATTCTCTCGTTTAACAACTTGAACCGCTCTATTTAAAGTTTCAAACTCAGGATTTGGTTCAATACCAGCGAATTCTATATAAAAATAGTCTTGCAATGCATGAATAACTTGATCATACACACCATTCTTTTTGATACTACCGCTCCCATAAACAAGCAAAATACGATTTTGTTTTGAAAGATATTTAGGAATAGCTTGAATTTGACCTTTACCAAATTCAACAGCAGTAGGAATATGAAAAGTAAAATTAAACATGATTAACCTCTATAAAACTGCGGTCAATTTTTTCAAAATTTGTAGAAAAGCACAAATGTGAATAATTAGAAAACATAAATAGTAAAAAAGCTATACTTTTAAGAGTATAGCTTTTTCTATATTTAAGCAATTAGATTAATACTTGAGAAGGTACCGCATAACCTTGAGGGACAATTTCCTTATCATCAAAGGTGACAAATTCCCAAGCTTCTTGATTAGCTAATAAGGCACGTAATAACTTGTTATTTAGTCCATGCCCAGACTTATATGCTTTGAAATCACCTAAAATATTATGACCACTCATAAATAAATCACCGATAGCATCTAACATTTTATGGCGAACTAATTCATCTTTAAAACGTAAACCATCTTCATTTAATACTCGATAATTATCTAAGACAATAGCATTGTCTAAACTACCTCCCAATGCTAAACCTTGAGATTGTAAATATTCAATATCTTTCATAAATGCAAATGTTCTTGCACGACTAATTTGTTGAACAAATTTTTGTGCAGAAAAATCTAAGGTATAAGTACTTAAATTCTTATTAAGTGCTGGGTGATTAAAATCAATTGTGAAATTCAAGCGGAAACCATTATAAGGTGAAATTTCTGCCCATTTATCGCCATCTTCAACACGCACTTTTTGTTTTACACGGATAAATTTCTTCGCAGCGTCTTGTTCTTCAATACCTGCATCTAATAAAAGGTATACAAATGGACTTGCACTACCATCCATAATAGGAATTTCTGGCGCGTCCACTTCAATAATAAGATTATCTAAACCTAAACCTGCTAATGCAGCATTTAAATGTTCAACTGTGGAAATACGAACACCTTGATCATTAACTAAAGCAGTACAAAGCATTGTATCACGCACTGATGTTGCATCCGCAGGGAAATACACTGGAGGATTAAGATCTGTACGACAATAAACAATACCTGTATTTACCGGTGCAGGGCGTAAATTTAGGGTAACCTTATTACCACTATGTAATCCAACCCCAGTCACTTTAGTGCCTTGTTTTAATGTTCTTTGTTTAATCATATTCATTATTTCTCAATTTATTGCCTAAGCAAAAAGTCTTTATAGACTTGTTATTTACTATCACCACGTAAAAATGCTGGTTTAAATAGCTCATTATTACCTAACGAAGTCGGTCGCGCAGGTTGCTCTGAATGAACAGGTTGTTGATTTGGAGCAGTTTGCGTACCTTGATGAAAAGCTGCTGTACCTGATGAAACATTTGTCACTAGTCGTTGTGGTGCCAATGGAGCAGCAGGATCATCAATATCACCAATACCTGTAGCTACAATTGTAACACGAATTTCATCTGACATCTCAGGAATTAATGTTGTACCTACAACAACGGTAGCCTCATCAGAAGCAAAGGCTCTAATAGTATCACCTACAGCATAAAATTCATCTAGTCCTAAATCCATACCTGCGGTAATATTAACTAACACACCTTTTGCACCAGATAAGTCAACATCCTCTAAAAGAGGACTTGCTACAGCATCTTGGGCTGCTTTTTCAGCTCGTCCATCGCTTGCTGCACCTTGTGCAATACCGGCGCCCATCATTGCTCGACCCATTTCAGACATTACTGTGCGAACATCGGCAAAGTCTACATTTATTAAGCCTGGAGAGGTAATCATATCTGAAATACCTGTCACTGCATTACGTAAAATATCATTAACCGCAGAGAATGCTTGTACTAAACTTACTGATTTGCCTAATACTTTTAATAATTTTTCATTTGGAATGATAATTAATGAGTCTACATACTTAGACAACTCTTTAATACCAAGTTCCGCAAATGCCATACGTTTTTTACCTTCAAACGAGAAAGGTTTAGTTACAACAGCAACAGTCAAAATACCTAAATCTTTTGCCACTTGAGCAACTATAGGCGCTGCACCAGTACCTGTACCACCGCCCATACCTGCTGCGATAAATACCATATCAGCACCTTCTAACATTGAACGGATAGCTTCTTGGTCATCTTCAGCTGCTTTACGCCCTACATTTGGGTTAGCTCCTGCACCTAGACCTTTTGTTGTTGCCGCACCAATTTGAACCGTTTGTTGTACAACACTTTTACGTAATGCTTGAGCATCAGTATTCACTGCATAGAAAATAATTTCACCATGTTCATCACTAGCTATTGAATTTTCACCAACAAGCGTACCGCCATTATGAATCATATTATTAACCATGTGATTGACAGCATTACCACCGCCGCCACCAACGCCAACAACTTTAATCAGTGTTCGACCGATTTCATCGTCAAACCCATATTCTACTGGTTCAAACATTTGTATTCTCCGTCAATGCTAGATACTCTAACACTTAATAACTATAAAATTCTCTCTATTGTAGATTAAAAATTCAAATTCTCAAAATTCTGACTTCACTTTATTTGCAAAAATTTTAATTTTTCCAAAAATAGCCCCTAAAACACCACTATCTGAACCAGAACCACCAAAGATAGGTGTGCTCTCTTCTTCGTTATAATGACTATATTGTAATAAACCTAACACTGTTGCATACTGTGGCTTATTAACATAATCAGTTAATCCTGAAATATTAAGCGGATAACCTACACGCACATGCGAACCAAAAATTTCTGTTGCACACTTACTAATATCTTCCATTTGTGAACTTCCGCCTGTAAGCACAATACCAGCAATAAGATCTTGCTTAATACCTTTCATCGTCAATTCATTGCGTAATTGAATTAATTCATGTTCAACTACTTGTAATAAATCACCGTAACAACGAGAAGTTACCTCTACAATTTGGGCTTTAGTAAAAGTACGAGGAGCGCCCCCTCCCAAACCTGCCACTTCAATTTTTTTCTTAGCAAATTGTTCTTTCAATTCGACAGATGGCATAATCGCACTACCATAATTAATTTTGATGCTTTCAGCTTCGTTACGTGATGTAGTTAAACTTTGTGCAACATAATCAGTAATTGTATTACCACCATAAGGAATGACTCGACTAAAACGCAGTGCACCATTGGTATATACCATAATATCCATTGAGCCACCACCAAAATCAATCAAGCATACGCCTAAATCTTTTTCATCTTCAGTTAAAACTGAATACGTAGATGCCAAACCTGAAAATACAACTTGATCGACCTTTAATCCACAAGTTTCAACAGCTTTTTGTAGATTACTCACCCAAGACTGATGACAAGCAATTAAATGGGCTTGAGCTTTTAATCTAACTCCCTGTAAACCTAATGGATTTTTAATATTTTGTTGTTTATCGACCGCATATTCCTGTGGAATAACATGTAATAATGATAATCCCTCTGGCAATTTTACTGAACTTGCCGTATGCATAGCCTGATCAATTTCATCTTGGCTAACCTCACCATCTGCAATAGGGACGAAACCACTTTCATTCAGACTTTGAATATGTTCTCCAGTGATAGCAAGAGTGACTGACATAATTTGACAGTCTGCTACAGATTCTGCTGCTTCAATTGCACGCTGGATTGAATTAACAACCGCTGCTAAATCTGTAATACTACCTTTATCTATACCTTTTGATGGGCAACTACCAACTCCAAGTACATTCACTACCCCATCAGGTAACACTTCACCGACGACAGCAACAACTTTAGAAGTACCAACTTCCAATCCTACAATAGTTTTTGATTCCACGATTTTTGCCATTTTTATAACTTCACAGTTTTAATTTTTATTTAGACTACATTAGTTTACATCAGAAAAATGTACTGCTGCACCTACTTTATATCTTAAATCAATATAAATAATTTTTTTATTTTCTGGTACTTCAATTTGTGGGTAAATTGTCATAAAGCGATCAATCTTAGATTTCCACTCTCCACGCCCTAATTTTAATGTAATATCATTTTCAACAACAATTTCCCAGGAACCTCTCTCATCAATTGAAACCGCTTTTAATGTAATTCCTTTTGATTTTAAATCATTAAAAATTTGCTGCCACGCATCTAATACAATTAAACTCTGATAATCAGGTCCATATAAATGAGGCATATTATCATTTTTTAATTTATCTTTGGGCAACTTAAAAACGACGCCATCAGCTGAAACAAAATGATCTTCATTCCAATAAGCTACTGGCGTATATTCTGCAACGAGAATGCTTAATCTATCAGGCCAAATTTTACGAACTACGGAACCTTTTATCCAAGGCATTGACTGAATTTGTTCGCGAATGACATTTACATCTTGTCCAAAAAAGCCCTTAAGCTCTCCCATTTTTAAAATCATCTCTCGAATATCTGAATTCGTCGTATATTGAGGGGTTCCCAGTAATGCAAAAGAACTAATTGGCTTACTATCCAATTTTTCCAGCCAGTTTTGCCAATTAAAATACGCAAAATAGAGTAGACCAACGCATAATAGCACAAGTAAAGGCTTAACTTGCAAAAAAACTCTGAGTTTCTGCTCATTAAGTTTTAAATTTCTTTGTGGCGTTTTGCGTTTTACAACAGACATTAAACACTAAGCTCCAAAATTTTTGCCACTAATTGCTCAAAAGAATAACCAACCACTCTTGCTGATTTAGGGAATAGGCTATGGCTTGTCATACCTGGTGTTGTATTCACCTCAACAAGACGGAATTCACCTTTAGCATCAGTCATTACATCGATACGGCTCCAACCACGGCAACCAATAACATCATAAGCACGTTTAACTAGCTTTTGTAATTCTTCTTCACGTTCTTTACTCATCGGGGCTGGGCAAACATATTGCGTATTATCGGAAATATATTTTGCATCATAATCGTAGAACTCACCCTCTGGGATAATTTGCACTGCTGGCAATACTTGATCATCTAATACAGGTACAGTCATTTCAATACCACTTAACCACTCTTCAATTAAAATGGTATCATCATGAGTTAAAGCCAAATCTACCGCAGCCTCTAGTTCTTCCACAGCATTGACTTTTGTTAAGCCGACACTCGATCCTTCACGTGAAGGTTTTACCATTAATGGTAGTCCTAAATGTTCGACAATCCGCTCTGGATTTAGTTCTAAGCGAGTATCCCGTGTTACAATCTCCATGTCTGCAATAGGTAAACCAAAACCTTTCCATAACATTTTAGTACGCATTTTATCCATGGTTAAGGCTGATGTCATTACTCCACAGCCCGTATAGGGTAATCCAATTTGCTCTAACACACCTTGAATCACACCATCTTCACCACCACGTCCATGCAAAATATTAAATGCACGATCAAAGCCTTGTTTTTTTAGATCTGCAACAGGGTATTCCTTAGGATCAATTGGGTAAGCATCATAGCCTTGACTACGTAATGCATTTAGAACAGCATTACCAGAATTAAGAGAAATATCACGTTCTGCTGATGTGCCACCTAACAATACAGCAATTTTTTGTTCTTTTAATGGTTTCATTTTATTCTTTTCACTCTCAGTTGAGTCTAATTCAAGATAGATTATTTTTGACTTCAAAAGTGCGGTCAAAAATTAAAAAATTTTTAGTTATTTTCCGTTGACCATAATTCCACAAGTTGGCGAGATAATTTACTCACATTACCTGCACCTTGTGCTAATACTAGATCACCGTCTTGAAGTATTTGCTCCATAATTTCAGGTAATTGTGCGGTATCGGTAACTAAAATTGGGTCTACTTTTCCTAAATTACGAATTGAACGACATAAGGAACGGCTGTCTGCTCCTGCAATTGGGGTCTCACCAGCAGCATATACATCTAACATAATCAATGCATCAACTTGTGATAACACTTGTACAAAATCATCAAAAAGATCTCTTGTACGGGTATAGCGATGAGGCTGAAAAATCATCACTATACGTTTATTCTCCCAACCTTGACGTGCTGCCTGAATAGTTACATTAACTTCAGTTGGATGATGACCATAATCATCAACTAACATAACTTTACCACAAGAACGGCTAAATACACCTAGTTGATCAAAACGACGTCCAGCACCTTGGAAATCAGCTAATGCAGCTAAAATAGCCTCATTACGAATCCCCTCTTCTTTAGCTACAGCTAATGCTGCTGTTGCGTTTAAAGCATTATGTTTACCAGGGACATTTAATAATACATCAATACGTTCATTGCTTGGAGTAATTACCGTATACTGCCCTTGAAAGCCTGTTTGCTGATAATTTTCAATACGATAGTCAGCATTCTCAGCAAAACCATAAGTAATAACAGGACGGCCAATTTGTGGCATTAACTCAGCCAATACAGGATCATCTGCACAAATAACAGCTAAGCCATAAAAAGGTAAATTATGTAAAAAATTTACATAAGTCTGTTTCATTTCTTCAAAGCTACCATGATAAGTATCCATATGATCAGGTTCAATATTAGTCACTACTGATACCATTGGTTGCAAATGTAAAAATGAAGCATCGCTTTCATCTGCTTCAGCAATTAAATAACGGCTTGCACCTAAATGAGCATTAGTTCCAACCGATTTAACCAAACCACCATTTACAAAAGTGGGATCAAGACCTGCCTGAGCATATACCATAGAAATCATTGCTGTAGTCGTTGTTTTTCCATGTGTACCCGCCACCGCAATTCCATGACGAAAACGCATAAGCTCTGCTAACATTTGTGCACGTTGAATCACAGGAATACGATTTTCTTTTGCTGCTACAAGTTCTGGATTATCTTGATGAATTGCACTCGATACGACAACTACACTAGCACCATTCACATTTTCAGCTTGGTGTCCAATAAAAATTTTAGCGCCTGCTTGTGCAATGCGTTGAGTTACTAGCCCATCAGAAATATCTGAGCCCGAAATCTGATAACCTTCGTTTAATAAAATTTCAGCAATACCGCTCATTCCCGCACCACCAATACCGATAAAATGAATTTGTTTAACTCGGCGCATTTCAGGAATAATTTTTCGAACTGTTTCTTGGAAATCTTTCATTCTTATGGTCTCTTTCATTTCTTATTCATGGATAAAATGATTTATCATCATCTTATTTATATTTTTTAATTTGCGTTTTCAATAATCACTTCGGCTACACGTTGTGCTGCTAAAGGTGCTGACATTGATTTTGATTTAATCGCCATTGAAAGTAATTTCTCACGATCTAATTCATTAAGTAGATCCACAATTACATCAGCATTTAATTCAGATTGTTGAACAATTTTTGCCGCTCCCACATCCGCTAAATATTTAGCATTCAAATATTGTTGTTGATCTTTATGTTGAAATGGTACAAAAATTGCAGGTGTCCCTACAGCAGCTAATTCACAAACGGTCAATGCACCAGAACGACAAATAACAATATCAGCCCAAGCATAGGCTTCTGCTATATTGTCAATAAACTCTGTAATTTTTACGTTTTCACTTAACGCATTTTTTTGCTGATAAAGTGCCGTAATATTTTCTACAGAACCTGCTCCTACTTGATGATGAACTTCCAGCTTTTCACCTAAACGGGCAACAACTTCAGGCAAGGTTAAATTTAATACTCTCGCACCTTGACTACCACCAACAACAAGCAAACGTAATTTACCAAAACGTCCCGTAAAACGTTGCTCAGGATTCGCAATAGTGAAAAAATCTTGGCGAACCGGATTCCCCACAACTTCTGCATTTGGAAATGCCGTAGGAAAAGCTTGTAATACACGTTTGGCAATTTTGGATAACCAAACATTGGTTAATCCGGCCACGGCATTTTGCTCATGTAAAATTACAGGAACACCACAAAGTTTAGCTGCAATACCACCAGGGCCAGAGACATATCCCCCCATCCCAAGTACAGCATCAGGCTTTTGTTTTTGGATAATTTTACGTGCTTGCATTATAGCACGACAAATCGCAAAAGGTGCGGTTAATAAGGCCTTAATTCCTTTACCTCTTAAGCCTGAAATTTGGATAAATTCAATAGGGATGCCATGTTTAGGAACAAGTTGTGCTTCCATCCTATCTTTTGTACCTAACCAGCAAATCTCCCAACCTTGTTGTTGTAGATATTGTGCCACGGCGATTGCAGGAAATACATGACCGCCAGTTCCCCCTGCCATTACTAATAATTTTTTTGCCACATTAAATCCTTAATCATCTTTTAAGCGAGCATGACCACCACGCATTAAGCGATTTTCATGATCAATACGTAATAAAATTGCAATACTTACAGACATAATCACTAAACTTGAACCACCATAACTCACAAGAGGGAAAGTTAATCCTTTTGTTGGCAGTAACCCTAACGCCATACCAAGATTGACAAAACCTTGGAAAAAAATCCAAAAACTAATTCCAAAAGCAAAGAAACCTTTAAAACGTTGTTCAATTTGTAATGATTCTCGTCCAATTTTAATTGCACGAAAGACTAACAAGGCTAATAAAGCAATAATAATCATGATACCTAAAAAACCAAACTCCTCTCCAACAACAGCCATAACGAAGTCAGTATGAGCTTCGGGTAAGTATTCCAATTTTTGAATAGAATTACCTAATCCCTCACCAGTAAACTCACCTCGACCAAATGCCATTAAGGAATTGGATAATTGGAAGCCTGTACCATAGGGATCTTTAAAGGGGTCCATGAAACCAGTAATACGTTTCATTCGATATGCCGATGACACCACTAATACCACAAAAAGAAATGCGCCTACGCCAATTAAAAATAAAAATTGGTAAATATTAGCACCTACAACAAATAGCAAGCCAAAGGTAATAATAAAGAGTACTACGGTGCTACCTAAGTCAGGTTGAAGAATGAGTAATGCACCTAAAAAGCCCATCACTAATAAAGGCTTAAAAGCACTCAATTTTTTACTTCTCACTTCATCATAACGGCGAGTAAAATAACCAGCTAAGAAACAAATCAAAGCAAGTTTTGCAAATTCTGCGGGCTGGAAGTTAAATACGATCATCGGAATCCAACGACGTGCACCATTTACTGATTTACCAATTCCAGGAATTAATACCAAGATTAATAAGATGACCGCAATAATGAAGAGTTTTTTGTGCCATGATTCCCAAGTTTCCATTGGCACTTTAACAAAATAATAGCAAACCCCGATAGAGAGAATTACATATAATGCATCACGCTTAGCAAAATAGAAAGGATCATCAAATAAACGAGTGCCGACAGGAATAGATGCTGACGTCACCATAATAAAACCAACAAATAATAATACAATAAATAACCATGCGAGCGAACGATCATAGAGTACATTAGTTGGTGTTAAAGTCGTCCAACGTTTATAAGTATCTTTGACTTTATTAAAAATTTCCATTCAAAACCTAACTGAATTATTTAAATAATTAATTGGCAACATAAAGTTTAGCTAAACGAGTAAATTCTTCACCGCGTTTTTCAAAAGAAGCAAACTGATCTAAACTTGCACAAGCGGGCGATAACAATACCATATCACCTGAAGATAAAGTTGGACGTAACGATTCTATCGCTTGTTCCATTGTATCAAATAATTGGCTTTGAGCTGATAGTTTTGCCAACTTAGTACCATCTTGACCGAAACAATAACAATAGATTTCAGGTTTGTTTATCAGTTTTTCTAATTCAGAAAAATCAGCACCTTTGCCGTCACCACCTAATAATAAGTGCAATTTACCTTCAACCTGTAATCCTGTTAATGCTGCTACAGTGCTTCCTACATTAGTTGCTTTAGAATCATTAATCCAGCGTACACCATTTGCCATATGTGTTAATTGAAAACGATGCTCTAAGCCCGTAAAATTTTGAAGTGCGGTACGAATTCCAGAAATTTCAATGTTAGCTGCTTGAGCCAGTGCTATAGAGGCTAGAGCATTCATATAGTTATGACGACCAGTCAGTTTCATTTGTTCACAGCTAATCACAACTTCATTTTGTGCCATTAGGTAGGTTTTAGTATTTTCAGTTTTTAACCAATAATCGGCATGATGTTCAGCAAAGCTTACTTGATAAATCGCACTTTGTTTTCCATCTTCTTTAGTTAATGGATCCTCCGCATTAACTACAGCAGTTTGGCAGTTTTGATAGATTTTTAGTTTAGCTTGACGATAATCCTCTAAATCAATATAACGATTCATATGATCTTCAGTCACATTTAATACCGTGGCAGCAATAGCTTTTAAACTATAGGTAGTTTCTAATTGAAAACTTGATAATTCAAGCACATAAAGATCATGGCCTTGATTCAATAAAGATAACGCTGGAATACCAATATTACCGCCCATACCAACATTAATTCCAGCGGCTTTCGCCATTTCAGCCACTAATGTGGTGACAGTGCTTTTCCCATTTGAGCCAGTAATTCCAATAATCGGTTTATCTGCTTCACGGCAAAATAATTCAATATCACCAATCACTTCAACACCAGCAGCAAGTGCGATCTGAATTTCAGGCGTTTTTACTGCAAGTCCAGGGCTAATAACGATGATGTCACTATCTAGTAGCCATTGTTGATTTAAACTTCCCGTATGTAAAGGAATAGATTTATCTAGTTGCTCTGCGCCTACAGGAGATTGGCGTGTATCAATAACCCGTACATTCGCTTGTTTTGCTTTCAAAAAATTAATACAAGATAAACCTGTTTTGCCTAAACCAATAATGGTAATTTTTTTACCTTGATAGTCCGCCATGTTGTGCCTGCCTTTATTTATTCTTTTTATTAACGTAATTTAAGTGTTACTAAGCCAAGTAATACAAGAATTAATGAAATAATCCAAAAACGAATGATTACTCGAGGTTCTGGCCAGCCTTTTAATTCATAATGATGATGAATTGGTGCCATGCGAAAAATACGTTTTTTACGTAATTTATAGGAGCCCACTTGTAAAATCACAGAAACAGTTTCCATAACAAAAACACCGCCCATAATCACCAATAAAAATTCTTGTCGAACTAATACTGCTAGCACACCTAAAGCACCACCTAATGCCAATGATCCAACATCGCCCATAAATAGTTGAGCAGGATAAGTGTTAAACCACAAAAAACCTAATCCTGCACCGACAATTGCAGTACAAAAGATAACTAATTCGGAGGTATGTTTTATATAAGGAATATATAAGTATTTTGAAATTTCAATATTACCTGTCGCCCATGCAATAATTCCGAAAGCACCAGCAACAAAGACTGTTGGCATAATAGCCAAGCCATCTAAACCATCTGTTAAATTTACAGCATTACTGGTTCCCACAATAACAAAATAGGAAAAAATAATATAAAACACACCTAATTGTGGCATGATATCTTTGAAAAAAGGCACGACTAAGCGAGTAGCATCGGTATCTTTTCCCATTGCATACATCATGAATACAGCAATTAATGCAACAGCAGATAACCAAAAATACTTCCAACGAGGAATTAATCCATCTGTATTTTTACGAGTAATTTTACGATAATCGTCAACAAAACCTACTGCACCATAGCCTAATAAAACAAATAGACTAATCCAAATATATGGATTAGTTAAGTTTCCCCAAAGTAAAGTACTTGCGGTAATCGCAAACAAAATCATGATACCTCCCATTGTTGGAGTACCACGCTTACTAAAATGACTTTCAGGACCATCATTACGCACTTCTTGTCCAAACTTTAAAAGCTGTAAACGACGAATCACCTCAGGCCCAATCCATAATGAAATTAATAACGCCGTTAATAATGCTAATACTGCACGAAATGACAAATAGGATACTACATTAAAAATAGAGAAATATTGTTGTAAATATTCAGCAAGCCAAACTAACATTTGAAACTATCCTTTAAAGAATTGATCACATCTTCCATTTTCATTGAACGTGATCCTTTAGCTAATAACACGACTTTTTGATTATCTTTTAATTTTTCATTAATTAATTCTTTTAGATAATTTGATAATCCAGTTTTGTCGGTAAAATGTGCACCATGGCAAGCTGCAGCAATTGCGGCACTCTCATGTCCATAAGAGGTAACAAAGTCTAAATTAGCTGCTTGTGCAAACTCTGCAACTTCACGGTGACAACGGCGTGTATTTTCTCCTAACTCTGCCATATCTCCAACAACTAAAATGCGATATGCTTGATATTTTTCTAATACACTAATTGCTGACTTCAAAGAACCCACATTAGCATTATAAGTATCATCTAATAATAATAAGTTTTCAGATACTTGAATTGGGTATAACCGACCTTTTACTTGAGATTGTTGTTCAAGGCCTTTTTTAACCTGTTCTAAGCTGGCACCAACATTCATTGCCAAGGCTGTGGCAGCTAATGCATTACTAACATTATGTTCGCCAAGATAAGGCAAGTTAATATTAATTTCACCTTTTGGCGTATGTAAAATAAAAGTAGAACCAGTTGAGGTAATTCGTGTATTTTTAGCGTAAAAATCCGCTTCTGTATTATCAGAAGAAAAGGATTGAACTTCCGAACCGTTAATCTCCTTTCCCCATAAAGGTAGATAATGACAATTCAAATTGATGATGGCAATACCATCAGCCATTAGCCCTCGATAAATTTCACCTTTTGCTTTGGCGACACCCTCAATACTACCAAAACCCTCTAAATGTGCAGAGGCGACATTATTAATCAATGCGACATTTGGGCGGACTAAACTCGTGGTGTAAGCAATTTCACCTTGATGATTCGCCCCCAACTCAATAACTGCAAACTTATGCTGTTCAGTTAAGCGTAATAATGTTAACGGCACACCAATATCATTATTAAAATTGCCATTCGTAAAAAGTACTGAATCAGCATTTCCATCAACTTGTTGTAAAATTGATGCTGTCATTTCTTTAACGGTTGTTTTGCCTGATGAGCCTGTCATTGCTACAGTCATTGGAGCAATTTCAGCTTTCAGCCAAGCAGCTAATTGACCTAAAGCTAAACGAGTATCTTGAACAATAATTTGCGGGACATTAATCTGACATTTATGATCCACAACTACAGCAATACAACCTTGCTCAACGGCTTTATCTAGATAACTATGTGCATCAAACTTTTCACCTTTTAAGGCAAAGAAAAGTCCATTTATGGTAGATTGGCGAGTATCTGTACTCACATTTTCTACCTCTATCGTTTCATCACCAATTAATTTTGCTTTCAAAATATCAGCAATTTTTTTTACATTTAATTTAATCATTATGTTCTTCTTATTCTGTAAAAGAATGTTTAAAAGTGCGGTAGACTTTTAGAAAAATTTAATTTAGATACCGTTTTGCTATTTCTTGATCTGAAAAATGATGTTTTGTCGTACCAATAATTTGATAATCTTCATGACCTTTACCAGCAATCAAAATAACATCATTTTCTACCGCACTTTGCACTGCGGTCTTAATTGCTTGCTCTCGGTCATGGATTACTTTAATCTGCTCTGGCTGTTTAAAGCCAACAACAATATCTTGCATAATTTTATGATGATCTTCTGTCCGAGGATTATCATCGGTTGCAATGACGACATCAGCAAACTGTTCGGCAATTTGCGCCATAATTGGACGTTTACCCGTATCACGATCGCCCCCACAGCCAAAAATACACCATAATCTACCATGACAATGAACACGTGCGGCTTGTAATGCTTTTTCAAGCGCATCTGGCGTATGTGCATAATCTACAATTACCGTTGGTTTATGTGGAGCATGAATCATTTCCATGCGTCCACAAACGCCTGTTAATTGAGAAACGGTTTTTAATAAATCAGTTAATGGATAATCGAGGGCTAACAATGTAGCTAATACGAGCAATAGATTACTCACATTAAATGCACCAATAAGATGGCTTTCAATTTTTCCATTACCCCAGCTTGAATCAAATTCAATGGTTGCACCTTGACTATTAAATGAAACTGCGGTCGCTTTTAGCCAATTTTTTACATTTGGTTGATAATTAGGATGACAACTGACTGCTACAGCTTCCGGTAAATCAATTAACCAATTAGCACCAACTTTATCATCTACATTAATAATTTGTTTTTTACACACCAATTCGCTAAATAAACGTTTTTTGGCTAATGCATAATTTTCCATGGTATGGTGATAATCAAGATGATCACGGCTAAGATTAGTAAAAATACCAGCAGCAAAATGCAATGCCTCAACTCGATGTTGAACTAATCCATGTGAAGATACTTCAATCGCAGCAAAATCCGCACCTTGCTTAACAAAATTAGCTAAGGAAGATTGAATTTCAATAGCAGAACCCGTGGTATTTGTTGCAGGTTTAACATGTCCAAATAATCCATTGCCAATAGTCCCCATAACCGCAGTGGTGTGACCTAATAATTGAGTCCATTGTGCCAATAATTGGGCGATAGTGGTTTTGCCATTTGTGCCAGTCACTCCCACTAGGGCTAACTGTTGTGATGGCTGTTGATAAAAGATATCTGCAATCTGAGATAAATGTTTAGATAATTGATAATAGGCGATCACTGGGACATTTTGTTGCATTGAAACGGTTAAATGCTCATTGATATTATCACTTTCCATCAAAACCGCACTTGCACCTGCATTAATAGCTTGAGAAATAAATTGACGACCATCCACCGCATGACCTTTGATTGCAACGAAAAGACAGCCACACTTTACTGCACGGCTGTCTAATGTCATCTCATTCAATTCAATATCTTCGAATTGACTCCCCAAATTGAAAAGTGCGGTCAGTTTTCGCATAATTTTATCTCTTATAATTAATTAGTTTTTTCTGCCTTATCAGTTAACTGTTGGCTCAATTTATTCTCATTTAAACGAATCATTCGAGCCGTTCCCTTCTCTGTAGTAGGCGTACCATCAGGTGTAACATTACTTGCTCTCAATGCGTAGCCCATAATATTTGAAAATACAGGGGCAGAAACGGCACCACCATAATATTGCCCCGCCTTTGGATCATTAATCAAAATAACCAATGCAAAACGAGGATCTGTAACAGGAGCAATGCCTGCAGTATAAGCCATGTATTTATCCACATAACGGCCTTTCTCTAATTTTTTTGCTGTACCTGTTTTAATCGCGACTCGATAGCCATCAACTAATGCACGTTTATTCTTAATCGCCACTTTTTCCATCATATTTACAACATCACGTGTAATTTTTTCAGAAAAAACACGATTACCAATAACAGGAGGATCAACTTTAGTAATAGAAAGTGGGCGATAAATGCCAAAGCTGCCTAATGTAACATAAGCACGAGCAATTTGTAATGGTGTTGCATTGATACCATAACCATAAGCAACATTCGCTCGTTCAATATCAGACCAACGTTTACGGTTGGCATTCAAAAAGCCTGCTTGTTCTCCCCCTAAACCTAAATCTGTAGATTTACCTAATCCTGCATTTTGGTAAGTTTCCATCAAGGCAGAAGGAGGCATGCGTAATGCCAAGCGACTTACACCTCGGTTAGATGAATTTTCTAGAATTTGATCTAAGGTTTGTTGATCTCGTGGCGCAACATCCTTAATTTCATGACCATTTAAGATTAATGACCCCGTATTAATGACTTCATTGCGACGTACTGCGCCACGTTGAAGAGCAGTTAAAACAACGAAAGGTTTGATTGTTGAACCTGGCTCAAATGTATCCGTGACAGCACGGTTCCGCATTAAATCTTCAGCAACGCCATTACGTTTATTCGGATTATAAGAAGGTGCATTAACCATTGCTAATACTTCACCAGTTCGAACATCAACTAAGACTGCGGTGCCTGATTCGGCTTTATTTTCAGCTACCGCTTTTTTGATTTCACGATAAACCATTGATTGAAGTTTTTCATCAATACTTAATACAACATCATGAGCATCATATTTTTTTACATCAGAAATATCTTCTACAATATTACCGTATTTATCTTTACGATAAGTACGAGAACCTGATTTACCCACTAATAATGAATTAAAACTTTTTTCAATACCTTCAATACCATTATTATCTATATCTGTAAAACCTAACAAGTGGGCAGTTTCTTCAGCACGAGGATAAAAACGTCGAGAATCACTCTTTAATACCACACCAGTAATTTTTAATTTTTTCACATATTCAGCCGCACTTGGAGTAACTTGGCGTGCTAAATATTCAAAGCGAGAACGAGGATTTTTCTCAATGCGATTAACCAACTCTTTATAAGAAAGACCGATAGTGTCCGCTAGTGCTTTCCAACGCTCTTTATCTTCTAAGGAATTTTCATCAATAACAAATTTAGGATCTGCAACCACAGAATGCATTGGCACACTAACTGATAATAACTGTCCATTACGATCTAAAATAGAACCACGAACAGATTGAATTTCCTGAGTACGTAATGAACGTTTATCTGCTTCATCAGTTAATGCATCAACATTAACAATTTGCACGTATGCCGCTCGAGCAACTAATGCGAATAAACCAAGACAAACTAAACCTAATATCCAACGATAACGACCTTTTAAAAAACTCGTTTCATAAATGATTTTAGGTTTATTCGGTTTTACTGCAATCGCAGGTTGTTTTTTCACAACTTTATTCGATTTAGGTAAAGGTTTGTTTACTTGATTAAATTTAACCATGATTGATCATATCTATTATTCTAAAATGATAACTTCTTGTTCACTATCAACGTGCTTCATTCCTAATTTCACTGTAGCAATAGCCTCAATACGAGTATTATCACTTTGTGTGGTTTCTTCTAACTTTAAATTCAAATACTCATTTTCTAATGCTTGTTTTTCAAATACAAGTTCTCCTTTTTCAGATACTAATGCTCGAGTTTGATGAGTTATCCATATGGTACTTACAGCAGTTACCACAATAGCCATAAGCAAACATAGTACAACTTTATTTGATGAAAAAAGGTCATCAATAATAATATTTTGTAGCGGATATCTTTCACTATTTGAAATCATAATATTCTCTCCGCCACACGTAATACCGCACTTCTAGCACGAGGATTTAGTTTAATTTCTTCATCGCTCGGTTGAATAGATTTACCAATCACTTTTAAAGTTTGATGGCGATTAATTTGATCTTCTCTTAAAGGTAATCCTTTAGGCACATCCTCACCCTTACTTTGCTTACGCATAAAATGTTTTACCATTCTATCTTCCAAAGAGTGAAAACTAATAATAGATAAACGGCCTTGTGGAGCAAGCACGGTTAAAGCCGATTTAAGAACACTTTCTAATTCATCTAATTCAGCATTAATATAAATACGAATTGCTTGGAAACTACGAGTTGCTGGGTGTTTATGTTTATCTTTAAAAGGTACGGATTGAGCAATTAATTCTGCTAATTCTAGTGTGCGAGTTAATGGTTTAGTCGCATTTTGTTGAGCATTTTTATTATAAGTCACAATAGAATGCGCAATACGTTTAGCAAAGCGTTCTTCACCAAAGGTTTTTAATACCCAAGCTAAATCAGATTCTGACACTTGCTCTAGCCATTGTGCTGCAGATAATCCTTTAGATGTATCCATACGCATATCTAATGGCCCATCTTTCATAAAACTAAAACCTCGTTCCGCATCATCTAACTGTGGAGATGACACACCAAGATCAAGCAAAATACCATCAATCTTACCGACTAAATTTAATTTTTCACAAATTTCAGGAATAGCAGAAAAGCTATGATGTTCAATATGAAAACGAGGGTCCGCAATTTGTTGTGCTACAGTAATCGCACTAGGATCACGATCAATAGCAATTAAACGACCATTTTCACTCAGTTGAGAAAGAATTAAGCGAGAATGTCCACCACGACCAAACGTACCATCAATATAAATTCCTTTATCTTTCAATGCTAATCCGTTAACGGCTTCATGCAATAAAACCGTCATATGTTCAGGAGAAGAAAAAGTATGATGTTCGTTCATAAATGTGCCTAATTACAAATTATAAAATTATAACATTTAGATAAGAGGTATTGCGGTGTACTTAAGTACACCGCTGACCTTGCTAGTGCTGCTGTTCTTTTAGAAAGATTATTCTTTCTTTATTATAATGACAGCATTTTTAATTCTTCTGACGTTGCAAATTCCATAGTAGAACCTAACGCCATATCTTGTTCTATTTGAGCATGCCACTCAGCTTCAGACCAAATTTCAAATTTATTAAGTTGACCAACTAACATAATATTTTTTTCTAATTTTGCATGTTGACGTAAAGGTTGACTTAATAAAATACGGCCTGAATTATCAAGTTCACATTCTGTTGCATAACCAAGCATGACACGTTGTAAACTACGTTGTTTAGGATCAAAATTAGATAAATTTAAAAGTTTTTGTTCTACAATTTCCCATTCTTTTAAAGGATAAAGCAATAAACAAGGTTGACGAATATCTACGGTACAAACCATTTGTCCTTGATTATCTTGAAGAAGCTCAGGGCGATAGCGGGTAGGGATAGCAATTCTACCCTTAGCATCAAGATTTACCGCTTGCGCACCACGAAACATAAGTTTCCTTTTAAATTAATTCACTATCATCCTCGTAAAAGCAAATTTTGGGGCATTTAATCCAGTTTTTACCACAAAACTCCACTTTTCACCACTTTCTTCACAAGTTTAATATGTGTTAGGTTAAGTTGCAAGCAATTAAACGTAAAGAATTGGTAAATTTAAACATAAAAAAAACCGCACTTTCTGCGTTAAACAAAAAATGCGGTTTTTAGAAGTGAATTAATTAATCTTCTTCAGAAGGAAGTGGCTTCAATAAAACAAAGAAAGCGATAGTTGCCACGGCTGTAATAACAGCACCAACCCATAAAGAAATATCATACCCTAAACCAAAACCAATCTTCGCATTGGCTAAGAATGTTGAACAAACCATAGTCATAAAAATTGCTGGAATGGTCGTTACCCAATGGAATTTACCATGACGGAATAAGTATGCTGATGCAGTCCATAACATAAACATTGCAGTTGTTTGGTTAGCCCAACCGAAATAACGCCATAAAATTGAGAAATCTATTGTTGAAACAAAGAAACCAATCGCAAATAATGGAATAGCAATGGTTAAACGTTTCGCAATTTTGCGTTGATCATATTTAAAGAAATCTGCAATTAATAAACGTGCGGCACGAAATGCAGTGTCACCTGATGTAATAGGTAATACAACAACACCTAAGATAGCTAAGATACCGCCAAATATGCCTAACATACCAATAGCTGAATCATAAACGACTTTAGATGGTGTACCCGCAGCAATCGCCTCAGCTAAAGCACCTTGATCTTGATAAAAACTTAACCCAACCATACACCAAATTAAGGCAATCACACCTTCACCAATCATCGCTCCATAGAAAATAAAACGACCTTCAGCTTCATTCTCTGTACAACGAGCCATTAGAGGAGATTGTGTTGCATGGAAACCTGAAATAGCACCACAAGCAATGGTAATAAATAAAATTGGGAATATTGGCATATCTTTTGGATGCATATTAGTAAAGAAATCGGCAAAACTAATATCTGTACCAACGGTTCTAAAGAATGGAATTCCTTCGAAGAATAAGCCGAATAACATGCCACAAGTCATGAACATTAATAAGGCACCAAAGAATGGATAAATGCGTCCAATAATTTTATCAATTGGCACCAATGTTGCAATGATATAGTAAACAAAGATAATGGTTGTCCAAATGGTTAATAAGGTTCCTTTAGAAGCACCTGATTCATCATTCACTGCGGCAGCACCAACAGAACCAGAATTCATTAAATCACTAGTAATATTAGTTAATAATGAAGCTGGACTTGCAACAAATACGACCCCAACTAAAAGTAATAATAAGATAGCAATCAAATTCATCACATGTTTAGCAGGCTTAGCTAAATATTTGCCTGCTAAGAAAGGAATATTAGCCCCACCATTACGAATACTTAACATGCCACAAAAATAATCATGTACGGCACCCGCAAAAACACAACCAAATACGATCCATAACATAGCAACTGGTCCATACATAGCTCCTAAAATAGGACCAAAAATAGGACCAGTTCCTGCAATATTCAATAATTGAATGAGCCAGATTTTTTTCTTACTCATCGGAACGTAATCAACACCATCTTTCATAGTATAGGCGGGTGTTTCACGTTTAGGATTAATAACAAAAACTTTCTCTACGAACTTACCATAGACAAAATACCCTAGTAATAGAAGTGCAATACAAAATAAAAACCACAACATAAAATTGCCTCATTAATCATCAATTATATAAAATCAAATTTATTTTAGGGGGCGATGTGTGGTTAGTAAATTAGAAATTAAAAATTAGGATAGCCAAATCTGTAAATCGTGATAAATATCACATTATTTCTCATCTGGTGCTTCATTTTTGATCAGCTCACCTTTTGCATCCACCTTAATTTCAGGGATTCCGCATCCTCTGCAGACGGTATTGTCATAACCGAACTCTTTACAAAAATGCGTGTATTTTTTTAACATTTTTTTAAACCAACTCATTTTCTCGGAACATTGCTGCATAAAAACACCTCCAATATTTTTAGTGAATCGACTTTTCGAAATAATTTTGCAACAAAGTTGAAACTTCTGCACGACATTTTTTTAGTGCCTTTTTTGAACTACACTCTATTGCTGATGAACAATTATTCCCACTAAAATATTCCCATAAATAGGCAGATTTTTTTTGTTTATCTTGAGCAAGTAAACGTTGTATTGCACCACTACTATTAAATAAAGTGCGGTGAGAAAAAGCAAAATTTCGTAAAATAGCGAGATCTTCTTGACTCAATTGGTTATCAATATTGATAGAAATCTGATCAATCAATGGATGAGCAGTAAAAGGAAAATTTCGTTGGAAATGATTTAATGCTTGTTCTAACAAATATTTACCTTGGCAACTTAATGCATGAATAGCAATTGCTGAGTAACAACCACTGCTTGCTTCTTTCTTATCACTAATATGAACGAGCTCAAATCCCAATTTTTTCCAAAATCCCATCAATTCTTTGGTATAGCCAAAACTTACTGAAACAAAATCTACATTAATTGACTTTAGAATATGATTTACCAGTGTTTGTCCAATACCTTGATGCTGACAATTTGGATGAACAGCAATTCTTGAAATACGCAAAGAGGTCAATTTACAAGCTTGAGCTAAATTCCCATTAAAAGCTAAGCTTTGAGCAACTAAATTACCTTTAGGACGTCGTTCGCCAAGGCAAATTTTCTGAATGAGTTCATCATCAGTTAATCCACCCTCTTCTACTGCCCATACCCCAGCTAAAAGTTGTTGTTGCTGGCTAGCAATCCAAAATTGTTGCTGAGGGGCATCTAATAAACGACGTAAATCTAAGGGGGAAGTGCGATAATGAGCAAGCATTAATAGCCCATAAAAAGCTTCTTTTTGCTTAATTAAGTCAGTTTGAGAAATTTTTTGAATTTCTACCGCACTTTTCAGAGCTAACTTAGGTGAAATTAAATGTGCTTCCGCATCTAATAATAAAAGTTGCTCAATAAAGGCTTCTAATGGGTCATCTTCCCGCCAACGCAAAGGGTTAAATAACTCAAAATGCTGAAAAGTGCGGTTTAATTTTGGTAAAAATTTTAGCAAAAAGCCTCGCCCAGTGCCTTCATAACTATGAATGGTCGTGCTAAATAAGATATGCTTAAAAGTTGTGGTGAATTGGAATAATAAATCCAATGGAATCATTGCAGCTTCATCCACCACTAACCAATCTCCAGCAAATTGTATAGGGTTATCTTGAACTTGCTGATAAAGTTCGTCTGGGGCAATAAATTCAATCTTTTCTTGTGCGAAAATTTTTAAATTTTCTACCGCACTTTTATTCGGGGAAGTAACTAAAATACGTTGAGCTGTATTCTGTTGATGTAAAGATTGAATGAGTAAACCCGCTAACGCAGATTTTCCCCTTCCTCGTTTAGCCGTTAGCACAAACAAATCTGCTTTTTGTGCAAGAATTTGTTGAAGAAGGATTTGTTGTTCTGAGGTGGCTTGTAAATGATTTACTGACAATTTTTGATATGCGTTTGGGCAAGCTTGAAACGCTGGCAAATTTTGTATAAGCGACTCAAAATGCTGATTAAAATTCTCGGTAATTATTCCATTCTCATCGCCAGACCAACGTGTTGAATCTTGATCAATTCGTTGATTAAGTGATTGAGGCAACCAAAGTAATAAAACACCACCAGCTTTTAAACAACCAACTGCGATAGCTAAAGCATCAAGATTTAAAGCTTGTCGTGCATCATAAAAAATAAAATCGAACTCTTGTCCTAATAGATTTTTGCTCTTTGAGAAAAGGATTCTTTGTAGCTGAATTGAATCGGTAAACAAATCTGATTCATCAAAATTAAGTGCGAGCCAAATACCAGCAGAAAAACCAAAGGAAGATAAATCACATTTATCTCCTTTAAACTGTTTTATCTGACGTTTTGCAAGCATAGGCGATTAAATTTCATCGTAAGAATAAGGATCTTCAAAGCCTAAACGGGTCATAATTTCAGTTTCGAGGCTTTCCATTTCTTCTGCTTCAGCATCTTCAATATGATCATAACCCAACAAATGCAAACTGCCATGCACCACCATATGTGCCCAATGAGCGAGCAAAGGTTTACCTTGTTCACTCGCTTCTCGCTCCACCACTTGACGACAAATCACCAAATCCCCAAGCAATGGCAATTCCACTTCTTCAGGACATTCAAAAGGGAAAGATAGCACATTAGTTGGTCGATCTTTGCCACGATATGTTAGGTTTAAATCGTGACTTTCCGCTTCATCTACAATACGAATGGTGATTTCAGGCTCAAGGTTTTCCGCACGCACTGCTGCAGTGGACCATTGAGTAAATTGTTCTAAGGTTGGCAAATTGTCTTGATTTTCGCTAGCGATTTGGAGATCGATAATAACGTTATTCATATTTTTCTTCTCTCATTTATCTCATATTTTCTCTATGCCGATCTACTTTTTTATGTAAGGCAGAAGATCACCCTGAGGTTAATGAATTCTTCTTGTTTATTAAATTTTTTTACAGAAAGTTTGTAAACTTACTAGACTCAAACAACACAAGCTTTCCTAAGATGTTAATTACTCTGGTATTTCAGCAAGGTAAAGGTTATTAACATTAGAGTCTAAATCAGCTGATTTTATATCACTTAATACGGTTTTGTTGTATTAGATTCTGAGGAAATGTTAAATTGTTCTTCCTTTTCTTGTCTACGTTGTTCAGAAAGTTTTTGCTTACGCACTTCGTCTTCTGCTTCCCATTTTTCATAGGCTTGCACCACTTTTGCCACAACAGGATGACGGACGATGTCTTTACTATCAAAATAGTTAAAACTTAAATCATCCACCTCTGATAATACTTCGATAGCATGTTTTAAACCTGATTTCTGACTACGTGGCAAATCCACTTGAGTGACGTCACCAGTGATCACCGCTTTGGAATTAAAACCAATACGGGTTAGGAACATTTTCATTTGTTCTACTGTGGTATTTTGGCTTTCATCAAGAATAATAAAACTATCATTCAGCGTGCGACCACGCATATAAGCCAATGGCGCAATTTCAATTACATTACGTTCCATCAATTTCTCTACTCGTTCAAAACCGAGCATTTCATAAAGGGCATCGTATAATGGACGTAAATAAGGTTCAATTTTAGAACCGAGATCCCCTGGCAAGAAACCAAGTTTTTCCCCAGCTTCAACGGCAGGACGAGTTAATAAAATACGACGCACTTCTTGGCGTTCAAGAGCCTCTACCGCAGCAGCTACCGCAAGAAAGGTTTTCCCTGTTCCCGCAGGACCAATACCAAAACTAATATCATGCGTTAAAATATTATGTAAATATTCAATTTGATTTTTACCTCGCGGTTTAATTAACCCACGTTTGGTTTTGATGGTTGTGGTATAAACTTTACTCTCTTCAGAAGCATCCGACAGATTATCTATCTCTACAGCTTGCGTTAACATTCGACTTTCTTGAATTGCCATATGAACATTTTCCAGATCAATTTCTTTGATCTTGCCTTTTATTGGTGCTGTTTCTACATATAAATTTTGGATTAATTTCACCGCACTTTGAATAAGTTTCTCATGATATGATTTTTGCTGTTTATCTTTCGATCGAATAGTAAAAGTAAAGTTTCGACGGGCAATCTCAAGATTAAATTCACTTTCGATCAACTTAAGATTGTCATCAAAAGCACCACAAAGAGATTGCAAACGATAGTTATCTTGCGGACTGAGGGTGAATTCTTGTTTATATTTATCTAACTCTGTCAAAATAAAATCCTAATTGATAATCAAATCAGCTTTCAATGATTGTCATTATAGCCTCTTTTAACAAAAAAAGTGCGATAGAAATTTTATCAATTTAATTTCTATCACATCATTTATACATCATTGGAGATTGCCTTGCATTAACGAATACAATAAATCACACCCCTAAATTGATAATTCAGGAAACAACATTTTCAACACATTTTGCGTCAATCTGCGTGATTTGCCGCTGTACGGGAAAATGTGCATCATCATCATTGGATTGAAATTTGCTTCAATTACCCCCCAAGATTGCAGATTATTTTCTGCGGGCTTTTTCAAATCGGGGATAATTAAATCTACACCACAAACCGCAGCCCCCATGGCTTTAGTAATACCTACAGCAAGCTGTTTATAGCTATCGTGCATTTCATCAGTCATATCAATGCTGTCGCCACCAGTGCTGATATTTGAATTGGCACGCAGTTGCACAAGTTGATCTTTGGCTGGCACGCTATCTACAGTTAAACCTTGCTCTTTGAGTTGTAGCTGTTCAATATCACCCAGGGCGATTTTTTTCAATGGCGTGCGACTACCATCACCACGCAATGGGTGACTATTTTTCGCTTCGACTAATTGTTTTACCGTTGATTTGCCATCACCAATCACATTTGCAGGCACACGTAACAACACGGCAAGTGTTTTATCACCTAGCACAAAGAAGCGATATTCTGTGCCTTGCAGATAGTCTTCCACCATCACTTCTTTGTCTTCACGAAAGGCAATTTCAATGGCTTTAGCAAAATCGGCACGGTCATGCACGCCTTGTTGGAAAATGCTGATGCCTAAACCGAAATTTGTGGATTTTGGCTTAATCACCACCGCTTTGCCTTCAAACAACGGGTAACTTGCCACCGCTTGTTCCAGTGAAGTAAATTCCAAACTTTGTGGCACATTAAAACCTGCTTTTGCTAGCACTTTTTTCGTCACCACTTTATTTTCCATAATGAGCGGTGAAATATAACTATCATGGCTGGTCATATTGCCATTTTTCACATATTCAAAATGCTCACCAAATTGCAAACGCAAGAACTGATCGTTTTCATCTAAGATCTCCATTTGGATGCCTTTTTGGATCACATCGAACATTAAAGCTTGAGTGGAAAGTTCCATATTATCAAAGGCAGATAGCGCATAAAAACGTTCAAAGGCTTGCGCTTTATTACGACGTGCTATTTCCGCACCAAATTGTTGATAGCCGCCAGCGGTTTCAATGGCTTTCACTAAACGACCGCAAAGAGTTTGACTTGGCTCTGCAAACTGATATAATTTACCTTTTGCATAAGCAATTTGTTCTGCTGTAGCCCCAATAGTTTCAAGCATGGCGATTAATTGCTGAATAATTTGTTCCCCTTCATTGCGATATTTAGTTTCTGAAAGTGGATTTTCAAATGCGACTTCCGCTAATCTTGAACGACCTAATTCCACAACATTTGGCTCATTAAGATCATCTTCTAACCAAATAGTGAACAAAATGAAATTATGGATAAATTTTGCATCCTCGAGTGTCATACCATAAGGTGCAAATGGATTAAGATCGAATAATCTAAATTCGAGATATTGAATACCATTTTTTAATAAATCGCGAGCCTTCTGTGCACCACGTAAACGGACATTTGAATAAAATTCTTTTTCAGCAATTAAACGTCCACTATTCACCCAATATTCAAGGGTTTCTACATATTTTTCGACACTATCATAGGAAACAATAATATCAGGAGCATTCACATAACCATATTGGCTTGAACGCAAACTACGTACATATTGTCCTGCTTTCAATGGCGAACCATCACGGAAATAATCTTCATCGACAGTGGGCGTGGCTGATAATAAATAGACTAAAATCCATTGATAACGAAGAAAATTCCTCGCCATTTTTAAATATAAATTATTCTGAAATTCTACCGCACTTTTATAAGTGTTTTGATTTTTAAATAGGGTTTCGACTAATTTAGGATCCAGTTGGAAATTGTAGTGAATGCCACTTACCATTTGTTTAGCCTTCCCATAGGAATTCACTAGATGTTCACGATAAGCCACATCAGCTGGATTTTCTAATTGTGCAACTTTGATTTTATCTGCGGGAGGTAATCCTGCTGGCATACTCATGGGGAATATGTATTCATCTTCAGGTAAAGTGCGTAGCACCACCTCATGAATGGCGGATAGCCAACGCAATGTATCTTCGATCTTTTTATTTGGAGGAGTAATTAATTCCAACTGACTTTCTGCAAAATCTGTTTGAATATACGGATGAAAAGAACGGCTTCCGAAAGCCTTTGGATGAGCAGTCGTCACCACTGAACCATCAGCATGCACACGTTGGCTTTCTTTTTCAATACCCACAGTACCTTGTTGGAATAATAAACCGAGTTGGTTTTCTCTAATAATTTGTTGAATATTCATTGCAATTCCTTAATGAGATAACAACAGAAAAATATAAATTCTGCTAAACTTAAGTACCATACCATAATTTAATAAATATACCACATAGAAAAAGTGCGGTTAAATAGACCGCACTTTTTTGAAGATTAACTATCAACCTTATTTGTATTCTACGATAACATCGGCTTCATTAATGCTATCACCATAAATAGGTTGTAATGTTTTTTGGTAAGCTTTACTTAAGGTGCCATCTTTTGCTAATTTTTCAATTTCTGTATCTAACCACTCAAGCAAATCTGTATCTTCTTTTTTCACCGCAGGGGCAATATAATCTAAATCGCCTAAATTTTTGATAGCCACCACATAGCCAGGATTTTCTTTTGCCCATGCAAACAATAAAGTATTGTCATGTGCTAATGCCTCTCCTCGACCATCAAGCAAAGATTGGAATGTTTCCGTGTTTTGTTCAAATTTTAATGATTTATTCTTTGGAAAGTTTTTTGTGAAATAAGTATCCGCAGTAGTCCCTTTATTTAATAATAAAGTTTTATCTGCTAATTGTGCCACATCGGTAATAGGCGAACCCGCTTTAGAAACTACTCCTAATGCCACTTTCATGTAAGGTTTTGCAAAATTCACCACCTCTTTACGTTCAGGGGTAACAGTGAAGTTAGCCATCGTAATATCGACTTTATTTGATAATAAATATTCTGCTCGATTTGCGGCTTCGACTAACACAAATTCCACTTTGTTTTCATCACCTAAAAGATCTTTAGTCACCGCTTTAGCAATTTCTACATCAAAACCTTGTACTTTACCGTCTTTATCTACGTAACCAAAAGGTGGCTTATCACTAAACACACCAATACGCACTTTATCTGCTTTTTTGATACGTTCAATAGCTGAAGTGGTTTTATCTGCGGATGCTGAAGCACCTGCATCTTTATTATCACAAGCAGTTAAGGTTGTTGCTAATAATGCAGTGGCTAAAAGTGCGGTCGCTTTTTTGAAAAATTTCATAATAATTCCTCTATGTTGTGTTAAATATAATAATCAAGAATGTTTAAGAAAGCTTTTGCACGCTCCGTATGAGGACTCGTGAAAAATTGCTCTGGCGACGCCTGCTCAATAATTTCACCTTTATCCATAAATACAATGCGATCAGCGACCTGACGAGCAAATGCCATTTCATGAGTCACTATCAACATTGTCATCCCCTCTTTAGCTAAGCTTAATATCACTTCTAATACTTCTCGAACCATTTCTGGATCAAGCGCAGCTGTAACTTCATCAAACAGCATAATTTCTGGATTCATACAAAGTGAGCGAACAATCGCAATACGTTGTTTTTGCCCACCAGATAATTCTCGTGGATAAGCATTCTTACGTTCATATAAACCTACACGTTTTAATAATCTATCTGCTTGCTCTTCCACTTCAGCACGAGAACGTTTTTGTACTTTTAAAGGGCCCAGTAAGATATTTTCAATCACCGTCATATGGGAAAATAATTCGTAACTTTGAAATACCATACCAATATGCTGACGAGCTTTTACCCAAGCAATATCTTTACCTAATTCGCCTACACCTGAAAGTTTAATGCTGCCACGTTGAATTTCTTCTAATCCATTAATACAGCGTAAAAAAGTGCTTTTACCACAACCAGATGGCCCTAAAATCACCACCACTTCCCCTTTTTCAACAGATAAATTCATGCCTTTAAGGGCGGTTATCTCTGCGTAATTTTTTACTAAATATTTAATTTCAAGTAATGCCATTTGATTCTTATCTCATTTAAAATTTTTTCTTTTTCCACCGCACTTTTATGCGATTGCTCTCGTTATTCCCAATGCTTTTCTAGATATTTTGAAAATAAGGAAAGTGGATAACAAATTGCAAAATATAATGCAAAAATAACACCATAAATCCACAATGCTGATGTTGGATCTCTAAATAAAGAAGTCTCAATAATTTGTTGTCCCACTTTAATAACCTCCAATACACCAATTAACATTGCCAGTGAACTGGTTTTGATCATACGAGTAAATAAATTAATTGCTCCTGGTGTGATACGTTTTAAACTTTGTGGAAGCAAGATATAAATAAAAGTTTGAACTTTAGTTAACCCTAAAGCATAAGCGGCTTCTGTTTGATGTTTTTCAATAGAAGTTAATGAGCCTCGTACTAAGTCTCCCATTTCTGCCACGCCCCAGAAGATAAACACTAAAATACAAACCGTGATGCCATCTAAGTGCGTATTAAACCATTTTGCTATACCGAAATAGACAATAAATAACATTGCTAATAAAGGAATAATCCGAACGACCTCTAAGTATAAACGACATAAAGCTCGCACTAATTTATTTGTACTGGTCATCACAACACCTAGCAATACACCAAGAATACAAGCAAATAATACGGAGACAAAAGCAATCTCAGCAGTGATCCATAAACCACTTAGTAAACGTTGTAAATTATTACCTTCAAATAAAATCGTTAATCCCATCTTTTACGCTCCATATTTTGCACGACGTAAACGACGTTCTAAGTAACTAATATAAATAGATACTGGCAATAAAATAACTAAATAGAACATTACTAATAAAAATAAGGCTTCATTAGTTTTGTAGTCCATGCCGATAATTTCCTTTGTCATAAACATGAGTTCAGCAATCGCTATTGCACTTACGACAGAAGTTTCTTTCATTAAAAATAAGCAGTTTGCCCCAATAGCAGGAGTGGCTACAGCAAAAGCTTGTGGAAAGACTACATAACGGAATGTTTGTTTTTGGCTTAATCCTAAACTTAAAGCTGACTCAATTTGCCCTTTGGAGACAGATTCAATTCCTGCTCGAAAGGCTTCTGCCATATAGCTACCGCCTAAAAAGGTTAAGCCGATCACTGCACAAGTAAAACCATCTAACTTAATTCCGATTTTGGATAAACCAAAATACAGGAAAAAAACTTGAATCAATAAAGGGGTGTTACGTGAAAGTTCGATATAGCATTTTGTAAGAGTGACTAAACCACGAATTTTATAACTCATAATTACCGCACAAATCACACCGACGAGAATAGATAAAATAATCGCAAAAAATGATAACTCAAGGGTGATAATTGTGGCATCAATAAATCTTGGCAGAACACTCCAAATATATTGCCAATTCATAATCTTCTCTATTTTTTAATCTTTACGGAATGAGGAAATTATAAGCATGAGTTAGATAATAAAATAAAGAATAAAAAATTATTTGTTATAGCAATTAGAAATATATGATATGAATAGAAATAAAAAAGTGCGGTAGAATTTTGAAAAATTTTTCAAATCCTACCGCACTTTTGAGTTTGAGGGAGATTAAATTAAGCGACGAAACGACCTACGCCTAATTCATCTTCTTTACGAGTACGATTCATCACCGCTTCTGGAGATTGCACAACGCGCAATCCCATTTGTTCTTCTGTACGAACCACTTCGCCACGTAATGAATTAGTAAATACGTCAGTAATTTTAATATCTACGAATTTACCAATCATATCAGGCGTACCAACGAAATTCACAATACGATTGTTTTCCGTACGACCTGTTAATTCCATAATATCTTTTTTCGATGGTCCTTCAACTAATACACGCTGTTCAGTACCTAACATTGCACGACTGAATTGCAATGCTTGATTATTAATACGTTGTTGAAGTAAGTATAAACGCTGTTTCTTTTCTTCTTCAGTCACATCATCTGGCATATCTGCCGCAGGTGTGCCTGGACGAGCTGAATAGACAAAGCTATAACTCATGTCAAAGTTCACTTGTTGAATAAGATTCATGGTTTGTTCAAATTCTTCATTAGTTTCACCAGGGAAACCAACAATAAAGTCTGAACTAATTTGAATATTTGGGCGAACGGCTCGCAACTTACGAATAATCGATTTATATTCAATTGCAGTATGACCTCGTTTCATCATAGTAAGAATACGGTCGGAACCCGCTTGCACTGGCAAGTGTAAGAAACTGACTAATTCAGGCGTATCACGATACACATCAATAATATCATCCGTAAATTCCAGTGGATTACTCGTAGTAAAACGTAAACGGTCAATCCCATCAATGGCGGCGACTAAACGTAATAATTCTGCAAATGAGCAAATTCCGCCATCAAATGTTGGACCACGATAGGCATTTACATTTTGACCTAATAAATTCACTTCACGAACACCTTGTGCAGCGAGTTGTGCAATTTCAAATAATACATCATCTAATGGACGGCTTACTTCCTCTCCACGAGTATAAGGCACAACACAATAGGTGCAATATTTGTTACAACCTTCCATAATTGATACGAAAGCGGTTGGACCTTCTGCTTTAGGTTCAGGTAAGCAATCAAATTTTTCAATTTCAGGGAAACTGACGTCCACAACAGAACTTTGACCACCACGAATTTGATTAATCATGGCAGGTAAACGGTGTAAAGTTTGTGGTCCAAAAATAATATCCACAAATGGGGCTCGCTGGCGAATATGTTCCCCTTCTTGTGAAGCGACACAACCACCGACACCAATCAATAAATTAGGATTTTTCTTTTTCAGCTCTTTCCAACGACCTAATTGATGGAATACTTTTTCTTGTGCTTTTTCACGAATTGAACAGGTATTTAATAACAGAACATCAGCTTCTTCTGGAATTTCTGTTAATTCTAAACCATGAGTACTTTCTAATAGATCTGCCATTTTAGATGAGTCGTACTCATTCATTTGGCAGCCCCAAGTTTTAATATGTAATTTTTGTGTCATCTTGTCTTATATATGCTGTTAGATAATCAATAATACAATGAAATCATTTACCCCAGATTTCACAAGTAAAAAATCGGTTGGCTATTTTACCGATTCGTAGCAATTATGACCAGCTAAAAACACATTTTTTTTCATTTTGTCTCATAAAGCTACTGATTACTAGCTGGTTATTCTTGTTTTGCTTTTCCTTTCACAAGTTTCATTATTTCAACAAAGTGCGGTCTAATTTCACGAAATAATGGGTGATCTCGATGAATCATCATTACTTCACTCATTAATTTTAATCCCAGGGTAAATTGTTCCGCCATTTCCGATGTAAAACCATCACGTTGTTTAGACATTTCAATAATCTTAAAAATATCGTCATGATTATCCGCAATAAATTGTATTTTCTGATTCATCGAATTGCCTTGCTGATCTTCTAAATGTTCAAGGGTAATACGGTATTGATGTGCTTTCATAAAATCCTTCCTTATGCTTTGTGGTTTGCGTTTATTATACACCTCAGTGCAAATTATGTCAGACTCTGAAATAGATTAAATTTTTCTAGAAATATTACCGCACTTTTATAAATCGATATGGACTGTCATCAAACTGTAATATTGTTTTATTACACTCTCCTCTGTCAAATCACTGACATCATGAATAATGGAGAGATAAAATGAAAAAAACTATCTTAAAAACTGTCACTATCTTAGGCGTTTCATTAGGCCTATTAGTCACAGCCCAGGCACAAACTATCACTGGTGCTGGTGCCTCATTCCCTTATCCAATTTATGCTAAATGGGTATCTCAATATGAAAAAGAAACGGGGAATCAAGTGAATTACCAATCTATTGGTTCAGGAGGCGGACAACAGCAAATCATTGCTAAAACCATTGACTTTGGTGCCTCAGATGATCCGATGAATGCACAAAGTCTTCATGAGCATCAGCTTTTTCAATTTCCTGCAATCATAGGCGGTACAGTACCTGTAGTGAATATTCCTAATGTTGCTGCAGGTCAATTAAGACTTTCAGGAACGGTGTTAGCCGATATTTTCCTTGGGAAAATAAAAAAATGGAATGATCCTGCCATTACCCAACTCAATCCTAATTTCAACCTTCCTAATCAAGACATTATTGTTATCTACCGTTCAGATGGTTCAGGAACCACTTTTGGCTGGACGAATTATCTATCTAAGGTGTCTCCAGAATGGAAAGAAAAAGTAGGCACAGGTAAGTCAGTCAAATGGCCAACAGGTCAAGGCGGAAAAGGAAATGAAGGTATTGCAGCTTATGTTGCAAAAATTAAATATGCGATTAGTTATGTTGAATATGCCTATGCAAAACAAAATAATCTCACTTGGGTATCATTAAAAAATCGTGCCAATAAATTTGTACAGCCTTCAAAACAAAGTTTTGCTTCCGCTGCGACGAATACTAAATGGAATGAGGTAGAAGGAATGGGGGTCATTTTAACTGATGAAGCAGGTGATAACTCATGGCCGATTACCGCTGCAAGTTTCATCTTAGTACCTAAAAAAACCGAAAAACCAGCAGCAACCAAAGGGGTGTTAGATTTCTTTGATTGGGCATTTAGTAAAGGAAAAAACTTTGCAAGTGAATTAGATTATGTGCCATTACCAGATGAAGTGGTATCACAAATTAAAGCTAAATGGCAATCTGAAATTAAAGACGTCAATGGGAAAGCCGTTCGTTAAACTGCGGTCTATTTTATAAAAATTTTATAGGCTTAATGGTAATTACATTAAGCCTAATAAAAGAGTTAGCTTATGAAAAAGATTAAAAATCAATACAATACTCATAAAATTTTAGAATGGACTTTTCATTATGTCACTAAAAGCTTTGCTTGTATTGTATTTCTCATTTTGATTTCTATCTTAGTCTCCTTAGTGTATGCCAGTTGGGAATCAATTCAAACTTTTGGATTGAGTTTTTTATGGACTACCGACTGGAATCCATCTCAAAATAGTTATGGTGCTTTTGTTCCTATTGTTGGAACCCTAATTTCTACATGTTTTGCCCTCATTATTGCGGTACCTATTTCCTTAGGCATTGCCACTTTTCTTACTGAATTGGCACCAGAATGGGCAAAAAAAACTATTGGTTTAGCTATCGAAATGTTAGCCGCCATTCCCTCTATTATTTATGGAATGTGGGGATTATTTGTGTTCGTCCCATATTTCCAAGAAAACATTCAACCACATTTAATTCATAGTTTAGGAAACATACCTGGCATAGGCTTCCTGTTTATGGATGCCCCTTTTGGAATCGGTTTATTTAGTGCGGGATTAGTCCTTGCCATTATGATTATTCCATTTATTGCATCCATTATGCGAGAAGTCTTTACAGTCGTTCCTCATATGCTAAAAGAATCAGCTTATGGGCTTGGCGCTACTACCTGGGAAGTTATATGGAATATCATCCTACCTTATACCAAAACTGCGGTTATTGGTGGCGTTATGTTAGGTATTGGACGGGCACTTGGAGAAACTATGGCAATTACCTTTGTGATTGGTAATGCATTCAATTTACCCAATTCAATTTTCTCACCAACGACATCAATTACTTCAGCTATTGCTAATCAATTTAACGAAGCCGCTGGATTACAAAAATCAGCTTTAATGGAATTAGGTTTATTCCTCTTCTTAATTACGACAGTGGTACTCATTGCTTCTCGTTTATTAATCGCCCGTATCACAATCCATGAAGGGAAACATTAGTTATGCAAAATTATATGACGACTCGTTTTAAACAACGTAAATGCATGAATAAATTAATGATGAGCATTGCTATATTGGCGGTGGTTTTTGGATTATTTTGGTTATGCTGGATTATTGCAACTTTAATGATAAAAGGAATTCCTAACCTTTCCTTAGCACTTTTTATGGAAAAAACACCAGGTCCAGGGGAACAAGGAGGATTAATGAATGCAATTCTAGGTTCAATAGAAATATTAGTAGTCGCGGTTTTGATTGGTGCACCAACAGGAATCTTAGCTGGGACTTACTTAGCAGAATATGGCAAATTCAGCAAATTAGCCTCTATCACACGCTTTTTAAATGATATTTTACTCTCGGCACCTTCGATTGTAATTGGCTTATTTATTTATGCTATTTATGTATCTCAGGTAAATCATTTCTCTGGTTGGGCGGGTGCACTTGCTTTAGCTATCATTGTGATTCCAATTGTAGTCCGAACCACTGAAAATATGTTGTTGCTCATTCCTAATCAATTACGAGAGGCAGCAATTGCACTTGGTTGCCCACGCTGGAAAGTCATTACACTCATCTGCTATAAAGCCGTAAAATCAGGTATTCTCACTGGAGTATTACTAGCCATCGCTCGTATTGCTGGGGAAACGGCGCCATTACTTTTCACAGCTTTATCAAATCAATTCACTTCATTCAATATGAATGAACCATTAGCAAACTTACCGGTAGTGATTTACCAATATGCAGCCAGTCCGTTTAATGATTGGAACGCTTTGGCTTGGGCTGGAGCAACTTTAATTACGCTCTTTGTCCTGAGCCTAAATATTTTTACTCGATTTTATTTTAATAAGAAAGGGAAATAAACACCTATGATCAATATCAATGACACCAAAATTGAAGTGAGAAATCTTAATTTCTATTATGATGATTTTCATGCGTTAAAAAATATTAATTTACGTATTGCACGTAATAAAGTAACCGCATTTATTGGTCCATCAGGTTGTGGTAAATCTACTTTATTACGCACTTTTAATCGTATGTTTGAGCTTTATCCAACACAAAAAGCTACTGGTGAAATTAAACTTGATGGAGATAACCTACTGACCTCTAAAGCCGATGTTTCTATTATTCGCACAAAGGTGGGAATGGTTTTCCAAAAACCGACGCCTTTTCCCATGTCCATTTATGACAATATCGCCTTTGGAATAAAATTATTTGAGAAAATTAATAAATCTGATCTACATGATCGTGTAGAATGGGCATTAACTAAAGCCGCATTATGGAATGAAGTAAAAGATAAATTACATCATAGCGGTGATAGCTTATCAGGTGGTCAACAACAGCGTTTATGTATTGCTCGAGGGATTGCTATAAAACCTCAAGTATTACTATTAGATGAACCATGTTCTGCTCTCGACCCGATTTCAACAATGAAAATTGAAGAACTTATTTTCGAATTAAAACAAGATTATACTCTTGCCATCGTGACACATAATATGCAACAAGCCGCTCGCTGTTCCGACTACACTGCTTACATGTATTTGGGTGAGTTAGTTGAGTTTGGCGATACTCAGAAACTTTTTGCACATCCTACAGACAAAAGAACAGAAGACTATATTCGTGGTAGAATGGGATAAAATTTTGATAAATTAAACCGCACTTTAAAATAGGAAATGCTATGGCTGAAAGAATTTTAGTGGTTGAAGATGAACAAGCTATCCGTGAAATGATTGTGCTATTTCTTCAACAGCATCAATATGATGTCATTGAAGCACTGGATTATCAAAGTGCGGTAAAACAATTAGAAAAAAAACCTAAATTAATTTTACTGGATTGGATGCTGCCAGGTCGTTCTGGTATACATTTTATTCAATATCTAAAAAAAATCGCTTCTTTTGAAAACATTCCCATTATTATGCTAACAGCTCGCAGTGCTGAAGAAGATTGTATTACTAGCTTAAATACAGGGGCTGATGATTATATCAGTAAACCATTCTCACCAAAGGTGTTATTAGCTCGAATAGATGCCTTGCTACGCAGAACCTATGAGCAACATTCCAATATAATCAATATTGATGGTTTGCAACTTGATCAGGATGCCAAACGAGTCTCTTATCAACAACATCATATTTCTCTTAGTTCTACTGAATATAAACTGTTACATTTCTTCATGCTCCACCCCGAAAAAGTATATAGCCGAGACCAACTACTCGATTTCATTTGGGGAAATAATATTTATTTAGAAGATCGTACTGTTGATGTCTATATTCGCCGTCTACGTAAAAGCTTAGCCCCTTATCAATTTGATAGTTATCTACAGACTGTTCGGGGAAGTGGTTACCGCTTCTCAAGTCACTTTGAGGAGTAAATAATGAAAATAAGACTTTCCTATAAACATATTTTACTTGAAACCATTTTAGTACTAATTGTTTCATTTATTTTCAGTTTATTTGCTAAAGACTTTTATTTTTGGTTAGTTATCTGTTTAATTTTAACGCTAATTTGGCACCATCAAAATGAATTTAAATTATTGCACATTCTTTATCCACAAGTGGAATCTAAACATCGTAAAAGCATTTTAGAATATCTCTCGCCCAGCCAAGCATATTGGGAACGAAAAAATCGGACAGAAAAAATACGCACTCTTAGATTATTATCTAAATTAAATAAAAATATTCAGTACCTACCTGACGGAGTGATTATTTGCCAACCTGATGGTGAAATATCCTGGTGTAATAACGCTGCTCAGGAGCTTTTTTCTTTCTATTGGCATAAAAAAACACAAAAAAATATTTTTAATATTATTTTTTACCCAGAATTTAAAGCCTATTTCAATCAATCTGTTCGTCAACGTCCACTGATTTTATTCACAAATGATCAACGTTATATTGAAATGAATGTAAATATTTATGATATTTCTAAATATTTAGTGATTATGCGAGATGTCACACAACTGATTCGTTTATTACATAGCCGGCAAACTTTTTTAGCCAATATGAATCATGAATTACGAACACCACTCACCGTATTACAAGGCTATTTAGAATTGTTAGAAGAAGAGGTCAAGGACAATAAATTACATCATAAGGCTATTCAAGCCATGTTAGCCCAAAGCCATCGAATGTCTCATTTACTTAATCAATTAAGTTTATTAGCCAAAATTGAGCATTCAAGTAATGAACATTATCCTGTTGATGTGTCCCAAATGCTGATTTCCTTGCAAAATCATTCAGAAATATTACGAGATGCCTCACAACAGCTCACTTTTACTATTGAACCTGATTTAAAAGTCTTAGGTGATGAAGGTCAATTACAAAGTGCCACATCAAACCTCATTTACAATGCTATTCGACATTCGGGAGAAAATGCACATATTCAAATTCGTTGGGAACGTTGTCCTGAAGGTGCTAAATTCTCCGTTATTGATGATGGTACTGGTATTCCTGCTGAACATATTCCCCATTTAACAGAACGATTCTATCGTGTTGATTCCTCTCGCAATAATCAAACAGGAGGAAGTGGTTTAGGCTTAGCCATTGTCAAACACGCTTTAGAACAACATAATTCTAATTTGGAAATTCACAGTGAAGAAGGAAAAGGTAGCACATTCTCATTTATTATAAAAATGCGTGATGTAGTCAAATAAAAATTTCTAAAAAAACTACCGCACTTTGTACTCAATACCCTTCTTCATGCATATTAGGTAAGAAAGTGGCTTGCTTTATACGATGCACTTGCGTGTGAATAGTTCCATCTGTATGTAACTCTATTTCACGCCAACCAGGTTGGAGAAGATCTAAGCTAAATACATTACTATCTGGTTTGAATTGAATGCAAGTAGAAGGTGTCGCCATCACTTTATAACCATGCCATAATCCATTTACGGCTTGGTGAATATGACCATAAACAATACCTTTTACATAATCATAATGAGAAAGAATATTTAATAATTCATGAGCATTACGCAAATTATGCTGATCTAGCCAAGCTGAATGGGTAGGCAAAATATGATGATGTAACACAATTAATGCATAACGATCTGGATATTCTTTCAGCTTTGTATCTAACCAATCTAATTGATAAGGCGTAAGTTCGCCATGTGGAACACCAAACACTTGGCTATCAAGCATGACAATTTGCCATTTTTTACCCACTAAAATATGTTTTTTAGGACTAATATTTCCATTCTCTTGATTCAGAATAGAAAACATTTTAGGTTGGAAATCATGATTTCCTGGCAACCAAAAAACCATTTTATCTAATTGTTGAATTGATTGGCAGAAACGCAAATAAGCTTCTTCACTACTATCCTGTACAATATCACCCGTAGCAAGCACTAACTCATACTCATAGGAACTGGCTTTAATCTCATGCAATACTTGCGCAAAGCTTGCTTGAGTATTTATACCGAGTAATTCACCCTTTTCATCTTTAAATAAATGTGGATCGGTCACCTGAACCAAACGAACGACATCGGCATCTGTATCATAAATATGTGTATTTATCACAGTGAACCTCTAATTATTAAACTGTAATTACTTTATCCATTTATTTAAACTTTTCACTATACAAAATAGAAAATTGTTAACAAGATCATATTTTTAAATTCTTTTTTTTAAAAAATGATATTAAGATCACATTATTTCACAATTTTCTAACACCATTTTTCTTGTAATTTTTGATAATTCAGTTGTAACCACTGAATTCCCATAAGAGCAATACTATTATCAATTTTTCCTTCATTGATCCATTGATAAGCAGTTTCACGATCAACAACATGTACTTTAATATCTTCATGTTCATTCGCTAAACCATGTAATCCTGTTGCTGTACGACTATCCACTTTTCCAACAAACAAATACAATCGCTCCACCGTGCTACCAGGACTATCCCAAACGCTTAGAACATGTTCCAAATGACTAATCTTTATGCCTGCTTCCTCTTCACTTTCACGTAAAGCAACTTGCTCTGGAGATTCACCAGGTTCAATCATGCCTGCAATTAATTCTAATAACCAAGGTGAGCTTGATAAGCCTGGCTGATAAGCACCAATTCGGACTTGTTCTACTAATACCACGCTGTCTCGTTCAGCATCATAAGCAATTACAGCAGATGCTGCACCTTTATATAAAAGCTCACGAGTCACAATATTGCTCATTCCACCTGCAAATAATTTATGGCGAAATTGAATACGCTGTAATCTAAAAAAGCCTTCGTAAAGAGATTCTTCTTTAACAATTTCAATATCTTGTTGCGTAAATTTTTGAATATCTGACATTTTTTAGCTCCTCTGCTAAAAGCAATCGCTTAGAGTACATAGAAAAATAAATGAAAACTCATCTTTTTATGAAAATTTTGAACTCACTCACAGAAATTAAGTTTAAATGGCTATTTTTTATCAGTGATTAACTTGATAGCATCGACTGTTGTTCAAATGGAAAGCCTCTAAATTTTTACCATTCCATTGAAAATATTGAATATTATTAAGATCTTTGCCTTGAATAAAAATGGCTAAATAAAAACCAAGGCTATCATCAAAGATTAATTGCCCTTTAGGACAATAATCACTACGAATCACAAGGGTGTTAGGATGATGCTCAACGTAGCTAAGTTTTAAAATACCATGTCCAACTGCCTTAAGTACAGCCTCTCGCAAGCACCAACAATTATAAAATGCGGTTTCAAATTTCATTTTTTCTTGAGTATGACACCACGTCCATTCTTCTTCCGATCCAAAATGGCGTAATAACCCCTCAAAATTTCTTTTTTTATTAGGCTTATTAGGCAATTCAATATCAATGCCTACGCAATTATGTTTCTTTTTGACATTAACAATCACGGCAACAAAATTGCCTGAATGAGAAATATTAAAATCAATATCTTCAGCTGGTAATTCAGGACGTCCATTAACACCACGATATATTTTGCCTAAAAGTGCGGTATCTAATTGAGCTTTTTCAAATAATTTCCATAATAAGAAATGGGCGATCCAACGACTCCGATGGCGAGTTATCACTTGAATATTATTACTAACGGGATTGCAACGTAATTCATCAGTTAATATTGCCTCAGGAAGTTGTTCAAAAGGATAGTTGTTCTCCACACTTCCCCATGCCATAAAAACAGACACCCTTTGCCTCCTCCCTTAATACAATATTTATCGTTATTTATAACGCTGATCTCTAAAACAAAAAACCCTGTCATTTTATAAGAAATAAAAAAAAAGAGTAGTTTTTTCATAACTACTCTTTAATTATTGATTAAATAAGTTTATTTCACTAATAAATGATTAACAAGTTTAATAAATGAAGCTGGATTTTCTAATGTTCCTCGTTCTGCCAATATTGCTTGATTGAATAACAATTCAATCCAATCCGCAAAGACAGCTTCATCAACGGTATCCGCTACTTTTTTCACTAATTCATGCTCTGGATTTAGCTCAAATGTATATTTCACCTCTGGTACAGGCTGACCACTCATCGCAAATAATTTTGCCATTTGTGTTGTCATCTGATCATTATCAGTAGAAACAACAGCAGGTGTATCAGTTAAACGATGAGTAATACGTACATTCTTAACTCGTTCACCTAATAAGGTTTTCACACGTTCAATAAAACTATCAAAGGCTTTATCTTGTTCTTTTTGAGCTTCTGGTTCTTTATCCGCTAAATCACCTAAGTCAAGATCTGCTTTGGTAATGGCTTGAAGAGTCTTACCATCAAATTCGGTTAAATAGCTCAACATCCATTCATCAATGCGATCGGAAAGTAATAATACCTCAATATCTTTCTTATTGAACATTTCCAAATGCGGACTATTTTTCGCTGCCACATAACTATCTGCAGTTATATAATAAATCGCTTTTTGTCCCTCTTTCATGCGAGCAATGTAATCTTCTAGAGAAACGGTTTGTTCACTGCTATCGGTGCGCGTTGAAGCAAAACGATATAATTTTGCAATTTCATCTTTATTGGCAAAGTCCTCTCCTACGCCTTCTTTTAGCACTAAGCCAAATTCTTTCCAAAATTGTGTATATTTTTCAGGCTCATCTTTCGCTAATTTATCAAGCATTTGTAATGAACGTTTGGTTAGCGCCTTACGTAAAGCCGCCGTAGTTTTATTATCTTGCAATAATTCACGTGATACGTTGAGTGGCAAATCATTACTGTCTAATAAGCCTCGCATAAAGCGTAAATAGTTTGGCATAAAGACTTCTGCATCATCCATAATAAATACACGTTGGACATAAAGTTTTAAACCATGTTTTTGTTCTCTATGGAATAAATCCCAGGGCGCTTTAGATGGAATATATAATAAACTGGTATATTCTTGATTTCCTTCTACTTTATTATGCATCCAAGTAAGTGGTTCTGAGAAATCATGGCTAATATGGTTATAAAATTCTTTATATTCTTCATCTGAAATTTCAGATTTTGCTCTCGTCCATAAAGCTTGTGCTTTATTGATTTTTTCCCATTTAACGCCAGTTTCTTTGCCTTCTTCGTCATATTCTTTTGACAAAATTTCTACAGGCAAACCAATATGATCAGAATATTTGCTGATGATCTCACGTAAACGCCACTCATTCAGAAATTCCTTTTCATCTTCACGTAAGAATAAAGTAATTTCAGTACCACGAGATTTTTTCTCAATATCTTCTACAGAATACTCGCCCTCACCAGCGGATACCCAAAGAACACCTTTATCAATGGCATCACCCGCTGCACGACTACGTACTTCGACTTTATCCGCAACAATAAATGCAGAATAGAATCCCACACCAAATTGACCAATTAATTGGCTATCTTTGGCTTGATCGCTGCCTAATGCATTTAAAAACTCTTTAGTGCCTGATTTAGCAATAGTACCTAAATGTTCCACTGCCTGCTCACGGCTCATACCAATACCATTATCAGCAATCGTTAATGTACCTTTATTTTCATCAACACTAATACGTACTTTTAAATCGCCATCTCCCTCATACAATTCAGGTGCAGAAAGGGCTTTAAAACGCAGTTTATCTGCTGCATCAGAAGCATTTGAAATTAATTCACGTAAAAAGATCTCTTTGTTTGAATAAAGAGAATGAATCATTAATTGGAGAAGTTGTTTTACTTCAGTTTGAAATCCATTAGTTTGTTTATTCGTCATAATCTATCCTTTAATTAAAATAACTTAACGACTCAGATATAAGAATGATTTTTTAAATTTCAAGCACTGAATAACAAAAATGATGGAATGGAACAGAAAGAAAAAGTGCGATAAATTTTTGAAAAATTTACCGCACTTTTAAAATTTGCTTCTAAGTTAACTTAGAAATCGTAACGAATACCCGCTTTTGCGCCATATTGGTTGATATTATGTTCATTCGCTCTGCCTAAACGGTTATATTCAATACCACCGTTTAAAGAAACATCTTTGGCTACTTTATATTGAACACCAGCCATTGCACCATAACCTAATTTATAAGAATCAGTTTGTCGAATGGTATGCAAGTTATGTGAAGATTTCTCTTCTTTTGCATCAATATTATTCGCTGATACACGAACGCCCACATAAGGTTTAACAGGTGAACCTACTTCAATATCATAAATTGCAGAAGCCCCAATCCCTTGTGTTTTTACATGAGAATCACCAGCATTTGATTTACCATAATGCGTATAATCTATTGCATAGCGGAAATCCCCTGTGTCATAACCCACTGCTACACTTGGAGTGAAACGACTTTTGCTCACGTCACCAGATTTAATTTTTGACATTCCTGCATTACCCTCAACATAAATATTAGCTTGAGCAGTAGATACAATGGCAAGTGCGCTGATAATTGCTAGTAGTGTCTTTTTCATAATAAATTCCTTTATTTCAACTGACAAAATATAGAACCCCTGCAAATATAACATAGCTATTTTCAAAGATCACCCATAAATTATGCTTCATTTAAATTATTGCTCACAAGTTGTCATCAACTTATCCACAATGTTATCCACTAAATTGTAATTTAGTCTTACATTTTTTACAAAAATAGACCGCACTTTTTTGCTGAATGTTATGGTGACGTCTTACTGAAAGCTGATGGATTTGGCAAAGACAGGAATACGCAAAAGTTTGACCTTGAACGGATTTCACATCAAAGCGATGGCAAGTCTCAGCAGGTAAATTAAATAATTCCCGCATAACCATTTGCCATTCCTTACCATGAGGTTTCACTCGTCCGAACTGTAAATAAACAATTAAATGCACTAATTCATGGGGAACCACTTGAGCAATAAAGGCTTGGGGATTTTCAAGCAACAAAGTGCGGTTTAATTTGATGTGATTTTTTTCTAAACAGGCAACTCCAGCTTTCATTCCTCGCACATCATAACTGATATCTGGCATAGGAAACTCTTGTTTAAAATACTCATTAGCAATACTTAAACATTCAACAAGCCTGCGTTGAACCTGCATTTTTAAATGACGAAAATTAGGTTGTTCCATGCAATCTTCCTAATCCTCACTTGATACTGACAATAAACACGACTGAAAGATAATATTACTTCATTGATAAATAGCTAGCCTATATTCAAAAATTAAAAACCCTCTTTTAATGGAAAAAGAGGGATTAGATAATAATTTTACATTCCTGCGGCTAAACGTAATTCTTCCGCACGATCAATTTTTTCCCAAGGGAATTGCTCTCGACCAAAATGTCCATAAGCTGCCGTTTGGCGATAAATAGGCTGAATTAAATTCAACATATTAATTAACCCGTAAGGGCGTAAATCAAAAAATTCACGAACGAGACTCACCAATAATTCATTCGCCACTTTACCTGTTCCAAAAGTTTCCACCATAATAGAAGTAGGTTCTGCTACACCAATGGCATAAGAAAGTTGAATTTCGCAACGATCTGCAAGACCAGCTGCAACAATATTTTTTGCAACATAACGTGCAGCATAAGCTGCTGAACGATCTACTTTTGATGGATCTTTTCCTGAAAAAGCACCACCGCCATGACGAGCTGCACCACCGTATGTGTCAACAATAATTTTACGCCCCGTTAAACCACAGTCGCCCATAGGTCCACCAATAACAAAACGACCTGTCGGGTTAATAAAATATTTGGTATCTTTTGAAAGCCATTTTGAAGGAAGAATAGGCTTAATAATTTCTTCCATCACACCTTCATAAACTTCTTTTTGAGTCACTGTATCCGCATGTTGGGTAGAAAGCACAACCGCATCCACCCCTACAATTTGGTTATTTTCATATTTTAAGGTTACTTGGCTTTTCGCATCTGGACGTAACCAAGCTAACTTACCACTTTTACGAACTTCCGCTTGTTTCTCCATTAAGCGATGTGCATAAGTAATGGCAGCTGGCATCAATACATCCGTTTCATTGGTGGCATAACCAAACATAATACCTTGATCGCCTGCACCTTGTGCTAAAGGATCTTCACGGTCAACCCCTTGATTAATATCAGCTGATTGTTTACCAATCGCATTAAGAACTGCACAGGAATGCCCATCAAACCCCATATCTGAATGCTCATAGCCAATTTCACAAATTACCTGACGAGTTAAATTTTCAATATCCACCCAAGCTGAAGTAGTGATTTCTCCACCAACGAGAGCCATACCTGTTTTAACATAGGTTTCACAAGCGACACGAGCTTTAGGATCTTGTTTTAAAATTTCATCTAATACGGCATCTGAAATTTGATCTGCGATTTTATCTGGATGACCTTCTGAAACAGACTCAGAAGTAAATAAATAAGTTGACATTATCTTTCCTTAACGAAAATACATTTAGACGTATGGATGGCTATAATACGCTTTTTAAATAAAATTGCAATGTAATTATCGACTATTTCCACAAACCATTAACAAAAAACCGAAGCAAATGCCTCGGTTTCCTATTATATAGGCGCTATTAATATGGAAAAATTTCACTTCCTACAAAAAAATAAGCAATTTCACGTTTTGCACTTTCTAGACTATCTGAACCATGAACCGAATTACGTCGTTGGGATTCAGCAAAATCACGACGAATCGTTCCGACTTCAGCTTGTTCTGGATTTGTTGCTCCGATTAAAGTGCGGTAATCTTTAACGGCATTTTCTTTTTCCAATACAGAAACCACAACAGGTGCGGAGGTCATGTATTCTACTAATCCATCAAAAAAAGGTTTACCTTGATGTTCAGCATAAAAACCTTCTGCTTGTTCTTTTGTTAAATGAACCATTTTTGTCGCTAGAATAGTAAATCCATTTTCTTCAAAACGAGCTAAAATTTTACCAATTAGATGACGTTCAACCGCATCAGGCTTAATAATTGAAAATGTTCTTTCTCGTGCCATAGTATATCCTTAAATTTGTGTTGCTTTTGTAACTAATAAATTGGCAATAGTTTGCACGCCTAACCCTGTTGCCCCCGTTGCCCATAGCTCGCTTGGCGTTTTACGAAAAGTTGCAGAGCAATCTAAATGTAACCAGTTTTTATCATAACTTTTTACAAATTTTGATAAAAATGCCGTTGCCGTACTTGCACCTGCAGCCACAGCAACTGAAGCAGTATTTGAAATATCCGCAAATGAAGAACTGACTTGTGAACGATGGAATTCTTCAAAAGGTAAACGCCAGAAAGGTTCAAATTCTTCTTTAGCTGAGTCCAATAATTCATTGACTAAATGATCATCCATGGATAATACAGAATGATAGTCGTTACCCACTGCAACTTTTGCAGCCCCAGTTAACGTTGCTGCATCTAAAATAAATCCAGCTTGTTGCTCTGATGCATCAATTAATCCGTCAGCTAATACTAATCGCCCTTCCGCATCGGTATTTAATATCTCGACGGTGACACCATTACGATATTCAATAATATCACCTAGTTTAAATGCTGTGCTACTAACTAAATTTTCAGCGCAACACAAATATAATTTCACTCGTTGGTTTAATCCTCGAGCAATAGCCAGCCCTAATCCACCTGTGACTAAAGCGGCTCCGCCCATATCACTACGCATACTATCCATAAAATTACTTGGTTTAATGCTATAACCACCACTATCGAAAGTAATCCCCTTACCCACCAAACAAGCTAAAACAGGAGCATCAGGATTACCCGTTGGATTATAATCTAACTGTAACATTGCAGGAGGATTAACCGAGCCTTTGCCAACATTCCAAAGCCCTAAATAATTTTGCTCTCTTAACTCTTTACCTGAAATTATACGAAAACTCACCGCACTTTTATCAGCATATTGCTCAGCTAAATCAGAAATAAATTGTGCAGCTCGATTTGCTAATACCACTGGCGTGATCACATCAGCAGGTAAGTTAACAATTTCTCGAACAAAATCTCCCGCATTAATACGTGCGAGCAATTCTTCATGATCTTCACCTAATTCTGGAAACTCAACTGCCCAATCTTGTTTCGCAGTATAAAATCCTTGATAAAAAGCCCAACAATATTCTAAATTCCAATCATAGCCAATTAATTCAACATCATTAATACCTTGTGTACGCAATTTACGAGCAGCGGTTTGAACCAAAGTGCGGTCAGATTTTTCATTATTTTTTAAATGAATTGTTGCCTGTTCATTAGCAAATGAAATTAAGGCATTTTTGCCCCATATCTCAGAAGCTTGTTCTGTTGATAAATTTATTTTCATGATCATTTTTTATTCCTATGTTCCTAAATATTTTGACGCTATCAATGATTCGCTTTCTGAAAAGCAGAAATATACCATTCTACCGTCTTACGCATAGCAGATTCAAAAGTTTCTAATGGTTTCCAAGTTAATATATGGTTAATTTTAGTCGTATCAAGCCCATAACGAAAATCATGACCTGGACGATCTTCGACATAAGTGATTAAGTCGGCATAATTTTTTACATTTTTCGGCTTTATTGGTGCAAGCTCTTCCAGCAATGCACAAAGTAATTGAACAACCTCAATATTTGTTTTTTCTTGATGAGCACTAATATTATAGGTTTCTCCTGGCTGACATTCAGTCAGCACCTGATACAAGGCCCTAACATGATCCTCCACAAAAATCCAATCTCGAATTTGCAATCCAGAACCATAAATAGGCAAAGATTTTCCTTGTAATGCATTTGAGATTATTAATGGAATTAATTTTTCAGGATATTGATAAGGACCAAAATTATTCGAACAATTAGTAATCAGAATAGGCAAACCATAAGTACGATGCCATGCTCGCACAAGATGATCCGCAGAAGCTTTTGAAGCAGAATAAGGGCTACTCGGTGCATAAGGGGAATTTTCTGTAGATAAGCCAGAGGTTGTAGCCAAATCGCCATACACTTCATCTGTCGAAATATGATGAAATCGAAATGCCAATTTTCTAGCTTCAGGAAGATTTTGCCAATACTCTCGAGCAACCTCAAGCAAGGTGTAAGTACCAACAATATTGGTTTGGATAAAATCCGCTGCCCCATTAATTGAACGATCCACATGACTTTCTGCGGCAAAATGAATCACCGCATCGGGCTGATATTGATAAAAGACATCTGTCATCTTTCCTCCATCACAAATATCTAGTTGTAAAAAATGATAACGTTCACTTTCCACAATACCCGACAATGACTGCAAATTGCCCGCATAAGTAAGCTTATCCACATTGATTACACTATGTGGCGTATGATTAATTAAGTAACGAACCATAGCGGAACCGATAAAGCCCGCTCCGCCTGTGATAAGAATATTTTTCATATAATTTAATTAATAAGCACCACTACGATGACAAACGGCTTTGATGGTTTTAAACAATATTGCAATATCATTCCAAACTGACCAATTTTTAACATACCAAGCATCAAAATAAACCCGAGTATCATAATCAACATCATTTCGCCCACTGACTTGCCATAATCCAGTCATACCAGGTTTTACCATAAGATAATAATCTACATTTTCTTTATAACGCTCAAGCTCATCACTAATAATTGGCCGAGGCCCCACTAGGCTCATTTCTCCTTTTAATACATTAAAAAGCTGAGGTAATTCATCAATACTTGTTCTACGAATAAACCGACCAACTCTTGTAATACGAGGATCATTCTTTAATTTAAAATCTTTATCCCATTCTGCTTTAGCCTCCGAATCTGTAGCCAATAACTGTTCTAAAACTTCTTTTGAATTAACTACCATAGATCTGAATTTTAAGCATTTAAATTCTTTTCCATTACGACCAACTCGAGGATGACTATAAATTGCATCACCACCATCGCTCTTAATCATAAAATACAAAAGAACAAATAATGGAAATAAAACAATAATAATTCCTAGAGCGCCTAAAATATCCATCATTCGCTTTAAAATACGAGATGAAGGCTTAGCTAAATTATTATCTATACGTAATAACAATAATTCATGACTAAAAAGAAATGACATATCCGTACCATATAAAGGAATTCCCCTCATATTAGGAATAACTGAAACAGAACGACATTTGTGTGTTGCTAAATAGCGAAGCCAAAAATCTAAAGCATGTTCATCATCTAATGCTAAAATAAATTGTGTATCTAAATTATTAATATCAAGAAACGAAAAAAGATCTAATTCAGTTGCAGAAATAATAGTTACACCATCAATATTATCTTTTTGAATAGAATCTGAAACAACAAAATAACGAATATCAAACCCTAAATAAGACTCACTATTTAAGGCATTATACACTTCTTTTACATTCTTTCCGGTACCAATAATTACTGTATTTTTCTTGTACCACCCTAATACAATCAACCCTTTTTTAACATAGACTCGAAGCAGGGGAACAAGAATAAATAACATCCCCCATGTTAGTCCCCATAATATTCTAGATAAATAAACTTTTGATAAGGCAATAATAGATAATTCAATAACAAAAAATATCAATAATGTTCGAATAATCTCTTTTAATTCAAACCAAAATGGTTTTCTATAAGTATAATGGCGTAATCTAGTACCAAACCACATAATGCACATAAATGAAGTCACAAGGTGGATAATAATATAATTATTAACTTGATCGACTGGGAAATAAACATGGCTATTATTAAAATAAGATAACCAAAATAAAGCAATAAATAAGGAAAAGAAGAAAGAAATAAAATCTGTACATACTAGTAAAATCTTACTCAAAGTTACTTTATTCATAATGAGTTAACCGCTTACATTAATCTAATTCTTTTAACACACAATCTAAAGCTTCTGCAATAATATTATGCATATCAAAATATTTATACTGTGCCAATCTTCCACCAAAAATAACATTCGATTTTTGTTCAGCTAGCTTTTTATATTTCGCATACATTTCGTTATTTCGTTGATCATTAATTGGATAATAAGGTTCATCACCAGCTTGATATTCTTTAGAATATTCACGAGTAATATAAGTTTTTTCTTGTGTACCAAATTCAAAATGTTTATGTTCAATAATTCGTGTAAAAGGAACCGCACTTTCCGTATAATTGACCACGGCATTCCCCTGATAATTGCCTATATCTAACAATTCATTTTCAAATTTCAAACTACGATATTCTAATTTTCCAAACTTATATCCAAAATATTCATCAATCATACCTGTGAATACTATCTTTTCTGCTAATGATTCATAATGTTCTCTTTGTGCAAAAAAATCGACATTTAGTTTAACTTCAATACCATTTAACATTTTTTCAAAAATGCCAGTATATCCACCAATAGGGATCCCTTGATAAGTATCGTAGAAATAATTATTGTCATAACTGTAACGCACAGGTAAGCGTTTAATAATAAAGGCAGGAAGCTCTGTACACTTACGTCCCCATTGTTTTTCTGTGTAGCCTTTGATCAATTTTTCATAAATATCACGACCGACTAAAGAAATAGCTTGTTCTTCTAAGTTCTGTGGTTCAGAAATATTTTCTTTAGCAATTTGCTCTTTAATTTTTCCCTCAGCTTCCTGAGGTGTAATAACGCCCCACATTTTATTAAATGTGAACATATTAAATGGCAAACTATAAAGTTCGTCTTTATAACGAGCCACAGGAGAATTCGTAAAACGATTAAATTCAGCAAATTGTTGAATATAGTTCCACACCACTTTATTACTTGTATGGAAAATATGCGCACCATATTTATGTACATTGATCCCCTCTACACGATCAGTGTAACAATTACCACCAATGTGATCACGTTTTTCAATAACTAAACATTTTTTACCACGTTTTGTGGCTTCATGAGCAAAAATAGAGCCAAATAATCCTGCACCAACAATTAAATAATCATATTTCATGCAATACCCCTTCATATTTTTAAATATCTTGTCTGTTTTTCTGTATAAACTTATTACTAATGATGTGAAAAATATTAATAACAAAGTTTTCTTTTAATATAACTAATAATAAAAAATAAAATAAAAAGAATACTATACCAATGATAGTAAAATTGACTAATCTATATGATGATAACTCTAACAAAAATGCTAAATAGCTTATATATAACGACAATAATAGAGATAATATTATTTTTCCATAAGATATGTTCTTAAATAGAATAGGAATATATTTTTTTAGTATTATCATTTGCACAATAAATACACTCAACTCGGCTAGAAAAACAGAAATTGCCGTACCTATAGCTGCTAGCTTTGGTGCTAAAATCAGATTTCCAATAATATCAACTAAAGCAGCAATAAATACTGATAGTAATAATTCCTTATCCTTTTTTAATGGCAATAAAATTTGAATACCAAGAATATTAGTGATGCCACTAAAAATCAATGTAACAACAATAATTTGTAATGGTAACACTGACTCTAAATAATTGTTTCCAGCAAGAATTAAAATAGTCTCTTTAGCAAATAAAATAAAAAATGCAATTAAAGGAAGCGTTATTACAATAATGAAATTCATAGATTTTTGTAGTGTTTCATGAAATTTATTATCCATCTTATTTTCAACATAATAGGATAATCTAGGGAGTAAAACGACACCTAAGGAAGTAATAAAAGTAAACAAAATACCTTTTATTCTTACAGCAGCATTATAGTAACCAACGTTAGAAGGAATACTTAATAAACCTAATATAGCTTCATCAACACTTGTATAAATAGCAATAGATAATGAAGTCATAAAAAGAAAAAACATAGGCTTCAAATGTTTTTTAATTTCATAATCAGTATAAATTTTAAAATAAATAATCTGCCTAGTATTAAATATATTTAGAAGCGCAGAGCCCACCATTGCTAAAATTGAGATAAAGGCAAAATAGATATAATCATCTTTATTTTTAATAAAGATAAAGACTAAAACTAACGCAATAAGTTTAAATAAAATAGTTCTAACTGTAATATATTGATACCTTTCTAATCCTTTATATAACCATTCAACTCCTATAACAGTAAACAAAATAAAAACTGAACTTAAAAAGAAAAGATTTTTTTCATTATTAAATTTAGGAATAAAATAAATAGAAAGAGTAAATACGATATAAACAATAAAAAAAGAGATAAAATTTATGAATAACAACTCATGAGCTGTTTTAGATAATAGTTCTTTATTATCTCTGACCCTAGCAATAGCTCTCACACCATATGTAGCTACTCCGAAAGATGCAAAAATAGAAAAATAACTAACGACTGAAAGCGCAAAAGCCACTTTTCCTGTTCCCTCAGGCAATAATACCCTTGACACATAAGGAAAAGTTATCAATGGAAATACAAAATTAGATACCGTTAGAATAAAATTCATAAAAAAATTAAATCTTATACTTTTTACATCAAATTTCATTTATTGATTTTCTCCTTACAAACAAATATGAGAAGAAATATGCAAAAACTATAATTTTAATAAAACTTGCATCGAATATTGTCGAATAAAATCTATTTGAAAAAGATAGCATTAAGATATCATTAAATAGGTAAGCATAAACAAATAGTATAAAACTCACTTTATTTAATTTTACTTTTTTTATTTTTTCGTAGGTAAAAATATAATAAAGTCCTATAAGTAATATTAATGGCATAAATCCTTTGTATGCGAAATCATAAATAAAAGCATAAAATGTCGTATAAACATTACCTATTTCAAAGCCATTATTACTAAATGTAAAAACATCTATTGTGGGAAATATTAGATCTGGATTACTTGTTATTTTACCAATATAAGCATATAACACCCTAAATGTTTGTTCACCAAAAATCAAAGAAAGCGATTCAGCTGGTCTAGAAGCAAGATAATTATCAAGATTAACTAATGGCGCGCCAAGATAAATAAATAGATAATGAAATAATGTTAAATTATTCTCTCTTCCCATTAAATGAAGTAAAAATATAAAAGATATACCAGAGAAAAGTAATATAATTAAAATTTTGACTAATAATAAGATACTTCCTCGATTTAATGCATATTTCCTATTATATAACAGATAAAATGTGACTAACATCATCGTAATAACCCTAAATATAGGACTACGACTTCCATTTAATACAATATTAATACAAAGCAATAAGATAATGATAAGATGTAAAAAATCTATTTTTTTAGTGGCGATATAATTATGAATGCAAATATATACGACTAGGTATCCAAAACCCTGAGTAATAGGATTACCAATACGATACAATAAAGGAACTGAAATATTTAAATCTCTAAATATATCAGTCCAAAACTTAGTCATTACATCATATAAAGAAATCATCTCAGCTAAACTACCTACACGCCCTAAATATGCGATAGAAATAGACTGAAGATATTCAATAAAGGAGAATTGAGTAATAATAAATAAAAAAATAAAGCCTAATGTAATAAATTTATTTATTTTAATTCCCTTAATATCATAAGGACATAGAATAGATTTATCATAAATTCGAGAACATAAAGTGATCAAAGTAAAGATTAAACAAGAACTCACTACAACCAAAACTGTCACTTGATGAAAAACAATCTCATATTCTGACGCACCTAATACACAAATAGCACTAGAAACAAAGAAGGAAAAAATAAACAACACAGATGGATGCATATAGTCAAACTTAACGATTACTAAATTAAATATTAGTAGTAATAATAAGATAGCTGACAATAAATATAAAAACATTAAAATACCTAAATAATTGTTTCAGCAAACTTTATTGCTGTTTTAGTATATGTTCCATTCACTAAAAAAAGAGCCTGTTTTTCTACATTTTCTATCATTTTCAAATAATCATCATAAGTTATTAAAGCTAATTTTTCTGGTAATTCAGTTAACGACGATACACAAATACCTAAATTATTCTTTTTAATAAAATCTGACTCCGCCGCTTCACTCCAAATGATAACAGGCATTCCTGAAGATAAATATAATGATAATTTATGTGGGTTATTATATTTTAAATATTCACCAAACTCACCACTGCAAGTTTCTATACTTTGCCCATCCCAAACCAAACCAAAACCACAAGTTAATTGTCGTGGAATTTCCGCTGAGGGAAATGAACCATGATATTGAATATTTGAAAATTTCTCTAATGAGCATGCAAAATTAGGTCCATATAAATGTACGTTAATGGTAGACAATGAGCCTAATTTTGCAATATAAGCAGATTTTTTAATATCTAAATTCCCCGCAATTGAAATCGAACGTTCAAAAGTCATCTGCTTAGTTGCATCTCTTTGTTGTAGGTAATCAAAAATATCTAAACTAACCAGTTTTACCTCAGGATAGCCTTTTTCTACAAAAAATTTTTTCATCTTTTTATTATGTACAATAATTCCATCCGCCAGTGATAACATTGTTTCAAATTCTCTTTTATAATAATTGTTATATAAGCTTTTTCTTAACTCTTCAACATCATGTACTAACGAAATAAACTTTACATGCTTCTTATTTTTCAACCGATTGAGTACCCAATTACGAATTAGTTGTTTATGATGATATGGATTCTGAATAAACACTATCGAATTGGCCTCAATGCAAAAATACACATTTAACCAATCAATAAAGAAACGAATTTGCCGTTGAATTTTACCTCGTAACGAATTCTCCATTGTTGCAGTTCTAATGAAACGCGCTTTATAACCTAAAGACAAAGCAATGTTATAAATATCTTGTACAGCCTTACTACCTGCATGGTTATGTTCCGTACTTAATTCAACTATTTGGAATTTCTTCATTAATAAACCTAAGAGCCTAATTAATTTTTTAATTTAACAAATAAAATAGGAAACATCTTTTTCACTAACTTAACAAAATTAGCAACTAAAACTAACAGAAAACTCATTTTATTTTTTAATAAAAAATAAAAAAGCTTTTGTTTAGGAGTAATTAAATTAGAGAGAGAAAGATAATTATCGTATTGTGGCAACTCAAAAATATAATTTTTAATCCACATTTTTTGTTCTAGAAATGTCATATTTGCTTGATTGGAACTGTTTCGCTCTATTGCAGATAAACAATACCGAATAAAACGATTAACTAGCAAACGATTGACATTCTGATTTATATATCCTTTCTTATCAATTAATGATTTAAATGAATCTAGGGTTTGCATATGAATAGGAAAGTAATCAGCAACAAATTTAGACGTTAGACTACCATTATTGCGTTTCATATAAAAATAAAGTGGCTCATTCAATATATAAAAATTAGATATTTTTTTAAAAGCTTTAATATTAAACTCAAAATCTTCTTTTAATGCTTGGTGTTCATTAAAAATACCATATTTTTTAATAAGTTCCGTATGATAGAACTTATTATTTGTATATCCAAATAGAAAAGATTCTTCTAAATCAACAAGTATGTCAGTAAAATCATGATTAATCAGACCTGTATATTGACTTAAAATATTTTTCACGTAACTTACATCACCATTAATTTCATACCGCTCTTGCATTCCAACGCTAATAATATCAGGATGATATTGTTCAATTACGTGATTAACTTTGCTCAATAAGGTGCTATCAAACAAATCATCTGGATCTGGAAAACCAATGTATTCACCTGTAGCAATTTTAATTCCTTCATTACGGCTTTCAGCCGCACCTATATTATTTTCATTACAAAGCAACTTCATTCGAGGATCATTAAATCTTTGTAGTTTTTCTTTTGTACTATCAGTTGAACAATCTTCAACAAAAATAATCTCAATATTTTGATAAGGTTGTGTAGCTAATAAATCAAACAACTTATCTAAATATTGGGCGACATTATAACAAGCAAAAATCAGGCTAAATTTTGTATTTTTCATTATTATTTTTAACCTATTAAAATCTGTTGAATACGTTTTGCCACTATTTTAATGTCATAGCCCGCATTTACTAAAGCTGGTATATCACTAATACGCTTATCACCGAACTTGTTGAGTTTTTTTTCAATCTCTTTTATCCAATCAGCACTATTAGAAATTGGCAAAAATTGGATTGAGTTTACCAACCTAACTTCTTTAGAAATAGTTTCGGAGAGAAAAGCAGGCAATCCAGCAGCCTGAGCTTCAACAGCAACGATAGGTAAGCCTTCAAATAGAGAAGGTAAAATTAATAAATCTGCTGCAATCATTAGCTCATTAATATCATGTCGTAATCCTAATAAAGATACATTTGTTAATGCATTATCTGAAATATATTGTTGGATCTCATCTTTTAACTCACCAGTCCCAACATAAGCCAGGATAACATTAGGAAGTGAATGTTTTAGTACTTTCATAATATCTAAAGCAAAAAAAGGATTTTTCTGATGATTCATTCTAGCAACGTATAAAATCACTTTTTTATCCCCCCAATTCAATTTATGGCGAATAGTATGATATTTTTCTTCAGAATAACGATATTGTTCTAAATTAATCCCATTATTTATGACCGTGAATAGCTTCTTCTCACCAAACATAAATACACCTGCTTCTTTAGAACAAGCGAGTTTAACATCAGTAACAAAATTAAGTAGCCATCTTAATATGTAATGTAATTGCTTTTTATCTGTATCTGCACTATGTGAATGGGCAATAACTTTTCTTTTAAGTAAAAATGCTGGAAGCATATTAAGTGAATAACCCGCATTCATAATATTAAAATAAACTACATCATAGTTATTTTGTTTTATTACTTTCCACATTGCCCATAAGCTTTTTAATAACCCTTGACTTTTAGGTGGAATAAAATGAATTCTACAACCATTTTCTAAGTAAAAACTACTCAACGTCATTTGAGAAAAATCACAAACAAAATCAAATTGAATTTGAGTTTTATCAAGGTATTGATAGAGATTATGAATATAAGCTTCCATCCCTCCCAAGTTATCTGTCATTCCATATACAAGTACACGTTTCATGATTGTCTCTATTAAAAACTCTTCTCGTATTTTTTACCAAAAAACTTCGCCATTAAAAATGCAGTTCCTTTCTTCAACCAATTAATTTTCTCGCCATAAACAAAAGGAATTGCTTTCACTTTTAATGCGTTATTTTGAGAATATTGTTTTAACCATACATTAAACAATAATTCACTTACTCGACCATAAAAACGAGCGTGGAATACAGAATATTGTTCTGCAGGAATGCGTTTTTCCAACTCAAATAAAATGGGGAATAACCAACTGCAATAATCATTCACTAATTTTTTCGACATAATGAACATATTAAACATATATCCGCCACGCTGTTTCATTACGGTATCAAAATTTGATAAATATTCACCGCACTTTTCAGCAATAATTTCGCGTGTAACATCCAAATGTTCAGAGTGTAGCGTATTAGCATAATGTGAGTAAAGTGTTTCAATATAATAATTACGCTTACTTGGCACAATAACATCATATTGACTTAATAATTGACTCGCTTCTTGACCGGTTAAGTATAAGCTTTCTAATAAATGACTTTTTCTTTCTGACCGATTCTTTAGTGTAAAGAATCGACGATAATGAATCAGTCCTAAATAATCATTTGGCAAATTTTTCCATGCCCAATAAAGCCCTGTGAGTTCGCAAAAATTTGGGTTTTTGTTTGAAATATTATCACCCGTATCATCACCTTGATAACCAATACTTTGCTTACCTTGTTTACCAACATGTAATGGTAAATATATCGGATCCACAGGCATAAAATAAGGTTTATGCGTTGCAATAATAATTTTAATATTTTTTGGATATTGATTTTCCATAATTACTAATTATTTCTTTTAATAAAATTTTATTAAAACAATTCATTATAACAGTATGCCTTCTTATTATTTATGTGTTTTTAAATAATACTGTGTCATAAGGATACAAATATTGCATTCTCAACTTTCTGCCATAATAAAAGATGATGATGCCTGATCTTCTTGAAAACTATTTTACTAGCGAAATATTAATCCCTTGAATGGCCGCAAATTAAATTACATCGTAATAATATCTTGCTTATGTAACTTTAATGATTGGCTATAATTGTGATGAGTACGTAGAAAAGAATTAGTCATAAAATAACCTTAATTTAAAGAGTAGCATAGATATTAGGTAGATAGTTTTATAGCTTATTGTATAGTTGACTAATAAATCAAATCAATAAAAACTTTCCCAACTTCCTAAAAACCGCTATAATCCGCACCATTCGAGTGTATTCCGCAAAAGTGCGGTTGAAAATATCATTATTTTAGAGGACACAATGGCTAAAGAAGATTGCATTGAGATGCAAGGTACAATTTTAGAAACCTTACCAAATACTATGTTTCGTGTGGAATTAGAAAATGGTCACGTGGTGACGGCTCATATTTCAGGTAAGATGCGTAAAAACTACATCCGTATTTTAACGGGTGATAAAGTGACAATTGAAATGACGCCTTATGATTTAAATAAAGGTCGTATCATTTTCCGTAGTCGTTAATGGATTCAAACTGATTTTCAAAGAAAACGCCCTAAGTCATGCTTAGGGCGTTTTTCTTAATCTAAAATTTTGCTTTTTTATACCGCAGTTTTCATCACTTTACGTTTAATCAAGGCGGCTAAAATTCTTAATACGGTAAAAATCAATGCTAATAAATAAAGTGGCTTATTGCCTAAAGCTGCATAAGGTGTCTTGCCTTTTGTGGGGGCAATTTTAGTGGTTAATACCGTTTGTTTAAACTGAGGGGCTTGAGAAATAATCTTTCCTTTTGCATCAATAAATGCAGTAATTCCCGTATTCGTTGCTCTTACTAGTGGTTTGCCTAATTCTAAGGCTCTCATTCTTGCCATTTGTAAATGTTGCCAAGGGCCAATACTATCGCCAAACCAAGCATCATTAGAAACTGTTAATAAGAAATCGGTATTAGTATGTATATTTTTTTGTAACTGGCTACCAAAAATAATTTCATAACAAATCGCTGGTGCGAAAGTTCTTCCTTTTGCTAATAAAGGCTGTTGTATTTCATCACCATTTTGAAAAGCTGACATGGGTAAATTAAACACAGAACCTAATGGACGTAATAAGCTTTCCAAAGGAACATATTCCCCAAAAGGCACTAAATGATGTTTAGCATAACGCATCATATTATCTGATGAATAAGGTTGCTCAATATTACCTACCGACACAATTGAATTTAACAATTTACCTTGGATTTCATCTTGATATACCGAACCAATAAAAACCTCACTACCTTTCTGTTGAGCCGCTAACTGTAATGCTTTATAAAACGGCTGTAGTTGATTTTCTAAAGCGGGTAATGCGGATTCTGGCAAAATAATTAAATCTGAGGTTCCTAAATGCTCATTAATTAATTTCTGATAAATATCTAAGGTTGCATAAAGATATTGCGGATCCCATTTTAAATTTTGTTCAATATTACCCTGTGCTAGGCTAATTTTTAAGGCTTTTTCTGGGACTTCTGTCACAAAAGATTTTTGTGAAGAATAGGCACTCAGTCCACCAACGATAACTAACATTGCTAAATTTGCCAAGGCAATTGGCAATTTCCGTGGTGTTTTTAATAACGCAGAAATTCCACTAAAAATAACCGCACTTGCCCACATAACAAAGAAAGTTACACCTTCAGCCCCAAACAATGGCGCTAATCCTGAGAAAGGGCTATCAATTTGCGTGTAACCAAATTGCAACCAAGGAAATCCAGTAAATAACCAGCCACGAAGAAATTCAGTAAATGTCCAAATCACTGGAAATATTACCACGCTGGTGACTTTAAAACGTTGAATAATATAAGTGAATAATAATGGATAGCATGATAAATAGGCTGCCAATAACACCACTAAAATATAGCTCAACCATAATGGTGAACCTCCAAATTGGTGAATACTGACATGCAGCCAACTTATGCCTAAGCTAAAAAAACTCAGTCCCCATAGCAATGTAGCTAAAAGTGCGGTCTTTTTTTCAGAATTTTTCGCAATAAAAAGTAAACCAAGAACAGAAATATAAGCTAAATACCATAAGTCAAAAGGAGAAAAAGCGAATACGCCTAAGGCGCCGCTAATAATGGCAATTAAATAGGTAAGATATTTATTCATAAGCACATTTATATTATTTAACAAAGTGCCGATTTTATCACAGCACGAGAGAGATTCTATAGATAGAAATAAAAAAGCTGTTTTAAAACAGCCTTTCAGGATTATTCTTGTTCAGAATACTCAGATTCTATCTTTTCGATTTCTGCTAAGTGTTCATCGGTAAGCGTGACTCGTAATTGAATAATGCGACGACTGTCCGCTGATGTGACTTTAAAGTGAATATTTTCTAATGTAATTTCATCACCACGTTTAGGCAAATAGCCAAAAGCTTGCATAATTACACCACCAATGGTATCAACTTCTGCATCTTCAAAGTGAGTATTAAATTGTTCATTAAAATCGCCAATATCCGTAAGTGCTCGTACCGCATAGGTGTGGCGAGAAAGTTGACGAATATCCACAACATCTTCTTCATCAAACTCATCTTCAATGTCACCCACGATTTGTTCTAAAATATCTTCAATAGTAACTAATCCAGAGATTGCACCGAATTCATCCACGACAATCGCCATATGGAAACGTTCTGAACGAAATTCTTTCAGCATTCGATCCACTCGTTTACTTTCAGGCACAATAACCACTGGACGTAATAATTTTTCTAATTCAAATTGTTCGGTATTCGCTCGCAAAAATGTCAATAAATCTTTTGCATGCAAAATCCCTTCAACATTATATCGCTCATCACCAACCACAGGAAAACGGGAATGCGCTGAACTAATAATCGTATCTAAACAACTTTCTAGATCTTGTTCCATTTGGATAAAGACGATTTGTGAACGAGGAATCATAATATCACGCACACGCAATTCGGCGATTTCCATTACGCCTTCAATCATCTCGCGGGTATCTTGGTCGATCAATTCATTTTGTTCTGAATCACGGATGACTTCTACAAGTTCATCACGATTTTTGAGTTCGCCTTGGAAAAAACGTCCAAATAAGGATTGGAAAAAACTTTTCTTTTGAATAGTATCTTGAGTGGAATTATTCGAGTGTTCGTCGTTCATAAAAAGTAAATCAGTTGCCGTCGGATTGACAATGCAAAAATTATCACAATTTGATTTATATAGCTAGCTGAAAATTATATTTAATTAAGATGTTAAATAATTAGTATAAATGTATGAGCTAGATCACATAATTAACAATATTTTTAACAACTGCTACTTTTTAAACAATTTGGTGCTAATATCAATACAGGCCTTATGATTTAAGCGTTTTAACATAGAGGACTTTGTTATGAAAAAATTAGTATTAAATACCTTAGCGATTTCAGTTTTAGCGGGTGCTAGTATTAGTATCGTAAAAGCAGAATCTTTAGTAGGCGTAACGATTTATCAATATGATGATACCTTTATGAACTTGATGAAAGATGAAATCAGTAATCAGGCTTCAGCATTAAAAGATGTTAAATTTTTAATGAATGATTCGCAAAATTCTCAAGCTGTTCAAAATAATCAAATTGATATTCTTTTAGCCAAGAAAGTGAAAGTTCTTGCTGTCAATTTAGTTCATACGGCTGCCGCAACCACCCTTATCGAAAAAGCCAAACAGCAACAAGTACCGATTATCTTCTTTAATAAAGATCCTGGTGAAAAAATTTTAAGTAGCTACGACAAAGCTTATTATATTGGTTCATCTGCTAAAAGTTCGGCTATCGAACAAGCACATCTCATCGCCATACATTGGAATAAATATCCCGAACTGGACTTAAATAAAGATGGCAAAATTCAATATGCCCTGTTAAAAGGAGAACCTGAAAGTACCGCCGCTATCACTCGTAGCCAATATGTCATTGAAGAATAACATAATCTAGGGCTTAAAACACAAGCTGTATTTAGTGATACGGCGATGTGGAATAGCGATATGGCAAAAGATCGTATGGATTTATGGTTAAATGACACCCAAGGCAATAATATTGAAGTCATCATTAGTAATAATGATGCCATGGCAATTGGTGCGTTAGCTTCACTAAAAGAACATCACAAAAAATTACCGATTTTTAGTGTAGATGCGCTTCCTCGTGTATTGCGATTTGTTAAATCTGGTGATATTACAGGCACGGTACTCAATGATGGAGTTACACAAAGTCGAGTTTTAGTTAAACTCGCCCGTGATCTTGCTCAGGGTAAACCTATGAATAAAGGTGCCGACTGGACATTGGAAAATAATAGTATCAGAACACCAGATATTGCTATTGATCAAGATAATATTGATAAATTCTTAAAGTAAATGAAAGAGGCTAATTCACCTATTTACAACAAGTGCGGTGCGATTTATAAAAATTTTATTGAATTGAATGATTGCTTCTAATTAGCCGTTAAACTCAGAATTTGCCTCTAATAAATGACTTTCTACTAGGTCGCTAATATAAAAATAAATTTTCTCAAAAAGCACCGCACTTTAGCTGCCATCAAGCTATCTCATTCACCAGATACTCATTATCTATATACCCTTTTTCTTATTATATATGTGGTGTTTTAATCGCATATTCTACTGCTATAAAAACATGCTTATCACAAAATTATTCCATGAGATATTGTCACTTGAAAACCGCAATTTGTTAAAAATCCTTTTAAAATCACTGGTCTGAACAGTGAAACAAAACCATAAATAAATTTGCACATATATGCTACATTCTTTTAAACTTGCCGAGTTTTTTATCGTATCCGATAAATATATTAAACTCGTTGGAAAGGGGAACCATGAAAATCACAATGAAAAAAACACTATTATCAGTGTCTATTTTATTTGCATCAAATCAAGCTTCAGCAGCAGCATTCCAGCTAGCTGAACTTTCAACATCTGGGTTAGGTCGTGCTTATTCGGGTGAAGCTGCTATTGCAGATAATGCAGCAGTTGTCGCAACTAACCCAGCACTTATGAGCAAATTTAAAACGATGCAATTCTCAGCTGGTAGCGTTTATGTACATTCAAGAGTACGTATGGAAGGTCCTGTTACCGCAAAATTAGCGGGAGCGACTTTAGCTAAAGAATCAGCTAACAAAGAAAGCGTAGTGCCTGGCTCATCTGTTCCTAATATGTATTTCTTGGCACCTCTTAACGATAAATTTGCTGTGGGTGGTGGTATGAACGTAAACTTTGGCTTAAAAAGTGAATATGCCGATGATTATAATGCGGGAGTATTTGGTGGCACCACAGATTTAACTGCACTTAATCTTAATTTGAGTGGTTCCTACCGTATTACAGAAGGCTTTAGTGCTGGTCTTGGAATTAATGCTGTCTATGCTTCAGCAGAAGTAGAACGTCGTGCAGGAATTATTGACACAGCATTAAGTAATGCAATGCAAAGCCCTGCGGTGAGAGCGGCATTAAGCAATTCAACAGAAAAAACAACGGTATTAACCCATTTACAAGATAAAGCAGCATGGGCATTTGGTTGGAATGCAGGTTTAATGTATGAAATCAATGAACGAAATCGTTTTGGTTTAGCTTACCATTCGAAAATTGATATTGATTTTAAAGATCGTAATGCACTGAGTTATAAACAAACCGCAACAGGCATTGGACCTTATGTGGCTGAAGGTGGATTAGTATTAAAATTACCTGCTTACTGGGAATTCTCTGGTTTTCATCAGCTGACTGATAAATTTGCTGTACACTATAGCTATAAATATACTGAATGGAAACGCTTTAAAAACTTACATGCCACTTATACCGATGGCCAGTTAGCATTCCATAAAGATGAAAACTATCGCAACAACTCTCGTATTGCTTTAGGTGCAACCTATGATGTTAATGAGCAATTAACTGTGCGTGCAGGTATTGCTTATGATGAAGCTGCGGCTACAAGAAAACATGCGAGTGCTTCTATTCCTGATACAAACCGTACTTGGTATAGCGTTGGTGCAACTTATAAATTCACACCAAATCTTGCTGTTGATTTAGGCTTTGCACACTTACGTGGTAAACGTTTGAACTTTACTGAAGAACAAACTATTGCTGGTTTATTAAATGTAAAAGCAGAGTACCACTCTAAAGCACGTGCAAATCTTTACGGTTTAAATATAAACTACAGTTTCTAATTGATTAAAAATCATTGATAATAAAGCGTATCCTTGGATACGCTTTTTTTATGAGGCTTGTGTATGTCAGAAATTTATTATAGCTATTATTCATCTCCTATCGGTAATTTATTAATGATCGCTCAAGATGATCAGCTGACTAATTTAGATTTTGAAGCGGAACAAAACGCACCTAATCCTAAATGGCTTTTAAATGATCAATTGCCTTTATTCCATCAAGTAAAAAAGGCACTTAATCGTTACTTTGATGGGAAAAAAGAAAACTTTGAGGGGATTCCAGTTAATCCTCAAGGAACAGCGTTCCAACAAAGTATTTGGGCAGCATTGCGTCAAATTTCCTATGGTAAAACCTCAACCTATGGCGAATTGGCTCAACTAATTAATCATCCCCAAGCGGTACGTGCAGTCGGTGGTGCGGTTGGAAGTAATCCGATTAGTATTATTATTCCATGCCACCGTATTTTAGGTAAAAATAACCAACTAACAGGTTTTGGTGGTGGATTACCAGCTAAACGCTTTTTACTAAAGTTAGAACAAATTGAGTATGTGGATAAAGGTGTAGAATATGTTAAACCTAAATTACTCAAAAAATATTATGATTAAAATTTTTCTAAAATAGACCGCACTTTATGATCACATCACCTCAATCAAAACAACAATTACTCCACAGAGCTCGTACTATTGCTGGGCTTAGTTTTGGTGAACTTGCAGAAGAACTCAACATTATTGTTCCCCCCGATTTAAAACGAGATAAAGGCTGGGTTGGTCAGTTAATTGAAACTGCTCTCGGAGCAAAAGCAGGCAGTAAACCTGAACAAGATTTTGCTCATTTAGGAATTGAGCTAAAAACAATTCCAATTAATTCGCAGGGCTATCCGTTAGAAACCACTTTCGTAAGCCTTGCCCCGCTGATTCAAACTGCGGGTGTAAATTGGCAAAATTCTCATTTACGTTATAAATTATCTCAGGTTCTTTGGATCCCAATTCAAGGCGAACGAAACATTCCACTAGCCTCTCGTCTGATCGGTTCGCCAATTCTTTGGCAACCCAATGCGGAGCAAGAAGCGCAATTACAGCAAGACTGGGAAGAGCTAATGGACTATATTGTTCTAGGTAAAGTTCATCTGATTAGTGCTAAAATTGGGAAAGTATTACAGTTACGCCCTAAAGGAGCAAATAGCCGTGCCAAAACTAAAGGAATTGGCCCACGGGGAGAAGTGATCGATACGCTGCCACTGGGTTTTTATTTACGTAAAGAATTTACTGCCACAATTTTACAAAATTTCTTACAAAATCGATAATTTCACTTTTATTTATTACTACAAGTGCTATGATTCGCTGTCATTTCTACTCTACTCAATTTAATAAGGGCATTTATGTTTGAATGGTTAGCCGATCCTGAAGCTTGGATCGCATTATTTACCCTAGCAGCACTCGAAATTGTGCTTGGCATTGATAATATTATTTTTATCAGCATCTTAGTTGGACGCTTGCCTGAATCTCAACGACAATCAGGGCGTATTCTAGGTTTAGCGTTAGCTATGGTTACACGCATCCTATTGTTGCTTTCTTTAGCATGGGTGATGCGTTTAACCCAGCCATTATTTACTTTATTTAATCAAGAAATTTCAGGACGAGATCTTATTCTTCTTCTAGGAGGGCTCTTTCTGGTGGCAAAAAGTACCCATGAAATTCATGGTACTATGCATCCCGAAGAAGAGTCTGAAGATAGCTCTCAGGGAAAAAATGCCAATTTTCTCACCACATTAATCATGATTGCTTTACTTGATATTGTTTTCTCTCTAGATTCTGTTATCACAGCGGTGGGTATGGCAAGTCACGTAGAAGTTATGATTATTGCCATTATCATTGCAGTTGGCGTGATGATGTTAGCAGCAAGACCTATTGGTGATTTTGTTGATGCCAATCCAACCTTAAAAATTTTAGCACTCGCTTTCTTAATTCTGATTGGAACCACATTGATTGCTGAAAGCTTTGATTTTCATATTCCAAAAGGCTACATTTATTTTGCAATGGCATTCTCAGTCATTGTTGAAATGATTAATTTGAAAACCCGCCAACACCTTACTCACAAAAAATAAGCTGATTAAAAAAGTGCGGTAAAAAAAACTGCACTTTTTGTGTTTATGAAATAGAAGAATCACTATATATTGTGATTTAGATCACAATATTTATTAAAAAATATTTTTTTTAAATCTCTTGATTTTCTAATTTTTTAAATAAAACAATAACTAAACTCTGCCCAGTCTTAATATGTTAAATTACCTCTAGTTGAAATTCTATAATTTTCTATATATAGTGTAACTCACTTTAGTCAAACACAATATATAGCAATAAAAAGGAACATATTATGGCTTCATTCTTCATCATTAAACGTGATGGGTCACGTGTATCTTTTGAAATTCAACGAATCATTAATGCTATCAAAAAAGCCGCCAAAGCAGTTAATATTGATGATGAAAGATTCTGCCATAAAGTCAGTCAGAAAGTGTTTGATGATATTTTTCAATTTAATCAAAATGAAATCGATATTAGCCGTATTCAACAAATTGTTGAAAATAATTTAATGGCAAGTGATTATCCTCAAGTTGCCCGTGCTTATATTGAATATCGACATGATCGTGATTTATCTCGTGAAAAACGTAGCCAATTAACCAAAGATATTGAAGGCTTAATTGAGCAAAGTAATGTAGAAATTCTCAATGAAAATGCGAATAAAGATGCGAAAATTATTCCGACTCAACGAGATTTATTGGCGGGTATTGTTGCAAAACACTATGCGAAACGTTACATTCTTCCACGTGATGTGGTAGAAGCCCATGAAAAAGGTGAAATTCACTACCATGATTTAGACTATTCTCCATTCTTCCCAATGTTTAACTGTATGCTAGTTGACTTAAAAGGGATGTTAACTCATGGTTTTAAAATGGGTAATGCAGAAATTGAACCGCCTAAGTCTATTGGTACAGCAACTGCGGTAACTGCACAAATTATTGCTCAAGTAGCTAGCCATATTTATGGCGGTACAACCATTAATCGTATTGATGAAGTACTTTCTCCCTATGTCAATTTAAGCTACGAAAAACATTTAAAAAATGCAGCAGAATGGCAAATTCCTGATGCTAAAGGTTATGCTCAAGCCTTAATTGAAAAAGAATGTTTTGATGCATTCCAATCTTTAGAATATGAAATTAATACCTTACACACCTCAAATGGACAAACGCCTTTTGTCACTCTAGGATTTGGCTTAGGAACCAGCTGGCAAGCTAAGTTAATTCAACGCTCAATTTTAGCAAACCGTATTCGAGGCTTAGGAAAAAATCACAAAACTCCTGTATTTCCTAAATTAGTATTTACGATTAAGAAAGGCATTAACCAAGCTAAAGGCGATCCTAATTATGATATTAAGCAGTTAGCCTTAGAATGTGCTTCTAAACGTATGTACCCTGATATTTTGAGCTATGAACAAGTCGTAAAAGTGACGGGTTCATTTAAAGCACCAATGGGATGTCGGAGTTTCTTGGGTCGTTGGCAAAATGGACAAGGCGAGGAAGTTCATGATGGTCGCAACAATCTTGGTGTAGTAAGTATTAACTTGCCACGAATTGCTATTGAAGCCAATGGTGATGAACAACGTTTTTATGAAATTTTAGACCAGCGTTTAGCCATTGCTAAAAAGGCACTAATGACTCGTATTGCTCGCTTAGAAAATACTAAAGCTCGTGTAGCACCAATCCTCTATATGGAAGGAGCTTGCGGCGTTCGTTTGAAGGCTGATGATAATGTCGCACAAATTTTCAAAAATGGTCGAGCTTCAATCTCATTAGGTTATATCGGTATTTACGAAACCATTAATGCCTTATACAACCAAGGTCATATTTATGATGATGAGCAATTACGTAAAAAAGGTATTCAAATTGTTGAATATTTAAGTAATGCTACTAAAGAATGGTATAAAGAAACTGGCTATGCATTCAGTTTATATTCAACACCAAGTGAAAACCTATGCGATCGCTTCTGCCGTTTAGATACTAAACAATTTGGTGTGATTGACGGAGTAACAGATAAAGGCTACTACACAAATAGCTATCACTTAGATGTTGAGAAGAAAGTGAATCCATACGATAAACTAGATTTTGAACAACCCTATCCTTCATTAGCCAGTGGTGGTTTTATTTGCTACGGAGAATATCCAAATATTCAACATAATCTCAAGGCTTTAGAAGATGTATGGGATTATGCTTATGAACGTGTACCTTATTATGGTACTAACACGCCAATTGATGAATGCTACGAATGTGGTTTTACTGGCGAATTTGAATGTACTAGCAAAGGCTTTACTTGCCCGAAATGTGGTAATCATGACAGTGAAAAAGTATCTGTCACTCGCCGTGTATGTGGTTACTTAGGTAGCCCAGATGCACGACCATTTAATGCGGGTAAACAAGAAGAAGTAAAGCGCCGCGTTAAACATATGTAATAAACCACGCATAGTAAAGTCGTACATGGTAATAAAAACTCAGGATATGACATGAATTACCTTCAGTATTACCCTGTGGATATCGTCAATGGCGAAGGTACCAGATGTACACTCTTTGTAAGTGGTTGTACTCATGCTTGTCGAGGTTGTTATAACCAAAAGAGTTGGTCATTTAGTTCTGGTGTGCTATTTGATGATGCTATGGAAGAACAGATTTTAAAAGATCTCAAAGATACCCGAATTAATCGTCAGGGCTTAACCTTATCTGGTGGCGATCCTCTTCATCCACGTAATATTGAAAGACTGCTGCCATTGGTTAAACGCATCAAACTAGAATGCCCTAATAAAGATATTTGGTGTTGGACAGGCTATAAATTAGATGAATTAGATGAATATCAACAGCAAATGTTGCCTTATATTGATGTATTAATTGATGGTAAATTTATACAAGAACTTGCCGATCCTGCTTTAGTGTGGCGGGGTTCATCAAATCAAATCGTACATCGATTCAAAGCAAATGAATTTTAATCATAGGTAAAAGAAAAGTGCGGTGCGAATTTTAAAAATTTCTACCGCACTTTTTCACATTAGCCTTTAAAACTATAATTCTTCAAGGCGGATTGAGTAAAATATTGCTGATCTTCCCAACGTAATAAGCTCATACGATTTCCCCAGGCACAACCTGTATCTAAAGCATAAATATGTGTTGGCGTGATTTCATCCACAAGGCTTGCCCAATGTCCAAAAATAATATTAGTTTGATGATATAAAGGATTATTTAATTCAAACCAAGGCAATAATTCTGCTGGTGCCTCTTTCAGTGAAGATTTGCAATCAAAATCAAGACGGTGATCTGGGTAACAAAAACGCATTCGTGTTAAAACATTAATGCTATAACGTAAATAATCTAAGCCCTGTAAATCTGTTGACCAACGATCAGGTTGGCTATCATACATATTCGTTAATAAATAACGATAATCCCCATGTTGCAATTCATTCTCTACTGCTTTAGCACAATTTATTGCTGTATCAAGATCCCAATCAGGAGAAATACCCGCATGAGCTAAAATAAAATTATGTTCAGCATTATGCACTAATAAAGGCTGATGACGTAACCAATCGATCAATTCGGCAAAGTCTGGTGCATCAAAAAGTGCGGTCAAATTATCACGAATTTTGACTTTCTTAATGCCATAAGCACAAGATAATAAATGCAAATCATGATTACCTAATACCGTTTGTGCAGACTTACCTAAAGACTTTACAAAACGCATACATTCCAAGGATTTATCACCACGAGCAATTAAATCACCCGTAAGATATAATTTATCTTTTTCTGGGCTAAACTTCACTTTTTCTAACAATAGCTGCAATTCATCAAAACAGCCATGTAAATCACCAATAATGTAAGTTGCCATCTTCTATCCTTTAAAAATAATGGCGAACTGCGTCGCCATTTTCATTAATCTTCGTGACTTGTGATGATCTCATCACGGCTCACATCAGCGGGTGGATTATCCGCTAACCAGTTTGCTAACCGAGCATAATCAGCAATAGATAAATTCTCCGCACGAGCTGTTAATGCAATATTTAATTCAGTAAGTTGCTCTGCTGTAAATAATTGGGATAAAGCATTACGCAAGGTCTTACGGCGTTGATTAAATGCTTGGCTTGTAACACGATTTAACCAATATAAGTCCTTTACAGGGTACGGTAAAGTGGTATGTGGAATTAAACGAACCACAGCTGAATCAACTTTAGGTGCAGGTTTAAATGCTGTTGGAGGCACTTCAAGTACTGGCATAACTTGGCAAAAATATTGAGTCATAATAGTTAAGCGACCATAAGCCTTACTATTCGGTGCAGCACATAAACGTTTTACCACTTCTTTTTGTAGCATAAAATGCATATCTTGGATTTTATCGTAAAATTTCAACAAGTGGAAAATTAATGGCGTTGAAATGTTATAAGGTAAGTTACCAAATACACGTAATTTTTGACCTTTTTCGCCTAACTTTTCATCTGCGTATAATTGACCAAAATCGAATTGCATGGCATCAGTTTCAATCACATTCAATTTTTGATGTAAAAATGGATGATGACGTAAGCGTTCGGCTAAATCTCGATCAAGCTCAATCACCGTTAAACGCTCAGATTGTTCAGCAACAGGCTCTGTTAACGCCCCTAAACCTGGGCCAATTTCTACTAAAAACTGTCCTTCTTGTGGATAAATTGCAGCCACAATCCCTTGAATCACATTATCATCATGTAGGAAATTTTGTCCAAAACGTTTACGAGCTGTATGGTCTAAATGTTTTTTTGAATTCATATTTAATTAAATTATTACCCATAAAAATGCCTATTCGAATAATGCAAATAGGTTAATTTGTTCATCTCTCGAAAAAATACCCATCGAGTTCATTCAATGGGTATTATATAATAAAAATCCCAGTCAAAACTGGGATTTCTAAATTATTTTCCAATGTAACGAATATCTGCGCCTTTACGCAACCCTTTCACCCAGTCTTTTTCTTCATCTTTTAATTGATCTTTAACCAAAGATTGATAAGCTCGTTGACGATATGCAGCCTCCGTCATATCACCTTGGCGATTATCAGTGACTTCTAAAATATGCCAACCGAACTGAGTTTTAAATGGTGCAGAAATTGTCCCTTGTTTAGTTGATTTAATGATTTGTGCAAATGTTTGATCATATACATCAGGGAAAGCATAACCTAAATCACCACCATTAGCACCTGAAAGATAATCTTTTGAATACTCTTTTGCAGCAACCGCAAATGTTGTTTTTCCAGATAAAATATCCGCACGAATTTGATTTAATTTAGCTTTAGCTTGTGCGTCATTTAATAATGGATTTAATTTTAATAAAATATGGCGAACTTGGTATTGTGTACCCGTTACCGTAGCCGTTTGCCCTTGTGCTTTAGCTTGCTCAAGCATTTGTTTACTTAAAGCTTCCACTTGTTCACGACTTATATCAATATTTTTACCGATAGAACGATTACGAACTTCAGCCATTAACATTTGATTAGCAATTTGACTGCGGAATTTAGTAATGCCAATCCCTTGATAATCTAAAGCATCTAATAACTGACCATAAGTAATTTTATTTTGTGCGGCGATACCTTCAATCACTTTTTCTACTTGTGCTGGCGTAATTTTTACACCTGATTCTTTAATCGCTTTTTGCACTAACATATCATCAATAATACCATCTAACGCTTGTTGACGATTCGCTTCAGTATTTGCACGTTTACCTAACGCACGTTCTACTTGGCTAGCAAGAATAGGATTGCCATCTACTGTCGCTACAACTTGCTCAACCGCTTGAGCGGTTGATAGAGCCCAAAAACCGACCATTGCCAATAAGAGAGATTTTAAATTACTTATTTTCATATTATTCCGTTATCTAAATTAATAAAAATACCTTTTATTAGAAAAAACTTTTAATAAAAAGTTCCTTATAATATTATCATTTAGGCAATAAAGCCACTTCATAGCAGTTATCATATTTCATCGTGCGAACTTGCACTTTTTCAGCTCGACTTGTTGGCACATTTTTACCTACATAATCTGCACGAATTGGTAATTCTCGATGGCCTCGATCAACAAAAATAACCAGCTCAATTTTTGCTGCACGACCAAAATCCACTAAGGCATCTAATGCGGCACGAATGGTTCGCCCAGTAAATAAAACATCATCAATAAGAATCACATTTTTATTTTGAATGTTAATATAATCCGATGCACCACTATAAATCGGAGATTGGCTTTCAGCTTCAACATATTCTAAATCATCGCGATAAAATGTAATATCTAAATCCATAGCAGGTAAATCTTGCCCTGTTAATTCATTAATTTTACGCTTAATTAGTTCCGCAATTTCTGCACCACGACGTTTGATACCAATAATCACCAGATTATTCAAATCTTGGTGTTTTTCAATAATTTCATGAGAAATACGAGAAATAGTTCGCATAAACTGACTTTCATCCACAATGATTTTTTCCATAAAACTGTCATCTCCTAATTAATTCAATCGAGTCGAGCTACTATAACAAAATTTTAGAAAAAAGCACCGCACTTTACGAAAATTTATACATTATTCTGAAGCATAGCCAGTGGGAGGTAAAAGCTGTTGATCTAAATAGGCTCTTCCTGAAATAAATTGTAAACGTCCATCAATAAACCATTTCACCACTAAAGGATAAATTTGTAGCTCTTGAATTTTAACACGTTGTTCAATATCCATAATCTGATCGCCTGGGAAAATCGGCACTTTAGCTTGTAAAATAACCGCACCACCATCCAGTTCTTCAGTAACAAAATGTACTGTGGTTCCGTGTTCTTTATCGCCAGCTTGCAACGCTTGTTGGTAAGTATTTAGGCCTGGATATTTAGGCAATAAAGAAGGATGAATGTTTAAAATTTTACCGGCAAAACGCTGGGTGAATTCTGCGGTTAAAATTTTCATATAGCCAGCCAAAACTATCAGATCTGCGCCTAGATTCTCAATATATTCAGCGATGGCATTATCCATCTCCAAATTACTTTGGAAGCTTTTACGGCTAAAAACTACGGTAGGAATTTTCACTTTTTTAGCTCTAACCAAACCATAAGCATCTGATTTATTACTAATTACAGCTGCCACTTGAGCATCAATCTTCCCCGTAGAACAAGCATCAATAATAGCTTGTAAATTCATTCCTTGCCCTGAAATCAAGACAACAATTTTCTTCATAGATTTTCCTAAATAATAAAAATAAAATGAAAAAAGCCTAATCATCTTGATTAGGCTTATCATAAAATATAATTATCTAATGATTACTTGCTGCTCACCAGCTTGTAAACATTCAACTTGACCAATTACCCAAGCTTCTTCTCCCGATGCACGCAATAAGGCCAAGGCTTTTTCTACATCTGTTTGTGGTAGTGCAATCACCATGCCTACACCACAGTTGAAGGTGCGATACATTTCATGGCGAGTAATATTACCTTGTTCTTGTAACCATTTGAATACTGGTTGCCATTCCCAGCTACTTTCATCAATAACAACTTTCACATTATCAGGTAAGACACGTGGAATATTTTCCCAAAAGCCACCACCAGTTAAATGGGCAATAGCATGTACATCAGCATTTTCAATGAGTTTTAATACTGATTTTACATAGATTTTCGTTGGAGCTAATACTTGTTCTGATAATGGACGACCAGCCAATTCCGCAGTCGCTGGGTTTACGCCTGACACTTCAATCACTTTACGCACTAAAGAATAGCCATTTGAGTGAGGACCACTTGAACCTAATGCAATTAATGCATCACCTGCTTTTACTTTAGTGCCATCAATGATTTTTGAACGCTCTACAACGCCCACACAGAAACCACCTAAGTCATAATCACCTAAGTGATACATACCTGGCATTTCAGCGGTTTCTCCACCGATTAATGCACAACCAGATTGTACGCAACCTTCCGCAATACCAGAAACAACTTGAGCTGCAACATCGACATCTAATTTTGCTGTTGCATAGTAGTCTAAGAAAAATAAAGGTTCAGCACCTTGCACCACTAAGTCATTGACACACATTGCAACTAAATCAATACCAATAGTATCATGTTTATTCAAATCAATGGCTAGACGTAATTTTGTGCCTACTCCATCAGTGCCAGAAACTAATACTGGCTCTTTATATTTAGTGGGTAATGCACATAATGCACCAAATCCTCCTAATCCGCCAATAACCTCTGGACGTGTTGTGCGTTTAACCAAAGGTTTAATTCGATCAACTAATGCATTACCTGCATTAATATCAACACCAGCGTCTTTATAACTTAATGATTGTTTACTCACGGTTGTTTCCTATAATTTAATAGCCAGAAATAAATTGGGAACTATTGTATCATGCTTACGTAATCGTTTGCGACAGTTGTTTAAAAAGAATTAATGAATTTACTTAATTTATCTTAAGCAAACATCTTACAACTATTTTTCCAAATCACATCTTGAATAACTTCTGGAGATTCTGCTCTTAATTCACAGAGCGATTTAAAAGTCTCAGCGACTCGTTCAGGGCGATTCACTTGCCCTTGAAAACCAAATACGGGCATATCTGGAGTATCTGTTTCTAGCACTAAAGCCTCTAAAGGCAATTTACTGATAACTTGACGTGTTTTGTTAGCTCGTTGGTAAGTAATCACACCACCTACACCAATTTTATAGCCTAATTCGACAAATTTTTTAGCTTGCTCATAACTCCCAGAAAACCCATGCAATACACCTGCTTTAGGTAATTGTAAACGTTTTACAAAAGTAAATAATTGATCATGAGATTTACGGCTATGTAGATTAACAGGCAACTGATATTGTTTGGCGAGTAATAATTGTGCTTCTAGAAACTCACATTGTTTTTTCCAGCATTCGTCAGTTAATAGTTCAGGAATGCTAGATTCCAAGCCTATTTCAGCGATCGCCGTCAAATTTGTTGAGGATTGACGTAAATAATTTTCTAAATTATCTAAATGCGTTAATTGATGCTCTTGAATATACAATGGATGTAACCCCAACCCACAATACAGTTGACTAGGGAAAAGTGCGGTCATGTTTAGAATATTTTCGAAATCATCTTGCTTCACTGCCACAATTAAAATTTTTTGTACATCAGCTAATAAAGCATTAGCCACTAATGAGGATAAGGATTCCCCTGTACTTCGTTGCAAATAATCAAGATGAGTATGAGTATCGAAAAAAGACATAAATTTAGTTCTATATAGTAAAAAAGCGGTCTAAACCACTTCTTATTTATTCAACCGACACGGATTTAATCACCACATCTTCTACAGGTACATCACGATACATACCCACACTAGAGGTTTTCACTTTAGCAATTTTATCGACTACGTCCATGCCTGCAATCACTTTACCGAATACCGCATATCCCCAACCTTGTTGAGTTTGCTCAGTAAAATTTAAAAAGTCATTATCATTTAAATTAATAAAAAACTGTGCAGTTGCTGAATTAGGATTAGAAGTACGAGCCATAGCAATAGTACCACGTAAATTTTTCAGCCCATTATTGGCTTCATTTTTAATTGGCGCTTGCGTTTCTTTTTGAGCCATACCCACTGAAAAACCACCACCTTGAATCATAAAGCCATCAATTACACGGTGGAAAATAGTATTTTCATAAAAACCCGATTGGGCATAATCTAAAAAGTTTTTCGCAGAAATCGGTGCATTTTTTTCATCTAAGCTAATTTTAATATCGCCTTGATTAGTATGTAAGATCACATCTTTAGCATCAACATTTACTGATATTAGCAATGTTGCTGAAGCAAAAAGTGCGGTACAAATTTGAGAAATTTTCATCATATTTTATTCATCAAAACATATAAAGAGTGGGCGAAAAACGCCCACCCAATTAATTAATCTACAGTTACACTGGTAATAATTACGTCTTCTTTTGGCACATCTTGATGAAAACCAGCATTACCTGTTTTAACGCCTTTGATTTTATCCACAACATCCATGCCTTCAACCACTTCACCAAATACAGCGTAGCCCCACTCTTGTACAACTTCACGACCAAACATTTCTTTTGCACGAAAATCTAAGAATGTGTTATCCGCCACATTAATAAAAAATTGCGCAGTGGCTGAATGCGGATCGGAAGTACGTGCCATCGCAATAGTACCTCGTTTATTACTTAAACGGTTATTCGCTTCATTTTTAATGGGTGCTTTAGTATTTTTTTCACGCATACCAGGTTCCATGCCACCACCTTGAATCATAAATCCATCAATAACACGATGGAAAATTGTGTTATTATAGAAACCTTCTTTGCAATATGCCTCAAAATTAGCTGCTGTTTCTGGTGCTTTTTCGTGATTTAATGCAATTTTAATATCACCAAAATTGGTATGTAATGTAACCATTATGTTTTCCTTATAAAAAATGAATGGGAATTTGACTCGCATTATTCCATAAAATGCTGTTTAGTGCTATAAAGTGCGGTATAAATTATAAGAATTTCGTTGCTCTCGTCCTTTGTCGAGAAGTACAAACTCGCCCTAATTGAGAATTTAACATGTTAAAAATCTTTAATACCCTAACTAGAGAAAAAGAAGAATTTAAACCTATTAACCCAAATCAAGTGGGTATGTATGTTTGTGGCGTGACCGTTTACGATCTATGCCATTTTGGTCATGGACGCACTTTTGTGTCTTTTGATGTTATTGCACGTTATTTACGTTTTCTTGGCTATAATCTTCGTTTTATCCGCAATATCACCGATGTTGACGACAAAATTATCAAACGTGCGTTAGAAAATAATGAAACCTGTGATCAATTAGTGGAGCGTATGATTGCTGAAATGCATAAAGATTTTGATGCATTAAATATCTTGCGCCCTGATGTCGAACCTCGTGCGACCAAACATATGCCTGAAATTATTGCTATGGTTGAAGCCTTAATTAAACGAGGTCATGCTTATGTTGCCGCTGATGGTGATGTCATGTTTGATGTAGAAAGTTACCAAAACTATGGTCGTCTTTCTCGTCAAAATCTTGAACAATTACAAGCAGGTGCTCGTGTTGAAATCAAATCCGTAAAGAAAAATCCAATGGACTTTGTTCTTTGGAAAATGTCTAAGCCGAATGAACCAAGTTGGGAATCGCCTTGGGGCAAAGGACGTCCAGGTTGGCATATTGAATGTTCCGCAATGAATAGCAAAGAATTGGGTAATCATTTTGATATTCACGGTGGTGGTTCAGACTTAATGTTTCCTCATCACGAAAATGAAATTGCTCAATCTTGCTGTGCTCATGATGGCGAATATGTAAATTATTGGTTGCATACGGGCATGCTCACCATTAATGAAGAGAAAATGTCAAAATCCTTAAATAATTTCTTCACCATTCGTGATATTTTAACCAAATATGACAGTGAAAGTGTACGTTACTTCTTCTTAACCGCACAATATCGTAGCCTATTAGATTATAGCGAAGAAAATATTGGGCTGGCACGTAAAGCCTTGGAACGTTTATACACTGCATTACGTGGTTGTGATTTCAATGTGAAGATGCCTGAAAGTGATCAATATGTAGAAGCTTTTAAAGAGGCAATGGATGATGACTTCAACACGCCAGGTGCATTAGCCGTATTATTTGATTTGGCTCGAGAAATCAATAAGTTAAAAACTGAAAATATTAATGAAGCGAATCGTCTTAGTTCACGCTTAAAACAATTAGCCGGTGTTTTAGGTCTACTAGAGCAAGATCCTGAATCCTTCTTACAAGGTGATACTGCAGATGATGAAGTGGCAAAAATTGAACAGCTAATTAAACAACGTAATGAAGCTCGTGCGGCCAAAGATTGGGCTCAAGCTGATGCTGCTCGTAATGAATTAACTGCAATGGGTATCGTGTTAGAAGATGGTGCCAACGGCACCACTTGGCGTAAACAGTAACCCCATAAATGACGATTAAGGGAATGTTTTAGCATTCCCTTTTTTATGCTTAATGCTTTATGGTTTTTTTATGTAACATTTTCGTCTAAAAATATCTTGCTTTACTAGTTGAATTGTTTCAATTAATGGTGTTAAATCTGCACTATTATTAAGGCTTTTTTAAATTTAGTGGTAAGGCAACAAGTCCATGTGTCAAATGTTAGCAATGAACTGCAATACACCAACAGATATTGTATTCTCTTTTGAAGGCTTTCGACGCCGAGCAGGAATGACAGATTGTCATTCTGATGGCTTTGGCATTGCATTTTTTGAAGGGAAAGGGGTACGTGTATTTCGTGATGATAAACCTGGTTCAATCTCTCCGATTGCAGATTGTGTGAAACAATATCATATAAAATCATTAAATGTGATCGCACACATTCGAAAAGCAACCCAAGGTGTCGTTAACATTGAAAATACTCATCCTTTTATTCGTGAAATATGGGGAGAAAACTGGGTATTTGCTCACAATGGTAATCTCAATCAATTGCCTGATTTATCCAACTGCTATTGCTCTCCGATTGGAAATACGGATTCTGAAGTCGCTTTTTGTTACATGGCAGCCCAGTTAAAACAACGCTTTTGCAAAAAACCAACAGAACAAGAAATTTTTACGGCTATTAAAGAATTAGCGATGGAATTATCTGCATATGGCACCTTTAATTTTCTTCTTTCTAATGGAGAATGGATGATTGCACATTGTTCCACCAATTTACATTACATTACTCGACAAGCACCATTTGGTAAAGCAGAACGTATTGATGATAATAACGTGATTGATTTCAGAAATTATGTCAAGGACACTGATAAAGTTACTATTGTAACCACCTTTCCTCTGACTAAAAATGAAATTTGGACAAAAATGGAACATGGTGGTTTAGTGATGTTCAAAGATGGAATGAAAGTCCGTGAAATTGTAGGTAAACCTAAAGTTGCAGTAGATGATGGAACATTGGGCATTGCTAAAATAGCAGCGTAGAAATAAAAAAAGTGCGGTCAAAATTTCAAAAATTTGTACCGCACTTTTTTATGATTTACTAAGACCTATTTTAATAAATACGTACGCAATTTGATAAAGTCTGCATCCATTTCCTCAGATAACAAAGGTAATTGATTATGTTTATCTAAAGTGGTAGGCAATGGTAATGTAATATTAAGAATTCGTTCTACACTTTCTTTGAATTTTGCGGGATGTGCAGTACATAAGAAGATTCCAACTTCATCAGGTTGAAGCTGTTCTATCAATGCTTGATATGCAATTGCTCCATGAGGCTCGCAAACATAACCTACTGCGAATTGTGCTTTTAATGCCACTTCTGTCTGCTCATCATTAAAGGCACAAGCGCCTAAATTAGTTAATTTCCAACCATTGCGTTTAAATAGCTCTTCTACACGAGGCCAATTATTAGGACGGCTAACATCCATTGCATTTGATAACGTTGCCACAGTTGCATTAGGTTCCCATTTTCCCGATTGTAAATAACGAGGAACCGTATCATTAGCATTCGTTGATGCAATAAAACGTTTGATTGGTAAACCTAAAGTTTTTGCAATTAACCCCGCAGTTAAGTTACCAAAGTTACCACTTGGTACGGATACAACTAAGTTATTACGTTTTTCTTTTGGTAATTGCGCTATTGCTTCAAAATAATAACAAACTTGTGCCAATAAACGGCTAATATTAATTGAATTCGCTGAATTTAAACCAATAGCTTGACGTAATTGTGCATCATCAAAAGCCTGTTTAACTAAAGCTTGGCAATCATCAAAGTCCCCATGAATAGCCACTGTACGAATATTACCTCCTAAAGTACAGAATAACTTTTCTTGTAATGGGCTAATTTTACCTTTTGGATAAAGGATTACTACATTAATATTTTCTAAGCCATAAAATGCATGAGCTACTGCCGCACCAGTATCACCTGAAGTCGCGGTTAAAATAGTAATTTTTTCATCACCTCGTACAGCTGCCAATGCTTGAGCCATAAAGCGACCGCCAAAGTCTTTAAATGCCAATGTTGGACCATGGAATAATTCTAATGCATAAATATTGTTCATCACTTTGACAAGTGGAGCAGGAAAGGTAAAGGCATTTTTAATCGCATTATTTAAGGTTTGTGTAGGAATCTCATCACCAATTATTGTCGCTAACACTTTCTGGCTACGCTCAACTAATGGTAAATCTAATAATTCCTCAATATTATCTAATTGAGGAATAATCTCTGGAAAAAATAATCCCTGATCTTTTCCCAATCCCTGACGGACTGCCTGGGCAAAATTCACCTGTTGTTCTGGATGTTTTATGTTGTATAAATTCATATTAACTTTTCTATGTTGTGTTGATAATAATATATTCGCCCAATTAACTGATTTCTATTAGTAATTGAGCTCTCTCGCACCTTGATTATCTACTTTGCAAATATGTACAAAACCTTCATTATTTTGTAAATAGCTATTTTCTAAATAGGTAGATAATTTCATTGCTGTGGATAAATCTGCTGCAATTGAAAAAATTGTTGGTCCAGAGCCTGAAATACCTGTTGCTAACGCACCTAAATCACGTGCGGCTTGTTTTACTTCAGCAAAATTTGGTAATAATGACTCTCGATAAGGCTCGGCAATCACATCTTTCATCATAAGAGCCGCTAAAACATCCTGATGAGTATGACAAGCATGAACAAAGCTAGCTAAATGACGACCATGAGCAATCACATCCTGACGCGTATAACTTTTAGGTAAAATTGCGCGAGCTTCTGCTGTTGAAACTTCAATACCTGGATAAGCTAATATCCAATACCATTCATTAAAAAATGGTAATGTCTGACAAATATTACCTAAAGATTGAACCATGAGTTGTACACCGCCTAAATAACAAGGCGCAACATTATCATAGTGGATTGAGCCAGAAATACGCCCTTCAAGCTCTCCCATCATTTCTAATAGTTCCATTTTTGAAAACGGCTCATGATGAAATTTATTTAATGCGACTAATGCCGCCACAATGGAGCAAGCACTAGAACCAAGACCTGAACCAATTGGCATATTTTTTTCTAAAGTCAAACGTAAAGATTTAGTTTGACCACCACGCAATTTAAAACGCTCGCTAAACAACACATAAGCCTGATAAACAATATTCTTTTGCGGCTCTTTAGGTAATTTTCTGACAAAATAACCCGCACTTTCTAATTCAAAACCACTTGAGATAGATTCAATTTGAACTACATCGCCTAATAACGAACCATCTATTGGAGACACAGCAGCGCCCAAGCTATCAAATCCGACACTCATATTTGCACTTGAAGCAGGTGCATAAATTCTTAGCATTGAGTCCTCCATTATTGTTTCAATGTTCTCAAAATATCAGCAAAAATACCTGCTGCGGTTACTGCATTACCTGCCCCATAGCCACGTAATAACAAAGGGATAGGTTGATAATAACGAGTATAAAATGCTAATGCATTCTCTCCATTTTTTACCTTATATAATGGATCGTCTGAATCTACTTCAACAATAGAGACCTTGCATTTCCCATCTTTAATTTGTCCTACATAGCGTAAGACTTTACCTTCAGATTGTGCTTTATCTACACGTTTTTTAAATTCAGCATCAAGTGTTGGTAAAATTTCCATAAATTCAGCCGCACTTTTTCCCTCTGAAAAACCTTTAGGTAAAACACTCTCTACTTCCACATCTTCAAGCTCAAGCTCTAGACCTATTTCCCGAGCAAGAATTAATAACTTTCGTGCAACATCTTGACCTGATAAATCATCGCGTGGATCGGGTTCTGTAAAACCTTTTTCACGTGCTAAAGTGGTTACTTCCGATAGGGACAATCCTTCTTCTAACTTACCGAAAATAAAAGATAATGACCCCGATAAGATACCTGAAAAATATTCCACTTCATCACCTGCGGCAAGCAAGTTTTGTAAGTTTTCGATAACAGGTAATCCAGCACCAACATTAGTATCATATAAAAATTTACGCTGGTTTTTACGTGCATTTTCACGGACTAAATTATAGTAGGCGATTTCGCGAGTATTCGCTTTTTTATTCGGGGTAACCACATGAAATCCTTCGCTTAACGCTCGCGCATATAAGCCAGAAACAGATTCAGCGGTAGTACAATCAACAAATACAGGGTTCACTACATGATGTAATTTAATAAATGAAAGTAATACATCGAAATCAGATGGCTGAGTTGCATTGGCAAGATCTTCCTTCCAATTATCTAAACATAATCCATCTTTATTAAGTAACATTTTATTGGAGTTTGCTAATGCACAAACTCGAATTTCAATATCCTTCTTTGCTAAATACTCTTTTTGATGTTTAATTTGTTCAATGAGTTCTCCTCCAACACCACCAACACCAACTAAAAACATATCTACACTCTTTTTATTATTAAAAAGCGCTTGGTGAGTTGCTTTTACTGCTTCTATCGCTTTATTTTGTGCAACTACCGCAGAAATAGATCGTTCTGATGAACCTTGAGCAATGGCAACAATGCTAATATTAGCTTGGGATAGTGCAGTAAAAAAGCGGGCTGCAATCCCTTTTGCTTGTTTCATACCATCACCGACCACAGAAATAATTGATAAGTCTTGAATCACTTCAACAGGTTCTAATAGTTTATCTGCAAGTTCTTGAGCAAATTCTATATTTAATGCTGACTCAGCTTTATCAATTAACTTAGCTGGCACACAGAAGCTAATACTATATTCAGAAGAAGATTGTGTAATTAAAATCACTGAAACGCCAGCATTTGACATTGTTGAGAAAACTCGAGCTGCCATGCCAACCATCCCTTGCATACCAGGGCCAGAAACATTAAACATAACTACATTATCAAGATTTGTAATCCCTTTGACCTGTAATTCTCCCAATTCTGGTTGACGACTATCAATAATGGAACCTGGTGCATTTGGATTAGCAGTATTCTTAATTAAGCATGGAATGTTTGTTTGTACTAAAGGACCAATTGTTCTAGGATGGATCACCTTGGCACCAAAATAAGATAATTCCATCGCTTCACGATATGAAAGATTTGGCAACAAGCGGGCATCTGGCACTAAACGAGGATCACAAGTAAATACGCCATCAACATCAGTCCAAATTTCACATACACTTGCCCCAAGACAAGCAGCTAAACATGCAGCTGAATAATCAGAACCATTACGTCCTAACAACACTAATTCACCATTTTGATTACCTGCGGTAAAACCTGCCATCAATACAATATTCTTTTGTGGAATTTCTTCTGTAGCAATACGCTTTGTCGATTCTTCAATATCAACTGAGGATTCTAGATAACTGCCATAAGCTAATAATTTTTCAACTGGATTAATTTGTGTCACTTGATAACCACAAGCTTCAAACCAAGCTTTCATAATAGCAATTGAGAGTTTTTCACCTCTACAATCAATGGTTGCTTTTATTGCGTCATCTATTTTGCCTAATTGGCGAATTGATTCTAATAAAGTTGCAATTTCATCAAATTCATTATCAATGATCGCTTTTGTTGCGACTAAAGCAAAATTGTTATTTTTCTCATACAACCCATTAATAATCTTATAAAAAATTTCACGAGCTTCATTGAAATTGGTATCAGTGGACTGGTTAAGACTCGCTTTTTCAGAGAGTGCAACCAAATGGTTAGTAATTTTTGCAGGTGCCGATAATACTGCTGCGGCTTGTTCCTCCAAATGGGCTTGTTCAATTAACTGCGCCGCTTGTAAAAAACATTCTGGGTTAGCAAGCGAGGTTCCGCCAAATTTAAGTACGCGCATAGATAGCTCCTATCAGTAATATGTTGTGAATATTTAAAATCTGCATAAAAAAACCCGCATAATATGCGGGTTTAATGTATTTTTTATTTAGTACGCACTAACCCGCCCCGTTACACATGGTAATGGTCATCATAATGGTGGTCATGGTCATTGCGAAGTTATTCATAAAATAATCTATGTTCAAAATTAATACACTACAAATACAAAAGTTTTTATACCTTGTCAATAAAAAAATAAAAAAACCTGAAGAAATTATCTCCAGGTTTTATTTTTAGTAATAATTTATTTCATTATTTGATTACACCACAAGCCATTCTTGCTCCACCGCCACCTAATGCAGTTGGGTGATCTGAATGGTTATCACCTCCAACGTGGATCATTAATGCTTTATTCGCAATTTCATCTAATGATTTAATTCGAGGAGCTAAAACAGGATTGGTTGCTGTGCCATCTGGATTAACTGCTAATGCTGGGAGATCACCTAAATGAGCATTATCTTCCCAAGGATAGCCATGACGCTTAGTTTCTTTAGGATCCCAATGTCCACCAGCACCTAATGCAGCCACTTTCTTTCCATCTTTCTCACCAGCAGCACAACTAGGATTTTGATGAATATGGAAACCATGTAAACCAGCGGATAAACCTGTTAGTTCAGGAGTAAATACTAATCCATATGGAGATTCAGTCACAACCACTTTACCAATGGCTTTATCACCCTTTTCTGGGTCTAATAAACTCATTTCGATAACTTTGGATTTTACTTCCATTGTTTCTGTTTTCACTTCATGAGCCACAACTGTTGTACTCAATACCAATAAACTCAATGCTGAAATAACCAATTTGTTTTTCATATAAAACTCCCGTATAAATATTCAAATTAGCAAAATGCTAATAAGATATTAGCATTCTATTAAAGATAAACAATATAATTGTTATTTATTTGTTATGCACATCACAAAAATATAACTAATAGATGTTTTTTGATAAGTGTGTAAAATATTATGCTATGGGAGAGAAATCACGGGCAATACATAAGGACTAAAATGGAAATTGCTAAAAACTTGCAAAATATTCATAAGAACATTCAATTAAGTTGTTTAAATCATCATCGAGATAGAGACTCAGTAAAATTACTCGCCGTATCAAAAACCAAACCAGTAGAAGATATAGAGACGGCTTATCAAGCGGGTCAACGTGCGTTTGGTGAAAATTATGTACAAGAAGGTGTTGAAAAAATTGAATACTTTAAAACCAAACACACAGATATAGAATGGCATTTTATTGGTCCATTACAATCGAATAAAACACGTTTAGTCGCAGAAAATTTTGACTGGATGCAAACACTTGATAGAAATAAAATTGCAAGTCGTCTTAATGAACAACGCCCCGTAAATAAAGCACCTTTAAATGTGCTTATTCAAATCAACATTAGTGATGAAAGCAGCAAATCAGGGATACAACCTGATGAAATGATCACGTTGGCAAAATTTATTAAAAACCTACCGCACTTACGCTTACGTGGACTAATGGCTATCCCTGCGGCTACAGATAACATTGTAGAGCAAGAACAAGCATTCACTGCGATGAATCAATTATTGATAAAATTAAAACAAGCCTTTCCTGAACAACAAATTGATACATTATCCATGGGAATGACGGATGATATGGCTAGTGCAATAAAATGTGGTTCAACCATGGTAAGAATAGGCACTGCAATCTTTGGGCATCGTAACTATGATTAAGCAATAAATTTTCCTAAAACAGACCGCACTTTACATCACTAATATAAAAAAAACACTCCGAAAAGTGTTTTTTATTATATTAAAATCAATTAGTCGCTTTCTGAAAAACGCTCAATATTAGCCCCTAAGCCACGTAATTTCTCTTCAATACGCTCATAACCACGATCAATGTGATAAATACGATCAACAATAGTTTCACCAGTGGCAATACACCCTGCTAACACGAGACTAATTGAGGCACGTAAGTCTGTTGCCATGACTTGTGCACCAGAAAGATGTTCTACTCCTTGAATTAAGGCAGTATTACCTTCAATTTCACCTTTAGCCCCCATACGAATAAGTTCTGGCACATGCATAAAACGGTTTTCGAAAATAGTTTCCGTAATTTTACTCGTTCCCTCTGCAACCACATTAAGTAAGGTAAACTGAGCTTGCATATCTGTAGGGAATCCAGGGTGTGGCATAGTACGAATATTAACAGCTTTAGGGCGCTTACCTAAAGAAGCTAAAGTAATAGTATCTTCAGTCACATCAACTTGCATACCTGCTTCACGTAATTTTTCAATCACTGCATCTAATGTATCCGCTTTAGTACCTCGGCAAGTAATACGCCCGCGAGAGATCGCGGCTGCCACTAGAAATGTACCAGTTTCAATACGATCAGGTACCACACGATGTTCACAACCACCTAAACGTTCAACACCTTCAATGATGATTGTATCTGTACCCGCTCCGCTAATTTTGGCACCCATCGCATTTAAAAAATCAGCAGTATCCACAACCTCTGGTTCACGTGCTGCATTTTCAATTGAAGTTGTTCCCTCTGCCAAAGTGGCTGCCATCATAACAGATAAAGTTGCACCAACACTAACCTTATCCATATAAATTCTTGCACCTTGCAAACGACCATTTACCGTAGCTTTTACATAACCTTCGTCAAGCTCAATAGTTGCACCCATTTTTTCTAAGCCTGAAATATGCATATCTACTGGACGTGCACCAATAGTACAGCCACCAGGTAATGATACTTGCCCTTCATGAAAACGTGCAAGCAATGGTGCTAATGCCCAAATTGATGCACGCATGGTTTTAACCAACTCATAAGGAGCAACATAACTATTAATTTTACTCGCATCAATCATAACCTTATCGGTATGTTCAATACGCTCTACCACGACCCCTAAAGTGCGTAAGATCTTAAATGTGGTATCGACATCTTTTAATACAGGGACATTTGTTAATGTCACTGGTTTTTCTGCTAAAATCGCGGCAAAAAGAATAGGTAATGCCGCATTTTTTGCCCCCGAAATATCTACGGTGCCACTTAAACGAGATTGCCCATAAACACGAAATTTTTCCATTTTAACTTCCTATCAATAATATTAACTTACAACGTTTAACATCCGTTCTAATTTCCATTTTTCAGGACTGAAGGTTTTGATCGTTAACGCATGAATTTCACCTGAAGTAAAATGCTCCATTAATGGTGCATAAATTGTTTGTTGTTGTTTTAATTTTGACAGTTTTGAAAGTGTTTCACTAACGACAATCACACCGAAGTGTGCATTTTCACCTTGCACATACACTTCATCTAAATTTAATGATTGCTTAAGAATTCGTTCGATTTCTTGGGTTTCCATTTTTGTTACCGATAGGTTAATAATTGAAATTGAATTATTGACTAATTCATTATTTTAAATAAGGTTTAAGCCAATCTGCTAACCCTACGAGATCAGCCAAAGTAAGCAACTGGGAAGGCACATTTTCCAAGTATAATGTTTTACCTGGTTGTTGTGTTTTTTGACAATAATTAATCAAATCGCATAATAACGCAAACCCTGCTGAGTCAATACGAGAAACTTGGGCTAAATCCCAAGTAATATTTTGGTCTACGATTTGCTTTTCTGACAAAAAAGAAGAACGTTGCTGCCTTTTTTGGAATTCGTTCCAAAGAGGTAACAACGTATCTCTAGATAGCTCCCCAGCTAACTGGAAAGCTATTCTATCATCATTTTGCACCGCTGCCCATTTTAAATGTTTTTCAGCTTGCATAATTATTCTCTTATTTTTTACTGAATGTCACAGGCACAGCTGCCGCGCGTTGCACTTGAGCTGTTAACGCATCAATACCATCTTTACGTAAGATACCGCTCCATTCTTGTTTTTTAGTATCCACCATACTTACGCCTTCTGCGGTCATATCATAAACCTGCCATTTACCAGATTTACTATTTTTACGCCATTGGAAATTTAAGTTTAATGGCGCTTGACCATTTTTTTGTAATAATTTTACTCGCACACTTGATTGGTTATCGGTGGCATTTTGTTCTGGTTGAACTTGGATTTCCTGATTATTATACATGGTTAAAGCTTGAGCATAAGCTTGTACAATAAATTGATCAAAAGCACTGAAAAATTTTTCACGTTGTTCTGGCGTGGTGGATTTAAAATATTGTCCTAATACCAAAGATCCAGCGTAGTTAACGTGAACATAAGGCATTAAATCTTGACGTACAAGTGTTTTTAAATAATTAGGATCTTGTTTAATTTGAGCTTGATTTGCTGTGATATCTTTAAATAATTTATCGGCAGCTTGCTGTGTTAATCCATAAGGACTATCATCAGCCATTGCAGTCTGCACTGCAAAAAGTGCGGTCGCTAATACAAAAATTTTTGCTAACCATGTTTTAAATGTGACTTTCAACATAACCTTCATTTCTCCAATGTCTAAAAGTTAGAACTTTTCTATAAAATTTATTCTGCAGCCTTAGTTTCTTTTGCTGTATCGCCTTTTTTATCTTTATCACCATAAATAAATTGGCCAATCAGATCTTCTAAAACCATTGCTGATTTTGTATCAACAATTTTGTCTCCGTTCTTCAACATCGCAGTTTCACCATCATCAAATCCTACACTTAAGGCAATATATTGTTCTCCTAATAAACCTGAAGTCTTAATAGATAAAGAACTATTTTCTGGAATTTGATTATATTCTTCATTTACTGCAATAGTTACTCTAGGTAAATAAGTTTTTTCATCTAAAGCAATATTAGTCACGCGCCCAATTACCACACCGCCGACTTTTAATGGAGATCGTACTTTTAGTCCACCGATATTATCAAAAGTTGCATAAATATTATAAGATTTTGCTTCATTAAAGCCCTGTACATTAGCAACTTTTAGTCCCATAAAAACTAAAGCAGCAATACCTAATAATAAAAATAAGCCGACCCAAAATTCATATTTAATTGTTTGTCTCATTGTTTTTCCTAAATTTCCAGCAATCCTGTTATTGATTAACTTGCACCAAACATAATCGCAGTTAACACAAAGTCTAATCCTAGTACTAATAAAGAAGCATTAACCACGGTTCTTGTTGTTGCTTGGCTAATACCTTCTGATGTAGGCACACAATCATAGCCATTAAATAAAGCGACCCAAGTCACAGCAAATGCAAAAATGACACTTTTAATGAAGCCATTCCATAAATCCATATTGCGAACTGCATTTTGCATAACCGACCAAAAACTACCGACATCAATGCCTTTCCATTCTACGCCAATTAAGTGACCACCGATAATCCCAACTGCTGTGAATAACAGCGCTAAAATCGGCATTGCAATCACACCTGCCCAAAAACGTGGTGCAATCACTCGACGTAGAGGATCCACTGCCATCATTTCTAAACTGGATAACTGCTCTGTAGCTTTCATTAACCCAATTTCGGCGGTCAATGCGGATCCTGCTCGTCCGGCAAATAAAAGTGCGGTTACCACTGGGCCTAATTCTCGTAATAAGGATAAAGCAACCAATTGACCTACATTTGCTTCAGCTGCAAAATCAACTAAGATGACATATCCTTGTAATCCTAAAACCATCCCAATAAAAAAGCCTGATAATAGGATAATGAGTAATGATTGTACCCCTAATACATATAATTGTTTGATCAATAATGGAACATGTTTTTTAATTTGAGGTTTGCCAATTAAAGCCGCAAATAACATAAAACCTGCTCGTCCCAAGGCTTTAATGGAGTTGATTACATAACCACCAAATGCAGAAATTATATTAACGATCATTTGCATACACCTCCGTTAAACAATTCTTCTGCATAATCTTCTGATGGGTAATGAAAACGTACTGGACCATCTTCTTGCCCATTAATGAACTGTACAACTTGAGGATCAGTACTTCGTAATAGCTGTTCTGCCGTACCCTCTGCAATTACATGTTTATCGGCAATAATATAAGCATAATCAGCAATACTTAAGACTTCATGAACATCATGTGAAACGACAATTGAAGTTAAATTTAAAGCTTCATTTAAACGCTTAATTAAGCTGATAATCACGCCCATACTAATTGGATCTTGCCCTGTAAAAGGCTCATCATACATAATCAGTTCGGGATCTAATGCAATCGTACGAGCCAATGCAGCACGTCTTGCCATCCCTCCAGATAATTCAGAAGGCATTAATTGTGCAGCGCCCCGTAAACCAACAGCCTCTAGCTTCATTAACACAATTTGACGAATTAATGATGGAGGTAAATTAGTATGTTCTCTAATCGGAAATGCAACATTTTCAAACGTTGAAATGTCTGTAAATAATGCACCTGATTGGAACAACATTCCCATACGTTGACGAACCTTATAAAGTTCTGAATTAGACATTTTGCAAATGTCTTGTCCATCAAATAAGATTTCACCATGTTCAGGGGATAATTGCCCACCAATTAATTTTAATAATGTGGTCTTACCAATCCCAGAAGGGCCCATAATCGCAGTAATTTTACCTCGTTGAACCTTTAAGTTGAGATTGTCATAAATCGTTCTCTCACCACGCTTAAAAGTGAGATGATTCACTTCAACTAGTGTATTCTCACTCATAAAACCTCTGCTTCATATTTCCTCTTCATAAATAAAAGTGGGATAATCCACGAATTTTTACACAATGTCAAAGTTATTCGTATAAATTTACATAACTTTAGACCTTCAATTTGACCTGATATAAGCAGTTTTGTTCATCGAAATAAATAAAAATCTTACTTCTGTTGCATAATTTTTATAAAATTATGATATGATTTCATCTATTTATTAACACAAAATCAAATTATTTTATGAATATTCGTTGGAATATTATTCTGGCTACAATCGCTTTAGTACTGTTGGCATGGTTCTATACCTTAAATCAAGAAAAGCCTGATTTGACAGAGCTAATTAAAGCGCCTGAAAGCCCAGAATATATTGGTGAAAAAATGGAAACCACGATTTTCTCACCTACTGGTAAAAAACAATATTTAGCTTATTCAGATAAAGTCCAACATTATAATAATGATGGGCACACTGACTTTGTCAATCCTGTGGTATATGTATTAGATATAGAAGGTGAAAATAAACAAACACAAAGTTGGAAACTTACTGCTAAAAACGCCAAATTGACTAAAGATAATCTCTTATATCTTACAGGAAATGTAATCGCTGAAAGCCTTGATAAACTTTCTCAATTACAAAAAATTGAGACTAACCAAGCCATTGTTAATTTAAAGACACAGGATATTACCTCTGATACAATAGTGACTATCCAGGGATTAAATTTTATCAGTTCAGGTTTGAAAATGACTGGCAACTTAAAACAACAAATCGCGACCTTACAAGAACAGGTAAAAACGCATTATGAAATTAACCGCCAATAAAACTCTTATTACTACAATATTAATGTTTTCATCACTATCCGCTTTTGCCCTAAAAGATGATACCAATCAACCTATTAATATTGTATCCGATAGCCAATCCTTAGATATGGAAAATAGTGTTGTTACCTTTACCGATAATGTTGTTATCACTCAAGGCTCAATTCTTATTAAGGCTCAGAAAGTAGTTATAACTCGCCCGCCTAAAGATTCAGGAAAAAAAGAAACCGTTGAAGCCTTTGGCTCACCAGTAACCTTTCATCAAATACTGGATAATGGTAAACCTGTTGATGGACGAGCAAACAAAGTTCATTATGATTTAGGTAAAGAATTTTTAACATTAACAGGGAATGCTCAACTAAAACAACTTGATAGTCAAATTGATGGAAATATAATTACTTACGATGTCAATAAACAACAACTCAAAGCCAGTAGCACACAACAAAGCCGTGTAAAAACTATACTTATTCCATCGCAACTTAATCAGAAAAAATAATTAGGATACGTTTTTTTATGTCTATTCTTTATGCTGAAAATCTAGCAAAAAGCTATAAAGGACGTCAGGTAGTATCTGATGTAGATTTTACTGTTAAATCAAATGAAATTGTAGGCTTATTAGGTCCAAATGGAGCGGGTAAAACTACATCTTTTTACATGGTTGTGGGACTAGTTCGTCATGACCAAGGAAGAATTCGCATTGATAATGAAGACATTAGCTTATTACCTATGCATAATCGTGCACAAAAAGGCATTGGTTATCTTCCTCAAGAAGCCTCTATTTTCCGTCGTTTAAGTGTATATGATAACTTAATGGCAGTTCTTGAAATTCGTCAAGACTTAACAAAAGAACAACGCCAAGCACGTGCAGAAGAATTAATTGATGAATTTAATATTGGGCATATTCGTGATAATTTAGGTCAATCACTATCTGGTGGTGAACGTCGCCGTGTAGAAATTGCACGAGCTCTTGCAGCTAATCCAAAATTTATTTTATTAGATGAACCCTTCGCTGGTGTTGATCCAATTTCAGTCATTGACATTAAGAAAATTATCATGGATCTACGAGATCGTGGTTTAGGTGTGTTGATCACTGATCATAATGTTAGAGAAACATTAGATGTTTGTGAGCGTGCTTATATTGTTAGTGCAGGAAAAATGATTGCAACAGGTACACCAACTGAAATTTTAAATGATGAACATGTTAAACGTGTTTATTTAGGTGAAGGATTCAAGCTGTAACCCCATGATTAAATTTACTGAATTGCTCTCCCCTGAAAATATTCGTCAGGGGATTATTTGTTCAAGCAAAAAACGTTTATTCGAAATCATTTCTGATATCGTTGTGCCTCAAATTGAAAATAATCTCAATACAGAGGATAACGTTCCTTATTTGAATGAATTTGAATGTTTTGAAAATTTATTTGCAAGAGAAAAACTAGGCTGTACAAGTCTTGGAAATGGTGTGGCTATCCCAAGAGCAAAAATTCCTAATAGTGAGCATGCTATAGCTGTGTTTTTACAGCTTGGTTTACCACTTGATTATGAAGCACCAGATAGAAGAGAAGTTGATCTTATTCTAGCCATTCTTATTCCAGAGAATATGTGTGCTGATTATTCGCTTATATTACCAGAATTAGCGGAAAAACTATCAGATAAAAACCTATGTAAACAGTTAAGAACTGCCCAAAACAAGGATGAAATTTGGCAGATTTTTAATCGAATCGACGGTAATATAAATACTCAAGCAGAAGGAACTGAAACAATAACAGAAAAAGACATTTAATAATATAAATTACTAGGTGACGTTATGGAACTTATCATTATAAGTGGGCGATCTGGTGCGGGGAAATCTGTAGCCTTACGAGCACTAGAAGATATTGGCTATTATTGTGTAGATAATCTACCTATCAATTTATTGCCCCAACTCGCAGATATTCTTTCTCATTCTGAAAAATCTGCGGCGATTAGCCTTGATATTCGTAATTTACCCAATTCACCTGACACGCTAGATCAACTATTCACTCAGATGCAAAAGGCTAACCATCAAGTTAAAACAATTTTCTTAGATGCTGACCGAAGTACTTTAATCCGCCGTTATAGCGATTCACGCCGATTACACCCTCTTTCTATGCAAAATATGTCTTTAGAAGCTGCCATTGATACAGAAAAAGACTTGCTAGAACCACTATTTCAACATGCTGATTTAATTATTAATACCAGTGAAATTTCAACTCATGAATTAGCGGAACAAATTAGAAAATTTCTTCAAGGCAATAGTAATAAAGAACTAAAAATCATTATTGAATCCTTTGGTTTCAAATATGGGCTGCCATTAGATGCTGATTATGTGTTTGATGTTCGTTTTCTACCTAATCCACATTGGGATCCTAATTTACGCCCAATGACGGGGTTGGATAGCCCTGTTATTGACTTTCTCAATCGCTATAAAGAAGTGCATAATTTTATCTATTTAACACGTAATTATATTGAAATTTGGCTACCTGAATTAGAAAAAAATAATCGTAGCTATTTAACCATCGCAATAGGTTGTACTGGAGGGAAACACCGTTCTGTTTATATTGCACAACAATTAGGAGAATATTTCCTTGCTAAAGGAAAAAATGTCAAAATCCAACATAAATCTTTAGAACGCTATAAAAAGTCTCCTTCTACAAATCCCTAATTTGTTAAAAGTGCGGTAAAATTTCCACAAAAATTACCGCACTTTTCTATTCAATAACCTGACTAACAATTGTGCCATTCAGTACTCTTGTTTTTATGGTATCACCTAGTTTTACTTGCTCTATCTGAGTAATCGCATTTCCTTGGGCATTCTCTGCGATAGAATAGCCACGAGCTAATACTTTTAAAGGACTTAACCCATCTAACTTACCACACAAATGGGTTAGATGATGTTGACGATTAGCTAAATTTTGTTTTAAGAAAAAATTTAATCGAATCTGAAGTTGAGTAACATATTGAGACTGTTTCTGTACACGATAAGGTAACGGATTATTATCTAAACGTTGCATAAGTGCGGTCATTTTGTAGCGATTTTTATCCATTAAACGTTGTATTGAGGAATGTAAACGCTGTTCTAATTGTGCCGTCTGTTGTTTTTGAATACGCAATTGCACTTGTGGATGTTGATTTTGCAAACGTAATGATAAATGTTGTAATAACTGATATTTATCATTAAATAAGCGATCTAATGCTATTTCTAAACGTTGATATTTATAAGCAATTTGTTGTAATAATTCATCTTGGTTACGGCTCACTAATTCCGCAGCGGCTGATGGGGTTGGTGCTCGCACATCAGCCACAAAATCGGCAATAGTTACATCTGTTTCATGACCTACAGCACTGATTACTGGAATTACCGAATTAAAAATAGCTCTCGCAACTAACTCTTCGTTAAAACACCAAAGATCTTCAAGAGAGCCACCTCCACGCCCAATAATTAGCACATCCACTTCATTACGCTTATTGGCTAATTCAATCATTTGTACAATTTCAGTTGTAGCCTCTTTTCCTTGCACCGCAGTTGGATAAATCACCACTTTTAAACTGGGGTCTCGTCGTTGCAATATATGCAAAATATCCTGTAATGCGGCACCAGTTTTTGAAGTCACCACACCAATTGTTTTACTAAAATCAGGTAAGGATTTTTTTAAATTTTGCGCGAATAATCCTTCTGCCGCCAATTTCATTTTTAAAGCTTCGAATTGCTGCTGTAACAATCCTTCGCCTGCGGGATGCATAGATTCTATAATAAGCTGATAGTCTCCTCGGGGCTCATATAAGCTTACACTTGCACGCACTAACACTTGCATACCATTTTGTGGTCGGAAAGTGACACGCATATTTTTCATACGGAACATTGCACAACGTACCTGAGCATTTTCATCTTTTAAGGTTAAATACCAATGCCCAGAAACAGGTTGAGTAAAATTAGAAATCTCCCCTGTCAACCAAACGAATCCCAGCTGTCCTTCTAGCATCTGACGAACAGAGTTATTTAATTGACTCACTGAATAAATATTATCGTTATGCATAAAGTCTGTATTAATTATCCTAATAAAACCCATCCATCATCAACCCAGTTACAAACTGAATCCAACAAAATTTCCATTGCAGATGTTTGTTCTTCTACATCAGCAATTAATTGTTTTAACTCAACTAAAGAGACCTCTTCACCATCAGCTAAACGTCTTAATACTTCAGCCTCTACTGGATTTAGTTCATCTAACCACTCACCATTAGCAAAGATTTGTAACGGATTTTCAAGGTAAACTAACTTACAGTTATTATCCTGTGTAAGCACAGCACCATCTTCCAGTTCAGATAAGATTTGCTCAGGATCAGATATTTCATCACTAACTAGCATCTCATAACGACGAGAACTTACCGCTGTTGCCACAGATTGTTTAAATAAACGATCAAATTGCTCTGAATTAGCCAATTTTTCAAGTAATGCCTGCTTCATAGCTTGGATTTCAGATTCAGCTAATTTACCCGTATGTTGTTCTGTTTGATTTAAGCGTAGTGGAATATTGAATTCATTCAGGTCAATATCAGGATTGTGATGGCAGAAACCTTGATTAATATGGCTCATCAATTCACCTAAATTTGGATAACGTAAGCCAAAAGAGAAGGTTAAACAATCATCTTCTGCAATACCATAATGAGCCATACGAGCAGGAATGTAGAGAATATCGCCTGGATTCATTACTTCATCAATAACTAATTCTCCCATATCATCAAATATACGGATGGGCTGATCAGGTTTAAATTCTGTACTAGGATCACACCATTTACCTAATTGCCAACGACGATGGCCATAACCTTGTACAAGAAAAACATCATATTCGTCATAATGTTTACCTACGGAACCACCCGCAGGAGCATAGGAGACCATAATATCATCGCGTTGCCATTGAGGAATGAAACCAAAACGAGACCACATTTCACCTAATTCTGTTGACCATTGTTCCATATTTTGTACAAGTACAGACCATTTCTCAGGTAACTCATTAAAATCAGATTCCGTTAAAGGACTTGGTGTAAATGTCCATTTATCTTCTGAATATTGTTTAAGTAAACGAGCTGTAACATCTTCGCCTTGAGCTAACTCAAGAATATCCTCAGGCTCAAACATTCCAATAATTTCAGGTAACCCATTACGGATAATTAATGGTTTCTTTTGCCAGTAATCACGTAAAAAGATTTCAGCTGTAATAGGTTCAGGTAAACAGAATTTTTGACTCATATTAATCTTCCCTTTCTGATTGTTTTGCTGCTAACTTTTCAGCTTTTTTCTTTTCTTCTAACTCTTTCGCTTGCTGGGCTGCACGTTTACGACGAATTTCTTTAGGATCGGCTAATAATGGACGATAAATTTCAATACGATCTCCATCTGCTAAGAGATCCGTTAATTTTACAGGACGTCCAAATATGCCTATTTTATTTTCACGTAAATCAATATCTGTATATTGTTGTAAAATTCCTGATTGCAGAATCGCAGTTTGTACTGAAGTCCCTTCATCTAGAGTAAATTGCTTTAAATAATAATGATCTGGAAATGCGTAAGCGATTTCAACTTTAATCTGTGCCATGAAAAACCTCATTGTTTATTAGTTATACAACTTCTTGTGGCAAAAATTTGTGTTATTATAACGGAAAACTGCGGTCAAAATAAGGAAAGAATATGAATTGGCTTTTACTCGCATTTGGTTCTGCATTTTTTGCAGGCTTAACAGCAATTTTTGGCAAACTCGGTGTAGAAGGAATGAGTAGTAATCTCGCTACATTTATTCGCACAATTGTTGTATTATTCGTTTCCGCTGGCATTATTTCTATGCGCAATGAATGGCAATTACCACAACATATTGCAGCAAAGCCGCTCACTTTTCTTATTTTATCTGGTATTGCGACAGGCTTATCTTGGCTATGTTATTATCGAGCATTGCAACTCGCTCCAGCCTCTTGGGTTGCACCTATTGATAAACTAAGTGTTGTGATAGCAATTGTATTGGGCGTAGTTGTATTAAAAGAACCTATTAGTCTACAATTAGTAATTGGTTCCTCCTTTATCTTATTAGGAGTACTGGTATTATCACTTTAAAAATACTCAATGGATATGAAATGAATCTTCTTAGAAAACTAAATTTTAAAAATTTACTTATTATTTTTATTTACACCTTTCTACTACTTATCAGTGAATTACTCTACAGACATTACTTTGATATCCCGAATATTCCAGTTAGAAAACTCCCTGAAAGTTTTCTATTTATTTTTATATTTGTCGTTATATTCTTTTACGCAAAATTAACGATTAGCCGTATATTCGTATTCCTATTTTTTACAATAAGCATCATTGGCAATAATATCCACTATGAAGTTTATAAAAGTTGGCTAACAGGAATTCATTATTATTTATCTATCACAGAATTTCATGAAGCGACGGCTGCTGGTGGATCATTAATTCCGAAAATGTTTCCACAAATTTCTTGGGGAATCATGGAATGTCTATTCTTTGGTTCTCTCTTAATGTTTAATCAACGTCGAAGTCAATATGCTGATATTGGACTCATTATCTTACTCTTACTGGCATTAATAAAAGGGGTGAAAACAGATCAAGAGGGAATTATTTCACCTAAATTAGAATATAATCGGATTAAAGAGAATTATTTGGTAATTGGGCAGTTTTTTACTCGTATATTACCTAGCGAATTATTTAATTTACACAATGTTGCTTATTATCATCATGATGAGCCTGAAAAAAGCCACCAACCTGATATACGCAATATTATTTTTATCGTGGGCGAAAGTGAAACATCAAAACATACCAGCCTGTTTGGTTATCATCGAAAAACCACACCATTTATGGATTCCCTTGCTAATGATCCTAATAGCATCATTAAACAAGCATTTTCAGGAGGTACGCTCACAATTCTGTCATTGCCGTCATTATTTAATGCAATACCATACCCAAATGGTGAACGCCAAATCCAAAGTGGCAATACGAATTTATTTAAATTAGCCAAACAACAAAATTTCAAAACCTATTTTTATTCTTCTCAAGCAGAAAATCAAATGGGGATGGTGAGTTTATTAGGCGCAAGATGGATTGATGATGTACGTTTTCCAACTTATTGGGGATATCAAAATAAAGACAATATGCCAGATAAAAATTTACTGCCATCTTTTTATGATATCAATCTAACAGATGACTATCATTTTATTATCTTGCATCAACGAGCTTCACATTTGCCTTATGGAGAATTACTCACAAAAGACGAAAATTACTTTGGTGATCAAACATTATTAGATAGATATGATAATACTATTTATCAAACTGATTTATTTATCAAATCAGTTTTTGACCATTTAAAAGCAACCAATAGAGATGACTGGCTATTAATTTATACCTCAGATCATGGACAATTGGTAAATAATGAACAAGTTAACCAAGGCAATTATTTACCAGATAATTATCTTGTTCCATTAGTCATATATACACCTAATAACAAATTGGCGGCTAAATTAAAAAATATATTTGATAGCTGTCCTAAAGCTAGCCATCATCAATTATCAACTAGCATGATTAATTTATTAGGCTATCATATGCCTATTGCGGATTGTCAAACCAGCTATATTAATGGTGATGTCTTATCTGGTGATTTAGGCTATTATAAAATTTCCCAACCAGCAGAACAATTAGAATACATACCCGCAACTCCACCAGCGGCTAAGTAGCAACTTATAGATAATTAGGGTATACTTACCCGCTTCCATAAATAGGGATCAGTATGACGGAAATAAAGTTAATTGTTGGATTAGGAAACCCTGGCGATAAGTACTTAGATACTCGCCACAATGCTGGAGAGTGGCTGATTAATAGGCTGGCTCAGCGTTTTAATTTTACTTTAAAAGATGAGGCAAAATTTTTTGGGAAAACAGCTCGAACGATTATTGCTGGCGAAGAAGTTCGTTTTCTTATTCCAACGACATTTATGAATTTAAGTGGTAAAGCAATTAGTGCATTATCTACCTTCTATCGCATAAAACCTGAACAAATTCTAGTCATTCATGATGAGTTAGACTTACCACCAGGTATTGCAAAAATTAAACAAGGTGGTGGGCATGGCGGTCATAACGGTTTGAAAGATACCATTGCACAATTAGCCAATAATAAAAACTTTTACCGCTTACGTATAGGGATTGGTCATCCAGGTGATAAAAACCTCGTGGCAGCTTATGTATTAGGAAAGCCCTCTCCTACTGATTGGACGCTTATTGATAAAGCGCTTGATGAAGCAACAACTTGCGTTGAGATCTTATTAAAAGATGGCATCACCAAAGCAACCAATCGTTTAAATGGGTTTAAAGCTTAATAATATTTTTATGGTATGCAAATAGCATATCTAATATTCAATTTGGTGTAGAGAATAAATACTGCACCTTCCATAAATATAGGGAAACAAATCATGGGATTTAAATGTGGTATCGTGGGTTTACCTAATGTGGGTAAATCAACACTGTTTAACGCATTAACCAAAGCAGGTATTGAAGCTGCTAATTATCCATTCTGTACAATTGAGCCTAATACAGGTGTTGTACCCATGCCAGACCCTCGCCTAGATGCACTGGCTGCAATCGTTAATCCAGAAAGAGTTCTGCCTACTACCATGGAATTTGTAGATATTGCAGGTTTAGTGGCTGGTGCAAGTAAAGGGGAAGGTTTAGGCAATAAATTTTTAGCCAATATCCGAGAAACCGATGCGATTGGACATGTTGTGCGTTGTTTTGAAAATGATGATATCGTACATGTTGCAGGTAAAATCAATCCTGCTGATGATATTGATATTATCAATACTGAATTAGCTCTTGCTGATTTAGATAGCTGCGAACGTGCTATTCAACGTTTACAAAAACGTGCTAAAGGTGGCGATAAAGACGCTAAATTCGAATTATCAGTGATGGAAAAAATTCTTCCTGTATTAGAAAATGCAGGCATGATTCGCTCTATAGGTTTAGATAAAGATGAATTATTAGCAATTAAAAGTTATAACTTTTTAACCTTGAAACCAACCATGTATATTGCTAACGTTAATGAAGATGGTTTTGAAAATAATCCGTATCTAGCACAAGTACGTGAAATTGCAGAAAAAGAAGGGGCTATGGTCGTGCCCGTATGTGCGGCTATTGAAGCTGAAATTGCAGAATTAGATGATGATGAAAAAATTGAGTTTCTCCAAGACCTTGGAATTGAAGAACCTGGTTTAAATCGAGTAATACGAGCTGGTTATAAATTATTAAATTTACAAACCTATTTTACAGCTGGAGTGAAAGAAGTGCGTGCTTGGACAGTTTCAGTAGGAGCTACCGCACCTAAAGCTGCTGCAGTAATTCATACCGACTTTGAAAAAGGCTTTATCCGAGCAGAAGTGATTGCTTATCAAGATTTCATTGAATTCAAAGGTGAAAATGGAGCAAAAGAAGCTGGTAAATGGCGTTTAGAAGGCAAAGATTACATCGTACAAGATGGTGATGTTATGCACTTCCGTTTCAATGTATAAGCATGATTCTAAGTTATAAATTTTTGATCTAAAAATTTCTGAAAAAACTTACCGCACTTTAGCAAAAGTGCGGTATTTTTATATAACAATAAATCTTTAACAGGATAAGTTATGTCAATCACAATTCTTGATGGCGGTATGAGCCGCGAATTAATGCGTATTAACGCCCCGTTTAAACAACCTGAATGGTCGGCGTTGTCTTTATATGAAAAACCTTCTGCGGTGCAACAAGTGCATGAGGAGTTTATCAAAGCTGGTGCACAAGTGATTACCACCAACAGTTATGCCGTAGTACCTTTTCATATTGGTGAACAGCGTTTTCATGCTGACGGCAAAATGCTCGCCGATCTTGCGGGACGCTTGGCAAAAAGTGCGGTCAGAAACTCAGGTGTTTTAAGCACAAAGGTGGCTGGTTCTTTACCACCAATGTTTGGCTCTTACCGTGCGGACTTAATCGGAAAAGATCGTTTCGCAGAAATCGCCCAGCCCATTATTGACGGCCTTTCCCCTTATGTGGATTTATGGTTATGTGAAACTCAAAGTGCGATTATTGAACCTGTTTCTGTACAAAAATTATTGCCTAAAGATGGCCGCCCTTTATGGGTTTCTTTCACGCTAACTGATGAACATCCTACGTCCGAACCTCAACTTCGTTCGGGTGAATCTGTAAAAAGTGCGGTAGAAAAAATGGTTGAAATTGGCGTCTCTGCGATTCTTTTCAACTGCTGTCAACCTGAAGTGATTGAACAAGCGTTAATTGTTACACGTGACACTCTGCATACCTTAAATGCAACGCATATTCAAACAGGCGCTTACGCCAACGCCTTTGCGCCACAGCCCGAAGATGCTACGGCAAATGATGGTTTAGATGAAGTGCGCAAAGATCTCGACCCACAATCTTATCTCGCTTGGGCACAAAAATGGACAGCACAAGGTGCCACCATTGTTGGCGGCTGCTGCGGCATTGGGCGAGAGTTTATCAAAGTGCTTAGTGAAAATTTGAAATAACCTAACTCCTCTCTTTAGAAAAGAGGGGGGGGGGGGAAGATTTGAATCGAAACTAGAATTTTCGTATGCGTAAAATTATTTTGTAAAATTTTCTTCTCCTTTTGGTGAAAGGAGAAGCGTTTTTATCATTAAGGAACCATAATGTCTAACAAAAAAATCGGATTGCTTTCGCTTACCGCATTGGTGCTAAGTTCGATGATCGGATCGGGGATTTTTAGTCTTCCACAAAATATGGCGGCAGTAGCTGGCGCGGAAGCCATTTCTATAGGCTGGTTGATAACAGGGATTGGGATCATTTTCCTTGGTCTCTCGTTCTTTTTTATTTCGCGCCTTCGTCCTGAATTGGACGGTGGTATTTATACTTATGCTCGCGAAGGCTTTGGCGAACTCATGGGCTTTATGTCTGCTTGGGGCTATTGGTTGTGCGCCACTATCGGCATTGTGGGTTATCTCACAGTAGCATTTGAAGGCTTAGGTGTGTTTACTGACAGCGAAAGTGCGGTCATTTTTGGGCAAGGAAATACCATTGCTTCCTTTATTGGCGCATCTATTATCGTTTGGTTGGTTCACGCGTTAATTGCAAGTGGCATGAAAGAAGCTGCATCGGTAAATTTAGTGGCAACCTTTGTGAAAGTCGCCCCCCTAGTGTTATTTATTTTGCTAGGCTTATGGTATTTTGATGCTGAAATTTTCAATGCAGATGTAAAAGGCACTGTATTAAATAACCGCGTAGGGGAACAGGTGGAAAGCACGATGCTTATCACGCTTTGGGTGTTTACCGGTGTGGAAGGTGCCTCCGTTTTGTCCGCACACGCCAAAAAGCGCACAGACGTAGGTTTGGCAACAGTGCTTGGGATTCTGATCGCCTTGGCATTATATGTAGCAATCACCATTCTTTCTCTAGGTATTTTGCCACGCGAAACCATCGCCAATCTTGCCAATCCTTCTATGGGACCATTGCTTGATGCGATGATAGGACCTACAGGCAAAGTGATCATCACCGCGTGCTTGATTGTTTCCGTGCTTGCCTCTTATATTAGTTGGACGATGTATTCTTCGGAAATTCCGTATCGTGGTGCGAAAAATGGCGCATTTCCGAAAATTTTGGACAAACTCAATGAAAATGGCACGCCAATCAATTCTCTATGGTTTACAGGCTTTATCGTGCAATTTTGCTTGGTGCTGGTATTTGTATTCGAGCAAAGTTATAACACCTTGTTGCTGATTTCCACCTCAATGATTTTGATTCCTTATTTCTTAATCGGTGCATATTTGACCAAACTTGCGTTCCAAAAGCAGGCACATTGGTTTATCAAACTGACAGGCATTATGGCTTCAATTTATGGTTTGTGGATTGTTTATGCCGCAGGTTTGCAATATTTATTGCTTTCAGTGGTGTTGTATGTGCCTGGCATTTTGTTATTCCTTCATTCAAATCGTAAGTTTCATGGCAAATTCAAATTAGTCAGTTTCGAGAAAGTGATTTTGACAGTCATTCTCGTCATCTTCTGCTATGCCATTTATCGTTTACCTGAATTACTCGTAGCTTAACTCAAAGTGCGGTCTAAATTTCCGAAATTTCTACCGCACTTTTTCTTTATTTGAGACGCAAACGTTTGCTTAAATGTGAGATTCTTGTATAATTCGCCTAATTTTTATTTATGAGATATTTTTATGCATAACAATCTCCTTTACTCAGTTGAAGATAATCCTCCATTTGGTTTAAGTTTATTACTAGCGGCTCAGCACTTATTAGCGGCTTTAGGCGGTATTATTGCGGTGCCTTTAGTAATTGGTGGTGTATTAAAACTGCCAACTGAAGACACTATTACTTTGGTCAACTCTGCACTATTAATTTCGGGAGTCGTAACCATTATTCAATGTCGCGGAATTGGTCCAATAGGAATTCGTTTACCCAGCGTCATGGGAACAAGTTTTACCTTTGTCGCTGCGGCACTCGCGATAGGATTTGGCGAACACGGTGTATCTGGCATTATGGGGGCCTCGCTAATTGGCTCATTAGTGATGATCATCGGTAGTTTTTTTATGCCTTATATACGTAAATTATTTCCTCCTGTTGTTACTGGCACCGTTGTCATGATGATTGGTTTGAGCCTTATTCCTGTGGCAGTGGACTGGTTTGCAGGCGGGCAGCGAGGTGATGTAAATTATGCGAAACCAGAAAACCTACTGATGGCAACATTTGTTTTGGTATTAGTCGTTGCATTAGTACAATGGGGAAAAGGGATTTTCTCTGCGGCAGCCATTGTAATAGGAATGATGGCGGGCTATGTGGTTGCGCTTTGCTTAGGTTGGGTAAATTTTGAAAGCTTGCACCAGGCTCAAACATTCGCTCTACCTCAGCCATTACATTTCGGTTTATCTTTCCCTATCGCTGGAATTATTGGAATGTCTATTGCTTATTTGGTTACTATTGTGGAATCCAGTGGTAATTTTCTGGCATTAGGTAATGCCACTAAAACAGAAATTACAGGCCAGCATTTACGTAGTGGCGTCTTATGCGATGGCTTAGGTTCTGCACTCGCAGCGATTATGTCTACCACACCTTTTTCATCATTCTCACAAAATATCGGTGTAATTTCTTTAACTGGTGTAGCAAGCCGTCATGTCGTCGCTCTAACCGGTGGATTATTGGTATTAGCAGGTCTCTTTCCTATATTCGGTGCATTAATTGTATCCATTCCATTACCGGTATTAGGAGGAGCAGGTTTAATGATGTTTGCTATGATTATTTCTGCTGGTATTCAAATGCTAGATAATATTGAACGTAGCCGTCGTAATGGATTAATCATCGCTATTTCTATTGGTTGTGGCTTAGCAGTGACTACTCGTCCTGAATTATTAGCTCAATTACCTGAATTCGTAAAAGAAATTTTAGGCTCAGGAATTACAGTAGGTTCATTATTAGCCTTAATCTTAAATTTAATTTTACCAGAAGATAAAAAAGCGACAGCCTCTGAATAAAATAAGAATTATCTTTCTAATCAAAAAAATAGTAAATTCGACAAATATCATTAAGCGAGAAAAAATCTTCTCGCTTTTTCTATATATATTTACGTTATTTTTTATACAATTTCTTTAATTATTTTGATTACTAAAGTAAAAAATGTGATCTAATTCAAGAAATGAGAAAAATTATCAGCTGAAACGTTTTCAGCTAAAATATTTAAGATAAAATAGAGAATTGACATTAATTGGCACAAACATTAAGGAGTCAAAATGACTATTGCTATTATCATAGCAACGCATGGTGTGGCTGCTGAGCAGTTGCTAAAAACTACAGAAATGCTCATTGGAGAACAGGAAGATATCGCTTATATTGATTTTGTTCCTGGAGAAAATGCTGAAACTATTATGGCAAAATATCAGGCATTGCTAGAGGGGCAACTTTCACATTGCGACCAAGTATTATTCCTCGTCGACATGTGGGGTGGTAGCCCATTCAATGCTGCAAATCGTTTCCAAGAAGGCAAATCCAATATAGATGTAGTCACAGGCGTAAATATTCCAATGCTAGTGAATACCTGTATGGCTAGAGATGATGTAAATTCACTACAAGAATTAGTTGAAGTGGCATTAGAAGCGGGATTAACTGGTATTCGTTCATTAAATCATCAACCAATAAAAGAAGAATCAGTTCCTGTTACTCAAGCACAGCAAACTACATCAACACCAACCCAACAAATTGTTGATGATGGAAGACGATTAAATATTGCTCTAGCTCGTATTGACGACCGTTTAATTCATGGTCAAGTCGCAACTGTTTGGACAAAAGAAAGCAAAGCTAGCCGTATTGTAGTGGTTAACGATGATGTTGCTAAAGATACAGTTCGTTCAGCGATGCTAAAAAGTGTTGCACCTCCAGGGGTAACTGCACATGTTGTCAATGTTGAAAAAATGATTCGTGTTTATAACAATCCTGAATATGCTGATGAGCGTATGATGTTATTATTTACTAATCCAACCGATGTAGTCACACTCATGGAAGCTGGTGTTCCATTCAAATCAGTGAATATTGGTGGCATGTCATATAAAGAAGGTAAAAAAATGATTACCAGTGCCATAGCCGTCAATGATGTAGATATTGAAGCATTCAAGAAACTTAATGCACAAAATATTGAACTTGATGTGCGTAAAGTATCGAATGATACACGCCAATATATGATGGATTTATTAAAGAAAAATAACTTAATCTGAGGAAACTAAAATGGAAATTTCAACATTGCAAGTCATTCTTGTATTTCTAGTCTCCTGCATGTGTGGTGCGGGTTCAATTCTTGATGAGTTCCAAACTCACCGCCCTTTAATTGCTTGTACCTTAATTGGTTTAGTCCTTGGTGATATGAAAACGGGGATTATTGTAGGCGGTTCACTAGAATTATTAGCTTTAGGTTGGATGAACATTGGTGCTGCACTTGCACCAGATGCAGCATTAGCCTCTGTTATCTCAACTATTCTTGTTATCGTTGGTAAACAAGATATTACTACAGGTATTGCTGTGGCAATTCCATTAGCAGCCGCAGGACAAGTACTAACTTATGTTGTTCGTGCTATTACCGTTGGTTTCCAACATGCCGCAGATAAATCAGTACAAGATGGTAATCTCGCTCGTTTAGACTGGGTACACTTCGGTGCATTAATGCTACAAGCTATGCGTATCGCTATTCCAGCACTTATTGTTGCACTAACAGCAGGAACAGATGTGGTTCAAACTATGTTGAATTCAATTCCTGAAGTGGTGACAACAGGTTTAAAAATTGCAGGTGGTTTCATTGCTGTAGTCGGTTATGCCATGGTTATTAATATGATGCGTGCTGGACACTTAATGCCTTTCTTCTATGCGGGCTTCGTAATTGCAGCATTTACTAATTTCAATTTAGTTGCATTAGGTGTTCTTGGTACCATTATGGCAATTCTTTATATCCAAATTCATCCTAAATATAATAAAAGCCAACAAGTTGTCGTTGCAACAACGGCAAATAATCACCTTGATAACAGATTAGATTAAAATGGGGAAAAGAAAATGACAACTGAAATCAGAAAAGTAACTAAAAGCGATTTAAATTCTGTTGTTCTTCGTTCTAACCTTTTCCAAGGTTCATGGAACTTTGAGCGAATGCAAGCATTAGGATTTATGTATTCAATTTCTCCAGTAATCAAACGCTTATACCCAGATCCAAATTCACAAGAACGTAAAGATGCAATTAAACGCCATCTTGAATTCTTTAATACACAACCCTTTGTTGCTGCTCCTGTTTTAGGTGTAACTATTGCCATGGAAGAAGAACGTGCAAATGGTAAACCTATCGATGATGCTGCAATTAACGGTATAAAAGTGGGTCTAATGGGGCCTCTAGCTGGTGTGGGTGACCCAATTTATTGGGGAACGGCCCGTCCTGTATTTGCAGCATTAGGGGCTGGTTTAGCATTAAGTGGTAGTATTTTAGGTCCATTGTTATTCTTTATATTATTTAACTTCGTGCGTCTAGCAACTCGTTATTATGGTGTAACTTATGGTTATAAAAAGGGCCTAGACGTTGTTAAAGATATGAGTGGTGGCTTACTTCAAAAATTAACTGAAGGCGCATCTATTCTTGGGCTTTTCATTATGGGTGCATTAGTACAAAAATGGACAAGCATTAATGTTCCATTAGTGGTTTCAACTATTCAGAAACAAGATGGTACAACAGAAATCACCACAATCCAAAATATTTTAGATAGCCTCATGCCTGGCTTATTAGCATTATTACTTACCTTCGCTTGTATGTGGTTATTACGTAACCGAGTTAATGCACTTTGGATTATCATTGGCTTCTTCGTCATCGGTATTTTTGGTGCATGGACAGGTATTTTAGCTTAATTTAAAGCTGTTATAATAGGCACGTCCATTAAAGGACGTGCCTTTTAATTATCTAGACTTGTAATCTTATGACAAATGCTATTCTTTTAATTTGTGTCCTACTCTTCTTTGCTTATTCCTTTTATGAACAATTTGGACTTGATAAACGTAAAGGAAAGACTAAACTTAAATTAGCGCTCAAAAAACAAGCCAAAGCTGATGCAATCATATTTATTGTACTCATTGGTTGTTTATTTGGATATCAATCTAACAATGTAATTAACATTGCTCCATTTACTATTTTCCTATTAACAACAGCGGTTGTTTTAGCCATATATACTGCATTTATTCGTTCCCCTATGCTTATACTAAAAGAAAAAGGCTTTTTCTACAGTAATATGTTTATTGAATATGATAAAATCGCTCAAGTTAATTTAGCCGAAGGTAATATTTTTGTGATTGATTTAACTAATACTAAGCGATTATTAATCACGCTAGCAAATCCACAAGATACAGAAAAATTAGTCGCATTTTTTGGTGGCTATAAAGAAAGTATAAAGGGAACAAAGTAATGACAGGCATTTATAAACTCACTGGTAGCTTACAAAATTATGTTTGGGGCGGGAAAGATTACATTCCGAACCTATTAAACATATCTAAGGCCCCAAATCAATATTATGCTGAATGGTGGTTAGGTGCACATAGTTCTTCACCGTCACAAATTGATGTTAAAGGAAAACAACAATCGCTAATTGATTTTATTAAGCAACATCCTGAAGTTCTAGGTAAGCAAAGCCGTGCTATTTTCGGCGATGAACTCGCCTATTTACTCAAAATTTTAGATGTTAATAAACCTCTTTCAATTCAATTACATCCAACTAAAAAACAAGCCGAACTAGGTTTTATAACAGAGAATGAAAAAGGGGTTGATTTAAAAGATCCTAAACGGACTTATAAAGATAATAATCATAAACCTGAAATGATGATTGCTTTATCTGACTTCTGGTTATTACATGGTTTTAAACAGAAAGCCCAAATAGCTGAAACGCTAAAAAATCGCCCAAGTTTAACCGCACTTTTAGCTAAATTAGAACATCAAGATCTGCATCATTTTTATGCGGACATCATGCAAGCCACTCAATCACAATTAGCCACATGGTTATTGCCAATAATAACAGCAAATAAACAGGCTTATCAAAACCATCAATTAACATTAGAAAATCCTGATTATTGGTTACTATATACTATGGAAGCGATGGAAATTTCTGAAGATAAACTTGATCCTGGTCTAATTTGTTTCTATTTATTTAATATTGTTCACCTGAAAACAGGAGAAGGTATTTATCAAGATGCTGGTATTCCACATGCTTATTTACGAGGTCAAAATATTGAATTAATGGCTTGTTCTGATAACGTTATTCGTGGTGGATTAACGCCAAAACATGTCGATATTCCCGCATTATTAGAGGTCATTGATTGTCGTGAGATAGAACCTAAGATTATATCAGTTGCTCCCCAGCAAAATGGTTCATTCACTTATAAAACAGCAGCAAAAGACTTTGCATTAGAAAATGTACGTTATGAGGTCAATACTACGGCAGAAAGTAAAGCAGAAAATGCGATGATTTTATTGGTTATGCAAGGCTCTCTAGAAATTTCAGAAAAACAAACCGCACTTTTACTTAATCAAGGTGAATCAGCATTTATTTGTGCAGACACAGAATACAAGATTGAAGGGATAAAAACAGGTTATTGTGTATTAGCTAAATTACCATAATAAAAATATTAACAAAACAAACCGCACTTTAATAAAAAATCCGCCGATATTGATTATCAGCGGATTTTTTTATTCATATTCATCAATCCATTTCAATAAAATATTTTCAAGGATTTTTTCATTTGAAGCTTCTGGATTATCATCAAAATCATCAAGCTGACAAATCCATTGATGTAAATCTGTAAAACGTACAGTTTGGGGATCTATATCAGGATAAAGATCATACAGATTCTCAGCAATTTGTTGTGCATCTACCCATTTCATTTTAATGATTCTCTTCTCTTGCGTGATTTAGACTATATTTAGGAATTTCTACAACTAAATCTTCATTACCAATTTTACATTGACAACTTAAGCGACTATCTACTTCTAATCCCCAAGCTTTATCCAACATATCATCTTCTTGATCTGTGCTTTCATTCAAGCTGTCTCCACCTTCACGAATAATACAGTGACATGTAGTACAAGCACAGGAACCATCACAAGCATGTTCAATTTCAATACCCGCCTCTAAAGCAACTTCTAATAAGTTATCCCCAGCTGCAGCATCAACGACCATACCCTCTGGACAAATCGTTTCATGTGGAAGAAAAATTACTTTTGGCATTTATAATATCCTACTACTTTCCAATTAAAGATCTTCAACAGAATGACCCGTAAGCGCAGAACGAATAGATTTATCCATTCGACGGGCAGCAAATTCTTGAGTTGCGATATCAAGTGCTTTAATCCCCTGTTTAATCGCTAGAGTATCATTTTGTTGTTGTAAATTATCAAGATCCATTAATGCTTGCTTAACTTTAGTGAGCTCTTCATCATTCAATAGCTCTTGATCATGAGATAACGCTGAAAGCACAGATTCAATAACTCGTTGAGCTTCAACTCGCTGCTCGGCTAATAAACGGATATCAATATCTTGCTTAGCATTTTCCATAGAAGCCTTGAGCATTTGAGTAATTTCATCGTCAGTTAATCCATAAGATGGCTTAACTTGAATAGAGGATTGAACTCCTGTTGATTTTTCCATGGCAGTTACGTTCAATAAACCATCTGCATCCACTTGATAGGTCACTCTTACTTGAGCAGCTCCCGCAGCCATCGCAGGAATACCTCGCAAAGTAAAACGAGCTAATGAACGGCAATCCGCCACCATTTCACGTTCACCTTGCACAACATGAACAGACATCGCAGTTTGTCCATCTTTAAAAGTCGTAAATTCCTGTGCTCTAGCTACAGGGATGGTAGTATTACGAGGGATAATTTTTTCTACCATTCCGCCCATAATTTCAATGCCCAGAGACAATGGAATAACATCAAGTAATAACATGTCAGAATCAGGTTTATTACCCACTAAAATATCAGCCTGGATAGCTGCACCTAAGGCTACAACTTTGTCAGGATCAATAGAGGTTAACGGCAGGCGTTTAAAGAATTCTCCAACTTGTTCACGAACAAAGGGTACTCGTGTTGAACCACCGACCATAACCACTTCTCTCACTTCATCTACTGACACGTGAGAATCTTTCAAGGCTCGACGACAAGCCATAATGGAACGTTTCACTAGTGGGCTAATTAAACTATTAAATTGCTCACGAGTAATTACCCCTCTCCAATCTTGATATTCAATCTTCACTGATTCATTATCAGTTAATGCTATTTTAATAGATGTAGCCAATTCAATGAGCAAACGTTTTTGTTTGTCATCTTGTGGGGAAATTGAAGATTGTTCAACAATCCATTCTGCTAATAAATGGTCAAAATCATCACCACCTAATGCAGTATCACCGCCTGTTGCTAAAACCTCAAATACACCTTTTGATAAACGTAAAATTGAAATATCAAAAGTACCACCTCCAAGATCGTAAACTGCAATAATACCTTCCTGACCACTATCCAAACCATAAGCAATGGCAGCAGCAGTAGGTTCATTAAGTAAACGTAAAACATTTAATCCTGCTAATTTAGCTGCATCCTTGGTGCTTTGACGCTGAGCATCATCAAAATAAGCTGGCACGGTAATTACCGCACCATTTAACTGCCCACCTAATCGCTGTTCAGCAAATGCGGTAAGTTTTTTCAAAATTTCACTAGAAACTTCAATAGGAGTAAATGCACCTTGACGAGTAGTTATCAGAGGCAATCCATTTTCGGTTTGAGCAAATTGATAAGGCAAATTTGGATAACGATTTTGCACATCAGCCAAACTACGACCAATCAAACGTTTTACGGAAATCACTGTATTTTGTGGATCAATACTAGCTAACTTTGCAGCCTCATACCCCACGGTAACTTGATTATTTTCACCAAAATGAACTATCGATGGGACAAGTGGACGATTTTGTTCGTCTAACAAAATATCATTATGCCCACTCCGAACAGCCGCCACTAAAGAATTAGTTGTCCCCAAGTCGATTCCAAGGGCTAATTTATGCTGATGGGGAGCAGCCATTAAGCCAGGTTCAGCAATTTGAAGTAATGCCATGCTTATTCTCTAGAAAGTAAATTATTATAATATGTCTAATTAAAACTCAGTTAGTTTTTCTTCAATATGCTCAATTTCGACTATTAGTTTTTTAATAAAACGCAAACGATCATTTAATATTCGAGCATGTTTCCAATCTTTATTTGAAAGTGCGGTAGATAATTCATAAATTTTATTTTTATGCTCACTTTCAATTTGAGTTGAAAATACCATTAATTGATCGAAATCTTGAGTATTTTCAATAGATTCAAGCTGTTCACGCCATTCTAATTGTTGCATTAAAAATGCCACATCATGAGTACTTTTTTCTTCTAAATTTTGTTGTTCGCCTATATTTAAAGCAATAATACTATCTGCCCGACTAATAGGATCTTTCAAAATCTGTAAAGCATCATTCACTTCTGCTGACTTTTGCATAGCAATACGCTGTTCTTGTGCACTTGCATGAGCAAAATTATCTGGGTGCAATGTTTTTTGCAACGCTAAATAGCGAGTTGATAACACTGTTTGATCCACATTAAAGTCAATAGGCAAATCAAAAAGCTCAAATGGATTTAGCATAATATATCCGAATTAATTATTATACGTTGAAGCTTTCACCACAACCGCATTGGTCTTTCACATTTGGATTTGAGAATTTAAAACCTTCATTTAAACCTTCTTTAACAAAATCCAACTGTGTTCCATTTAAATAAACAAGACTTTTGGTATCAATGATTACTTTCACGCCATATTGCTCAAATACATTATCATCAGCATTTAATTCATCAACAAATTCAAGCACATAAGCTAAGCCAGAACATCCTGATGTTTTGATACCTAAGCGTAAACCAATACCTTTACCACGACTCTCTAAACATTTCTTCACATGTTTAGCTGCATTTTCGGTCATGCTAACTGAAGTTGATGAAGAAAAATGATTTTCTTCTACATTAAATTGTTCTGCTGTCATATTATCAGCCTCCAAGCTAATAAATTATAAACTCAAGTAATGTCTATGTCTTTCTTTAATTATTGACCTTTCTTTGCTTTATAATCAGCAATTGCCGCTTTAATGGCATCTTCAGCTAAAATTGAGCAGTGAACTTTTACTGGAGGTAATTCTAATTCTTCAGCAATTTGACTATTTTTAATTGCACCCGCTTCCTCTAAAGATTTACCTTTTACCCATTCAGTAATTAATGAACTTGAAGCAATGGCTGAGCCACAACCGTATGTTTTGAATTTAGCATCTTCAATAATACCTTCATCATTTACTTTAATTTGAAGTTGCATTACATCACCACAAGCAGGAGCACCTACCATTCCAGTACCAATATCTGTAGACTTTTTATCAAATGAACCGACATTACGAGGGTTTTCATAATGATCAATAACTTTTTCACTATATGCCATTTTAGCTTTCCTTTTTTAAACGTTTAATTAATGTGCAGACCATTCAATTTTAGACATATCAATGCCTTCTTTATGCATATCCCACAAAGGTGATAAATCACGTAATTTAGTCACTGCTTTTTTCACTAACTCAATCGTATAATCAATTTCTTCTTCTGTAGTATAACGTCCCATGGTGAAACGAATCGAACTATGTGCTAATTCATCATTTAAACCTAACGCACGTAATACATAAGACGGCTCTAAACTTGCGGAAGTACAAGCTGAACCTGATGAGACAGCAATATCACGTAAAGCCATCATTAATGACTCACCTTCAACAAAATTAAAACTAATATTTAAATTTGAACCTACACGATGCTCCATTGAACCATTCACGTAAGTCTCATCAATATCTTTTAAGCCATTATATAAACGATCACGTAACTTAGTTAAACGCGCCATTTCCTCTTCCATTTCTTCTTTACAGATGCGATAGGCTTCCCCCATACCAACAATTTGGTGAACAGCTAATGTGCCTGAACGCATGCCACGTTCATGACCACCGCCATGAATAATTGCTTCAAGGCGAACACGCGGTTTGCGACGAACATATAACGCACCAATACCTTTAGGTCCATAAAGTTTATGACCTGACATTGAAAGTAAATCCACATTCAATTCTGATAAATTAATAGGTAATTTACCAACACTTTGTGTTGCATCTACATGGAAAATAATTTTACGTTCACGACAAAGATCGCCAATTGCTTTAATATCTTGAATGACACCTATTTCATTATTAACATGCATAATCGAAACTAAAATAGTATCATCACGCATGGCTGCTTTTAATTCGTCTAAATTTACTAAACCATCAGTTTGAGGCGCTAAATAAGTCACCTCAAAACCTTCACGTTCTAATTGACGACAAGTATCTAACACCGCTTTATGCTCTGTTTTACAGGTGATAATATGCTTACCTTTCGTTTGATAAAAATGAGCAGCACCTTTAATGGCTAAGTTATCCGACTCTGTTGCGCCAGAAGTAAAGACAATTTCACGGCTATCCGCACCAATTAAATCAGCAATATGGTTACGTGCTACATCAACAGCTTCCTCTGCTTGCCATCCAAATTTATGGGAACGAGAAGCAGGATTACCAAAAATGCCATCTTTTGTTAAATATTGCATCATTTTTTCAGCAACACGTTCATCAACGGGACAAGTTGCTGCATAATCCAAATAAATTGGTAATTTCATTATTCACTCCGTTTACGTAATAATCATCAAAAGGATGATTTCATAAAATTTTTAATTATTAACAACCAATAAATTTTCAAAATCAGTATGAGATTCTGAAAGCATTCTTGGGGTTTGTTTACTGACTAATTCTTCTAACGTAATCTCATTCAAGAAATCTTCAATACGATTACTTAATTCTTCCCAAAGGTGATGGGTTAAACATACTTGCCCATCTTTACAATTTCCCTGTCCTAAACATTTAGTCACTGAAATATTCTCATTGACTGCAGCGATAATCATGCCAATAGAAATCTTATCTGTAGGACGGCCTAATTTATAGCCACCACCAGGCCCTCGCACGCTTTTTACCAATCCATAGCGACGTAATTTTGCAAATAGTTGCTCTAAATAAGAAAGTGAAATATTTTGACGTTCCGAAATATCAGATAAAGTTACTGGGCCAGAATTAGCATTTAAAGCAATATCCAAAATTGCAGTAACAGCATAACGACCTTTTGAAGTTAATTTCATATTCCTTTCCTTTCAAATAATAAAATTATGGTGAATGTTTACATAACCAACTAAATTAGTCAACTATTTATCTTGATAACAATTAAGTTGTTTTTCTACCGCACTCAACATTCCACGTAAAATATTTAATTCATTTCTCTCAATATCAACTCGATTATATAAATGACGTAACTTCTGCATTACGCCTTGATTCTGAATGAAGCCTAACGATTGATAAACTCGCTGAGTATGCTCATAGAAATATTCTAATTCTTTTGCTGTGACTTTTTCACTAACTGTTTGATTGAGATTTTCTATTGTAGAAACAGGTAACTCTTGATGATTTAAATATGCCATTCTTAATTCATAACTGACTAGCTGCACAGCCATAGCTAAATTAAGAGATGAATATTCGGGATTAGCAGGAATCGTTAAATGATAGCGGCATTTCAATAATTCATCATTGGTTAAACCAAATTTCTCACGTCCAAACACAATTGCTACTTGTCCAGAATGAGCCTCTTGCATAGCAATATCACCACATTGTCTTGGCTCAACTAAAGTATTTTGCAAATGTCGTAATCTTGCACTAGTACCAATAACTAAAGAACAATCGGCAATAGCCTCTTCAAAATTATTAACAACAACCGCATTTTGCACTACATCCTCTGCACCAGCAGATAAAGCTATCGCTTGTTCATCAATAGATTGCTTAGGTGAAACTAGATATAAGTGTTTTAACCCCATAGTTTTCATTGCTCGAGCAGCTGAACCAATATTTCCACTATGAGAAGTTTCAACTAAAACAATTCGAATATTATTTAACATATAATTTACATATAAACTAAAAATTGTGGTTATTATAACATAATAACCAGGTTATTTAGTCGGACTATTTGTAAATATTTTTTATTACTAGCTAATTTCTGTAAATTACCCTATAATGCACAGCGAAAAAGCTCATTACCTCAGTAAATGAGTATTCTGTTCTTTAAAATCTAGTGGAAATAATTATGAATCCAATGTTAAATATTGCTATTCGTGCAGCACGAAAAGCCGGCAATTTAATTGCTAAAAGTTACGAACGCCGTGATGATATTCAAGCATCATTAAAAAGTACGAATGATTATGTTACTAATATTGATAAAGCTTCTGAAGAAGCAATCATTGAGGTAATTAGAAACTCTTACCCAGACCACACCATTATCACAGAAGAAAGTGGTGCTTTAGAAGGTAAAAATACAGATGTACAATGGATAATTGATCCACTAGATGGCACAACAAACTTTGTAAAAGGTTTTCCTCATTTTTCTGTTTCTATTGCTATTCGTGTTAAAGGTCGCACTGAAGTTGGTGTGGTTTATGATCCTATTCGTAATGAATTATTCACTGCGGTCCGTGGTGAAGGTGCGAAATTAAACGATATTCGCCTAAGAGTAGATGCAAAGCGTGAATTAAAAGGCGCTATATTAGCAACTGGTTTTCCATTTAAACAAGTTCGTCATATGCCAGTTCAGATGAATATTATGTCTGATTTAATTGAAACTTGTGCTGATTTCCGTCGTACAGGATCAGCTGCATTAGATTTATGCTATGTAGCATCTAGTCGTATTGATGGATTCTTTGAAATTGGTTTAAAACCTTGGGATTGTGCAGCTGGCGATCTAGTTGTTCGAGAAGCTGGTGGTTTAATTAGTGATTTTACTGGTGGTCATAATTACTTGACTTCAGGTCACATTGTCGCTGCACCGACCAGAGTATTAAAAGATATTCTTAATAAAATCCAACCGCACTTACCAAAAGAATTCCAAAACAACTAAAATTTTTTGAATAAACAAGGATGCATTATAGCATCCTTTTATTTATTGATTAACTAACCATTTAGTTAATTTTTCAACATCAGATAACCAAGTTTCTTCTATTTCATTTATCCAAAATTTAATATTACTTTCCCATTCCGTATTATCATCATGTTGCCCTTTTTCAGCAACTTGTTGGATATGTTTTAAACCAATAGAAGATGCAGCCCCTTTAATTTTATGAGAATTAGAAGCAACCTCTTTCTTATATGCTGAATCTACTAAATATTTTTGATATGAATTATGTAACTCTACCATATACGAAGGCATGGTCTGCTTAAAGAGTTCAAGGTTTTTTTGCACGAATTCAACACCAAGCATATCGATCAGATCTTTTAGCATAACATAATCAAATTCTTCAATATCTAAAGATGATTCAATTTCAGCACTATTGAGAGATTTCATTGGCACACCAATTTCATCCCCAAAATATTCAATTAAACATTTATTCAAAGATTCTATAGACAAAGGTTTACGTAATACATCATCCATACCTTGTTTTTGATAATCTACTTTACTTTGCATAACATTCGCAGTTAAGGCGATCAATGGAGGAAGATAATCATAGACACCATCTTCATATTTATTTCTCAATACTTTCGCAATATCAAAACCAGTCATGTCAGGCAATTGAATATCCAAAAATACAAGATCATAATTTCCCTTTTCGAATTTCTCTAATGCTTCTTGCCCTGTCATCGCAATATCGACATAGTGACCTAATTTCTCTAATACAGATTTTGCAACAATAATATTTAATTCGATATCTTCAACTAACAAAATATGTAAATTAAGACCAAGCTCTTCAACTTCATTATTAAGTGGCTGATTGACTTCATCAGCTTTAATAACAAGAGTAAAAGTTGAACCCTTACCTTCTTTACTTTCAACAGTTAAATCTCCGTCCATCAACCTAGCAATATTTTTGGAAATAGCTAAGCCAATACCACTGCCTGCTGCCTTATGCTTATTAGTTTTACTTCCAACTTGATAATACATTGCGAAAATTTTTGCTAATTCTGATTGGGGAATGCCTTGACCTGTATCTTTAACTGCAAAGGAATATTTATCATAAGAAAGTCGTTTTATTTGTAAACTAACAGCCCCTTTTTCTGTAAATTTTACTGCGTTGCTCATTAAATTCCATAAAACTTGGCTTAAACGAGTATAATCAAGCATAATCCAATGAGGCAAGTTTTCATCAACCTGAATGTCAAAACAAAGGTTCTTCTGCTCTGCCATTAGCTTACCTAAGTTATAAATATCTGTTATTAAAGCAGGAAAATCCGTTTCTCTTTTATATAATTCAATCTTACTTCCATCTATTTTTTGAAGATCGATAATATCATTAAAAATATGTCCTAAAGAAACCGCACTTATATTAATCGTCTTTAAATAATTACGTTGCTCATCATTAAGATGAGTATCTAAAAGAATTCGGCTTAGTCCAACAATACCATTCAAAGGCGTTCTTAATTCATGACTAATCGTTGCCATCAACGTTGTTTTATCCCGGCTAGCTTGTTCTAAGCGACGCTCAGCTCTAATTCGCACCTTGATTTCTTGCTGTAATTCAGCAACTAGATTAGTTAAATTTTGACGAGATAATTCTAAACGTTCAACTAATAATGCAAAGAAATAAATAACGAAAGGAGCTGAGATAACCCCAAATACTACAGAGTAAAGTAAACTCTCCCAATGAATTTTCCCTGTAAAAATAAGACTGAGAAGAATATGTGTGCACAATGCAAGACTAGCGATCAGAATAAACCCAAGTAATGAAAACTTCAAACGACCTAATTTTATAACCCAATCCACATACTGCTGGGCAAAAAATTTCATATTTTTCATAAATATATCTCCCTGAATTTTTACTTATTGTATCAGTAAATTCTAGTGTTGTTTGCTTTACTAAATAAATTAATATAAAAATTCATAAAATATACCGCACTTTGCCTATTTTATAGGTCTATATCATTTTTCAACTTTGCTACGCTAGCTTGGCTCTCTTTTTATCTGTTTTTAATTTTTGGCGTTATGGTTCTTATTTTTGTTGTTATTTTATTTACTTAGTTTTATTACTTTACACTCTTAATTTTATTGTATTTTATTTCTTACTTTCTTATTTTTTCTTTTTTATTTGCTTTTCGCTTTCACTTCAGCCTTGATTTATGTTCATTTTCCCAAAAA
>NZ_AJSX01000042.1 GCF_000262245.1 Pasteurella bettyae CCUG 2042
TTCGGATTATGCCAGTGTGAAAACACAGGCGGGAATTTTTGCGGATGAAGGTGGTTGCGACATCAACATCGCCAAACACACGGAGCTCACCGGCGGTTTAATCACTTCAACAGAAAAAGCGGAAGCGGAAAACCGAAACAGTTTTAGTTCTGGGACACTCAATGCAACCAACCTAAACAATCACGCCAATTACAAAGGTAGCAGTTTCGGTATAAGCGGAAGTGTTGCTGCAAACTTTGACACTCCGTTTGGCAACAGCAAAACGGGCATAGCCCAAAGCAATAAGCAGGCGGTGAATGAAAAAGGCGAGAAGCTCTACATCAATCAAAATGGGGAAGAAACGACAAAAGCCGAAACGGACGGTAATGCGAACAAAGCCAAACTGGCAAGTGGCTGGGCTTCTTTACAAACAGGGTTAAATGTGGGGTTTGGCTCGGATGAAGATAGCCAATCTAGCCAAACCGTCTCGGGGATTAATACGAAAAATATTACTATCCGAGACGAACAGGGGCAGCTTGACAGAACGGGCAAAACCGCAGAACAAATTAAAGCGGAAGTCAAAACTGATATTACGACAGATACAGCAGAACGCCGTTCAGGGAAATTGGAAAATAAATTTGATAAGGAGAAAGTACTCAAAGAAATTCAAACGCAAGTGAGCGTAACCAAAGACTTTTTGGATAATGCTCAAAAAGCAAAAGACAAGGTGATTGATTATTATCAAGAACCGAAACGTAAAGAACTGAGGGATGCAATTACCGATTACCATAATGCCAATGTGGAGGAGAAAGACCAATATAAAGCAAAAATCGATGAACTGATTAAGGATATTTACACATTAGAACATATTCGTACTGGTTTAGATCTTGCAACAGGGCTTGTTGCTGGAGCTCCGAAAGTGATGTCTGCAAGCACATTGATTTCCGTGCTTGATACGGAAAGCAGACGGGAATCACTTAATAATTCTCTGCTAGCAGCCCCTGTTGAAGATATAAATGATGGTGGAAAATTATATAGTAATGTGGGGCATAATTCAGGTGCGTTTGACGGAATAAAGCTCGGTGGCGTACGAATGAATTACGGTATTATTTGCGGAGCGGATAATTCACGGTGCGAAACCGATGAACGAGGAAACCTTATGCCAAATGAAAAAGGACATATTGTTTATAAAGGCGATTCAGGTATATATCCTACTTATCCTACAGTTGCTAAGTTACTAGAGGATAGAAATGTTTCTGGTAAATTATTTGGTGCGACAGGTGGCTTCCAAGCAACGGGAGGCGAAATATTCGGTATTAAATATAAATCGGGTTCATTCTTGGATAAATTGGTAGAAACCTATGGGGGGCAACATGACCTAGTCGGAGGACAATGGCTTTTTTATGATAAAGACGGAAATGGAAACCGTAACTTTACGCCAAATCAAGAAAAATGGGCTGATCGTTTTTCTGTCGCAGCAGTTCTGGCTGTTACACCGACAACAGTACCACATGCTTTGCCGTTAGAAGTCAGATTTCTTCTGTTTGGAGTAAGATAATATGAAAAGATTGATTTTTCTTTTATTCCTTAGCGGTTGCTATTCATTCAAAGACGACTGTTACCACGGGATGACGACCATTTGTAATGGTGAAGCTTATCCCGCCATAGCTCATTATCAAAAGCCGAATAGTTTGGGTAAAACTGACACTAGACAGCGTTGGATAGACATTGAAAACTGTAATGGCTATCGTGTTGAAACAAATTATAAACTGGCGAAAGTTGGTGAACGAGATGGCTATCGCCCTACTAAAAATTATATTGGGGTGGAAGTAAAAGGAGCTATAGATAGAAATGGGAAACTTATTCCCTCTGTTATACATGCATTTCAAAATTGTATGAAAAGCAAGGGTTATGTATTTATAGAAGATTGCGGAAGAAAAGGATCTACAACAGATAAAAGTATCTGCAATGAGTAAGAATAAACTGAAGGATAAGGAGATTTTTGGCAAATTATTTGGTGCAATAGATAGCCTTCAAGCAACGGAAAGCGAAATATTCGGTATTAAATATAAACTGGGAACATTCTTGGATAAATTAACAGAAATCTATGCGGGACAGCATGATTTAGTTGGGGGACAATTATTTTTCTATGATGATCAAGGAAATGGGAATAGAAATTTAACCGAACGTCAGTCATTTTGGCTCGATCGAGCTTCTGAAGCCGCTGTTTTAGGAGTAACACCAACTACAGTTCCCCACGATTTACCATTAGAAATTAGATTTATTTTATTTGGTGTGAGGTAGAAAAATGAAAATACTGATTATTAATTTTTTTTATATTCCTATTAAATGGTTGCTTTATTTACTCTCCGAAAAATGGCTGTATTTATGGATTAACTTCAACTCAATGCTTTGGTGAAAAATATCCTATTATGGCTCACTATCAGAAACCATATAGTTTGGGTAAAACTAATGTAGAACAACGTTGGAAAGATGTCGTTGATTGTGGTGGAACTTTTGGAGATAAGCACATAAAAGATATTTGGCAACGACAAGTCTTTTCAGACAAAGGAGGCAATCCTAATGATAGATATATATATGATAAATTTGAAATCTGTATGAAAAAAAAAGGATACATTTATCTTAATGAGTGCGGCAGAAAGAACTCTAAAACCGATAAAGGTGTCTGCAATGAGTAAAAAACAAACTGAAGGATAAGGAGATTTTCGGCAAATTATTTGATGTGTTCAGTGGTTTCCAAGCAAGTAATAGCGGCAGTGAATTTAGGGACTGAGGAGATGAATGCGGTGGATAGCCTGAGTAATGTTGCCTATGCGGTTGCAGATTGCTCAACAACTGGTGGATCGGTTGGTGTACGCCTCGCTTATGGGAAACAAAAATCGGTTCAAACCCAATGTGCCGGCAAAGACGCTACCCTCTCTATTACGGGGTCAGATGTTGCGGGCTTAGGCGGCACCCACTTAAAAGCGGAGGGCGACATCAATATTGAAGCGGCAGATGAAAACCACTTGGAACGCAGCAAAAACCAATCCAGCGGATTTAATGTGGGGTGGCGATTCAATTTGGGAACGGGGTATCGGCAGGCATTACCGCTGGCGGCAATGTGGCAAAAGGCTATGGCAATGGCGAAAGCCAAGCATGGGTAGCCAGTCAAGTAGGTAGCCAAAACAGCCAAACCATAATTGAAAGCACGGCGGATACTGCCATTAAAGGAAGCCAAGTGAAAGGCAACCAAATCAA
>NZ_AJSX01000043.1 GCF_000262245.1 Pasteurella bettyae CCUG 2042
GGCTACATCACTTTCCTGTTGAGTAAGCTCAATAGCGCGTTTTAATGTGGCAATGTTCGCATCAAGTAAGGCTAGATGATGTAATACCTGTTTACGTTCAAACTCAAATTCTTTGAGCTTCTTATCTAGGTTGTATGCCATATATCTACTGCCAAATCACTTCTTGATGAATAATTTTTCGTTGCCAATAACCGCACCATTCATTGTTATCGTTGGTGGTTTTCAAACATCGGCTTAATACATCAATAAACTGCGCTTTATTTGAGGTACGGCGATTGTCCTCACGGTACGCAATTTCATTCGCATAGTTAAGTAAGTATTCGTTGCTGATACGATGAACTTGTCCGTAGTACATCCGTTTGAAGCGACTGAATAAACTTTCTGCCTGATTGTTCGTTACGCCCAAATCACTACGATATTCTTCTTTATGATTAACAGTACATAAATCATAATAAGGTAGCAATACATCATAAGCCGTACTTTCATCAGTATTAATTTGCGTATTCGGTTTAATGAATTTATCGGCAAAACTTTTCACTACCGATTGCGATTCAGTATGCGCTACAAAAACGTGAGAGCGTTTTGCCCCACAATGTAGCCTGGCTTTTTCTTCTGGTGAATAATGCTCACGCGCAACCATGACACAACGTTTATCAAGATTCTGATTTTCCTTTAAACGATAGTCAATGCGGTCAGATTTCTTGTTTGCTTTACGTGGTGCAGGATGAACATAAGTACCATCCATATCCACTACGCCTGAAAGGGGTTTCATATCACGGCTTTCCAGTAATGCCTTGCGGAATTTATGTGATAAAACAAATGCCGTGCGAGGATTAAGTTTTGCATTGCGAGCTAATTGAAGGGAAGATAATCCTTTGACGGCATTTACCCATTCCATTAAAGCATAGAGATAAACCTTAATCGGTTTCTTGCGATTGGCAAAAATAGTGCCAGAAGTGACACTGAAAGTATGATTACAGTGTTTGCAGCGCCATTGTTTACGTGTAGAAATATAATAAGGCTTGTGTTGCACCCCACATTTAGGACAAGTGATGAACTCTTTT
>NZ_AJSX01000045.1 GCF_000262245.1 Pasteurella bettyae CCUG 2042
AACTACTGGAGCGGCACCTTGACCAAAACGGTAAGATAAACCTGCTGTTACTGCACCAATTGATGGTTGATAATCAATACGATCACCATCTGCATCTTCAAATTTACCTACACGGTTAACCCATTGGTACTCAATACGTGCTGCTAATTCTGGTAAAATTGCATATTCAAGACCTGCTGCAAATACTGGAGATACTTTTAAGTCATGTGCTCTTTCTGAATTAAGATTGTAAGTTTTTACATCTGTACGAACTAATGCTGCACCAACACGAGCATAAGCATCTAAACCAGGAAGAACTTCATAGCTACCTTTTAAGCTTAAGTGTGCACCGTGAGCGGTTTGTTTAGCAACTGTATTGCCTTCTTCTTTATATTTAACACGACCAAAATCATCGTAACCTAATTCAACCGCTAAACCTAAATTATCACGATTTAGAATTTGGTAACCACCAAATACACCATAAGTTACAGAGTTACGGTTAAAACCTAAACCCTCTTCATCTGCTGTATATTTGATACCGTCATGATATGATGCCCAACCTGCTTTAGCACCTGCATAGAATGTATTTTCTTGTGGTGCTGCTTGTGCAACTGTTGTTGCTGCTAAACTAGCGATAGCTAATGCGATTGCAGTTTTTTTCATTTTGATGATCCTCTTAAATATTTTAGTCATCTTATTTAAAATTATTTATCAGCTATTATGCTGAATAAACACACCTGTGTTCTTATTTCTTAAGAACTAAACTTTGAAATAGATTTTCAAATAACTTAGTTTTAAGTGCTATAGTTAGATTTCGAATTTGCCCAACATATCCTTTTGACAAATTCACATCTTCAAGCATAAAAGTTCAAAGTGTCTTTCAAAAGTATGCGTATTATCTATCATAAAAGTACAAAATCAAATAATTTTTTTAATTTATATAAATTTTTTATCAAAAAAATCTTATATATTCTAAATATTAACGTGAATAATTAGCCTCTTCAAAACATTAATAGTCTTATTTTTCTTAAAAATATACCGCACTTAATAAAAAAGACCTAAATAATTATTTAGGCCTTTTTAAAATGGTTAAGT
>NZ_AJSX01000046.1 GCF_000262245.1 Pasteurella bettyae CCUG 2042
GGTTCATTTCACACCTCACAGGCCCGGTCGAGGATAGTTGTCATTGTCATGATGTCGGGGTTGATAGTTTTGATTGTTATTGCGTTTGTTTTTGGACTGATATGCCATCACTGCGCCTTTTGTCGCTGCCGACCCGCCGCAGAAAAACGCAAAATACAAATAGAGATCGGTCGAATTGTCACGACCGAGATAGACCGAATACACAAGCACGCCGGCAAGCATTAAAAAGCCAAAAAATTGAATAAAGCCAGTGGTGCTGGCGCGCCCGTTGTCATTTGTGAATAATTCAAAAAACTTTCTCATGAGCAAAGTCTCAACATTAATTTGAATGCCGGTGTCATCTTGCCATTGCCGACATAACTCCACGCATTTTTGCTGTAAAAGTAAGGTCGGCATTTGGTTTGTTTTGCTCTCAAGCCGAACCAATCAAAAAACCATCCTAAAATGTCTGAAAACTTAAACTTCATTGTCTTGCGCTCCATATCTCAAGTTTTGTGCCACACGATTCACCCAGCCTTTGCCAAAATAGTCAAAGTTCTTTAATCGGATATAAAAATTAAGGCGTTCGCCATTTAACACCATCAACGTGTCAGAGATTGGATTGCGATTGATGGCCTCGAGAGAGTATTTGCCGATGATGCCGTCATCTAACACACCCACCGCGCGTTGCAACATACGGCTCGCATTGCCGAAACCGTGATTCACAGCAGCATCAAAAAATTGATACGTAACGGCATCAGGCATTTGCTCACAGTTGTAACGTAACCAAAATGCGCGACGGTAAATTTCGTAGGCTTGTTGGCGTGTCATGGTTTTCATGTTGCCGGTATAGCCGTTCGCCTGTGCGGTGCGTTTAGTGACACCCCAGTTGGTTTCCCCGCCCGGGTCTTGTGGGTCATTGGCATAACCGCCCTCGTGTCCGATAAGTCGGTCAAAAATTTGTTGGAAAGATAAAGACATAAAAAATACCCTCAATCGTTGATATGATTGAAGGTATTCTGTGTTAAATGGAGTGTAATTGATGGGGGATGGACTTCCTCACTCCCTATTGTTTTAAAACAAGGGAACCTGCTGATATTTCTGGGCTTGATGAGCGCGCACAATCTCTTTTACCCAACGATCTGAAACATTATATTTTTGACAAATTTCCAGCATTGCCGTTCTTTTACTTTTCTTTTGCCCATGTGTAGTGTAATCAAAATCAGCTTTTAATCTCTCATTACGCAACAACCGGAGCGCAACCTCACAACGAGGGATATAGACTTCTTCAGACTTAAAATAATGGCGCAATTTCACCGCATTTTCAAGACTGATTAATTCTTTCAATTTAGGAAAATAAACCGAGCCATCAGTAAAACGGAAAGTAGCTCCGCCGAACTGATTAATAATTTTTTCTACGTCAACAAACCTAATTAATTCCACCATTTCCAACACAATCTCAGGCAGATACTCAGCGACACTTTCAAACTTGGACTGCATAAAACTCCCCATATATGACCATTTGGGGCGGATTATCACACGTAAATTTCAAAAAGCAGGGTTCTACAGGAGAAAAGGTAAAGAAAAATCCCGCACTAGGCGGGATTGGTACTTTATTTATTTATGCAAATATTGTCACTACCCTACAACTGGTATTAATAAATTGTAGTGACTGTGAAGTAAGACGATGTGAAAGATGTGATAATTGTTCAGGATTAGGTTGTAAACGAATACCGAGATCTTGAACTGATGAAGAAAGTTCAGGTTCTACAACCCATTTATTATAACTATTCACATTACCAATGGCTATAGGCTCTTCTCCTAAAGCTATCATGGTTTCTGCTACCGTCCAATCTAGTGTGGCAAAAGCGGGGTTAGGCTTAGTTGCCTGAGCCATTAGACTAGTACATAAGCAACATATTGAAAGGATAAAAGTGCGGAGAGTTTTCATAAAATTTATCAATAAAAACTAACAGGGCGATCAATATAAGGATGTGAAATCACATTAAGATCAATACCATAGATTTGTTTTAATTTATCACGACTGACAATTTCATGAGCATTACCTTGAGCAAGTAATCTACCACTATGTAAGGCAATTAAATGGTCACAAAAACGTGAGGCAAGATTAATGTCATGGATAACAATAATAATTCCAAGATTAAGTTGGTGGGCCAATTTTTGAATTAATTGCATGACTTCTACTTGGTGGGCAATATCTAGTGCTGCTAAAGGTTCATCCAGTAACAAGAATTGGCTTTGTTGTGCCAACAGCATAGCTAGCCAAATGCGCGAGCGTTCTCCACCTGATAGAACATCGATTAATTGATGTTCAAATTTTTCTGTTTGTGTTAATACTAATGCATGATCAATAGCCGCATTATCTTCTTTCTTATTACTACCAAATAGACCATTCCAAGCATAGCGCCCCATAGCAATAAGCTCTCTGGCGGTTAAGTTGGTGGCTTAGGGAAGGTGTTGAGGAAGATAAGCAACACGTTTAGCAAATTCACGACTAGACCAATGATTAATATCTTTATTTTCAAAAAGTATAGAGCCTGATGAGCAAGAATTTTGTTTAGCAATCAATTTAATTAATGTGGATTTCCCTGAACCATTATGACCAATCAATCCATAGACTTTGCCTAGTTCAAAACTTAAAGTGATAGGCTCTAATAATGTCCTATTGGGAATTGAAAAGGATACTTGATTTAATTGAAACAAAATTTATTCTCATTCTTAGGAAAAGACGATGAATTTTAACTGAAAAGATTAAGCTGTTCAATGTGTATTGAGTGTTATTTAAACAAATTATGAATAAGTGCGGTATTAAAAATAAAAATTTTTAGGAAAAGAAAAGGTGAGTTATTCACTCACCTTAATTGAAGTTAAGATAATCGACCATTTTCGATAGTAATGAAGTGATCACAAATTGCCATAGTAGATTTACGATGACTCACTAATAAAATAAGTTTTTCAGATTTTACTTTGAGTAAAGATTGCAAAATCATCGCTTCATTCAGACTATCCAAATTACTGGTTGGTTCATCCAATAAAATGATTGGTGCATCACACAGGAAGGCACGGGCAATACCAATACGTTGTTTTTCGCCGTCGGATAAATTATTGCCCATTTCTGTCATTTTGGTTTCATAACCTTCGGGCAAACTCATAATAAAGTCATGAATACTGGCTTTTTTAGCCGCTTCAATGACTTGTTCTTTTGTCGCTTGACGTTTTGCCATCAGGATATTTTCATAGATTGATTCATTAAAAATATAAGTTTGTTGGGTTATATAAGCAATATTATCACGCAAACTTGTAGTATTTATTGATGGAAGTGCGGTCTGATTAATGCAAATTTTTCCCTGTTGAGGATCGAAGAAACGCATAATTAATTTTAATAAGGTACTTTTACCACTGCCACTACGACCATGAATTCCTACAATCTGACCTTTATTTACACTAAGATTGATATTTTGCAGAATTTGTTCATTACCATAAGCAAAGTTTAGATATTCAACTTGAATTTGTTGAATATCTACTAAATCTACACCTGTTGTAACATCTTTAATATTAGGCTGTTCTGCTAATAGTCCTAAAACACGTTCACCACTAGCGAGAGTTTGCAGCATATTATTAGAAAGATTACTTAAAGCGATTACAGGGCCATAACTTGACATTAATAAAATTACAGCAATGAGTAAACCCGCAAAATTAATTTGTTGATAATAGAATAGAATTAAGCCTGTAAATAAAATTAAAATATTAAATGCTGAAACCGCAATTTCTGTGTAAGCACGCACTTTTCCTTCTTGGTTTTTAATTAGTAAGAAGGCTTTATCAATAGCTTGGCTACGTTGATTAATTTCTTTTAAGCGTGCATCTTCATTTCCAAATAATTGAATTTCTTTCATACCTCGAATACTATCAAGGAAATAGTCATTCATTTCGCCCACTAATTCACGATAACGGCGACCATCTTCACGCGCCATTTGAGTAGTAATAATGGGTAAGATCACGCCAATAGTAAGATAAGCAAGTAGTGCTACTAATACAAACCAGCCTGAAATATGACCAAATACACATAGTAAAATTGCTGAAGTCAGAAAAGCAATCACAATAGGGGCGATGGTATGAGCATAGAATACTTCTAACAATTCAATATCATTGGTCACTAATGAAAGTAATTGACCAGCTTGTTTATCTTGCAATTTAACAAAGGCTAATTTCCGTAAAGCACTAAAGACTTTATCTCGTAATAATGCGAGAAGTTTGAAAGCAATGTAGTGACCTGAAGCCTGTTCGAGATAACGTAAGATACCGCGAGCTACGGCAAGAACAATAAGTGCGGTCAGAATTTCAGAAATTCCTAAATGTGTATTAAAGCCAAGGAGATTTGATAATCCCATTGCTCCCAGTACCATAATGAAAATTGCAGAAAGGAAGCCAAGGGTTCCCATAATAATGGTAAAGGACATTACATGAGCTAATGGTGTGACTAATTTAAGCAAATGCCACATTACAACAAATCCATTTTTACGCATGTTTTGCCTCCTTTCTGACATTTTCTAAATCTTGTTGTTGTGTGAACATTTCTGTGTAGAGTCCATTATTATACATTAATTCTGTATGTGTCCCTTGTTCCGCTAATTGCCCAGCCTGTAGCACATAAATATGATCCGCATGTACAGCATTGGCAAGTCGGTGAGAAATCATCACTATCGTTTTTTGTTGCTTTAAACGCTGAATAAATTGCAGAATAATTTCTTCACTTGCTATATCAATATTACTAGTAGCTTCGTCAAAAATATAAAGATCTGCATCATGTAATAAAGCACGAGCAAGTGCTAAACGTTGAATTTGTCCACCAGATAAATTGGTACCACGGCTTAATAATGGCATATCTAATCCGCCATTTTCATGCACAAAATTAGCCAGATTGACTTGTTCAAGCGCATGATAGATTTGTTCATCAGTCGCTTGTAAATTAGCCATCAACATATTTTCACGTAGGCTACCTTTGAACACATAGCTACTATGGCTTACTAAGCAAATATGTTGATAGAGCGAAGTGCGGTCAATTTTGGCAGAATTTTGTTGGTTAAATAAAATTTCACCTTGTTGGGGTTTGTAGAATCCCATCAGTAGCGAAACCAATGTGGATTTTCCGCAGCCACTTTTGCCCACAAATACCGTTAATTGTTTTGGTTCTATCGTCAGAGTTAGTCCATTAATGGCAGTTTTTTCAGCGTTATAAGCAAAGTGTAAATCATTAATTTGCACTTTAACTTGCTCTTGTTTTTTGAATGTTTCCGCATCAGTATTTTCTTCTACAGCGGTATCTAATAAAGCAAAAATCTTATCTGAAGCGGCTTTACCATTCATTGCTACATGGAAAAATGAACCTAATAAACGTAATGGAATAAAAAATTCGGATGAAAGTAAGATGAAAAGAATCACACCAAATATGCTAATATCACCTTCTTGATATTCTAATAAAGCCATGATAATTCCAATAGCCGCACCACCATAAGCTAATAAATCCATCAGTGATACAGAATTTAACTGCATAGTTAAGACTTTCATGGTGATTTTACGGAAATGTTCTGCTTCAACATTCATTTGTTGTGCTTTATATTCATCATCCTGATAGGTTTTTAGCGTAATTAACCCTTGTAAGTTATCAAGAAAGCTACTACCTAATCCTACATAAATTCCCCAATATTTGGCTAATAATTTTTTGGCAATTTTATTAACAGCGATAATCGACATGGGAATAAGAGGTACACAGACTAATAATACCAAGGCTGTTGGAGCATTAAAAAAGACCAAAAAGATAAATAATGTAAGTGGTGCAAGTAGACTATAAAATAACTGCGGTAAATAACGACCGAAATAAATTTCAATTTGTTCTACGCCTTCCGAAGCAATTTGAATAACTGATGAAGTAGATTGTTGGTTTACCTGATTTAAAGGCATTGAAGAGAGCTTTTGATAAATTAATGTACGTAGATGGTGTTTCACTTGCGTACTTGCAAAATAAGACGCATTCACGGATTTTTTACTTGCAAAAGAACGTAAGTACAATGCTCCAACTAAAATAATAAAAAAAACAACCGCACTTATGAGCGAAAGTTCTTGTTTAAATGCTTGTTGTAATACATAAGCAAATACTACGGCACTGATGATACCTCCCACTAACGTGAGCCAATTCCATAGCACGGTAATTTTAATCCATTTTTTACTGTCTGGCACAGTATTAATTAGGCGTTTGTCAATCATCATGACAGATTATTCCTCAATGGTTTTAATATAAAAGAAAAAGACGAAATATTTGATCATTAAGATACTTGCAATAATCGTACGACCTACGACAGAAGGCGTGAAATAGAAGCCAATAGCGAGCATAATAGTCACAATGAAGAGAATCCAAAATTTTGATTTTTTCGTTAACGCTCGTTGTTCATTCAAACTTTTTAGATGTTTATTATAAATTTCGGTTTGTAAAAACCATTGATGTAAACGATCAGAACTTCTTGCAAAGAAAAATAAGGCTAAAAGTAAGAAAGGCGTCCCAGGCATTAATGGCAGAATAATCCCTGCGATGCCAAGTCCAAGGAAAATAAAACCTAATAGTGCAAAAATTAATTTCATGCATAATCCTTAGCGTAAGAAAAATAATTCTCAATTATCCATGATTTCTTAGCATTTTCAAACTTGATTTTATAAAATAAACCCCAATTTAATTTAAACGCCTAAATTTTAGGAATTTATTATAAGGAGACTTTATGTCAAACCCATTATTAGAAAATTCAGTGTTACCTCAATTCTCAAAAATTAAGCCAGAACATATTCAACCTGCTATTGAACAATTAATTCAAGAATGTCGTGATACGACTGAAAAAGTTTTAAAACAGTCACACTTCACTTGGGAAAACTTTTGTCAGCCATTATCAGAAGTCAATGATCGTCTAAGTAAAGCATGGTCACCTGTAAGTCATTTAAATGCAGTAAAAAATAGTAATGAATTGCGTGAGGCTTATCAAACTTGTTTGCCATTATTATCAGAATATGGCACTTGGGTAGGGCAACATAAAGGTTTATATGAAGCTTATTTACAATTAAAAAACAGCTCTGAATTTGTTAACTATTCGGTTGCTCAAAAGAAAGCAGTGGAAAACAGCCTACGTGATTTCCAATTATCGGGTATTTCATTACCAGAAGAACAACAAAAACGCTATGGAGAAATTGTCAGTCGCTTATCTGAATTAAGTTCGCAATTTAGTAATAATGTGTTGGATGCGACGATGGGCTGGGAAAAAATTGTAACAGATGAAAACCAATTAAAAGGCTTGCCTGAGAGTGCATTACAAGCTGCAAAATTATCAGCGGAAAGCAAAGGGCTAGAAGGTTATCGTTTTACTTTGGAATATCCAAGTTACATTCCTGTTTTAACTTATTGTGAAAACCGTGAATTACGTGAAGAAATGTATCGTGCATTTGTTACTCGAGCCTCAGAACAAGGCCCTAATGCAGGAAAATGGGATAACACATCTATTATCGAAGAAACCCTAAAACTGCGGTATGAATTAGCAAAATTATTAGGATTTGAAACTTATGCAGATCTTTCCTTAGCAACTAAAATGGCAGAAAGTCCAGAACAAGTATTGGATTTTCTAAATAATCTTGCCAAAGGTGCTAAAGAACAAGGCAAAAATGAATTATGTGAATTAAAAAACTTTGCTTACGACAACTATGGTGTAACCTATTTTGAACCTTGGGATATTTCATTTTATAGTGAAAAGCAAAAACAATCATTATTTGCCATTAATAATGAGGAATTACGTCCTTATTTCCCTGAGCAACGAGTGATTTCTGGGTTATTTGAAGTTGTTAAACGAGTATTTAATATTCGTGCAGTAGAACGTCATGAGATAGATACGTGGCATCCAGATGTACGTTTCTTTGATTTAGTTGATGAAAAAGATCAAGTAAGAGGCCGTTTCTATCTCGATCTTTATGCCCGTGAACATAAACGTGGTGGGGCTTGGATGGATGACTGTATTGGTCGTAAATTAAAAGCAGATGGTCAAATTCAAACACCTGTGGCGTATTTAACTTGTAATTTCAATAAACCAATAGGGGATAAACCTGCTTTATTTACCCATGATGAAGTGACTACCTTATTCCATGAATTTGGGCATGGCATTCATCATATGCTCACTCAAATTGACGTGGGTGATGTATCTGGTATTAATGGTGTGCCATGGGATGCCGTAGAATTACCAAGTCAATTTATGGAAAATTGGTGTTGGGAAGAAGAGGCACTAGCTTTCATTTCAGGGCATTATCAAACTCATGAACCTTTACCAAAAGAAAAATTGAATCAATTAATCAAAGCAAAAAATTTCCAATCTGCTATGTTTATGTTACGTCAGCTTGAATTTGGACTGTTTGATTTCCGTTTGCATTATGAATATGATCCGACAAAAGGAGCTCGTGTATTAGACATATCAAAACAAGTAAAAGAGCAAGTTTCTGTGATTAAATCTGTAGAATGGCAACGTACAGCTAATAGCTTTAGTCATATTTTTGGTGGTGGCTATGCGGCAGGGTATTACAGCTATTTATGGGCAGAAGTACTTTCTTCAGATGCCTTTTCTCGTTTTGAAGAAGAAGGTATTTTTAACCCAGTGACAGGTAAATCTTATTTAGATGAAATTTTGACTCGAGGTGGTTCAGAAGAGCCTATGGTTTTATTTGAACGCTTCCGTGGACGTAAACCAAGTTTAGATGCATTGTTACGTCATAAAGGCATTTTAGCCGATGCAAAACATGTAGAATGCATTCCTAAATCTTAATTTTATTTTTCTATTATAAAAAGTGCGGTGGATTTATAAAAAATTCTTCCGTACTACGAAAAAAGCAGATCTTTGATCTGCTTTTTATTTAAATCATTAATTGCTAGTTTGCTGAGAAAATAGTTTCATCGTTGGAAGCACAATGGCACATAGGATTCCTCCAATGATCACACCGATTAACCCTTCTACTAACCATGCGGCATGATGATAAAGCGAAAAATTTTCTACAATATGGTGAATTGCGGGCAGATAATGAACAAAAATTCCTCCACCCACTAAAAACATAGCGATAGTACCGATTACTGATAAGGATTTCATAATCCATGGCATAATAAAGAGTAAAAAACGTCCGATTTGACGTAGTAATGTGCTTCGCTTTTGCATCATCCAAAAGCCAATATCATCCAGTTTTACAATTAAGCCAACTAATCCATAAACGAAAAATGTGATGCCCAAGCCAACGGCACAGAGGCTTAAAACTTTAGTCATCGTATCTGCATCCTGTACACTACCTAATGCAATAATGATAATTTCAGCAGAAAGAATGAAGTCAGTACGTATCGCACCTTTAATTTTATCGCTTTCTTTTGAGGTTTCAGCAGGTTCAGTCGAATGGGCTTCTTTTTTATGCAAGAATGTATGTAAAAGTTTTTCTACACCTTCAAAACATAAATAAGCACCACCAATCATTAATAACACGTTGATTGCCGCTGGAAAGTAGATCGAAAGCAGTAAAGCTAAGGGAATCAAGATTGCTTTATTAATTAATGAACCCCGAGCAACTGACCACACAATGGGTAATTCTCGTTCTACAAGAATATCTTTCCCACTGACTTGGTTCGCATTTAGGGCGAGATCGTCGCTAATCACACCAACGGTTTTTTTAGCTGCGGCTTTGGTCATTAAGGAAACGTCATCAAGTACGCTTGCGATATCATCAAGTAGAGTAAATAGAGAGCTAAACGCCATAAATATTATCCTAAATATGTACATTGAAATGTACGTTTAAATGGTTAGAATCAAAGGACTCGGTATTATTTCCAATTGTTACGTTTTGCTTTTTGCAATTTTTCATATGCTTTTAATAGATTTTGATGTGCTTGGAATTTTCCTAAGTTTTCATCATCTGCTAATAAATCATAGAATGGATTACCGCCCTGAATAGCTTTCCATGCAAAATCAACCGCACTTTGACCATACATTTTTTCAAATATCATGCGATATTGTGAGGGTTCACGATTTTCATCAAGGAATAATTCAATGCTATTAATTAAGCAACGATAATAGTTAGCACGTTCTGGAGTAAACACTGAACTGTTCATATTGTAAGTCCAGTTTGCCCAGTCTAAGGCTAATTCTAAATCACCTAAAGCTAGGTAGAGCATTGATTTTAATTCACCGATACGTAAAGTTACCCAACCTGATTTTGCCGGTGGTACTAATCCAATAAACTCTCGTACACGTGTTGCATCATCGATAGCTTGGTCATCAAGCTCTGTTAAAAGTTCTTGATAGGTCTCAGCATCATGATGAAAGTGCGGTAAATCTAATAAAATTTCACGCCATTCCATGCCCATGTTGTTATTAGCATAGATAAGATCATCGCTAGGATAAATATCCGACATGCCAGGCACGATACTACGACAAGCATATACATCTAAATGATTGTAATCCATGATATAGACTTCTTTGCCTTCTGAATTGAAGATTGACATCAGATTGTCATATTCTTCATGTGAACTGCCTGAAAAATCCCAATGTACAAACTCATAATCTGCATTTTGCTTAAATAGATCCCAAGAAATCAAACCACTTGAATCAATAAAATGTGTTTCAAGGTTGGCTAAGTCTGACACATCATCATTGTTAAATGAAGGTGGAGAGAACACATTTAAATCTTTTAAGCTGCGACCTTGTAATAATTCCGTTACCGTACGTTCAAATGCCACTTGGAAATTAGGATGAGCACCAAATGAGGCAAAACAAGTGCCATTATTAGGGTTTAATAAAATGACACAAATAACAGGATATTTACCGCCTAATGAAGCATCATAGGCAAGAATAGGAAAACCTTCTTCTTCTAATTTTTTGATTGATGCTTCAATGGTTGGATATTGTGCGATGACCGCTTTGGGAATTAGCGGTAAGCTAATGGCTTCTTTCAGAATACGATTTTTAACATAGCGTTCAAATACTTCTGATAATCCTTGAACACGAGCTTCATATTTAGTATTGCCTGCAGACATTCCATTCGAAGCGTAAAGATTGGCAATGATACTTTGCGGAATATATACGGTTTGTTGATCGGATTGGCGTACATAAGGCATGGCTACGATTCCCCGCTCATAATTACCTGATTGCAAATCAACTAATAATTCAGGGGTTAGCTCTTGGTTGGGATCAAAATAGTTTAATAAGAAGTCGTCTAAAATACCTTCTGGTAAAACATCGGGATCTTCAATTGGAAACCATTTTTCTGATGGATAATGAACAAATTCGCTGTTTGCAATTTCTTGACCTAAATAGTAGTCAGAGAAGAAATAATTGGTAGAAAGACGTTCAAAATATTCGCCAAGAGCAGAAGCTAATGCTGCTTTTTTACTGGATCCTTTGCCATTAGTAAAACATTGAGGACATTCTGTATCACGAATATGCACAGACCAAACATTTGGTACCGGGTTCAACCAAGATGCTTCTTCAATTTTAAAACCTAATGCTAATAGCTTTTGTTGAAATTTTGAGATACTGTCTTCAAGGGCAGCATCTTTACCAGGAATAAAGGTTTGTTCTGTCATATGTCTCTCAACTAATTAAAAAATGTTCGAGCATAATAGAGAAGAAAGCTGAAAGGAGCAAGTATTTATTGGTTAATCTCTTTAAAGGCGGCTTCTGGTGTGAACATTCCCGTTTGTTTGAAATGAATTTTTGCAGGTTGTAATGTCAGAGGACAAGTTCTTTTTTGTGCGACGATCGCAATAAGTGGTGCAAACCATGTCGCCTTCCGATGAGATGAGATAGATAATTTTTCACAGCCCAAAATCTCAAAATTAAGTAATTCTAACCAGTCAATAACACGACAAGTGAGATATCGACGCAATTTGAATTTATACTGTGAACTATGAGCAACGATAGGCTTAAATAATGGATTGATAGGATTGAATAGAGAAATAAATAACAACCCACTATCAGTGATTACACGATTAATTTCACGTAATACTTGGTGAGGATCTTCAGTAAAATTTAGCGTATTGATTAAAAAGCAGGCATCAATTGATTTTTCAATAAGTGGTAGTTCGGTAATTTTGCTTTGTACCATAGATATATCGGATTGATCACAAAGTGCGGTCAGATTTTTAGAAATTTTGGGGCTAATGATCAATTGGTGACGCATGGGTAGATCCAGGAGCATTTCCCCACTTAACCCACCTATCTTGAGTACTTGATAACCTAAAATATTTGGAAGCCAATTCGCAAAATATTGGCTAAGTGCGTTACAATAATCTTGACCATTGGGAAGTTGTTGCCAACTAGTAGGCAAATCCATAGGTTTTGAATGTTTAGCATGCCACATCATTTGATTAATCTGATTACCTCTTAAAAAATAGGAATGTTTATGTTAACTCCAATACCAGCACTTAATGATAACTATATTTGGCTTTATGGGCGAGAAAATTTACCTGTAATTGTTATTGATGTCGCAGAAACAACAAAATTATTACCCTATTTGCAACAGCATCATTTGCAATTAGAAGCAATTTTATTAACTCATTATCATGATGATCATACGGCGGGTGTGGCTGAACTTAAGAGCTATTATCCTCATTTAGAGGTTTATGGTCCCTCTGAAACAGCCGATAAAGGCGCAACTCAGATTGTTAATAAGGGACAGATTCAAACTGAACACTATCAAATAGAAGTCATTCCTACGGCGGGACATACAGCGCATCACGTAAGCTATTTAGTTGATGGGCATTTATTCTGTGGGGATACAATTTTTTCAGCAGGTTGTGGAAGAGTATTCACAGGTGACTATGCACAAATGTTTGATGCTTTACAGCGTTTAAAACTACTGCCAGATGAAACTATTGTTTGCCCTGCACATGAATATACTTTGGCTAATTTGCTATTTGCTGAAGCAGTGGCGAAAGACCTAGAACTAAAAACTGCGGTCAAAAATCAGAAAATTTTAATAGAGCAATTACGTGCTGAAAATAAGCCTAGTTTACCAACCACAATGAAATTAGAAAAAACGATTAATTTATTTTTGAAGGCTAAAACTTTAGAGGAATTTACGGAATTACGTAAGGCAAAAGATAATTTTTAAATTAAATGGAAATTAACCGCACTTTTTATGCTTTACACGTTAATTTTCCCATAAAAACTGATATAATCAGTAAGTTTTCAACTAATATTTAAAAAGGAAATATAATGGCAGATTTTAACCAAATCTTAACTCCAGGCGATGTTGACGCTGGTATCATCAATGTAGTAAATGAAATTCCAGAAGGTAGTTGCCACAAAATCGAATGGAATCGTAAAGTTGCAGCATTCCAATTAGATCGCGTTGAGCCAGCAATTTTTGCAAAACCAACTAACTATGGCTTCATTCCACAAACTTTAGATGAAGATGGTGATGAATTAGACGTATTATTAATCACTCGTCAACCATTAGCAACAGGTGTGTTCCTTGAAGCAAAAGTAATTGGCGTCATGAAATTTGTTGATGACGGTGAAGTTGATGATAAAATTGTTTGTGTTCCAGCAGATGATCGTGATACAGGTAACGCTTACAACACATTAGCTGACTTACCAGCACAATTAATCAAACAAATTGAATTTCACTTCAATAATTACAAAGCACTGAAAAAACCAGGTTCTACTAAAGTGACTCACTGGGGTGATGTAGAAGAAGCGAAAGAAGTAATTCGTGAATCAATCAAACGTTGGAATGAACGTTAATTTTTACTATTGAGTATAAGATTATTAAAAAGGCAGATCATTGTGATCTGCCTTTTACTTAATGTGTTAATTTAAGTATTTAAATACTTTCACAACTTTTTCAACACCACTAATATTACGAGCAACTTCTGCGGCTGCATTCCCTTGATCTTGAGTTACATTACCCATTAAGAATACTTCATTATTTTCAGTAATCACTTTAATATCGGTGGTTTTAACTGAAGAGTTGACGAGCATATCTGATTTAATTTTTGTGGTAATCCAACTATCTTTGGCTTTCTGTTCTACAGTAATCGGTTTACCCACTCGCATTTCATTATAAACTTCACCAACGCCTTCAACCCCTTTGGCTAAGCTTGTTGCGATGTCTTTCAAACTTTCGTTAGGAACTTGACCAATAAGTAAGACTCGTCCACTGTATGATGAAACGGCAACACGACCTTCATCTTTAATTTGTTCATCTTTAATTACCGCATCATATACTTGAATTTTTAAGGTTTCATCATCCACTTGTGTACCTGTGGTACGAGGGTCGGTTCCTACTTTTGTTGCAGCTGCACCACCACCGATAAGTGCTGCAACACAACCTTGTAGCAATAGAGCAGAACCTAAAATTAATACGAGTTTTTTTAATTGACGAATATGCATATGTATAAATCTCCTAGAACCGAAAATACAGTAAGTAGTGTGGTGTGCCTGGTTTTTTTTGTCAACTATTTTGTGTGAACAATTTATAGTCAATTAATTCACATATTGCATTGATGGTAAATAAATGACTCTCTAAAATTCGACTTTCTTTCACAGCAGGAGCTTGTAGTTCAAGATCATTTTCAGTAAGTAGACCTTGTAGATGATCATTGTTTGCACCAGAAAAAGCAATAATTGAAACATCTTTGTTAACCGCACAATTTAATATATTGATAATAGAAGCATCACCAGCGGTAGGAGACATGACGACAAGTATATCACCTTGTTGTGCAATAGCATTAAACTGACGTTGATAGAGTGTATTCACATGATTATCTGCAACAATCGCAGAGCCTACCGCCCCATCTATATTAAGTAACACAGACGGAAAACTTGGACGTTCTAAATCATATCTATTTAATAGATTAGCGACTAGAAATTGAGCATTAGCATAAGCACGTCCATGCCCACAGACAATAATTTTATTACCTCGTAATAAGCAATTCACTAATTTATTAGCTGCATTAACGATATGTTCGGGTAATAAGCGTGAAGCTGCAATTTGTGTTTGGATATTTTCAGTATAAAGATCTTTAATTTTTTCTAACATATTATTCAATAAAATTTTTTAGCCATTGAATATCAGTTGCTGTTGAACCAAAAGCGACTAAATCAAAGCGACAATTCGTATCTTCTAAACTTTTATTTTGGCGAGCCAGCCATAGACTTGCAGCATCAACCCATTTTTGCTGTTTGTAGCAATCAACACTTTCAATAGCAGAATCATAAATATCATTTTTTCGCTGGCGAACTTCAACAAATACGATTGTTTCATCCTCCAACATGACAAGATCTAATTCACCACATTTGAAGTTTTGGTTAGCCGCAATAAATTTTAGGCCCTGAGATTCTAAAAAAAGACGAGCTTGTTGCTCAAAGCTCGCCCCTTTTTGGCGTTTTAAGGAAAACATCAATTAAATATCAATTTAAAGGAACGATATTACCACCTTGGTAAGAATACCAAGTTAAATCACGTTCAATATTACAATTTGGACCCGCACTTAATTTACCTGTTAACCCACTCACTGAGAATCCAGGCACTTGTCGTAATTCATTAAATGAATTGATTAATAACCAAGAGTCAGCTCCCATAGCATATAAACGCATTAATGAATAATCACCGCCTGTTGCAGCTTCAATTTTTTTATATTGAGGACTATCAAGTTCTTTAAAGAATGGAATATCACTAAAGATAACATTTTCCATAGCTAAACGAAATTCTGAAGCATTATTAGATGAGTTACTGCGAGAATTTGTATAAATTTTTGCTTTTGAACTTGCATTATCAAGTGCCGATTTAATAGTCATTAAATTTTCACTGTTGGTTACTACAATATAAATAGCTTCATTCTTGGTAGGATCCGCAGTTAAGCTATAGGAAGCATCGTCAGCTTGGTTATAGTAACGAATATCTGCATCCGTTGAAGCTAATTGTTGCCAGCGAATATTAAATGCAGAAGCTGTTCTTTGACCTAAGTCACTTTGAGGGACTACGACAATCGGTTTGCGAATACCATCATTCCACATTCTTGTTGCTGCTGCTTCAGCTTCATCTTCTGGTGCTAAGCCGTAATAACACATTTTATCTACTGCTCGTGAGTTAGCCGTTGAATTTAATGCTAAAACACTCATACCTTGAATTGATGAAGGATTATTTAAAATCATATCCAAGTTATCTTTGAGTAGTGGACCGACGATAACATTGCTACCATTTTGTTTCGCTTGAGCAACAGCATCAACAACAGGTTTAGCCATGGTATCAATAACCTCAACTTGTAATGAGGAGTATGAACCACGGGCACTATCAAAACCTGATTTAATGGTAGTTCCTAAAATAGAAGCATTACCACTTAATGGTAGCAATAATGCCATTTTATTTACTTTTGTTTGAGTAAAATTAGAAAGGCTTTTTAATTCAGTAGGGAATAAATATGCTGCACTATGATTTGGATAAGTTGTTTTCCATGTTTGTAATGCTTGAGCTAATTGAGTAGGTTGACTTAAATTATTATTATAAGCTTTAGCTAAATCTAACCATCCTGCTAAAGCGACATTACCTTCAGCTGGAGTTGAGTTAATTAGTGTTTTATTAGCACTGCGTAATAAAGCCCAAGTTTTATCAATATTCTCTTGTTTACGTTGAACATCAGTTAACGCTGCATCCATTTGGATACGAGCTTTTACAGCTTCAATAATTTCTACTTTATTCTCAGCGATACGTGCTTTAACTTCATAATAACGAGCCTTCTGAGATTGGCTTAATAGTGAAATTTGAATTGGTGACAATTGGGCTGTGGCTTTATCATTATCACGTTTTACCGCTGAAATTAGAGCATCAAGAATAGATTTATCTAATTGTTGTTCTGGGGTAAGCTCAGCTAATTCAGATAATAGAGCTTCTGCTTGTGCGAGTTTGTTTTCTGTCACAAGAACACGAGCTGCAAGAAGTTTATAAGTTTGTTTATCTGAAACATCTTGAGTTTGTTCTATTTTATTCATATAAAAATCAGAACTAGCATTCGCATCATTTTTTAAAACATCTTGAAAGTTACTGCCAAATAAATTTGTACATCCAGCAAGTAATACTGGAAATAAAAATGGCATTAAACGTTTTTTAAATTTGGTGCGTTGTAATAGAATAGTCATAGTTACTCCGTTTCTAAAAGAATACGAGCGATCTTACTTCTCTCAAACATTAAAATCAAATAAAAGAATAAACAAAATGAATAATTTATCTGGAATTTTATACATTGTTGCCACGCCAATTGGTAATTTACAAGATATTACTCAACGAGCATTAGATATTTTTGCTCAAGTAGATTTAATTGCTGCTGAAGATACTCGTCATAGTGGATTATTATTGAGTCATTATGGCATAAAAAAAACATTTTATGCTTTACATGATCACAATGAACAACAAAAAGCTGATGCATTAGTTGAAAAATTGAAACAAGGTATGAATATTGCTTTAATTTCTGATGCAGGAACACCTTTAATTAGTGATCCAGGATTTCATGTGGTGCGTAATGCTCGTCAAGCTGGAATTAAAGTGGTTCCTTTACCAGGAGCCTGTGCCGCGATTACTGCACTTTGTGCTTCAGGAATTGCTTCAGATCGTTTTTGTTTTGAAGGTTTTTTACCTGCTAAAACTAAGGCTCGTAAAGATAAACTACAAAGTATTGCAGAAGAAGAAAGAACCTTGATTTTTTATGAAAGTACTCACCGTATTTTAGAGACCTTAGCAGATATTGAAGCGGTGCTAGGGGAAGATCGTTATATTGTGCTTGCTAGAGAAATTACTAAGACTTGGGAAACAATTACAGGGGACAATGTCACTAATCTACGCCAATGGTTATCTGAAGATGCTAACAGAACGAAAGGTGAGATGGTGTTGATTATTGAAGGTAAAGTTAAAATAGAAGAGCAAAATAACATTGAGCCTTTAGCTGTTAAAGCGTTAGAACTACTCTCTAAAGAATTACCGCTTAAAAGAGCAGCGGCTATTGTTTCTGAACTATATGGTTATAAAAAAAATACGTTATACCAATATGGGTTAGATAATTTTAATTAAACAAATAGAATTGGAACTTTATATTATGAATAAACTTAAACTTATTTTATTAACATCGGCATTAGTGGGATTATTTTCTTGTACTGGTTCTCAAAATAATCAATCAGGAAAAGTTGGATATTTGAAAGATAATATTAGCCAGGCAGAACTGAATAATGTAACTAATTATAAAAAATATAATTACGTTTGTAAGAATTTTGAAACAGCTTCAACATCCTCTTTAATCACTTATTTTCCACTATCAAGGGAAAGTCGTATGAAAGATAATTTTGGTTTTTATTTCCAGTTGGATGGAGGCAAAGTAGAGCCTTTCGATCATCTTGAAAATATTACCTTAAACCCAGAAGGAAATCGTTTTGAAGTTCGTTATCGATCATATCATCAAATCCAAGGTGGTTATGTAAATTTAAGTGCGGGTGGACGTAGCTCAATTTATTATAAAAATACAATTCCTTGGTTAGAATGTAATGAAATTTAGTTTTTATTAGAAATTATCATAGATAAAATGCCAGCTCTTTATATAAGATATCTGGCATTTTTTTATTAAGAGGGAGGTGTTATTGGCTCATTTTATCTGAAACAATTTTTAAAAAGCCTTGAGCAGAATTAAAAACTTCTGATTTTCCTTGTGCAGCTAGGATCATATCAGAAACTTCACGAAATGCACCTTTCCCGCCGTTATGTGTTAATACTATATCCGCACAATCTTTGATATAGTTTTCTGCATCGCCAACAGCAAATGATAGACCACAAATTGCAAAAGCAGGTAGGTCAACGGTATCATCACCAATATAAGCCGTTTCTTCGGCGGTTACAGCGGCTTGTTTAATTAATTCATAGCAGGCTGTTTCTTTTTCGAGTTTGCCTAAAATGGCTAGTTTAATACCAAGATCTGAAATCCGTTTACGTAAAATAGGAGAATCTCTGCCAGATAAAACAGCTACATCAATACCATTTTCCATCAGCATTTTTATCCCTAAACCATCTCGGACATGAAAACTTTTAATGGCTTCACCATTTACATCATAGTGCATTAAACCATCAGTTAATACACCATCAACATCCGTAATAACAAATTTGATCTTTTTAAGCTTTTCTTTCATATGTATTGTTTAATTAACTTGAGAATTCTACTATACCAACAACTTTATTATCATCGTTTAATACGACTAATGAATGAATACGATTTTGTTTCATAAAGTCTTCTGCTTGACCAATAAATGTATTTTCATTGATGGTTTTTGGATTCAGGGTCATTAACTGTTGAGCTGATTTATTTAACGTTTCTGTACCATTGGCGGTTAATGCTCGACGAATATCACCATCAGTAATAATCCCTTTTAAGGTTTCATTTTCCATCACTAATGCAACCCCCATACGACCTTCATTCATCACGGTCAAACATTCTGTAAATGATGTATTAGGTGCAATAATAGGGAGTTTAGTTTGCATTTGATCTTTTACTCTTGTTAGTAATCGACGACCAAGGCTACCACCAGGATGGAATTTAGCAAAATCAGTTGCTTGGAAGTGGCGAGCATTGATTAAGGCAACTGCTAATGCATCACCTAAAGCTAAGGTTACCAGTGTAGATGTGGTTGGGGCAAGGTTATTTGGGCAAGCTTCACGTTTTACTGAAATATCTAATAGGTAATCAGCATGTTTGGCTAAAGTAGAATTGCGGTTACCTGTTAATGCAATGATTTTATTACCAAAGTTTTTAAGGCTTGGGATTAATTTATTGACATCATCACTTTCACCACTATAAGAGATAAGCATCACAATATCAATGGGTTTTAGCATCCCGAGATCACCATGAAAGGCTTCTGTGGGATGAAGGAAAAAGCTGGGAGTTCCAGTGGAAGCAAAGGTTGCCACCATTTTACGACCAATTAATCCCGACTTACCTATACCACCAATAACAAGACGACCCTCACAATTTAAAATAAGGTCAACAACATCATTGAATGATTTATCAAGTCTAAGTCTAAGCTCAGATAATGCCTTTTCTTCTGTTTCCAGCGTATTTCTAGCATCTTGTAAATAATCCATCATATCTTTTCCTTTTCGGTTTAACTTTGCTGGCAATTGTAGCCTAACTTCATATTTATCTCTATATTATTTATGTAAATTAAGGTATAATTACCAGCGAGTTGGTTAGACAATCGCTGGTTTATTGAAGCCCTTAAGACCGTAAGGTATGCCTAAATAGGTGATAAGTGGGACAAGTGAACGAGAGGAAAGTCCGAGCTACATAGGGCAGAGTGCCAGATAACGTCTGGGAGACGTGAGTCTACGACTAGTGCAACAGAGAGCAGACCGCCAGTTTAGGCTGGTAAGGGTGAAAGGGTGTGGTAAGAGCACACCGCGTGAGTGGTAACATTTCACGGCATGGTAAACTCCACTCGTAGCAAGACCAAATAGGAACTCAATGGGTGTGCCCGCTCAGAGTTCGGGTAGGTTGCTTGAACGTGCATGCGAATGTACGTCTAGAGGAATGATTGTCCACGACAGAACTCGGCTTATCGACTAACTCAACATATTAAAAAGTCGCCTTATTGAGTAAAATATGGCGACTTTTATCTTATTAGAACGGCTTATTTATGCCCTAATAAATCTTTTAAGCCAGCTTTCATTGCTGACATTTGAGATTCATAAGAGGCTTTACTTTCTCTTTCGTCAATCATATATGTGATGGTTTCGGATAATGTCATTTTCATTTTTTTGGAATATTTAGATAAACGCAACCATACCGCATATTCTAAATCAATAGATTTTTTCTTAGTGGATTGTTTTTCCGCATTGAAGAAACGTTTACGTCTTGCTCGAATCGCTTGATCCAGTTTAATCACAAGTGATTGGGCCATATGGTTTGTAATCCATTCTTCAATTTTTTCGGGATGATTTCGGCTATTAACGAGATCTAATGCTTTGCTTTCTTGTAAGCTTCGCTCTTCGTAACGTGTAATATTTTCCCCTTCACGATTTTTCTTGGTCAAATATAACCATTTCCAATGGGTTTCTTGATTTTCGAGTTTTTGATATTTCATTGGATTTTCTCATTTATAAGTGACGATGTAACTGAAATATAATATACGAGTTTTAAAGTGATTTTTCTAGCGAAATTTCTGTAAAAAATAAAGTTGATGAAGATAAATTTTTGCCATTATGTAATAATGGCGATCCGTTAATAACGAAAGCAAGAGAGAACCAGTGAATTTATCTTTATCATCTGAACAAATTTTAAACTGGAAAGATTTAATCCCTACATTAGATCTTACCGATTTAACTACTCAACCTGTATCATTTTTTGATTTACAATGCCGTGCTAAAACTGCGATTCAACAATTTTTACAAAATTCATACCGCAGTTTATTAGTTTTGAAGGCAGATGATCAGTCAGAGTATGCTCCGCTACTTACACAATATATAGAAAGTATATTGCCAGCAAGAGAACAGGTGATAGGTGCTAATTATATTATTGAACAAGCAGATAGCTTTTCTTTTGCACGGATCTCTGTGGAGCCAGCTCAGTCTATTAATGATAATTTTGCAGCGACACAAACAGTAGCATCAGCACTTTATTTTGATGAAAATAAATTATTCGGTTCTCTGCAAGTTCATGCTATTTCAAAAGATATTCAGTTGAATAAAGGACTTATCCATCAAGTAAATGGCGGAGTGTTGATTTTATCAGTAGCAGGGTTATTAGCTCAATTTGAGTTGTGGCCACGCTTAAAACAAATTCTTACTAGCCATCGTTTTGATTGGTATTCAACCCATCCATTTAAACCTTTGCCTTGTGATATCCCAAGCTATCCAATTGATCTGAAAGTGATATTACTTGGTTCTCGTGATGAGTTAGCGGCATTTTCAGAATTAGATGAAGAGCTTTTTGCATTATCTGATTATTCTGAGCTAGAAAGTTATTTTTCAGTTGAAGAGAAAAGCCAACAGATTCAATGGGCTCAATATGTTAATTCTATGGCTAAACAAGCTGGTTTCCCATCATTGAGTGAACAAGGGCTTAATCGCTTATACCAGCTTTTAGTGCGAGACAGTGAAGATCGAACATTAATTAATATTTCTCCTCTAAAACTCAAAACATTGTTAGCTCAAGCCACTTTATTTCGACAATCAGAAACATTAAGTGCGGTGGAATTTGAAGAAATTTTCCAACAAAAACAAATGCAACAGAGTTTCTTACGTGAGAGAACTTACGATGATATTTGGCATGAGCAAGTATATATTCCAACAGATGGCGAAGCTGTTGGACAGATTAATGGGCTTTCTGTCATAGAATATCAAGGCACTCCGACATCATTTGGTGAGCCTTCTCGTATTAGTTGTATTGTGCAATATGGCGATGGTGAAATTATTGATGTGGATCGTAAAAGTGAATTAGCTGGCAATATTCATGGCAAAGGCATGATGATTGTTGAAAGCTGTTTAGCTAATATTTTAGAACTTCCATCGCAATTACCATTTTCAGCTTCATTAGTATTTGAGCAATCTTATTCGGAAATTGATGGTGATAGTGCATCACTTGCAGCATTTTGTGCATTAACTAGTGCATTATCTGATTTACCACTTCCTCAGTCTATTGCCGTTACAGGGACTATTGACCAACTTGGTTTGGTGCATGCAGTAGGTGGTGTTAATGATAAAATTGAAGGCTTCTTTGCTATCTGTGAGAAGCGGGGGCTAACGGGAGAACAAGGCGTTATTATTCCTACCGCAGTGATACATCAATTAAGCCTTTCACAAGAGGTTGTGACGGCTGTTAAAAATAAACAATTTTTTATTTGGGTAGTAGAAGATGTTTATCAAGCTTGTGAAATTTTATTTAATCGAGATTTAATAGAAGAAGATAAAAATTATACCCAACAAAATCTACCTATATCACGCTTAATTGCTCAACGTATTGAACAGCGAGCAGAGCATCATAGCCGAGGATTATTAAGTTTTTTACTCGGTCGAAAATAACTAATTTATTGATCACAAAGGCAAATGAGCATTATGCTTGTTTGCCTTTTTTAGTATTAAAAAGTTCATTTTAAACATTCAAAAACCAACTGGTTTAACCAGGTATAGCGAACACTTGTTAGCTATTTTAAAGTTTCTTTACTATTGATATAATTTCCCAAAATATAAGCTTAATCTGGCTTATTTAAATTAACCGGTAATCAAAGGAAGTTTTGAATGACTAACACATGTACTCCAATTAAAAAACATTCATATAGCTATGAGGATTTATTAGCTTCAGGGCGTGGTGAATTATTTGGTCCGAAAGGTCCTCAGCTCCCGGCACCAAGTATGTTAATGATGAATCGTATTGTTGAAGTAAAGGAAACTGGTGGTAATTTTGATAAAGGCTATATAGAAGCAGAATTGGATATTAAACCTGATTTATTCTTCTTCGATTGTCACTTTATTAATGATCCTGTGATGCCTGGTTGTTTAGGTTTAGATGCAATGTGGCAGTTAGTTGGCTTTTATTTAGGCTGGCTTGGCGGTGAAGGTAAAGGTCGTGCACTTGGTGTAGGTGAAGTGAAATTTACAGGACAAATTTTACCTACAGCCAGTAAAGTGATTTATCGTATTCACTTTAAACGAATCATCAATCGTAAATTAGTAATGGGATTGGCAGATGGTGAAGTGGAAGTGGATGGACGAGTTATTTATACTGCTACTGATTTAAAAGTTGGATTATTCCAAGATACCTCAGCCTTTTAATTCAAGCGCTTATTTATTAATTTCTTATTAAAATTTATCGCCTATTAGAGTTATCTAATAGGCAATTTTTATGTTCTAAATTCACTATTTTTTAATAAGGGGGAAGTTGGAACATAGTAATAAAATTTTTCCAAATTCTACCGCACTTTTCAGCGCTAATACTTCATTAATCTAATTTTGTTAATTGATGCTAAAAACATCTAAACTTCACCCAAATTGTAATTTTTTATGCTAAAATATAATAATTTTTTATTGCTTATTTTTTAAGGTTAATCAATGAAACCCAGCATTATTACAAAATTAGATAGTTTAAATGAACGCTATGAAGAATTAGAGGCATTATTAGGTGACCCTGCAACTATTAGTGATCAAGATAAATTCCGTGCATACTCAAAAGAATACTCTCAATTAGAAGAAGTGGTGAAAACCTTTGCACGTTGGAAACAATTAAATTCAAATATTGAAGAGGCTGAATTACTTCTTGATGATCCTGAAATGAAAGAAATGGCTCAAATGGAAATTGAAGAGTCAAAAACTGAATTAGAAGAAGTGGATCAACATTTACAAATCTTGTTATTACCCCGAGATCCCAATGATGAATACAATGCCTATTTAGAAATCCGTGCAGGCACAGGTGGTGATGAGGCAGGTATTTTTGCAGGTGATTTATTTCGTATGTACAGCCGATATGCAGAAATGAAAGGATGGCGTGTTGAAGTATTAAGCGAAAATGAAAGTGAACAAGGTGGCTATAAAGAAATTATTGCTTTAGTCACGGGTGATACAGTTTATGGACAACTTAAATTTGAATCTGGTGGTCACCGAGTACAACGTGTACCTAAAACCGAATCACAAGGTCGTATTCATACTTCAGCCTGTACTGTTGCAGTGATGCCAGAATTACCAGAAAGCGAAATGCCTGAAATTAATCCAGCAGATTTACGGATTGATACTTATCGTGCATCAGGTGCAGGTGGTCAGCATATCAATAAAACTGACTCAGCGGTACGTATTACCCATATTCCGACAGGCATGGTAGTAGAATGTCAGGATGAGCGTTCACAGCATAAGAATAAAGCGAAAGCAATGGCTGTATTAGCTTCCCGTTTAGTACAAGCAGAGCAAGATAAATTAGCAGCAGAGCAAGCAACTACACGCCGTAATTTATTAGGTTCAGGTGATCGTTCAGATAAAATTCGTACCTATAATTATCCGCAAGGTCGAGTGACGGATCATCGTATTAATTTAACCGTTTATCGTTTAGATGAAGTGATGAATGGAAAAATTGATGAATTAATTCAACCTATTATTACTGAATATCAAGCAGATCAATTGGCAGCATTGTCTGAACAAAATTAATATAAAAAGATGGGCGCCTGATGGCGTCCTAATTTTTAAGGAAATAGAATGTTAGTTGAAAATCCTAATGAAAATAATCAGAATCTTCTGAGTCAAAACATTCAACTTACTGTTGTCAATAAGAAAAGCCGTTCATTAATTGATATTATTATGAAGACGATTGTGGTGAAAATAAACTAATGAATTATGAACAATGGTTAAGCTTCGCACAGAAACAATTAAAACAGTATAATCTTACCGAAAATGTAAAGCTTGATGCTTTAGTGTTATTGCAGTTTGTGACAAAACGGTCAAAAGCTAGCATTATGGCATTCGGTGAAACTATATTATCTGATGAAATGTTAGAAAAATTGACCGCACTTTTAGATCGTCGTCTGCAAGGTGAACCTATCGCCTATATTCTTGGTGAAAAAGAATTTTGGTCTATGCCATTATGGGTTTCACAGGATACCTTAATTCCTCGTCCTGATACTGAAATCTTAGTGGAAAAAGCTTTTGAATTAGCTATGTTAAAAATTCAAAAGTGCGGTAAAAATTTAAAAAATTTTCGTGTACTAGATCTAGGGACGGGAACAGGAGCTATTGCTTTAGCATTAGCAAAGGAATTAACTCCTATCGTTGAACAATATCAACTAGGCTTAGAGGTTATTGGTACAGATATTATGGCGAATGCTGTGGCATTAGCACAACGGAATGCACAACGTAATCATATTGCTCATGTCAACTTTTTACAAAGTAATTGGTTTCAACAACTTGAAAATCAGCAATTTGACATCATAGTAAGTAATCCGCCTTATATTGCTCCTCAAGATAAACATTTACAAAATGGGGATGTACGTTTTGAACCACTGACAGCCTTGGTTGCGGAGCAAGAAGGCTATGCAGATTTACGCCATATTATTGAAAATGCACCACTTTATTTAAAACCACAAGGGTGGTTAATGTTGGAGCATGGTTGGCAACAGGGTGAAAAAGTGCGGTCAATTTTTGCAGAATTGTCACAAAACCCTTGGGAATCAATTGCAACGCTAAAAGATTATGGCGACAATGAAAGAATAACAATTGCTTGTTGGAATAAATAAATGAAGTATTATCAAAAAGCTTTATATGATGAAATGACCTCTTTTTACCTAATCACTTCTGACGATGAAGGGGAAGAATTAGGTCGAATTCGTTCACTAATGGGGAGCTTAGTACGTAAAGCAAGACGGACTATTTCACCTCAAGGAGATGATAAAGTCCGTATTCATCAGTTGTTACAGCTATTTTATGGCGATTGGGGATTTTATTGCGATCCTGAGCATTATTTCGAATCAGACAATTTATACCTTTTAGATGTATTAGAAACTCGTAAAGGGATGCCTGTTAGTTTAGGGGCAATTTTGCTTTACCTTGCAGATAGTTTAAATTTGCCTTTGTATCCCGTGAATTTTCCTACTCAACTGATTTTGAGAGCTGAAGTCGGTGATGAAGTTGCTTTTATTGATCCTTGGAATGGACATTATGTATCACAAGACTTTTTACAGAAACTATATGAAGGTGCCTTTGGCTTTGGTTATGAATTAAGCGAAGAGGAATTGGTGCCAGCAGAAACAAGAGAGTTACTAAATCGCTTTAGACAGTTAGCTAAAAATGCCCTGATTCGTGAAAATCATAATGATCAAGCTTATAAATTTATCGATGTGTTGTTACGTTACAATCCAGAGGATCCTTATGAAATTCGAGATCGTGGTTTAGTGCTTGCTCAAATGGGGTGTTATCACGCAGCATCAGAGGATTTGCAATATTTTATTGATCAATGCCCACAAGATCCCACAACACTTTTGCTTACTGCACAAATGGCGGAATTAAAGCAAAATTATCATGAAATCCATTAAAGGAATTTAACTTATGCAAAATAAAATGATTCGTCTAGGTGATATTGAAATTGCAAATGACAAACCATTCGTGTTATTTGGTGGTATGAATGTACTTGAAAGTCGCGATTTAGCGATGCAAGTTTGTGAAAAATATGTTGAAGTGACAAATAAATTAGGTGTGCCTTATGTTTTTAAAGCCTCCTTTGATAAAGCCAACCGATCTTCAATTCATTCTTATCGAGGACCAGGTATGGAGGAAGGTTTAAAAATCTTCCAAGAATTAAAAACAACGTTTGGTGTAAAAGTTATTACTGATGTACATGAAATTTATCAATGCAAACCTGTCGCCGAAGTGGCAGATATCATTCAATTGCCTGCTTTTTTAGCACGTCAAACGGATTTAGTGGAAGCGATGGCTCATACAGGTGCGGTGATCAATGTGAAAAAACCACAATTCTTAAGCCCTGGTCAAATGGGTAATATAGTGGAAAAAATTGCTGAATGTGGTAATGATAAGGTGATTTTATGTGATCGAGGTTCGAACTTTGGTTATGATAATTTAGTCGTAGATATGCTCGGTTTTGGTATTATGAAAAAAGTATCCAAAGGAAGCCCTGTTATTTTCGATGTAACTCATTCATTGCAATGCCGAGATCCATTTGGTGCGGCTTCTGGTGGTCGTCGTGATCAAGTAACGGAATTAGCACGCTCAGGTTTAGCGGTAGGGCTTGCAGGTTTGTTCTTAGAAGCCCATCCTGATCCAAATCATGCAAAATGTGATGGACCTTCGGCATTGCCATTATCGGTATTAGAAGGTTTTGTAAGTCAAATGAAAGCCTTAGATGATTTAGTTAAATCTTTTCCTGTATTAGATACCTCCATTTAATAAAACATAATTAATTAAGAAAGCGGCAAGTTAGCAATAATTTGCCGTTTTTTATTGCTTTATACTTAATAAAGTATATAATCAGCAATAAAAATTATTATCAATTTTAATTGTAAGTTATGTATTCTAATAAATTATTTGTTTTTATTTTTTCCTTTTTCTTGGCGGCTTGCTCAACTCCATTATTAGATTCACAAAAAATTACTCAACTGGGTACAGTTATTGATTTGAAAAATAATCAAGAAATTAGTGTGTCTGAGTTAATTTCTCGCTTATCTCACCAAGATTATATTTTGATTGGCGAAGAACATGATCAAAAAGTACATCATCAATTAGAGCAATATATTTTAGAACAAATAGATCATGCTCGTCCGTTAGACTCAGTTGTTTTTGAAATGTTAAATGTTTCACAGCAGCAATCCATTACACAAACACAATCCCAATTAAAAAATGCTAATTCTATTTCAGAATCAGAGATTAAACAGTCTATTCAATGGACTAAATGGGATTGGAATATGTATAAGGATTTAATTATTAATCGATTAAAGTCACCTAACAAAGTTATTGCTGCTAATTTAACGCAATCTGAAGTGAATACCATATTAAACGGTGCAGAACCATTAAAGGGAAATCGTTCTATTTCACAAGAGGTGCAAGATAAAATTGCACAATTAATGCATTCAGTCAGCCATGCTAACCTTTCTGATATTAATAAAATGATCATGGTTCAGCAATTTCGTGATCGTAGAATGGCTGAAAAATTGTTTAAAACTTCTCAAAAACCAACCGCACTTATCGCTGGTAACCATCATGTAAGAAAGGATATTGGCGTTCCTATTCACCTTGCTGATTATGGCATTAACAACAATATTTCAGTGTTAATGATCATGAGTCAACAAGAGAATATTACCTCTACTGAAGCCGATTATATTTGGCTTATCAAGTAATTTTTTGATTGTCATTTTGCATTAACTTAAGGATATATATGACTAAGCTCAATCTTATTACAAAGACATTACTAGGCATGTTATTGACAGGGATTTCACTTCATTCACAAGCTGATGATAGTAACACAACACAACACAACACAACACAACACAACACAACACAATTAGATACTATTGTTGTCTCTGATGAAGGTGGCAAAAATCCTAATTTTAACTCTTATACAAAACCTTCAGCAGTGACTTCACGTGCAATTAATGTGAATGCAATGCAAAATTTGGATAGCATTGTTCGTTCAACATCAGGCGCCTATACTCAAATGGATCCTGGTCAAGGTGGTGTGAGTGTCAATATTCGTAGTATGACAGGGCTTGGCAGAGTAAATACGATGATTGATGGTGTTCCGCAAACACAATTAGGAACATCTGCTAATGGCGGTGGAAAATTCCATAGCGAAGGCAATGGGCCGATGAGTCAATTTTCTGCATTAATTGATCAAAACTTTCTTACTCGAGTAGATATTTCAAAAGGACATGGCAATGGTTCTGCTGGCATTAATTCATTAATGGGAAGTGCTGATTTCAAAACAATTGATGCGGAAGATGTCATTTTAGATGCTAATAAGGTGGGCGTATTAACTCGTTTAAATTATGGCAATAACGATTTAGGTAAAAATGGGATGATTGCTTTAGCTGGCAAAACAGGTTTACTTGAATCAGGCTCTATAAGTGCTTTAGTTGCTGGTAGTAAAAGTTCTTTAGATCAAAATTATCGTCGAGGTGATGGTAGCCATGCTTCAGATTCTGGATATATGCAAGGATTAAAGCAACATCCTGAATCTTATTTAGCAAAATTAGCAGTCAAACCTAATAAAGATACGGAATTTAAGCTTTCTAGTCGTCGCTATAACAACAGTATTGTTGGTCGAGATATTGATAGTAAAACTCATTCATTTGAAGCGAAATATAACCCAGATTCAAAATGGGTAGATTTGTCTTTTTTAGCGGCTAAAACAGTCACAGAACAAGTGTATACCGATAATGCTAAGTTATGGACCTTAGAAGATGCCACTACACAAAATAAGTTTATTACCTTTGATTTAAAAAATACAAGCCGTTTTGAATTAGGTGATTTTAATGGTTCAGTTACCTATGGTGGTAATATCTATCGTAATAAATATGAACGGGGCATTCCTGAAAAAAATAATGACTCTGGTGCGATTGCTAATGCAGCCTTTGGACCAGCGGGTAAACAGAACATTAATTCATTATATTTAGATTCTGAATTTAACTATGACATCTTGACCTTAAATGCTGGGCTTACTTACTCACGTTATAACTTAAAAGGTTATAAACCTGCTTGTGATTCAGATGATGCAGTGTATTGTATGCCAGCTGGAGCAATGAATATTGATCGTAAATATACTAAAGTAAATCCTTCAGTAACATTATCTTTACAAGTGACTGATTGGCTACAACCTTTCGTAAGTTATAGCGAAACTGCTCGTGCGCCTAATGTTCAGGAAATGTTTAATACTAGCCGTAATGGTTTATCCGTGAACCCATATTTAAAACCAGAAACAGCGAAAACTTACGAAATTGGTTTCAATATAAATAAAGATAATTTGTTATTAGATAATGATTTATTTGGTATGAAAGTGGTGTACTTCAATTCTCATATTAAAGACTATATTTTTAATATGTCTTATTATGGCTGTGGTAGTTCAGTTTGTACTAATGTAAATGATTCAGTGGATAGTGTTCATGCTCAAATTTATTTAAATTCGCCAGAGATGGTGAAAGATAAAGGCTGGGAAGTAGAAATGTCTTATGAGTCAGATTATTTCTTTAGTAATATGACTTATACTAGAAGTGCAAGCACTGCACCAACCTCAAAAGCAGCTATGATTTATTATGGCTTTGGTTCTGAATCTTATACACAATTACCAAAAGATTATGCAACCGTAGAATTAGGTACACATTTATTAGATAAAAAATTAACCTTATCTAGTATTTTTAAATATACCGGAAAAGCAAAACGTGTAGGACTTGATATGGATGATGATGGTAATTTAATGTTTGATGATTTACCAAATATTCCAGTTATTATTGATCTCTATGCGAATTATAAAATTAATAAAAATATTAGCTTAAAAGCAGGTATTCAAAATTTAATGAATCGTAACTATTTAGATGCATTAAATGCTTATAATTCTTCAACATCTGAAGATTACGATACGGAAACAGACACTTATCGTTTCACTAATAGTGCTAGAGGCCGTACTTATACTGTGGGTGCAGAAATTCGTTTCTAAGAAAACGATAAATATTATTGGAAACGACTTTTTCGTTTCCATTTTGTTGTAAAGGATAATTTTATATGATTCATAATAAAGTGTGGGGAGCAAATTTAGTCGCACCTTCTGCTTTTCCTCAACGTTCTGCGTTAATGCCTATTTGGGGTGGGATTGACGCACCAGAAGAACAATGGGAAAGCATTTGGCGAGAGGCTGTTGTTGATTCATTAAATCAAGACGGATTAGCTTATGTGCATATTCCTTTTTGTATTAGCCATTGTGTATTTTGTGGGTTTTACCGAAATGCGTGGAAAGAAGATCAAGGGACTGGATATGTAGATAAAGTGATTCAAGAATTAGCTTATGAGGCAGAGATTAGACAAGATAAAGGAAAAATCAAAGCGGTTTATTTTGGTGGTGGCACACCAACGGCTTTAGATACTGCTAATCTTACGAGATTAATTCGTGCTTGTTACCAATATTTGCCTTTAGCTGATGATTGCGAGTTTACTTTAGAGGGACGAATTAGCCACTTTGATTTAGAAAAAGCACAGGCAAGTATTGAAGCTGGTGTTAATCGTATTTCTATTGGTATTCAAACATTCAATTCACCTATTCGTAAACGTTTAGGGCGTCGTCATAGTGGTGAGCAAGCTTATGAATATTTAACTCAATTATGCCAATTAGATGCTACGGTGGTTGCCGACTTAATTTTTGGTTTGCCTGAGCAAACTGATGAAATTTGGGAGAAGGATATTGAAATTGCCACAAGTTTGCCGCTATCGGGGGTAGATACTTATGCATTTAATTGCTATCCATTTTTACCTATTAATAAATTGATTAAACATGGTACCATTGCACCTCCCGTTGGATTAGAAATGCAAGCTTATCATTATGCTTATGCGGTTACAGAATTACAGCAACGAGGTTGGAAACAAGTGAGCAATAATCACTTTGCTTTTCCTGACCGAGGAGAACGTAATTATTATAATAGTAAAGTAAAATCTAATATGCCTTGTCTAGCATTTGGTTCTGGTGCAGGTGGAAGCTTTGCTGGCTTTAATTATCAAGTTCAAGGCGATTTACAAAGCTATTTAGCAACGTCTAAAGATCACAAAAATATTTCTTATTTAGGTTATCATAGTGCTAAAAAAGATTTATTTAGTCAGTTACAATTTTCTACTGAAATTGGTTGGCTTGATACAAAATTATTTCTAAATAATCAAGTGATAGCGCAACTTTTAGAAAACTGGCAAAATGAATCTCTGCTTTCTATTGATTCACAAGGGATCGCTCATTTAACAACAAGTGGGAAATATTGGTCTCCGACTATTATTCGCACTTTAATGCTTTCATTAACGGACTCACAATAAGGATTTTTATGTCATTAACAGAACAACAACGAACAGAATTAACCTCTATATTGGCGAATAAGAATGATCATGTATTAGAAATGCTAGCACATAAATATGATTGTTCTTATGAGGATATTTTATCCTGTTTACCGCAAAATATGGCAATACCTATGGATGGTGAACGTTTTGTAGAAATTATGCAGACAATTGCAAGTTGGGATGAAGCTGTTGTGTTTATTGCACATACGCCTGATGCAGTGATTGAAGTCACTGGAAAATTGCCTCATGGTGAAATTGCGAGAGGTTATTACAATATGGAACATCATGAAAATGGTGGATTGCATGGACATTATCGATATGTAAATTGTAAAACGATTTATTTAGTTGATCGCTATTTTATGAATAAACGTACAGTGGCAATTAATTTTATTAATAAACAGGGCGATGCCATGTTTAAGATCTTTGCTAGCCGTGAAGAAAATGGTGAATTAAAGGCATCATTAGTAGATAAAATGAAAGCGTTATTTACAGCTTAATAGCTTTTTAACTCAGTTAAATTACTAAGGAAAGTGCGGTTGAAATTTTC
>NZ_AJSX01000047.1 GCF_000262245.1 Pasteurella bettyae CCUG 2042
ATTTATGCAAAATAAATTTCGATTTTATGCAAAAAGATTCGCGAACTTATAGGATAATTGCGTTTATGTTGATCATGAATTGCAATAATAAATTGTGGTACTACATCAAGCCCCGCTTCTTCACGCGTTTCTTTTATGGTATTTGAATTAATGCTTTCTAGTACATCACACCAACCACCAGGCAATGACCAAAGCCCATTAGATTCCTGCACTAACAAAATCTTATCATCTTTAAAAATTGCTGCACGGGTATCTATTTTCGGGGTTTGATAGCCCTGCTCATGGCAAAATAATTGTTTCACTTTATCTTTCGGAATTGCCGTTTTATAACTCAACATCTTCGCCGCAATATCACGCAACTGTTCATAACGTTCAATGTCATACACATTTTTACAATAAGTCAACCCATTTTGTGCAATCGCTTGGATTTGCATTGCCCATGTGAGCCAAGGCTCATGGAGTAATTGTTCATTCATATTTGTAATTTCTAGTAGAAAAAAACCGCACTTTGTAAGTGCGGTTCGATTTTAGAAAATTTTAATCAGCAACTATGCTTGACCTTTAATCGCTTTACGACCTAAGAATGGTGCTTTGTCACCTAATGCTTCTTCGATACGGATTAATTGGTTGTATTTCGCAATACGGTCTGAACGGCTCATAGAACCAGTTTTGATTTGACCTGCTGCGGTACCCACTGCTAAATCTGCGATAGTTGCATCTTCAGTTTCACCTGAGCGGTGTGAAATAACTGCGGTGTAACCAGCATCTTTAGCCATTTTAATTGCAGCTAAAGTTTCAGTTAATGAACCGATTTGGTTGAATTTGATTAAGATTGAGTTTGCGATACCTTTTTCGATACCTTCTTTTAAGATTTTGGTGTTAGTTACGAATAAATCATCGCCCACTAATTGAACTTTGTCACCTAACACTTTAGTTTGGTATGCAAAACCTTCCCAGTCTGATTCGTCTTGACCATCTTCGATAGACACGATTGGGTATTCTTTGCATAAACCTTCAAGGTAGTGAGTAAATTCTTGAGAAGTGAATGATTTACCTTCACCTTTCATTTCGTATAAACCGTTGTCTTTGTTATAGAATTCAGAAGATGCACAGTCCATTGCTAAAGTCACATCTTTACCTAACACATAACCTGCTTTTTCAACAGCTTCTTTAATACAAGCAAGGGCTGCTGCATTTGATTCTAAGTTAGGTGCAAAACCACCTTCATCACCAACAGCTGTGCTTAAGCCTTTAGATTTTAATACTTTAGCAAGGTTGTGGAATACTTCTGCACCAATACGTAATGCTTCACGTAAAGTTTTTGCGCCAACTGGTTGGATCATGAATTCTTGAATATCAACGTTGTTATCAGCATGTTCACCACCATTGATGATGTTCATCATTGGTAATGGCATTGAGTATTGACCTGGAGTACCGTTTAATTCAGCGATGTGAGCATAAAGTGGTAAGCCTTTTGATGCAGCTGCCGCTTTCGCATTTGCTAAAGATACAGCTAAGATTGCATTTGCACCAAATTTAGATTTATTGTCTGTACCATCTAGATCAATCATAATTTGATCGATTTCAGCTTGGTTAGTTGCATCTTTACCAACTACAGCTTGAGCGATTGGACCATTTACGGCATCAACGGCTTTTAATACACCTTTACCTAAAAAACGTGATTTATCGCCATCACGTAATTCTAATGCTTCACGTGATCCTGTTGATGCGCCAGATGGAGCGGCTGCAAGGCCTACGAAGCCACCTTCTAAATGAACTTCAGCTTCAACAGTTGGGTTACCACGTGAGTCAATAATTTCACGGCCAATGACTTTAACGATTTTTGCCATTTTTGTTTTCCTTCTATAGTTAATCTAAAATAGGTATATGATTTAGATATAGTATCTATATTTATGTAGTTTGTCTTGCAAAACTTAATGATCTTTTGATCAAATCACTACTTTTTTTGATTTTCCTTTGCTGCTTTCACAAACCCTGCAAACAATGGGTGACCATCGCGTGGGGTTGAGGTAAATTCTGGGTGGAATTGGCAAGCAACAAACCAAGGATGGTTAGGTACTTCAATAATTTCCACTAATTTACGATCTGCAGATAAACCTGTGACTTTTAACCCCGCTTTTTCAATTTGAGGGAGCAATTTATTGTTTACTTCATAGCGGTGGCGGTGACGTTCTTCAATGGTTTCTTTACCATAAAGTTGACGAGCTAATGAACCTTCTACTAAATGGCATTGTTGAGCTCCTAAACGCATGGTGCCACCTAAATCTGAATTGTCAGAACGTTTTTCAACATTTCCTTCTGCATCTTGCCATTCAGTAATTAAACCAACTACAGGTTGTGGACAAGCTTTATCAAATTCTGAAGAGTTTGCTTGAGTTAAACCAGCTACATTACGTGCATATTCAATCAAGGCAGTTTGCATGCCTAAGCAAATACCTAAATAAGGGATTTTATTTTCACGAGCATATTGTGCCGTTAAAATTTTACCTTCTACACCACGGTAGCCAAAACCACCTGGAACTAAAATACCATCTAATCCTTTTAAGACTTCCACACCTTTGGTTTCTACATCTTGAGAATCTACATATTTAATATGAACGCTTAAACGATTTGTTAATCCTGCATGTTTTAAGGCTTCATTAACAGATTTATAAGCATCTGGTAATTCAATATATTTACCCACCATACCGATAGTTACATCGCCTATTGGATTACTTTCACGGTAAAGTACTTGTTCCCATTCAGAAAGATCTGCTTCTTGGCAAGATAAATGGAAGCGTTGACAAATAAAGTCATCTAGACCTTGTGATTTCAGTAATGCAGGAATTTGATAGATTGAGTTGACATCTTTTAATGAGATCACAGCTTTTTCTGGCACATTACAGAATAAAGCAATTTTTGCCCGCTCATTTGGTGGGATCATGCGATCTGAACGGCATATCAATACATCTGGTTGAATACCGATAGAAAGTAATTCTTTGACAGAATGTTGAGTTGGTTTAGTTTTGACTTCTCCAGCAGTTGGAATATAAGGCACTAGCGTTAAATGCATAAATAAAGTATTTTCGCGCCCTACTTGTACGGCTAACTGGCGAAGTGCTTCTAAAAACGGTAATGATTCGATATCTCCTACAGTACCACCCACTTCAATAATTGCAACATCATGACCTGCCGCACCATCAATAACACGCGCTTTAATTTCATTGGTAATATGTGGAATGACTTGGATTGTTGCACCGAGGTAATCACCACGACGTTCTTTACGTAATACTTCAGAATAGATTTTACCTGTTGTGAAGTTATTACGTTTAGTCATTTTTGTTCGAATAAAACGTTCATAATGACCCAAATCTAAGTCTGTTTCTGCACCATCTTGAGTAACAAAAACTTCCCCGTGTTGGGTTGGGCTCATTGTGCCTGGATCAACATTGATATAGGGATCAAGTTTCATCATTGTCACGTTTAAGCCACGTGCTTCCAAAATTGCAGCTAAAGAGGCAGCTGCAATACCTTTACCGAGCGAAGAAACTACACCGCCTGTTACGAAAATATAATTTGTAGCCATAATGAAACCTAAATTTATCTAGTGGAATGAATATAAAAAATTATAGCCAATCATCTTTAATACAATAAATATCTATCCATATTATTAAGATAACTGGATTACTGTATATTGCTTTACTTGAGTAGAATGAAATTATTTTAAAGATGATTAGCTATTCAAGACGGGAATATAGTATATAGCAAACAGCCTATTAACTCAATCATTAGATAGCAAAAGTGCGGTGGATTTTTCCAAAATTTGACCGCACTTTTGCATAAAGGTTAATTTAAGTCGTAAGGTAAAGGTTGTCTTTCTAGTATAGAATGGTCCGTGGTTAATCTGAATTGTTGACCTTCTTCTAATGGGTGATTTAATACCACTTGCAGCCATAAAATTTCTGCAGAATGCACCGCACTTAGAATTGTGCCAGTTGCTCGCCAGCCAGAGGCTAACTGCATTTCAATTTCGCTACCAATTTCAGGCTGAAACTCAGTTTTTGCAGTGAAAATATGCATTGCACGTTTATTGGCACCACGATATTTCGCCCGAGCAATAGTTTCTTGCCCAATATAACAGCCTTTTTGGAAAGAAATTGCATGTTCTACACATTGAAGATTTACTGCTTGTGGAATGAATTCACTTTGGGTTTTAGCCGACAAAATAGGCATGCCTTGTTGAATTTCAAATAGATCCCAATCTACCACAGAGCCATTAAATTCAAGATTATCCTTTGGATTAATCAACAGTTCCGCATTAGCCAATTTGACGTTAAAATTTGCTGAAATTTCACCGCAGTTTTCACCGATTATGCCGACGATTTGAACATTTAATGGCGTAAAGCTCACTTTTGAGAAAACTGCATATTTTTTTAGTTGATCCAGCGCAAAGGGTAAAAGCTCAGTTCTGAACAGTAAATAGAATTGCTGTTCAGCTATCCGCATTAAACGGAATATGGAGGTCATTTTACCTTTTGCATCACAATGCGCAGTGATTGTGGAATCACCCACCGCTAATTTAGTTACATCGGTGGTTAATTGCCCTTGCAGGAATTTTTCTGCATCTAGACCAGTGGCTTCAATTAGCGTAAATTGGGTTAAATTGATTAAGGTTGTCATGGATTTGCCTTACTCTAAATTTTGGATTTGTTCACGCATTTGTTCAATTAATACTTTCAATTCTACAGCGGAAGCAGTGATGTCTACATTAATCGATTTGGATGCAAGAGTGTTAGACTCACGGTTAAGTTCTTGCATCATAAAGTCTAATTTACGCCCTACAGCCCCGCCTTTTTTCAAAATAGAAGAAGTTTCTTTTACATGCATTTGTAAGCGATCGAGTTCTTCAGCGACATCTACCCGTTGTGCTAATAATACCATTTCTTGTTCTAAACGAGATGGATCAGGTTGTATTTGAATTTCTTCGAAACGTTGTAGAATACGCTCACGTTGCCATTGCAAAATTTCTGGCATTTGTGCCCGCACTTTATTTGCTTCTGCAGAAATGCTATCTAAGCGTTGTTGAATAACTACTTGTAATTTCTCACCTTCACGGACTCGCATGGCAATAAATTCTTTGAGTAATTCATCAAAAGCAGTTAATAAATCTTGACTGATAGCATCTAAATCTTGTTCGGGTGTTTCCACTACGCCAGGGTAGCGTAATACATCATTTAAACAGATTTCACCTTCACCTGCTTGTTGTTTGATCCATTTCAAAGACTGGATAACTTGCTCAGCTAATTCTTTATTTAGATTCAATTCAGCGGTGGTTTGTTTTTTGGTCTCAATGCGTAAACTACATTCGATTTTACCTCGAGTTAGATTTTGACGAAGTTTCTCACGTAGGCTATTTTCTAAACCACGGAATTGTTCAGGTAAACGAAAAAAGTTTTCTAAATAGCGTTGGTTCACTGAACGAATTTCCCAAACGGCATCTCCCCAATCTTTTTTAATTTCGTGGCGTGCAAAGGCGGTCATACTGTAAATCATATTGTTTTCCTCATATTTGATATCAATTTACTGAGATTATTGTACTGATAAATGAGACAGAAAAAAACCATGTAGTTTACATGGGAACGGAATAAACAAGTGCAGAACTTGCTATTGAATGTTAAAATATATGCTGTTTGAAATTAAAGAAAAAGAGAAGGAATTCCTTATGCGTCCAAATGAACGAGCCAATAACCAACCCCGTCCAATTAAAATTACTCGTAATTATACAAAACATGCTGAAGGCTCAGTATTAGTCGAATTTGGTGATACTAAAGTGATTTGTACTGCCACAGTAGAAGATACTGTACCACGTTTTTTAAAAGGGCAAGGACAAGGCTGGGTAACTGCAGAATATGGAATGTTACCTCGTTCAACTCACAGCCGTATGCAACGTGAAGCAGCTAAAGGGAAACAAGGCGGACGCACAATGGAAATTCAACGTTTAATTGCTCGTTCATTACGTGCAATGGTGGATTTAGTTGCATTAGGTGAACGTTCGATTACTTTAGATTGTGATGTCATTCAAGCAGATGGTGGTACACGTACAGCCTCAATTACAGGTGCTTGTGTGGCATTAACCGATGCCATTAATCACTTAGTGGAAAATGGCACATTAAAAAATAATCCACTTAAGGGATTAGTGGCGGCTATTTCAGTGGGGATCGTGGATGGAACGCCTGTATGTGATTTGGAATATATTGAAGATTCTGCAGCTGAAACGGATATGAATGTGGTGATGATGGAAGATGGACGTATGATCGAAGTGCAAGGAACTGCAGAGGGAGAACCATTTTCACATGAAGAATTACTTAAATTATTAGCGTTGGCAAAACAAGGTTGTAATATTATTTTTGAAGCACAACGTCATGCATTAGTTGAATAGTGTTGAGGCTCGTTAGTTAATAACGAGCCTTTCTTTTAACTCAACTAAGCTAATGAATATCACATAGGTTATTGTATGCAAGATTATAAAATTGAATTTATTAAATTTGCTTTGAGTCGTAATGTATTACGTTTTGGAGAATTTACACTAAAATCAGGTCGTATCAGCCCTTATTTCTTCAATGCGGGACTATTTAACACAGGCTATGATTTAGCTCGTTTAGGTGAATTTTATGCATCTGCGATCCAAAATTGTGGTTTGAATTATGATGTCATTTTTGGTCCAGCTTATAAAGGTATCCCAATTGGCACAACAATTGCTATAGCACTTTATAATAAGTTTGGCTTAGACAAGCCCGTTTGTTTTAACCGCAAAGAAGCTAAAGATCATGGCGAAGGCGGTAATTTAATTGGTTCGCCATTAGAAGGAAAAGTATTGTTGGTAGATGATGTGATTACTGCTGGAACGGCAATTCGTGAAGCAATGGATATTATTTCTGCTAATAATGCGGAATTAAGTGCGGTGGTTATTGCGTTAAATCGTAAAGAACGAGGTAAAGGTGAATTATCAGCGATTCAAGAAGTCGAACGTGATTATCAATGTGAAGTGCTTTCTATTATTGATTTAGATGATCTTATGCAATTTATCGAACAGGATAGCCAATATCGTCAGTATTTACCTACCATGAAAGCTTATCGTGAGCAATATGGCATAGGTTAAGCTGATTATTTATCAATAAAAAGTATAAAGTGCGGTTAACATTTCCAAAATTTCTACCGCACTTTTTTTATGAGTTCAGTGAATTAATATTCCCATTCATCAGGATTAATACCCATTTCACGCATAATCACTTTGGCATCTTCGGGAATTTCGTCATGACGATCTTTTAGAAGATCTTCATCTGTTGGGAGTGGTTGCCCTGTAAATGCATGTAAAAAGGCTTCACAAAGTAATTCACTATTCGTGGCATGACGTAAATTCTTAATTTGACGACGGGTACGCTCATTGGTCAAAATTTCTAAAACTTTAATCGGAATAGATACCGTAATTTTTTTTACTTGTTCACTTTTTTTACCATGTTCTGCATAAGGGCTGATATATTTGCCGTCCCAATTTGCCATACAATATCCTAATCCTATGAATAACCTTAAGTTCGTCAGGTATTTTAATAAAAAATCAATAAAATCTCAATCTAGCCGTTAAGACGGCTACAATAAATCGCTGAAATATTCACTAGTCTAATAATATTTAAGTTGAAATTAGTTAAGTAAAGACTGCTTTACATAGTTTTACACAACTTTCCAATGACTTTCATTGACTAAGACCAGGTGAGGCTTACAATAGCCTACCTTGCTAAGGCAAGTTTTAGCTATATTTCTTATTAATAATAGAGGTTTATATAATGAAAAAGCTTTTTGCTGAAATTTTTGGTACATTTTGGTTAGTGTTTGGCGGTTGTGGTAGTGCAGTATTAGCAGCTGCATTCCCTGAATTAGGCATTGGTTTTGCAGGTGTTGCTTTAGCATTTGGTTTAACCGTGTTAACCATGGCTTATGCTGTAGGACATATTTCTGGTGGTCATTTTAACCCAGCAGTTACTCTAGGTTTAGTTGCGGGTGGACGTTTTCAAGCTAAAGATGCTTTAGGTTACATTATCGCTCAAGTTGTAGGTGGTATCTTAGGTGCTGCAGCACTTTATGCTATCGCTTCGGGTAAAGCTGGTTTTGATGCCGTTGCGAGCGGTTTTGCATCAAATGGTTTTGGTGAACATTCGCCAAACGGTTATTCATTTGCCGCTGTTGTGATTGCTGAAATCGTATTAACTGCATTTTTCTTAATTATTATCCATGGTGCAACAGATAAAAAAGCACCAGCAGGTTTTGCACCAATCGCCATTGGTTTAGCTTTAACCTTAATCCATTTAATTAGCATTCCTGTTTCTAATACTTCTGTTAATCCAGCTCGTAGTACTGCTGTGGCTATCTTCCAAGGTGGATGGGCATTAGAACAATTATGGATTTTCTGGGTAGCGCCAATTATTGGTGGAATCCTCGGTGGATTAATTTATCGTGGTTTACTTGAATCTAAAGACTAATTTTTAGAAAAACATTTAAAAACAGAAGGGCGAATATGATATCCGCCCTTTTTTTTTCAGCAAAATTTATGAAAAATAGACCGCACTTTTTATACGTTAACCAGTGGGATAATAGGCTAAATTGCAGTATAATAAACAGCATTTATTTAACCATTTCACAGATATATAATTATGAGCTCAAAATTTAATGTAAAAACCTTCCAAGGTATGATTCTTGCCCTTCAAGATTACTGGGCACAACAAGGTTGCACGATTGTTCAACCATTTGATATGGAAGTGGGAGCAGGGACATCTCATCCTATGACTGCATTACGTGCATTAGGTCCTGAACCAATGGCGTTTGCTTATGTACAACCATCACGTCGCCCGACAGACGGTCGTTACGGTGAGAATCCCAACCGCTTACAACATTATTATCAATTCCAAGTTGTTATTAAGCCTTCACCAGATAATATTCAAGAGCTTTATTTAGGATCATTAAAAATGTTAGGTTTTGATCCAACCCAACATGATATCCGTTTCGTGGAAGATAACTGGGAAAATCCAACGCTAGGTGCTTGGGGCTTAGGCTGGGAAGTGTGGTTAAACGGCATGGAAGTCACGCAGTTCACTTATTTCCAACAAGTTGGTGGCTTAGAATGCAAACCTGTGACTGGTGAAGTCACTTATGGTTTAGAGCGTTTAGCAATGTATATTCAAGGCGTAGATTCTGTTTATGATTTAGTTTATTCAGATGGTCCTTTAGGCAAAACAACTTATGGCGATGTATTCCATCAAAATGAAGTAGAACAATCCACTTATAACTTTGAATATGCGGATGTAGATTTCCTATTCCAATGCTTTGAACAATACGAAAAAGAAGCCAAAGCCTTGCTAGAACTGGAAAAACCGCTGCCGCTACCAGCCTATGAGCGTATATTAAAAGCAGCGCACAGTTTCAATATGCTAGATGCTCGCAAAGCGATTTCGGTCACCGAACGTCAACGCTACATCTTACGCATTCGTGCCTTAACCAAAGGCGTGGCGGAAGCCTATTACGCCAGCCGTGAAGCGTTAGGGTTCCCTGGTTGTAAGAAATAATGAAACCTGTTTTATATTTCGCCCACTGGTGTCCTGACACCGACCCATTCGTGGCAGAACTTGACCGCCTCGGCATTGATTACGAGGCGATAGACATCACAAAGAGCGGTGCAAATTTCAAACCTTTTTTACGATTGCGTGACTGCCACGAAGCCTTCAACCACGCCAAAGCCAACGGCTACATCGGCATTCCTGCGTTGGTGGTGGGCGAAAAAGTGGTGCTGGATTTGACGGAGTTGGAAGGGATTTACGGCTAACAAGCGGTCAGATTTTAGGAAAATTTTGCAAGGTGGCTTATGAGATTTACAAAATCTGATTTCAACAGATAACTCCGCCGAATTTATCGGCGAGATTTCGCAGTTGATTCATTCGTCTAAACAGCGAATGGCTTCTTTTTTGAAAAATGAGATAAACGCCATTTTTACAGAAAAAGATAAAACAGTAACAGATTTAGAATTATTAGGGATAAGAGATTGTTATGATGATTTATCGTTTAAAGGCTATATTTTGCGAGAAATTGAGTAATTTTTGCTAGAACTTGGGGCTGGATTTACCTTTATTGCTTGCCAAAAACGGATTCAGATTGATAACGATAATTTTTATATTAATCTGCTGTTTTATAATCGAAAACTTAAACGCCTGATTGCGATTGAGCTGAAAACCGAAAGTTTCAAACATTCGCACAAAAGCCAAATGGAGCTGTATTTAGCGTGGTTGGCGAAATATGAGCAAGAAATTGATGAAAACCCACCGCTTGGGATTATTCTCTGCACCAGTAAAAAGCAGGAACAGGAGGAATTACTGGATTTGAAAAACAGAGATATTCATATCGCCGAATATATGACTTTTTTGCCGAGTAAAGAAGTGTTGGAACAACGCCTGCATTTGGCAGTAGAAAGGGCGAAAGAGCGGTTTTTAGTGAAGTGATAAGAAGTTGTTTTCTTAGGAATTTTACAAATTCTTATAAAGATTAATGACTATTGTCTTTGATGACTGTAAATAATGAAAAATAGTTGATTAGATCGTTAAATAAGCTATTAAATTTTATAATTCTTTTATTCTTACTCATCCGAAATATACAAGGAAAATCTATGACAGAAAAAACTCTGAATAAAAATGCTTTTGATATAGCCGAAGATGATCTATTGGTTGAAGATGTTCCTTTTGGGCTAGTTATTGTTTCTCACAAAATATCTCAGGAAAAACTACCAATTAGATTTTTATATCGAGAGAAACCTAGTCAAAGTTATCCTGATAGCGGTTGGCGTTTTTTTTCAGGATATGAAGATGAAAAATATACTAATAACCCTGATAACTTTTCTATTTACAGCCTTACTTGTTTAGCTAACTTTCAACCAGAAATTAGTGGCGATATGTTATATAGCCCAATAGGATCTGTATTTGAAAAAAAACCAGGGAGTGATCAATTTGAAGCGGTTTCTGATTGGCCTATTCCTAATGAATAAATTAAAATAAAGAGATCAAAATGACAACACAAAATTTCCTTGCCGAGATCGGTACAGAAGAGCTGCCACCGAAGGCACTCAAAAAATTAGCGACCGCGTTTGCGGAGAATGTTGAACAAGAGCTGAGCCAAGCTGGGCTTTCTTTTGAGAAAGTGCAATGGTTTGCGGCTCCTCGTCGTTTAGCAGTGAAAGTTTTAGCCTTACAAACAGCGCAACCGAGTAAAGAGATTGAAAAGCGTGGGCCAGCGGTGTCGGCGGCGTTTGATGCCGAAGGCAAGCCAACCAAAGCGGCTGAAGGTTGGGCTCGAGGATGTGGAATTACCGTAGCTCAAGCTGAGCGTTTAACCACAGATAAAGGTGAGTGGTTAGTGCATCGGGCAGTTATTGAAGGTCAACCAACTAAAAATTTATTAGTAGGTATCATCAGTAACGCATTAGCAAAATTACCTATTCCAAAAACCATGCGTTGGGGGGATAAAACAGAACAATTTGTGCGCCCTGTACATACGGTGACTTTATTATTAGGTAGCGAATTAATTGAAGGTGAAATTTTAGGTATTAAAATTGCGACAACAATTCGTGGCCATCGCTTCTTGGGGCAACCTGAATTGCAAATTACTCATGCCGATGAGTATCCACAAATTTTAAAAGATAAAGGTTCTGTGATTGCTGATTTCAACGAGCGTAAAGCGATTATTCTTGCTGATTCTCAAGCAAAAGCAACGGCGTTAGGTGGCGTGGCAGATGTTGAAGAGGACTTACTGGAAGAAGTGACTTCTTTGGTAGAATTTCCAAATGTATTAACCGCCAAATTTGAAGAACGTTTCTTAGCCGTGCCAGCGGAAGCCTTGGTTTATACGATGAAAGGCGACCAAAAATATTTCCCAATTTATGATAAAAATGGGAAATTATTACCGCACTTTATTTTTGTATCTAACATTAATCCAGAAGATCCAACGCCAATTATCGAAGGTAATGAAAAAGTGGTTCGTCCTCGTTTATCGGATGCAGAATTCTTCTTTAATACAGATAAAAAGCAACGTTTAGAAGATTTATTGCCACGTTTGGAAACGGTGTTGTTCCAGCAACAACTCGGCACATTACGTGACAAAACTGACCGTATTCAAGCATTGGCAGGCGAAATCGCGACTCAAATTGGTGCAGATAAAGCGAAAGCACAACGTGCGGGGTTATTATCAAAATGTGATTTAATGACCAATATGGTGTTTGAATTTACCGATACTCAAGGTGTGATGGGAATGCACTATGCTCGTCATGACGGTGAAGACGAAGAAGTTGCTGTGGCGTTGAATGAACAATATATGCCACGTTTTGCAGGCGATGAATTACCAAAATCGCTGGTGGCGTGTTCGGTAGCGTTGGCGGATAAATTTGATACGCTGACAGGAATTTTTGGTATCGGACAAGCACCGAAAGGCAGTGCGGACCCATTTGCACTGCGTCGAGCAGCGTTAGGGGCATTACGGATTATTGTAGAGAAAAACTTATCACTTGATCTGACGGAAATTGTGACAAAAGCGACCGCACTTTTTGGCGATAAACTGACCAACAAAAATGTGGTAGAAGAAGTGGTTGATTTTATGCTTGGACGTTTCCGTGCGTGGTATGAAAGCGAAGGCATTGCAGTGGATGTGATCCAATCCGTCTTGGCTCGTCGTCCAACCAAACCAGCGGACTTTGATGCTCGTGTGCGTGCGGTAGCTCACTTCCGTACATTAGATGCGGCAGAAGCGTTGGCAGCAGCTAATAAGCGTGTAAGCAATATCTTAGCCAAAGCAGAGGGTAATATTGGTGAAATTAAACTCAATGCTTGTATTGAACCAGCTGAAAAAGTATTAGCGGAAGCAGTAATTGCATTACAAACCAAAGTTAAGCCATTAATTGCTAAAGGTGAATATACGGAAGTGTTAGATGAGCTTGCCAGCTTACGCCAGCCTGTGGATAATTTCTTTGATAATGTAATGGTGAATGCTGAAGATCCTGCATTACGCCAAAATCGCTTGGCAATTTTAAATACATTACAAGGATTATTCTTACAAGTAGCAGATATTTCGTTATTACAATAAAATTTAATCAATCATAAAAGGCTTGGATAATAGTCTAACTTTAGGCGTTAGATAATAATCACCAAGCCTTTTTTATGTTCACAATAAATTATTTAAACCAACTGTCTCCATTCACTGATTTATTAGAATAGAAATTTTGGAAACCATTGGCAACTCGGTAAATATACCAAGCAAAGACTATCCAAAAGATAAGGGCAAAAAATGTTATCAAAGTGCCAATAAATGACACAATAAAGGTTTTGATTAAATAATTACAATGACTTTTATATTCCGCTGTTAATTCATCACGTTTCATAAAAGCTAATACAACACCAATGATCGCTAAAGGATGAAATACCACTGCAAAGATAAATAATCCATAAATGATATACATATAAGTGCGGTCTTTATCTTGACCTAATTTATTCAATTCTTGTTCAATATGTTCGTTCATTGTCTTTCCTGTTATTTACTCACTATAATGTCTTCACTGGAAGGCCAAGAGGTTACGACTGCTTTTACTAATGTAGCTAGTGGAATAGCAAAAAACACACCCCAAAATCCCCATAATCCGCCAAAAATCAGCACAGATACAATAATTGTGAGTGGATGCAAATTTACTGCTTCTGAGAATAAAAATGGCACTAATAAATTACCATCTAATAATTGACTCACAACAAATACGATCATTAATGTCCAGAAAGTAGAATGGTCACCAAATTGGAAAAAGGCAACTAATGCGACTGGAATGGTGACGATAACGGCTCCAACATAAGGAACTAAGACAGAGAAACCAACAGCCACCGCTAATAACAATGGATATCTTAATCCGAAGAATAAAAAGATGATGTAAGTCACAACGGCAACAATTGCAATTTCTAATAATTTGCCACGAATATAGTTAGCAATTTGTTGTTGCATTTCAACCCAAACTTTTGAGGCAAGAGTGCGATTTTTCGGTAAATATTGACTAATAGATGCTAGTAATGCGGTTTTGTCCTTTAACATAAAGAACATCATCAAGGGGACTAAAAAGACGTAAATTCCCAAACTAACTAAGTTAATAATAGAAGAAATAGAAAATTTTACAGCGGATTCACCAAAGGCAACTGTTTTGTCACGTATGGTGTTAAATAAGCTGTTGATCATTTGATAATCCACTAATTCTGGATAATGTTCTGGTAGTGATATTAGCCACTGATGAAGTTTGTTCATCATATTAGGCAAGTCACTAAATAAATTTGCTGTTTGGTTTAGTAAGGTTGGCACTAAACCAAAGAACATAAGCAGAGTTAGACTGATAAAACTGCCTAGAACTAAAATAATGACTAATGAACGAGGTAATTTTAATTTATTTGACAGAAAGCGAATTGGAATTTCTAATAAATAAGCCAACACGACTGCAATTAGCAAAGGGGCAATTAAATCGCTAAAGAAATAAATAGCAATAAAGCCAAATAATAAAATTGCAGCCAGTCCCATGGCTTGGGGATCGCTAAAACGGCGAATATACCAAGTTTTTAGCATCTCAATCATAACTTTTCCTCATTCTTCATTACGCTTAAATGGATTATAAAATAAAACGTACTAGATTGATAAGGTTTGTTGAAAGTTTCAATCAAATAACCCATAAGCTTGTTCTATAAAATGTTTAATTATATTATTCTTACATAGATTGGTTAATTTTATATGAGGAAACTATGTCTGTTATTATTTATCATAATCCCCGTTGTTCAAAGAGCCGCGAAACCTTAAAACTGTTACAAGAACAACATATTGAACCTAAAATTGAGCTTTATCTTGAAAATCGCTATTCTATTGATCAATTAAAAGACTTAATGAAAAAGCTTGGTATTGTCAGTGCTCGTGAAATGATGCGTGTGAAAGATGATTTATATAAAGATCTTCAATTAGATGCACAAAAGGTGACTGAAGAACAACTATTGCAAGCGATTAGTGAACATTCTGCATTGTTAGAACGCCCGATAGTGATTAATGGGGATAAAGCAAAAATTGGTCGTCCGCCAGAAGCCGTATTGAGTATTTTGTAATTTGTAGATGAAAACCGTATAATAACTATCGCTCAAATTTAGAGCGGTATTATTTTATATAGAAAGAGATAAATTATGGTAAAGAAAATTCAAAAGGCACCAATGTTGATTTCTGAAGCCACTCAGGTGGTGTATCAACATACTCGGGGTATCATTCAAGATAATGCAGTTAAAGCCTTATTGCATGATCGTTTATTTCATCAACGAGTTGAAAAAAAGTTGAAAGGTAAAGGAAGTTATCAGCGAAAGGCAAAACATCCAAATAAATATTTTGAAAAGCCCGATTATAAGATTTTTATTAATAGAGATTTTATAATCGGGTTTTTTATTTAAATGATTAATTACAATAAATAGCAAACAATAAAAATAATAGAGGTAAATATGTCAGTTAACACAATACTTTTGTTCTCAAATACATTGAATGTTCGTATTAGCGATCCAGGTGAAGAAGGTGCACATAGCCATTTCTTTGAAACTATTTATATTACCTTAGATGCTCATATTACAGCGGGGAATGTAGTTTATGAATTTATTCGTAAAGTGGAAGATGAGGTGAAAATTAAACGCCGTTTCACAGAATTAGAAACATTATTTAAATTCTTAGCAGATTATTTAGATCCTGTTGCTCTTGGTAATCTAGGGGTAAAAATTGGTCAGTTAGGTTTAGCAAAGGAATGAAGATAAAATAAACGAAAAGTGCGGTAGAAATTTTAAAAATTTAAACCGCACTTTTATGCTGACTGACTACATCTTAACGCATAGTCACAAATTCTTCAGAACCTGTAGGGTGAATCGCTACGGTATTATCAAAATCTGCTTTAGTTGCTCCCATTTTGATTGCAACAGCAAAGCCTTGGATCATTTCATCTACACCAAAACCAATACCATGTAAGCCAACCACTTTTTCATTTGGCCCCGCACATACAAGTTTCATTTTGCAGGGTTGACGATGTTGAGTTACTGCTGTGTACATCGCCGTGAAAGAGGATGTGTAAACTTTCACATTATCTGCACCATATTGTTCAATCGCTTTAGGTTCAGTTAAACCTACAGTACCGATTGGTGGATGGCTGAAAATTACCGTTGGCACTAAATTGTAATCTAAATATTCATTAGGCTTATTGTTAAATAAACGTTCGGACAGACGACGACCAGCAGCAACTGCCACAGGTGTTAACTCGATACCACCTTCAATAATATCACCCACTGCATAAATACCATTTACATTGGTATTTTGGTATTTATCTACTTTAACAAAACCGCGAGTATTGGTCTCGACTCCCGCTGCCTGAAGATTAATTTTATCTGTTGTTGGTTCTCGACCAATCGCCCATACTACTGTATCAACATTAGTTTCACGTCCATCTTCCAGTTTTAAGGTTAATGAACCATCTTGATTTTTAGTGACTTCTTGAGGAATCGCATTGGTATGTAAGTGAATACCATCTTGTGCTAAAACTTCAACTAAAGTATCAACAATGAGAGGATCTTGATTACGTAATGGAGCATGTTTACGTACAAATAAATGAGTTTCAGTACCTAGGCTATTGAATACACCAGCAAGTTCTACGGCAATATAACCCGCACCAACAACCGCAACACGTTTAGGTAATTCGGTTAATGCAAAGAAACCATCAGAGGTAATACCATATTCTGCGCCTTTTACATTAGGAATACTTGGACGACCACCAGTAGCAATCAAAATATGATCTGCGGTTACTTGTTCAGATGTACCATCTGCATAAGTAACTTCTACTGTCTTCGCATTTATAAAGCGACCAAAACCATTTAATACATCAATATTATTTTTGGCTAATACATTGTTGTAAGAATTATGAATGCGACCGATATAAGATTGGCGACTGTCAATTAATTTTTTGAAATCAAAGTTATTCACCGTCACATCAAATCCGTAATCAGGAGCATAACTGTTAATTGCTTCGGCAATATGAGCACCATAGAACATCACTTTTTTCGGTACACAACCGACGTTTACACAGGTACCACCTAAATGTTTTGCTTCAATAATTGCACATTTTTTGCCATAACTTGCTGCACGATTGAGAGAGGCAATACCGCCGCTACCGCCACCGATAGCTAAATAATCATAATGTTTAGTCATTTTATTGTCCTATTTTTGAACGAAGTATTGGTTACTATTTTGCCACAAATTTTTTGTGGAAATCAAAATGGGTTAATAAATTAGTCTAATTGGTGTTATCAATCTAATCATTGAATATTTGGCATAAAAAAATTAATTACGCATTAGAAAAACTAATGAATACCATAAATAATATGTCTGTGATGCACATAAAATTTATGATTTAGATCACAAATTAAGAATGTTTGACTTACTATAATATTAAAAAAGCAAAAGGTCATTAGAAGGAGAAAATTATGACAACGCTAACAAGAAAAGAAGTAGATTTATTAGGTGAACGTGAAGTACCAATGGATGCATATTGGGGAATTCACACCTTAAGAGCAGTGGAAAACTTTAATATTTCTAATGTCACTATTTCAGATGTTCCTGAATTTGTTAAAGGTATGGTTGCAGTGAAAAAAGCAACTGCGCTTGCAAATGGTGAATTAGGTGCGATTCCTGCTGATATCGCAACAGCCATTGTTGCCGCATGTGATGAAATTTTAACTACGGGTAAATGTTTAGATCAATTCCCATCAGATGTTTATCAAGGTGGTGCGGGTACGTCTGTAAATATGAATACTAATGAAGTTGTGGCAAACCTTGCATTAGAAAAAATTGGTCATAAAAAAGGCGAATATGATGTAATTAACCCAATGGATCATGTGAATGCAAGCCAATCTACTAATGATGCTTATCCTACAGGTTTCCGCATTGCCGTATATAACAGCATTATGAAATTAATTGAGAAAATTCAATATTTACATGATGGTTTTGATAAAAAAGCAGTTGAATTTGCAAAAGTTTTAAAAATGGGACGTACTCAATTACAAGATGCTGTTCCAATGACTGTAGGTCAAGAATTCAAAGCATTTGCAGTATTACTTGAAGAAGAAGTGCGTAATTTAAAACGTACAGCAGAATTATTACTTGAAGTTAACCTTGGTGCAACTGCGATTGGTACAGGTTTAAATACTCCGACAGGTTATTCAGAATTAGTGGTTAAAAAATTATCTGAAGTCACAGGTTTACCATGTGTCAATGCAGATAACTTGATTGAAGCAACTTCAGACTGTGGTGCTTATGTTATGGTACATGGCGCATTAAAACGTACTGCAGTAAAACTTTCTAAAGTATGTAATGACTTACGTTTATTATCTTCAGGCCCTCGTGCTGGTTTAAATGAAATTAATTTACCTGAATTACAAGCAGGCTCTTCAATTATGCCAGCTAAAGTTAATCCAGTGGTACCAGAAGTTGTAAATCAAGTATGCTTTAAAGTTATTGGTAATGATACGGTAGTGACTTTCGCAGCTGAAGCTGGTCAATTACAATTAAATGTAATGGAACCTGTTATTGGTCAAGCAATGTTTGAATCAATTGATATTTTAACCAATGCATGTGTGAACTTACGTGATAAATGTATTGATGGCATCACTGTCAACGAAGAAATTTGTAAAAACTATGTGTTTAATTCAATTGGTATTGTGACTTATTTGAATCCATTTATCGGTCACCATAATGGTGATATTGTTGGTAAAATCTGTGCAACAACAGGCCGCGGTGTACGTGAAGTAGTATTAGAACGTGGTTTATTAACTGAAGCTGAATTGGATGACATTCTTTCAGTAGAAAACTTAATGAACCCAACATATAAAGCAAAATTAAATAAATAATTGAAAATTTTGTGAAAACAGACCGCACTTTATCTTTATAAAGTGCGGTTTTTTATAGGAAAATTTATTCAGGGGTAATCCAATTTACAGACCAACTGCCTGTACCTTCAGGGACTAATACATTTACTAAATACGGTAGGATTTTTTTCATTTGAGCTTCTAATTGCCATGGCGGATTAATGACAATCATACCACTTGCTGTCATTCCACGTTGATCAGAATCAGGACGTACAGCTAATTCAATTTGTAAGATTTTCCGAATGCCCGTGTCTTTTAATCCTTTCACCATACGTTTAGTTTGTTGACGTAATACCACTGGATACCAAATAGCATAAATTCCCGTAGCAAAACGTTTATAACCTTCTTCAATAGCATTAACGACAAGATCATAATCTTCTTTCATTTCATAAGGTGGATCAATGAGAACTAAACCACGACGTTCTTTCGGAGGTAAAGTGGCTTTAAGCTGTTGAAAGCCATCATCACGCTTAACCATGATATTATGGAATTCTTTAAAGTTATTCCGTAAGATTGGATAGTCAGCAGGATGTAATTCAGTAAGTGACCCACGATCCTGAGTACGTAACATTTGTGCCGCAATTAAAGGTGAGCCAGCATAATAACGCAGTTCTTTACCCCCATAATTGAGCTTTTTGATCATGTTTATATAGCGTTGAACTTCTTCTGGGAGATCATCTCGCTCCCATAAACGTGCAATTCCTTCTCTAAACTCTGCTGTTTTTTCGGCTTCTTCACTAAATAAACGGTAACGCCCGACACCTGAGTGAGTATCTAAGTAATAAAACCCTTTTTCTTTTTGTTTAAGGTTTTCAATAATTAACATTTCTACGATATGTTTCACCACATCCGCATGATTGCCGGCATGGAAACTATGACGATAGCTGAGCATAATAAGCCTTTTTAAATAAAATTTTTGGAAAATAAACCGCACTTTTAGGAAAAGTGCGGTAAATAAGGTTAAGTTAGATTGTTTAGTTAGAACAATTCTTGACGTTGTTGCGATGGAGCAGACTCGCCAGGATTGCCTGGTTTACTTCCAAACCGTTGTTGTAATTCAGGTGGTACATAATAACCACGTTCTTCTACGAAAACACGTTTAGGTTCACTGCCTTTAATAAAATATTCGACACGTCCACCACCATTTGCAAGTAGTCCAGAACCTATATCAATCCGTTTTTCTACAATATTTGTCGGTGTAGGTAAGGTACGTTCAGGAATATCTGAAAGTGCAAATTTCATATAGTTAATCCAAGCTGGCATTGCAGTTTTGGCACCAGCTTCACCTCGACCTAGCGTACGTTTATTATCATCAAAACCAACATAAATTGCTGTAGTTAGGTGAGCACCGAAGCCCGCATACCAAGCTACTTTTGAATTGTTTGTTGTACCTGTTTTACCACCGACATCTTTACGTTTAATTTCATTTGCCATACGCCAGCTAGTACCTTTCCAGCCTAAGCCAGGTTCACCATAAATAGCAGTATTTAATGCACTACGAATAAGAAAAGCAAGCTCACCACTAATGACTCGAGGTGCATATTGAATTTGTGGAGCTTCAGTTTTATCTTCTACCATAAGATTAACTTCGTCTTCACTAATTTTACCGCCTTGATTTTTCAATTCAGCAGGTTCATCAGCATTTTCAGAACCATCGCCTTCTTCACCATTAGTACTATCATCTGTTTTAGCTAAATTTAAATTGTCATTGGTATTTTCATTAGTTTTTAATGCATTCGCATCTAGTTTGTCTTGGGTTTGTCCATAAATTGTTGGAATGTCATCACAAGTCGTACAGGCAATTTTAGGATTAGCAATAAATAAATCTTTACCCGTATTATCAACGATACGATTAATAATAAATGGGTCGACTAAAAAACCACCGTTATCAAACACAGCGTAGCCACGTGCCATTTCTAACGGAGTAAAAGAGGCAGCCCCTAATGCTAAAGCCTCACTTGCAAAATATTGGTCACGTTTAAAACCAAAACGTTGTAGGAAATCAGCAACATAAGGAATTCCTGCTGTTTGCATCGCACGGATAGCAATCATATTTTTAGATTGTCCTAATCCTACACGTAAACGCATTGGACCATCATAACGATCTGGTGAGTTTTTTGGATTCCAATCTGCTTGCCCAGGTTTTCGGATAGAAATTGGAGTATCTTGTAAAATACTGGACAACGTTAATCCTTTTTCTAAAGCTGCTGCATAAATAAAAGGTTTAATGGAAGAACCCACTTGAACCATAGATTGAGTGGCACGGTTGAATTTACTCTGTTCGAAGCTAAAACCACCTACTAAGGCTTCAATTGCACCATTATCACTATTGAGAGATACTAAGGCGGAATTTGCTTCAGGAATTTGACCTAAACTCCATTCTCCTTTATTTGTTTGTTTTAACCAAATTTGATCGCCAGGTTTGACTGCAATTGATTTTCCTGACCAACGTAAAATGCTCGCATTTAAGCTGATTTTTTCACCAGATACCATGAGTACAGTAGTATTAGCTTTATCAGTAGATAATACTACTGCTGGGAAAAATGGCTCTGAGTTTGGTAATTTACGTAAAGTATCTAAGATTTTATCAGTTTCCCAAGCAGTCTCAGACTTATTCCAAAGTGATGTGGAACCACGATAGCCACTATGACGCATATCATAAGCGATTAAATTATTACGCACCGCTTTTTGTGCATTAGCTTGATCTTTTGAAAGAATGGTTGTGTAAACTTTATAGCCACTATTATAAGCATTTTCTTCTCCGTAGCGTTTAACCATTTCTTGGCGAACCATTTCAGTTACGTAATCTGCTCGGAATTCAATTTGTGCTCCATGATATGAGGCTTTAATAGGATCTTTACGTGCTTCATCATATTGTAATTTAGTGATGAAATTCATTTCTAACATGCGGCCCAGTACAACATTACGGCGTTCTTCTGCACGTTTTAGAGAGTAAAGTGGATTCATGGTTGATGGTGCTTTAGGTAAACCAGCAATGATAGCCATTTCAGATAAGGTTAATTCATCTAAATTTTTACCAAAATAGGTTTTTGCTGCGGCAGCTACACCATAAGAACGATAACCTAAATAAATTTTATTGAGGTAAAGTTCTAAAATCTCAGTTTTGGAAAGCGCATTTTCTATTTCAATAGCTAAAATCGCTTCTTTAGCTTTACGTATAATTGTTTTCTCAGGGGTTAAGAAGAAGTTTCTGGCTAACTGTTGTGTGATGGTACTTGCACCTTGTGATGCTCCACCATTATTAATAGCAACAGAAACCGCCCGAATAATACCAATAGGATCTAAACCATGATGTTCATAAAAACGGCTATCTTCGGTGGCAAGTACCGCCTTAATTAAGGTTTGGGGAACATTTTCAAGTTTTACAGGAATGCGACGCTGCTCACCGACTTCTCCAATCAGTTTTTCATCTGCGGTATAAATTTGCATCGGCTGTTGCAATTCTACGGTTTTTAAACTTTGTACATCTGGTAACTGAGATTTTATGTGGAAAAATAATAAACCCCCAGCAATGCACCCTAAAATAATCATAGTTAATAGAGTACTTAATATTAATTTTGCGATCTTCATTCCAAAATTCACTCTTTATTGATGCGTTTTATGAAAAAGTAAGAAACACTACTTTCCCCTTTATTAAACAACTAAGTATAAAGATTAGTTCAATAAATCTAAAGTTAAAAAATAAATTAGTCAGTAAAAAATAGGAAATTATGATGAAAATGACAAGGAATACAACGAAAAACCTAAATGTAGGATTATTTTTGAATCGCCAACATGGTAAAGAATTATTAGATGCCATTTGGTTTGATGAATATGGGCAAGCTTATCACGTGCTATGGGATATGTTTGATAGAACTCAATCTTTAGAAAACCTTATTCGACAGGTTGGGCAGTATTCTGATAAGCAAAAATTAGAGCTTAAACTTATTACTGCGGCTTTGCCAAATCAATTATGGAATCAAACATTATTTTTACCAGATACGCTCAATGAACAAGAATGTGAACAACAATGTGAGTTTTTCCTACAACGTGATTTACCAATTTCTTTAGAAGAGGTTTGGTATGATTATTGTGCAAGCCATTTGAAAGGTGGCACTCGTTTGGATATTTTTGCCATTATGCGTAAAGTCGCAGAACATCAAATTATGATGTTTGAGCCTTTTGGTTTAGATGTACTAGATAGTGCCATTTATGCTATTGAACGAGCTTATCGGTTTATTTTAAAAGCACAATTTAATGATGAGGCTGCAATGCTTTATCAAGATGAGCTTTACTCATTAGCGGTACAACGTAAGGGTCAACAACTTCGTGTATTACAATTAGCTGAAACCAGTCTAAGTGAGCTTTATGAACAATTTTGTGCAAGATACCAAGATATTCCAGAATATTGTTACGCTTACAGTGCAACAAATGCCTCACACTCTAGTGATTGGCAATTAATTGAAACCGATTTACCACTAATGGCGTTAGGTGCTGCTTTATGGACAGAAGAGCCTGAAAATAAAAATGTCTTACAGTTAGATTTAGAAGAACTTGAGGCTCTTGAAGAACTTGAACAAGCAGGTTTATTAGGTATCGGAGTGAAGCACTAGTTAATGAAACAATGGATAAATCTTTTGCCATGGAGAGCGCGTTTGTTTCGTCAACAACAACGACGATTGGTGTTTAAAATTTGGGGCTTTATCACCGCACTTTGCTTGACTTATGTTGGATTAAGTTATTGGAATCAGCATTTACAACAAATGATTGTTATAAAACAACATCAATTTCAACAACAACAGACAATGCTTTCTAAACTAGAATATCAATTAACGCAATTGAGGCAAGAACAAGAATGGGGAGAAGGGCAACTGCTGGTATCTTCAAATGAAGTTTTGCAATTAATGACATGGTTAAAAGATTTACCATTTATTCAAGGTGAACTCACAGAATTTTATGTTGAAAAAGAACGGATCAAGCTCAAGGGAAGGGTGACTCAGCAGTCTGAGTTTGATCATATTCAGCAATATATTAGTCAATCATCATTTATTCAAACACACCAATTGAATCATTTTATTACGCTATCAGATAGCACCATTGAATTTGGATTTGATATTTATTGGAAATAGTTATGGAACAACAATTATGGCGAAGTTGTGTCAAAGCTTCGCCGACTAAACAGAATTTTCTGTTGATCGGTGTTTTGGTATTAAGTTTATCTTTTCCAAGTTATCAATTCTTGCAGATGCAATATAGAATTAGGCAACTTGAACAAGAGGTATTTGCACAGCAGCAACAAGTAGAACATCAACAAAAATTACTTAATGTATTACAAAAAAAGATGCAGTATGAGTCATTCACGCCTCAATTAACACTCGCATTATCTCCTATTAATCAACATATTCAATTAACATCAAAACAACTTATTATTCATTCTTCCCAATGGAGCTTTTTACAATCTCCGATTTTAAAATTACAGATACAGGGGCGTTTCTCAACTATTAATCGATTTTTAATTCAGTTATTACAAAAATTTAAGCCTCTTCAACTAACGACATTACATCTTTATAAAAAAGATGATGAGCCAGGTATCTATAGTCAACTCACTTGCCAATTACATCATAAGGAGCCTGAATGAGACTAAGGGTTATTTTTGCATTATTGATAATAAATTTATTTTGGCTAGAAAATTTAAATGCTGAAGCAGATCCTTTTGATAAACAGCAGCGATTAGCACATGCTTTATCAACAGAATCAAGTAATGAAGTTCGACATCATTGTGATACAGAATCAACAGTGGTTGCAGAGCATATTTCTTTTCAGCAATTAAAGTTAATTGGCATGATGCAATATACAACAACTTGGAAAGCATTTTTTATGGATAATGAAAAACATATTTATACCGCTATGGTAGGTAATCTGATCAGTAAAGAGCAATTAAAATTACAGCAAATTAGCCGTAAGAACATCCAATTATTAGCCTGGGATGAGGCAGGAAATTGTCAGCAAACACGAGTAGTTAACATAAAATTTTAGGGCGAAATATGAAAGGAATAATATTATTTATAGTTAAATTCGGGCTTTGTTTAGGGCTTTTGATGCCTATTGCTATGGCTGAAAAGATTGATTCAACTTTTTCAATTCGTTTAAAAAGGGCACCTTTAGTACCAACACTACAACAATTAGCGCTTGAACAAAATATCAATTTGATTCTTGATGATGAACTAGATAGTACCTTGTCATTACAATTAGATAAAGTTGATTTTCCTCAACTTTTAACATCTGTTGCAAAATTAAAACAGCTTTCTTTATGGCAAGATAAAGGCATTTATTATTTGAGTAAACATAATTTAGTCGAGCAATCTACATCACTTCCTAAAGATAAAATTTTTGAAAAGCCTACCGCACTTTTAGCTGAACCAAAAATTGTAACCAGTGCGATAAAATTGCATTTTGCTAAAGCCTCAGAAGTGATGAAATCTTTGACTTCAGGGACGGGATCATTGCTTTCACCCACAGGTGCTATTAGTTTTGATGAACGGAGTAATCAACTTTTAATTCAAGATGATAATGTTTCTATACAAAATATTAAGAAAATGATTGCTCAACTAGATAAGCCTATTGAACAAATCGCTATTGAGGCTCGAATTGTTACAATGAATGATGAAAGTTTGAAAGAGCTAGGTGTTCGGTGGGGGCTATTAGAGGGGGTAAATACCGCACATCGTGTTGCAGGCAGTTTAGAGGGTAATGGATTGTTAAATATTGCAGAAAATCTTAATATTAATTTCCCAACTAGCTCCACACCAGCAGGTTCAATAGCATTACAAGTGGCTAAAATTCACGGTAGATTATTAGATCTTGAATTAACCGCATTAGAACAGGAACATAATGTAAAAATTATTGCTAGTCCTCGTTTGCTCACGACAAATAAAAAGAGTGCAAGTATTAAACAGGGAACAGAAATTCCTTATGTGACAGTCAATCGAAAAAATGATACAGAGTATGTTGAATTTCGAGATGCAGTGTTAGGCTTAGAAGTCACCCCTCATATTTCTAAAGATAATTCGATTCTATTAGATTTAATTGTCAGCCAAAATTCACCAAGTGCAAATATTGTATATGGCAATAGTAATTTGATTGCTATTGATAAACAGGAAATTAATACTCAAGTTTTTGCAAAAGATGGTGAAACTATTGTATTAGGTGGTGTATTTAACGATACGATTACTAAGGGTGAAGATAAAGTTCCTGTGCTAGGAGATATTCCTATTATTAAACGCCTATTTAGTAAAGAAAGTAAAAAGCATCAAAAGCGTGAATTAGTGATTTTTGTTACTCCGCATATTCTCAAACAGGGTGAAACTTTAGAACAGATTCAAAAACGATTCGAATATCCTATTAGCGACTTAAAAAAATAAAATAATTCGCTATTTTGCCCCTGTTTTATTAAATAATTACAATAAATTTCTTCCTAAGGTTGAAAATAGGGGGGGTTTATTGAGATAATCTATCAGTTTAGGTGATCCGTTTATTTATCGTTGGTGATGGAAACGATTAAGGATTTTTTTAACCGATTAGAATATTTTAAGAAGAATAAAAAATGGCAGAAAAACGTAATATTTTTTTAGTGGGTCCAATGGGCGCTGGTAAAAGTACCATTGGTCGCCAACTTGCTCAACTTTTAAATATGGAATTTATTGATTCTGATAACGAAATAGAGCAGCGAGCGGGGGCAGATATTAGTTGGATTTTTGATATCGAAGGAGAAGCTGGTTTTCGTAAACGTGAAGCTCGAGTGATTAATGAACTTACTCAGAAACAAGGCATCGTGCTTTCTACTGGTGGCGGTTCTATCGTTTCAAAAGAAACCCGTAATCATCTTTCCGCTCGTGGTATTGTTATTTATTTACAAACTACAGTCGATAAACAGTTTGAACGCACTCAACGAGATAAAAAACGCCCTCTTCTGCAAGGCGTTGATGATACTCGTCAAGTTTTAGAAGAATTAGCAAAAATCCGTAATCCATTATATGAAGAAATAGCGGATATTACTTTACCAACAGATGAACAAAGTGCGAAATTAATGGCGAGTCATATTGTTGAGTTAATTGATAATTTTAACGGGTAAATAATCTATAAATTAAGGTTGTAAGTTATGGAATGTGTAAATGTTGAATTAAAAGAACGCCGTTATCCCATTTACATTGGTGAGTCTTTATTAACCAATGTAGCAGTTTATCCTCTTCAAGCTGAAGATAAAGTGATGATTGTGAGTAATCCAACAATTGCACAATATTATCTAAAACCCGTAACTGAAACCTTAGAAAAAATAGGTTGTAAAGTAAGCCATGTTTTACTTCCAGATGGAGAAAAATATAAAAATCTAGACTCATTAAATAGGGTTTTTACCGCATTATTAGAAGAAAATCATGGTCGTGATACTACGCTAATTGCCTTGGGAGGTGGGGTGATTGGTGATATTGTAGGTTATGCAGCTGCGAGTTATCAACGTGGTATTCGCTTTATTCAAATACCAACTACTTTACTGGCTCAAGTGGATTCCTCAGTAGGTGGAAAAACCGCTGTTAATCATGAGTTAGGTAAAAATATGATAGGTGCGTTTTATCAACCTATTACAGTGATTATTGATACCACAACCCTGAATACTTTACCTAAACGAGAAGTGAACGCAGGCTTAGCTGAAGTGATTAAATACGGCGCTATTTTAGATTTAGCATTCTTTGAATGGCTAGAAGAGCATATTGATAATTTAGTCGCATTAAAACAACAAGACCTAAAGTTCTGTATTGCTCGTTGTTGCCAAATTAAAGCAGATATTGTTGCTTGTGATGAAACTGAGAAAGGAGATCGTGCTTTATTAAACCTTGGTCATACTTTCGGGCATGCTATTGAAACTCATTTAGGTTATGGAAATTGGTTACATGGTGAGGCGGTAGCCGTAGGCTCCATGATGGCGGCAGCATTATCTGAAAAATTAGGAAATATCACTCGTCAAGATGTTGGCCGCTTAGAAAAATTATTTGCTCGTGCAAATTTGCCAACGGTTTCACCTGATACGATGCAACCAGAAGATTATTTACCGCATATGATGCGCGATAAAAAAGTGTTAGCAGGTAAATTACGTCTTGTTTTATTAAAGTCACTCGGGCAAGCTTATGTTGCTACAGATATGAATCAACAACTGGTTCTTGCTGCAATCCAGGCTTGTACTCAAAACGATTAGTGCCACTCAATGTCTTCTCGTGCAAAAACTAAACATTACTTAAAACACCGTTCATTTTTAAAATGGGCGGGGGGGAAGTTTCGGTTAATGGATGATATTAATCGTTTACTTCCTAAACGTAAAAAATGTTTAGTCGAGCCTTTTGTCGGGGCTGGTTCAGTATTTCTTAATAGCCATTTTGAGAGATATGTCCTTGCCGATATTAATCCTGATTTAATTAATTTATTTAATGCGGTTAAACTAGATGTAGAGGCTTATATTAGTGCCTTAAAACCTATTTTTTTCCATCCTCAGGCAAATACTGCTAACTATTATTATCAACGACGAGCTGATTTTAATGCATCGGAAGACACTTTTGTTCGTTCAGTATTATTTCTTTATTTAAATCGTTTTGGTTTTAACGGCTTATGTCGCTATAACTCACAAAATGAATTTAATGTGCCGTTTGGTGCTTATAAAACTCATTATTTCCCTGAACAAGAATTACGCTATTTTGCGGAAAAAGCACAAAGTGCGGTCTTTATTTGTGCAGATTTTCAAGAAACTTTTGCGCTCGCAGACGAGGATTCGGTCATCTATTGTGATCCACCTTATGCTCCTCTTATACAAGAAACCAATTTTACCAAGTATTCATCTCATGATTTTTCATTAGAACATCAACATCATTTGGCTATGCTTGCTAAACAGATATCTCAAGAACGTCATATTCCAGTATTGATATCTAATCATGATACTAAATTTACTCGTGAAATTTATAATGGGGCAAAATTCAAACGTATTAAAGTGCAACGTTCTATTAGTCAAACTTCAGAACGACGTATTAAAGTTAATGAGTTAATTGCTCTTTTTAAATAGGATAAGTTTTTTTAGCCAATTTCAGGATTAATTTTAAAAGTTAATTTGATAATTTCTGGATAATCTTTTTGAATTAAGTTTAATAAATCTTGTTGTTTAAATAGTAGGCTTTGGCGTACAACAGCATTCGTTACTTCAATAATTAGGCTATCTTGAGTAAAGTTGGCAAGGCGATATAAGCCTTTACATTGTGCAGGGAAAATTTGTTGAAGCTGTTGGTTTAATTGATTTAGGAATAATCCTTTTTGCATGATCTTTGATAAGTCAGAGGTTTCTAACAGATCTTTAATATTCATTACTTTCTGGTTACGTGGCATTGAATTTCCTAAATTGATCCCAATTAATAAAGGACATTGTAGCGAATTTCCGTTACAATACGAAAAACTTTTTTAGCTGTTTGTATAATGATGATAATTTCTCATAAAATTAAGCATACATTTTGGTCGCAACTTCTGGTAAGTATGATTGCGATGTTTGCTTTGCCTAACGTTCAAGGCATTGAATATAGCGAATCAACTACAGAAAATTATCAACAACAATCACATCACTTTCAGCAACAATTATTAAAAAAAGTAGCACTTGTTCATCAAGCGATTGCACCTTATTCTGATGTGCAACAACGTCATATTGAACAGGTAAAATTTTCTAAAAGTGAACCGCACTTATTTGTCTCTTCTTTATGCGAGTTCTCTCCTCCAATTCGTGGTAGTCCTTCTCTTTAATGCAGATGTAAGTCAATGCTATCGAGCATTATCAATATAATTTATCCTGATGAATAATCTCATCTTGGCCCTTTATTGAAAAGAGAAATAAGATTTATGTTAAAAACTATCGCAACAAAAATTTTTGGTAGTCGCAATGATCGTGTACTACGTAGATTAAACAAAATTGTAAGAAAAATTAATGCATTAGAACCAAGTTTTGAAGCTTTAACTGATGATGAGTTAAAAGCGAAGACAGCAGAGTTTCGTGCAAGATTAGAAAAAGCTGAAAGCTTAGAAAGTTTAATGCCAGAAGCTTTTGCAACTGTTCGTGAAGCCAGTAAACGTGTACTTGGTATGCGCCATTTCGATGTACAGCTTGTCGGTGGAATGGTATTAACTAATCGTAATATTGCTGAAATGCGTACAGGTGAAGGTAAAACCTTAACCGCAACTTTACCTTGTTATTTAAATGCGTTAACAGGTAAGGGCGTTCATGTGGTGACTGTAAATGACTATCTTGCAGGTCGTGATGCAGAAACTAACCGTCCATTATTTGAATTTTTGGGGATGACAGTAGGCGTGAATGTGCCAGGTTTATCGCCAGAAGCAAAGCGTGAAGCCTATAAAGCAGATATTACTTATGCAACAAACAGTGAATTAGGTTTTGATTATTTACGGGATAACTTAGCACATTCTGCGGAAGATCGTTTTCAACGCCAATTACATTATGCATTAGTAGATGAAGTGGATTCCATCTTAATTGATGAAGCACGTACACCTTTAATTATTTCAGGCCCCGCAGAAGATAGTTCTGAACTTTATATGGCGATTGATAAATTAATCCCATTATTAATCAAACAAGATAAAGAAGACAGTGATGAATATCAGGGAGATGGTGACTTCACTTTAGACTTAAAAACTAAACAAGCTTATTTAACCGAACGAGGCCAAGAAAAATGTGAGAATTGGCTAACCAGTAATGGTTTTATGGGCGAGGATGAATCTTTATATTCACCAGCAAAAATCGGCTTATTACATCATATTTATGCTGCATTGCGTGCTCATACTTTATTTGAACGAGATGTGGATTATATTGTTAAAGATGGTGAGATTGTTATTGTTGATGAACACACTGGCCGTACAATGGCTGGGCGCCGTTGGTCGGATGGTTTACACCAAGCTATCGAAGCAAAAGAGCATGTGAGAATTCAAGGTGAGAATCAAACAGTTGCTTCGATTACTTATCAAAACTATTTCCGTTTGTATGAAAAATTAGCAGGTATGACTGGTACAGCTGATACCGAAGCATTTGAATTTCAACAAATCTACGGTTTAGAAACCATCGTTATTCCAACTAATCGACCGATGATTCGTGATGACCGAACAGACGTGATGTTTGAAAATGAAGCTTATAAATTTAAAGCGATTATTGATGATATCAAAGAATGTGTTGCACGTAGTCAGCCAGTATTGGTGGGTACAGCATCTATTGAAAAGTCAGAATTACTGTCTCATGAATTAAATAAAGCAGGCATTCCACATAATGTATTGAATGCAAAATTCCATGCTCAGGAAGCGGAAATTATTGCTAATGCAGGGTATCCTGGTGCAGTAACTATTGCAACCAATATGGCAGGGCGTGGTACGGACATTATGTTGGGCGGCAACTGGAAAGCGGAAGCAGCTAAGCTAGATAATCCAACAGAAGAACAAATTGAAGCGCTAAAAAATGCATGGCAACAACGTCATGATACCGTAATGAAAGCGGGTGGTTTACATATTATTGGTACAGAACGACATGAATCTCGTCGTATTGATAATCAGTTACGTGGTCGTTCAGGTCGTCAAGGCGATCCAGGTTCATCTCGCTTCTACTTATCATTAGATGATAGCTTAATGCGTATTTACTTGAATGAAGGTAAGTTAAATATGATGCGTAAAGCTTTCACTACTGAAGGTGAAGCAATGGAATCGAAATTATTGGCTAAAGTTATTGCTTCAGCACAAGCAAAAGTTGAGGCGCATAACTTTGATGGTCGTAAGAACTTATTACAATTTGATGATGTTGCAAATGACCAACGTCATGCGATTTATGCCCAACGTAATGATTTATTAGATCATGATGATATTTCAGAGACAATTGTGGCGATTCGAGAAGATGTCTTTAATGAGGTGATTGATCAATATATTCCACCGCAATCATTAGAAGAACAATGGAATATTCCAGAACTGGAAACGCGTTTAAAACAAGACTTTGCCTTAGATTTACCAATTGCAAAATGGTTAGAAGAAGATAATAACTTACATGAAGATAATCTTCGTGAACGTATTGTTGAAGCTGCAATTAAAGAATATCAACGTAAAGAAGAGATTGTTGGTGCAGAAACTATGCGTAACTTTGAAAAAGGAGTAATGTTACAAACTCTTGATGAGTTATGGAAAGAGCATTTATCTTCAATGGATCAATTACGTAAAGGTATTCATTTACGTGGCTATGCACAAAAAGATCCTAAACAGGAATATAAAAAAGAGTCATTCCAGATGTTTACGGAAATGTTGGATGCTTTAAAACTTTCTGTGATCAGAACATTAAGTCGTGTTCAAGTACGCACCCAAGAAGAAGTTCAAGCACAACAGCAAGCCATGGCAGCGGTGGAACAAGCGGCAAAACAAATTTCAGATGCTGAATATGGTAATTCAAGCACTACAGGTGAAAGTGTTGATGGTCAGCGAGCTGTCGCACAGGGAGAACATCGTATTGGTCGTAATGATCCTTGTCCTTGTGGCTCTGGCAAAAAATACAAGCATTGCCATGGTAGTCGTGTAACACAAGAATCTTAGTATGAAGTAAGTGCGGTTAAAAATTTAAAATTTTTAACCGCACTTTTTAATTGAATAAATGTCAATTATGAATAAGTCTAATCATTCAGTAGGAAAATGATGATGAATAAGAAACAAGTCCAAGTTGCAGCAGGTATTATTCGTAATGAGTTTGGGCAGATCTATTTAACACAACGTTTAGAAGGGCAAGATTTTGCACAATCCTTAGAATTTCCTGGTGGTAAAATTGATATGGGAGAAACACCAGAACAAGCGCTAAAAAGAGAGTTAGAGGAAGAAGTTGGGATCGTCGCTTTAAACCCCGTTATGTATGAGCAGTTTGTTTTTGAATACCCCAATAAAATTATTCATTTTTATTTTTACTTAGTCAAAGAATGGATTGGTGAACCTTTTGGTCGTGAAGGGCAAGAGGGATTTTGGATAGCGCAACATGATTTAGATGAATCTAAATTTCCTCCAGCTAATTTAAAATTGGTACAACGGTTATTGGCAGAAAGTTAGATAAATTTTACTTGAAAATTTTTGAAAACTTGACCGCACTTTTATCGTGATAGGCAAAGCCCTGAAAATTCAGGGCTTTGATCTTTGGTTTGAATTAACGTAGCACAAGAATTGGTTTATCCGTATTACGGGCTACTCGTACAGTATTTGCACTTAAACCTTCTGCATGAGGTTTACTGCTCGCTAACATGACAATAATATCAACATCTTTCTCATCTGCAATATGGCAGATTTCTTCATAAATTGTCCCATAGGTAACAATATGTTGTACTTTTGCATCTTTAGGAAATGTCGCTTGTGTAAAGTCATGTAGCTTTTTATTGGCTTCCGCTAACACAGATTTATCAAAGTTCTTAGGTAAGAATGCCGCAATTAAACTATTATCCACAGGCTCAATAATTGACACAACACGATAGACTGCATTTGGGTTATTCGCTGTAAGCTTCAAGGCCGTATTAACCACATACTTTGCACTTTCTAGATTGGCTAAGTCAATTGCAATGAGTAGCTTGTTATACATAGTAAATTTCCTTTTTCATTTATTGATGGCACAGCTATATGTGCCATAAAATTAGTGTTGTTTTAAACGACGACGTTGGTTATAACCGATTAAGAAAGCAAGGATAAATGCAGGTATAAATATCCATTCTTTGGCAGGTGCATCTTGCGGTAATGCCACATCTATAATGGTTTGATCCCAGTTTAATCCTGCTTTTGCTGCTTCAGAATCGATTTCTACTAAGTCAATGATTACTTTAGGTGTTTCGACACCATCAATAGTAATTTTGTCATCCGTTTGCATGAGTGTTAAGCCTAGTTTTTTCACTCGTTCTTCACCTGTGGCACCTTCTGGCACTGGTAATTGAGCATAAAATTCTATCGGTTTACCGTAGGGGTTAACACCTGAAACTTTAAGCATGAATTTCTCACCAACCTTAACATTTTGTAATTGTTGTACCATTTGAACAGGTTCAATATGTCGTTCTGATGGGATGATACGTTCCATAAAGAAACCCGGTCTAAATAAAGCAAATGCTAGGATTAATAAGAGAATAGTTTCCCACCATTTATTTTTGGTAAAGAAATAATTCATGGTTCCAGCTGTAAATAGTAAAACCCCCGTAGTAGCACTAATAAATACTAAAATACCTTTTGCCCAACCTACGTCAAGTAAGAGCAAGTCCGTATTAAAAATAAATAGGAAAGGTAAAATGGCTGTTCTTAAACTATATATAAAAGCCACCATCCCTGTTTTTATTGGGCTACCACCAGAAATTGCAGCTGCCGCAAATGAAGCTAGACCAACAGGTGGAGTAACATCTGCCATAATGCCAAAATAGAATACAAATAAGTGTACTGCAATGAGGGGAACAATTAAGCCATTTTGACGCCCAACTTCTACAATAACGATTGCCATAAGGGAAGATACAACAATGTAATTTGCAGTGGTTGGTAAACCCATACCAAGAATTAGGCTGAAAATAGCCACCAGAATTAACATTAGGATGATATTGCCCATAGAAAGCAGCTCAATCACACCTGAAAGTTGTACTCCAAATCCAGTGAGAGCGACAACTCCTACGATAATTCCTGCAGTTGCGGTAGCTAAACCAATACCAGTCATATTACGCCCACCGCTTTCTAAACCTTCTAATAATTCTTGCCAACCTTGTTTTAATAAGGCTTTTGTAATAGGTTGTTTCCGGAAGAAATTTAATAGTGGACGTTGTGTTAATTGAATAGCAATTAGCGTTATTGTTCCCCAGAATGCGGATAAACCAGGAGATAACATTTCTACCATTAAACACCACAATAAAACCACAACAGGAATTAAATAATGTAAACCTGAATTTACAGTAGGTTTGGTGGCAGGTAATGTTGCAATAGGCGAGTTTGGATCGTCTACTTCAAGGTCTGGAAAACTTGCCACACGACGAATCAGTAATAAATATACTATTGTCAGAATAATGCAGACAATGAGTAAAGAATGTTGAGGGATAACTTCATCAATCCATCCTAAACCGAACTTAACAGCAAAATATAATATGCAAATAATTAGGAAAGATGCGAGAGTACGAATTAAACTAATTAAAAAAGGCTTTGGTGGTTCAACTCGTGCTAAGCCTTGTAAATTCATTTTACAAGCTTCTAAGTGGACAATATAAACTAGTGCAATATAAGAAATTAATGCTGGCAAGAAGGCATGCTTAATTAATTCATTATATGGCATATTAATGTATTCAATCATCAAAAATGCTGCTGCACCCATGACTGGAGGCATAATTTGTCCATTGACAGATGAGGCAACTTCAACAGCACCTGCTTTTTCATTGGTAAAACCAACACGTTTCATCATTGGAATGGTGAAGGTTCCCGTGGTAACTACATTTGCAATAGATGAACCAGAAATTAATCCCGTTAAACCTGATGATACAACCGCTGCTTTAGCTGGTCCTCCTCGTAAGTGACCTAAATAAGCAAAAGCTGTTTTAATAAAATAGTTACCAGCACCAGCTTTGTCTAGTAAAGCGCCAAATAATACGAATAGAAATACATATTTAGTAGAGACGCCTAGGGCAATTCCGAATACACCTTCAGTAGTTACCCATTGTTGATTAATAATATGTGCAAGGGAACCGGTACGATGGCTAATTAACCAATCACTAGGAAAATATTGACCAAAAAAGTTATAAAGTAAGAAGATAATAGCTATGACGACTAATGGTAATCCAAGGCTACGACGTGTAGCTTCTAAAACCAATAACACGCCAATACAACCTGCGATAATATCTTGTAAATTGGGCGCGCCAAAACGTTTAACTAATCCTTCATAAAAGAAAATATAGTATAAACCAAGAAAAGCACCTAAAAATGCAAAGCACCAGTCTAAAGCAGGAATTTTGTGCTTAGGTGAGTTGGCAAAAGCTGGATAAGATAAAAATGCAAGGAACATGGCAAAGGCTAAATGAATTGAACGTGCTTTTGTATCATCGACGACAACATTCAAATTAATGCCTAAGCTACTTAACCATTCTTGAAGTATAAACGGGAGTGGTGAAGCATAATAAATTTGGAAAATAGACCATAGAATAGCAACATATACGATGGTTTTTTTTGCAACACCCGTTGGTGTTCGCCCCCCCGTATCATTAGAAGCTACCATATCTTGGAGGTCATCATAGATTGCTGTTTTAGGTTCTGACATAGGTTGATTCTCACGAGATAATGAAAAATAAAAAAACTATAACTTTTATAGTTATGAATTAAATTACCACAGAGTGGGTAATCCAAACTGTGGTAACTTATTAATGGCTATATGTCATTAGTTAAGACTGAGAAGTTATTTAATCCAGCCTCGTTCTTTATAATAGCGCACTGCTCCATCGTGTAGCGGTGCAGAAAGTGCATTTTTGATCATGTCTTCTTCTTTCAAGTTTGCAAAGGCTGGGTGTAAACGTTTGAAACGATCGAAGTTATCAAAAACAGCTTTAACAACAGCATAAACTTTATCTGCATCAACATCACTTGAGCTAACGAGAGTTGCATAGACACCAAATGTATCTACTGGTTGATCGGAGCCTTTATATAAACCGCCAGGAATGGTCGCTTTAGCATAATAAGGATGATCTGCAACTAATTTATCAATCGCTTCACCTGTGACTGGAACTAAATGAGCATTACAAGATGCCGCAGCCTCTTTTAATGCACCATTAGGATGCCCTACATTATAGGTAATTGCATCTAAGTTGTTATCACACATAACAGATGCCATTTCAGCTGGTTTTAGCTCTGAAGCTACTTTGAAATCTTTATCTGTCCAACCTTTTGCCGCTAAAATAACATTCATTGTTGCACGAGTACCAGAGCCTGGATCTCCCACATTGACTCGTTTACCTTTTAAATCATCAAAATTTTTGATTCCTGAATCATCACGAGCCATTAAAGTAAAGGGTTCTGGGTGAAGAGAAAAGACTGCTCTGAGTTTATCATTCTTTTTACCTTCAAATGAGCTTGAACCATTATATGCATGGAATTGCCAATCTGATTGAGCAATCCCCATATCCATTTGTTTTTCTGCGATGGCATTTAAGTTAGCCACTGAAGCTCCTGTTGATGGAGCATTACATTTGATTTGGGTTTTTGCAGTATCACGATTTACTAACTGGCAAATTGATTGACCAACAACGTAATATACCCCTGTTTGCCCACCTGTACCGATAGTAATAAAGCTTTCTTCTGCTTGAACAGAGAATGCAGCCATTGCCATACTTGTTACTAATGATAATTTTAAAAATTTTTTCATAGTTAGCTCTCCGTGCATATTGCAATATGTGAGTAATGTTGTGTTATGTATTCATAATTTATTAAAAAATGAACAATTACAGATATACTAGAGTTTAAAATCTTTTGCAATAGATATTTTTATCGTAGATATAAATTTTATTAATGCATAATAAAATTTTGTTTTATGGCATGGAGATAAATGATTTTAAATAAATTAAGAATAATCCTATCTTTATTTTATGATTGCAGGTTTTGACTACATCGTAGCTATATGAAGTGTTACTATATTTCTTATAGAAATATATTCTAAATTAACCCTTTAGAACAAAATTTGAGAGTTGTTGCCAAAGATTATGGCTAAATTCTTGTTTAGCTAATCGTTCTAGTTCACCCAGTTGTTGGCAGATTAGGTATAATTTTCGATATGTCAGACGCTTCAAGGCTTGAGTGTATAAATTGCGGCGATTTTGCCAAATTTTTAGGCGATCAAAATTTTCTCTTAATTGATTCAGAGGCAGGCTATCATCAATACTGGTAAGACGCTGTTGTGGTTTAGTAAGAGTTAATAAGATAATTAATTCACGTTGTAGTGTGCGTAATAAAATAATAGGCTGCACATCCTCTGCTTGTAAGCCATTTAAAATACGTTGGGCTCGAGCCTCTTTGCCTTCTAGTAACGCATCTACCCATTGGAATGGGGTAAAAATAGAGGATTGTTCTACAATATTTTTAACACGAACAAAGCTCAACTTGTTATCAGGGTGTAGCAGTGCAAGCAACTCTAATGCTTGTTTTAGAGCCAATAAATTATTTTCATAACTATAGCAAAGTAATTGAAGCGCATCTTGCTCAATTGTCAGCCCCATTGTTTTAACACGGTTGCTCACCCAAATAGGGAGTTGTTCTACAGTTGGTGTCTGGCAGTTGATAAGTACAGATTGTGATTCATAGTGTTCAAGTTGTACAAAGCAATCTTGTTTTTCCATTGTTTTTGTGAGCTTTAGAAAGTGTAAAATCAGCAAAATATCTTCATTAAGCAATGAAATGAGTTCGATCAAGTTTTTTTGTAAAACTGCGGTCAAATTTTCAGGAAATTTTAGAATGATGACTTGTTTATTGAAAAACAACCCCATGGATTGGCAACGTTCAAAAAGATCATTCCAATCTGTCATGTTATCAATTATTACCTCAACTTTTTCATCAAAGCCTTGTGTATTGGCTATTTTGGTAATCTGATCTAGGCTTTCACTAAGCAATAAAGGATCTTGCCCAATTAAATAATAGACTCGAGCGAGTCTATTATTTAGGGAATGAGAAAGTTGCTCAGTAAAAATTCTATTCATTTACTTAGTATTTGTTTGTTTGATTTGATGTTGCAGTGCCACCATTTTTTGGATTAATTGACGTGCTGCTTGTTCACGCATATCGTTCCACATAATTTCTTTTTCAGATGATTTAGCCAGTGCTGCACGTGAGTTATCAAAAAAAGTGCGGTTTACTTTAGCAATAATTGGATAAGGGGCTTTGTTAGGCAATTTTACAGAAGCTTCCACTTGTAAAATTAACATTTTTTCTGCTTCACGACCTTGTTTAAATACCGATACCACTTCATCGTTTGTACTGATTTTATTTAAACGTAGCACAGGTACATTTGCGTTAGCATCAACGAGTTTTACATTATTCACTTGGAGTTGTTTACGCATCGCAATGGTCATATAGCCATATTGATCCGCACTTTCAAGGGTTAAGGTTTGTAATTCTTGTGGTACTAATTGACCGTTTTGAAAATGAAAACCACAAGCAGTTAAAGCTACTAAAGAGGCTGTCATAAAGAGGGTTTTGAGTCGTTTTAACATAGAAAAACCTTGTTTTATAACCGCACTTTTAATAAAAGTGCGGTGGATTTTTAGATTATTTTGCTACGAAGCTTAATAATTTACCTGGCACATAAATAACTTTGATCACGTTTAAGCCATCTAAGAATTTTTGTACATTTTCATCTGCTAGGGCAACTTGTTTAATATCTTCTTCACTCATATCAGCAGGAACAGTGATTTTTGCACGAACTTTACCATTCACTTGTACAACGACTAATTTTTCATCATCTATCATTGCTTTTTCATCAGCTTGAACCCATGCAGTAAAATCAATACTGTCAGTATGACCTAAATCTTTCCATAATTGGAAACAAATATGTGGTGTGATTGGGTAGAGCATACGTACAACAGCACTTAGTGCTTCAGCCATAACGGCACGATCTTGTTCTGTATCCAACGGAGCTCGGGTTAATTTATTCATTAACTCCATAATGGCTGCGATTGCTGTATTGAAAGTTTGACGGCGACCAATGTCATCACTGACTTTAGCAATAGTTTTATGCACATCACGGCGTAATGCTTTTTGTGCAGATGAAAGTGCAGTCACATCAATTGCAACGGTCGTTGGTGCTTTGTTATATTCAAACACTAAGTTCCATAAACGACGTAAGAAACGATTAGCTCCTTCTACGCCAGACTCTTGCCATTCAAGAGTCATTTCAGCAGGAGATGCAAACATCATAAATAAACGCACGGTGTCAGCACCGTATTTCTCTACCATTTCTTGTGGATCGATACCATTATTTTTAGATTTAGACATTTTGGTCATGCCGGCATGAACGAGTTCGTGACCTTCTTCATCTACTGCTTTAATAATGCGACCTTTTTCATCACGTTGTAAATTAACTTTAGTTGGTGATACCCAAATACGTTCATTAGTTGGGCTGGTGTAATAGAATGCATCTGCTAATACCATACCTTGACAAAGTAATTTTTTAGTGGGTTCATCTGAACTCACAAAACCTGCATCACGTAATAGTTTATGGAAGAAACGGAAATAAAGTAAATGCATAGTTGCATGTTCAATACCACCGATATATTGGTCAACAGGTAGCCAATAATTGGCTTCTTCTTTATCTAACATGTCCTCTTGGAATTGTGGACAGGTATAGCGTGCATAATACCAAGAGGATTCCATGAACGTATCGAAAGTATCAGTTTCTTTTAATGCAGGCTGACCGTTATAAGTTGTTTTTGCCCATTCTGGATCTGCTTTAATTGGACTCTTCACACCATCCATTACGACATTTTCAGGAAGAATAATTGGTAAATCTTCTTTAGGTACAGGGACGACTTCACCGTTTGGTAAAGTAAGCATTGGGATTGGCGCTCCCCAATAGCGTTGACGAGAAACACCCCAGTCACGTAAGCGGTAGTTCACTTGGCGTTTACCTACGCCCATTTTTTCTAATTTATCAGCAATCCCATTGAATGCAGTATCAAAATCACAGCCATCAAATTCCGCAGAGTTAATCAGTTTACCTGGTTCTGTAAAAGCAGCTTTAGTTAAATCAATTTCTTCACCATTTATAGGTGTAATGACTTGATTAATTGGTAAGCCATATTTGCTAGCAAATTCAAAGTCACGTTGATCGTGGGCAGGCACTGCCATTACCGCACCTGTACCATAGTGCATTAATACGAAATTAGCCACCCAAATTGGCACAAGTTTACCCGTGATCGGGTGAATAGCATTAATGCCTGTCGCCATGCCTTTTTTCTCCATGGTAGCAAGCTCAGCTTCCGCCACTTTGGTGCCTTTACATTCTTGGATAAATGAGGCTAATGCAGGATTATTCTCAGCGGCTTTTTCTGCTAATGGATGACCCGCGGCCACCGCCATATAGCTCACGCCATAGAAAGTATCTGGACGAGTGGTATAGACAGCAACAGTTTCATCGCTGTTTTCAATTTTGAAAGTGATCTCTACCCCTTCAGAACGTCCAATCCAGTTACGTTGCATGGTTTTCACCATATCTGGCCATTCTGGTAATGTATCTAAATCCCCTAATAATTGTTCTGCGTAATCAGTAATTTTGATGAACCATTGAGGGATTTCTTTTTGTTCCACTGGCGTATCACAACGCCAACAACAACCTTCGTGTACTTGTTCGTTAGCAAGTACAGTTTCATCATTCGGACACCAGTTGACAACTGAGGTTTTCTTGTAAACTAAGCCTTTTTTATATAATTCAGTAAAGAACCATTGTTCCCATTTATAGTAATCAGGTTTGCAAGTCGCAATTTCACGATCCCAGTCATAAGAGAAACCTAACATCTTAAGTTGGTTTTTCATGTAATCAATATTTTCATAGGTCCATTTTGCAGGTGCTGTTTTGTTTTTTACAGCAGCACCTTCTGCCGGTAGACCAAAGGCATCCCAACCCACTGGTTGTAATACATTTTTACCATTCATACGTTGATAACGAGACACAACATCAGCAATCGTATAGTTACGCACATGTCCCATGTGTAAACGACCAGATGGGTAAGGGAACATGGAAAGACAGTAGTATTTTTCTTTGCTCGTGTCTTTAACTGCTTTAAATGTGTGATTATCCTGCCAATGTTTTTGTACTTCTGCTTCAAGTAGGTCAGGACGATATTGTTCTTGCATAGTATTACCTTAAAACTATTGAAAAATGAACCGCCTTTTGCGGTGAATTTGGAGTTATAAAATTGCCAATAGGATAGCTTAAAATCAGTAAAATTAACAGAATTTTAAGAGAAATTACCGCACTTTTATTATGTTGAAACAAGATTATAAAGGGCAAAAAGTGCGGTAGAAAATTGAAAAATTTGAATTAGATAACTTTAGCAGTATATTTCAATTTTTGAATAGCTTTAATCAGTTGCTCATTACTGACATGGTTGTTTACGATAACCTTAACTATTTTATCTTTCATCGTGGCTTTTGTTGAAATAACCCCGTCAATTGCACGCAATTCTTTATTGACTAAATAAACGCAGAGTTGACAAGTCATTTCATCCACAAATAAAGATACTTCACGCTGTTCTGTCAACGTTTGTGTAGTTACTGTTTCAGATGCTTGTAATGGCATAACATTTGCTAAGCCCAAAGTTAAAAATAAAATATAAATAAATTTTTTCATGGTGATGCCTATGATTATTCCAAATATTCTAAAATCCAAGGGAGAATAGTGGGATAACAAAGAAAGAAAATAATCACAACAAATACAATCCAGTAGAGAATGATTAAACCTCGACGAGAAATATATTTGCTACAAATTATTTTTTTAGAGAACATTAATAGCCAAAAACCATAGCCAAATGCTACCAATGAAATTATTAGCATAGGAATACGTAGATATTCATATTGGTTGAGTTTGATTAACCAAGTAGAGGAAATCCCAAAGGCTAAATAAATCAGTGGCGCAATACAGCATAGTGTAGAGGTCACTGCAGCGATAACCGCAGTGACACAAGAGACTATGAATTTATTGTTAGAGTTCTTTAGAAACGAATTCATAACCAAATTCTTTAGCATCATATGAGTTAAGTGGATCGCCTCCGATTTCTGCGTAAGGATAACCAAAGTTGTTTAATGGTGTTAGCTCTGGTGTCGGATAAAGCGTGAAATCACGACCATGATTATAACCCATCCAGTTTGCTTCCCAATTACCAAACAAGTATTTGGCTACCGCTTGCGTATCTTTATCTTCAACCGATTTTTTCTCTGTGAGTCGATATTTAGCTACGTCAGCTGAATCTACAGGAACCCATCCAAACCCAGCTAAATAGAATTCAGCACGGCAGTGTTGTCCGCCATTTTCGTTAGCAATTTTATCTTTTGCCCCACCAAATGCAGCTTTTGAATATTCTCCCATTTTTACAGCTTGCCCTAAACGAATACCAAAAACTTCACGAGCAGGAATACCTGATGCACGAGCAAGTGCTACAAAAACAGAATTAATATCAGTACATTTACCTTTTAATACACCTGTTTTTAAGATTTTTTCCACATCACCATCACCACATCCTAGTACAGAATTATCACGCTCCATGTTATTTACGATCCAAGTGTGAATCAATTCAGCTTTTTTCAATGGATTGCTTTCATTACCTACAATTTTTTCCGCAAATTGTTTCACAATTCCATTGGTTTTGATATGTGCCGTTGGTTTCAAATATTCTTGTACATCCACCGAATATTCAATTTTTTCTGGTACTTGATAATTATCTAAAGCGCCTTTAAGCATAGGTTCACGGTCTTTAGTTAAGACCACTAATTTCACCTGAAGATCCCGTTTTTCGGCTTTTTCATCCCAATTTGCAAATAAAGTTTTGGCACCATATTGGTTATTTTCAGTAATGTAAGCTTGTTTGTAATTACCATCAAACTCAATGGTTTTGACTTCTTGATAATCATTAGTGAAAGGGAGTGGAACCCATAATTTAGTTTCACCTTTGGAACCTTGGGGAACAACTAAATTGTAAGTTTGCGTGAATTCGTAAGTATGTGTATTTGTATTGGTTGCTGGAATCGTATTAGCTTGAGTTAAACTCACAGCACAAGAAAGTGCGGTTAGTAAGAAGAGTTTTTTCATTGGAAAATCCCTATTAGTAAATAAACAAAACTTGTTATATTTAACGCTCAGAGCTGCAGGCAGAATGAGTTAGCTATAAGAATAACGCAAATTCGAATAAAATCAACTCAATTTATCAGCAATGGCAACGTTCATATAAGGGGACTAGATCACGAATCGTTTGAGTAATAAATTCAACAGCATCTATGTTATTGAGATCTTTTGCTTCGATATTTTGTCCAATGCACCAATAATCTTCTTCTGATTGTAAAATAAGCGTCGATGGTGAAAGTTGTTTCACTTGTCGAAAGTCATCATATTCACTTTCATTACAATGCCAAATATCAAAGTTGGAGAATCGTTTAAAATCAAATTGATTAAGCCATTGATTATATTGTTGTACATTAATTTGTGATCGATCTGCACGATAACAATGCCAATCTAAGCATACTTTTAATCTTCGATGATTTAAAATAACAGAGAAAATGGCAGCAGAGTTTTGATTAAATTCATATTTAAAATAAGCAAAGAAATGTGCTCTCACTTGCCAACCATTACACCATTTCTCAATATGAGGTTCTGCAAAAGGTTGTCCAAGCTGTTGTGATACTTGTAGAATGGTTTGTTTCCAGTCATTCCAAGCTAATTTATAATCTTGTTTTATTTGAGGAATAAGCTCAGTACAATATTTCTTTAATTGTGAAAATTGAAAGTAAGGAATATTAAATAATTCACAAGATTTAGACGTAAGCATAATATTTTCCTTATTTTAGATATAAAAAAACTAAGCATTACAGTGTAAAGCTTAGTTTATTATGATCGGAAATTAGAGTGACTTAGTAAAATCTTTTAAAAAGTTTTTAAATTCAGCACCCAGTCTATCATGGTGAACACCATATTCGATAAAGGCTTTCATATAACCAATTTTATCACCACAATCGAAACTTTCACCTGTCATATGAAAGGCCTCAACAGTTTCTTTTTCAATTAGCATATCAATTGCATCAGTTAATTGGATTTCATCACCGACACCTACAGGTGTTTTTTCCAGTAAATCCCAAATATTTGCCGAGAATACATAACGACCAACTACGGCAAGATTTGAAGGGGCTTCTTCAGGTTTTGGTTTCTCTACCATGCGAGAAATTTTAGCACTTTCTCCAGCAACAAACTCAACACCATTACAATCAGCCACACCATAACTACTTACATCTTTAGGATCCACTGGCGCCACCATGATTTGACTTGCACCTGTATCATTAAAGCGTTTGATCATAGCTGCTAAGTTTTCTGTTTTTTGGTTTGCTGTAAATTCTGCGAGTAATACATCTGGTAATACTACTGCAAATGGTTCATTACCTACTACTGGGCGACCACATAAAACGGCATGTCCTAATCCTTTTGCATTACCTTGGCGTACATGCATAATGGTAACGTCTTTTGGACAAATAGAACGAACTTCTTCCAATAATTGACGTTTTACACGTTTTTCTAACATAGTTTCAAGTTCAAAAGAGGTATCAAAATGGTTTTCAATAGCATTTTTTGAAGAGTGAGTAACCAATACAATCTCTTTCACACCAGCCGCAATACACTCATTGACCACATATTGGATTAAAGGTTTATCGACCAACGTCAGCATTTCTTTAGGAATAGCTTTTGTAGCCGGTAACATACGGGTTCCAAGGCCCGCAACGGGAATAATAACTTTCATCAGTTTTCCTTCAAATAATAACTCAGCCGCACTTTAACTGTTAATCATAAAGTGCGGTAGACTTTTTACAAATTTTTACAATCTATTGACGAAGAATTGCCAAAATTTCCTTTGTTTTTTCGTCCATTAATTTTTTATCACCACGTGTTTCTAAATTTAAGCGAACCACAGGTTCAGTATTAGAGCTACGTAAGTTAAAACGCCATGTCGGATATTCGATACTAATACCATCAGTTTCATCTACGCTTATCGCATCTTTTTCATAAGTAGCACGTACACGAGCGATGGAAGCTTTTGCATCTGTTAATTTACTATTAATTTCGCCAGGAGATGGGTAAGTATCAATACTATTGTTGACGAGTTGACCAAGTGATTGACCGGTACTGCTAATCAATTCAATCATTAATAACCATGGAATCATACCGCTATCGCAATAGTTAAAGTCACGGAAATAATGATGCGCTGACATTTCCCCACCATAGATAGCATCTACAGCACGCATTTTCTCTTTAATGAAAGAGTGACCAGATTTAGACATAATTGCCTCACCGCCATTTTCTTCCACTAATTGAATTGTATTCCAAATTAAACGAGGGTCATAAATAATTTTTGCCCCTTTATTTTTTTGTAAAAATGCTTGGCTTAATAAACCGACAATATAATAACCTTCGATAAATTGTGCGGTTTCATCAAATAAGAAGCAACGATCAAAGTCACCATCAAATGCAATTCCCATATTTGCGTTATTTGCCAATACAGCATCAATTGTATCTTGGCGATTTTCATGTAGTAGTGGGTTAGGAATGCCATGAGGAAAGCTACCATCTGGATTATTATGTACTTTTATAAAGCTAATAGGAATATTACGAGCTTTAAATTGTGCTTCAATAGCATCAATAACGTGACCTGCGGCACCATTACCCGAGTTGATAACTAATTTCATTGGTTTTAAGTTATCTAAATTAATATAGGATAATAAATGTTCAACATAATCATTTAATACAGATTGTTGTTTGTATATCCCACGTTGGATAACGGGGGCAAAATGATTTTCTTCAGCTAATCGTTGAATATCGGCAAGCCCTGTATCTGCACTAATTGGACGAGAACCTTCGCGTACTAATTTTAAACCATTATAATCCATTGGATTATGGCTGGCAGTGACTTCAATTCCACCATCAGCTTGTAAGAAGGAAGTCGCAAAATAAACTTCTTCTGTACCCACTTCGCCTAAATCAATGACGTTTACACCTGAATCTAATAGTCCATTTGTTACCGCACTTTTTAATTCTTTGCTAGTTAAACGAACATCACCACCTACAACAATGGTTTTCGGTTTTAAAAATTGACCAAAAGCACGACCAATACGATAAACAATGTCAGCATTAAGTTCATCGCCTAAACGACCGCGAATATCATAAGCTTTGAAGCATGTTAATTTAGTCATAACTTCTCCTACTAGACTGTCTAAGCATTTTTATCATCTTCAACTTCAACTGTGTGTTTGATTCGTTGGTAAATTTCCTCACGGTGTACTGAGACATCTTTGGGAGCATTCACCCCAATTTTTACTTGGTTTCCACGAACATTTAAAATTGTGATAGATATATCATCGCCGATGAGTAAGCTCTCGCCAACTTTACGGGTTAATATTAGCATACAGACCTCCTCATCTATTAATATCCCTATTTGTGTCTGTAATATCCTTATTATTGATTAAAATATAGCGCTCACTACACAGATATTAGGTAGTGAGCTATTCCATTAAAAGTGATATTAATCTAAAGTAATTATAAATTGGCATTTAACCAATTTGAGCATACGGTTAGGGCTGCATTAATATTCTCTGGTTGAGAACCGCCAGCCATTGCCATGTCTGGACGACCACCGCCTTTACCTCCAACTTGTTGTGCCATAAGGTTAACAAGTTCGCCCGCTTTTACTTTTGCCGTTAAATCTGTAGTCACTCCAACAATGAGATTTACTTTATCTTCAATCACAGAGGCAAATACAATGATCCCTGAACCAAGTTGGTTTTTCAGATCATCAACCATAACACGTAGTGATTTGGCTTCAATACCATCTAGTTGTTGGATAATCACGGAAATATCATTAATTTTAACCGCACTTTTTACTAGATCGGAGCCAGTTTGCATCGCCACTTTTTCTTTTAATTGTTGTAATTCTTTTTCGGTTTTTTTAGCTTTATCTTGAACTTGTTGAATTTTTTCGATAAGCGATGAGGCATCTGATTTTAATAGTTCAGCGCTTTGGTTAATAATATTTTGTTGTTCGTATAACCAATTCATTGCATTTTCTGCTGTGACTGCCTCAATGCGACGAATTCCCGCAGCAACGGCACCCTCAGAAACGATTTTGAATAATCCAATATCACCGGTTCGTTGCACGTGAGTACCACCACAAAGCTCAATTGAGAAGTCTGTCATACCGACAACACGTACAATATCACCATATTTTTCACCAAATAAAGCCATTGCCCCTTTTTGTTTTGCCGATTCGATATCCATAATATCCGTTGTGACTAGATCATTGTCACGAATTTGACGATTGACAAGGCGTTCAATTTCAGTAAGTTGTGTCTTGCTAATAGGCTCAGGTTGAATAAAATCGAATCGTAATGCACTATCTGATACCAGAGAGCCTTTTTGAGCAACATGATCACCTAATACTTTACGTAAGGCTGCGTGTAATAAGTGAGTTGCACTGTGGTTTGCGGTGATAGCTTTGCGACGTTCAGTATCTACTTGAGCAGAAACGATTTCACCTACAGATAATTCACCTGATTGTAATTGACCAATATGGCCAAAAACTTGACCATATTTTTGCGTATCGTTTATACGGAATGAAGCTAAATCTGTTGATATATAACCAGTATCACCAATTTGACCACCGGATTCTCCATAGAATGGAGTACGATCTAGAATAATCACTGCATTTTCGCCAGACTGAATAGAATCTACTGATTTTCCATCAGCAAATAAGGCAACAACTTTGGCTTCTGACAAAGAGGTTGTTTCGTAACCTTTAAATTCAGTTTTACCATCAACTTTGATCAGATTATTATAATCTACATTAAAGTTACTATTTGCTTGAGCACGAGCACGTTGTGCTTGCATTTCACGATCAAAACCTTCTTCATCAATGGCAATATTACGTTCACGACATACATCTGCGGTTAAGTCCAATGGAAAACCATAGGTATCATATAATTTAAACGCAACATCTCCTGATAGCATATTATTTTTCACTTGTGTTAATGCATCATCAAGAAGGCTTAAACCACGTTCTAATGTACGAGCAAATTGTTCTTCTTCCGCTTTTAGGGTTTTCTCAATTAACGCTTGTTTTTCCGTAATGATTTCACCAGCATGGCCCATTACTTGGGCAAGTGTTGGCACTAATTTATAGAAAAAGGAATTTTGTGCACCTAATAAGTGACCGTGACGTACGGCACGACGGATAATACGACGCAACACATAACCACGACCTTCATTCGAAGGAATCACTCCATCAGCAATTAAGTAAGCACAAGAACGAATATGGTCAGCAATGACTCGTAGAGATTTATTATCTAAATCTTTAGTGCCAATAATTTCAGCTGTCTTTTTAATTAAAGTTTGGAAAATATCAATTTCATAGTTTGAGTTAACATGTTGTAAAACTGCGGTCATGCGTTCTAGCCCCATACCTGTATCAACCGAAGGTTTAGGTAATGGTTCCATTGTGCCATCAACAAGACGATTAAATTGCATGAAAACAATATTCCATACTTCAATATAGCGGTCTCCATCTTCTTCTGGTGAACCTGGTAAACCACCCCAAATATGGTCGCCATGATCATAGAAAATTTCAGTACAAGGTCCACAAGGGCCAGTATCGCCCATTGCCCAAAAGTTATCTGAAGCGTAAGGTGCACCTTTGTTGTCTCCAATACGGATAATATGTTCAGCAGGCACGCCTACTTGTTGATTCCAAATGTTATAAGCTTCATCATCTGTTTCATAAACAGTAACATATAGTTTTTCTTTAGGTAGGCCTAGCCATTGTGGTCCTGTTAGATATTCCCAAGCAAAATGAATCGCATCATGTTTGAAATAATCTCCAAAACTAAAATTACCCATCATTTCAAAAAAAGTATGGTGGCGAGCAGTATAGCCAACATTTTCTAAGTCATTATGTTTACCACCTGCACGAACACAACGCTGAGCAGTAGTTGCACGACTATAAGAGCGTTTATCCATACCGAGGAAAACATCTTTGAATTGGTTCATACCTGCATTGGTAAAAAGAAGGGTAGGATCATTATGGGGAACGAGAGAGCTACTCTCAACAACTTGGTGACCTTTGCTATGAAAAAAATCTAAAAATGATTGTCTGATTTGAGCTGTTGTTTTCATTTATAAACCTTGCTGGTTTTACTTTGTTTATTAATATGCTGTATTGTTACACATTTTTAGAATTTATAGAACGCCTTTTTGAGGAATTTCAGGGATTGGTGACATCTATAAATAAAAAAACAAACCGCACTAACAATAGAAATTGAAAGTGCGGTTCAAAATTTAAAAATTTTATATAAACTAATCTTCGTCGCGTAATGGTACGACTAGCATATCAATTTTAATACTGTTCATTAATTGGCGAGTAGATGACATTAACTTACTCCAAAAGTCTTGATGATGACCTGTAACTAATAAATCTACCTCATATTTTTCAACCGCATCTGAAAGTACTTGACCTAAATCGCCACTGCCACTGAGTTTTTCTGCAACAGGATAACCAACATGCTCAGCAAGTTCCATGAGTGCTTGCTGAGTTTCTGTGGAAATACGATCTTGCATGGAAGACATATTTACATCAATTAGCCCAGTATAAAGATCAGAGAAATTGACATCCACATGGATAATTGAAAGTTTCGCATCATGTCTTTTGGCAACTTCTGCTGCTTTTTTTAAAATCATGTTACTTTCATCAGAAAGATCAACTGCTACTAATACATGTTTATACATAATCTACTCCTTTTCATTTCAGGTTAAATTAATTTGTTATCAATATATTAACATTAGTTTTAAGTAAAAAATTTGCACTAGATCACGTTTTAAAAATTTTTATTTTTCCTTTATTTATCCTAAATAAAAGTCCTTATGATATGATATTTGCAAGCATAAATAAGAGCATGTTCAGGAATAACACATGGCGCAAGATATTCAAAAATTAAAACAGATTGTAGCAAAGCTTCGTGATCCAAATGGAGGCTGTCCTTGGGATCTTAAACAAAACTATGACACCATGATCCCTTGTTTAATTGAAGAAAGCTACGAAGTCATTGAAGCTATTCGTCAGAAAAATACTGTAGACTTGCGTGAAGAATTAGGTGATTTATTAATGCAAGTGGTCTTTCTTAGTCAATTGGCTTCAGAGGAAAATAAATTTACCTTAGAAGATGTGATCAATGATATTTGTAATAAATTAGTTTATCGACATCCTCATGTATTTGGCGATAAATCTGCGAGTAATGAACAAGAAGCCTTGCAAAACTGGAATATGATGAAAGCGAAAGAGGCTAAAAATCAGGCTCATACATCTATTTTAGATAATGTGCCATTTTCTTTTCCTGCATTGTTAAGAGCGGAAAAATTACAGAAAAAATGTTCAAAGGTTGGATTTGATTGGGATGAATTACTCCCTGTGATTGAAAAGGTAGAAGAAGAGTTACAAGAAGTCAAACAAGAGCTCAATAAAAAAGTACCTAGTCAAGAAAAAATTGAAGAGGAAGTAGGGGATTTATTTTTTGCGACAGTTAATTTAAGCCGTCATCTAAAAGTACAAGCAGAAGAAAGCTTACGCAAGGCTAATCATAAATTTGAACGTCGATTTAGAGCATTAGAAACCAAATTGCAAATGCAAAATAAGTCTTTTGAAGATACCACATTAGCTGAAATGGACATGTTGTGGGATGAAGTGAAAAAGCAAGAAAATCAGGAATAAAAAAGGCGATTAAAGTTAATCGCCTAAAATTATTTAAGTTGTTATTAGAAAGAGTCTTTTAGGCGTTCATCTGCACGACGAGCTTCGCCTTTATGTTGTAATTTATTTAATTGTCTTTCTAATTTTTCTTCTACATCATTAATTGCTTTATACATATCATCAGCTTCAGCACTAGCAAATAAGTTGCCTGAAGGTGTAGTAATAGAGGCCTCTACGCCAAAGCCTTGGGGTAACTTACTTAATATGAAATGAGGATTGATTAATTGGGTTTGCCATTTTTCTAATTTAGCAAGTCTCTCCTCAATATGTGAGCGAATAGCAGGGGTGATGTCCATTTGTTTACTTGTAATATTAAGTGTCATAGCATTTACCTCTTTCTATGAAGTGATGAGTTTGATAACTCGATTAGAAACCTTAATTACAAAATAACGACCTCGATATAACTTTTCAAGTAGTTTATGGAGAATACCTGTAGAAAGTTTTAAAAATATGATCTAGGTAGAAAATTTACAAAAAAGTAGTTTTTTTATTTAAGAAAGTTGCTATTATTGAACAGTTACATGGGCATAATATGTTGTACATAAGATGCCCATTTTTTTATTTAAAGATTAGCTGTTTGAGGGATAGCATCGTTTTCTTCATCACGATCATGATGATCTTGTTTTAAGCGTGCAAAGTAATCTTTTGTTTCTTCAATGACCACCTTACGTAAACCAATTAAAGCAATTAAATTAGGGAATGCCATTAAACCATTTACGATATCGGCGAGAATCCAAATAAGATTTAAATGTAAGAATGAACCAGCCCCCACTAAAATAATAAATGTTAAACGATATAATTTAATGCCTCGAATACCCACTAAATAAACAAAGCAACGCTCACCATAGTAACACCAACCTAAAATTGTTGTGAAGGCGAAAAAGAGTAACCCAATAGTTACAATAGTTGCTCCAACAGAAGTGCCTAGACCTTGAGCAAAAGCAAGATTAGTCGCAACGGCGCCAGCGACATTTGGATTTTGCCATGTGCCAGTCAGTACTAATACAATACCTGTCATAGTACATACAATAATAGTATCAAGGAATGTTCCCGTCATGGAAATTAAACCTTGTCGAGCTGGCTCTTTCGTTTGTGCAGCAGCGGCAGCAATTGGTGCGCTACCTAAGCCTGATTCATTTGAGAAAATACCACGAGCCACCCCAGATTGAATAGCTTTCATTACTGTGAAACCTAATGCACCGCCGATAGCTGATTGAGGATCAAATGCACTGTGGATAATTAAACCTAATGCATCTGGTACTCGACCCCAATTAAGCACAAGAATAACAACGGATGTAGCTACATAAAGAATAGCCATAAATGGCACGATAACAGAAGATGCAATGGCTATACGTTTTACTCCCCCTAAGATAATAAGAGCAACTAGTACGGTAATAATAACTGCGGTAATAATCACAGGAATATTAAAAGTATCTTGCATTGCTTGGGTAATTGCATTGACTTGAGGGAAGGTACCAATTCCAAAGAAAGCCACTAGAATTCCAAATACGGCAAATAGTTGAGCTAGCCATTTAATGCCTAAGCCACGTTCAATGTAATACATTGGACCACCCGCCATAAAGCCATTTTTATCACGAACACGATATTTTACTGCGAGCAAACATTCTGCATATTTAGTTGCCATACCTAATAATGCTACCAGCCACATCCAGAAAATAGCCCCAGGTCCCCCAGCTTGAACAGCGGTAGCAACCCCTACAATATTCCCTGTACCAATTGTTGCTGCAAGAGCCGTACAAAGTGCGGCAAAAGCAGATACATCGCCTTTGTCTTTACCTACGTTATCTTTTTTGAAAAGATAAGCTAATGCACGGGGAAGATGAATAATCTGGATAAAACCTAAACGCAAGGTTAAATATAAACCTGTACCAGAAAGTAAAATAAGGAGTGGTGGACCCCAAATAAAAGAGTCTATGGTATTTAAAATCGCTTCGAACGACATATTGATTCCTCGTAAATTTAAAAATTCTACAAGGAGGCGAAAAGAATATAGTGATAAAAAAGAAATGCGCTCAATGATTGAGTGATTAGCTTCAACCGAAATATCTCTTGCCCCTGTCCTTTTGCCTGAGCGTTTCAAGATATCGGTAAAATTTTTGAATTTTAGACCGCACTTTTGCGCCTTCGGCGTCCATTTTGTGCTATGCACATTGGATCTCTCCAAGGGTTCGTCCAGTAACAGTCCCTGCGAAATATCGCGCCTGAAAGATTTTACATCGTCGGCGTAGAGTCAATTCTCTACTCTCCAGCTACCTTCATCCGAACTTATCTTTTATTTGATTAAAAATAAAAGTGCGGTCGATTTTAGCATAAATTATTAAAATCTCAACCGCACTTTAAGGGAAAAATATAATTTAATGATGATCTCGTTGCCATTTAAGGGCAATATAGCTACAACTTGGAATAAGTTTTAATTGTTTTTCATCAATAAATTGGATTAGCGCTTGATAAAGTTTATCTGCCATACCCTGTCCACGAAATTGGTTAGAGACAAATGTATGGTTAGCATTAATGGTTTTATCATCAGTATAAAAATAAGTGAGATGTGCAATTTTTTCACCCGCTTCAGATAAGATAAAAAATTCACCTTGTTGAGCTTGTTCTTGATGCTGAATATTTATCATTTAGTGTTTTGCCCAATCATCATGTTCATTTGGATCCATGGCAAAATCAGCTGTTTCACAGGGAATTGATTTCTCTTCGTCAGCCCATTCACCTAAATCAATAAGTTGGCAACGCTTGCTACAAAATGGGCGATAAGGGCTTTCAAGGGACCAAATGACTTGTTTTTTGCAAATAGGGCAATTCACACTAAAAGTTTCATTATCTTTCATGATTATTGTCTTCTTTTTGTTTAGCTAATCGTAAATATTGATAGTGTAATTCTAGCACTTTTTGCTTGATTTGGTCTAAGGTTTCAGAGAGTTCTCCATCATTATTAATGACATCATCTGCCACGGCTAAACGCTCTGCTCGACTAACTTGCGAGTCCATAATATGTTGAATGAGTTCTCGCTTATTTTGATCTCTTTTACTTGCACGAATGAGTTGAGTTTCAGGCATGGCATCAACAATCAAAATACGATCACACATTGAAGTTAAATTATTTTCAATCAGAAGTGGCACCACAAAAAGTACATAAGGTGCTTGTTGATGGCTAATTTGATGAAGCATTTCATTTCGAATTGCGGGATGCAATAGTTCATTGAGCCAAGTTTTTTCTTCAGGTTGATTAAAAATGATTTCTCGCAATAATGAGCGGTTTAATGTTTGTGTGTCAGTTAATATTTGTTCACCAAAATGTTCTACGATTTGAGCAAGTAATACTGTGCCTTTTTCAACCACCTGACGAGCGATAATATCAGCATCGACCACAACTACGCCTAATTCTACAAAAAGATCGGCAATAGTGCTTTTACCACTGCCAATACCACCAGTTAAACCTACTACATAAGCCATAACGTTACCTTTAAATGAAATTTTTGCTTATGTTAGCATGTTTATGAAAAAGCTCACAGTCGCCCCAATAATGAGAAAAGGTCCAAAGGGAATCATGAGTTGTTTACTTATGGCATTGTCGGATTTATCCTTGAATAGCCAAACATATGTTAACGCAATGAAGCAAGATAAGGTGACCATCATGGGAAGTAAGGTCCAATCAAAGAAGCTTGCTAAGGCACTGACTAACCAATAATCACCTCGCCCAATGACTTCTTTTTTATAGGAGTAATAACTGCTCAAGTAGATAATATAGAATGCGATAAACCCAATGGCTGCACTCAAAGTAGTAGCTTCAAACTGATTAGGTAGAAATTGAAAATAACTTCCAATCAGGCTACATATAAGTAGAGATTGGCAATGCAAAGGCATAATTAATTGATATTGCCAATCAATTCTAGCAATAATATAAAGAATACTGAAACATATGCCTAATAAACCAGTGATAGCAAATGTTTTAGTTGTATATTGCAGTATATAAAATAATCCTGCAAAAGTAATCATATGCGATTTTAACGCATTATGTTTTAATGGTTTAAGTTGGCTATGTTGGTGAATATCCTTAGCTGTAAACTGCGGTATCTGTTGAGAAAATATTTCATAGTAATTTTGATAAATAGCCGTACTGAGATTGACTGCAAAATTATTTTAAATAACTATGGCAGATAACACCTAGTATTCCACCCATTAATGTAGCTAGAAATAACATTAAATTAGATTTCCCATGGTGAAAATAGGTAAATACATACCTAGCATAATAAAACCAATAATAGCTCCAATAATGAGCATCAAAATGGGCTCAAGCAATTGTGACAATAAATCAATTTTATGGCTGAGTTGTTGATGATAATTTTCAGCTAATTTGCCTAGAATATTCGCAAGTTGTCCCGAACGTTCTCCTACTTGTAAGATTTGTCGAGCTTGTTGAGGAAATAATCGAGATCCTACACTTTCTGAAAATTTATAGCCTTGATGAATCGCCTCTAAAATTAGTTGGACTTCTTCTGTTAATACCATGTCCCCTTGTAATTTTTGCGTAGTTTGCCAAGTTTTTATTTTGGGTAAAAAAGATTGCAAAGATTGCTGTAATGGAATTCCAGCAGATAACATTAATTGTAATCCTTGACAAAAATTGATCAGTCTCGCTTGTTGATTAATTTCATTAAAAATGGGAATAAAATTTAATAGTTGTTGTTTATAATGGTTAAGTTTTCTCGAATATTGTAATTTTTTTCTTACGAGCATGATAAGCAGTAAACATAATAACAACATATGCCAAAAATATTGCGTTGTTATTGATGATAATGATAGCAGTAATTCTGTTATAACAGGTAATTGCTGGCGGTCTGAATACATTTCGGCAAATTGTGGGACGATAAAAATTAATAATCCAACCGTTAAGCTGATGGAAATACATAACACGGCTAGAGGATAAATTAAAATTTTTTGTAATTTTCTTTTTAAATCAATTTGTTGTTGACGATGTAAGGCAATTTGTTGACATACTAATGCTAATTTTCCTGTCATTTCACCAACTTTAACTAATTGCTGTTCTTGTTGGCTGATATATAATCCTTGCTGTTCTAATGCTTGAGAAAATGAGAGCCCAGATTCTAAATTAGCTAATAGTTTACGTAGCCAATGATTAAGTGCAATTGAAGAGGAATTTTGAATTAAGATAAACAGGCTTTCTTTTAAGGTTATTTGGGAATCTAACAACATCGCTAACTGCATCAATAAATCACAAACTTCAGTCTTTTTCGGAGTAGTGCGAAATTGCCAATCTTGTTGTAATTTGATTTGTTGTAAGCCTTGAGCAAGTAATAGTTGACGTGCGTGTCGTTCTGATTCGCTAATCAATACTCCCTTTTGTATTTGTTTAAAACGATTAATTGCTTTCCAATGGTAGCGTTTTAATTTCATTGAATTTTTCCTAATACACGTTGTAATTCAGCTTCATCTGTTAGGTTTTTTTGAAGTTTTATTTGTGCAGCATGGTGGAGTGAATCAAAATCCGTTTGATATTGCCACTTTTGACCATTCCAAATAGGATGAAGAAATTGGTATATTCCAATACGTCCTCGGTAACCTTGATAACAATCACATTTCTGAAAATTTTTCTCATTTTGACCGCACTTTTGGCAGCATTTTCTAACAAGTCGTTGTGCAATTACGAGTAATAAGCTGTGATCAATTTCATGTTGTTTTATGCCTAATTGTAGAAGGCGGGAAATTGCAGATTTCGCATCATTGGTATGTAAAGTTGATAAAACTAAATGCCCTGTTTGTGCAGCTCTTAATGCCATTTCGGCACTTTCTTCGTCACGAATTTCTCCGAGCATAATGATATCGGGATCTTGGCGTAAGAAGGTTCGTAATAATGTACTGAAATCTAATCCAATTTGAGTGTGAACTTGAGTTTGAATTATACCTTCAAGCTCTATTTCAATAGGATCTTCTGCGGTCATAATGTGTTTGCTTGTTGTATTTAAGTGTTGTAATGCTGTATAAAGAGTAATGCTTTTGCCACTGCCAGTTGGCCCTGTAACTAATATTAAACCTTGTGGTTGATTAAGCGCCTGTTCAAATTGTTGCTGTTGAGATTTTTCCATCCCTAATTCACTAAAGGATAAATCAACAGGTTTATTCTGTTGTAAACGTAGAACAATTTTTTCTCCTAAATGTGTTGCTAGGGTTGATATGCGAAAATCTAGCATATCCGCAAAAGTCGTCTTGAATTGAAAGCGACCATCCTGAGGTAAACGGGTTTCACTAATATCTAATTTTGCTAGTAATTTAAGGCGAGAAATAATACGGCTAGTTAAAGTTATGTTAATTGGTGGTTGTACTTGCAATACGCCATCAATACGGAACCTCACTTGTAAATGATCAGGGAGGGGTTCAAAATGGATATCTGAGGCATTTTGAGCCAGTGCTTGTTCAAAAATATTGTCTAGTAATCGAATAGTTGGCTCATCTCCTTGTTCTGAAAAATCTTGAGGTATCGCCATATTAGTATATTCAAGTACAGTTTCTTCTACTTTTAGATATTGTGGTTCAAGGGCTTGCAGTAAGCCCTTTAATACTTCAGTTGGAACCAAAATCGGTTCAATGTTTTTACCAGACAAAAATGCAAAAGCATCACAGGCTGCAATATTATTGAGGTTATCAATCGCTAGCCATAAACGTTGCTGATCTTCTTTTACAGGAATAGCAAAATATCGTAATAGCGTTTGGTGTTGCTGCTGATTTTTATGCCATAGACTGTCTTCTATGAACATTTCTTCTTGGTAGCAAGTTTTGAATGGAATACTCATATGATCACTTATTTATCACAAAAACCTGCTGGAAAATCATCTTTATTTGGTGTACAAGTGGTTTCCCAAGTAATGCCTTTTGAAGCGTCACCTGTGGCTTTTAATGTATAACTAACCCCGCTTAAACTCTCTTTACCAGTGACTTTTATTTCTCCAGATGTGACTTGAATATTGTCGACATATTTTCCTTTGATTTTTTGTGAATTTGCAATGCCATGACTACCAGAGCTACATTCATCTGTTTTGCCTTTTTCATAAACACATAATTCTACATCAGCTTTGTAAGGTGCAGATGCTTGGAGCAATTCTGAAATCGCGGCTCTTTTTGTATAATTTTGGTAAGAAGGAATTGCAATGCTGGCAAGAATTGCAATAATAGCAATAACAATCATTAACTCAATAAGCGTAAAGCCTTTTTGAAGTCGATAAGATGGAGATAAACTGCGGTAGTTTTTCATGAAATTTTCCTCTAGTGTTAAATGATTCTACAATCTAATAAATGGAGAAAAGAGGCAAAAGGCTTGGCAGAATTTCTCGATCTAACTCGCAAAATATAAAATTTATGGTAGAAAAACAGCAATTAAATATAAAAGATGGGTGGATTACCAGTGTAAGAAAAGTGGTTTCACCTCATTTTGATAAACGACCGGATAATCAGGATATTTCTTTATTGGTGATTCATTATATTAGCCTGCCACCAGAACAATTTGGTGGTGGCTATATTGAGGATTTTTTTCAAGGTAGATTAGATCCAATGGGGCATCCTTATTTTGCTGAGATTCATCAGGTGAGAGTTTCAGCACATTGTCTCATTGATCGAAATGGGCGTATTACTCAATTTGTGAATTTTAATGATCGTGCTTGGCATGCTGGCATTTCTTCTTTTGAGGGGAGAGAAAAATGTAATGATTTTTCCATTGGAATTGAATTGGAGGGTAGCAATACACAACCTTTTTCAGAATCTCAATATCAAAGTTTGGCACAATTGACCAAACAAATTCAAAAAACTTATCCTCAAATTACTACAAATCGTATTGTGGGACATAGTGATATTGCACCAGGACGTAAGATTGACCCAGGTCAATACTTTGATTGGAGTAAATATTTTAATTTAATTAGCAGTTCATCAAAAAATATGTAAAAATAAGGTAACCTTAATAACCCCATTGTATTATGGTTTAAGGAGTCCAAAATGAAAAAACTCATATTATTATCTATGATGACAATGATGATTGTTGCTTGTAGTGCTCCTGTAGATGAGAAACCGTTGCCTACCAAACCACTACAACCGCCAGCGCTAGTAAGACCTGGCTTTGTAAGAATGTCACCAGATTCACAATATTATGCAGATATTAATTCGGTATGGCTTGATACGAAGAAAAAGCATATGATTCATTTTGATGCTGTAATTAATCTAACCCAAGGGACTTATCTCTATCAAGATAAAACTCAATTTGCAAGATCTATGCGTCAAGCAAAGATTATCAATTGTGAGACGATGCGTTTAACGCATTTAAATACAGATTACTATAGCGAATTTTGGGGAGTAGGAGAGAGAGTTTCATTACCTCACCAACGTAAAAATACAGTTAATTTACGTTCAGGATCATCTCTGAATACTTTAGCGCAGGTGCTTTGTACTAATTTGTTTAAATATTAGTGCAGATAAATAAAAAGTGCGGTTAATTTTTTCGAAATTTTAACCGCACTTTTATAATAAAACCATCTAATGGACTAAGTTATATTTTTATTTAGCTTAATATTCTTCCATATAACCTAAACTACGTAATGCTCTTTCATCATCAGCCCAGCCTGATTTTACTTTTACCCATAATTCAAGGTGAACTTTATTATCAAATAAGCGTTCCATATCCGCTCGGGCCTCAATACCAATAGTTTTAATTTTTTGACCACCTTGGCCTATCACCATTTTCTTTTGACCTTCACGTTCCACTAGAATTAAGCCATTAATTTCATAAGTGCCTCGTTCATTGGTTTTAAATTGCTCAATTTCCACTGTAACAGAATAAGGTAATTCTTCACCCATAAAACGCATTAATTTTTCACGAATGATTTCTGATGCCATAAAACGCTGTGAGCGATCAGTAACATAATCTTCAGGAAAGTGATGCACCCCTTTACGTAAAGATTGACGTACAATCTTTTGCAGATTATGGACGTTATTACCACGTTGCGCTGAAATAGGAATAATTTCTTTAAAGTTGAATTTACTACTTAATTCAGTAATAAAAGGCAACATTTCATCTTTATTTTTGATGTTATCAATTTTATTGATGGCAAGCACAACAGGTACTTTCGTTTCACGTAGTTTATTAAGTACCATTTCATCATCATCGTTCCAATGTGTTCCATCAACGACAAAAATGACTAAATCAACATCACTAATCGCACTGCTTGCAGCACGATTCATTAAACGATTAATTGCTCGTTTTTCCTCAATATGTAATCCTGGAGTATCTACATAAATAGCTTGATAAAGCCCTTCTGTATGAATACCAATAATACGGTGACGAGTCGTTTGTGCTTTACGTGAAGTAATCGAAATTTTTTGCCCTAAAATTTTATTTAATAAGGTAGATTTACCTACATTAGGGCGACCAACAATAGCAATGAAACCACAATAAGTTTCTTGCTCAGTGGGATTTTCATTTTTATCCTTGGTAAGGGGATTTAAGTTTGTTTCTGTCATTTAATTCCTAGTTCTGTCAAAATTTGTTCTGCGGCACCTTGTTCTGCTTTACGGCGACTACTTCCTACGCCGATAAAAGTGCGGTCAAGATTGGGAACATTACATTCTACTTTAAATATTTGGCAATGTGCTTCACCTTTGATTTCTTTGACTTCATAAGTTGGCAAAGGTAAGCGATGTCCTTGTAAATATTCCTGCAAGCGAGTTTTGGGATCTTTTTGATTTTCACCTGGCTTGATTTTATTTAATAGATCTTCATACCAATGTAAGGTAGTTTGAGTTGCGGTTGTCAGATTACTATCTAATGAGATAGCACCAATGATTGCTTCTACACAATCCGCTAAAATAGATTCACGGCGAAAACCACCACTTTTTAATTCCCCTTGTCCTAGCAGTAAATATTCACCTAATTCAAATTGGCGAGCTAAAATTGCTAGAGTCGGTTCACGTACTAAAGTCGCACGCATACGGCTGAGTTCACCCTCATTACAATGAGGAAATTGATGATATAAAGCATCTGCGATAGTGTAATTTAGAATCGCATCACCTAAAAACTCAAGGCGTTCATTATGCTTAGTCGCCGCACTGCGGTGTGTTAATGCTTGTTTTAACAATGCTACATCTTTAAATTGATAATTAATGTGGCGTTGTAATCTATCTAACTGGTTCATATTACTGAATTTTTCTTAAAACACGATTTTGCTGTCTTGGGTTGAAAGCAACTGTGATTGCTTTTGCCATTAAGTTGTCCTGTGGAACAAATCCAAAGAAGCGACTATCAATACTATTTTCTCGAAAGTCACCCATCACAAAATAATGCCCTTCAGGGACAATCCATTCGCCTAAAGAAAGATTATTTTGTTTAAAGTAATGTGCGGATTGGTCATAACGTACTTTGGTCAATAAAATGGAATGTAGAATATTGCCTATTTGTTCGGTACGTTCAATTAATGTTAAGTCTTCACCTTGTCGTGATTGGAGCGATGTTTCTGAATTAATGTAGTTTAATTCACCTTGTTGTCTATAGGTTTGAATTTCACAATGATTAATTTTGCAGTTATTACGCTCATAATTAGGGATAATACTAACCAATCCTGTTTTTTGATCATACTGAATATGATCACCTTCAATACCAATAACACGTTTCACAAATTCTTCTTGTGGTTCTAGAGTATTGGGCTGTTTAAAAATTACAATATCGCCACGCTTAGCTTGATTAAGTGTTGCGATAGTTGAGTCTATCATTGGTACTTTCAAGTTATAAGCAAGACGATTTACAACAATAAAATCTCTCGGCATGATTGTTGGAGCCATACTTGCAGTGGGCACAAGATTAAATACATAAGCAATGCAGCCACGTAGCATAGCTAATAAAACAATTAGCTGAGCGATTTTTTTAAACATTATTATTTAATTTGTTGGAAGATTCGCTCAGTACGAATGCCAGTAGGCCATTGATTTTGTTTTTTATCTAAACTCAGCCAAATATAAGTGGCTTTGCCTACAATATTTTTTTCAGGCACAAATCCCCAGAAACGGCTATCTTCACTGTTATTACGATTATCTCCCATCATAAAATAATGATTTTCAGGAACCGTCCATTCAGTAACATAATTATCTTGTGAGCTATATGCTTTATAACGATAACCTTCAGAAATCGGTTCAGGGAACCAGTGAATTTTATGCTCAACATCCCCTGTTTCAGTTGTCTCTAGTGGGCTAGGTCCATAGAGCAAGCTACCATCAGGATTTTGTCCGACGACAAATTGAAATTCTTTATTTTCTACAGGAACAGTATAGGTAAATTCTTTCACATCACAGTTCTCAGTACAAGGTTTACCATTTTTACCATAAATAATTGTAATTTTACGATCCAGTTCATTATATTGAACGCGGTCACCACCAATCCCAATAATGCGTTTTATATAATCAACATTGGGTTGTGGAGGCGCTTTAAACACCACAATATCCCCTCGTTTTGGCTTACCTGTTTCAATTAAGGTATTTTGAAATACAGGATCTTTGATGCCATATGCATATTTATTAACCACTAAGAAATCACCAATACGTAAAGTAGGTTCCATAGAGCCAGAGGGAATCTGGAATGGTTCTATAATAAATGAACGCAAAATTAATACAAAAGCTAATACTGGAAAAATTGATGCAACAAATTCAGAACCTTCAGAAATTGGTTCGATGTTTTGTTTTTCTTCTTCAGTTAAAACTTTGCCTGAACGTTGTTCAATACGTAGAATTTGACGTTTACGTTTTGGTTGATGTACAAAACGGTTATAGCACCATAAAATCCCAGAAATAACGGTTAGGATAATTAATAGGATAGAGAAGGTATTAGGTAATGCAAAATGATCTAATACTTTCCAGAGCCCAAAACCGACTACTAAAAGAATCGGTAAAAAAAAGTTAGACATAAATGTTTTCCTTATTTAGTCTTTACCTACGTGTAAGATGGCTAAGAACGCTTCTTGAGGAACTTCAACATTTCCTAATTGTTTCATGCGTTTTTTACCTTCTTTTTGTTTTTGTAAAAGTTTTTTCTTACGACTGACGTCGCCACCATAACATTTTGCTAATACGTTTTTACGTAATTGTTTAACTGTTGAACGTGCAATAATATGGTTACCGATTGCCGCTTGAATCGCAATATCAAATTGTTGACGTGGAATAAGTTCTTTCATTTTTTCCACTAAATCACGACCACGATAAGGGGCATTATCTTTGTGGACAATTAAGGCTAAAGCATCAACTCGTTCAGAATTAATCATAATATCAACCCGCACCATATCTGCAGATTGGAAACGTTTAAAGCCATAATCTAAGGAAGCATAGCCTCGAGAAGTGGATTTCAAACGGTCAAAAAAGTCAAGAACCACTTCACCCATTGGGATTTCATAGGTTAGAGCAATTTGATTGCCATGATAAACCATATGAGTTTGTACGCCACGTTTTTCTACACATAATGTGATGACATTACCCAAATATTCTTGTGGCACTAAAATATTACATTCTGCAATCGGTTCACGAATATCAGCAATATTATTTAATGGTGGTAATTTTGCAGGGCTATCCACATAAACGATATCACCATTTGTTAATTCTACTTCATATACTACAGTGGGGGCTGTAGTAATTAAATCAAGATCATATTCACGCTCTAAACGTTCTTGAATGATCTCCATATGTAATAAACCTAAGAAACCACAACGGAAACCAAAACCTAATGCAGTTGATGTTTCTGGCTCGTAAAATAATGAGGCATCGTTTAAACTCAGTTTTGCTAGCGCATCACGGAAAGCTTCATAATCATCAGAACTGACTGGAAATAATCCCGCATAGACTTGAGGTTTTACTTTCTTAAAACCTGGTAATGCAGAGGATGCTGGGTTATGTTGTAGTGTGAGGGTATCGCCTACAGGCGCCCCTAAAATATCTTTAATTGCACAGACTACCCAACCAACTTCACCACATCCTAGCTGCGTAGTATCTTCTTGTTTTGGAGTAAAAATACCTAAACGATCAACATTATAAGTTTGACCTGTACTCATCACTTTAATTTTGTCACCTTTTCTTAAAGTTCCATTTTTAATGCGAACTAAAGAAACGACACCTAAATAATTATCGAACCAAGAATCAATAATTAAAGCTTGTAATGGTGCTTCAGGATCGCCTTCTGGTGCTGGAATTTTTGCTACGATCTCTTCTAATACATCTTCGACACCAACACCGGTTTTAGCTGAACAACGTACGGCATCTATTGCATCAATTCCAACAATATCTTCAATTTCCTCGGCGACTCGTTCAGGATCAGCAGCAGGTAAATCAATTTTATTAAGCACAGGAACTACTTCAAGATTCATTTCAATCGCAGTATAACAGTTAGCTAAGGTTTGAGCCTCAACGCCTTGTCCTGCATCTACCACTAATAAAGCACCTTCACAAGCCGCTAAAGAACGAGATACTTCATAAGAAAAGTCTACATGTCCTGGAGTATCAATAAAGTTTAATTGATAAGTTTCACCATCTTTTGCTTTATAGTTTAAGGTAACACTTTGTGCTTTAATGGTAATACCACGCTCACGTTCAAGATCCATTGAATCTAATACTTGAGTTTCCATTTCACGATCAGATAAGCCTCCACAAGTTTGGATTAAACGATCAGATAAGGTTGATTTACCATGGTCAATATGTGCAATAATTGAAAAGTTACGAATATTTTTCATCTTAAATGTTCTATGTTCTAAATAGTTATTTTTATATAAGGTGATTTTAGAATTGTGCTAAAGTTTAATCGGCTGATTTTACCTGAAAGTGCATAAGAGTGCTAGGATTATCGTTGAATTTACGCCTTTTAATTAAAAAATTTTTTAAAAATGCGACCGCACTTTTATTATCAAATGATGGCAATATTGAGTCATTAAAATAATTAAAAATATATATAAAAACACCCCAAATGCCAGGCAATTGAGGTGTTAAAAATTGTTAAACTAAGTTCTAAATTATAAACTTTCAGTGAAAGTACGAGTAATAACGTCGCGTTGTTGCTCTGGTGTTAATGAGTTGAAACGAACGGCATAACCAGAAACACGAATAGTTAATTGTGGATATTTGTCAGGATTGTTAACGGCATCTTCTAAAGTTTCACGACGTAATACATTAACATTTAAATGTTGACCACCTTCAACTTTTACAGTTGGAGCAACATTGACAGGTAATTCACGATATTCGATTTGACCTAATTCATTAATTGCAACAATTTGGTCTTCTGCAAATTGTGCTTTAGCGACTAAACAACGAGCTTCACCTTTGTCACTATCTAATAACCAAAATGAATTTAATAAATTATCATTTGCTGCTTTAGTAATTTGAATACCTTTAATCATAAAGTTGCCTCCCAAATATTGGCATTGTTAATATAAATTGTTTAAGTGTTGTACAGTTTATCAATTTTTTTTAAAAATTCAACTATTTTTGATAAGTAATATAAAAATATTTTATAAAAACTATCTTAATTTGATAAAAACAAGATTTTTTGATTGCTTATTAATCTATTTAACTTTTCTATATCAACTTTTTATGTCATCTTTTCGGGGTATTTTATAAAAATTTAAGCATATTTTTTATATTCACTGGAATTAAAGTTATTTATAATTTATAAAAAATATTTATGGAGAGGAAAATTATGGCAACCTGGAAAGATGTTATTGGTGCAGAAAAAGAACAAGCTTACTTTAAGAATATTCTACAGCAAGTTCATGCAGAACGTATGGCAGGTAAAACAATCTATCCTCCTCAACATGATATTTTTAATGCTTTTAAATTGACTGAATTTGAACAAGTAAAGGTCGTTATTTTAGGGCAAGATCCCTATCATGGCCCTAATCAAGCCCATGGATTAGCTTTTTCTGTATTACCTGGTATTACTCCACCGCCTTCATTAATGAATATGTATAAAGAATTATCCACTGATATTGTTGGATTTAAGATTCCGAATCATGGCTATTTAATTCATTGGGCAGAACAAGGCGTATTGTTGCTTAATACTGTTCTTACCGTAGAACGAGGTCAAGCTCATTCTCATGCTCAATTTGGTTGGGAAACCTTTACTGACCGAGTTATTGCCAGCCTAAATGAACATCGTAATAATTTAGTATTTTTATTATGGGGAAGTCATGCTCAGAAAAAAGGACAATTTATTGATCGTCAACGTCATTGTGTATTAACTGCTCCTCATCCTTCTCCTTTATCAGCCCATAGAGGTTTCTTAGGTTGTCATCATTTTTCGAAAACTAATGAATATTTAAAAGCACATCATATTCCAGAAATTGATTGGCAATTGACCGCACTTTAAAGCAAGTTTAATGTATAATATGAAGAATATCTCAGCACTAGAAAGGGAATATTAATGTTAGCAATTATTTCTCCTGCGAAAACTCTTGATTACGAAAGTGCGGTTCCTAAATTTGAATTTACTCAACCGCATTTGACCCAATATAGCCAACAACTTATCGATATTTGTCGTAAATTATCACCTGCACAAATTGCTTCGCTAATGTCTATTAGTGATAAACTAGCGGGCTTAAATATGGCTCGTTTTGCTGAATGGCAAATTGATCATAATGAACAAAATGCTAGAGCAGCCATTTACGCTTTTAAGGGGGATGTTTATACAGGGTTAGAAGTGGAAACATTAACTAATGATGATGTGTTATTTGCACAAAAACATTTGAGAATGTTATCTGGCTTATATGGACTATTAAAATCTTTAGACTTAATGCAAGCTTATCGTTTAGAAATGGGGACTAAGTTAGTAAATACTAAAGGCAAGGATTTATACAGTTTCTGGGGCAATATTATTACTGAGTCTGTTCAAACAGCCTTAGATGAGCAAGGTGATAATATTCTAGTCAATCTGGCTTCTGATGAATATTATAAATCAGTAAAAGCAGAGAGTTTAAAGGCTCAGATAATTAAACCGATATTTTTAGATAATAAAGCAGGTAAATATAAAGTTATTAGTTTCTATGCTAAAAAAGCAAGAGGACTAATGTGTCGTTATATGATTCAAAATCGTTTAACTCAGGTTGAACAACTTAAAGAATTTGATCTCGCTGGGTATTGGTTTGATGAAAAAGCATCTTCTACCAGTGAATTTGTATTTAAGCGTGATTTAGGTAAATAATTCATGAAAAAATATTTTATTTTTGTCCTCATTGGTTTATTAACAGGTTGTGTTAATACAAAACATGTAGAAAATCTTGAAAAACGACCGCACTTAGTCGTTCCAAAAGAGATTAATCATAATGCTAAAACTTATTATCTAAAAGCGCAGCGTGATTTAGGTAGTATGTCTCGTTATATTTATTTTGAGAAAAAAGAAACGCCGACTAATTGGAAAAGTGAAATTGAAGTATTACATGATGTCAATGCAGAAAAACGTTCATTAGAAGAGCGTAAGAAGCTTCGTGAGAAAGTATATAATAATACAGGAGTTGAACACTTCCAATTATTTGAAAAAGATCATTCGCTGTATTCTTTTGTGATTTATGCGCCTTCTGCTCAATATAATAATTGGCAAGTGAACGTGGCCAAAGGTGAAAATGTGGAAGGCTGTGGTTTCGTTCAATATCAATATGCATTAAAGATTCCTAAAACGAAGAAATTAATGAATATGGGAAAAGTAAAACTTATTGGTTATTTGAAAAAATATGCTGTTGATAAAGAAATGCAACGAATTAGCTCAATGGAGTGGAATTGGGTTTGTAAAGTAAATAATAAATCATGAGTTCTCAATATTCTGATTTAGTCAAAAGGGCTTCTTTTGCTGCAATTTTTACTGCAATAACGTTAATTGTGGTCAAATTATTTGCTTGGTGGCAAACAGGCTCAGTGAGTATGTTGGCATCCATTACAGACTCTACTTTAGACTTATTAGCTTCATTTACTAGTTTATTGATTCTGCGCTTTGCATTAATGCCTGCTGATCATAATCATTCTTTTGGCCATGGCAAGGCGGAGTCATTGGCTTCAATGGCTCAAGGGGCTTTTATTACAGGCTCTGCATTTTTTCTCTTATTACAAGGCATTCATCGTTTAAATAATCCTATGCCTGTAGAAAATACAGGCATAGGGATCAGTATTACGATGTTTTCAGTCGTTATTACTTTTATTCTTGTTTTGTATCAAGGGCGAGTGATTAGATTTACAGATAGCCCCGCAATAAAAGCCGATCAATTACATTATCAAACTGACTTAGTTATGAATGCAGCAATTTTAATTTCGTTGTTATTAGGCTATTTAGGATTTAATTCTGCCGATGCCATTTTTGCGATTTTGATTGCTATTTATATTTGTATAAATGGGGCAAAAATGATGTTTGATGCAGTTCAATTATTATTAGACCTAGCATTACCTGATGAAGAAATTAAACAGATTGAGCAACTCATTATGCAAGATAAACGTATTCTTGGTTTTCATGATTTGCGTACCAGACGTGCGGGTGAAGTCCGTTTTATTCAAATGCATTTAGAGCTTGATGATCATCTTAGTTTTTTGCAAGCACATGAAATTACTGAAAAGCTGGAAAGTCGTTTAGAACAGGCATTTCCTACGGTGGAAGTCGTTATTCACCATGAGCCAACAAGTATTGTTCAAGCAGAAAAGAAGATGATGTAATTTGAAATTTGATCTTAGTATAATTTTTGTCAGAAATCCCTAAATTTTTATAGAAGAGAAACACTGATTCGTGTATCTTATACCCCGAAATTATTATTGATTGATATATTAAGGTAAAAAAGCCTATGATTAAAAAAATTGCTGTATTGACAAGTGGTGGTGATGCGCCTGGTATGAATGCCGCTATTCGTGGTGTTGTTCGTACTGCATTAGTGGAAGGATTGGAAGTCTTCGGCATTTACGATGGTTACTATGGGCTCTATCATGATAAGATTAAGCAATTAGATCGCTATAGTGTTTCTGATATGATTACTCGTGGTGGTACATTTCTAGGTTCAGCACGTTTTCCTGAATTTAAAAAGCCAGAAGTTCGTAGAAAATGCGCAGAGATATTGAAATCTCATGGTATTGATGCCTTGGTAGTGATTGGAGGAGATGGTTCTTATACGGGGGCAAAATTACTTACAGAAGAACATGGTATTCAGTGCATTGGGATTCCAGGTACAATTGATAATGATGCACCAGGTACAGATTATACTATTGGCTATCAAACCGCATTACAAACAGCAGTTGATGCAATTGACCGTTTACGTGATACGTCAAGCTCTCACCAACGTATTTCTATTGTAGAAATTATGGGGCGTCATTGCAGTGATCTAACCATTAATGCGGCGATTTCAGGTGGATGTGAATATATTGTTGCCTCAGAAGTAGAATTTAATCGTGAAGAATTAATTCAAGAAATTGAAGATAGTATTAAAAAAGGCAAACGCCATGCGATTATTGCGATTACTGAATTGATCACAGATGTACATGCATTAGCAAAAGAAATTGAAGCACGCGTTAATCATGAAACCCGAGCAACAGTATTAGGTCATATTCAACGAGGTGGATCACCTTGTGCTTTTGACCGTATTTTAGCTTCACGTATGGGTGTGTATGCTGTTCAACTTTTATTACAGGGTAAAGGTGGATATTGTGTAGGTATCCAAAATGAGCATTTAGTTCACCATGATATTATTGATGCAATTAATAATATGCGTCGTTCATTTAAGGCTGAATTATTAGCCATTGCTGATAAGCTAGTATAATTTATTTAATATAATGAATAGGTTCTTTTTTGAGAACCTATTTTTATTTTAAGATCAGTCAATATAATATATTTATGTTATTTATCCCTCCACCATTAATTTTTGTATTTGCAGGAATTTTTATTAAATTTCTACCGCACTTAGGTTTATTATTACCAATGCACTTTACCGCTAGTGTGGTGGCTATTGTTGCAGTTATTGTCGCAAGTTTAGGTGTATGGGAGTTTTATAAACATCAAACTACAATTAATCCATATGATCTTGAAAAAACAGATAGACTAGTTACTTCTGGCATTTATCGTGTTAGCCGTAATCCAATGTATTTAAGTTTACTATTATTTTTAGTTGCAGAGGTATTATGGCTTGGAAAACCAACGGGTTTATTGGGGATTATTATTTTTATTTTATGGATGAATATGGGGCAGATCAAGGAAGAAGAAAAAATACTAACCGATAAGTTTACTGAGGATTATCTAAATTATCGTAAGAAAGTGAGACGTTGGCTCTAGATATTAAAATCTGCTCCTTAATTATTTAATTTAACTCAGGAGCAGAATAATAGAGCTATTAACGAATAATTCCACGAGTTGAACGTTTAAAGAAATCAACGAAGAAACTAATTGATGATTCTTTTTGTGCAACTTGTTCAATTTCAGGTAAAACTTCTTCTAAGGTTTTATCACCACGGTAAATTAGCTTATAAATATTGCGAATTGCATGCAGAGTAGGTTTATCAAATCCACGACGTTTTAATCCTTCAATATTTACACCAAATGGTCTAGCATGATTACCTTGAGCCATCACATATGGCGGAACATCTTGGCTAACCATGGAACCACCGCCTAACATTACATGAGCACCAATGATAACAAATTGGTGAATAGCTGACATACCCCCAACAATGACAAAATCATCTAATTGTACATGACCAGCCAAGGTTGCATTGTTCGCAAGAATACAACGATTTTTGATAATACAATCGTGAGCAATATGGGCATTAACCATAAATAAATTATCATCACCAATTTTGGTTACTCCGCCACCTTGCGTTGTACCTCGATGAATAGTCACGCTTTCTCGAATATGGTTACGGTTACCTATTACTGTTCTGGTTGGTTCACCATGATATTTTAAATCTTGGTTTGTATCGCCTATACTGGAAAATTGATAAATTTGATTATCTTCCCCTATACGTGTAATACCTTTCACAACCACATGAGAATGCAATATAGTACCTTTTCCAATTTCGACTTCTGAGCCAATTAAACAGAAAGGCCCGATAACGACATTTTCCCCAATGATTGCGCCATCTTCGATAATTGCACTTGGATGAATTTTTGCACTAGAATGAATCATCTAAAAAGCTCCTTTCTTTAGCCTATCTGCGAGCACACATTAGTTTAGCTTCACAAGCTATCTCGTTACCAACTTTTGCTATACCAATGAAAGATGTGACACCTCGGCGTTCTTTGATCACTTCTACATTTAATTCAAGGCAATCACCAGGCAAAACAGGACGCTTGAAACGGGCATCATCAATACCCGCAAAATAAAATAATTGACCGCCTTGGAGTTCATGGGTTTTAAATGCTAATAAGCCCATTGCTTGTGCAAGTGCCTCTAAAATTAATACCCCAGGTAAAATAGGTTTGGTTGGAAAGTGTCCAGTGAAACAAGGCTCATTTACACTGATATTTTTATATGCTTTTAGCCATTTGCCTTCTTCATAATCCACAACACGATCCACTAATAGAAAAGGATAACGGTGTGGTAATAATGTCATAATTTCGTGCGCTTCAATAATTCTTGGTGCTCTAGTTTCTGTTGTCACGACTTTACCTTTTGTTATTTATGATATGAAATAGATGTAAATTATACGTCAGTTAGTCAAAAATTTATAGGGGAGAAAAAGAAAAACGTACTTTCTAAAGTACGTTTTTGTGATTTATTTGATGAATTTCTTCTCTAGTGCTTTTAAGCGTTTATTCATTTTATCAATATCTAAGGTTAATGCCGCAGTTTTGCGCCATTCTTTATTGAGTTGAGCTGGAATACCTGATGAATAAATACCTGGCTCTGTAATAGGACGAAGAATCATACTCATACCAGTAATAACTGCTTGGTCACAAATTTCCATATGACCATTGATGACACTTGCTCCGCCGATTTGGCAATAACGGCCTACAGTTAAACTACCAGCCATAATTACACCACCAGCTATGGCGGTACCAGTACCAATATGTACATTGTGGGCAATTTGGCAAAGATTATCGATAATAACATTATCTTCAATGACTGTTGCATCTAGGGCTCCTCGGTCAATACATGTGCATGCTCCAATTTCTACATGATTACCAATATGTACGCTACCTGTTTGAGGAATCTTAATCCAACGACCACGTTCATTAGCATAGCCAAAACCATCAGAACCAATGATTGCACCCGACTGAATAAGGCAATTTGTACCAATTTGTACATTATGATAGATGCTGACATTTGCCCATAATTGAGTATTTTCCCCAATTTTAGTGTTTTTACCGATAAAACAGCCTGCCCCAATAATAGCATTATCACCAATTTCAACATTATCTTCGATAACAGCATTGGCACCGACAGAGACATTTTTACCTAATTTTGCTGAGTTTGAAATAACCGCACTAGGTGCGATGTTTGTAGCAGCTTTAGGTGTAGTGTCCATATATTGAGCAAGAATAGCATAAGCTACATAAGGGTTTTTAGTAATGATTAAATTACTATTTTCTCTACAGAATTCTATATCTGCTTCAGAAATAACCAAAATTCCTGCTTCTGATTTAGATAAAAGAGGACGAAATTTAGCATTAGAAATGAAAGTAAGTTGGTTTGGAGTTGCTTTATCTAATGGTGCAATACTTTCAACTGTAACATCGGCGTTACCACGAATGGTAGCGCCGATTTGTTCTGCTAATTCTTTAAGAGAATAGTATCGCATTATTTAGTAGCTTCTGCTGGTTTTGCTGGTTCTTCAACTTTACCACCAATTGCTTTTAATACATCAGTAGTAATATCTTTACCATCTACGGCAAATACTACAGAATTGGCATCTAACACATAAGTATAGCCTTTTTCTTTAGCTAATTTATTTGTTGCAGATTGGATTTTTTCTAAAATTTTAGCACGTTCTTCAGTTTGACGTTTTTCATTTTCCATTTGGAATTTACGTACTTGTTGATCGTGCTTTTGCATTAGTTTATTGATTTCTTCTTCACGTTTTTTTAAATCTGAAGGACGTTCTTTAGGATTTTTAGCATCTTTTTCTAGTGCTGCAATTTTACCATCGATAGATTTTTTATTTGCGGCTAATTTATCTGCTTGTTCTTTAAATTCAGCATCTAATTTTTTTGCTACTGCTTCACGATCTGGGTGATTTTGGAATAAATAACCGGCATTAATAAATGCAATATTTTCAGCTGCGATTGCCATTGATGAAGTGAATGCTAAAGCTAAAGAAAGTGCGGTTGCTTTTACGACTTTTTTCATTGGATTATGTTTCCTTTAAGTAAGTGTTAATATGCTGCCTTAAACTAAGTGATGTTTAAGGCAGACGTCGAACTATTTGACTAACGAAAGATTAATAAGTTCCCTATAGTATTAGAATGTTCCACCGATAGTAAATTGGAACTGTTCAATATCATCACGTGCATATTTTTTGAACGGTTTTGCATAAGAGAATACCAAAGGTCCAATTGGTGATTGCCATTGGAAACCTATCCCAGCAGATGCACGAATACGTGATGGATCACTATAATCAGGTAAGTTTGGATATTTACTTTTATCTTTTGAAGACCAGTGTGTGTTCCATAAACTACCTGCATCAACAAAGAATGAGGTACGTACTGAATTTTGGTTTTTCTCAGCAACAAATGGTGTTGGTACAATAAGTTCCACACTAGCTGTCGCCATTGCATTACCACCTACAACATCATCACTGTAGCCACAATATCCTTTTACTGTATGACCAGCAGCATCAGTACAGTTTTCAGAATAGTAAATTGCATTCGGGCCTACACCCCCATAAGAGAAACCACGCAAGCTAGATATACCACCAATATTGTAGTTTTGGTAGAACGGTAATTTTTTACCTCCCATACCATTTGCATAGGCGGCTCCAGCTTTACCAGAAAGTACCCAAGTATGGGCACGATCTAAAGGATAATAGCCAGCGATATCTGCACTAATTTTATAGTATTTATTATCAGAACCAGGGATAGTGATGATACCACCCAGTGTTGCTTTAACCCCTTCAGTTGGTAAGAAACCACGATTTAAATTGTTATATATCCAACCTGTAGAGAACGTGAAGTCATGAGATTTAAATACCCATTTATCATAGTTCATAGATTTAAGATATTGAGCACGATTATATTCAGGAGTAATATTCTTAAGTTTGTTATATGCATAACCTAATCCCAAGTAATATGAGTTATTTTCATTTACAGGGAAGCTTAAGGTTGTATTTACGCCATATGTTGTTCTAGCATATGCTGCTTCGGTATCACTATCTGAATTATCATATTTTTCATAGAAGATATTACCACCAAGGCTAACACCATCTTTAGTAAAGTATGGTTCGGTATAACCTAAACTGACACTTGTACCATAGTCGTTGCGAGAACCTGATAAACTGACTGATGATCCCATACCTAAGAAGTTGTCTTGTTTTATACTTGCTTGGTAACTAAAGCCACTTTCTGTACCATAACCAATACCAAAGTTAATACTACCTGTATTACGTTCTTTTACTTTATAAATGACATCAAGTTGATCATCTGTACCTGGTACAGCCTCTGTACGGTGTTCAACAGTTTCATAGAAACCAGTACGATCTAGGCGAATTTTCCCTAATTCTACTAATTGAGATGATAACCATGTACCTTCTTGTTGACGCATTTCTTGGCGTAATGTGCTATCAGCACTGACAGTATTTCCTTCAAAACGAATTTGACGAACACTATAACGACGGCCAGCTTCAACTATAAAACTTAGTGCAATCTCTTTATTATTTTCATCAAATTCAGGATGACTATTGACGGTTGCACTTGCATAACCACGTTCACTTAATTTTGTTTTAATTTGATCTTCAACAGCTTTTACCTCATTGCGACGAAATATCTCGCCAATATGTAAGGTTTTTAAAATTGGCTGTAATTCATCTTGCATACCAGCTACATCACCGATGATCCGTGCACTTTTGAGGTTATATAAATCACCTTCATTCATCATGACTTTTACTGTAGCATGTTTTTTTGAATCATCTAATTTGACGTCTGTCCCTGTGATATGGAATTTTGCATAGCCACGGTTTTGGTAATAATTAGTGATGGTATCTAAGTCTTTACCAAATTGTACATTCTCAAATTTATTACCAAACAGTTTCCACCAAGCATCAGGCTGGAGTTCCATCTGTTCTTGTAAGGTATCACTATCAAATGCGTTATTGCCTTCGAAAGTAACTGAGTCTAATAAAGCTACATCATTTTCTTTAATTTGTAATTTGACTTCAGCTGTATTATTAGGAAGTTGATTAACGATAGTTTCTACTTTAGCGTTATATCGCCCCGTGCTGGTATAGTGGTCTTGAACTCCTTGGCGAAATGCTTCAAGTTTTTCTCGATTCAACCGTTCGCCTGGCTTAAAACCATTATCTTCTAAATTTTGTTTAAGCGCATCTGTTGGAATTGCACTATTACCATCAATGGTAACATCTGAAATAATTGGCTTTTGTGATATTGCAATAACAAGGGTATTACCATCTCGTCCAGCCCTTACGTCTTCATAACCTCGTGCGAAGAGTGTTTTGACAACATTAGCAAGATCACTATCTGTTGCACGTTGACCAACTCGTACAGGTAGGCCAGCGATAATGGCACTTTCAGATCCTGCTTGAACCCCATCAATGCGAATATCTTGAACAACGAAAGGCGCCGCTATCGCATTTGTTGCGCTAAGTAATAAGCTAGCAATTAAGAGTTTTTTCATCGTTAATATTATCCCAAATAAGATCAATACATTTTATTATAAACGTAAGAAATCATTAAATAGAGCAAAGATTGTTAGCAATAACAAGAGTGTTGCTCCAATTCGATAACTTACATTTTGAATTTGTTCAGAAACGGGTTTTCGCATAATTCCTTCAGCTGCAAGAAAAACAAGATGTCCACCATCTAAAACAGGCAAAGGAAATAAGTTCATTATTCCGAGGTTGACACTAATAAGTGCCATAAAACTTAAATAATACACCAAGCCATAACTAGAGGAAATACCTGCGCCTTTCGCAATGGAAATCGGTCCACTTAAATTATTAATAGATAAATCACCCGTAAATAATTTACCAATTACCTTAATCGTTAACCAAGAAAGCTGAAATGTTTTTTCTGCTCCTTTTTGTAGGGCATTAAGCATATCATATTTTAGTTCAGTACGATACTTCTCATTAATCGGTTCAAATGTAGGAGATATGCCAACCATCCAACGTTTTTCTGTAAATTCTGGCGTGATACTGGTGTTAAATATTTGACCCGCACGATCTACTTGTACATCAATTGTTTTTCCTGCTTGAACCAGCTTAACAAAATCTTGCCAATTAAATTCTGTACCAGAAGATTGACGAATAACATCACCTATCTGCAATCCTGCTTTAGCCGCAGGAGAATTATCAATAATTTTAGAGATCTTCATCTCAACTTTACCTGAAATTGGCTCAATACCTAAAGAGCCGAATGCACTTTCTTTTTCAGGATCATATTTCCAAGTGGTAAGATCTAAGGTTTTATGTATCTCAGATGTCTCACCAAAAGGTGTCAAGGTTAGCTTCACTTGTTGATTTCCAAGTTTAGAAGCTAATAGCATATTAATGGATTCCCAATCTGCTGTAGGTGTATCATCTATTGCAATAATTTGTGTATTACTAGGAATTTCCGCTTGTGCGGCAATAGATTGAGCTTGTATAGATGATATAACAGGTTTAACACTTGGAATGCCAATTGAATAAATCACCCAGTAAGCTAAGATTGCAAATAAAAAATTTGCTAAAGGTCCTGCCGCTATCACAAAGGCACGTTGTAAAACCGACTTATTATTAAATGCTTGTGACTTTAGTACTTCGGGTACTTGTTCATTGCGTTCATCAAGCATTTTGACATAGCCTCCGAGGGGAAGCATTGAAATAGCAAATTCTGTCCCTTGCTTATCTATTTTACGCCATATCACTTTACCAAAACCGATGGAAAAACGATGTACTTTTATACCGCACTTTCTTGCCGCCCAAAAATGTCCATATTCATGTACTGATACCAGCACACTAATAACAACAATAAATGAGAGTAACGACCATAAGAATGACATTATTGACTAATTCCTTATGCTTATAATACAAAGAAGTAGAAGTAGGCAAAAAATGGTGTTGCAGCTGTTAAACTATCAATACGATCTAAAATGCCACCATGACCTGGAATTAAATGGCTACTATCCTTAATACCACTTTCTCGCTTAAACATACTTTCAGTTAAATCACCTAATACTGAAATTGTAACTGTTGCCACTGATAGTATCGTTAGCGATAGCTTATTGCCATGATTAAATAGAGATTCTCCTACTATCATTTGGAAACCATAAGCAAAAATACAAGCTGTAATTAATCCTCCTACGACACCTTCCCATGTTTTACCTGGAGAAACTTTAGGGGCAAGTTTATGTTTACCAAAAGCTCGCCCAGCAAAATAAGCACCACTATCTGCCGCCCAGACTAAAATACATACATAAAGTAATAACATAATGCCATGATGAACATTAGTCACATAGTTATCTAAGCGTAGTTTTAATACACCGATTAAGAACGGAACTAATGTAAAGAAAGCAAAAATAGCATGCAGAATCAGTGATTTCCCCCATACCATTGCGGATTTAGGATAGTTTATTACTAAGAAGAATGCCACAATCCACCAAATGACCGCACATAGCATCAATGGTTCTGCTAAATCATCGAATACTCGACCAGCATTGAGATAATCAGAATGGCTATAAATGAATAAGAATAAGAACGTTGCAGAGATTGCCGTAATGACATAACGCCAAACCTCAGTCTTAATTTTAGGAAATTGTGTCCATTCCCATATGCCCAAAGTGATCACTACTACCAAACATAATCCAAAATAGAATGGAGAAAATAGCAATAATGCAGCAAATACAATCGCAATTAAAACAATAGCAGATAAAATACGTTCTTTAAGCAAAAGATGTTCCTCTTTGTGTTATTCGCTCGTTCCAAAACGGCGGTCGCGTTGTTGATAAGCATAAATAGCTTGATTGAATGCTTCTTCATTAAAGTCTGGCCACAGTACTTCTGAGAAATAAAGTTCAGCATAAGCAATTTGCCATAATAAAAAATTGCTTATACGCTGTTCACCACTAGTTCGAATTAATAAATCCACAGGTGGTTGTTCTTGAGTAACTAAATGGTGTTGAAAAAAGGCTTCATTAATATCAGTAGTATCAATCTTTCCTTCTTTTACTTGCTGAGCGATTTGTTGTGTAGCTTGTACAATATCCCAACAACCACCATAATTAGCTGCAATATTCAGTGTTAATGCCTGATTATTTGCGGTTAATGCTTCTGCATCAGCAATTTTTTCTTGTAATTTATCACTAAAACGAGAAGTGTCACCAATAATCCGTAATTTAATATTATTTTTATGTAGTTTTTTGACTTCGCTATCTAGTGCATGCATAAAAAGAGTCATTAATGCACTGACTTCTTGCTCTGGACGATTCCAATTTTCACTGCTAAAAGCGTATAAGGTTAACGCATTAACCCCAATTTTTAGGGCATATGAGACAGATTTACGTACAGCCATCACACCATTTTTATGACCAAAAATACGCATTTTGCCTTTTTGTTTTGCCCAACGTCCATTACCGTCCATAATAATGGCAATATGTTGAGGAATCTTATTTGGATCAAGTTCTTTCATTTAAATTTTTTAGATTTTTACCGCACTTTTATTTGGCGATGAATATATCATAAGTTATGAGTATAGGGTAGATTCTCCCCATATTCTTATTCATTAGATTGAGTAAATTACTTTTTTGGCCATTAAACGAGCTTGTTTATCTACCTCTAATACATCATCTATACTATTGATAACTTGAGGCTGAATAAGTTCCACAACTTTTTTATTTACTGTAGCAATATCTGTAAATTTAATCATTTTGTTTAAAAATGCATCTACAGCAATTTCATTACTTGCATTCATTGCAGTAGTTGCATATTGACCAGCTGTAAAGGCATCTATAGCTAATTTCAAATTAGGATAACGATGAGAATCAGGAGCTAAAAAGGTTAATCCATTGAGTTGGTAGAAATCTAATGGTGATACACCTGAAATAATACGTTTTGGATAGGCCATGGTTTCTGCAATTGGTGTTCGCATATCTGGATTGCCCATTTGTGCAATTACTGAACCATCAATGTATCGTACCATGGAATGAATGATAGATTGAGGATGAATAATTACTTCCATTTCATCCGCACTTGCATTGAATAACCAACGTGCCTCAATATATTCTAGGCCTTTGTTCATCATAGTTGCCGAGTCTACAGAAATTTTCTTACCCATGGACCAATTAGGATGAGCTATTGCTTGCTTTGGCGTAATCTTATTGAATTCATTTAAATCCGTATAACGGAATGGGCCACCAGATCCTGTTAAAACAATTTTTGAAATACCAAGTTCTTTGAGTGGACAAAAGCCTATTTGTTGCTGTGCCTCAGGCGGTAAGGATTGGAAAATCGCATTATGTTCGCTATCCACGGGTAATAAGCGTGCTTTTGTGCGTTTTACTTCATCAATAAATAATTGACCACAAGTAACTAATGTTTCTTTATTTGCAAGTAATACCGTTTTGCTTGCTTGCACAGCAGAAAGTGTTGGGAGTAATCCAGCTGCACCAACAATAGCTGCCATAACTTGATCAGCATCTGGGTGTGCAGCTAATTCACATATGGCTTTTTGTCCTGCTAAAACGACGGTTTTACTGCCTACCGTTTTTAATTTTTCTGAAAGTTGTTTAGCTGCTAATTTATTGTCTAAAGCAGCAAACTGCGGTTGAAATTTTAAACATTGTTCGACCATCAAGTCGACATTACATCCGCCCACCAAGGCAAACGCTCGATATTGTTCAGGGTTATGCTCAATAACGGAAAGAGTGCTTGCACCTATAGAACCTGTTGAACCTAGAATCACAATGTTTTTTGTTTTTTTCATAATTTTGACCGCACTTTGATGATGACAATAAACAGCAAAAGACGCAGTAGGAACTGCGTCTTTTTATATCATTAAATAGAAATTAGAAATCCATTAATTCTTTTTCTTTATCCGCCAATACTTCATCTACTTTTTTGATATAAGTATCAGTAATTTTTTGGATATCTTCTTCTGCTTTACGTTGATCGTTTTCGCTGATTTCTTTATCTTTTAATAAGGCTTTGATTTGATCATTTGCATCACGACGTACGTTACGAATAGCGACTTTACCTTGTTCACCTTCACCTTTAACTAATTTGATTAAATCACGACGACGTTCTTCCGTTAATGGCGGAAGTGGAACACGGATAGTAGTCCCTGCTGATGAAGGGTTTAAACCTAAATCAGAAGTTAAAATTGCTTTTTCAACCGCTTGGATTAAAGAACGATCAAATACCGTTACGGCTAAAGTACGAGCATCTTCAGCCACCACGTTAGCTAGTTGACGAAGTGGAGTCGCAGAACCATAGTATTCAACTTGAATCGCATCTAATAAACTTGGTTGAGCACGACCTGTACGAATTTTCGCAATATGACCACGAAGTGCTTCTAAGCTTTTTTCCATACGATCTTGAGCATCTTTTTTGATTTCATTAATCATTAAAATTTTTTCCTTTTAAATAAATATCAAAACAGAGGAATTTTAGCTAAATTCTTATGTTTTTCCTAGAAATTTTAACCGCTAATTGTTGTGCCTTCGTCAGTTCCTAAAATCACTTTACGTAATGCACCTGGTTTAACCATATTAAATACACGAATTGGCATATTATGATCACGAGCTAAGGTAAATGCCGCTAAGTCCATCACTTTAAGTTCTTGATCGATAACTTCAGCATAGGTTAATTGATTGAATAATTTAGCATTAGGGTTTTTGGCTGGATCACAATCATATACACCATCAACTTTAGTGGCTTTTAATACCACATTGGCTTCAATTTCGATACCTCGTAAACAAGCCGCCGAATCTGTAGTAAAGAATGGACTTCCTGTACCCGCTGAAAAAATAACAACACGTTTTTCACGTAACATTTTGATTGCTTCAGACCAGTTATAAGTATCACAAATACCATTTAATTGGAAAGCTGACATTAATTTTGCATTGACTTCAGCACGATGCAGGGCATCACGCATTGCTAAACCATTCATCACGGTTGCAAGCATACCCATATGGTCACCTACAACACGATTCATGCCTGCTTTGGCTAGTTTTGCACCACGGAATAAGTTACCACCTCCAAGCACCACTCCAACTTCAACACCCATTTCAACTAATTCTTTGATTTCAAGTGCCATTCGGTCGAGAATAGAAGGATCGATACCAAAGCCTTCCTCACCTTGTAATGCTTCACCGCTTAATTTAAGTAAAATTCTTTTATAAATTGGTTGGCTCATTATTTTTTCCTTTTTGTGCTACAAAATTGGTTTATTTTATAAGATTCCAGACAGGCTGTGAAGAAGTTAATGCTAGAAATTAGTGGATAATCTAGGATAAAATACTCATCCTTGATTTATTTGATGGCAACATATATCAATATTATGCGTTTATTTAAAATTTCTCAAATTTATGCCGCACTTTTTTGTGTAATTTGTGCAGCACTTGCTGGCTTCTTGATGTTAAAAGGCTCAGGTGTTTTTGCTGTTCCAAGTATCGCGTTAATACTTTTATTTACAGTGATTATTTTATTCTTGAGCAGTAGCAAGAAAAGCTTTTATTTTATCTTGGTGCCTATTGCATTACTACATGCTATTTATACACCAGCTGGCTTGAATTTTGGTCCACCTAGTTACCAATATATTGCCTCTATTTTTTCTACAGATATTCTGGAAACTAAAGAATTCCTTTTTCAGATTCCTCTGTTAAGTTATGTAGCCGCGTTAGCTATTTTAGTATTAATTTTCTTACAATATAAAATAGCAAGAAGATTTAATGTTCAATTTTATCGTAATAAAACTTTTTTAACGTTATCTGCTTTATTGGTGGCTTTCCATTTACCCATTGCCAACCCCTTAAAAGAAGCGGTTAATTCTACTGTACAGGTTATAGATGAGCTTGATAAGTTAAAAAATATGTCACAAGCAAGCAGTTGGGGAACTTCAACCTTAGAGAATTCACCTTATCAAGATTATGTGATCGTATTAGGTGAAAGTGCACGTAAGGATTATCATCATGCTTATGGTTATCCAATTGAGAATACACCATTTATGTCAAATGCTAAGGGCGTTATGATTGATGGTTTTTCAGTGGCTGGTACCAATACTGTTGCTTCATTGCGTTTAATGTTTACAGAGTCTAATAAACGAGAAGGTACACCTAATTATGATCTTAGTTTAGTCGATTTGATCAAATCTGCAGGGATAAAAACTTATTGGATTTCTAATCAAGGTTATTTAGGCGAATATGATACGCCAGTGGCATCATTAGCTTCTAAATCTGATCAGATGGTCTTCTTGAAAAAAGGTGGAAGTTTTAATTCAACTAATTATAGTGATTTTGAATTATTACCTAAATTTGCTCAAGTATTAGAAGATAAAGAGCAGGGTAAGCGTTTTATCTTATTGCATCTGTATGGTTCGCATCCTCTTGCTTGTGATCGTATTGAGGATTATAAAAAGATCTTTAAAGATGGTGAGATTGACAAAAAATATGATTATCTTAATTGCTATATTTCCTCTATTAAAAAGACCGATGAATTTTTAAGCCGTGTTTATAATCAGTTAGAGAAAAATTATGAAAAAACGCACCGCAGTTTTTCTATGATTTATTTCTCAGATCATGGTTTATGTCATCAAGATGATAATAGAGCAGGTATCTTATTTAACCAAAACTGTTTTAGCCAATTTCATCATCAAGTGCCATTAATGAAATTTTCTTCTGATGATAAAGAGCAAATACGTTATAAAGTATTTAAGTCTGGATTGAATTTTATTGATGGAGTAGCCCATTGGATGGAAATTAAAAACCCTAAACTCCAAGGTGATACAGATTTGTTTTCTAATCAACCTGATCCTGATGATTATGGCTTAGCTGAACGTATTAAGCAGAAATATCGTAAAGATGCAGATCCTGCCATTGATATTCGACCTAAGAAATAAAAAATAAGGTCTAATTTATCATAAAAAGAAGCCCGCATAATGCGGGCTTTTTGCTATATGGATCTGTAATAGACTCTAATCTGAATTAGATTTTTTGCATTGCTGCAACTTCTGCTGCAAAATCAGTTTCAGCTTTTTCGATACCTTCACCTACTTCGAAACGAACAAAGTTTGTTACAGTAGCGCCAGCTTCTTTTAGGAATTCGCCAACAGATTTTGATGGGTCCATAACAAATGGTTGACCAGTTAATGAAACTTCACCAGTGAATTTTTTCATACGACCTTCAACCATTTTTTCTGCGATTTCACGAGGTTTGCCAGATTGCATTGCAATATCAACTTGAATATTACGTTCATGTTCAACAACGTCAGCAGGAACATCAGATGGATTTACATAGTCTGGACGGCTTGCTGCAACGTGCATTGCCACTTTCTTGAATAAATCTTCATCAGCAGGTTGACCAGCAACTAATACGCCGATTTTCGCACCGTGTAAGTATGAAGCAACAGCACCATCTAAGTATTGAACACGACGGATTGTCATGTTTTCACCGATTTTAGCCACTAATGCAGCACGTTTTTCTTCAAATTGTGCAGCTAATACTTCGATAGTTGTACCTTTATTTGCTGCTGCAAAATCTACCACTTCATTTGCTAAACCTAAGAAACCTGCATCTTTTGCTACGAAGTCAGTTTCACAGTTCATTTCTACTAATACACCGAAACCGTTGTTGATTCGAGCAAGAATAACACCTTCCGCAGCCACACGGCCTGCTTTCTTAGCAGCTTTAGCTTGACCAGATTTACGCATATTGTCGATTGCTAATTCGATATCGCCGTTTGCTTCAACTAACGCTTTTTTACATTCCATCATACCTGCACCAGTACGATCACGAAGTTCTTTTACTAATGATGCTGTAATTTCAGCCATTTTGTTGTCCTCTATATTCTTTGGATTGGCATGCGAACTATTTTAAAATAGACCGCACTTTATTGATAAGCTAAATAAAAAGCAGGGAACTACTAAAGCCCCTGCTAATTAATTAATCGTTGTGATTAATAAGGGCTTTCGCCGCTATCACCAAAAGTGGCTCAGAATTACTCTGCCGCTTCTTCAGCAAATTTTTCTTCAGTTGTAGTTTGTTCGCTACGACCTTCTTTAACAGCTGCAGCTGCTGCTGTTACGTATAACTGAATTGCGCGAGTCGCATCATCGTTACCAGGAATAACGAAGTCAACGCCATCTGGGCTAGAGTTAGTATCAACTACGGCAAATACTGGAATACCTAAGTTGTTAGCTTCTTTGATTGCGATGTGTTCGTAGTCAGCACCGATTACGAATAATGCATCTGGAAGACCAGCCATATCTTTGATACCGCCAAGGCTTAACTCAAGTTTTTCCATCTCACGAGTACGAACTAAAGCTTCTTTTTTAGTTAGTTTTTCGAATGTACCGTCTTGAGATTGAGTTTCTAAATCTTTTAAACGTTTGATTGATTGACGAACAGTTTTCCAGTTAGTCAACATACCACCTAACCAACGGTGATTTACGAAATATTGTTGACAGTCTAATGCTGCTGTTTGAACAGCTTCTTGAGCTGCACGTTTTGTACCAACGAATAAGATTTTACCATTGTTACTAGCAATACGTGTTAATTCAGTTAATGCATCATTAAACATAGGAACTGTTTTTTCTAAGTTAATGATGTGAACACCATTACGTGGACCATAGATGAATGCTCTCATTTTAGGGTTCCAGTAACGAGTTTGGTGACCGAAGTGAACGCCAGCTTGTAGCATGTCACGCATTGAAACTTGTGCCATAATATTTTTCCTTTTAATTGGGGTTTTGCCTCCACATACCAAGCAAATCGACCGTTTGGCACCCCGATTTACCCGTGCGATATGTGTGTGATTTAAATAAAATTGTTTTGTTATTTTAAAAAGACAAAATAACGGCGCTCTTTATACCATAAAGTGCGGTTAAAAACTAGAAAATTTTGTCCATAAATGAAAAAAGCCTACTTTTTACAGTAGGCTTTATGGATTAATCAAACAACTTATTCTTGGCTTTGTTTCATGAATTCTTCATTTACTTCAATTTTGGCTTTTGAACGTAATGCTTTTAACAAGTTAGTTTGTAATTCAGCTTGTTGAGCACGCATGACTTGCGCTGCAAATTGTTGGCTTTGTTGCTTTGAAACTTGACCATTTTCTACCGCACTTAATGCAATAATCATAACATCACCATTATTTGCTTTCGCCGCTTTATAGCTGGTTTTACCTGCATCTGGTTTTGGCATTGAGAAGATCACATCATTTAATACGGGATCTTTATTTTCTGCATATACCCATGTTTCTGACGCACCAAAATTTAAGCTTGTTGGTTGTTGACCTTTTTCGAGCGCTTCAACGATGTTATTTGCCTGAGTCAATACAGCATTTTCTGCTTTTTGGCGTGCAAGGAAGGCTTTAATTTCAGCTTTAGAGTCTTCTAGTGATTTTATCCCTTCAGGTTTATGTTCTACTACTCGAACAACAATAGAATGCTGATCGGCAACATTCATTGGTTCTGAGTTTTGACCTCCTTGAGAAACTTCACCATCAAAAATGGCATTTGCCACAGAAGGGAAATTTAATGCCTCAGGAATATCTTTACGTGAGAAATAGTCAGTTTCTTTGACTTTTAAACCTGCAACTTTAGCGGCTGCTTCCAGTGAAGATTGGTCTTCAAATGCTTTTTCTGCCACTTGTTTTTCTATTGAATAGAATTGGTTATTTAATAATTCTTGGCGAATCTGATTAGCAATTTGATCTTTGACTTCCTCTAAAGATAAAGCGTTTGCAGTTTTTCTCTCTATTAATTTAATAATATGATAGTTATTATCCACTTTAATTGGGGTGCTATATTGATTTACAGATAATGAGGCTGTTGCATCAGCAAAAGCTTTTGGTAAATCATTTGCATTAACCCAACCTAAATCGCCACTATGAGCGGCAGAGGGTTTATCTAAGGATTTTTCTTTTGCTAACGTGGCGAAATCAGCGCCAGCTTGTAATGCTTGATAGGCATCTAAAGCATCATTTTCATTTGCAAATTGAATATGAGATAAATGTTCTTGGTTTTTTGAGATAAATTGAGCTTTATTATCTTGGTAATATTGTTGAATCTCAACATCAGTGACATTGACTAATTTTGATGCACTTTCTTTAGTTAAATCAAGATATTGTACTTTTACTAATTCTGGTACCATAAATGCTGTTTTATTCGCATTATAGTAATCTACAATCTCTTGTTCTGTCACATTCTGTTTGGCAATTTCCGCCGTTAATGGAAGATTTGCTAAACGAACAGTACGTTTCTGAAAAATTTGATTTGTGAATTGCTCTTGTTGGGAGGGTAAAAGAAATTCAGTTCCACTTAAACCAACTTGTAATTGATCTAAACGTAATGCTTCTCGAAGATAGGCAGCATAGGAATCGGTAGTCATACCATTAGAACGTAATGTTTGTTGATATAATTCGTTGTTAAATTTACCTTCTTTTTGGAATGCTGGAGTATTAACAATTTCTTGCTTAATTCGGGCATCGCTAACTGCTAATTTTAAACCTGAAGCATATTGGCGAACTAATTCCTGATCGACTAGGGTATTTAATACTGACTTTCTTAATCCTGTTAAGAACTCTGGCGTATCTGCTACCGCAGAAAATTGTGCACCTAATTGTTGGCTTAAACGTTGGTATTCATCGTTATATCTTTGTTGGAATAACTGTTGTGAAATTTCTTCACCATTCACTTTGACTGCGGAAGTATCTGTGGTTGCAACCATATAACCCGCCATACCACTTATAACGAATGCGACAGCAATAAGACCAAAAAGAAATTTTGAAAATAGGCTGTTCGATGCATTACGCATTTTTTCCATTGACATTAGCATTCATCCTATAAATTTTAATTAAAAAGGTTTTCGAATTATAATCGAAATGACCTGAATTGGCACGTTAAAAATAAAAAAGGCACGAGTTTTTATCGTGCCATTTTCCTTTATTTTATGACCTTAATTTACGGTTGAGGTTGTCCGTTTTGACAGTACTTTTCTTGGTTTTGTGGTTTTTACTTTAGTTGTCGGTTGGATTTTTACAAATTCAACTCCTGTCGGTGGATTTTCTAAAGCAATTGTTAGTACTTCATCAATAGTTTCCACTGGAATAATTGTTAAGGCTGATTTTGCATTATCAGGAATTTCTTCTAGATCCTTAACATTTTCTTTTGGAATAAGAACTGTTTTAATTCCTCCTCGATGAGCGGCTAGTAATTTTTCTTTTAGCCCTCCGATAGGTAATACTTTACCTCGTAAACTAATTTCTCCAGTCATCGCAACTTCAGCTTTTACAGGATTTCCTGTTAAGCAAGAAACTAATGCTGTACACATGGCAATACCTGCACTTGGACCATCTTTTGGTGTTGCGCCGTCAGGAACATGAATATGAATATCTCTTTTTTCATGAAAATCCGTTGCAATTCCTAGTTTTTCGGCACGGGTACGTACAACGGTCATTGCGGCCTGAATAGATTCTTTCATAACATCGCCTAATGAGCCAGTGAAGGTTAATTTGCCTTTACCAATAACAGAGGCTGTTTCAATTGTCAGTAAATCTCCTCCAACTTCCGTCCAAGCTAAGCCTGTGACTTCACCAATACGGTTTTGAGTATCGGCTAAACCAAAGTCAAAACGTTTTACGCCAAGGTAATCTTGTAAATGTTTTGCATCAATAGTGATGGATTTTAGTCCCTTAGTTAATAGTAAGTTTTTTACTGCTTTACGGCAAATTTTTGAGATTTCTCGTTCAAGCCCACGGACTCCAGCTTCACGAGTATAGTAGCGAATAATATCAATAATCGCACTATCATCAATAGTTAATTCACCTGCTTTTAAGCCATTGCGTTCCATTTGCTTGTTAACTAGGTGACGTGTTGCAATATTTAGTTTTTCATCCTCTGTATAGCCAGAAAGACGAATGACTTCCATACGATCTAATAATGGTGTCGGGATATTCATCGAATTAGATGTCGCAACAAACATAACATCAGATAAATCGTAATCTACTTCTAAATAATGGTCATTAAAGTGTGAGTTTTGTTCAGGATCTAATACTTCTAAGAGTGCTGAAGCTGGATCTCCTCTCATATCCGATGCCATTTTATCAATTTCATCTAACAAGAAGAGTGGGTTTTTTACCCCAACTTTTGCCATTTTTTGGATTAATTTCCCTGGTAATGAACCAATATAAGTTTTACGGTGACCACGAATTTCGGCTTCATCACGTACACCACCTAATGCCATACGGACGTATTTACGCCCCGTTGCATTAGCAATAGATTGACCTAAAGATGTTTTCCCTACACCAGGAGGACCGACTAAGCAGAGAATCGGACCTTTTAATTGATTTAAACGAGTTTGTACCGCTAAGTATTCTAAAATACGTTCTTTTACTCGTTCTAATCCATAGTGATCGGTATTTAGGATTTCTTCTGCTTTGGCAATATCTTTTTTTACTTTTGTGCGTTTATGCCAAGGCACTTGAATCATCCAATCAATATAGCTACGAACAACGGTTGCCTCTGCAGACATTGGTGACATCATTTTCAGTTTTTGCAGTTCAGCATTAACTTTTTCATATGCTTCTTGAGGCATTTTAGCCTCTTCAATTTTTTGACGTAATTGTTCAATTTCGTCGTTCGCAGGTGCACCTTCACCATCACCAAGTTCTTTTTGAATAGCTTTCATTTGCTCATTCAAGTAGTAATCACGTTGGCTTTTTTCCATTTGTTTTTTCACACGGTTACGAATGCGTTTCTCCACTTGTAATAAGTCGGCTTCGCTTTCCATCGTGCCAAGTAAGTACTCTAAACGTTCAACAACATTTTCACGTTCAAGCACTTCTTGTTTGTGACTGACAGAAATAGGTAAATGTGCAGCTAAGGTATCGGCAAAACGATCAAATTCAGTAATATCTGATAATGCTTTTGATAATTCAGGCTGAATTTTTTTATTTTGTTTTGCATAATTTTCAAATTCAGTGAGAACAGTATCACGTAAAACATCTAATTCTTTTTTGTCACCTAGAGTGGTTTCAATAGGTGTGACTGTGGCAGAAAAATATTCTTCATCTGTCAACTTAAGGATATTAGCACGTTGTTGACCTTCAACTAATACTTTAACTGTACCATCAGGTAGTTTTAATAGTTGAATAATATTAACAATTGTCCCTATTCCATAAACATCATTAATTGTTGGCTCTTCAAGTTCTGCTTGTTTTTGAGAGACCAATAATAATTGTTTGCCTGATTCCATGGCTTCATCTAGACTACGAATTGATTTCGCACGACCAACAAATAATGGCATTACCATAAAAGGAAATACCACAACATCTCTCAATGGGAGAACGGGTAATTCTTTCTGTTGAATTTTTCTAGTGCTCATAAGTTACTCTTTATTTGAAATTTCAGATTTGTTTAGCTTATATGGGGGTAGTAGAGAGAACTTCAAGTATCATTAAACAAAAGTGCGGTAGAAATTCCGCACTTTTTATAGAATGATTACTTGTATTCTAATTTTGGTGCTTGATTTTTATTGATGACATCCTCATCAACAATCACTTTTGTTAGATCTTTTAATGATGGTAAATCATACATCGTATCTAACAATGCGCTTTCTACAATTGAACGTAGGCCTCGTGCACCTGTTTTACGAGCAAGAGCTTTTTCTGCCATTGCTTTAAGTGCTTGATGAGTAAATTCTAGTTCAACATCTTCTAAGCTAAATAGTGCTTGGTATTGTTTAGTCAGTGCATTTTTAGGTTCGGTTAAAATTTGAATTAATGCATTCTCATCCAGCTCACTAAGTGGAGCAACTACAGGAAGACGACCAATAAATTCAGGAATTAAACCATATTTGATCAAATCTTCAGTTTCAATTTGTTTGAATAAGTCAGTGAGGCTTGCCTCATCGGCTTCACCTTTCACTTCAGCATCAAAACCGATACCACTACCTTTATAAATGCGTTTTTGTACCACACGATCTAAACCTGCAAATGCACCACCACAGATAAATAAAATTTTAGAGGTATCAACACGTAACATTTCTTGTTGTGGATGTTTACGTCCCCCTTGAGGTGGAATAGAAGCTACTGTCCCTTCAATTAATTTTAATAAAGCTTGTTGAACACCTTCGCCAGAGACATCACGAGTAATGGATGGATTATCTGATTTACGTGTGATTTTATCGATCTCATCAATGTAAATAATACCTTGTTGAGCTTTTTCAGTATTATATTCACAATTCTGTAGTAGTTTTTGAATGACGTTTTCAACATCTTCACCAACATAACCTGCTTCAGTTAAAGTGGTTGCATCAGCCATTGCAAAGGGAACATTCAGCATACGAGCCATGGTTTCTGCAAGTAAAGTTTTACCGCTTCCTGTAGGGCCAATTAACAAAATGTTACTTTTACCAAGTTCAACATCTCCGATACCATTACTTGAGCGTAAACGTTTATAATGATTATAAACAGCAACGGATAAAACCTTCTTGGCATACTCCTGACCAATTACATAATCATCTAAATGGGCTCGGATTTCATGTGGAGTAGGCAGTTTTTCTTCTACTTCTAAATATTCTTCTGCAGTTTGCTCTGCTTGATTATCGTGTAATAAATCGTGGCATAAATCAATGCAATCGCCACAAATATAGCCATTTACACCAGCAATTAATTTACCCACTTCATCTTGTGATTTGCCACAAAATGAGCAAGTTGTATCTTTTTCTTTTGCCATTTTATTTTTCCAATACTAATGGATTAACGTTTTTCTAATACGCTATCAATAAGACCGTAATTTTTTGCTTCTTCTGCTGACATGAAATTATCACGGTCAGTATCTCGTTCAATAATATCCATAGCTTGTCCAGTATGGAAAGCTAAGCGTTGATTTAATGTATTTTTAATTTTCAAAATTTCTTGTGCGTGAATTTGAATATCAGAAGCTTGTCCACGGAAACCACCTAATGGTTGGTGGATCATCACCCGTGCATTTGGTAACGCTGCTCGTTTACCTGCAGCACCACCTGCTAATAGGAATGCCCCCATTGAGCAAGCTTGACCAACGCATAATGTACGGACATCAGGCTTAATAAATTGCATGGTATCGTAAATTGCCATGCCCGCTGTAACAGAACCACCAGGAGAGTTAATATATAAATTGATATCTTTTTCAGGACTTTCCGATTCTAAGAAAAGCAGTTGAGCAACAATTAAGTTTGCCATGTTGTCTTCAACTTCACCGCTTAAGAAAATAATGCGTTCTTTTAATAAGCGAGAATAAATGTCGTAAGAACGTTCACCACGAGATGTTTGTTCTACCACCATAGGAATAAGAGCCATAGGTACCTCTAAATCAAATTTAAATAGCTAATAATTTTTGACTAGCATATATACAAAGCGTTCGGTTATTCTACCTGAAAAATAGAATTTTTCTAACTTTAATTATCTAGTGAAAAGTTTGAATGCATAGCTTATTGCATTATAAGCAGATAATAGGGTTTAGATAGAAGAAAAAAGTGCGGTGAAAATTTAAAAAATTCTACCGCACTTTAATACTAAGAAAAGTAGGAATCTACAGCAAATTATGCTTGTGGATTCATTACTTCATCAAAAGTGGACGCTTTTTCTGTTACTTGTGCTTTTGCAAGAACGGCATCAATAGCTTGTTCTTCTAATACAACATTACGAATGTTATTCATTAATTCGTTATTTTTGCTATAGTATTCAACCACTTCAGCAGGTTGTTCGTAAGCTGATGCAATATCTTCAATCATTGCTTTAACTTTATCTTCATCGGCTTTTAATTCATTTGAAGAGATCACTTGAGATAATAATAAGCCAATTTGCACACGACGTTTTGCTTGTTCTTCAAATAACTCACGTGGTAATTGAGCAGCTTGTTGAGTATTGCCACCAAAACGTTGAGCTGCTTGAGCACGTAAAGTTTCAATTTCTTGATCAACCGCTGCGGCAGGCACATCAATTGGATTTTGTTCAATTAAGCCATCAATAACTTGTTTTTTTACTTTTGCAGTTAAAGCATTTTTTAATTCACGTTGCATATTTTTACGAATTTCAGTACGTAAATCATCAACTGATTTTGTATTTGGACCAAATTTAGCAATGAATTCGTTTGTTAATTCAGGTAATACCATAACTTCGACTTTTTTCATGGTAATAGCAAATTTAGCTGCTTTACCTTTTAAGTTTTCTGCGTGATATTCTTCAGGGAATGTCACATCAATGTCAAATTTATCGCCAGCTTTATGACCTAAAATACCTTCTTCAAAACCTGGAATCATTCGGCCTTGACCCATTGCTAAAACGAAATCATTAGCTTTGCCGCCTTCAAATTCTTCACCGTCTACTGAACCAACAAAGTCGATAGTGACACGATCTTCTTTATTTGCAGCATTATCTGTTTCAGCCCAAGTTGCTTGTTGTTTACGTAGTACTTCAACCATGTTGTCCACGTCAGCATCTGAGATTTCAACAGTTGTTTTTTCAACCTTGATATTTTCTAAGCCTTGTAATATTACTTCTGGGTACACTTCAAATGTTGCTGTAAATTGTAAATCTTTACCAACTTCATAACTTTCAACAGCGAATGTTGGGCGACCAGCTAGGTTGACTTTTTCTTGGAACGCTAAATCAAAGAAATGGCGTGGTAATAAATCATTTAATACATCTTGACGCACTGAAGCACCAAAACGTTTTTCAATAATTTGTGCAGGAACTTTACCTTTACGGAAACCATCAATACGCGCAGTTTTAGAAACACGTTTTAATTCTTCACGTACAGCTGTTTCAACAGTTTCTGCCGGAACGGTGATAGTGACACGACGCTCAAGACCTTGAGTTGTTTCAATAGTTGTCATTCTTCTTTTACCTCGAATTGAATTGAATGTGCAATCGGCGAACGCTTACACCGAATACGGGTTTAAATTGATATAAACTAGAGAATTATATCGCTAGTCAAGGATACAGTCGAGGAAATGAGATAGAAAAAAAAAGACTTGCTTAAAAAATGAACTAAAATAAAAGAAAAACCCTATTTTACTTTTGTAAAATAGGGTTCGATAATCAATTAAAGTGCTTTTGGAACGCGGATTTTTTGACCTGGGAAGATTTTGTTTTCATCTTTAATCACTTCTTTGTTGGCTTCAACAATGGCTTTATATTTTGCACCGTTGCCGTAATATTTTTCAGCGATTGCCCATAAAGTGTCGCCTTTTTGGATAACGTAAAATTCATCATCACCACCAAGGACATCACCATTTAAGATGTTAACACCTTCTGCTTTAACGGAAGAAATGCCAGCAATGTTACCTGCCATTAAAATTGCTTTTTCTAATGCGCTTGCTGATTTTGCTGTACCTTGAATATTTGCAACGCCATTTTCAACAGTGACATTAAGATTTTCAACACCTGGATTATCTTCAGCAATGTGATTAGTGACCGCTTGTGAAGCTTCTTCTTCTTTGTTGAAGATTTTTTTACCAATATTACTTACGAAGTCGAATAAACCCATTTTTCTTTCCTTTTATTAAAGTTGATTGATAACGACAGAGTAAACATAACGAAATAAAATAGCGACGTCTATAAAATTTACATTAATTGAAAATTTTCCTAAAAGCTACCGCACTTTTCATTATTTATACTTGTTGGGTATTATTTTTATATGCTTCTAATGTGTTATACATCAGCATAGCTACAGTCATTGGTCCCACACCACCAGGTACAGGCGTAATGAAACTTGCATGTTCAGCAGCGGTTGCAAATTCAACATCACCACGGAGTTTGCCATCTTCACCACGATTAATACCTACATCGATTACTATAGCACCATCTTTGACCCAATTTCCTGGAATAAATTCAGTTTTTCCAAGAGCAGCAACTAAAATATCTGCTTGACGAACAAAAGATTCTAGATCTTTCGTTTTACTATGCGTTACGGTCACCGTACAACCTTTTAATAATAGTTCCATAGCCATTGGACGTCCCACAATATTTGATGCTCCAACAACTACAGCATGTAGCCCTTTAAGGTTTTCTCCCGTGCTTTCTAATAATTTAATAACACCAAATGGTGTACAAGAACGGAGCTTAGGAATACGTTGGCATAATCGCCCAACATTATATGGATGGAAACCATCAACGTCTTTGTTCGGTGATATAGCTTCAAGTACTTTAGTGCCATTAATATGTTTAGGTAAGGGTAACTGCACTAAAATACCATCAATCTTATCATCATGATTTAGCTGGTTGATTAATTCAAGTAATTCTTCTTCTGATATGCTTTCTGGAAGATCATAGGATTGTGAAAAAATGCCTATTTCAGCACAGCTTTTGCGTTTACTAGCAACATAGACTTGAGATGCAGGATTTTCACCAACGAGAATCACGGCTAACCCAGGCGCTCGTTTACCTTGCATTACATATTCTTTAACTTGTTGAGTTAGTTCGGATTTTATCTGTTTGGCGGTGGCTGTTCCTGAAATGATTTGTGCAGTCATGCATACATCCTTTTGTTTTGTTAAATTTATGTTATAAAACGGCTGCTATTTTCGCAAACTTTGGCGGAGATTGTAAGCCTAATATGAAATAAATTTAATCGATTAAATAAAAAAATAGAAAAAATTATTGACTGAAATAAAAAGCTCTCTATAATGGCACACATTCTGTCGGCGAGTAGCGCAGCTTGGTAGCGCAACTGGTTTGGGACCAGTGGGTCGTAGGTTCAAATCCTATCTCGCCGACCACTTCATACATCGATATCCAATGTAATGCGCCCTTAGCTCAGCTGGATAGAGCAACGGCCTTCTAAGCCGTAGGTCATTGGTTCGAATCCAATAGGGCGTGCCATTTATTCTACTTATTCCATATATTTGAACGTTGGTATGAAATTTTTTAATTTAATACCGCACTTTTGTATTGTATCCATATGAAAAAGGGCGAAAGATTTTTTACGCCCTTATTTTATTTACAACTAATTACCAAAGGTATTACATTGCGTAGGGTCACCTGTTTGTAAACCGCGTTTAAACCAGGCTAAACGTTGTTGTGATGTTCCGTGAGTGAAACTATCAGGCACGACATAACCTTGGCTTTGTTTTTGTAAACGATCATCGTCTGATGCGCCTAATTGATGTTTCATATCGTTATAGAATGAAAGATCAAGGTAAACCATATGATCATTTGGACAATAGAAAGGTCCCATTGCTGCTTGACCTGTTCCACATGAAGTACGAGTGGCTCCCGTATAAAGCACCATGGTTGGTGCTTGGTAGGTTTGTCCATTACGAGAGAAATAAGTTTGCCACGTGTTTTCTGTATCCGCTAAAACAACACGAGATAAACTATTTAAGGCTGCTTCTTCACTGCTATTTAATGAAGATGAATTACCGCCAATACTGCTATCTGCTCCAACAAAACCCGATAAATCCACACCGTAATAAGCGCCCACTAATAAAATAATAAAGCCTAATACGCCTGTTTTTTTGCCACCAAATATTGAGCCACCAGAGCTGCCATCTGTGCGTCTGTCTTCAACATTTGTACTTTCACGACGACCTTGCCAACGCATAATATTACCTTCTGTTAAAATGAAATAATCGATTAAGTCAATATTCTACAATAACAATTTAAAAAGTGCGGTACAAAATTACAAAATTTTGCAAAACTTTATGGTTGGGCATCTTTTTTTGCAAGTTGATAGCTAAATAGATACAATGTCGCTTCAATTAATCGTGGTTCGAGAACCTCCCACGCAAAAAAACTAAGGAAAATAATGAATATTTTGAATCCAAATGATAATCGTAAAGCGGTTGTTATCTTTTCTGGTGGGCAAGATTCCACTACCTGTTTAATTAAAGCCATTGCGGATTATGGGGTTGCTAATGTTGAAGTGATCACTTTCCAATATGGTCAACGTCATGCTATTGAGTTAGAAAAAGCACAATGGATTGCTGAAGATCTTGGTGTTAAACAAACCCTTATTGATACTTCAGTAATTAAAGCTATCACGACTAATGCGATGATGGAAAATATTGAAATCACAAAAGATAAAAATAATATGCCAAATACTTTTGTTGATGGGCGTAATGCAATCTTTTTACTTTACGCAGCCATTTATGCTAAGGGACAAGGCATTACTGATATTATCACTGGTGTTTGTGAAACCGATTTTAGTGGCTATCCTGATTGTCGAGATGTGTTTGTGAAATCCATGAATGTAACGTTAAATCTTGCAATGGATTATCAGTTCAATATCATTACACCATTAATGTATTTAACCAAAGCTCAGACTTGGCAATTAGCTGATGAATTAGGTGCATTGGATTATATACGTGAGCATACACATACTTGTTATCTCGGTGTTGAGGGCGGCTGCGGTAGCTGTCCAAGTTGTCTATTACGTGAAAACGGTTTAAATGAATATTTATCTTCAAAACAATAATACGAGTGAGCATTATGTTTAAAGTTTCAAAAGAATTTAGTTTTGATATGGCGCATATCTTAGATGGACATGATGGTAAATGCCAAAACTTACATGGACATACCTATAAGTTACAAGTAGAAGTCAGTGGTAATTTACATGCAGAAGGTGCCAAAAAAGGTATGGTTATTGATTTTTCTGATGTAAAGGAAATTGTAAAAGCATTTATTCTCGATCCAATGGATCATGCATTTATTTATGATATTAACAGTGAACGAGAAACCAAGATTGCCAATCTGCTGGTGGAACTCAAATCTAAAACCTTTGGTATTCCAGTGCGTACCACAGCGGAAGAAATGTCACGTTTTATATTTAACCGCTTAAAACATGAAGTAGGCTTACCTGTGTCTGCTATCCGTTTATGGGAAACTCCAACTTCATTTTGTGAATATCGAGAATAGTGCGGTGCGAAATCAGCTAATTTCTAATCCGAGCTATCCGATTGTTGAAATTTTTCAAAGCTTACAAGGAGAAGGCTTTAATACAGGCATGTCTAGTATCTTTGTGCGCTTTGGTAAATGCAATTTAGCTTGCCCTTGGTGTGATACTAATTATGAGCAGTTTGAAATGATGAGCTTACAACAGATTTTGGAAAAAGTGCGGTCATTTTCGGCGAAAAATATTATTATCACTGGTGGTGAACCAAGTATTCAGCCAAAACTTTCATTACTCCTTGAGCAATTAAAAGCAGAAGGGTATTTTCTTGCTATTGAAACGAATGGATTGAAAGAAATCCCAGCACAAATTGATTATATTGCGACTAGTCCAAAGGCAATGTATGCACAGAAATATAGCCGCCGTTGTATTCCCATTGCCAATGAAGTACGTATTGTTGTGGATGCTGATGCAAAGCAGTTCTGTCAGCAGATAGAACAACAGATTCAAGCTGAACACTATTATCTCTCGCCTTGTGAGATTGATGGTAAAATGAACTTATTAGAAACTATTCAGCTACTAGGGGCATTAAATCAACGTAAAGATAAGCCAAAATGGCAGTTGAGTATTCAAACTCATAAATTGATTGGTATTGAATAATAAAAAGGCTTGAGCGATCTCAAGCCTATTTTTTATGGATTAGATTACAAATTATTTAAACGTACTTGTAATAATTGTTGTTCTAAGGCAGAAGCCATTCCTGATTTTTTTGCTTCTTCATATTGTGCTTTGGCTGCTGCTTTATCGCCTTTAGCAAATAAGATATCGCCTGTTAGTAATTGTTTACGTACATTCCAAGTAGCATCTTTCACTAAATCTAAGCTTTGTTGTGCAGCATCAAATTCTTTCAATTGGAATTGCACATTAGCTAAGCGTAATGCTGCTATAGATGAGAAAATTTCATCAGGGGATTCAGTAATTGCTTGTTTTAAAATAGTTTCAGCCTGCGCAAAATCCTGTTTATCTACTGCTGCTTTAGCTTGTTCAAATAGTGCTAAGGTGGCATAGCTAGTTTTACCATTTGTTTTTACAAATTCAGCTAATGCAGGTGCTTTAGATGGATCTTGTTGGAATTCATAAATAACACGATCATATTGTGCTGAAAGTTCGTGGTTTTTAGCAATTTGATAGTCTTGCCAATAACGCCAGCCAAATACCCCAGCGATGGCAATAATTGCTGAAACAATGATGGTTTTGCCGTTTTCTTTCCAGAAATTCTTAATTTCATTAATTTCTTGTTCTTCTAAACTGGTATAAGCCATATTTTATTCCTCAAAATTCAGTTTTTAAATGTTCAATAACGTTATCAAGAGCGATAGTTTGTTGGTCAGCACCGCTGAGTAAATGTTTTACTACCACTTGATTGTTTTGTAATTCTGATTCACCAATAACTAAAGCAATTTTAGCACCTACTTTATCAGCGCGTTTAAATTGTTTCTTAAAGTTACCGCCAGAGCAGTGTAGCATGACACGTAATTGAGGTTGCTCAGAACGAATTTGTTCTGCTAATTTAAAGGCGGCAACTGTGGTACCTTCCCCTTGGTAAACCATATAAATATCTACTGCATTTTCGACAGGGATATTGTGATTTACTTCTTGAACTAATAATACTAAACGTTCTAAGCCCATAGCAAATCCAACTCCTGGAGAGGCATGTCCACCAAGTTGTTCTACTAAACCATCATAACGACCACCACCACATACGGTACCCTGAGCACCTAATGCTGAAGTAACCCATTCAAATACTGTTTTGTTGTAATAGTCTAAGCCACGTACTAATTTAGGATTGATTTCATAACGAATGTTCATTGCATCTAATAATGAGCAAAGTTGAGCAAAATGTTCACGGCTATCATCATCTAAATAATCTAATAACTTAGGCGCACCGTTTAATGCATCTTGTAAAGCTTCATTTTTAGTATCTAAGATACGCAATGGATTTTTTACTAAGCGTTCTTTTTCTTCATCATTCATTAAATCAGTATATTGTTGTAAGAATTCTACTAATACTGAACGATAGTTAGCACGTGCTTCTAATGAGCCAATTGAATTAAGTTGTAAAGATACATGTTGATCAATGCCAAGTGCTTTCCATAAGCGTGCTGTTAGAATAATTAATTCTGCATCTACTTCCGCATTTGGAATACCGAAGATTTCTACACCAGCTTGGTGGAATTGACGATAGCGCCCTTTTTGTGGACGCTCATGGCGGAACATTGGCCCCATATACCATAATCGTTGTTCGTTGTTATAAATCCAACCTCGTTCAATGGCTGCTCGTACACAGCCTGCGGTACCTTCTGGACGGAGTGTTAATTGCTCATCATTATCCCAGAAAGTATACATTTCTTTTGATACAACATCCGTGACTTCACCAATAGCACGAGCAAATAAAGGCGTGCTTTCCACGATAGGCATACGCACTTCAGAGTAGCCATAATTTGCTAATACACCACGAACTTTACTTTCAACCCATTGCCATAATGGTGTTTCAGTTGGTGCACAATCATTCATACCACGGATTGCTTGAATTGTTTTCGCCACGATAATTTCCCTATTGTTAAAATACAAGCACGCACAAAGGTGCGTGCAATAAAATAATTAAATAATACGATTTTTTGGATCTTGAGCCGCAACTTTCGCTCGAATTTTTGCTTCTAGTTGATCTACTATAGCTTCATTATCAAAACGCTCTTTTTGGCGTTCACCATCGAGGTAATAACCACTTTTTTTATTTCCTCCCGTTACGCCGAGATCAGAAACCAAAGCTTCACCTGGGCCATTTACTACACAACCGATAATGGATACATCCATTGGCATAATAATATCCTCAAGACGTTGTTCCAACGCATTTACTGTGCCAATCACGTCAAATTCTTGTCTTGAGCAGGTTGGGCAAGCAATAAAATTGATTCCACGAGAACGAATACGCAGGGATTTTAAAATATCAAAACCAACTTTGATTTCTTCTACGGGATCGGCAGCCAAGGAAATTCGTAAAGTATCACCAATACCTTCTGCTAAAAGCATTCCTAAACCCACCGCACTTTTTACCGCACCCGCACGAGCACCACCAGCTTCAGTAATGCCTAAGTGTAAAGGTTGTGTAATAGCTTTGGCAAGTAAACGATATGATTCCACAGCTAAGAATACATCTGAGGCTTTAACGCTCACTTTAAATTGATCAAAATTCAGGCGATCTAAAATTTCTACATGTCGCAATGCAGATTCTAATAAGGCTTCAGGGGTTGGCTCACCATATTTTTCTTGAATATCTTTTTCTAAGGAACCTGCATTGATACCAATACGAATAGGAATATTTTTATCTTTTGCACAATCAACCACTGCTCGAATGCGATCTTCACGCCCGATATTACCAGGATTAATGCGTAAGCAATCTACACCATATTCAGCGACTTTTAAGGCAATACGATAGTCAAAATGAATATCTGCGACAAGAGGCACATTCACTTGTTGTTTGATTAGTTTGAATGCTTCAGCGGCATCCATCGTTGGTACAGAAACTCGCACAATATCTGCACCAACACGTTCTAACGATTTAATTTGTGCAACAGTGGCTTGTACATCTGTTGTACGAGTATTTGTCATTGATTGAACAGCAATAGGCGCATCTCCACCTATTGGCACATTACCCACATAGATTTTTTTAGATTCACGACGTTTAATCGTTGGTTTAAATGCAGACATAATTTTATTGTAGTTTAAATTTAGCGACACGACCGTCAACTTTTAATGGATAAACTTCACCTTTGTAAGTGATTTTTACATTACTTGGTGCACCGATAATAACCGCATAGGGTGAACCTTCATTGAAGGTTAATATTTCGCCTTGTTTATATTCTTTTTGTGCTAAAACTTTACGTTTTACATCTTTTACACTAATCCAACAATTAGCTCCTGTGACTTCAATTTGTAAATCACCAGCGACAGCAACAGAGGGCATAGTTTCTGTATTAGTGGCTTGTTCTGCTGTACTAGGCTCTGCTGTTGTATGTTGTTGCAACATTTCTTGTGCCGTGTTTGTGTGTTCTATTTGTGAACTTTCTGTTGTTGTAACAGGCGCTGGAGCAGGTGTTATCACTAGTGGTGATTGAGTGTCTTGGCTGATTGTTGCAGGCTGAACAGGCGTATCTATTACAACAGCATCTGTAGATGAGTTGCTTTCTTTGTTAGATTTATCTTCATTTGCAACATAACTTTGGACTAAGTTATCACGTTCATAATTGGATTGTTGATAGTTTTCCCACCACCAAAGTGCAGTCATGCCTAATACGCATAATGTCACTAATGTAGTAAGATAACCAATCCAACGATTATGTGAAGCATGATGGCTAACAGCATGTTTAGCCTGCGTATTTTTGGTGAAATCATGATGTGGTGTGTCATCAATCTTTGCAATATCAGTTGACCAAGCCTGCTCTGGTAATTTGAGTAATTTTGCATAATTACGCACATATCCTTTCATGAATATAGCAGGAATAGATTTTTGCTCAAGTTCATTATTTTCAATGGCTTCAATCACAAAGGCACGTAAGTTAAGTTTTTGTGCAACATCCTCAACTGAGAGGTTTAAATTTTCACGAGCTTGGCGAAATTTGTCGCCAAGAGAAGAAGTGGATTCAGTAGTTTTTTCGATATTCATAAGATAAATGTTTTATTCATAGGAGCAATACAGAAATTAGTAAAGTTTAAAGTCGTAATGCATCTTTTGCAACATTTATTATACATTATTCCATAATAAGCTTCAGTAATTCTTCATTTCTAAAAAACTTGATTATTTTAATAGGTGTTTTAGTTGATTAGAGCGTGCTGAATCTAATTTTTCCAGTTGAGAAATCGCATGTTCGAAAAGTGCGGTATTTTTTGCAGAAATTGAACAAAGTGCAATGTTTTCATAACTATCTGCTTGGTGATAGTAATTAGGAGAAGCTAGCGCTTGCTCAAATTGTTGATAGGCTGCAGAATATTCACCTTGTGTGCATAGAAATGCACCATAATTGTTATGTACGTCACCTTGTTGATTATCTATATCTAACGCTTTCTGATAATGTTGTTTGGTTTGTTGAATATTACCTTGCTGTTGATAAAAATAAGCTAAAGCTGAATAAACTAAATAATATTGAGGTGCATGTTCTAAGGCTTTATCAAAATTTTGTTTAGCGAGGCTGGGATTTTGTTGGTTTAGGTAAGCCAGCCCTAATTCAATACGAGCTTTGGCTGCTTGTTGTTTAGCAAGTTGTTCAGAGCTCAGTTTAGGTGTAGAGCTACAAGCAGCAAGAAATAAGGCGAAAAGTGCGGTAGCAATTTGAAAAATTTTATATAACATCATTTCTCCTTATCCATTTAAAGAAAAGGCCTCTAAATGAGAAGCCTTTCATATGTATTATTGTACTTGTACGTTAATGTTTTGACCAAATTGACGTTTCGCCGCAGTACGCTTGGTTCGGTCGATAACCTCACCTGCTAATTGCCCACAAGCTGCATCAATGTCATCGCCACGAGTTTTGCGTACAATTACAGTAAAACCATATTCCATTAATGTTTTTTGGAATTTATCCACCCTCGTGTTAGAACTTTTGCCATAAGGGGCTTCAGGGAACGGATTCCATGGAATTAAGTTAATTTTACATGGCGTATTTTTTAATACTTCTGCTAATTGATGAGCGTGTTCAATGCTATCATTAACATGGTCTAGCATCACATATTCAATGGTGACTTTTCCATGGTTTGCATTAGATACTGTTAAATAACGATTTACGCTATCAATCAACATTTTAATATTGTATTTTTTATTAATTGGCACAATTTCATCACGTAATTCATCATTTGGTGCATGTAATGAAATAGCGAGAGCTACATCAATCATTCCGCTTAAATTATCCAATGCAGGCACTACGCCTGAAGTAGAAAGGGTGACACGGCGTTTTGATAGTCCATATGCAAAATCATCTAACATAATTTCCATGGCGGGCACCACATTTGCCACATTTAATAGAGGCTCACCCATTCCCATCATAACCACATTAGTAATTGGACGAATGCCGGTGACACCAAATTCTCCAATCACTTTGGAAGCACGCCATACTTGGCCAATAATTTCTGATACCGTTAAATTACGATTAAAGCCTTGTTGTGCCGTAGAACAGAATGTACAAGCTAATGCACAACCTACTTGTGATGAAACACATAAAGTGGCACGATCAGCTTCAGGAATATATACGGTTTCAATTTGTTGATCACCTACTTGCATAGCCCATTTTATAGTGCCATCAGAAGAACGTTGTTCTACTGCAATTTCAGGGGCTTTGATTTCTGCAACAGTCTTTAATTTATCTCTAAGTTTCTTATTAATATTCGTCATATTGTCGAAGTTATCTTCGCCAAAATGATAGATCCATTTAACTAATTGATCTGCACGAAATGGTTTTTCACCTAACTCTTTGAAAAATTCACGCATTTGCTGGCGAGTTAAGTTCATTAAATTGATTTTTTCTGACATGTTGCCTCGAATGGTCTCGTTATTACACGTTGCGACGTATTTAAAGGCGAACATTCTACTCATTTATTTAGCTCTAATCTATCAATTTCCTTAAATTTATAGAATTTTAACCGCACTTTTTTGTGATTTAGATTCCAATTTTTAAATAAATAGTTCGGAATATAAATACTGACTGATGATTATCTGCTCAAGGATAAATTTGCGTGTGAACAAATATCAATAAGAGATATTTAGTTTAGTGATAAGTTATAGTGGTAATTTCATGGTCACTTTTAAGCCACCAAGTTTACTGCGAGAGGCCATAATTTCACCATGATGTTGTTGAATAATATTTTTTACGATAGCCAAGCCTAGTCCAGTTCCGCCTGTACTACGTGTACGAGCAGTATCAATTCGATAGAATGGAATAAATATTTTACTATATTCTTCATCAGGAATGCCCGGTCCATTATCATCAATACAAATGCAAAGGGTATAGAGCTCTAATGAAAATGTGATATTGACAGTATTATTGGTATATTTTAAAGCATTGCGTAGGATATTTTCTAAAGCGCTTGCTAAAGATTGTTGGTTACCTGTAATAGTATATTTTTCAGGAGATGGAATTTTATAAATTACATTAAAGTTAATATTTCGTTGTTCTGCTTCAAATTTGGTATCTTCAATGACTTCTTCCCAGAACTCAGTAATTTGGAAGGTATCACGTTCCAGCTGTGCTTTTAATTGGTTACGAGATAACGCCAGCAAATCATTAATCATATTATCTAAACGTTCAGTTTCTGTTTCAATTCTTTTTATTTCATTGGATTCTCCTTGACAGCGACGTATAAGTGCAGCCGCTAATTGTAAGCGTGTTAGTGGTGTTCTTAGTTCATGAGAAATGGAATACAGTAAAGACTGACGTGTTGAAAGCAAATCATCAAGTGCTTCTGTCATTTTATTAAAACTTCTGCTCAGTTGGCGCAATTCTTCAGGGCCTTGTTGCTCTAATTCTTTATGTTTAGTAAAGTCCCCTAATGTCACGGCACTAGCAAACTGTTGTAATTTACGTACTGGACGAGTAATGTTCCAAGCTAACCACCATAAAAATGGAGAAGATAACAACATGATAAGCAAGATCATAATAGCAGGATGATCAAACATAAAGCTTAAGGCTTCTTGTTGTGGATTCACTTTTTTTACGAAATAAAGTAAAAAAGGTTCATCTGTTCGACTATTGGTATGCACAATAAAAGGCCCTGCGAGCTGAATATTATCAAAGTTTTTAACTAAGGGTCTAGCTGTGTTATTTGATTGCACAACAAATTGTCTTACTGCATTTAATTCATTATTTTTTGCACCAATAATACTATTATTTTTGTCAACTAAGATCGGGTGAATAGAATCTGCTGAATCTACTGACAATTTAGACGGGGCAATCAATAAATGCGAGATTTGGTTATTTCGAATTGAGGTGACGATTTGTTTTTGATAGGCTGCTAATTCGTCATTTTTGAGTTCTTTATATATACGATTATCAAGACTCGGAATAAAAAATGCTAAAAGCAATAAGATGGTTAGGGTAAACCAGAAAAATGCAAAAATTTGTGCAGTAATAGATTGTAAATTATTTTGCATTTTTCTAATTAACATAGATTTTTCAACTAGCTGGTATATCACTAAAAGGAATTAACGAGGTTACTCCGTTAAAAGGATGTAACCTCGACCACGTAAGGTTTTAAACCAAGGTAGATTATCTTTTCGAGCTGGGAGTTTTTTGCGTAGGTTTGACATATGCATATCAATTGCTCGATCAAATGGTGTAAGACGTTTACCTAATGCTTCTAAACTCAACAACTCACGGGATAAGACTTCACCAGGATTTTTGATCAGAATTTGTAGTAAAGCAAATTCAGTACCAGTCAAATCAAGGCTTTGATCTTGATAAACAGCTTGTTGGCGTCCTGGATATAATGTTAAACCATAAAACTCAATAGTTTTTCGTTCATCTTGAGTGTTGGTATTTTCTTCTGTTGTTGAGGATTGCATTGATGCTGTTTGGCTACTACGTCTTAGAATCGCTTTTACTCGAGCAACAAGTTCACGATCGTTAAACGGTTTCGGAACGTAATCATCAGCACCAAGTTCTAAACCGAGTACTCGATCAATATCATCTCCTCTTGCCGTAAGCATTAATACGGGAGTCATATAGGACTTTCTTAAACGTTTTAATGTTTCTATCCCATTTAGTACTGGCATCATGATATCCAAAAGTACTAAATCATAACTATTATCAAGTTTTTTTAATGCTTCTTCGCCATTATGAGCAACATTGATTTCAAAACCTTCTAACGATAATAATTCAGAAAGTAATTCTGTCAGTTCTACATCATCATCCACTAATAAAAGTTTAGGCATAATTAATTCCTTGTTATGGGATTATTTCCAAAATTGCCACCAACTCGATTTTTCTGGTGTAGGTGCAGTAATATTTACGTTATTGATCTTTTGTTTTGCTTCATCAGGCAAAGGTTTATCAAGATCAAAATTTGTGACCGTACCTTGTTGATTAAAATTGACTTGTAAAGTATGTTGAATTGGATCTTCATAACTTTTTTGTTGTAAGTATACGTAATACCAAGTATTTGTCGTAAATGGATCAATTAATACAGGTGTACCTAGTAAATATTGAACTTGTTGACGTGTCATTCGTGCTTGCAATTGAGAAACTGTGGAGGCTTCTAAATAGTTTCCTTGTGGAACATCAACTCGATAAACCACTTTACTAATGGTTGAGCAAGAGGTTACACCTAATGCTAAAACAAGTGTGGTAATAATAGGGGTAATTTGCATGGTATTTACCTTTTTTGTATTTATTGTGCAAAACATTTTCATCATACCTAAACTTAGCTAAATTGCCAAATTAATTCTGTTCCTTTATAAGCCGTTGTAACTGATCTTTTAAATTTGCAGGCAGGCCATTGATGGTTAATGTATCTTGGGCTTCATTCCAAATAATCCGATTATTTAGGAGTTCAGCATCAAAGCTAATTGTTACCCCTTTGCCTGAACCAGAGAATTTGGTGAGTGATTTTAATGCAGATCGAACAGGAGGGATGCTTTGTTCTAAACCATATTCCTGTGTGGTTGCAAAATCGGCAAAAGGTTGTTCGTTTAGAGTCGGCATACTTTCTGAAAGTTCCCTTAACTCAATATCATCTCCCGCATTGATTTGTTCTTTACAATAGTCAAAAACTTGTTTTTTTACGGCTTGAGATTGAGCCGTTGTGAGATCGCCTTGTTCACAATAATCATTCACAGCTTGTAATAAACATTGGTTTTGTAATTGCGGATTCAAACCTTCTTCTGCTCCCAGAAAATCCATAAAAAAGTCTCCAATTTTACGGCCAACTCGTCCTTTAATAAAAGTAAGATAGCGATTAGAATGTGCATTTACTTGTAGATCAGTTAAATTAATCCGTGCTGCAATATCAAATTGATTAATATTAAGATATTGAGTACGTTGGATTTCAAGATTATCATCTACTAATACACTTGTGCGACTATCAAGTAGGGCAATAAACAGATAATCTGTGGCTAAAAAATTATATTGACAAAGCACAAAGGTACCACTTTCAGCAAAGGCATATTGAGCTAGTTCATTAGCTAATTGTTGTGCTGCATGATGGCTAAATGGAAGAAACTCAACTTCTTGTTCTAATAAGCGATTAAGTGCTTGAGCAAAGTTTGATTGTTCTTGGAAAATCCCATAAGCCTTAGTTTTATTTTGATAGGCTTGATGTAATTCCAACATGAATTGCTCTATTTCTGTGTTAATCGGCAATAATTGTTCACGTAGGACAGTATGCAATGGAGAATGTGTTTCTCCTTCAGTTGACGCCAATTCGGTTGTATTAGCTGTGGTGGATGTTGATTTAATAATTTGATGTAAAACAATTTGATTAACAGTAATGCTCATTGTTGTTCCAAGTAGATGATATAAAAAATTTACTTTATTATAACCGCACTTTTTTTACGATAAAGTAGAAAATATGCTAGGATCTGAAAAATTATCAGGTAAAATATTTATTTACTCAAATTTTAATTGGTTAAAACATGGCAACGCATTCAAAATATCAAGATAAACAAGTAGATGCAATTTTAAATGACATGATTCAAGTGCTAGAAAAGCATAAAGCTCCTGTAGATTTATCTCTTATTGTATTAGGTCATATGGTCACAAATTTACTGACCAGTAGTGTGGGAACAAACCAACGTACTGCATTAGCACAAGCATTTTCTGATGCGCTTTTAAATTCAGTAAAAACAAAAAATCATTAACACATAGGCTTAGTCAATAGTGAAGCTCATTAAAAACGGCAAACAATATCGTGAAGCAATCTCACAGAAAATCTCGTGGGGGCATTGGTTCACGCTTTTTAATATTATTTGGGCAATTTTAATTGGTTCTCGTTATGCATTTATTATTGATTGGCCTGCCACCCTTTTAGGTAAGATTTATTTCTTTATCAGTATTCTGGGACACTTTAGTTTTGTCGTGTTTACTGGCTATTTATTGATTATTTTTCCTTTGAGTTTTCTCATTAAAAATAACCGCACTTTTCGAGGTGTTTCGGTTATTTTGGCAAGTATTAGTTTGACCTTATTGGTCATTGATACTGAGGTCTTTTCTCGTTTCTCACTACATTTGTCTTCACTCGTTTGGAATTTATTGGTGAATCCTGAAGATGGTGAGCTGTCTCGTGATTGGCAAATTTTCTTTGCACCAATGCCAATTTTGTTATTGGCACAAATGATTTATTCTCGTTGGTCTTGGAATAAATTACGTAGCTTAGAACGTCAAAAATGGATTCGTAAAGTGGGTTTTACGTTAGTGGCTATGTTTATTGCAACGCATTTGATTTATGCTTGGGCAGATGCCATGATTTATCGTCCTATTACGATGCAAAAATCCAATTTCCCACTCTCTCATCCAATGACTGCCCGTACTTTTTTAGAGAAAAATGGCTTATTAGATAAATCTGAATATGAAGAGACTGTTGAGCAACAAGGTCGGCCAGAAGCGGCTAATATTGATTATCCAAAACACAAATTAAACTATCAAGTGATGACAGAAAAACCGAATATTTTAATTATTAATATTTCAGGTTTGCGTTATGATTCGATCATTGAGAGTAAGATGCCTGCACTTACCCAATTTGCAAAACAATCTACACAATTTATGAATCACTATAGTAGTGGTAATAATAACAATTTAGGCTTGGTCGGATTATTCTATGGGCTTAATTCACGTTATGCCGATTCGATACTGCAAAATAAAGCTGAGCCTGAACTCATTAAAAAAATTCAAGCTGAACATTATCAATTGGGAATCTTTTCAGCAACTAATTTTAAAGATAGTTTATTTAAACAAGCTATTTTCCAAAAAATGAATTTACCTAAGATTCAACTAGGCAATCAAAGTGCGGTTAAAAATTGGATAAATTGGTTAGATGTAGCACATCAAGAGCAACCTTGGTTTAGCTATTTAGATTTGGATCTGTTAACGCCGATTGAATCTCAGACTGAGCTTTCTGAACAAGCTGAAATGGAATTATATGACAATCAATTAAAAGATGCGGATACGCAACTGAATGCCGTGATTGAGCAATTAACCAATCGGAATTTATTAGATAATACACTTGTGTTGATTACTTCAAGCCATGGTCATGCTTTCCATTTGTCTAAAGAATCTCGTAAAGATTATTTTGGTTTAGATGAAATCCAAGTTCCGCTGATTATCCATTGGCAAGCTTTACCCGCTGGACAACAAAGTAAGTTAACCAGTCATACGGATATTGTATCTACGTTAATGCCAGAACTTTTTAAAGTTAACAACCCAATTTCTGATTATGCACAGGGTGAAAACCTTGCACAGGAAGCACGTAAAGCGGATTGGGTATTAGTGGGTAATTATCGTTGGAATGTGATTATTGTCTCTAATGGCAATCAGTATCATATTGATCGGAAAGGTCGTTATCAGAAATATAACGTTGATTATGAGAAGGTATCTTCAACTCGTCCACCTTTAGGGCTATTCCTTGAAGTCTTTACTCAAAGTCGTTCATTTGTTGCAGAATAATAGCATAGACCTATTTTTTAATAGGTCTTTGTTTATTCTATAGGCATTTTTTAAAATCGACTGTATTTTTTATAGCCAAACATTTATACTACGAGTCTAGTACTAGATAAGGACTAGATAACAATGTTATTAATCAAAAATCAGAGAATTTTTCATAACATTCTTCCCCTCAAAGCTAATCAACTTTTAGTTGTATTAACAGCCTGTCTTTTTTTAATTAATAACGCATTTGTTCTGTTCAATCCTATCAGTTTTTTTATTCATTCAAATACTGTTATGGAGTAATCATGAAAAATCATGTTCGCAGTTTTAAAACCTATATTCGTGATGAGATTATCAAAAAAGGAGGATGGGTAAATTCACATGCACATGCAGATCGTGCATTTACCATGACCCCTGAAAAAATTGGGATATATCACAATAGTAATCTTCAGCAAAAATGGGATTTGGTGGATGAAGTAAAACGAACTTCAAGTGTTGAGGATTATTATGCTCGTTTCTGTCAATCTATTGAATTAATGATTTCTCAAGGTGTAACAGCATTTGGTACCTTTGTGGATGTTGATCCGATTTGTGAAGACAGAGCAATTATTGCGGCACATAAAGCACGAGATGTTTATAAAAATGATATTATTCTGAAATTTGCAAACCAAACCCTAAAAGGTGTTATTGAACCTACTGCTCGTAAATGGTTTGATATTGGTGCTGAGATGGTGGATATGATTGGTGGTTTACCTTATCGTGATGAAGTGGATTATGGACGGGGCCTAGAAGCCATGGATATCCTGTTAGATAAAGCGAAGTCATTAGGTATAATGTGTCATGTGCATGTTGATCAATTTAATACTCCCACTGAAATTGAAACTGAACAACTTTGCGATAAAACTATTGAGCATGGTATGCAAGGTAGAGTGGTGGGTATTCATGGGATTTCAATTGGTGCCCATTCAAAAGAATATCGTTACAAACTCTATGAAAAAATGCGACAAGCACAAATGATGATGATCGCTTGCCCAATGGCATGGATTGATAGCCATCGTAAAGATGATTTACAACCTTTCCATAATGCTTTAACGCCCGCAGATGAAATGATTCCTGAGGGAATTACTGTTGCATTAGGTACCGATAATATTTGTGATTATATGGTGCCTCTTTGTGAAGGAGATTTATGGCAAGAATTAAGTCTATTAGCCGCAGGTTGTCGTTTCCCACATTTAGATGCGATGGTGGATATTGCTAGTATTAATGGACGTAAAGTGTTGGGATTAGATATTTAATATTGAACTATTCACACATCGGATCTGATTTTTTCTTTATTCTATTGTCAAAAGATACGTTAGCTACTAATGTATCTTTTTTCATCTTTTTGGGGACGTTGATGTGAGTAAAATAGGTCTATTTATCTTGTTTATTTCAGCACCGATGTTGGTGTTGGCAGTGTCATCTGCATTAAATAAAATGGGAAACCATGTTGGACAGTTGGGTGCTATGCCTTCAGCAGGGGAGAATTTGCCTACTCAGGCACAATCAAATATCACTTTTAGCCAGCAGGTGGGGGCAACCCATGGACAAGATGGCGTTATTTATCATCAGATGGGCGAAGCTACCTATAGCAATACAGGCAAAGTATATTATGATACAGGAAAGCATATTTATGCGAGTGATGCTTCATATTGCGTAAAAATTGGTGCTGTAACGCAATGTACCGCACCAATAACGAAATAATATTTCAATAAAGAGCAGTAAACTATCCTTTGAAATTTTAATGTGCGGTCAGTTTTTAAAGAATTTTAAGTAATTCCGTAAATTTATTAATACTGTAAGTGGGTTTGATTTCAGTATCATTGGTTTTATTATAGCTTATCCAACAGGTATCAATTCCTGCATTGTGTCCACCTAAAATATCAGAATGTAAATTATCTCCCACCATAATAACATTGCTTTTATTTTGAATATGAGCACGCTTCAAACTATATTCAAAAATACGCGCATCTGGTTTGGCAATGCCGACTTCTTGAGAAATAGTAATAAATTGGAAATGCTCTGCAAGCCCAGTCTTATTTAAGCGTAATTGTTGTAACGCAGTAAAACCGTTAGTAATAATTGCTAGTTTTGCTTTTTGCTCAAGCTGATTAATGGTCTCGACCACGCCTTCTAAAGGATGGCAAAGGTCTGAGAGAGAATTCATATAATCTTGATTAATTTCAGAAGCAGGTTTACCTAAACGTTTTTCCCAAGGTTCAAAACGAATCGTTTGAATTTGCTCTGCTGTAATTTCTGCATTTTGATATTTCACCCATAAAGGTTTATTGACTTTTTCGTACGCTAAGAAATCTTCTTCCGAAAAAGTTAAATTATGGTCTGCAAACATTTTTTGTAATCCTTCAAATGCATTAAATGAAAAGAGAGTTTCATCTGCATCAAAAAAGATCCATTCATATTTCATAATAATTGGTCCATTCTCATTCTTAAGTCATCTGCGTTTTGAGCAGTTTTAATTTGCGTGAAAAGCGTATTTGCCTCAGGATATTCTTTTTTCAAATATTGTAACCATTGTTTAATTCGTGCCACATGATAGAAACCAGAGTCATAGATATTTTCTAGATGTGCATATTTTTGTAGGATAAGCATCACTTGTTCCCAAGCAAGCTTATCAACATTATGTTTGAGTACCAAACTAAGATTCGGGATATTTAATGCTCCACGTCCAATCATTAAATCGTCACAACCTGTCACTTGTAGACAATTTTGCCCATCTTGCCAATGCCAAATTTCACCATTGGCAATCACTGGAATCGTTAATTTTTGACGTAATTCACCTATTTTAGCCCAATTGATTCGTTCTGCTTTGTAACCATCAGTTTTAGTGCGTCCATGAATGGTAATTTCAGTGGCTCCGCCTTGTTGCACAGCATCGGCAATATCAAAGGCAAAATCATAAGAATCCCAACCTAAGCGGACTTTTACACTCACCGCTAAGTTTTGTGGAACCGCCATACGAATGGCTTTCGTTGCCTGATAAATGAGCTCTGGTTGCTTTAACAATGATGCACCACCATTACTCCCATTAACGGTTTTTGAAGGACAACCACAGTTTAAATCTATCCCATGAGATCCTAATGCAATCGCACGATTAGCATTTTCAGCTAACCATTCTGGATATTGACCTAATAATTGCACTCTGACTGGCGTACCAGAACAGGTTTTACCTGAATTTTGTAGTTCAGGACAAAGGCGATAATAGACTTTCTCAGGAAGTAATTGATCCACGACACGAACGAATTCGCTAATACAGAGATCATAATCATTTACTTCAGTTAGTAATTGGCGTACTAAAGGATCGAGTACGCCTTGCATGGGAGCTAAAATAACACGCATTAGGAATATTGTTTATCGGGGCGAGTAAAGTAGAACAGTATCAATCCAGAAATGGCACCAAGTGTATCAGCTAAAATATCTTTTTGTGCATCCCAAATATCACCTTGAGAACCTAGAAACGCAATGCCTTCTTCGCCACCCGCAATGACCGCATATTGCCATTCAATAAGTTCATAGCTAGCTGCCACTGACATAATAAAGAACAGCGCAAAGAATCCTGCAACAATAGGGCCGGTGAGTTTACGGCGTAATAAGAATTCTGCCATTGGGAAACTATAAAAACCGATACTGTAATGCGCAACACGATCAAAGTGATTTCGCCCTTCGCCTAACCAACCTGAAAGCAAATCACTTGCCCACTGAAATGGCACATGCTCAAAGGTGTAATGGGCTCCGATTAAATGAAAAATGAGCCATAATGACATACAGAAATAAGCCCAATTACTGAATTTGAACCATGGGTAGGTAATGATTAATAGGCCAAATACGGTAAAAATTGGTAATACTTCAGCATACCAAACGGCACGTGATAGAGGCTCAATAGCAGACCAAATAGAGAGTACCGTAATAAAAATCATTAATGCTATAGGGAACCAACGAATGTTTTTCATTATTTCCAACCTTTTTGTTTACAAATTAGATCATAAGCCGCTTGAATTTGTTGGGCTTTTTCTTTTGCCATTTCCAGCATTTCTTTTGGTAAACCTTTAGAGACTAATTTATCAGGGTGATGCTCATTCATTAGACGGCGATAAGCTCGTTTTACGGTCTGTTGATCGTCTGTAGAATTTACCCCTAATACTTTATAAGCATCTTCAATTGTGGGGCCTGAAGAAGTGCGGTAAGAATTATGATAATTTCCTTGCTGTTGATATTGTTGACCACCAGCTTGTTCATATTGATATTGTTGTTGACGGTAGAAGCCACCATTTCGAGTGAATTGACGTGCAGCCATTTCCATCGCTAACATTTGTTCAAATTGGAGTCTTGAAATGCCTAACTCTTCAGCAATGACAAATAAAATTTCTTTCTCATTATCGTGCAGATGATCATCAGCAAATGCTGCCTGTACTTGAACACTGAGGAACATTCGCAATAAATCAGCACGCTGACCACAACCAATACGAAACTCACGAATCACTTGTCGAACAGGAAAATCAATGCTTTTACCTCGATTAAAGGCTTCTTGAGCAAGCTGACGTTGGGCGCTATCTAATTGCATTTGAGCCATTAAATTAGAAGCAAGTTGAATATCGTCTTCGGTAATACGTCCTTTCGCTTTACTTAAATGACCAAGCACAGCAAACGTAGTTTGCATAAATAAAGATTGGCGAGTAATTTTATTTTTAAAGAAAGAAGAATTAACACTTCCAAGTTCATACAGCTTTTTATCAGCAATATGACCTAAAATCACACCTGCAATGGCTCCAGCAAATCCACCATAGCGATAACCAATAATAAAACCTAGGATTTTCCCAATAAAATTCATTGTGTACTCCGTGAGTAAAAAATAACAAGATTAGTTTACCTGATTAATTGGGTTGAGTGAATGGAATATCAAGACAAATAAGCGTAAAACTGGGTAAAGAAAAAAGTGCGGTAAAATTTTTAGCATTTTAACTGCACTTTTTACTGGATTTATGAGATGAAATTAAGCTTTATCGCCTAATAATACACTTTCTAAAGCAATTTCAATCATATCATTAAAGGTTAATTGACGTTCTTCAGAAGAGGTTTGTTCACCTGTGCGAATATGATCCGATACAGTACAGATACTTAAGGCTTTTGCACCATATTCTGTTGCCACGGCGTAGATCCCAGCCGCTTCCATTTCAACCCCTAAAATCCCATATTTTTCCATAACATCAAACATTTCTACATCTGGAGTATAGAAAAGATCCGCTGAGAAAAGATTACCAACGTGGTAGTTAACTGCTTTTTGTTTGGCAATTTGTACGGCAGCCTGAGTCATCTCAAAGTCAGCAATTGCGGCAAAGTCATTATCTTTAAAACGAATGCGATTAACTTTTGAATCGGTACAAGCACCTAAACCAATAATCACATCACGAACTTTGACATCATTACGTACAGCACCACAAGAACCTACACGGATAATTTTTTTCACGCCATATTCAGTGATTAATTCTTTTGCGTAAATTGAACAAGATGGAATACCCATGCCATGTCCCATCACAGAAATTCGGCGACCTTTATAACTGCCTGTGTAACCAAACATATTACGAACATTGGTGACTTGTTGTGGGTTTTCTAAGAAGGTTTCTGCAATGTATTTTGCTCGGAGTGGATCGCCTGGCATTAAAACGACATCAGCAAATGCACCTTCAGGTGCGTTAATATGTGGAGTCATAGATTTATCCTTCTATTCTAAAGAGTGAATGTATATCATCATAATCCATATGAATATATCAATAGATTAAATGTAAATGAGCATATCAGAGTTCATATTGATATGCCTATGTATAACAACAACGTGAATATAGCCTATTAGGCAACCGTTTTCCTGTTATTAAAATGATAACACCACGATACATCGTGGTGTTTTTAATTTATATATAAACTGCAAATTTTCGGAAATTATACCGCACTTTATGGCTAAATTTAAGCGTAATTTGCTTGTTGATTAACCTAATGCAACGCCACTTAATTCGATAAATAAACCTGCTAAAGTAGCGCTCATTAAGTTTGCTAATGAGCCCGCAATCACCGCTTTAATTCCTAAGCGCGCAATATCACCACGACGGTTTGGTGCCATTGCTCCTAAACCACCAATTAAGATAGCAATAGAGCTGAAGTTAGCAAAACCACATAAAGCGAAGGTAATGATCGCTTTGGTTTTATCGCCTAATACCATAGGGGCTTCAGGTGATAAGTATTTAGTAAATTCTAGATAGCCTACGAATTCGTTAATTGCTAATTTGGTACCAATCATTTGACCTGCGACTTCAGCTTCTTGCCAAGGCACACCGATCAACCATGCTAATGGACGGAAGACCCAACCGAAGATTTGTCCTAATGATAGTTCAGGCATACTGAACCAACCACCAACACCACCTAAGATGCCATTAATTAAAGCAATTAATGCTACGAATGCAATTAACATTGCGCCAACATTTAATGCCAATTGCATACCTGAAGATGCACCACTTGCTGCCGCATCTAAGATATTGGCTGGTTTTTCTAATTGAACATGTTTCATCGCATCATCAAATCGTTCTGTTTGAGGTACTAAAATTTTAGCAAACAGTAAACCTGCGGGTGCAGCCATAAATGAAGCGGCGATTAAATAAGTAAGTGGTACGCCCATGCCTGCATAACCCGCCATTACTGAACCTGCAATTGAGGCTAAACCGCCACACATTACAGCAAATAATTCAGATTCAGTCATTTTACTAATATAAGGTTTTACAATTAAGGGTGCTTCGGTTTGCCCTACAAAAATATTAGCAGCGGCAGACATTGATTCAGATTTGGATGTACCTAACACTTTTTGTAATGAACCACCAATAATTTTGATAATCCATTGCATCACGCCAATATAATAGAGCAGTGAGATTAAGGCTGAAAAGAAAACAATACTTGGTAGTACTCGAACTGCGAAAATAAAACCTTCATTGCCTAATGCTTCGAAAATTTTATCTCCTGCTAATCCACCAAATACAAATTTTATCCCTTCATTACCATAAGAGATAACTTTACTCACCGCATTAGCTGCACCAAGTAAAATATCTCGACCTGCTGGCACATAAAGAATCAATGCTCCGATGAGAAATTGAATCAATAATGCACCACCAACGGTACGGAAATTGATTGCACGACGATTGGTGGATAATAAATAGGCAATGGCAAGTAATACAATTATACCAAGAATACTCATTAATATGCTCATATGGTCCTCAAATCTATGGGTTAATATGGGTTAAACTAAAAAGCTTAAAAAAAGTAGAGTTGAAAAAGTGCGGCTACTATACTGATTTTTTTTATAAAAATCTTGTACAAATATTAAAAAATGAGAAGGGAATCGTTTTTGTTAGCAAAAAAAGATGTTTTTGTAACAAATTATTCATTAATAATTTAACTATTTTTAAATTTATGAAGAAAATGAACAAGCGTTCACCAAAGTATGATGATTTATCCTTTATATACTTTCGATCTATATTATGCCATTAATATCATTTAATTTTCTGATGAATTTAATTAGAATTAGCTCTCATTAGCTAAAGTTTGTATATTCATCATGTCAAAAATGTTTTCTCTTCTTCCTCAAACACGTTGGACTGCCACATCTTTTTGGTCCTTAGAAGCTAAATCCTTGGGGGTATTAGTTTTTTCCTTAGCGATTATGGGCATTGGAGAAGGATTGTTACTGTTATCTAATTTAGGTTCATCTCCTTGGACTATTTTGGCACAAGGTATCGCATTGCAAGGGCATTTTAGTGTGGGTTGGGCTTCTTTTATAATTAGTATATTAGTGATGTTAGCTTGGATTCCACTTAGATTAAAAGTGGGGATTGGCACACTTTTTAATGTTTTTATTATAGCTCTTGTGCTTGGCATGACCGTGTCTCTGTTTTCTGCTCCTAGTGCTTTAATTGGACGCTTTACCTTTGCGATAGTTGGTATTTTATGTTTTGGGGTAGGATCTTCTTTTTATTTAACTTGTCACCAGGGGGCTGGACCGCGTGATGGATTGATGGTTGGACTATGTCAGCATTTCCATTTACGAATTGGTATTGTGCGTACGATTCTTGAAGTATCGGCTTGCATTCTTGGCTTTATATTAGGTGGAACTGTTGGTATCGGTACTTTATTATTTGCCTTTTTGATCGGTTGGATAGTTCAATTTACAGTTTCTATGATCAATCGTTCTCCATGTTTATTAAGTAAAATTGAAGGACCAACGATTTAATCTTTTTTGTTCTATAAATTAATTGTTTAATTTTTCATCATTTTTAGCATTTATCTTCTTGTTTTTATATTTTGTACTACTATAATAGTTCAAAATCACTCTTCTATATAATGGAATCAATATGAAAAAACAACCTTCTTTATTTGGTGGAGCCATGATCATTGCTGGAACAGCAGTGGGTGCTGGTATGTTAGCAAATCCTACATCAACAGCTGGGATATGGTTTTTAGGTTCTTTAGTATTGTTGATTTATACTTGGTTTTGTATGACCACTTCAGGTTTAATGATCTTAGAAGCTAATCTACATTATCCAACAGGTGCAAGTTTCGACACTATTGTAAAAGATCTATTAGGAAAAGGTTGGAATATTATTAATGGGATTTCTATCGCATTTGTGCTTTATATTCTGACTTATGCTTATGTGACTTCAGGTGGTGGTTTAACAGAATCTTTCATTAACCAGTTATTCAGTTCACCTAATAATACAGTAGAAATTGGTCGTTCATCAGGCTCATTGCTTTTCTGCCTCGTGTTGGCTGCTTTTGTATGGTTATCCACTAAAGCAGTTGATCGTTTTACCACTATTTTAATTGGCGGTATGGTGATTGCTTTTATTTTATCAACAGCAGGTTTATTAGGTTCAGTTAATACTGAAGTTCTATTTAATAGTATTCATTCAGGTGAAGATTTATATTTACCTTATGCCATTACGGCATTACCAGTTTGTTTAGTTTCATTTGGTTTTCATGGTAACGTGCCAAGTTTAGTAAAGTATTATGATCGAGATGCTAATCGGGTGATGAAATCTATTTTCTTCGGTACGACTATAGCATTGGTGATTTATGTATTATGGCAGTTAGCGATTCAAGGCAATTTACCTCGCGCTGAATTTGCCCCTGTAATTGAAAAAGGCGGCGATATTGCCGCACTTTTAGAAGCATTAAATGTTTATATTCAAACCAATTATATTGGTGAATTATTACGATTCTTTGCTTATATGGCAATTGCCAGTTCCTTTTTAGGCGTGACTTTAGGTCTATTTGATTATATCGCAGACTTATGTCATTTTGATGATAGTGTAGCAGGGCGAACAAAAACCACTTTAGTTACTTTTTTACCGCCTTTATTATTAAGTTTACAATTTCCTTATGGTTTTGTGGTTGCTATTGGTTATGCTGGATTAGCGGCAACAATTTGGGCGGCGATTGTGCCAGCATTATTGGCAAAAGCCTGTCGTTTAAAGTTCCCACAACGTAGTTATACTGTGTATGGTGGTAACTTTATGATATATTTTGTCATTCTATTTGGTTTATTGAATATACTTGCTCAAGTTGCAATGCAATTTGCTTGGTTGCCAACCTTTAAAGGTTAGTTTTAAATTAATTACATTTAAGGGCGTCAATGGGCGTCCTTTATTATCTTAGTTGCTATGAAAAAATCAGTTTATGATGCAGAAAGCTTTTTTGAGCTTTATCAGAAATTACGTTCCAATCCAATAAGTTTAAATGAAATTGTGGAAAAGCCAACGATGCTTTCTCTTCTACATGATTTAGCTGGTAAAACATTATTAGATATGGGCTGTGGAACGGGCGGACATTTACAATGTTATTTGCAGAAAGGGGCAATGCGAGTTGTGGGAATTGATCTATCCGCTAAGATGTTACAGCAAGCAGAGCTTAATTTAACAAAATTTTCTGAAAATCTACCGCACTTTTCTGCAGAACGTTTTAGCCTACACCAGCTACCAATGGAAGATATTGATCAACTGCCTAATGAGCAATTTGATGTGATTACGAGTTCTTTTGCGTTTCATTACATTGAACATTTTCCAGCGCTATTGGCTAAAATCTCACAACGTTTAAAAGCTCAAGGCTGTTTAATCTTTTCTCAAGAACATCCTATTACTACCGCTTACCAAGGCGGAGAGCGTTGGGAGAAAGATGAAAATAAACGACAAGTGGCTTATCGTTTGAATTTTTATCGTGATGAAGGCGTTCGTGAGCGAAGTTGGTTTAAACAATCATTTTTCACTTATCATCGAACACTGGCTACGATTATAAATAATCTGATTCAAGCTGGTTTTCAGATTGAGCAAATTGCAGAACCCATGCTAGCAGATCAAGCACATTGGCAATCAGAATTTAAAGATTTACAGCATCGCCCAGTGTTATTATTCATTAAAGCAAAAAAAATTTAAAAAATACTTGCGAAAACGTTTGCATTGGAGTAATTTTAAACACATCAAGTTTTTGGAGAAAACAAAATGAATTTTAATCGTACTACTCACCATCATCACCATCACCCTGATTAATCTTTCGGGTATTTGGTGTATGCGGAAGATTCAAATTCTTCCGAGCTCAAGTACGATATAACAAAATAAAAAAACTCTCGGAAGTCGAATTCCGAGAGTTTTTTTTTACACAGAATTTAGTTAAAGAATCAATAAGAGGACATATTATGCAAACACAAAATCGTTTACGTATTGCAATACAAAAAAAAGGACGTTTAAGCCAAGATTGTAGTGAACTTCTTAAACAATGTGGGGTAAAAATTATTTGGAATGATCAACGTTTAATTGCTTATTCAGAAAATCTACCAATTGAAATTTTACGTGTACGTGATGATGATATTCCAGGTTTGATTTTTGCAGGCGTGGCGGATCTTGGCATTATTGGTGAAAATGTTTTGGAGGAAGAAGAATTAGGTCGTTTAGTAGCTGGCGAAACTGTCGAGTATAAAAAGCTTCGTCAATTAGATTTTGGTGGTTGTCGTTTATCTTTAGCCATTGATCGTGATCGTCAATATCAAGGAGTAAAAGATTTAAATGATGCATTAATTGCCACATCTTATCCCAACTTATTGAAACGTTATATGAAAGAACAGGACGTACCTTTTAAAAGCATCTTATTAAATGGTTCTGTAGAAGTTGCACCAAGTGCGGGCATTGCTAATGCGATTTGTGATTTAGTGTCTTCAGGAGCAACATTAGAAGCTAATGGTTTGAAGGAAGTGGAAGTCATCTATCGCTCAACGGCTTGTTTAATTCAACGTGCAGAACCGCTTTCAGAGGAAAAACAAGCCTTAGTGGATAAATTATTGACACGAATTCAAGGCGTACAACAAGCAGGTGAATCTAAATACATTATGCTACATGCACCAAAAGATAAATTAGAAAAAATCACCGCACTTTTACCAGGTGTGGAAAATCCAACCATTCTGCCATTAGCTCATGATGATAGCAAAGTTGCAATGCATGTGGTCAGTCAGGAAAATCTATTTTGGGAAACCATGGAAGCATTAAAAGAAATGGGAGCAAGTTCAATTTTAGTCTTGCCTATTGAAAAAATGTTGGCATAAAAGTGCGGTCAGATTTTCAGAAATTTTTAAATATCAATTAAGGATAAGGTATGAAAACCCTAATTTGGAATAATTTAACAGTTGTAGAAAAACAACAATATCTTTCTCGACCTGCACAAGTGATTGGAGACAAAATCAAACTTGCCGTAGATGAAATTAAAGCAAAGGTGTTGGCGAATGGCGATCAAGCCTTATTTGAGCTTAGTGAAAAATTCGATAAAGTAAAATTAGATAGCTTATTGATTTCACAAGAACAAATTCAACAAGCAGAAGAGGCTATTCCAGAAGAATTAAAAAAAGCCATTCAAAATGCAAAAGCGAATATTGAGGCTTTCCACAAAGCTCAACAACCCTCAATGGTCGATATAGAAACTCAACCCGGTGTGCGTTGCCAAGTGCTAACACGTCCGATTAATGCGGTGGGGTTATATATTCCTGGTGGTTCAGCACCATTATTTTCAACCGTATTAATGCTTTCGATTCCAGCAAAAATTGCAGGTTGTAAACGTATTGTACTTTGTTCTCCGCCTCCGATTGCAAAAGAAATTCTTTATACTGCCAAGCTTTGCGGTGTGGAAACCATTTATGCGGTCGGCGGTGCGCAAGGGATTATTGCCCTTGCTTATGGCACTGAAACTATTGAAAAAGTGGATAAGATTTTTGGACCTGGAAATGCCTTTGTCACCGAAGCAAAACGCCAAGTAGCACAACAAGGCACCGCTATTGATATGCCAGCAGGCCCATCAGAAGTGTTAGTAATCGCCGATGAAAAAGCCGATCCAGTCTTTATTGCTAGCGATCTTCTTTCACAAGCTGAGCATGGTCCTGATTCCCAAGTTATTTTAGTTACCACCAGTGAAAAATTAGCAAAATTGGTGAATCAAGAACTTGAAAAACAAGTTGCCGTTTTGCCTCGTAGTGAAACTGCTCGTAAAGCCCTTTCACATAGTCGCACATTTATTGCCGAAGATTTACAACAAGCTGTTCAAATAAGCAATGAATACGCACCAGAACACTTAATTGTGCAAACTGAAAATGCACGATCATTACTGGATAGTTTAGACAACGCAGGTTCTATTTTCTTAGGCGCATATTCACCTGAGTCCATGGGAGATTACGCAAGCGGTACGAATCACGTATTACCTACTTACGGTTACACCAAAACCTATTCAAGTTTAGGTTTAGCGGACTTTAGCAAGCGTATGACGGTGCAAGAACTGACTCCGCAAGGCTTTAAAACATTAGCACAGACGGTGGAACTCATGGCTCACGCAGAGCTACTGGATGCACATAAAAATGCAGTGACTTTGCGTTTAGCCAAGATTAAATAATATAAAAGTGCGGTCGTTTTTGAAAAAATTTTATAGGATGAACAATATGTCAATCACAACACTTTCAAGAAAAAATATACAAGCTTTAACTCCTTACCAATCCGCCCGTAAATTGGGCGGCAACGGCACGATTTGGCTCAATGCGAACGAATACCCAACTTCGCCTGATTTTCAGCTCAGCGGTAAAGATTTAAACCGCTACCCAGAACCGCAACCGCAGGCAGTGATTGAAAACTACGCTCGTTATGCAGGCGTGCAGCCTGAAAATGTGATCGTCACTCGTGGCGGCGATGAGGGCATTGAGCTGGCGATTAAAGCCTTCTGCCAGCCTGATCAAGATGCGATTTTATACTGTCCGCCTACTTACGGAATGTATGCGGTGAGTGCTGAAACCATCGGTGTGGAAATGGTGACCATTAACCAAACCACCGAATTCCAGCTCGATTTGCCGAAAATCAAACAGGCTTTGGCGGAGAAATCGAATATCAAGGTGGTGTTTGTCTGCAATCCGAACAACCCGACTGGCACGCTACTCAACCGAGCCGATGTGCTGGAATTGCTCGAAATGACTCGCAACCGTGCAATTTTGGTGCTCGATGAGGCGTATATCGAATTTACGCAAGCGGTCACTTTTGTATCAGAAATTGCAAATTATCCGCACCTTGCGATTATCCGCACGCTCTCTAAAGCCTTTGCTTTGGCAGGGCTGCGTTGCGGTTTTGTGTTGGCGAACCCAGAGCTAATTGAAATTCTCAACAAAGTCATCGCCCCTTACCCAATCCCTGTGCCGAGTGCCGATATTGCTGAGCAAGCCTTACGCCCCGCGAATATTGAGCTCGTCAAACAACGTGTGCAAGGCATTCTCAACGGTCGGGATTGGCTGATTAAAGAACTCGCCAAATTGCCAAATGTGGTAGAAATTTTCGACACCCACGCCAACTATGTGCTGGTAAAATTCCAAGATGGACAAAAAGTGTTCAAAGCCTTGTGGGACGAGGGAATTATCCTGCGTGACCAACACAAAGCAGTGAATTTAGCCAACTGCGTGCGAATTACCATCGGCACAGATGAAGAAAATGCGAAAGTGATTGAATCCATTAAAAATATCTAACAGGAGAACCAAATGCAACCAATCCTTTTTATCGACCGTGACGGCACGCTGATTGACGAGCCGAAAACCGATTTCCAAATTGACAGCCTTGAAAAGCTGAAATTTGAGCCGAATGTGATTCCTGCTCTGCTGAAACTCAAACATAAATACCGTTTTGTGATGGTGTCTAACCAAGATGGCTTAGGCACGAGTGCTTTTCCGCAGGCGGATTTTGACAAGCCACACAATGCGATGATGGCGTTATTCAGCTCGCAAGGCATTGAATTTGATGAAGTTTTGATTTGTCCGCACAAGCCTGAGGACGGCTGTGATTGCCGTAAGCCGCACACGAAATTGTTACAAAAATACATTGATCGTGAGCTGTTTGACCCTGCCCAAAGTTTCGTGATTGGCGACCGTGCCACTGATGTGCAGCTGGCGGAAAATCTCGGCATTCGTGCCTTGCAATATCACCCTGAAAAACTGAATTGGGATTTGATTGCGGAAAAATTGCTAGGCGAAAGCGTCACCAACCACGGCAACCGCACGCCACGCTACGCCGAAGTGGTTCGCAAAACCAAAGAAACCGACATCAAAGTGCAAGTGTGGCTGGACGAAACGGGCGTGAATGAAATCAGCACAGGCGTGGGCTTTTTCGACCATATGCTCGACCAAATCGCCACCCACGGCGGTTTTAGAATGAACATCACCACCAAAGGCGACCTGTGGATTGACGAACATCACACCGTGGAAGACACCGCTCTCGCCCTTGGCACTGCCTTAAAACAAGCCATCGGCGACAAACGCGGCATCTCCCGCTTCGGCTTCGTGTTGCCGATGGACGAATGCAAAGCCGAATGTGCAATGGATTTATCGGGCAGACCGTTCATCAAGTTCAAAGCCGAATTCAAACGCGACAAAGTGGGCGATTTCAGCACCGAACTAACCGAGCATTTCTTCCAATCCATCGCTTTCACTATGCTTGCCACGTTGCACCTCAAAGCCAAAGGCGACAACGACCACCACAAAATCGAAAGCCTGTTCAAAGTGTTCGGCAGAACGCTTAGACAAGCGATTCGGATTGAGGGGGATGCGTTGCCGAGTTCGAAGGGTGTATTGTAAATGGTAGGGTCGTGCATCGCAAGCCCGAAAAGTGCGGTGGTTTTTGCAAAGTTTTTGGGGAAATTGACCGCTTGTGAATTTATTTTATCAAGAGTTTATGTATGAAAGATGGCTATTTAGAATTTTTTAAAAGATTCGAGATTACAGATGACAATTTATTAGATTTTGCTCATTCATCTATTATTCTAATTCAAAAAGATAAAGCTGATGCTGAATGGGAAGCATTGAAAAATAAAATAGACCAAAAAGATAAGTCTATATATGTAAGATCTTATGGTAGAAATGGTTCAGGAAATCATTTATATCAGGAATTTTATAAATATCTTTTTAATTGTAATGTGAAAGTTGACCCCACTAATAATAATTATCCGACCAAAATGTTACAGGATTTGACAGGATTGAATAAAAAAGGAAAGAGCCCTAACTTAAGAAATTATCAGGTGTCTCATATATTTGGTAATACCAAAAATCCATATTCCTTTTGTGCTCCTTGGAATGTAGTTTTTATACCTAAAATCTTAGATCCATTTACTGGACATGAAAGTAAAGGAGAATTAACAAGTAAGATTAAAAAATTATATCAAGATATAATATGGGAGAAATATGAGAATTTAATTATAGACTACAATAATTTGATGTTATCTTTGGAAGCAAAGATTGATAATTTTATAAAGGAACATCAGAGTCAACATCAACGGTTTTATAATTCTATTCGTAGTGAATTTTCTAAAATTGAAAAGAAGGATTAAAATTGCAAAACCTCGTAATCATCGACACAGGCTGTGCCAACCTGTCTTCGGTCAAATTTGCGTTTGACCGCCTTGGCATTCAGGCGGAGATTTCTCGTTATCTCGGCAAAATCCAATCTGCGGACAAACTGCTGCTGCCCGGTGTAGGGACAGCGATTGCGGCGATGAAAAACTTACAGGATCGCCAGCTGATTGAAACCATTCAAAACGCCACCCAGCCGATGCTTGGTATTTGCTTGGGAATGCAGCTGATGACCGAATTTTCCAGCGAAGGCAATGTGGAAACGTTGAACCTAATGAGCGGCAAAACTGATTTGTTGTCGAACACAGGTTTGCCGCTGCCGCATATGGGCTGGAATAAGGTCAATTACGCCAAAGACCATCCGCTGTTCCACGGCATCGAGCAGGACAGCCATTTCTATTTTGTGCATAGTTATGGCGTACTGACGAATGAAAATACCATTGCCACTTGCAATTACGGCGTGGATTTTTCAGCAGCGATTGCAAGTAAAAACTTCTACGGCGTACAGTTCCACCCAGAGCGTTCAGGGGCGGCTGGTGCGAAGTTATTGCGGAATTTTGTGGAGAATGTGTAATGGAAGTATTGGCATTAAAAATTGGTTTAGTGGAAGAAGTCACTTTTGCAGATGGGGCAACCTTGGCAAGTGCTATCCGTAAACAACCTGTAGATGAAATGGTTATTAATGAATTAGGTGCATTAGGCAATGATGTGGGACTAAAAGCACATCATGGTGGCGTAGACAAAGCCTTATTCTTTATGGCAGATAAAACTTTTGAAAAATTGACCGCACTTATTGGAAAAAACTTTAACTGGCAAGGCACGGCGATATATGGTGAAAATTTTATCGTCTCTGAATTAGATGAAACAAATGTTTGTGTGGGCGATCGGTATCAAATTGGCTCAGCGGTTTTAGAAGTTTCTCAACCTCGTAAACCTTGCGAATGGTTGTCACTTAATTCAGGTGTTAAAGAAACTCAACATATCGTACGTGAGCAAGGGCTAACAGGCTGGTATGTTCGTGTGATTCAATCTGGTGGTTGCCAAAAAGGTGACAGAATCCACCGCTTACAGCGACCTTTCCCAACACTTAATATTATGCACTTAAACCAACTGATTAGCCAAAAGCCAACGGAAGCGATTCGTAAAGATTTAGAACAAGCGCTTGCTTGTGAGCTGTTGGCAGAAGCCTTTAAAAGAGCCTTGAGAAATCAGTTATCACGTATTAGCTAATGTTTTCCCTCATTTATGGTGAGGATGGGACGTAATATGAAAAAATCTATCATTATCCCCGCCCTTGATCTGATTAACGGTCAAGTGGTGCGGTTACATCAGGGCGATTACGCCAAGCAGACTACTTACAGCGATGATCCGATTTCGCAGTTTGCCGATTATTTGGCACAGGGGGCGGAGCAGCTGCATTTGGTGGATCTCACGGGGGCGAAAGATCCTGCCCAAAGACAGACCGCACTTATCGGCAAAATTATTGCGGCAATGAATTGCAAAATCCAAGTGGGCGGCGGTATCCGTAGCGAAAAAGATGTGGCGGATCTGCTGGCTGTGGGGGCGAACCGTGTGGTGATTGGCTCCACCGCAGTAAAACAGCCTGAAATGGTCAAAGGCTGGTTTGAAAAATACGGTGCGGAGAAATTCGTATTGGCGTTGGATGTGAATATCAACGCAAACGGTGAAAAAATTATTGCGATTAGCGGCTGGCAGGAAGCAAGCGGTGTGTCGTTGGAAGCCTTGATTGACGATTATCAAGCGGTCGGTTTGCAACACGTTTTATGCACCGATATTTCCCGAGACGGCACGCTGGCTGGCTCAAATGTAGCTCTGTATAAAGAAGTTTGTGCAAAATACCCTGCAATCCAATTCCAATCATCGGGCGGTATCGGCTTACTTGACGACATCAAAGCGTTAAAAGGCACAGGTGTGGCTGGCGTGATTGTGGGACGTGCGTTGTTGGAAGGTAAATTTAATGTGGTGGAGGCAATCGAATGTTGGCAAAACGGGTAATTCCTTGTTTAGATGTGCGTGATGGGCAGGTGGTAAAAGGCGTACAGTTCCGTAACCACGAAATTATCGGCGATATTGTGCCGCTTGCCGCCCGTTATGCGGAAGAAGGGGCGGACGAGTTGGTGTTCTACGACATCACCGCCTCATCGGACGGTCGCACCGTGGATAAAAGCTGGGTGGAGCGTGTAGCACAGGTGATCGATATTCCGTTTTGCGTAGCTGGCGGCATTAAAACTATCGCTGATGCGGAGCAGATTTTCGCTTTCGGGGCGGATAAAATTTCCATTAATTCGCCTGCCATTGCCGATCCTGATTTAATCAGCCGTTTGGCGGATCGTTTCGGTGTGCAGGCGATTGTGGTAGGCATTGACAGCTGGTTTGAAAAAGAAACGGGCAAATATTGGGTCAATCAATACACGGGCGATGAAAGCCGCACCCGCCAAACCAACTGGCAGCTACTGGATTGGATGCGTGAAGTGCAAAAGCGTGGAGCGGGCGAAATCGTGCTGAATATGATGAATCAAGACGGCGTGCGTAACGGCTACGATTTGGTGCAGCTGAAAAAAGTGCGTGAAGTGTGCAATGTGCCACTTATCGCCTCAGGCGGTGCGGGCGAAATGGTGCATTTCCGTGATGCGTTTGTAGAAGCGAATGTGGATGGAGCTTTGGCGGCAAGTGTGTTTCATAAGCGGATTATTGATATTGGGGAATTGAAGGATTATTTAGTGAAAGAGGGTGTTGAAGTTCGTCGCTAATACCGACAGCGACTTTGTCGCAATCGGTTATGCATAATTCGGTGGCTTTGCCACCCTGTTAGGAAAGAAAATGAGTTATACAAAATTACTCTATCATATTGTTTTTCGTACTAAATATGGTGAGCCAACAATCGTAGAAGAACACGAAGCAATGTTGTATCGTTATATTTGGGGTTATGTGCAAGAACAAGATGCAGTACTTTACCGAATTAATGGAATGCCAGATCATTTACATTTGTTTGTGGAATTGAAGGCAACTACCAATGTTGCAGATTTCGTGAAGCATTTGAAAAATAGTACTCATTTATTTTTAGAACGACATCGTAAGTATTTCCCCGATTTTTATGCGTGGTCAAAAGGTTATTGTGCTTTAACTTATAGCCAACGAGAAAAAGACAAAATTATCAATTACATAAAAAATCAAAAAGCACATCATCAAAGCCAAAATTTCGTTGATGAAATTAAATTTTTATTGATGGATTATGGTATTGAATATAATGAAGTGTATTTTGAACGAAATTTATAGGTGGCAAAGCCACCTAATTATGCGTAACCCAGTACGGCTTGCCGTGCTGGGAAAAGGAAAAAATATGCAAAACAAAATCAACTGGCAAAAAGTAGATGACCTCCTCCCCGTTATCGTCCAAAACGCCAAAACCTGCGAAGTGCTAATGCTTGGCTATATGAATGCGGAAGCGTTGGAAAAAACGCTTGCGGAAAAACGGATGACTTTTTTCTCCCGCACCAAACAACGCCTTTGGACGAAAGGCGAAACTTCGGGGCATTTTTTGAATGTGGTGGATATGAGTTTAGATTGTGATAACGACACCTTGCTGATTCTTGCCGATCCGATCGGCGAAACCTGCCACACAGGGGCGGAGAGCTGTTTTCATCAGTTTGAACAAGAACAGCCCGATTGGATCTTTTTCAGCAAATTAGAGCGAATGATCGCCGAACGCAAAAATGCCGATCCTGAAAGTTCCTACACCGCCAAACTCTACGCCAAAGGTACGCACAAAATCGCCCAAAAAGTGGGGGAAGAAGCGGTAGAAACAGTGATTGCAGCCATGGCGAATGATAAGGAAGAGTTAATCGGCGAAGTGGCAGATTTAGCGTATCATCTCACAGTGATGTTGCACAATGCTGATCTCTCGTGGTCGGAGGTAAATGCGAAGTTGAAAGCACGCAACAAAGGGATTGGACTGCACCCTGAGGGTTCAAATAAATAAAGATTGTGTTATCGTTTTCTAAAGTGCGGTATAAATTTTAAAAATTTATACCGAACTTAATCTTTTTTATCGAGAAGATATTGAATGTCGTTCTCTTTCATTTTAAAATCAGTCAATTTGACCAAAATAATCAAAAAAAGGGAGCATAAATATGAAACTTGTAGAAGTTAAACATCCTCTAGTCAAACATAAACTCGGTTTAATGCGTGCAGCTGAAGTCAGCACAAAACATTTCCGTGAGTTAGCGACAGAAGTGGGTAGTTTATTAACTTATGAAGCAACTTCTGATCTTGAAACTGAAACGGTAATTATCGAGGGTTGGAATGGGCCAGTTGAAGTTCAGCGAATTAAAGGTAAAAAGGTTACGGTGGTACCAATTTTACGTGCAGGTCTTGGTATGATGGATGGTGTGTTAGAACATATTCCGAGCGCGCGTATCAGTGTTGTGGGTATGTATCGTGATGAAGAAACTTTAGAACCTGTTCCTTACTTCCAAAAATTAGCCAGTGATATTGAAGAACGTTTGGCTATCGTGGTTGACCCGATGTTAGCAACTGGTGGTTCAATGATTGCGACTATTGATTTATTAAAACAAAAAGGTTGTAAAAATATTAAAGTATTGGTCTTAGTGGCAGCCCCTGAAGGTCTTAAAGCATTAGAAGCAGCACACCCAGATATTGAAGTTTATACCGCATCAATTGATAGTCATTTAAATAAAGATGGTTATATCATTCCTGGTTTAGGTGATGCTGGCGATAAGATTTTTGGTACTAAATAATTTATTTTTTAAAGTTAATTTAATCTGAGAGTTAAAACTTATATGAAAAATCAAACTATTACCCCTTTAGAGACCCAAAGTAAGGGAAAACAGGCTTTCGTTGGCTTACAGATGTTATTTGTTGCTTTCGGAGCATTAGTGTTAGTGCCTCTTATTACAGGCTTAAATTCAAATACAGCGTTATTAACAGCTGGTGTTGGTACATTACTCTTTCAACTTTGTACTAAAAAACAAGTCCCTATTTTTCTCGCATCTTCTTTCGCATTTATTGCACCTATCCAATATGGTATCCAAACTTGGGGTATTGCAACTACGATGGGCGGTCTCGCCTGTACAGGCTTTGTTTATTTTGCTTTAAGCTTATTAGTGAAATTGCGTGGTGCAGAAGCTTTACAACGATTCTTCCCTCCTGTTGTTGTGGGACCTGTGATTATTATTATCGGTATGGGATTAGCACCTGTTGCAGTGAATATGGCATTAGCTCAAGATGGTAGTTACCAATATACAGATGCTGTTTTGGTTTCTATGGCGACATTGTTAACAACATTGATTGTAGCGGTATTTGGTAAAGGAATGATGAAGTTGATTCCAATTATGTTTGGAATTCTGGTCGGCTATATCATTTGTTTATTCAAAGGGCTAATTAACTTTCAACCCGTATTGGATGCGCCTTGGTTTAGTTTACCGACTTTTACTACCCCTGAATTTCATTTAGAAGCCATTTTTTATATGCTGCCTATTGCGATTGCTCCTGCAGTAGAGCATGTGGGTGGAATTATGGCAATTAGTTCAGTGACGGGTAAAGACTTCCTGAAAAAACCTGGATTACATCGCACTTTATTAGGTGATGGTATTGCAACTTCAGCGGCTGCATTAGTCGGCGGCCCACCAAATACCACTTATGCGGAAGTTACAGGTGCGGTTATGCTTACTCGTAATTTCAATCCTAATATCATGACGTGGGCGGCAGTATGGGCGATTGCAATTTCATTCTGCGGTAAAGTCGGAGCATTTTTATCCACAATTCCGACCATTGTAATGGGCGGGATAATGATGTTAGTGTTTGGTTCTATTGCTGTGGTTGGCATGAGTACATTAATTCGTGGTAAAGTGGATGTGACGGAAGCTCGTAATCTTTGTATTATTTCTGTTGTCATGACCTTTGGGATTGGTAATATGTTTGTTAATGTAGGTGATGCTTCTATTAAAGGTATCAGCCTATGCGCTTTAGTGGCAATTATTCTTAATTTGGTATTACCAAAGGCGATCAATCAAGAGATTGATTAAAAGGAAATAAAATAAAGGGTTAAATATTGCGTATTTAGCCCTTTTTCGTTTATTCTAAGCAAGTTTTATTTTTATTTAGCAAGCTATGTTTACTGGACAATTACCTTTACCTATTCATCAAATTGATGATGAGACTTTAGATAACTTCTTTGTAGGTCATAATGAACTTTTAATGGATTCGTTATCTAAAAATTTTGATTCAGTAAAGCAACAATTCTTTTATATTTGGGGCGTTGAAGGCAGTGGAAAAAGCCATTTGCTGAAAGCGGTTTCCAACCATTTCTTATTACAACAAGGCTCAGCTATTTATGTGCCTTTGAGTAAGTCTCAATATTTTTCTCCTGCAGTGTTAGAAAATTTGGAGAACCAACATGTCGTTTGTTTAGATGATTTACAAGCTGTTGTAGGCAATGAAGAATGGGAATTAGCGATTTTTGATCTTTTTAATCGAATTAAAGAAACGGGTAAATCTTTGCTATTAATTAGCGCTAATCAGTCTCCTACATCACTTGCGATTAAATTACCTGATTTAGCTTCTCGTTTAACTTGGGGTGAAATTTATCAATTAAAGATGTTTAGCGATGAAGAAAAGAGAGAGATGCTTCAACGTAATGCTCGTGAGCGTGGTATTGAATTGCCTGAAGAAACAGCTAATTTTCTTTTAAAACGTCTTGATCGTGATATGCACACTTTATTTGATGCTTTAGCCAAATTAGATAAGGCGTCTTTACAAGCCCAACGTAAGTTGACAATTCCTTTTGTGAAAGAAACATTGGGCTTGTAATTGAAGGGGAAAATTTTCCAAAATTGGACCGCACTTTGATCAAAAAGGTGGACTAACAAGCCCACCATATAAAATCACCCTCAGTTTATAAACGTTGTTTCTCACCACCAAAATCATCAATTAGATTCGCAGTTAATTTTGCCAACTCTCCCGTCATCAGAAGGAAATCAGCATCAAAACGTTGTGCAAAATCTTCTTTTAGAATGTCATCATTTTTTTCTCGGATCATATCAGCGAATTTTAAACGCTTCAAAGTTGCATCATTGTTCAGCACAAAGCTAAGATGTTCTTCCCATTCAAGAGCAAGTTTAGTCACAAATTTTCCAGCTTGTAAGTGACTGATAATTTCATCACTATCTAAGGCCTGGTTTTTACAACGAATAATACCTTTATCATCACTCGCTTTAAGTTCTGCTTCTTCTAATGGCATCAACCATTGCGGAACCTCTTCTTTCACAATCCAATCTGTCATTATTACAGCAGGTTCATTTGCAAAAGCTAATGGCACTACAGGTAATGAACCAAGAGATTTACGTAATAATGCCAACACATCTTCCGCACGCTTACTGGAAGCTGTATCCACATAAACTAAGTTGGTTTCAGTATTGATCCAAATCGCGGTTTGTTGATTTTTGCTGAATGCTCGGGGTAATAGCACAGAAACCACATCGTCTTTTAATGACTGTTTTTCAGTTTTTTTCAATTTGCGGTTTTCTTTTTCTTCCAATTCGTTAATTCGGTTGTCTAATTCACGTTTTACCACATGGCTTGGAATGATTTTTTCTTCTTTATGTGCCACTAAAAGAATCTGTTTATTCACTGAAAAATGCAATAATTCAGAGCCACGTAATGGATTAGTCCAACCAAATTTACTCGTATCTGATTGACCACAAGGGTGATATTCACATTGAGCTAAATTTTGTTGTAGTTGATCTTCTGACCAATCTAGATCTTTTGTTAAACGATAAATCATCGCATTTTTAAACCAGTACATTTTGTCCTTAACCTTTATATTGTTTGTAGGGTAGAATAAGCGACATTTTACAGGGATTTATATAAATCGCTTACTTTTTTTCATAAAAGTGCGGTCTTATTTTCAAAAATTTTACTTAAGGTGAAGCTTATGCAACAGAAAATAATAGCATTTATTGGTGGTGGAAATATGGCTCAGGCGATAGTTTTCGGTCTGTTGAATAAAGGTTATCCTGCAAATAAATTAATTGTCTGTGATCGTAATGCACATAAACGTGAATTATTTGCAGAGAAAAATGTGTGCGTAGATTTATCTAATTTAGCAGCGGTAGAGAAAGCAGACGTCATTGTATTGGCTGTAAAACCGCAAGCAATGGCGGAAACCTGTAGAGCATTAAGTGCGGTAGATTTTAGCAAAAAATTAGTGATTTCCATTGCGGCAGGTATTTCTATTGCACGTATTAGTTCACTTTTACCCACGGCTCAAAGCATTGTTAGAGTCATGCCAAATACGCCCGCTTTAGTGTCTGAAGGCATGGCTGGATTATATGGAAAATCCACATTGAGCGAGGAATATCGTCAATTTGCAGAAGATTTATTGAATGCGGTCGGTGAAACCTACTGGGCGGCTAATGAAGAGGAAATGCACGTGGTTACTGCGGCTTCAGGCTCAAGCCCTGCTTATTTCTTCCTGTTTATGGAAATGATGCAAAAAGCTTTATTAGAGATGGATATTTCTGCTGAAAATGCTCGCACTTTAGTTCAACAGTCCGCATTAGGTGCCGCAAAAATGGTGGTGAATAACCCACAGCTAGAGCTTTCGACTTTACGTGAAAATGTGACCTCAAAAGGTGGTACAACAGCTGCTGCATTAGCTGTATTTAATCAACAACAACTTGAGCAGACAGTTAAACAAGCGATGCAGGCTTGTGTTGCTCGTTCTAAAGAAATGGAAAAATTATTTTAATGACTGTTCGTCCTTTTACTTGGCTAGCGTTGAGCTACTTTGGCTATTATGTGGCTTATGGCGTTACTGTTCCTTTTTTACCTGTATGGTTGAAATCTCAATCTTATGGCGAAGAATTAATTGGTACGGTGATTGCCTCTTCTTATTTATTTCGTTTTATTGGAGGAATTTATTTTCCAAGTTTAGTTAAACGAGTTTCACAGATTTTACCAAGCTTGCGATTACTTGCTTGGGCGACTGTGCTGATGACGTTAATCATCGCCTTTGTGGCAGAAAGTTTTTGGATGATTTTTATTGCAATTGGCTTATTTAGCATGATTAATTCAGCGGGAATGCCTTTAACTGATTCCATGGCTACCACTTGGCAAAGTCAGGTAAAATTAGATTATGGACGGGCAAGATTAATTGGTTCATTGGCTTTTGTTATTGGTGTAACGGTTTTTGGTCATTTGATTGGTGCTATTGGTGAGCAATATATTATTTGGATATTAGTTGGGTTATTTACTTTATATAGTATTGTTCAGCTAGTGTCTCCTGAACCTAAACCTCAAGATGAAAAGAAAGTCGAGGCAAAAAGTGCGGTAGGTTTTTTAGAATTATTAAATAATAAAACGCATCTTAGATTAATGATCAGTGCAATGCTTATTCAAGGCTCTCATGCTGCCTATTATGTATATAGTATGATTTATTGGGCAAGTGCAGGCATTCCTGTTGAAACCACCAGTTTATTATGGGGATTAAGTGTTGCTTCAGAAATTCTGTTATTTTTCTTTTCAGGTAAGTTATTTAAACATTGGTCAATCTCCAGTATTTTCTATTTAGCAGCGATAGCTGTAGTCATTCGTTGGGGATTATTTAGCTATGTTGAGGATATTTGGAGTATGGCGATTCTGCAATGTTTGCATAGTATTACCTTTGCAGCCATGCATTATGCTATGGTGCGTTATATTGCTATGCAACCTCGTCATACCATGGTAAGGCTACAATCCCTTTATAGCGGGTTAGCCACTAATGCTGCGGTAGCATTATTTACCTTACTTTCAGGATTAATTTATCCGATTTCAACCCATTGGGTATTTTTATTAATGATGTTATGTGGAGTTTTTGCGTTATTTGTGATCCCCCGCACTGTAAAAACACATTTGACTTGCTATAATTAACTTCTGTTGAATTGGTTTCATCAGTCTATGGAATTTTTCATTACTCACATTAAGGGAATAATTATGTCTTTATTTAAAGTCAGTTTAATTGGTTTATCTGTTGCCGCAATGGCATTTTCAGTTTCAGCAAAAGGACCTAAAGTAGATTATACTCATCCTGGTATTACAGCGATTGATCATAAGCACGAAGCGGATGTCAAATGGATTTCTGTAGATGAGATTCGTGAACAATTAAAAGGTCAAAAACCGATTACCGTAAGTTTTGATATTGATGATACTGTTTTAGTATCTTCACAATGCTTTTACTACGGTAAAAACACATTTTCACCTGATAGCTATGATTATTTAAAGAATCAAGCCTATTGGAATTTTGTAGCAGATGGTTGCGATAAATATTCTATTCCAAAAGAATCAGCGAAGAAGTTAATTGAAATGCATCAAGAGCGAGGTGACCAAGTTATCTTTATTACGGGGCGTACTCCTCATGCTGATCAAGATTTAACACAAATTGATCAATTAGGTCGTATTCTTGAAAAAACATTCAAAGTAAAAAATATGAAACCTATCAACTATACTTTTGATACTCCGAAAGATCCGTATAAATACGATAAAACCAAATTTATTGTTGAGAATAAAGTGAGCATTCACTATGGCGATAGCAATGATGATGTGTTGGCTGCCCGTGAAGCTGGGGTTCGAGGTATTCGAGTGATTCGCTCTGCGGTGAGTACTAACCGTCCATTGCCTGTTAACGGTGGCTATGGTGAAGAAGTTTTAGTTGATTCATCTTACTAAAAATTAAAAAGGCGGATTATAAAAAATCCGCCTTTTCATTTTGATGATTACTGATGATAGTTTTCTAAGAAACGAGCAAATCGAGTTAATGCATCTTCCAATTGATTGACATAAGGTAATGTCACAATACGGAAGTGATCTGGTTCTGACCAGTTAAAGGCTCTTCCATGTACTAATAACACTTTTTCTTGTGCTAATAAATCAAGCACCAGTTTTTCATCGTCATAAATATTAAATTTCTTAATATCAAGTTTCGGGAACATATAAAGTGCTCCCATTGGTTTCACGCAACTCACACCTGGAATATTATTAATTAATTCAAAGGCTTTATTGCGTTGTTCTAATAAACGACCACCTGGTAAAATTAATTCATTAATGCTTTGATAGCCGCCTAATGCCGTTTGAATGGCGTGTTGCATTGGTACATTCGCACATAAACGCATTGAGGCAATCATATCTAGACCTTCAATATAACCTTTTGCTTTTTCTTTTGGTCCATTAAGAATCATCCAGCCTTGGCGGAAACCACATACTCGATAGGCTTTGGATAAGCCATTCAAAGTAATCGTTAATAAATCAGGTGCAAGGGCTGCAATATGGTGATGAACCGCACCATCATATAGAATCTTATCGTAAATTTCATCGGCAAAAATTAACAGCTTATTTTGACGTGCAATTTCAGCAATCTCTAACAATAATTCTTTACTATATACCGCACCTGTTGGGTTGTTAGGATTGATAATCACAATGGCTTTGGTTCGAGATGTCACTTTACTTTTTATATCTTCTATATCAGGAAACCAATCTTGTTGTTCATCACAAATATAATGTACTGCTTTTCCTCCAGATAAGGTCACTGCGGCAGTCCAAAGAGGATAATCTGGTGCGGGAACAAGAACTTCATCGTTATCATTTAACAGCGCTTGCATTGACATAGTAATTAATTCTGAAGCACCGTTACCGATATAAACATCATTTACAGTGGAATCAATAATCCCTTTAGATTGGTAATATTGCACAATCGCCTTACGAGCAGAATATAACCCTTTTGACTCACAATAACCTTGTGCGGTGGGCAAATTGCGAATGACATCAATCAGAATTTCATCAGGAGCATCAAAACCGAAAGGGGCGGGATTGCCAATATTTAATTTAAGAATTTTGTAGCCTTCTTCTTCAAGTTTTATGGCGGCTTTGTGTACTGGTCCACGAATATCATAGCATACGTGTTCTAATTTATTGGATTTAGGGAAGATTTCCATATAGCGACCTTTATATATTGCGTTGTATTGACTGAGATTAAATCAATTTACGCTTATTTTATGAAGAATAAAAGATTTACTAAAAAATTTTTTCAAATTGCGGTAAAATACAAAATTTGATTAACCTTTTTCTTCTACAGAAAAAGACAAAACTTATTCAGTTTAGCTTGATTTATAACCAATATATTTTACCAAATGGATAGTTTGCACTCATTACAACAGCAGTTAATGCAGCAAATTGATGCGCATCAACCTTTAGATCTTAAGCAGGATGTCGTCGTTTTTACTGCCCAAGTTAAGGCTGAATTAAATCTCTTAGCATGGTTAAAAGCACAATCAGATTATCCACAGTTTTATTTAAATTCTCGAGTTGATTCACTTTCTGATAATCAACATTGTCTTGCCGCGGTAGGTAAAGTGCGGTCATTTTCTGATATAAATTCTGCTCAGGCATTTATTCACAATCACGCTCTTATCCTTGTTGGTGGCATCACTTTCAATGGGCAAAGTGATTTCTATGTACCTCGTATTTTATTGCAACAAAAAGATCATCAACTGATTGCGAGTTTATGTATTGATAATCGTCTAAACTGGCATAATGAAAAACAAAGTGCGGTAAAATGCTTAGAAATTTTTGCTAAAAATACCGCACTTTTACCCCTTCGCCAATCTGTGAAATTGGTTAGTCAGCGAGCTAATCAACAACAATGGTGTGAATGGGTTGAACAGGCACTGGCTGAAATTCAGAAAGGTACCTTTAATAAAGCTGTATTAGCTAATGAAAGCCTATTTGAAAGTGAAGATGTGATTGATGCTATTGATTTATTAGCAGAAAGTGAATCGAAAAATACAGGCTGTTACCATTTCTTATTCGCTGAACAAGCCAATTCAGTATTTATTGGTTCATCACCAGAGCGTTTATATTTACGTGATGGGTGCGATTTAAAAACTGAGGCTTTAGCGGGAACTGCCAGTATGACTGAAAATGCTGAACAGAATCAGAAATTTGGCGAATGGTTATTAAACGATAAGAAAAATGAATATGAAAATCGCCTCGTGGTAGATGATATTTGTGGTAATATTCAGGCATTCACAACACAAATTGAAGTACAACCTATTGAATTAAAACGTCTTCGTGTGGTACAACATCTACGTAGAAAAATTTTTGCAAAATTAACCGCACTTAATGGAGATGAAGTTTGTTTAAAAGCAATCCATCCTACTGCGGCAGTGGCTGGTTTGCCAAAGCAAGCTGCATTGGCATTTTTAAAACAAATAGAAATTTTTGATCGTAGTTGGTATGCTGGCACATTAGGTTTTATGAGCCAGGTGAAATCAGAATTTTGTGTGACGTTACGTTCTGCATTTGTTGAACAAAATCGAATTCGTATTTTTGCAGGCGCAGGGATTGTCGCCGGATCTATCCCGTTATTAGAATGGCAAGAAATTGAAAGAAAAGCATCAGGGTTATTATCTTTATTACAGAGCAGTGGAGAATAAATATGTCAGTCAGTACATTTAATCGTTGTTGGTCAAAAGTGATTCTTGAGACTTTAACACGTCATGGAGTGAAACACATTTGTATTGCTCCAGGTTCTCGCTCAACGCCTTTAACATTAGAAGCAAATCGTTTGCAAGATCAGCATCGTATCAATATTCACACACATTGGGATGAACGTGGACTGGGTTTTTTTGCTTTAGGTCTAGCAAAATCCTCGAAAATGCCAGTGGCTGTAATTGTGACTTCAGGAACTGCCGCTGCTAATCTTTATCCTGCCATTGTGGAGGCTCGTCAGACAGGAATTAATTTAATTGTTCTGACTGCAGATCGTCCAGATGAACTCATTGAATGTGGTGCAAACCAAGCTATTCTTCAAGAGAATATGTTTGCCAATTATCCCGTAGCCAGCGTAAATTTACCCCGTCCTAGCCAGGATTATGTTGTCACTTGGTTAATTTCAACTTTAGATCATGCTTGCCATCAACAGAAACAACAAGCTGGTGTCGTGCATATTAATGTGCCATTCGCAGAACCATTATATGATGCCAATGAAGATGAAATTGATAGTCATCCATGGTTAGCACCAGTACAACGTTGGCTTACTCATAATAAACCTTGGGCAGAGCATCAAAGTTTACAAGAAGAAGTAGTAATGCATGAGCATTGGGATTATTGGCGTACCAAACGAGGTGTCATTGTTGTAGGACGTTTAACTCCTGAACAAGGTATGGGTATCACCACTTGGGCAAATACCATGGGTTGGGTTGTGCTAACCGATATTCAATCTGGTGTAGAAGCCAGTTTGCCTTATGCAGATATTTGGTTAGCCAATAAAACCGTACGTGAGAAATTATTACAAGCGGATCTTGTCTTGCAACTTGGACATGGTTTTATCAGTAAACGCATTAATCAATTTTTAGCTGATTTTGATGGAGAATATTGGATTGTAGATGAAAGCGTACAACGGGTTGATCCTTACCATCATATTCATACTCGTTTTACAGCAAAAGTGCATCATTGGTTGCGTTCTCATCCGCCATTACGTCAAAAACCTTGGTTGCTAGAGCCTCTAGCATTATCAAAATTCTGTGCAAGTTTTATTGAACAGCAAGTTGGAGGCAATTTAAATGAGGCCTCATTAGCACATCATATTGCACGAATTTTGCCTAATAATGGTGTATTGTTTTTAGGAAATAGTTTATTTGTTCGTTTAGCAGATGCTTTAGCCAAATTACCTGAGGGCTATCCTGTGGTAACAAACCGTGGTGCCAGTGGCATTGATGGTTTATTAGCAACAGCCGCAGGTGTAGGTATTGGTTCAAATCAGCCAGTCGTTGCGATGATTGGTGATGTATCCGCATTATATGATTTGAATTCCTTTGCATTATTTAAGAATGTCACACAACCCACCATTATTTTCTTAATTAATAATAATGGCGGGGCGATCTTTGATATGTTGCCTGTAGATGCTTCAGTGAAAAGTGATTTATATCGTATGCCACATCATACGGAATTTTCTCAAGCCGCTTCTATGTTTGATTTAAAATATGCACGTCCATATACTTGGGCTGATTTAAGTTCTGTATTAAAACAAGCATATGCTCGCAAAGAGGCAACAGTAATTGAAATTAAAGTTGGTCCAACAGACGGTAGTAATATTTATAAACGTCTTATTGAACAAATTAGTTATGCGGTTATTGGTGCATAATACTTCAATTAATAAAAAGAAACCTTGATGGCTGATCAAGGTTTTTTTATAGATGGAATTTGAAACAATGATGAATATGGTTTTTCTCCATGGTTTACTGGGTACACCGGAAGATTGGTCAAAAATTTCTGAATTGCTACCGCACTTTCATTGTATTACTTTAGATTTACCTTTCCATGGAAGTGCTAAATTGACAGAAGTGAAGAGCTTTGATGATACTGCGAGTTATCTTTCTAAACAGATCAAAATTGCAGTAGGTCATCAACCTTATATGATTGTTGGTTATTCATTAGGCGGACGAATTGCCCTCTATTATGCTTTACAAGCGCAATGTGCTAAGGGAAACTTGCAAGGGCTCATTTTAGAAGGGGTAAATCTCGGTTTAACGGATGATAATGCACGCAAAGTGCGGTGGAAAAATGATAAATTTTGGGCACAACGTTTTATGGATGATCCCATAGAAAATGTACTCAATGATTGGTATCAACAGCCTGTTTTTGCACATTTAACTGAAATGCAACGTACCGCTTTAATTGCAAAACGTGCTGCCAACTGCGGTAAAAATATTGGTAAAATGTTGCAAGCGACATCTTTAGCAAAACAACCTTATTTAGGTGATAAGCTGCGAGAATGTGAGCTACCTGTTTATTATTTAGTTGGTGAAAAAGATCGTAAGTTCAGGGAACTGGCACGACAAGAGAAATTAAATATGATTGTGATTAATCAAGCAGGTCATAATGCTCATCTCGAAAATCCACAGGAATATGCAAAGGTGATTGCACAATTAATCAGTTAATATTGGCTATAAAGGCGGAATTTCCGCCTTTATTATTAAGCTTCTAATTTTTTATGAGTGAAGCCTACATATAAACAGAAAAGAAAACCTGTAATCAGAGCAGGAATAGTAAAGGCACCAATACCAGACCCTGAAGCTGCAAAGCCAAAGTTATGTGCTGTAGCAGCGCCTAATAACATACCTAATACAAACAAGGCAGAGTCATTATCTCCTTCTCCTAAATGTACTAATTGCTTACCAGGGCAGCCACCACCTAATGAAAAACATAAACCGCATAGCAACATGCCAAAGAAACTCCATAGATGCTGCGTATGAGTGATAGGTTGATTTTCCATACCTAAGTGAAATTGGCCTAATGCAATATTGGTAATAAAGGCAAAAATAATTAAGGAAATGACACCATTTAATAAATGAGTATCTCTAAATAAAACAAAATTACGGAATGCGCCAATAGTACAAAAATGGGATTTTTGCATTAATACTCCGAGAATTATCCCTGCACCTAAAGAGAGCCAGAGATTGGCATGTTGTGAGGCAGGACCTTTAGATGAGAAAAAAATTCCTAGGTTTTCTCCAAAGCTAAATTGAGTTGAGACTAAAAATAACAATAATAAAACAAAGAAAATTGGAATGAGTCCCGTTGCTTTATGTTGTTGTTCTGACCGACCTAGTGAGAATCCTCTTTTTACAAAGAAAATACCCCCTAAGACCCCGACAAATAAACCAATAATTCCAGCGATTGCAGTTAAATCGCCACCACCTAAACGTAAATAAGCACGCCATGGGCAACCTAAGAAGGTTAAGGCACCAATCATCGCAAAGAAACCAAGCACAATACGTGTGATGGGGGAGGAACCGCCTTGTGGACGATATTCTTTAGATAATAAAGCGCTTGCTAAAGCACCAAGCACTAAGCCAATTAATTCAGGACGAATATATTGAAGTGGAGCGGCTCGATGCAGACCTAGTCCGCCTGCAGTATCTCGAATGAAACAAGCAGCACAGAATCCCATATTGCCAGGATTGCCATAATAGGTTAGAAGTGGAGCAATGATACCAAGTGCAGCACCTGCAACCACAGGCCAAGTAATTAATTTCATAATAAGACCTTTGTGATATCAGTAAGTTATAGAATTGAATTGTGATGATTATTCGAAAATAATCACACATATTATAAAACTTAGTAATTTTTGTTCATTTAAATTATTTATAATTTGTGATCAATATTGGATTTTTTATGAATTTCCTAAATATTTCCGCTATAATGACCGCACTTTTTATTAACTTATAGACAGGGACTCATAATGTTATACCCAAGCGAAGAATTTCTTTATGCACCAGTTGAATGGGTTGACCATAGCGAAGGTTATACCGATATTCGTTATCATAAATCAAAAGATGGTATTGCAAAAATTACTATTAACCGTCCAGAAGTACGTAATGCTTTCCGTCCACAAACAGTAAAAGAAATGATCCACGCATTTTCAGATGCTCGTTTTGATGAAAAAATTGGTGTTATCGTATTAACCGGCGAAGGTGAATATGCATTTTGTGCTGGTGGTGACCAAAAAATTCGTGGTGACTACGGTGGTTATAAGGATGAAAGTGGTGTCCATCATTTAAATGTATTAGACTTCCAACGTGATATCCGTACTTGTCCAAAACCCGTTGTGGCAATGGTTGCTGGTTATGCTGTAGGCGGTGGACATGTGTTGCATATGATATGTGACTTAACTATCGCAGCGGATAACGCAAAATTTGGTCAAACAGGACCTAAAGTTGGTTCATTTGATGGTGGCTGGGGTGCAAGTTACATGGCACGTATTGTCGGTCAGAAAAAAGCACGTGAAATTTGGTTCTTATGCCGTATGTATGATGCTCAAGAAGCATTAGATATGGGCTTAGTCAATACCGTTGTGCCTTATGCAGATCTTGAAAAAGAAACTGTACGTTGGTGTCGTGAAATGTTACAAAACAGTCCAATCGCATTGCGTTGCTTAAAAGCTGCATTAAATGCGGATTGTGATGGTCAAGCAGGTCTTCAAGAATTAGCAGGTAACGCAACCATGTTGTTCTATATGACAGAAGAAGGTCAAGAAGGTCGTAATGCGTTTAATCAAAAACGTGAGCCAGATTTTAGTAAATTCAAACGCAACCCTTAATCAGTTCTAATCTAAGTGCGGTAGATTTTTAAGAAATTTTGACCGCACTTTTCCTATTTATCTTTAGGAGTCGTGATGACAAGTCGAGAATATCATTTATATAAATACTCAATTCCTGTAGATAGCAAATTGATTTTACGTAATCGTTTTTTAAAACAACGTGAAGGCTTATTAGTACAAATTAAATGTAAAGACAATGAAGGTTGGGGGGAAATAGCTCCTTTACCTGAATATAGTGAAGAAACCTTAGAACAAGCACAAACACAGACTATTCAGTGGTTAAAAGATTGGAATGCAGCTCGTAGTCGTGATGAAAAACTTTCCTTTGAGGGCTTGTATCCTTCGGTTGCATTTGGTTTAAGCTGTGCGTTAGCAGAGATGAAAGGTCGTATAAATGAAGCAGGCAATTATCAGGCTGCACCTTTATGTTATGGTGATCCTGATGAATTATATGAGCCTTTAGATAATATGAAAGGTCAGAAAGTTGCAAAGATAAAAGTGGGAATGTATGAAGCAAATCGAGATGGTTTAATTGCCGATATGTTACTTGAAGCAATTCCCGATCTTTATCTGCGTCTAGATGCTAATCGTAGCTGGACACCTACAAAAGCACAAATGTTTGCTAAATATGTCAAACCAGAACATCGAGCCCGTATTCAATTTTTAGAAGAACCTTGCAAAACCCGTGATGAAAGTCGTCAATTTGCTGCGGAAACAGGTATCGCAATTGCTTGGGATGAATCTGTCCGTGAGCCAGGTTTTGAGGTGGTAGCGGAACCTAATGTGAGTGCCATTGTGATTAAGCCTACATTAGTAGGCTCATTAGAATATTGCGTTTCCTTAATTGAAAAAGCACATAACTTGGGTATGCAAGCGGTAATTAGTTCGTCAATAGAAAGTAGTTTTGGTTTATCGCAATTGGCACGTATTGCTCAACAATATACGCCAGATACTACACCAGGTCTGGATACCTTAGATTTAATGGAATACCAAGTAGTAAGAGCTTGGCCAAATTCTGCTTTGCCGTTAATTGATTTTAATTCTGAATTTATTACGGAAATAAAAGTTTAATTAAACTCAAACTGCAATATATATTGATTATTTTCTTTAATTTATTTAGAAATTAGTAAAGGTTTGACCACATAGGCACTGCAAATTATCAAAAAAACGTTATAATGCATCGCCTTTAATTAAAAAAGGAATAAATATGTCGCAAACTTCTCGAATTTTGCTGTTAAATGGTCCTAACTTAAATATGTTAGGGGTGAGAGAGCCAACACATTATGGTTCATTATCATTAGCCGCAATTGAAGCTAAAGTCCGAGTTTTAGCAGAAAAATATCAAGTTTCAGTAGAATGTTTTCAAACGAATAGTGAAGAAAAGTTAATTAATAAAATCCATGAAAGTTTTAAACAAGTCGATTTTATTATTATTAACCCAGCGGCATTTACGCATACTAGTGTAGCATTAAGAGACGCATTATTGGCAATATCTATTCCTTTTGTAGAAGTTCACTTATCTAATATTCATAAACGTGAACCTTTTCGCCATCATTCTTATTTAAGTGATGTTGCAGAAGGCGTTATTTGTGGATTAGGAGCAAAAGGTTATGAATGTGCTTTTGAATTTGCAATAGAATATTTAGCAAAATAAGCATAATTTCACGTATAATCGCAGAAATTTATCGCAAAATGGTTAGATTTCAGGTACTCTTTCATAGAGTGATTATTTTACACAACTGCATTTGAGAAGATGATTCTAGGTGTGGCTGTTATTTTATTTTATTAACACACGGATCAAATATTATGGCAATGGATATTCGTAAAATCAAAAAGCTTATTGAGTTAGTTGAAGAATCAGGCATTATGGAATTAGAAATCTCTGAAGGAGAAGAATCAGTTCGTATTAGCCGTGGTTCAGCACCAAGTTCAGTGCAATATACTTTACCTGCGACAACACCAGCTCCAGTTGTTGCCCCTGTTGCTCAAGCTCCAGTGATGGCAGTTGTTGCACCAACAGTTGCAGAAGAGTTATCAGGTCATGTGATTCGTTCACCAATGGTAGGAACTTTCTATCGTAGCCCAAGTCCTGAAGCAAAAGTGTTTGTGGAAGTTGGTCAGGCTGTGAAAGTTGGCGATGCATTATGCATTGTCGAAGCAATGAAAATGATGAATCGAATTGAGGCTGATAAAGCGGGTATAGTTAAAACCATTCTTGTTAATGACGGTGATGCTGTTGAGTTTGATGAACCGTTAATTATTATCGAATAGTTTAAAGGTGGGCTAATTAGCCCACTCAATTTATATTTTTATGATGGGTTTCCATCATACCAATTAAAAACGGAATTCTTATGTTAGAAAAAGTTGTAATTGCCAATCGCGGTGAAATCGCATTACGTATTCTACGCGCTTGTAAAGAACTAGGCATTAAAACTGTTGCTGTTCACTCAACGGCTGACCGAGATCTTAAACATGTATTATTAGCAGATGAAACAGTCTGTATTGGGCCAGCACCTTCAACAAAAAGTTATCTAAATGTGCCTGCTATTATTGCAGCAGCAGAAGTGACTGGTGCAGATGCCGTTCATCCTGGGTATGGATTTTTGTCTGAAAATGCTGATTTTGCAGAACAGGTTGAACGTTCAGGTTTTATTTTTATTGGTCCTACTGCAGATGTTATCCGTTTAATGGGAGATAAAGTTTCTGCGATTAATGCCATGAAGAAAGCTGGTGTACCTTGTGTACCAGGTTCTGATGGTCCATTAAGTAGCGATATGGTGAAAAATAAACAAATTGCTAACCGTATCGGTTATCCAGTGATTATTAAAGCTTCGGGTGGCGGTGGCGGCCGTGGTATGCGTGTTGTGCGTAGTGATGAGGCTCTTGAAGAATCTATTGCTATGACCAAAGCAGAAGCTAAAGCTGCATTTAATAATGATATGGTTTATATGGAAAAGTATTTAGAAAATCCTCGCCATGTAGAAATTCAAGTAATTGCAGATACTCACGGACATGCGGTTTATCTTGCAGAACGAGATTGTTCAATGCAACGTCGTCATCAAAAAGTATTAGAAGAAGCACCCGCTCCAGGCATTACTGAAGAAATTCGTCGTGATATTGGTTCTCGCTGTGCTAAAGCTTGTATCGAAATTGGTTATCGTGGAGCGGGTACATTCGAATTTTTATATGAAGATGGTAAATTCTACTTCATTGAAATGAATACTCGTGTACAAGTAGAGCATCCTGTTACAGAAATGATTACAGGAGTAGATATTGTCAAAGAACAATTACGTATTGCCGCAGGTTTACCACTTTCTGTGACACAAAATGATATTAAAGTGCATGGACATGCTATTGAGTGCCGTATTAATGCGGAAGATCCTAAAACCTTTTTACCTTCACCTGGCAAAATCGTACATTTACATTCACCAGGTGGTTTAGGGGTACGTTGGGATTCTCATGTGTATGCTGGATATAGTGTGCCACCACATTATGATTCCATGATTGCTAAACTTATTGTCCATGCAGATAGCCGTGAAGGTGCTATTCGTCGCATGCAAAATGCTTTATCTGAAACTATCATTGATGGTATTAAAACCAATATTCCACTACAGCATTTAATTTTAGATGATGAAAATTTCCAAAAAGGTGGTACGAATATTCATTATCTTGAGAAAAAATTAGGTATGGCTGAATAAATAAAAAGTGGATTTTATATCCACTTTTTTTACAATTATCCTTTCTCCATTATTCTATTAATTTTATTGATTTTATGTAAGGATCATAATGAATATTCAACAACGTTATCGACAAGCAGCGAAAGAAGCTCGCTGGGCGTTAGCGCTCACAATTTTATATGTGATAGGTTGGTGTCTATGTGCCTATTTGCCTAAAGGTACAATGGGCCCTATTGGCTTTCCATTATGGTTTGAACTATCTTGTATTTATTTACCAATTCTGTTTTTGATTATTGCTTATTGGGTAGTTCAGATTGTTTATCAAGAGATTGATTTAGAAACTAACAGCTCGTTGGAAGATAAAAATAAAGGGGAAATACCAAGATGAATCTAGGAATTGTTTTACCTCTTGTTATTTATCTCGCATTTGTTTTCGGTGCTGCAATTTATGCTTATGTAAAACGTCAGCGGGGGGATTTTCTTACAGAATATTATGTGGGTAATCGTTCGATGACAGGTTTTGTTTTAGCGATGACAACCGCTTCAACTTATGCTAGTGCAAGTTCTTTTGTTGGAGGTCCAGGGGCAGCTTATAAATATGGTTTAGGCTGGGTATTGTTATCCATGATTCAAGTACCTGCTGTTTGGCTAGCATTAGGAGCATTAGGTAAAAAGTTTGCCATGTTATCTCGAGAAACTAATGCACTAACGATTAATGATTTATTACTCTATCGTTACAAAAATAAATATTTAGTATGGATTTCAAGTATTTCCTTATTAATCGCATTCTTTGCTGCCATGACTACCCAATTTATAGGTGGTGGGCGTTTATTAGAAACCACTATTGGTATTGATTATACGCAGTCGTTACTGATTTTCGCAATTACCGTTGGGCTTTATACATTTATTGGCGGTTTTCGTGCCGTTGTATTGACAGATACTATTCAAGGAACGGTCATGATCCTTGGTACTATTATTTTGCTTGTTGCAGTTATTTATGCTGCGGGGGGAACAGAGTTAGCGATTGCAAAATTGACCGAAATTGACCCGCACTTAGTCTCTCCTTACGGTCCAAATGATATGTTAGATTTTCAATTTATGACATCATTTTGGGTATTAGTCTGTTTTGGTGTAGTCGGTTTACCACATACCGCAGTACGTTGTATGGCTTTTAAAGATAGTAAGGCTTTGCATAATGGTATGCTTATCGGTACGGTAATCCTTTCTATTATTATGTTTGGCATGCATTTATCAGGTGCTTTAGGTCGAGCGGTTATTTCCGATTTGACGATTCCAGATCAAGTCATTCCAACACTGATGATAAAAGTCTTACCTCCCATTGTGGCAGGAATCTTTTTAGCAGCTCCAATGTCTGCAATTATGTCAACTATTGATGCTCAATTAATTCAATCATCAGCTATTTTTGTAAAAGATATTTTTCTTGCAGCTAAACCAGAAAAAGCACAGAATCAGCGCTTGATCACTTATATTTCTTCAGCGATTACCTTGGTTCTTACAATAGTTTTAGTATTTTTAGCACTTAATCCCCCAGATATGATCATTTGGTTAAATTTATTTGCTTTTGGTGGGCTAGAGGCAACTTTCTTGTGGGTGATTGTATTAGGGATCTATTGGGAAAAAGCTAATGCCTATGGTGCGATAGCTTCTATGCTTATCGGATTAGGCAGTTATATTTATTTAACTATTAGTAAAATTAAATTATTTGATTTTCATGCAATTGTACCTGCCTTAATATTAGGATTAGTCGCTTTTTTAATAGCGAATAAAATAGGTGAAAAAAAAGATTAAATCTCATTTAAATTTGAGTAAATGGTTGAGAAGTTATTAATACCATTATTTTATAACAAGTAAGGAAAGAATATGGCTTGGGTACAAATTCGTTTAAACAGTACAAATGAAAAAGCAGAAGTAATTAGTGATTATTTAGAAGAAGTTGGTTCTGTCTCTGTTACATTTATGGATAGTCAGGATACACCAATTTTTGAACCTTTACCTGGTGAAACCCGTTTATGGGGTAATACAGATGTAATTGCTTTATTTGATGCAGAAACAGATATGCAGCAAATTGTTCGTTTATTACAACAAGCAGGACATTTAACCGATGATACTGCTTATAAAATTGAACAAATTGAAGATAAGGATTGGGAGCGTGAATGGATGGATAATTTCCATCCGATGCAATTTGGTAAACGTTTATGGATTTGCCCTAGCTGGCGTGAAGTACCAGATGAAAATGCAGTTAATGTAATGTTAGATCCTGGTTTAGCCTTTGGTACAGGAACGCATCCAACTACAGCTCTTTGTTTAGAATGGTTAGATAGTTTAGATTTAGCGGGTAAGACTATTATAGATTTTGGTTGTGGCTCAGGGATTTTAGCTATTGCAGCTTTAAAATTAGGCGCTAAAGAAGCAATTGGCATTGATATTGATCCGCAAGCAATTTTAGCTAGTCGTAATAATGCAGAACAAAATGGTGTAGCTGATCGATTAAAATTGTATTTATCAGATGATAAACCTACAGATATGAAAGCAGATGTTGTTGTCGCTAATATTCTTGCTGGTCCATTAAGAGAGCTTTACCCAATCATAAGCCAATTAGTTAAAAAGAATGGTGTATTAGGTTTATCAGGTATCTTAGCTACACAGGCAAAATCAGTTTTAGAGGCGTATAGTGCCAGTTTTGAATTAGATCCAATTCAAGAACGTGAAGAATGGTGTCGCATTACAGGAAAAACTAAATAATTTCAATCCCTATTCAGTAAATTTTTTATAAATTTGTATAAAAAATATGCTTTTCAAATGCATCAAAAATGCGTATCATAGCACCCCTTGTCGGATATACTGGTGAGTGGGTGTTATCTACTTTTGAAGAGGAAATAGAAAGGTGCGAATTGGACCTTATCAACTCAGGAATCGCATTTTACTTGCACCTATGGCTGGTATTACCGATCAACCTTTTCGAAAACTTTGTGCCACTTATGGTGCAGGCTTAACGTTTTCGGAAATGATGTCAACTAATCCGCAAGTTTGGCATACAGAAAAATCGCGTTTGCGTTTGGCTCATCATCAAGATGCAGGAATAAACGCTGTGCAAATAGCTGGTTCTGATCCAGATGAAATGGCAAAAGCTGCTCAAGTCAATATGGATTATGGTGCTGAAATTATTGATATTAATATGGGTTGTCCTGCTAAAAAAGTGAATCGAAAAATGGCAGGTTCAGCATTATTACAATATCCTGATTTAGTCCGCCAAATTCTTGAGTCAGTAGTAAATGCGGTTGATGTGCCTGTAACATTAAAAATTAGAACAGGCTGGGATCTTGAACATCAAAATTGTGTAGAAATCGCAAAAATTGCAGAACAAAGTGGTATTCAAGCATTAACCATTCATGGGCGAACTCGTGAATGTTTATTTGAGGGGAATGCTGAGTATGACAATATAAAAGCGGTTAAACAGCAAGTTTCAATTCCTGTTATCGCAAATGGCGATATAACATCAGCGGAGAAGGCTAAGTCTGTACTGGCTTATACAGGTGCAGATGGTGTCATGATCGGACGTGGTGCATTAGGCAATCCTTGGTTATTTAGATCAATAGAGAGCTTAGTAGAACACGATTCGATAATTTTTGAGCCAAGTTTAGATGAAAAGTGCGGTGTTATTTTGCAGCATATTCAGGATCTTCATAAATTTTATGGTGAAGAAAAAGGGTATCGCATAGCACGCAAACATGTAGCTTGGTATTTGCAAGGAATTCAACCTAATTCCGATTTTAAACAGACTTTTAATGCAATAACCGTCCCTAAAGAACAGTTATTGGCTTTAGAAGAGTTTTTCAATTTAATCGTAATGGATAAACAACAATGTTAGAACAACAACGTAGTCCTTCTGATGCATTAACCGTATCAGTTTTAAATTCACAATCTCAAGTAACTAATAAACCTCTTCGTGATTCAGTAAAACAAGCGTTAAGAAATTATTTATCACAATTAGATGGTCAAGACGTAAATGATCTTTACGAACTAGTATTAGCTGAAGTTGAACATCCAATGTTAGATATGGTAATGCAATATACTCGCGGTAATCAGACTCGTGCAGCAACAATGTTAGGTATTAACCGTGGCACATTACGTAAAAAATTAAAAAAATACGGTATGGGTTAGTTTTTAACTTAGTTAATTAAATAAAAAGCCTCTTATGATTAGATCATTAAGAGGCTTTTTATTGGTTATCATTTACTACGATATATTAATATTGCTCTATCATCAAAAGTATAATTTCCCTTTGTTATACCTTTAGTAGAAGGATTTTTTATTCTTAATGGATCTTCTGATAACTCTTGTTTTAATGTGTTTTCATATGCATCAATAGTGATATCTTTCGGATAGGTTTCATATCCGTCAGATGATAATTCAATAACTTTTGGTGTCTTATCAAATTTCCATACTTTTAATTCAGATATCGGAATATCAAATCCATCTATTTCCCAATATTGGAAAGCTTTAGGAGCATTAGGATTATTCTGGAATTCTGATTGGCGAGTTAATAATGGCATAATGTAAAAACGACCAATGTCATTTTCTTCAATTTGCTCATTGGTTAGTTTAAGATCTTTTAAGATTTTTACGCGTAAAGTACTATTTAATTCATCAACATATTTGACTTCATTATTATATTTCACGTTATCAATACGCGCTTTTGAATCCCCAATCGCGATTAATTCATTTTTTGTAAAATCATACCATATTAATGTTGCAGTTGGACGTAAATGAGGGGTATTTTTGAAATCAATATCTGGGTACTTAGCATAAAAATTTTTAAATTTTTCATTGATTAATGTAATAATTTTTTCTTTATCTGTCCCAGCTGGTAAAGATTGGAATACTTCTTGAATAATATCTCGGCTGACTCTTCCCCCTTTTTTACCGTCATATTTTTTGCCTGATTTGTCGGTAGCACCATCAAATACTGCAAGATAATAATCATTAAAAAATAATCCATCTTCACACATGGTATTATTTTTTTCTCCAATACCACCTTTTCCTTGAATAAAGTATTCAATGTTACCCTTTGATAAAGATTTCGTTACTATTTTATCATAAGTTAAATTATCAATAGCAAATGATGATGTGGATATAATGGAAAGTAATGAAAGGCGAAAAAGTAATTTTTTCATAGGTATGCTCCTTACTTAAGTAATATAAATAATTTTAACGAAACAGCTACTATATAATAAAAAGGTATTAGATTTTCTCTAATACCTGAGAGATTATTTTTCAAAAAAAACTTTTTTTAGTCCTAATTCTAAACCTCGAAATTCAGCTAAACCTTTTAAGCGTCCAATGGCTGAATAACCAGGGTTGGTTTTTTTCTTTAGGTCATCTAACATTTGATGTCCATGGTCAGGACGCATTGGAATTAATCGAGTCTCGCCATTATTAAGACGACGATATTCTTCGGTTAATAATGCTTTAATTACATTAAACATATCTACATCTCCGCCAAGGTGATCTGCTTCATGGAAACTTAACGGATTTTCTTCACGTTCTGTTGCGCGTAAATGAGCAAAATAGATACGGTCTCCAAATCGTTTAGTCATTTCAACAAGATCATTATCAGCACGAACACCATAAGAACCAGTACACATAGTGAACCCATTTGCTGGTGATGATTGTGTATCTACATACCACTGCATATCTTCAATAGTGGAGACGATACGTGGTAAACCCAAAATCGGACGAGGAGGATCATCTGGATGCACAGCCATTTTAATGCCAACTTCTTCAGCTATTGGAATAACTTCATTTAGGAAGTGAGCTAAATGGGTACGAAATTTTTCAGGAGAAATATTTTTATAGCGATCTAATTGATATTGGAATTCTTCCAGAGTATAACCTTCTTCAGCACCAGGTAAACCAGCAATAATATTGCTTGTTAGTTTTTGGATATCAGATTTAGTCATATTGTCGAAATAGATTTTAGCAGCTGTTTTTTCTTCCTCTGCATAGATCTTTTCTGCACCTGGGCGTTTTAGAATATGTAATTCAAATGCAGCAAATGCAATTTGATCAAAACGCAATGCTTTTGAACCATTAGGTAATTCATAAGCTAAATCAGTACGTGTCCAATCTAGAACAGGCATAAAGTTATAACATACAGTATCAATACCACATTGTGCTAAATTGCGTAATGTTTGTTTATAGTTTTCAATCCAAGTCTTATATTGACCTGTTTGGGTTTTAATGTCCTCATGAACAGGGACACTCTCTACTACAGACCATGTTAGACCAGCAGCTTCAATAATTTCTTTGCGTTTATTGATTTCTTCACTTGACCATATTTGTCCATTCGGAATGTGGTGTAAGGCAGTTACTACACCTGTTGCACCAGCTTGACGAATATCAGATAAAGTAACTGGATCATTAGGTCCATACCAACGCCATGTTTGTTCCATACTCAACTCCTAATTAAGTTTATAAATTGACAACTAATGGACTTACTTTAAATAAATAGCCATCAAAATTCGGGTCATCTAAATCCGATAATTCAAACAGCTTTTGTTTCACGTTTTCCAAATGTTGCCACATCATTTTTCTTGCTAATACAGGATCTTTTCGTTGTATAGCTGCAATAATATTTTCGTGATCTTTTAACCATAGATGACGGTAACTTTGATCTGGAATATGGGCGTGCAACCCTTTCCACATTGGGCTATTTATTCGATATTCCCACAAATCTTTTTGCATGCGGATAATCACTTCGTTTTGTGTAATTTCCGCAATCGTTTTATGAAAATCTTCATCCGCAATGTAATCTTCGTCACCGTGTTCCAAGGTATTTCGTTCACGTTCTAAAATTTCTTTTAACTGTAAAACATCTGCTCGTGTTGCTTGAATTGCTGCAAATTCGGCAATACTACTTTCTAATAATTGTCTAGCTTGCAGCAGCTCAAAGGGACCAACATCGGGTAAGTGTTCAATGCCTTCAGAATTTAATTTTGGTAAATTAATAACATAAACCCCTGAGCCTTTGCGTACCTCAACCAGATTTTCAAGCTCAAGCATAATAATTGCCTCACGAATGACCGTACGGCTTACATTAAAGTAATTAGATAAATCACGCTCTGCTGGTAACTTATCACCGACTTTATAAGCCCCACTTAATAACTCTACTTTTAATTCTTGTCCGATTTTCTTATAAGAACGTAAATCTTCGGGTGTCATAATTTTTTGATAATGCCTCTAATTAAATTTCTGAAATAGGTAATTTATAGCCACTCTCAACAGATTTACCATTTACGATTAACTGGCGTTGTTCTGTATGAGGTAAAGTAAAGACTAACTCTTTATATTGTGGCTCATAATGACCTTTTTTCGTTATATTGATTTCAATCGCTTTGCTTGAGCAATTCAATTCAATGTCTAGGGTTAAATGTTTACCGTTTAAATAATCAAAACTTACACCATCGTCATCAAAGATAGACATATTCGCTTTGCCTTGATCGATAAACGGCATAATGAGTAATTCACGGTAATCATCAGTTAAAGTATTAGAACGTCCTTTTGAACCAAGCGGCATAATCGAGCCTGCTCTTAGGAATAATGGGATACGTTCTAGTGGTGCATCCACCAGGATTTTTTCGCCGCCATAATACCACTGGTGCGTATAAAAATCATACCAACCAGAATAAGTTACACGGTAAATAAATGTCTCGTTTGCGTTGCCCTTCTTCTACCACTGAAGCCACTAATAAATCTTTACCAAACAGATAGTCATCATTTTCAGCAAAGGTGTTTGCATCGTGTTCGTGATCTAAGAAAGTCGGGCGTAGCATTGGCTCTGCTTGCGTGTGTGCCTGCCATAATAAATTGTAGATATACGGCATTAAGCGGTAACGCAACTGAATGGCATCGCGAATAATGTTCGTCACCTCAGGGTACATCCACGGCTCATTCACCGTTTTATCGTCATTCCAAGAGTGAATGGTAAAACGAGGGTGCATTACCCCGTTTTGCACCCAACGTACAAACAATTCAGGTTCAGGCTTATTACCGGAGAAGCCGCCAACATCGTGTCCTACATTGTAAAGTGCCGACAAACTCATTCCTAAGCCCATTTTGATGTTATATTTTAATGTATGCCAGCTGGTACGATTATCCCCCGACCATGTTTGCACATAGCGGTTCATGCCTGCCGAACCGGAACGGGAAATCAAATAAGGGCGGACATTTGGGGCAAATTCTTTTTGAGCCTCAAAAGAGGATTTCATCATCAATAAAGGTTGCAGCGGACGAAGCAATTTAATCGGCAGACCTTTGCCGAAGAAATGGCATTTGGCGTAATCGTCCCACACCTCAAATTCGTTGTTGTCGTTCCAAGTCGAGCCAATGCCCATTTCCATTAGTTGAGATTTCACATTGGATTTCCACCAATCCACGGTTGCAGGGTTAGTAAAGTCTAAATGTGAACCTTCATCGTCCCAAAACATTGAACGTTCTGGATTATCCGATTCGGAATCTTGAATAAATAAGCCTTTTTCTGCCACTTCATTGTAGCGTGGGTGATCCTGCAACAAGCACGGTTTGATATTAGCTGCCAAATTCATGCCCGCATCAAGAAAATATTTACTCATTAATTTCGGCTGAGGCACTTTGTCATAGTTCCAGTTAAACACATAGCGTTTACCGTTAATTGAGGTGTAACCAGAGGAAAGCTGGAACGAATCGCACGGAATATTGTGTTCTCGGCATAAATCGACGAATTTTTTCAGCTGTTCTTGGGCATCCGGAGCATCGGTATAACTCATTGTTGAACCGCTGTAACCCAAACTCCAACGAGGTCCGAAAATCGTACCGCCTGTAAGCTTGGTGTATTTCTTGGTCACATCCACAATTTTCGGGCCGAGAATCATATAGTAATCAAGATCGCCATCTTCCGCTTTGTAGTTACGATAATATGCGTGGTAGTTATCAATTTCGCTGCCAAGTACAAACCAGCACGGCGCTAAATTATCGTAATAAATACCATAGCTCACTTCATCAGCGTGAGTAATATAGAATGGAATATGCTTATAAAGCGGATCCATATACTCTGCGTTATAACCCATCGCATCAATATTTCGCATTTCAAAACGGCGACCGTGACGATTCAAATTCCCTGTTTTTTCACCCAAACCGTAATATTGCTCGTTTACGCTACGATTCAAATAATGGGTTACGTTCGTGTTAGACACACCAAACAAGTAAGCCCCTGTTCTGCGGTCTGAAACAAAGGTTTTCCATTCACCATTTACCTTATGTTGCCATTCCAAATAAAGCGGTTGATGCACAATGAGCTTAATACAAGCGGTCGAAATTTCCAAAGAATTTGCAAATTGCTGAACGTCATAGTGAGGTAGCGAAAATTCTTCAACCGACCATTTATCCCGCCCTTGCCACTCAACATCATCAGCATTCGGGCTAATCGCCCAAGTGGCTGGCACTTTAAATTCATTGTTGCGAGTAAATGCCACACGGAACATATCTTGCTCTAGTACAAAAATATGTAGCCCAATTCCACGTTCACATTGAATATCAATGCGGTTATTTTCATTTCGGCTAAACTGCCAATATTTTAATGTTTTCATCTAATACTTCCTTGATTAATAACCGAGTAACCATTGTGGTAACGCAAGACTCAGTGAAGGTACGTAAGTCACGAGGAATAACGTTAAAATCAATACCGCATAGAATGGTAATAATGGTTTAATCACTTGGTTAATTTTCACGCCACCTACAGAACAGCCAATAAATAAGGCACTGCCAACTGGTGGCGTACAAATTCCGATAGATAAGTTAAATGCCATTAAAATACCGAAATGAACTGGATCCATTCCTAAATCTGTGACGATAGGGAAGAAAATTGGCGTAAAGATAAGCAACGCTGGCGTCATATCCATAAACACACCAACAATTAAGAGGATAATGTTGATGATTAACAGAATCACAATTGGGTTATCAGATACAGATAACAAACCATCACTGATAGTATAAGGAATATCAGCATTCGCCATTACCCAAGACATTCCCATTGAAGTCCCAATTAGTAACAATACGATGGAGGTGGTTACTACTGATTCTAAAATCACTTTCGGCAATTCTTTAATAGACACTTCACGATAAATTAGTACCGCTAAAATTAAGGTATAAACCACTGCAAAAGCAGAGGCTTCTGTCGCAGTAAAAATACCACCAATAATACCGCCCATAATGACGATAATTAAACCTAAGCTCGGTAAAGCATCTAAGGTTTTCTTAATTACTTCAGATTTGGTTGGTTTTGGTGAAACTGGATAATTACGTTTTTTAGCAAGGTATCCAATGACGAACATAATGGATAATCCCATTAAAATACCTGGAATATAGCCTGCTAAGAATAATGCCCCAATTGATGTACCGCCTGTAATTAATGAATAGACAATAAAAGTATTGCTTGGTGGAATTAGTAATCCTGTTGGACAAGAAGATATATTCACCGCTGCTGAAAATGCTGGGTCATAACCTTCTTTTCTTTGTAAAGGAGACATAATACCGCCCATCGCAGCACCAGATGCTACTGCTGAACCTGAAATTGAACCAAACATCATATTCGCTAACACATTCACGTGCGCAAGAGAACCTGGTAAACGACCTCCGATTACTTTAGCAAATTCAATTAAACGCAAAGCAATACCGCCACGATTCATAATATTTCCAGCAAGAATAAAAAATGGAATCGCAAGCAATGAGAAACTATCCAAACCTGATGCCATTTTTTGGGTAATTACTGTGATCGCAGCATCAAAAGATACTGACATCATTACAGTGATAAGAGAGGCTATACCAATAGAAAATGAAATTGGTACACCAATAAATAAAAGGGTGAAAAAAGTAGTACAAAGAACAATAACTGTGGACCATTCCATAATAAAGTATCCTCTGTTTTTAATTAATTGATGAAGGTGATTGTAAGCAGTTAAATAAATCACGAATCGTATAAATTAGCATAAAGAAGCCACTCAGTGGAATTGCGGCATAAATCAAACCCATTTCGATACCAAGCACCGGAGAAATTTGTCCCACTGCCAGAGTATCATTAACTAATTTCAAACCTCCATAGCACATAATGAGAATAACAAAACATAGGGTGATTACATTGATAATAAGATTTAGACGCTTATGTTTTATGGGAGATGATTCTAATTTAGTTGCTAATAAGTCAATGGCTAAATGTTTTTTTTGTCCTAATGCATAAGCTGCACCTATGAGCCCAACCCAAATGAAAGCAAAGCGAGCAAGTTCATCAGTATAGGTATTTGGTTCATTTAAGACAAAACGTGAGAATACTTGCCAAATTACGCTAATTACAAGCATGACGCTAAGCAATGTGCATAAGGTTGATAGTATTTTATCTATGATGGATATAAATTTTATCATATAGCCTCTTTTTTAATTAATATTAATCGGGATAATTGGAATACCAATTTTGTGGATAAAAGTATTTTTATGCAAATAAAAAAGATTGTTTTTGTGATCTGGTTCACCAATTTAGTAAAAATGGTTTGATATGTAGGATAAAAAAAGTAAGATTAAATTCACAATTTATTTTGCAAATTGTTCGAATTGTAATTTTGAATGTTAACCACATTAGGAGAACCTAAATATGTTCGCTAAAAAAACTATTCTTTCTATTTCATTAGGTGCGGTTTTATCTTTGGGCATTGTTTTTTCTGTAGCAGCTAAAATAACATTAAAATTGAATCATAATAATGATAAAACTCATCCTGTTCATATTTCTATGCAGCATATGGCTGATGAAGTAAAAAAATTAACAAATGGTGAGGTCGTAATTCGTGTTTATCCTAATAGTCAATTAGGTACTCAACGTGAATCAGTAGAATTATTACAATCGGGCTCACTTGATATGGCAAAATCTAATGCAAGTGAAATGGAAGCATTTGAGCCAACTTATGGAGCATTCAATATTCCTTATTTATTTCGTAATTCAGAACACTACTATGCTACATTAAAAAATCCTGAGGTTGGGCAAAAAATATTAGAAGCATCTAAAGGGAAAGGTTTCATCGGTTTAACATATTATGATGGCGGTGCACGTAGCTTCTATGCTGGTAAGCCAATAAAAACACCTGCTGATTTGAAAGGTTTAAAAGTACGTGTACAACCAAGCCCAAGTGCTGTAAGAATGATGGAATTATTAGGTGCAAATGCTACACCTTTAGCTTATGGTGAACTTTATACTGCATTGCAACAAAAAGTAGTGGATGCTGCAGAGAATAATGAAACTGCGTTGACATTAGCCCGCCATGGTGAGGTTGCTAAATTCTTTAGCTTAGATGAACATACTATGATTCCAGATGTATTATTAATTAGTGAAAAGACTTGGGCTAAATTAACCCCAGAACAGCAACAAGTTTTAAAAACAGCAGCTGATAATTCAATGATTTTTCATAAAGATTTATGGATAAAAATGATTAAAGAAGAAAAAGAAAAAGCAATTGCTGAAATGGGTGTTGAATTTGTAACTGTTGAGAAACAACCATTTATTGATGCAACTAAAGCAATGCATGATGAAGCTAAAGACAATCCTGTTATTGGTGGTTTTATTGAGAAAATTGATACATTGGCACCAGCTCAATAAATATTAATTACATATATCTATTGCTACCATTTGGTAGCAATAGATCTTTTTAATGTGAAGAATTCATATAAAGAGGATAGATATTATGAATATTTCAGAAAATCATAATTTACGGGATAAAGTTATTGTTATAACTGGTGCTGGGGGAGTGTTATGTGCTTATTTAGCAAAAGAACTTGCTAAAACGAAAGCGAAAGTAGCATTACTCGATCTTAACCTTGAATCAGCCCAAAAAGTGGCGGATGAAATCAATACCGCAGGCGGTATTGCTAAAGCCTATCAAACCAACGTTTTGGAATTAGACAATATCAAAGCCGTGCGTGACCAAATTGCTGCTGATTTTGGTACTTGTGATATTTTAATTAACGGTGCAGGCGGTAATAGTCCTAAAGCGACCACAGACAATGAATTTCATACCTTTGATTTGAGCGATAGCACCAAATCTTTCTTTGAACTTGATAAAAGCGGAATTGAATTTGTCTTTAATTTAAACTACTTAGGCACGCTTCTCCCAACCCAAGTTTTCGCTAAAGATATGATTGGTAAAGAAGGGGCGAATATCGTTAATATCTCCAGTATGAACGCCTTTACGCCACTAACCAAAATCCCTGCTTATTCAGGTGCAAAAGCGGCAATCAGTAACTTTACTCAATGGCTTGCGGTGTATTTCTCAAAAGTGGGAATTCGTTGCAATGCCATCGCACCAGGCTTTTTAGTCAGCAACCAAAACCGTGCATTGCTGTTTGATAATGATGGAAAACCAACCGCACGAGCTAATAAAATCTTAACCAATACTCCAATGGGACGCTTTGGTGAACCAGAAGAATTATTAGGCGCATTACTGTTCTTGGTTGATAGCCAATACTCCAGCTTTGTAAACGGTGTGATTGTGCCTGTCGATGGCGGTTTCTCAGCATATAGCGGTGTATAACCTAAAGAGGTTTGTATGAAACAATTTTTATGTGAAGACTTTTTACTTTCAACCCCAATAGCTCAAAAGCTCTATCACGATTACGCCAAAGATCAGCCGATTTTTGACTACCACTGCCATTTAAACCCAAAAAATATTGCCGAAAACCGCCAATTTAATGATTTGACAGAAATTTGGCTTGAGGGCGATCATTACAAATGGCGAGCAATGCGTTCTGCTGGTGTAGAAGAGCGTTTAATCACAGGCGATGCGGATAAATACAGCAAATATCTTGCTTTCGCTCATACCGTGCCAAAATGTATCGGCAACCCGATTTACCATTGGACGCATTTAGAATTACGCCGTCCATTTGGTATTACCAATACGCTTTTCTCACCTGAAACTGCTGAAAAAATTTGGCATCAAGGTAAAGATTTGTTACAGCAACCTGAGTTTTCTGCTCGTGGCATTATGCAAGAAATGAATGTGAAGTTAGTTGGCACAACTGATGACCCAATTGATTCACTTGAACATCACAAAGCGATTGCGACAGATAATACTTTTGATATTGAAGTCGTACCAAGTTGGCGACCTGACCGAGCGTTCAAAATTGAGTTACCACTATTCAATGACTACATCGAACAGCTAGGCAAAGTTGCCGATATTGAAATCAACAGCTTTGATACGCTTAAACAAGCGTTATTTAAACGCCTTGAACATTTCGACCAACAAGGGTGTAAATCTGCTGACCACGGTATTGAAGTTGTCCGTTTTGCCCCGATTCCTGATGAAAACGTACTGGATCACATTTTGCAAAAAAGATTGCAAAATCGACCGCTTACAGAAGAAGAAATTGCCCAATTTAGTACCGCACTTCTTGTTTGGTTAGGTACGGAATACCACAAACGAGGTTGGGTAATGCAAATGCACATTGGGGCAATTCGTAACAATAATACGAGAATGTTCAAATTATTAGGTGCGGATTCAGGCTTTGATTCCATTGGCGACCGCCCGTTTGCAGAGCCGCTTGCTCGTTTATTAGATAATATGGATCAAACCGACCAATTGCCAAAAACGATTTTGTACTGCCTCAACCCTCGTGATAACGAAATGCTCGCAAGTATGATTGGTAACTTCCAAACTGGTGGCATTGCAGGCAAAGTTCAATTCGGTTCAGGCTGGTGGTTCAACGATCAAAAAGACGGAATGGAACGCCAATTACAGCAGCTTTCACAATTAGGTTTACTCAGCCAATTTGTCGGAATGCTGACCGATTCTCGCAGTTTCTTGTCTTACACACGCCACGAATATTTCCGCCGCATTCTATGCGAAATGATTGGTGGTTGGGTAGAACGAGGCGAAGCACCAAACGATCTGAATTTACTCGGCAATATGGTGAAAGACATTTGCTACGGTAATGCGAAGCGTTATTTCAAATAATAGGAGTAACAATGAAAAAACTCGCAATCATCGGCGAATGCATGATTGAGCTCAATGGCGAGCCGTTTGGTAATATGTGGCAAACTTATGGTGGTGATTCCTTAAACACCGCCACTTATCTTGCCCGAATCACGTCGCAAGATCAGATTGAAGTTCGCTACATTTCTGCAATGGGAACGGATAAACTCAGCCAAGGAATGTTAGCTGCGTGGCAAGCAGATAATATCAACACCGATTTTGTCTTGCGTGATAAACATCGCCAGCCAGGGCTTTATCTGATTCAACTCGACAAACAAGGCGAACGCACGTTCCTTTATTGGCGAAATCAATCGGCAGCTCGTTATTTGTTGCAACATCCTGATTATCCTAAGGTTTTAACAGCATTGCAAAATATGGATATGATTTACCTAAGCGGTATCAGCCTTGCAATTTTGCCAGAAACAGACCGCACTTTGCTAATTGAACAGCTTCGTGAGTTGAAAAATCAGGGGGTAAAAATTGCCTTTGACAGCAATTACCGCCCGAAACTTTGGACAAATCTTGAGCAAGCCCAAGAATGCTATCGTGCGTTGCTGCCGTTGGTTGATGTGGCGTTAGTAACCTTTGATGATGAAGAGATGCTTTGGGCTGACAGCAATGAACAAGCCACTATTTCTCGTTTGTCTGATTTTGGCATTCCAATTATCGTGGTGAAACAAGGCAAGTGCGGTGCAATTTTCTGTCAAAATGGCGAGCAGCAATTTGTGCCGACAGTTGCCGTGGACAATGTAGTGGATACCACTTCCGCTGGCGATTCGTTCAATGCAGGATTTTTAGCAGGTTTCTTACAAGATAAACCGCTTGAAGTCTGTTGCCAACAAGGAAACCAGCTGGCAGGCATTGTGATTCAGCACAAAGGGGCGATTATTGATAAAGCCGCCACCGCTAATTTGAAAGCGCAGTTTAATGCTTAGGATATTAGATTATTATTTATAGCCCAAAGGGGCTAATTATGCTTAACCTAGTAGGCACTTTGCATGCTAGGCATAGAAAGAGGTAAAAATGCGTTACACCACCGAACAAATTGTTGAAAAATTAACAGAACTGAAAGTCGTCCCCGTGATTGCCTTAGACAATGCGGAGGACATTTTGCCATTAGCCCAAACCTTGTCCGAAAACGGCTTACCTGTGGTAGAAATCACGTTCCGCTCAGCCGCCGCCGAGGAAGCAATTAAATTAGTTAAAGCAAATTGCCCCGAAGTGCTGATTGCAGCTGGCACTGTACTGACCAAAGAACAGGTGTTAACCGCCAAGAATGCAGGGGCAGATTGCATTGTCACCCCAGGGTTTAACCCGAATATCGTGAAATATTGCCAAGAGCTAGACATCCCCGTCACTCCAGGGGTAAACAGCCCAATGGCGATTGAAGCTGCATTAGAATTAGGAATAACGGCAGTTAAATTTTTCCCAGCTGAGGCGAGTGGTGGCGTGAAAATGATCAAAGCCTTGCTTGGTCCTTATGCTAGCTTAAAAATTATGCCAACAGGTGGGGTGAGTGTAAGCAATATTAAAGACTATTTAGCAATTTCAAATGTTGTAGCCTGTGGCGGCTCATGGTTTGTAGACAAAAAACTTATCAATGAGAAAAATTGGGATGAAATTGGGCGATTGACCAGAGAGGTGGTTGAGTTAGTGAAGCAATAACTTCATATAAAATAAAGTAATAACATAAAAAGTGCGGTGGGATTTTAGAAAATTTTACTGCACTTTTGCTTTATTAAGCACATTGGGTAGGCGATAGAGTATTAATGAAAGTAGAATGAGGGAACAACCTAAAATCTTCTGCCAAGATAAAATTTCTGAAAAAATCACCGCACTTAAAATCAGTGTCCAAACAGGTTCAAGTAACATAATGAAAGCAGCATTGCTAATATTGCAGAGCTTTTGTCCTAATGTTTGTAATAAAAATCGGAAATTTGTTGCTACTAACACGCTTAATGCCAACCAATAGATGCTTTCAAGAGGAATTTGCTCAGTCCAACTTTCTAATAAACAAGAATAAATAGCACAAACTAAGCCACCTGCACCAAATTGAATGGTAGTAAATGAGAGTGTTGGAATATGCTTAGCATAATGATTATTAAGTACAAAATAAATGGCTTCAAGAATTGCCGTTAATAAATAAAGCCAGTCATCTGATGAAAATTGTAATTCAGAATTTCCTTTAGCAATAAAGTATAAGCCAATGAAGGCAAATGGCAGTGCAATTGCAAAAGATCGAGTGGGTTTGTTATGGAAAATAATCCAAGCTATCAATGGGGCAATCAACATAGCTAAGCTGACAATAAATGCCCCAGCACCAAAATTAGTATTATGGGTAATGGCTAAGATCCACACTAAAAAATAAGTAGCGAATAATGTGCCAAGTAAAGATGAAATAATAAATTGGCGTTTTTCTAAGGTTCGTATTTGTGCATAGGCAAAGGGTAAAAAAATGACAAATGCAGCGAGGAAACGCACAGCAATAAAGCCTACAGAAGGGAATCCTACGAGTGAATATTTAGAGAAAAACCATCCTAATGCAGCTAATAGGCTGACACAGAATAAAATTAATTCACCCAGATATTTTTGCATGGTTTTTCCTCGTTAATTAATTTGAATATGATACGGGGAAATGATAGAAATAGAAATGAATTATGCTCAAAGTGCAGTAGAAAAATAGAAAATTTTTAATCAATAATATGATTAAAAGAGTAATATGATATGCCTAGATATTACTGCGATAGGATAGGTAAAATGGCTAATAATTTAAAAACAGAAATTTTGCACTACGCTTTGCAACAATATGGTTGCGAACCTGAATATTTGTGGAAAAATTATCCTACTTATGCTGTGTTGCGTCATCAAGATAATAACAAATGGTATGCCATTTTGATGAGTGTTTGTGCAGAACATTTAGGTTTACTTGGCACAGAGAAAATAGATGTGATGAATGTGAAATGTAGCCCTGAAATGCAAAGTATGTTTGTGACTCAGACAGGATTTTTACCCGCCTATCATATGAATAAATCACATTGGATTAGCATTTTATTAGATGGCTCTGTGGATAAAGAATCCATTATTTTTCTACTGAACAGTAGCTTTGATTTAACTGCAAGTAAGCGGCATAAGAAAAAACTTGGTATTGTTCGTTATAATGAATGGATTTTGCCCGCCAATCCAAAATATTATGATGTAGAAAAGTATTTACATGAAGGAATGGAAACGCTCTGGAAACAAAGTAATAATATTGCTGTAGGCGATCAAGTTTATATTTATGTTACCGAGCCAACAGGGGCTATTCGTTATAAATGTGAAGTACTAGAAGTGAATATTCCTTATGAATCAGAACGTGAGGATTTAATGATTAAACGTGTAATGAAAGTGAAATGTTTGAAAGAATACGATAACGCATTGATTACCAGAGATAAAATGAAAGCATTTGGAGTGTCTGCTGTGAGAGGACCACGGCATATGCCTTATTGCCTGAAAACTGAAATTGAATTATTAGAGCAGGTATAAAGTGTAGAAGATTACTTTGATCTTCTACACTTTCATTGGTAATTTTAGAATTTATAGGTTGCACTTAATACAGCGGTTCTACCACGAGCATAGTTGTTAAAGACAGATATATCTTTATCACCAAAATCTAAATTGAAAATGGTTTGGCTTGCGGAATCATTGTTTGCATCAAGGGGATCGGCGTATTTCTTATCAAATGCATTTTGTAATTCTAGTTTAATGATGAGATCTTTAATTGGCTCATAGCTAACATAAAAATCAAAGATCATTGGTTGTTTGGGTATTGTTTCATCACGTCTTAGCGTTTCTTTCTCAATGGTGCTATTTGGATAAAGAATATTGGTGAATTTCGTGCTTGCACGTCTGCTTTTACCGTAATATTTCATTACACCACCGATTTGAAGCTTCTCTTCGAACCAACGTGTTCCTAGTTCTAATGAAGCATAATCTCTTGGCAATATTGAAATTTTACTTGCCCCAAAACCTTGTTCATTAAACCCACTATTAGAAACCGTATCTACCCTTGCACTGGCATCAGTAAAGGAAATTGGCTGAGTGTTATTTTGGTGAGCATAAGCTAAATTAGCATAGAATGAGCCCATATCGTAATTGAGTTCTAATTCAAAACCATTCATCTTCACTTTTTCATCGTAGTTTTTATGGTAAATCGTTCTACCTCGAACATAAGCGGGAGCAGCTCTGCTAACATTAAAAATATGATCTTTCACACGAGTTCGATAAATTAATGCTTTAAAGCCTAATTTATCGTTATCGGTAAAGATATTTTCCTTGAAGCCATTAAAGCCAATTTGTACCGTTTTAGCTTGTTCTGGTTTGAGATCTGTATTCACACCATAATCACCAAGTGTTGAAAAAAACATTTCTTTCACATTCGGTACTCTATGAGTTTTGGAATAGCTTACAAAGGGGGTAAAGAGATCGTGAATATAAGCAGACAAAGTTGCCGAATAATTCACTAAACGATGTTTACCTTTACTTTCTGTAGAAATGTTTTTATCGGCACATTCAAATTCTGCTAGATCCTCATCTTCAGGATCATCTGGATCAGGAATATATCGGCAATATTGTGCTTCTAATTTCTCTAACTGTTCTTGCAAAACATTGGCTTCATTATAAGCATGTTGACGATTGAGCTGATAAATTTGTTCTTCAATTTCTTGGCGATAAAAAGGTAAGTATTTAAAACGGGTGCCTTTATAACGACTTAAATTGATATTTGCATTGATATCCAAAACAAATATTCCATGAGTTAGGCTATTATCCCAATAAAATGTATTAAAACGCTGTTCGCCATCTGGTTGGAATGTTGAGTATAAAGGCTTTTACGTACTGCCCCAATTCCAATTGCATCATTATCTTCGTTGGTTTCACCATTTTCTAAATTAAAATTAAGTTCAGCAGGGTGGCGATTTTTAAAATAGCGGTTTTTTAATCGATTGAAACCAAAAGTCGTTTCAAGTTCAGTATGGCTAAATAGGGGGATTCTAAAGGTATTGGCGATATTGAAAGTTTCTGCTTTATTTTCAATATCTAGATTATCTAGCAAATATTTATTATTGATTCTTGCGCCTTTTTTATATTGCTGTTTCCCTTGATTCAGAGCATAAAGCACATTTAAATCTAACCAACGAGAATCTTCTGGGTGAAGGTTATAATTAATTTGGTAGTTCTGGTTTTTTAAATTTCTTCCTGCCAATTCACTTTGATAATCACGGTAAGACAAGCTTACAGTTTGTGATTTTGTACCAAATTCCAATTTTGCTAATTGACTTGTGGGTTTTTGTTTTAAATGTTCAGCATTGAAGGGGGAAGTGGTTGTGCCTGCAATTTCATCAGGATCGGTAAATTTCGATAAATCAATGGAGCTATCTGTTACTCGTCTGCCACCGCCAATTTTATAATCTTGTGAGATTTTTCGCCAGCTATAACCGTATAATCCACCAAACCAGGCATCTTCACTTAGCTGATATTTTGCGCCTAACATTCCCATATAATTGGGACCAATAGCATTATTGCCAAATGTCATTTTGGTCATTCCACCGACAGATTTTCCTTCGCTAACTAAATCTTTCACGCCAATGGTTCTAAAGTTTGCAGAGCCTAATAATGAATTACCACCAGCAGATCCACTAAAGGTCCCTCTTTCTACATCCATTCCAACCAAAAAAGTTGGATCAATATAAGCACCAAATTGAGAAGTACTGCCTCCTCGTCCACCATCATCCGTCGAACTTGCATAAAAGGTTTGACTAACGCCATCAATCATTGTATTCGCTCGTCCAAAGCCCGTCGCACCACGAATATTGACTGATACCGTGCCTTGTGATTTATCTAATTGGGTAAACGCACCAGGTACCGAACGAACAATATTATCTAAGGTTTGGTTAGATTCCATAATTTTATCTCGTGAGCTAATTGCTCCCGTTTTGATAAACACTTTGTCTGTTTCTTTAATGGCTTTGGCCTAAACCTCAATACTTTCTAAGACTTCATTTTCTTGTGCTTGAGTGAATAAAACTGGGCAAAAGCAAACTATTATATTGAATTTAAATAGTTTTTTTCGCAGGTTCATTGTTTTCTCCTAAACAATATAAAAAGTTGTTAAATGTGGTAACTTAAATACATAAATAAAATATGGATTTAAGACGTGAGCTGGAGTATAGCAAAATAGAATAGAAATACAATTAAAAATAAGAATCATTATCATAAAATAAATAATGAATAAGAATAAAAAAAGAAAAGCTATTAAAGAAAATTTTATTTAGCGAATGATTTCACAGAAATTCAATATGTCGAATGTTCCCTTTATCTACAGAAAAAGTGCGGTGGTTTGCGGGTTGCATTTGTTTCAATTGATCTTGAGTAATCGCGGTTATAAATACTTGAGAATGGCTTTGCTGCAAACGTTCTGCTAATAATGCACGTTTGCTATCATCTAATTCTGAAGCAAAATCATCAATCAGAAAAATACAATGGCGTTGTTTTTGTTGCATTAGATGTTCACCTTGTGTCAAACGTAATGCACACATTAAAAGTTTTAGTTGTCCACGTGATAGCACATCTTCTACTGGTAATCCATTGGCTTTGAAACGAAAGTCTGCTTTTTGTGGACCAGAAACGGTGTAACCAATAGCTTTATCTCGTTCAAAGTTTTCCATTAATAACTGTGCGTAATCTGTTTCTTTTTCCCAACCTTGATGAAAACTCACAGAAATGTCTAACTCAGGTAAGAATAATTTACAAGTTTGTTCAATTTCAGGTCGTAAGGCTTCAGCATAGTAAGTACGCCATTCACTGACTTGATGTGCAAGCTTGCCTAACTCAATATCCCAAGGTTTAAGCATATTGTAATCATAGGTTTGATTTAGTGCGGCATTACGCTGTCTGAGTAAACGATGTAAATTTGACCATGCAGAATGAAAGTTAGCTTGATGATGGAACAGCCCCCAATCCAGAAATGCTCGGCGATAACTTGGTCCCCCATTAAGTAGTGTAAGTCCTTCAGGGGTAATAATTTGCATAGGAAGTAAATGGGCGAGATCAGAGATTTTATTGCCATCTTCCCCATTGATTTTGACTATAGTATTGCCGTCTTTACGCTGTTTTTGCAGGCCAACAGACCATTCATGCTGTTGTTCTTGAATACGACCGTGTAAAGTAAAATGCGGTTGTTCATAGCTAATAATACGAGTGGTTACAGAGCTTTTGAATGAGCGACCATGGCTAAGATAGAAAAGCGCCTCAAGTAGGCTGGTTTTCCCACTACCATTATTACCTACCAAAAAGTTAAAGCCGTGGTCAAATTCAAGATCCACGGCAGCAATATTGCGGAAGTTTTCAACAATAAGACGAGAAATTGCCATTATTTGCGCTCAATACAACAAAAGTGCGGTCAGATTTTAAAAAATTTTACAGACGCATTGGCATAATCACGTATTCAGCACTTGCATCATCACAATTTTCAATCAAGCAGCTTGATGAAGCATCGGTTAGACGCATACGAACACGGTTACATTTCAATGCATTTAATACATCTAATACATAACTTACGTTAAACCCGACTTCCATTTCAGCACCAGTATAAGATACATCAATGATTTCTTCGGCTTCTTCTTGTTCAGGGTTAGTTGCCGTAATTTTCATTTGATTTTGGCTGAGTTGTAATCGTACACTACGGAAACGTTCTGTAGAAAGAATCGCAGCACGCACAAAGGCTTGTTTTAATATATCCCAATCTGCTTCTAAAATATGGTCAGCATTGCGAGGTAATACTCGACGATAATCAGGGAAGCGACCATCAATCAATTTTGTGGTAAAGAGCACATTTTCTACTTGAACACGTAAATTATTGGTGCCGATTTGTAAGCGCGCTGGCTGTTCTGTAGCATCTAATAAACGCACAAGCTCTAATACACCTTTACGTGGTACAATAACCGAATGATTTTGTAAATCTTGCTCTAAGGCAATAGTACAGACAGCTAAGCGATGGCCATCAGTGGCTACTGTGCGGAGTAAGTTACCTTCAGTTTCAAACTTCATACCGTTTAAGAAATAACGAGCATCTTGATTCGCCATGGAGAACTGAGTGGCTTCAATTAAACGGCGTAAAGTGGCTTGATCAAGCTCAAAATCCACTTCAGATTGCCAATCAGCTAGGTTAGGATATTCTTCAGCAGGCAAGGTAGCTAAGTTAAATTTTGTACGACCTGAACGCACAATCGCACGATCTTCTTCAAATACTACATTGATTTCCGCATTTTCAGGTAAACTGCGGCAAATATCTAAGAATTTTTTGGCTGGAATTGTGAAATTCCCCGTAGTGCCAGAGACTAATTGTGCTTGGGTAGAAAGCTCAACTTCTAAGTCTGTCCCCGTAATGATTAACCGATCATTAGAAATTTGCAGAAGAACATTATTTAATACTGGAATATTAGGGCGACTGCTTAATACGCTGCATACTTGCTGTAATGGTTTTAAAAGATTTTCTCTTGAAACAATAAACTGCATAGTTTTCTCCCCTTTTATGCGGATAATGTACGGATTAAGTTAGACCAATCTTCCTGAATATTATTATCTTCGTCACGCAGAGTGGCAATAGTGCGACAAGCGTGTAACACAGTAGTATGGTCACGATCACCAAAAGCTTTACCTATTTCAGGCAGGCTACGATTAGTCAGTTCTTTTGCCAACGCCATCGCTAATTGGCGTGGACGAGCAATAGAACGAGAACGATTTTTAGATTTTAAATCAGATACTTTAATACGGTAATATTCTGCTACCATTTTTTGAATATTATCCACGGTAACTAATTTATCTTGTAAAGCTAACATATCTTTTAGCGTTTCTCGCACGAAATCAATAGTGATAGCTTTTCCAGTAAAATCTGCATTAGCATGTACACGATTTAGAGCACCCTCTAATTCACGTACATTAGTACGGAGCTTCTGACCAATAAAAAAAGCGACTTCTTCAGGTAAATGAATATGCTTTTCTTCTGCTTTTTTCATCAGAATTGCTACACGGGTTTCTAAATCAGGAGGTTCAATAGCAATACTTAATCCCCAACTAAAACGAGATTTTAAACGGTCATCAATTTTTTCAATTTCTCGAGGATAGCGATCGGAGGTTAAAATAATTTGTTTATCACCCTCAAATAAAGAATTAAAAGTATTAAAAAATTCTTCTTGTGTCCCATCTTTGCCAGCAAAAAATTGAATATCATCAATAAGTAAAGCATCTAAACTGCGGTAGAATTTTTTAAAATTATCAATACGTTCGGCTTTTAGCGCTTTTACATATTCTTGAACAAATCGTTCTGCGTGAATATAAACAACTCTTGCATTAGGATTATCTTCTAAAATCCCATTACCCACCGCATGTAATAAGTGCGTTTTACCTAAACCTGTTCCACCATACAAAAATAGTGGATTAGCCGATTTATCACCTGGTTTATTTGCGACTTTTTGACCTACAGCACGAGCTAGCTGATTTGATTTACCTTCTACAAAGTTCACAAATAAATGATGTGGATTTAAGTTGGAACGAAAACTAGATGGTTCAATTTCTTGTGATGTTTTAGTCAGTGAAGAAACAGTAGTATCAGACATTGGTGGTGTAGACATTGTTTTTGGGGCTACAGGCTTTGTCCCTTCTTGTACACGAACTAAAAGCTCATTGTTATTGCTAAGTTCTTGAGCAATTTTAATGATTTGGGCGAGATAGTTATTTTCAACCCAACTTTTGACAAACATATTAGAAGCATAAAGTACAATAGTATTTGGAGTACTTGTGTCTGCTTGCAGAGGACGTAGCCACATACCAAAGTCCGCAGAAGAAATTTGATCTTGCAGTTGCAATAGGCAATCTTGCCACAGTTGAGAAAGGTTACATTCCATTTTGAATCTTTTTATAGGCTATAAATGTTGAAATAAATAAAATTGCAAATCGAGCACAATTGTAAAATTAAACTTTAAACTATTTAATTCTACAATAAACTGACTTAAAGATCTTTAAAAAAGGATCAAAAAAATTGAAAAAGATATTCGGTTTTTACTTGAGATTTTACGGAAAAAACGTATAATTTACGACGCTTTTATGCTTTTTGATAAGGTGAAATTTGTTTTTTCTTAATTATTACCGATTTTACCGATATAGTATTTGACGAACGTTGAATTTATGATTACAATTCCGTTCCTTATTTTTGAATAACCTTGTTTTCAAGTGATTTGGTTTGATGGCTGAGCCTGATAACACATTTAAATGTTAAACAATTTTAATTAGGTAGATTAAGAGTTATGAAACGTACATTTCAACCTTCTGTATTAAAACGTAGCCGTACTCACGGTTTCCGTGCTCGTATGGCGACTAAAAACGGCCGTCAAGTTTTAGCTCGTCGTCGTGCTAAAGGTCGTAAAAGTTTATCAGCTTAATGATGACACACTTGTGTGATTAAGCTAAACTTTTCGAGGGAGTTGCGTCTGTTGACTCCCACTCAATTTAAATACGTCTTTGAGCAGCCGCTTAGAGCTAGTACGCCTGAAATTACCATTCTTGCCCGTCCAAACGATCTTCAATATCCTCGTATAGGTCTCACTGTTGCTAAAAAACACCTAAAACGTGCTCATGATCGCAATCGTATCAAACGTTTGTGTCGTGAAAGCTTTCGCCTTTTGCAGCATCAGTTACCTAACTATGATTTTGTTGTTGTGGCAAAACATGGTATAGGGAAACTTGATAATAAAACTTTAACTGAAACTTTGAGCAAATTATGGCAACGTCACATTCGCTTGGCGAAAAAATCCTTGTCAAATTAATTCGATTTTATCAATTGGCAATTAGTCCGCTAATTGGTCCTCGTTGTCGGTTTGTTCCGACTTGTTCTTGTTATGGTATTGAAGCATTAAAAACGCATGGAGCGTTAAAAGGTAGTTGGCTTACACTCAAACGTATATTAAAATGTCATCCTTTGAACCCAGGTGGTTACGATCCCGTTCCACCCAAATTAAATAATAACGAAGAGAACAAATAATGGATTCTAGACGTAGTTTATTAGTCATCGCACTACTCTTTATTTCTTTTCTTGTTTATGAACAATGGCAAATGGACTACCATGCTCCAAAATCTGTTGTGACTGAACAAGTACAAAATCAATCTGTCACAACTAATGCTGAAATGCCAGCAAGTACTTCATCAGTTCAAGGCACAGTAGATAATGGCACTCATGGTCAAATTATCTCAGTGAAAAATGATGTGGTTAGCTTAAAAATTGATACATTAGGTGGGGATGTTGTTGAGTCTAGCTTATCTAATTATGCCGCTGAATTACATTCACAAGAGCGTTTTGTTTTATTACAAAATAAGCCAGATGCTGTATATGTAGCACAAAGTGGTTTAATTGGTAAAGATGGTATTGATACTACTGCAAGTCGAGCAGCCTACCAAGTTGAAGGTAGTGATTTTGCTTTGGCAGAGGGTCAAGATGAATTAAGAGTGCCATTAACTTTAGAAAAAAATGGTGTGACTTATCGTAAAATCTTCGTTGTTAAACGTGGTTCTTATGATATTGAAGTAAACTATGAAATTCAAAACCAAAGTGGTAGTGCTATTGAGGTACAACCTTATGGTCAGTTAAAACATACTTTAGTAGAAAGTTCCAGTAATATGGCTATGCCAACTTATACTGGGGGAGCATATTCTTCAGCAGATACTAACTATAAAAAATATAGTTTTGATGCAATGAAAGATAAAAACTTATCTATTGATACTAAAGCAGGCTGGGTAGCTGTATTACAACATTACTTTGTTTCTGCCTGGATCCCAAATCAAGATATGGATAACCAACTTTATACGAGTACTGGAAATGGTTTAGGTTTTATTGGTTATCGTGGTCCTGTAATTAATGTTCCTGCGGGTGCAACAGAAACCATTAAGAGCGCATTATGGACGGGCCCTAAACTTCAAAATGAAATGGGACAAGTTGCAAACCACTTAGATTTAACCGTTGATTATGGTTGGGCATGGTTCATTGCTAAACCATTATTTGGTTTATTAAACTTGATTCAAAGTGTAGTAAGTAACTGGGGGCTTGCAATTATTGGCGTTACTTTAGTTGTAAAAGGTATTCTTTATCCATTAACTAAAGCACAATATACTTCTATGGCGAAAATGCGTATGTTGCAACCGAAAATGCAAGAAATGCGTGAACGTTTTGGCGATGATCGTCAACGTATGAGCCAAGAAATGATGAAGCTTTATAAAGAAGAAAAAGTAAATCCATTAGGTGGTTGTTTACCATTAATTATCCAGATGCCAATTTTTATTGCATTATATTGGACTTTTATGGAAGCCGTGGAATTGCGTCATGCCCCATTCTTTGGTTGGATTCAAGACTTATCAGCACAAGACCCTTATTATATTCTGCCAATTTTAATGGGAGCATCAATGTTCTTATTACAAAAAATGTCACCGACACCAGTTGCTGATCCAATGCAACAAAAAATAATGAACTTTATGCCACTTATTTTTATGGTGTTCTTCTTATGGTTCCCTGCTGGTTTAGTATTATATTGGTTAGTATCAAATATTATTACCATTGTTCAACAGCAGTTGATTTATCGTGGATTAGAGAAGAAGGGTTTACATTCTCGTAAAAAATAACTTAACAATTTTTTAAAGGCATCCACGGGATGCCTTTTTTATTAGCTGCTTTAATATGAGTTATAAGCCCTTCATAAATTCTCATTAAATTTATACTTTTTTGCTATAATCACACAATATTGAATCCATTAAGTGCGGTCATTTTTAGGAAAATTTTATATGACAAAAGAAACCATTGTAGCTCAAGCAACTCCTATTGGTCGTGGTGGCGTTGGTATTTTACGTGTTTCAGGTCCATTATCCACCCTAGTTGCTCAAGCTGTCGTTGGAAAAGAGCTAAAGCCTCGTATGGCAAATTATTTGCCCTTTAAGGATGAAGATGGAACGATATTAGATCAAGGTATTGCTTTATTTTTTAAAGGACCTAATTCATTTACAGGTGAAGATGTCGTTGAGTTTCAGGGGCATGGTGGACAAATTGTTCTAGATTTGCTTTTAAAACGTATTTTGCAAGTGAAAGGGGTACGTTTAGCTCGTCCAGGTGAATTTTCGGAACAAGCTTTTTTAAATGATAAATTAGATCTCGCACAAGCGGAAGCGATTGCAGATTTAATTGATGCCACTTCAGAGCAAGCTGCTCGTTCAGCATTAAAATCATTACAAGGTGAGTTTTCTCATAAAGTCCATGAATTGGTGGATGCCGTAATTTATTTACGCACTTATGTTGAAGCCGCTATTGATTTCCCTGATGAAGAAATTGATTTCTTAGCTGATGGTAAGATTGAAGGGCATCTTAAGGATATTATTGAGCAATTAGATAGAGTTCGTTTGGAAGCAAAACAAGGTTCAATTTTGCGTGAAGGAATGAAAGTGGTGATTGCGGGACGCCCAAATGCTGGCAAATCTAGTTTACTTAATGCATTAGCTGGACGTGAAGCTGCAATTGTAACGGATATTGCAGGGACTACTCGAGATGTGTTGCGTGAGCATATTCATATTGACGGTATGCCATTACATATTATTGATACTGCTGGTTTACGAGATGCGACTGATGAAGTTGAACGTATCGGAATCACTCGCGCTTGGAATGAAATTGAGCAAGCAGATCGCGTAATTCTCATGTTGGATAGTACAGATTCTGATAGTCAAAATCTAGAACAAGCTAAATCTGAGTTTTTATCTAAGTTACCAAAAAATATTCCAGTGACAATTGTCCGCAATAAATCTGATTTGAGTGGTGAAGTAGAAAAATTAACTGAACAAGAAGGTTTTACTGTCATTAGTTTATCTGCACACACACAACAAGGTATGGATTTATTACGTGAGCATTTGAAACAATCTATGGGGTATCAAACCAGTAGCGAAGGTGGTTTTTTAGCTCGCCGTCGACATTTAGAGGCATTAGCTCATGCGGCTAAACATTTGCAAATTGGTTATATGCAATTAACTCAGTTTCATGCAGGGGAGTTATTAGCAGAAGAATTACGTATGGTACAGGATAATCTTAGTAAAATTACCGGAAAATTTACTTCAGATGATTTATTAGGGAATATTTTCAGTTCATTCTGTATTGGTAAATAAAACTCGATAAGATGGTTGACGTTATGCGGGGAAAGTGCTAATTTAATTTTAATTAAGGATTGTAATAGCACTTAGCTTGCTACACAAAACCTATTTTGGGCTATTTTGTAGTCTGAGATAGGTTTTTTGTTTTTTATAAAGGGATAAAATGAAAATCCAAAAAATATTAAATAATAGTGTAGCACTTAGTTTTGATGAGAATAATAATGAAATTGTTGTGATGGGTAAGGGCATTGCTTATGGTAAACAAGTTGGTGACAGTATTGATGAGTCATTAATAACAAAATGTTTCATTTTAAACACAGTTAATTATTCTCAAAACATTATTCATATGTTGGGTAATATTCCTTCTATATATATTGATATCACCGATATGATAATGAACTATGTGCAAAATCATTTAAATTTGAAGTTGCATGAATCAACTTATTTATCTCTTATTGATCACATTCATGCTAGTGTTGAACGATTTAAATCTGGTGTAGTACTTAAAAATAAGCTTCTATGGGAAATTAAACATTTTTATAAAAAGGAATATGAAGTAGGCATCTATGTTTTAAACCTGCTAGAAAAACAATTGAATATAAAAATGTTAGAAGACGAAGCTGGTTTTATCGCATTACATATAGTGAGTGCTACAAAAGACAATGATATTAATAATGCATACAAAGAAACTGCTTTTATTCATAGTATTACAAATATTGTGAAATACTATTTTAATATTGAATATGACTATGATTCATTTGATTACAATAGATTTTTAATGCATTTGAAATTTTTTTCGATGAGAGTTTTTTCAGAGAAAGTGAATAGCGTTCAGCCTTTACAAAATGATCTGTTAAATATGCTACAAGAACAATATAAAAATTCTTATTTATGTAGCCTAAAAATAAAAGAGTATATTCAAGAAAAGTACCATTATGAATTAGATAGTGATGAAATTTTATATTTAACTATTCATATCGCAAAGATTACTCATGATAAAAGATAATTGAATTTTGGTGGATAGTAACATTGAGTTGGCTAAACCTAATTTTTAAATAAAAATGAAGGTAATATTATGAATTATAATTCATTCGCAAAGGATATCATACAGCTAGTCGGTGGTGAAAAAAATATTAAATCTTTAGTGCATTGTTCAACTCGATTACGATTTGTGCTTTATGATGAAAATCTAGTGAATAAATCTGCCATTACTGAAAATAATAAAATCTTGTCTTTTGTTTCTAAAGGTGGGCAATTTCAATTAGTGATTGGTAATGATGTTGCAAAGGTTTATGAAGAGATAAATAAATTAGTGACGTTACAGAATAATAAAGCGGGAGAAAGCCAAGTAGAAAATCAGCAATCAGTTATAAATAAAGTCTTATCTATTATCACAGGCTCTATTGCACCTGTGATTCCTATATTAGCAGGTGCTGGTATGGGGAAAGTATTATTAATTATACTAAATATGTTAGGTGTTTTAGATAAGAGTAGCCAAACTTACTATATGCTTAATTTTATTTTTGATACAGGTTTTTATTTCATGCCTGTATTTATTGCTTTCTCTGCCGCGAAAATGTTTAACTGTAATCAATATTTAGCCGCATTTATTTGTTTAGCCATGTTGCATCCAAATTGGAATTCGTTGGTAAAAGCAGCCGCACCAGTGAATTTTCTAGATATGCCTGTGGTCTTAGTAAAATATTCCTCTCAATTAGTTCCTGCATTGATTACAGTCTGGATGATGTCTTATATTGAGAAAATAGTTTATAAATATACGCCAGATATGGTCAAAGTCTTTCTTGCCCCACTATTGGTAATATTAATTGCTACACCTATTGCCTTTATTGCTATTGGTCCTGCCGCCAGTTATTTAGCACAAGTTGTTGCTGATATTGTGGTCTTTTTACAAGAATCTATTGGATTTATTGCCATTCCTATTTTAGCGGCTATTTATCCTTGGTTAGTCTCAATTGGATTACATAAAGCCTTAAGCCCAATTACCATTATGCTTGTGGAACAAAAAGGATTTGACCCGATTGTCAGAGTAATAGCACTTTGCTCAAATATGTCGCAAGCAGCAGCTTCATTAGCGGTCTCAATTAAGTCTAAAAATAAAGAACTTAAACAATTAGCATTTTCTGCAAGTTTAACCGCATTTTTTGGTGGAATTACGGAACCTGCAATGTATGGGGTTAACTTAAAATTAAAAAAACCAATGTATGCTTGTATGGTCGGTGGTGCTGTAGCTGGGTTATTTGCTGGATTAGTTAAACTTAAAGCCTTCGTTTATGCAACACCTGGTCTATTAAGTTTGCCGATGTGGATTTCAGAAGGGGATAATCAGCTTGTAAATGCCATAATTACCTTAGTTGTAGCTAGCCTGGTTACCTTTATTGCGACTTTTATTATTGGGTTTGAGGATCCTATTGTAGAAAATGCGGGTTTGGCTAGTGGTAAGATTGATAATACATCAGCATCCTCTATCTCTAATACTAGAGAAAATAAAACATTAATTCACAGTCCAATTGATGAGGGTACATCTATTGCACTAGATGAGGTCGCTGATGAAACTTTTGCTTCTGGTGTGATTGGCAAAGGCATTGCCGTTATTCCTTCAAATGGGATTTTACGAGCGCCTGCTGATGGCATCGTAGCAACTACATTTAGTTCCGCTCATGCAATAAATCTTAAATTGGGAAGTGGTATTGAATTACTAATTCATATTGGTATTGACACTGTCAATCTCAATGGTAAATATTTTAAAAATGTTGTTCATCAGGGGGATGTGATTCATAAAGGAGATATTCTGATTGAATTTGACCTCGAGAAGATTAAAGAAGAAGGATTTGATACTACGACTATGATTGTTGTAACAAATTCCGAGGAATATTTAGACATTATTTATAATCCAAATAAGCTGGTAAATAATCAGATTCCTGTATTAACAGTTATAAATTAAAGTTATTGGAGTAAAATGTGATTTTTGCTGATTTACATGTGCATACTAACCATAGCGATGGGGTATGTGAAATAAAAGATGTATTAGAAAATGCACTGCAACATGACATAAAAGTATTATCTATTACGGATCATGATACAACGAATCATTATGATGAAATATTTGCTTATGGTAAACATCTCGGATTGAACATTATCAAAGGTGTGGAGATGAGTTATTATGATTTTGATGTCTATAAAAAAGTGCATGTTGTAGGGTTATGGCTTAATGATCTTACTCCTAATATTGATAAATTATGTGGGCATACTTTAGCATGTAGAGATGCTTATCATAAAGAACTGATTAATGAGTTATCAGAAAAGGGCTATGATATTTGTTATCAAGATGCAAAGAAATTTTCAAAATACAATATTGTTTTTAAAATGAATATTTTTCAAGCCTTACGAGAAAAATATCCTCAAGAAATGACTAAAGAACGTTATAAACAACTATTTGCATCAAAAACCTCTCATGAAACAGACATTAAAATGGGATATATCCCTGTAAGAGACGGAATTGAAGCCATTTTACAAGATGGTGGTATTCCGATTTTAGCTCATCCTTGTGTCTATAATAATTATGATGAAATTGGTAAATACGTTGATTATGGTCTTAAGGGATTAGAAATTAATCATTCTAAGATGAAGGAAATTGATTTTAAACTAACTCAAGAATTCGCTAAAAAATACCATTTATTAAAAAGTGGTGGAAGTGATTTTCATGATCCTAATTTATTAAAATTTGGAGACTTTGGTTTAACGAAAGAACAATTTGAGCAATTAGCATTTTATGCCAGAGGATAACTCTCTAATTTAAAAGAAAAAAGTGCGGTAAAATTACCGCACTTTTTTATCACTAAGGAAAGGTTACCAACCTTTAACAACACCATCTTTAAAATGTTTAACTGCTTCTTGGTAAACTTCTTCAGTTTGGTATGATTTTACGAAGTCTTGAACAGGTTTACTATCTTTGTTGTCTTTACGAGAAACAATGATATTCACATAAGGAGAATCTTTATCTTCCACGAAAACACCATGTTCAGTCGTATTTAATCCTACTTGCCCTGCATAGGTATTATTAACAACGGCTAAATCTACATCATCTAATGCACGAGCTGCAACAGAGGTATCTACTTCTTGAATTTTGATATTTTTAGGGTTTTCAACAATATCTAAAGACGTTGAGAATAGATTAGTATTATCTTTTAATTTAATTAATCCTTGTTTTTCTAATAGAATTAATGCGCGAGCGAGATTACTAGGGTCATTTGGAACGGCTACAGTTGCACCATCTTGTAATTCATCGACTTTTTTAATCTTCTTAGAATAACCTGCTAATGGATATACAAAAGTATTACCAACGATTTCTAAGTTAGTAATATTTTTAGATTGAGTATCTTTATCAAAATAAGGCTTATGTTGCATTGCATTGAGATCTAAATCACCCTGTGATACCGCAGTATTAGGTAATGCATAATCATTGAATAGTACGAACTCAACATCTAAGTTGTATTTTTCTTTTGCCACTTTTGCGGCTTTTTCGGCAACTTCATGCTCAGGACCAGCCATCACTCCGACTTTAATTTTTGCAGGGGTATTAGCAGTTGATGTTGCAGTGCTATCCGATTTTTTTTCGTCATTACATGCAGTTAGAACTAATGCAGATGCGATTGTTGCAACTGCGAATAATTGATTTAATTTCATTAAGTGTTCCTCTTTGATTGTTGTGTTTGATTATTAACGATGATCAACTTTTTTAGCAAAGTCATCACCTAGTTTTTGGCTTAAGATGACAAATAATACAATGATAATTGTTGCTATCCAAGTGACAAATCCCATACCACGGTGAACTCCGTAGTTGATTGCTAAACTACCTAAACCACCGCCTCCTTGAGTTCCTGCCATTGCTGTATAGCCAATGAGAGTAACAAAAGTGAGTGTAATCCCATTAATTAAAGTAGGAAGTGATTCAGGCAAATAGAATTTAGTGACAATTTGCCAATTTGTGGCACCTAGTGCCTTGGCTGTTTCTGTTAAACCTGGTGGAATTTCAAATAATGCATTACTAGTTAAACGTGCAAAAAAGGGAATTGCTGCTACGCTCAAGGATACAATAGCTGCACTTGTTCCTAAAGAGGAGCTAATTAAAAAACTGGTTACAGGAATTAACAATAATAATAAGATGATATAAGGAATCGAACGTCCAATATTAATAATCACATTCAGACACTGATTAGCTCGACTATTTTCTAATATATTGCCTTTACTGGTTAAAAAGGTAAAACAACCTATAGGCAACCCTACAATTACAGCAATAAGTGTAGAAGCTACAGTCATATAGATGGTTTCCCACGTGGAAATTAACACTTTATCCCACATTTCTGGCGTAAATTGTCGTTGAAATTCAATCAATAAACTATCCCACATAACCTAACACCTCCACGCGGACATTATTCTCCATTAAATAAATTTTTGCTTGAGTAATAGAATTTTCATCACCTTCTACTTCTGCAATAGTAAAACCAAATTTTGTACCACCAGCATAATCAATTTGCGACATTAAAATATTCAATGACACATCAAATTTTCGTGAAGCTTGTGATAATAACGGTGCATCAACCGAACGACCAGTAAATTCAAAACGAATAATTGGCCAAGATTGAGCATGCTTTGGCGTATCTGTTAATTGAGATAAATATTCATCAGGCAAGCTTGCTTGGAATGCTGAATGAATAAACTCTTGAGCTAATTCTGTTTTAGGATTAGAAAAAATTTCACTAACTGAACCTTGTTCAACAAGTCTACCTCTATCGATAACAGCCACTTGATCGCAAATATTTTTAACAACATCCATTTCATGAGTAATTAAAAGAATGGTGATATTCAAAGTGCGGTTGATTTCTTTTAATAATTTAAGAATAGATGTTGTTGTTGCGGGATCTAATGCGCTCGTTGCTTCATCACACAATAATACTTTGGGATCGCTAGCAAGTGCTCGAGCGATCGCTACACGTTGTTTTTGTCCTCCAGAAAGATTGGCAGGATAAACATCTTTTTTATCTGTTAAACCTACTAAATCCAAAAGTGCGGTCACTTTTTCTTGAATTTTATTTTTCGGCATTTTTTCCAAAGTGAGTGGAAGTGCTACATTGTCATAGACGGTAGCGGAGGTTAACAAATTAAAATGTTGGAAAATCATGCCAATATTACGGCGTTCAGCAATTAATTGCTTATCCGTTAATTGTGTAAGATCTTTACCATCAATAATCACTGCTCCTGAGGTAGGTCTTTCCAATAAGTTGACACAACGAATTAAAGTACTTTTCCCGGCTCCTGAAGCACCAATCACACCACAAATTTGACCTTTTGGAATATTTAAGGTGACGTTATCTAATGCAGTTAATCTTTTCCCTGCAACATTGAAAACTTTATTAATATTTTCTAGCTTAATCATATAAGCCCTTTCTTATCTCTTACTTGTAATATAGTTATATAGGTTCAAAGTATTTTAGACGTCTAGACAGCTCTGTCAATAATTATTAGCATGCTTTTTATAATGTTATGTTATTAATTAGGTTTAATTTGCTAAGTTAAATAATAAGTTAGATAATATCTCAATATTAAAAACAATAAAAAATAAAAGGAAAACAATATGAAAAAGGCCATTTTTTTAGATCGTGATGGGACTATAAATATAGATCATGGCTATGTTTACCAGATTGATGATTTTGAATTTATTGAGGGAAGTATTGAAGCGCTAAAAGAATTAAAACAAATGGGATATTTACTTGTTTTAGTAACTAATCAATCGGGTATTGCCCGAGGATATTATAGCGAAGAGCAATTTTTAACTTTAACAGAATGGATGGATTGGTCGCTAGCTGACCGAGAAGTCGATTTTGATGGTATATATTACTGCCCACATCATCCAGAAGGGAAAGGGGAATATAGACAAGTTTGTGATTGTCGTAAACCCCAGCCAGGCATGTTACTACAGGCAATTAAGGACTTAAAGATTGATCCTTCCCAGTCATTTATGGTTGGAGACAAAATAGAAGATCTTCAAGCTGGTAACTCTGCACATATAAAATATAAAGTTTTAGTAAAAACAGGAAAGCACATAACCGAAGAGGGTGAGAAACTGGCAGATTATATTTTAGAGTCTATTAGCGAATTACCAAGAATCATAAAACATATAAATAATTAATTTTTAATATAGAAAATATACAATAAGTATAAAAAAACAGCTTTTAATAAAATTTTTTTAAATTTTT